>NZ_JBBCTL010000003.1:0-542475 GCF_037148395.1 Leucobacter sp. MMO-125
CAAATACCCATCAGGGCCACCCTCGCTCAGATACAAACCACGAATCGCACCATTGATCACCGAAGCACCAGTCCGATTCGACCAATACGCCGTACCACGCTCAAACTCCTGCTTCACACCGCCGGTGACAGGCCGTTCGCCGCCGGTCGGGAATCCGAGGTACCCCGCTGGGCCACCCTCGGAGGTGTAGAGCGGCAGAATCGCACCACCCACAGGCTGCGAGCCGTAGGGCGAGCTCCAGTAGACATAGCCGCGCTCGAATCGTTGCGAAGCACCGCCACTCACGGCATTTTCACGACCGATTGGGTAGCCCAGCACCCCGAAGGGACCGCCAACGACGCGGTAGTAGTCGCGGATCGCGCCGTTTACCCCGCCGACACCGGTGTACGGGTTCCAGTAGAGGGTGCCCCCGCTGAACTCCTGCACCACGCCGATGCCGACGGGCTGGGCTACTTGCAAGGGGCGGCCGTAGAGCCCGCTTAGCCCACCATTGCTGGTGTGGAAGGCAGTGAAGTACTCGCTGACCTGCACGCCCTGCGCACTGCCGAACCAACTCGTGTAGAAGTTGTAGAAATTGCGGTTGCCGTAGCTCGAACAGCTATCGCCCGTACCCCAGCCTGCATTGAGCGCGGCCTGGTTGGGGCGGTACGGAGTGTAGATATACAGCGCGGCGGTGGCCCAGTTCGCGATCCACACATCCGAGGTGCCGCAGCCCGCGTTCGGATGCCACTGAATGCGGTTGTTCTGGAACGGTCGATAGTTGTAGCTGTTCGGAAAGGCCTTGTACACCTTCAGCTGCCAAGCGCCGCGATACATCTGAGCGGGAAAACCCCCGGCGCCGTTATTGCAATTGGGCGAATTGTTGGGGCCGGAGTCCGGGCAGTCGTACCCCATCGCAAAATCGTACTGACGCACGGTCGGCCAGGTGTCGGTGACCAGGCTCTGCTCTTTTTCGAGCATGACGAGCAGCACCTTCGGGCTGATGCCGCACGCCGCACCAACACGCGCGATATAGCTCGCAGCGCTCTCGTTCACGGCGCCCGCCATAGCGCTGCAGTATGCGTTGGCGGGTCGCGCGGCCGTCGTCCAGAATGAGCCACCGAGGCACGCTCCAGAAATCATGGTGCTTCCCCATGGCGTGTAGGCCCCGCGGCCGGGATCCCCAATCGTGCAGCGCGGCACGCGCTGGTTCAGGAAGGACTGGATCTGAGCCGCGTTCCAAGCCGTGCCGTCGTAGAACAGCGCATCGTCGATGATGTTGCCCGCGTCGAAGCCCGCCGACGGGTTAGCGTAGGCGGGCGCGTCCGAAATGCTCGGCGCGAGCAGCGCCATCACCGCGGCCCCGGCCGCGCACAGCGCAATCGCTGTCGCTCGCGCACCGCGCCACTTGATCCTGGCTCGCACCGGCACTCCTTCATCGAACGAGACGTCAAAGCCTCAAGTAGTTGCTGAATGTTTCGCTTTACTCTAATCGCGCGGGAGGTCTCCCGCCAACGACCCCATGTCATGCAGGCTGCCTCCTGTCTGTGTCTGCCAGAATGGACACCATGAATCCTGCCCTCTCAGGCGATCTGCGCGGCCTCAACGACGATGCGTGGGTCGTCATCCCCCTCTACAACGAGGCGCAGGTCATCGGCGATGTCGTGAGCGGTCTTCTCCCGCTCTTCTCGAACGTAGTCTGCATCGATGACGGCTCCCGCGACGGCTCCGGTCGAATCGCCGAGGCGGCGGGCGCGCGGCTCGTCACCCACCCCATCAATCTCGGCCAGGGAGCCGCACTGCAGACCGGGTTCGAGTACGCCCTCGAACGCGGCGCGCGCTTCGTCGTAACCTTCGATGCAGACGGCCAGCATCGGGTTGAAGACGCTGTGGTGATGCTCGAACGCGCCCGCTCGGAAGATCTCGCCATCGTGTTCGGGTCGCGGTTCCTTGACGACCGCACCAAGCCCGGCATTCTCAAGAAAATCGTGCTGAAGACTGCCGTGTGGGTCACCAACCTCACTACGCGCACGCGACTTACCGATGCGCACAACGGCTTGCGCGTGATCCGCGAGGATGCGCTGTCGCGCATCAAGCTGCGTCAGGATCGCATGGCGCACGGCACCGAGATCGTGGTGCAGCTCGGACGCACCGGCCTTCCCTACGCCGAGCAGGCGGTCGAGGTCATCTACAGTGACTATTCGAAGGCCAAGGGTCAGTCACTGCTCAACTCGGTCAACATCCTCATCGACCTGATCATCCGTTAGGAGAAGACGATGTCGATCTTCCAGTTCCTCCTCATCGCCGTGATCGTGATCGCCGCTGCGCTCGCGGTGAAGTTCCTCCCGGGTGAGCGTTCCCTCGCACTCAAACGGATCTTCGCGATCCTGTTCGTCATCGTCGCCGCGCTCGCAATCCTATTCCCGAGCGCGCTCACGGTCGTGGCGAACTTCTTCGGGGTCGGCCGCGGCACCGATCTCCTGCTCTATGTCTTCATCATCATGATGCTGCTCTTCGCCGTGGCGACGGTGCGCGCAAAGGCTCGAAGCGACGCGAGGGTTACCGAACTCGCGCGCGCTGTCGCGCTCATCGAGGCGCGCGCGCGCGAGGAGCGGCGTTGACAGCCTGGCTCTCAGCAGCACCGGCGCTGCTCACTACGATCGCCCTCACCACTCTTCCTGGCCTGCCGACGGCGTACGCCCTGCGGCTGCGCGGACTCGGCTTCCTGGCGGGCAGCATCGCCGCCTCCTTCGCCACAATCGCGGTCGCCTCGCTGAGCGCCCCGCTCCTCGGCGTGCGCTGGGGCCTGCTCCCCGTACTCATCTGCGCAGCAGTGCTCGCGGCCATCGCTTTCGGGCTGCGCCGCTGGTTGCCCGCAAGGCCACCGCTTCGGCAACATCCCAAGGCTCGCCTGCTCGCGGCGGTGCCGCTGCTCCTTGCCGGTAGCATCATCGCGGTCGAGGTGGCTCGCGCGATTCAAGCGCCCGAGAACGTCTCGCAGACCTATGACGCGGTCTTCCACCTCAATGCGGCCGAGTTCATTCTCGACACCGGTGATGCTTCTCCGCTGCACATGACTCTGGCGGTTCCCTACCAGGCCATCGCCCCTTACCCAACGCTATGGCACGCCGTCGTCGCATTGGTCTCGGGCATCACAGGGGCGTCGATCCCCGTCGCCACAAACGCGATGGCGCTGGTAGTTGCCGCGTGGGTGTGGCCGATCGCGGTGCTCTTCTTCACCGCCCCCTTCGTCGCGACTCGGAGATCCGGGATGCTTGCCGCCGGGGTGTTCGCCGCAACCTCCTCGGCTTTCCCCTACCTGCTGCTCTCATGGGGGGTGCTCTACCCGAACCTGCTGGCAAACGCGCTCCTCCCGATCGCTGTCGGCTTCACCCACCTTGCGCTGCGCCCGTCGCTCCAAGCCTCGGCCGCCCCCCGCGCGTCCCTGTGGATCACTGCAGCCGGAGCGCTCGGTGCCACGGTCTTCGCCCACCCCAATGGCGTCTACGGCTTCGCTGTAGTGGCTCTTCCCCTGATCATTGCCTATGCCGGACGGGTCGATCGCCGCGGTCTCACCAGACGCGGCCGGATCGGGCGATGGATCGGCGTGCTCGCGGCCCTCGCTGTGATCGTGACGCTGTGGGCGGTCGTGCAGAACGGCGACAGCGACAAGCACTACGCCGGCGGAGTGCTCAAGGGCGCGCTGAGCGCGCTCTCCAACGCACCGCAGCTGCCCGCCAAGGCATGGTTCGTCTCGCTCTTCGTGCTTTCCGGCGCCGCGCTGCTGCTGATCTGGAAGCAACACCGGTGGCTCGTCGTCTCATACAGCCTCATCGTCGCGCTGTACGCCATCGCTGTCGGTTTCAACGGCCCCCTGCGCGATGCCTTCACTGTGGCCTGGTACAACGATGCTGCCAGGCTCGCGGCGCTCCTTCCTCTTACAGCCGTGCCCCTCGCGGCAGTATCGGCCATGCTGCTCTTCGATGCGATCCGCCTCGGCCTGGCGCGCCTCCCCGAGCGGCTCCCGGCCCGTACGCCCGCGACGTGGATTCCCGTGATCGCGCTGCTCGCAGTCGCCGCAATCCTGCTCACCGGCGCGCGCGGCTCGAACATCGGCAGCCAGATCGGCTGGATGAGCGGGCTGTACTCCGCCACGCCCGCCGACAAGGACCAGCCAGACCTGCTGTCGGCCGACGAAATGGCGCTGCTGCAGCGGCTCGACACCGAAACGCCTGAGGACGCGCGGATCGCGGGCGATCCGTGGAGCGGTACGGCATACGCTTATTCAATCGCCGGGCGCACCGTGCTCTTTCCGCACATGACCTCGCAGTACGACGAGGACGCGGCCACGATCGCCGCCGGGCTGCGCGATATGGGCGACACCGCCTGCTCCTATCTTGATCGCCTCGGCGTGGACTACGTGCTCGACTTCGGCGACCCCAACTTCCAGGTCTACCCGGCTGAGAAGTCGGCGCACTTCTCCGGGCTGCGCCACGTCGGCGGCAATCCGATCCTGCAGGAGGTCGACCGAGAAGGAGACGCTGCGCTCTACCGTGTGGCGTGCAGCTAACAAGCAGCCGGTAGTCGGCAGAAAGGCGACCTCGCCAGGGGTACGATCAGCCAAAGGCAAGCCGTCTAATCAGCGACTCGGTACTCCTCCGAGCCGAGGTACGCGATCGCGTCTTCAATCGGCCCATCGAAGCGCTTCTTACCGCGCTTGATCACAATGCCCCGGCCGCAGAGCTCACGCACCATCTCCATATCGTGGCTCACCACGACCATGGTCTTATTCTGCTCGATCATTTCCTGGAACTTCAGCCGACATTTCTCACGGAACGGTGCGTCACCGACCGAGAGGATCTCATCGACAAGAAGAATATCGAGCTCGACGTGGATCGCCACCGAGAACGCAAGGCGCATAAACATGCCCGAGGAGTAGAACTTCACTTCTTGGTCAAGGAACTCGCGGATCTCGGCAAAGTCGACGATCTCCTCGAAGATCGCGTCGATCTCAGCCTCTTTCATGCCAAGGATGGCGGCGTTGAGGTAGACGTTCTCACGACCGGTGAGATCGGGATGGAATCCAGCTCCCACCTCGATGAGACCTGCGACACGACCGCGGGTGAGCACTGCACCCTCGTCGGGCGGCATGACGCCCGACATGATCTTCAGCATCGTCGACTTGCCGGAGCCGTTGTATCCGAGCAGAGCGATCGACTCACCTTCGGCGACGTCGAAGCTCAAATCGTTGAGCGCAGTGAAGTCGGTGCGGAGCTGCTTGCCCTTCGTCCACCCGATGAACGCCTCTTTCATCGAGTGGGTGTGCTTGAGCGAGAAATGTTTCGTGACGCGATCAACGACAATCGCGGGAAGGTGCTGCTGTGCCATGCCGGTCTCCTTACAGGTCCTGCGCGAAGCGCGGCTCGATCTTGCGGAATGTCCACTGTCCGACGATCACGCCGAGGAGAGTGAGCGCTCCCGCAATGCCCACGGTGATCCAGAAGTTCTCGGGGAGCGCGTGAGCGTTCGCAGTCACCGGATCCCAGAATGCGAGGTGGAAGAGTTCGACTGCTGCAGTGAGCGGGTTGACCTGATAGATCCACATCGCCCAATTCGGTAGCTGCGAGGCGACCATCTCCCAGGAATAGAGCACCGGAGAAGCCCAGACCGCAACCATGAGAATGAGCTCAACGAAGTTCTGCGCATCGCGGAAGGCGACGTTGAGCGAGCCGAAGAACAGCCCGAGGCCGGTTGCGGCGAGGGCGATGATCAGCATGCCGAGGATCGCGGCGCCCAGGTACATCGGCAGTGGCAGCCAGCCGAAGATGAGTGCTACGGCGAGTAGCACAGCCGCCTGCGGCAGGAAGTGCACGAAGGAGACGATCACCGCCGCAACGGGGAAGAGTTCTCGCGGCATGTAGATCTTGCGTACGAGGTGGGCGTTGTCGACGAGGGAGCGCGTTGCGTTTGAGAATCCCTCGCTGAAGAAGTTGATGACGATGATGCCGGAAAACAGGTACATCGCGAAGTTCGGGATACCGCGGGCCATCTGCAGGAAGACGCCCATGACCAAGTAGAAGATCGTGAACTGTGCAGCCGGCCGCACATAGGACCACACCCACCCCAGCACCGAGTTGCGGTAGCGCGTCGACGTCTCCTTGCGCACGAGGAGACGCAGCAGGTAGCGCCAGCGGAATACCTCAAGCAGCCCTCGCCCCTGGCCGGGGACGTCGTATCCAGCCGGAATCGCTCCGGCACCGCCGACAGTCGTAGGTGCCACGTCTTCTCCTTACAGCCTGTCCCGCACACGCGCATCTCCGGGAGATTCACCCGGAGCAACCGCACGATTCTAACAAAGCACTTCCGGCGCGGGGCTGACGGCCCCTGCGGCTCACCGCCGCTCCCTATGAGGGGCCCATAGAATAGTGCCCATGTCAGCCCCCCAGATCAGCCCGCTTGCGTACATCGGAGAGGGCGTCACCCTCGGTCAGAACGTGTCAGTTGGGCCCGGTGCCGTGGTTCTCGGTCCCGCAGTGATCGAGGACGATGTGTGGATCGGCCCCGGCGCGCAGATCGGCGCTCCGCCTGAGATGTCGAATCTGCGGCAGAACGCGGCATGGGCAGGCGATTTTGAACATGCCGGGGTGCGGATCGGGGAGGGCGCGGTGATCCGCGAGAATGCGGTGGTGCACCAGGGCAGCTACCGCGAGACGACGATCGGCGCCGGCTGCTGGATTCTGGCGCGGGCCTACGTTGCGCACGACGTGCTGATCGGAGAGGGCACGACAGTGTCGGCAGGGGTGAGTATCGGAGGGCACTGCGTCATCGGACCGCGCGTGAACATCGGCATGAACGCCTGCATTCACCAGCGCCGCATCATCGGCGCCGGTGCGATGGTCGGCATGGGCACCCCCATCGCCCGAGATGTCCCTCCTTACGCCAAGGCCTTCGGCTCTCCCGCGAGACTCCGAGCGCTCAATACCGTCGGCATGGAGCGCTACGGCATCGATGCGGCCGAGGTCGCTCTGCTCAGCGAGCGCTACGCCAGCGGCGACGTGCTCGTTGCAGAACCGCTCGCCCTCAGCACCAACTCGCCGCTCGCCGCCGACCTCGCCTGGTGGGCCGCGCAGGAGGGCCGCGTGCCGCTGACCGTGGACCAGGCCGGCTGAGTTTGTTTGAGTGGATCGGCGCGCTCCCCGCAGCGGCGGTGAGCGTTTTCGTGCTGTTCGCGCCCGGCGCCGCTGTCGCGCACTTCTCGGGCATGCGCGGTCTGTGGGCGTGGAGCACAGCTCCTGTGATCTCGATCACGCTGCTGACGGGGGTGGCAATGCTGTTGCCCGTCATCGGGCTACCTTGGTACCCGGGGACAGCCCTGCTCGGCTGTGCGGCGCTCGGTGCCGCGGCGGTATGCCTCATACGATTCGCGCTGAGAACCCGCTTCTCAGCGCGTGCAGCGCCCGCAACGGAAGACGCCGCCATCCGGCGAGGGTCGGCCCGCTGGGTGCCGATCTCGCTCGCTATCTCGGGAGCGCTCCTCACGGTTCTCACCGTCGTCGGGCTGCAATCGCCGAGTCACATCTCTCAAACCGTTGACAATCTCTTCCACCTCAACGCGGTCAGGTACGCTCTCGACGCCCAGAACGCCTCCGCTTTCTGGATCTCAAGCTTCACCACCGCCTTTCCACAGCCCGTCTTCTATCCCGATGCGTGGCACGTCATGGTCTCCTTCGTGGTGGGAGTCAGCGGTGCCGATATTCCTACCGCGAGTAACATGTTCAACTGGGCGGTCTCAGCACTGGTGTGGCCGGCCGGCGCACTCACCCTGGCCTCACAGTTCGTACCGCGCCGCCCGGCCGTGCTCGTCACCGCAGCCGTACTCACCGCCGCATTCCCGGCCTTTCCGCTCAACACGCTGAGCTACGGAGTGCTCTACCCCTATTTCCTGGGCATCGCGATGCTGCCCCTGGCGCTCGCGCTCCTGCTGCAGCTCATCGGTCTCACCCGGGAAGCGCGCCTAGGTCGCTGGGATTCTTTGGCGCTGCTGGCCATCTTCAGCATCGGCGGCGTAGCACTCGCCCACCCCTCGGCGTTTCTGGGTCTCCTCGCCATCGCCATGCCACTGAGCCTCATCGCCCTCGTCGCGGCGTGGGGGCACCAGCGCTGGCCGCTCCGGCTCGTGTCTGTCGCGCTCACTGGCGCAGTGCTGGCGGCGGGGGTGTTCTCCTTCACCAGGACCGTCACAGGCTTCCAGTGGCCGGCGCAGACGGGTACGCGAGCGGCATTCCTACAGGCACTCACCGGGGCCTTCCTCGACGCGGGCTTCCCAGTGGTGATCGGGCTTCTAGCCGTCGGCGGCGCACTGACATCGCTGATCTCGCGCAGTGTTCCCGGCATTGCAGCAACAGCGATCTGGGCCACGACCTCAGGCCTCTACGTGCTCGCCGCCGGGGTGGACGTGCCGGCGGCGCGCCAGATTCTCGCCGGCTGGTATGCGGATACCCCGCGACTGGGTGCCCTTGCAGTCATCGGCATCATCCCCATCGCGGTCTACGGCTGCGCCGCGATCGTCGACTTCATTGAACGCCGCAACGTGCTGCCGCGCGCCGCTCTGGTCACCATCGGCGCCGCACTGCTCGGTTCGGTGCTCGTCACCTCCGGCTACGGTTCTTTCTTGAGGGTCATGCAACTCTCCTACGACCCTAGATCGTCTGAATACATCGACACCATCGCCCCTGAAGACCGTGCGCTACTCGGCAATCTCACCCCGGAGGGCACACGACTCGCGCTCGACAACCTGATCTCCGCCGACGAACGCGCCCTTCTCAATCGCTTGGACACGCACGTCGCCCCTGAAGACCTCGTCATCGGCAGCCCTTGGACCGGCGCCTCGCTCGCCTACGCACTTGAAGACCGTCGCACCCCTATGGCTTACGTCACATCCCCGGTCTCCGCCGAAACCCAGCTCATTCTGCAACGCTTCGCCTCCGAACCGGACACCCCGGAAATGTGCCGGGCGCTTGACACGACGGGGGTGCGGTTCATCATCGACTTCGGGCAGCGCGAGGTGCACGGCGGTCGCCACGAGTTCGCGGGCATTGAAGGACTCGACGCCAGCCCCGGAGTCGCCCTCGTCGATCGCGAGGGTGACGCGAAACTGTACAGGATCACCTCTTGCGGCCTGGGATAGCCCACGCGGCATACCGCCACAGGGTTTACAGCTACGGTGGTGTGTGATGGATTTCATGAACACGCCACTCGTCTCCCTCGCTCCGGCGAGCTCGGGACACCTCGAAGCGATCAGCGCACTCCAGCGGGAACAGCTATTCGCCGCGGCGAACTACCACGCGCTTCGCACCCCGGGGGCGACGCTCGAACTCCGTGTGGGCATCGGGAGCATCACCCAGATGCCAGCACTCACGGACGCCGGCACGGTCGACGGCAGTGCCCTCGAAGGCGAACCCGCCTTCACAGTCGAGGTGCGCAGCCTCGCAGTCGGCTCCATGCAGGCTTCCCCGCCTGAGCGCCCGGTGATCCGCTGGATCCGCCTCGGCCACGCCGATGCCACCCCTGCAACCACCGAGCCGCCCGCCCCGGCCTCCCTCCCCCGCCGCGTCTACCGCGAGCTGGAACGCCGCGCCCCCATCGTGCTCGACGCCGCGCGCGAGACGATCATGCGCCGACGCGAACGCGCCATCTCCGGCCCACTGCCCCGCTACCCGGAAGGGGCCGCCGCCGCTCACGGCCGCGCAGCCCTTGACTCTTGGCGGCACACCCCCGCTGCCGCGCCGAGTGATGCGCCGCCAGCCGTGCTCTTCGGGCTCCACTGGTTGCAGACCGGCGGTGCCGAGCGTTGGGCGGTTGAGACCATTCAGCTCGCGAAGAACGCTGGGCTGCTCCCCGTCGTGGTCACCGACCAGAACTCGGTGCACCCCTGGCTCACGCGCCCCGAGCTCGAGGGTTGCATCATCATCGCGCAGAGCTTCCGCGGGCATCTGCACGAGCTCGACATCGCCCTCACCCACGCAATCCTCGAGAACTTCAATCTGGCGGGCGTGATGCTGCACCACTGCCAATGGCTCTACCTCAGCCTGCCATGGATCGCCGAGCACCGCCCCGAGCTGCCCGTGATCGACTCGCTGCACATCGTCGAATATCTGGGCGGTGGATACCCGGGTCTCGCAGCTCAGTACGACGCTTTCATCGACACCCACCACGCCATCTCACCCGAGCTAGTGCGCTGGCTGACCGAGGTGCAGGGTATTGCAGCACGCAAGGTCGCACTCGCCCCGCTCACCGCACTCACCGTCGACAGCAGCACCGATTTCACGGGCCGCGACCCGCGAAACCCGTTCACAATCTCCTTCGTGGGCCGCCTGTCACGGCAGAAGCGCCCCGACGTCTTCCTAATGCTCGTGCACCGTCTGCAGCGATCAGGCATCCCCTTCCGCGCCATCATGCACGGCGACGGCGAGATGCGCGATGTGGTGCACGGTCTCATCGACCAGTTCGGTCTGCGCGGCATCATCGAACAGCGCTACGAAGAGACGCCCGTCTCCGAGACACTCGCAGAAACCAACTTGCTCGTGGTCACCTCGATCAACGAGGGCATCACCCTCACCACCTTCGAAGCGGTCGCCGCCGGGGTGCCGGTGCTGTCGGCCGATGTCGGCTCCCAGCGCACCATCGTGCAGGGCGACATGCTCGCGCCCCGCCCGGCGCGACCGTTCATCAAGGCAGCAGCCTCGGTGATCTCGAAGCTCGCCGCAGACGAGCAGCTGCGTGAGCAGCGGTGGAACGAGCAGCGCGAACGGGTCGCCGAGTTCGGCGAGCTGCAGAGCGCACACGAATGGATGAAGGAGACCTTCTCACAATGGCACGCGTAGCCGCAGTCGTCGTCACGTTCAATCGAATCGACAAGCTGAAGACCGTGATCGCCTCAATCGAGGCGCAGACGCACGCTCCCTCGTCGCTCGTGATCGTCGACAACGCTTCGACCGACGGCACCGGCGAGTACCTCGACGAGCTCGAATCGAGCCTGGACCTCGAGATCGTCTCACTGTCGAGCAACACCGGAGGAGCCGGTGGCTTCTCGGCGGGTATGCGGCGCGGGTACGAACTCGGCGCCGATTTCGTGTGGATCATGGATGACGACGGCTACCCCGAGCCCGACGCCCTCGAAAAGCTGATCACCGGCTTCGACGCGGCAGCCGCCGAACTCGGCGAGGAGATGCCCTTCGCCTGCTCCGTGGTGAAATACATCGACGGCACCATCTGCGAGATGAACAACCCCGTGCCCACCTGGGACTGGGGACGCCTGCTCGCCATCGGCCAGAACTCGGTGATGGTGACGAGCTGCTCCTTCGTGTCGGTGCTCGTGCCGCGCTGGGCGCTCGAACGCTACGGCCTGCCCTACAAGGAATACTTCATCTGGTTCGATGACGCCGAGTACACGCTGCGGCTCTCGAAGGCATGCCCTGGCGTGCAGGTGCTCGACAGCGTCACCGTGCACGACATGGGCGTGAACCAGGGCGTCAATTTCGGCATGATCGACGACAAGAACGCTTGGAAGTTTGCCTACGGCATCCGCAACCAGGCCTCATATCGTCGCCACCACCAGTCGCTGCCACACTTCCTGATGTTCGCAGCGCAGGTTATCGTCGGCATGCGCCGTGGGCGGGTGAAGCGCAAACTGCAGAGGCAGATGGTCTCGAAGCTCTGGGAAGGATTCCGATTCAACCCCCAGATCGACAGGGTCGTGTAGCGCTCCGGGATCTGCACCCCCGGGCGGCGACCCGCCGCGGCGACAGCATGGACCCAGTTCACCCCGCAGCTCCCCACCGGGTGCGATACTGGCATGATGCCTGCTCCATCAGTGTCGCCTTCGGCAACGAACGCAAGACCCGCTGCACAGGCTCAGCATCCCCAAAACGGCTCGGCGAAGACCACATCGGCTCCGCGCTACCGGAAGGACATCGACGGCCTCCGCGCTGTCGCGGTACTGCTCGTGGTCGTTTACCACGTATGGCTCGACCGCGTCTCAGGCGGCGTCGATGCCTTCCTGATGATCTCGGCGTTCTTCCTCACGGGCTCCTTCGTACGCCGCCTCGAAGCCGGCAGGCCGCTTGCCATCGTGAGCCAGTGGATCCGCACCTTCAAGCGGCTGATGCCGGCCGCAGCCGTAGTCATCGCCGCAACCGTCATCGCCGCAACCGTCATCATGCCGGCCTCAGGTCACCCCGACCTCTGGCGGCACGCCTGGGCCTCACTCTTCTACTACGAGAACTGGGCACTGGCCGCCGAATCGGTCGACTACTACGCCGACAACTCGCTCGCCAGCCCACTGCAGCATTTCTGGTCGCTCTCGGTGCAGGGGCAGGTATTCTTCCTCTGGCCGCTGCTGTTCGCCGTCATCGCCTTCCTGCGCTGGGCCCTCGGCCGCCGCAGCGTGCGCGCCGTCGCACTCGTGTGCTTCGCAGTGGTGTTCGCTGCCTCGCTCGCATACTCCATGATCACCACCCAGGAGCACCAGGAGAGCGCCTACTTCAACACCGGGGCCCGCATCTGGGAGTTCGCGGCCGGTTCGATCCTCGCGATCGCGCTGCCCTGGATCCGCCTGCCCCGCGCGCTCGGCGCCGTCATCGGCTGGCTCGGACTCGCCGCGCTCCTCGCGTGCGGCATGGTGCTCGACGTGCAGGGCGGCTTCCCCGGATACCTGGCGCTCTGGCCGGTGCTCGCCGTCGCGGCGATCATCCTCGCCGGCTCCCCCGACGAGAACGGCTTCGGCCCCGCACTGCTGCTCGAAACGAAACCCGTGCTGATGCTGGGGCGCGACGCCTACGCGCTCTACCTAGTGCACTGGCCGATCCTCGTGCTGACGCTCATCGCCCGCCGCGGCGAACCCCTCGGCTTTTTCGAAGGCCTCGCCCTGATCATCATCTCGATCGTGCTCGCGCGTCTGCTCACCTGGCTCGTCGACGCCCGTGTGCGCCGACTGGCGTGGGCCAACAGCAACAACTTCCGCGGCGCCGCCGTGATCCTCCTGTCGATCGCAGTTGTCGCGATCCCTCTGGTGACCCTCCAGCAGTCGGCGCTGCAGGCCACGCAGGCGGTCCACTCGGCCAGCGCCGCCGAGCGCGCCGCCGCCAACCCCGGTGCCGCAGTCCTCGCCCCGGGGTGGGCCGGCAAGCTCGACCCCGACGCGCCCCGTATCCCGCTCCCCACCGAACTCGACCAGCAGTGGGGCACCATGCCCGAGTTCTGCAGCGCCGAAGAGTTCGACTTCGCTTCGTCGGCCGTGCTCGAACGGTGCACCGAGAACGCCATGCAGTCACCCGAGCAGACCATGCTCGGTGTCGGCGATTCCCACGCCGAACAGTGGCTCGAACCGCTCGCAGCGATCGCAGAAGACCGCAATTGGCGTCTCGTCACCGTCCTGAACGGCGGCTGCCCCTTCACGCTCCGGGCAGCCGAAGACTACGCCGATCCCGAGTTCGGTGCGAGCTGTCTGGCCTGGAACCTCGAACTCATCGACCTCGCACTGGCGCTGCACCCAGACATCTTCCTCACCGTCGGAACAGCGGCCGCCCCTGCCGACAACGACTCCGACATCGATGCGGGTGAGCGCGAGCACGCGCACGATCAGGCCGCAGCGCTCGACGTGTTCCGTTCTGTGGGCATCACGAGCATTCTGATCCGCGATAATCCGCGTTTCACCTTCGACAGCTATGTCTGCGTCGAACAATCGCGTAGCGTCAAGGAGTGCGAGGTGCTCCGGTCGCAGGCGCTCGCATCCGTAAACCCGCTCGATGCCGTCGCAGGCCCTGGCATCGCGACAGTCGACACCACCGACCTGCTCTGCCCCGGTGACATCTGCCGCGCCGTGATCGGCAACGTCAACGTCTACCTCGACGACAACCACCTCACCATCGCCTACACGGGCACCATGCGCCCCATGCTCGAGAAGCGCTTGCTGGCCGCTATCGCGCGGGCGCAGGAGGCAGCCGCCGCAGCGGTCGCGGCTGAAGAAGCTCAGCCGGCTGACGAGAGCGAAACCGTTGATCTTCCAGAGCTGGTATCCACCGAACCAGACAATAGTGGCGTCTGATCAGGTGCGCGCGGCGCGGAATCAGCCTGCGGTGCGATCCCCAGGTAGCCCCCGGCCGATGAGGCCGCGGAAGAGCACGCGCTTCACACTCGCGGGCATGAGACGGTAGGCCCCCTTCATCACCACGTTGCGCAAGTATTGCCCACGCGTCACAAACCCCATGCGCAGCATCTCGCGCTGCAGACGCCACTCGGTGCGCGCCTCGGCCCAACCACCACGGCGAGCGAAGGCACCAGAACCGACCCGGTAGGCGAGCAGGGGCTCGGCAATATTCTCGACACGGGCGCCGCTGTCGATGAGGCGGATCCCCAACCAGTAATCCTCCATCCTGCCGAAGGGCTGGTACCGGCCGACCCTGTCGAGCGCCGCAACGCGATACATCATCGTGGGGTGGTTGAAGGGATTGTGGGTGCGGGCGTGATCGCGGATGCGCTGCGCGCCCACCGGCGGCACACGCTGGGAAACAGGCTGCTGGGGATCATGCTCGAATTCGACCATGCCCGTGCCGACCAGGTCGAAGCCCTGCTGCAGCAGCTCCCACTGACGCTCGAATCGTTCCGGCAGCGAGACATCGTCGGCATCCATGCGCGCCACGACGGGCTGCGTGCACACCTCAAGGCCAGCATTGAGCGCCGCTGTGAGGCCGCGGTTCTCGGGCAGCCGCACCATGCGCACCGGCACGGGGCTGCCGGCCGCGATCCGCTCGATCTCCCGTGCGAGTGCGTCGGGCACCGGGCCATCCTGCACGATGACGGCCTCGGCTGGGCGCAAGCGCTGGCCATCGACGGAGCTTGCAAAAGCGAGGCGCAGAAAACCCGGATCATCGCCAGCGTAAACGGGGAGCAGCAGGGAAAACGGAGCCTGCGATGCAGAAGCACTCATGCGGCCGCCGCGCGATCGAGCTTCGAGAGCCGCTCGACCTCGATCATGACGTCAACGGGAACACCGGTGTTGCGCAGCACCTCGCGGGTGGATCGCGGAGCGCGCAGCCAACCATCGCGCCACCCCCGGCGCAAGCAGTCACGCAACTGGGCGCGGTCGGAGGAGGCGCGGAAGGTGCGGAACCAGCGCCGCGCCGTCGCCGCCGAGTACAGCAGCTTCTCCCAGCCGTAAAGCGCCCGCGACAGACGGAAGACCCACAGCTTGTTGCGCACCTCGAAATAGAAACGCTGCCCAGGATCGGCATCGCTCGAACCACGTTTGGCGGTCTTGTGCATGACCACCGACCCCGGCACGTAGAGGCCACGGGCGCCGCGCAGCAGGCGAGCCGAGTACTCGAAGTCGTCGTTCCAGAGGAAGTAGTCGGCGATGGGCAGACCCTGTTCGCGCACCCGCGGCGCACGCAAGAAGGCCGAAACGAATGAGATCGAGCGGATCTCCATACCGCCGGCCTCCGCGGCGCGCGCCCGCTCATCTTCCGATGCGCGGATCTTCGCCTTCGGAGTGTTCATCGGGTGATCCTCGCCGTCGGTCCAGACCACACGGGAGCCCATCACGGCAAGATCATCCTGACCGGTCGCACAGTAGCGCTCGTGCGCGGCGAGCGCACCGGAAAGCGCGTCGGGCCCTGGCACGGTGTCGTCGTCCATCACCCAGACCCAATCGACATCTTCTTCGGCGATCGCCGCAGCAATGCCCGTTGCGAAGCCACCGGCACCGCCGGTGTTCTTGGTGAGGGGAATGAGCCTTGCACGCTCGCCCCACTGCTCGAGCAGTTCGGCGGCCACCTCCGCAGACCCGTCATCGGAAGCGTTATCGACGATCACGAGCCTGTCGACGGGTCGACTCTGCGCCGCCAGCGCTTCGAGGGACTCCCTCAGCAGCTCGCGGCGGTTGTAGGCGACCAGCACGGCCGTGACGTGCATGCGCACTCTCCTTCAGGGGGTCGAACCTGCACAGTCTACCGTCACCGATCCCACAGCTCACGATAGAACCCGGCGGCGCGGGCCTGCACCACGGCGCGATACTCCTCCGCGGTGAGGTCAAGGATGGTGCCGGGAGGCACCTGCGTCTCATCCGCGAGCGCCGAAACGCCGACCCCCGCGCGATGGTGCTCGAGCCCGATGCCCGCCAGTTCGATCAGGGTAGGGAACATGCTGAGTTGGTCGATATCGTCGCGGGCAAGCTCAACCCCATCGGGACTCCAGATCCTGTTGAAGATCGTGCGATCAGTGCGACCGTTCAGCTCATTCCAGAAGCTCGCCTCGGGCGCGAGCAGCTTCAGGTGATCGCCCATGAGCACGACGCTGGTGTCTTCGAGCACGCCCGCTTGGTCAAGCGCATCGACAAAGCCCGCGACCTGCTGCATCGAGCAGAAAGTGATCGAGGCGAGCGGCGCCTCCGTATCTTGCTCGCAGGAGTCGTAGAGGTGCGTCGGCTCGTGTGTGTCCAGGCTGAGTAACGTGAGATTGAACGGCTGCGCCTGCGCGTGCAGCCGCATCACCTCATCTTTCGCCAGCGCGAAAAGGCGCTGGTCTGAAAGGCCCCAGTCCTCGCGGATCTCCGTTTCGCCTGCGGCCTGCCACTCGGTCAGATCGTGCACTTCGTCATAGCCGTGGCTGCGGAAGAATGCGCCCTTCCCGGCGAAGTCCGCGTTCGCGCCGCCCATGAACACGTTATGGTAGCCCTCGCCTGCGAGCACGTCACCCAGGCAGCTCGCGTTGGGCAGATAGCTCGCCACCTCGTTGCCCTCTGAGCCCAGCAGGTTGAGATCGGCGTTCTCGCCCAGGGCGCCTCCCGAACGGAGCGGAATCCCGCACTGCGTGCTGACGATCCCAGCCATGGTCCAGCCGCCGCCCTCGTACTGCCGCAGACTCGGAATCGACTCCCACCCCGAGGTGGCCTGCTGCAGCGGGGCGAGCATGTTCTTCTCGAAGATACTGTCGTCGCCGAGTGTCTCCTCGACCGATTCCAGATAGACCACGATGAGGTTGCGATGCTCGTTCTCGCCGACGCCGCCCACGCTCATACCCTGACCGCCACCGCCGTTCGCGCTGACACCGTGCCGGGGCACAACGTAGTAATCGGCGACAGTAGCCGCGCCCGCAGCTTCACGAGCATAGGACTGCACGTACGCACCAATGCCGACAGTCGAACCAAACGCGACCACGCCGCTCACCATCACCGCGACGGCCACCACAGCGGAGAGCGTGCGCAGCACTCGGCTGGGCCGAGCCTGCAGGCCACCGCTGCGGCGGAGTGCGCACCGCGACCGCACCGTGAGCAGCACGAGCAGCAGCACCACCCCTGCTGGGATGAGCAGGATCGACACCACGGCATCAACGATCAAGCCGTCGCCTCCTGCACCCTCTCCCCCTGGCAGGTTCATGAGCATCTGATCGACGGAGATCGCCCCGAAGGTGCGCTGCACCCACAGCGCGGCGCCAAGGAGCACGGCTCCGATCAGGATGAGCAGCCAGAAGCCCGTGACAGCGGCACCCCGCAGGAAACGCGAGCGTCGGCTTGCCACTCGAACCCCACCGTTTCGAGTTTCGGCCGCCGACCGCCCGGGTTCACGCTCTTCTCTCGTCACAGTGGCACGAGTTTACGTCTTCTTTACGAGAGTTCACTTGGAGTTCATGCCCCGGATGCGGCGGGCGGCAGAATCTTGCGCCTGTCGCACGCGGAGCGCATGGAATGATAGTGGTGCGAGGCTGCCTCCGTGCCGCCGAGCGGTTTGGAGCGTCGATGCGACTACTGGATTCCGTGTTGCCGATCGTGGCCGCGCCCATGGCAGGCGGGCCGACGACGGTCGCGCTGGCTGCGGCGGTCGGGGCCGCGGGCGCCTATCCCTTCCTCGCCGGTGGCTACAAGTCACCCGAGGCTCTCGCAACAGAGATCGAGCAGCTGCGCCCCCAGGTGCACGGCTTCGGCGTGAACCTGTTCGTGCCGTCGCGCGCGGTCCCTGATCGGGCATCCTTCGCCGCCTATATCGATGAGATTCGCGGGGAGGCCGAGGCGCACGGCGTGCAGTTGCAGCCCGAGCCTGTGATCGACGACGACCACTGGAACCAGAAGCTGCGCTTGCTGCTCGAACGCCCCGTGCCGACGGTGTCGCTGACGTTCGGGCTGCCCGACGCCGGCGACATCGCCGCGCTGCGGCGGGCGGGCACGCGAGTGCTCGCGAGCGTCACCTCAGTTTCCGAGGCCCGGCTCGCACGCGCCGCCGGCGTCGATGGGCTGATTGTGCAGGGGCCCGACGCCGGCGGCCATAGCGCCGTCTTCGATCCCGCACGGATCCCGGAACCGATCGACACCGCGGCGCTCGTGCACCACGTGATCCGCGAGAGCGACCTCCCCGCGATCGCCGCCGGAGGCGTCGACGGTCCGGCGGCCGTGAGCCGCTTGCTCGCCGCGGGCGCCGAGGCCGTGGCGGTGGGCACCCTGCTGCTGCGCACGGACGAGGCGGGCACGTCGCAAACCTACCGTGCAGCCCTTGCCGATCCCGCCTTCGACGAGACCGTCATCACACGGGCCTTCACCGGCCGCCCCGCCCGCGCACTGCGCAATGCCTTCATCGACCGTCACGGGAGCACCGCACCGAACGCCTACCCAGCGGTGCACCATCTCACCCGCGAACTGAGAGCCGCGGCCGCACGCTCCGGCGACACCGGCAGGCTGCACCTGTGGGCGGGAACCGGCTACCGCAACGCGAGCGAGGGCCCTGCCGCGGATGTTGTGCAGCGGCTCACCGCTGGCGTCTGAAGTCACTCGGGCAGGTCGCAAGGCCCGCACCCACGTGGGACTACTCCGTGGCCTCCTGCGGAGATGCGGCAGCAACGCCCTCGGCGACAAGCTGGTGGATGATGCTGTAATCGGGCAAATCGGGATCGACAGCCGGCGGCACCAACTCCACATTGACCGGAGCGTGCTCGCGCGCCTTCGAAGCCAGGTCGACGAAGCGGCCCAGCATCGACTCCGGGATATCGGTTTCGACAAGCTGCGTGCCAGCCGCAGCGACCTCCTGGAAGCGCAACAGCACATTCGCCGGGTTCATCTGCGCGAGAATCGCGGCCTGCAGCTCACGCTGACGCGCCATGCGGTCATAGTCGCCGTTCGAAGATCCGTAGCGCGAACGCGCATACCACTGCGCCTGATAGCCGTCGAGGCGCTGCTCGCCCGGCTCGATCCACCCGTCGACGTCAACAAGCTCACCCGTGTACTCATCAATGTGGCCGCCGATCGGCAATGGCTCCTGCACGTTCATCGTCACGCCACCGAGGGCGTCGATCATATGCGAGAACCCATCCATGTTGACGAGCACGTAGAACTGCACCTGCAGGCCGGTGATCCCCGTCACCGCATCCTTCGTCGCCTCGATACCGGGCGAAGACCCCTTCGATACCGCGTCTGCATACATGCCCTCGTACGAAGGCGATCCCGAGTCTTCAAGTTCGGTGACGAGCGAGTTCAGATTGCCCGTGGTGAAGCAGTAGTAGCCGCCGCCTTCGACAACGACGTAATCGTTCACCTCATCGCAATAGCCGTAGGGGTACACCGCAGCGAGCGGCGACTCCTCAGGGAATGGCGCAAGCTTGAGCTCGCGCGGCAGGCCGATGATGACGGACTGCCCCGTCTCGGCATCGACGCTGACAAGCGAAATGCTGTCGGGGCGCAGGCCCTCGCGATCCGCCCCCGCATCAGCGCCGAGCAGCAGAATGTTGTAGCGCCCATCGATCGGCTCAACAGCCGGCGCACCCTGAAACAGATCACCGAGCAGGCTGCGGCCCGCCCCCACCGCCGTGCCAGCCCATGCAGCGCCAGCAACCGGAAGAATCGTGAGCAGCACCGACAGGGCCGCCACCGGGACGCGCCAGTTGCCGGGCACGCGCACCAGGCGGGTGAGCCGCAGCGTATCGAACCCGAGCACCAACCACAGCACCGCATACGCGAACAGCAGAATCTGCACACCGAGCAATACGAAACCGTTGGTGAAGAACGACAGCGTCGCCACCCTGGCGAACAGCAGCCCCGCGAGCGAAGCGAGACCACCCGCGACCAGCAGCAGCGTTGCCGTCAGCCCCAGCCGGCCCAACCGACGGCTCCCTGCAAGCAGCTGCGCACTGCCAGGCAGCAGAAAGCCCAGCACGACCAACCAGCGGGCCCGCTTGCTCATCAGCGGACCCTCCGCCATATCGGGATGGCGGAGCGGCTGTTCGAGGTCGAGACTCATGCCCCGTAGCCGCCCGGGTTGGCGGACTGCCACGCCCAGGTGTCGCGGCAGGCCTCGGCAAGGCTGCGAGTGGTGCGCCAACCGAGCCTGTCGTTTGCACGACGGGGATCGGCCACAACCTCGGCGACGTCACCCGGCCGCGGCGGAGCCACCTCGTAGGGCACCGGCTGCCCCGACGCCTCCTCGAAGGCGCGCACCACCTCAAGCACACTTGAGCCGATGCCGGAACCCAGGTTGTAGATCTCTACGCCCGCTTCGAGGTGTTCGAGGGCGGCTACATGCCCCTCTGCGAGATCCATGACGTGAATGTAATCGCGCACCCCCGTGCCATCAGGCGTGGGGTAGCTGTCGCCGAAGACACTGAGGCGCTCGCGCGTGCCCACGGCAACCTGCGCGATGAACGGCATGAGATTGTTGGGAATTCCAGCAGGATCTTCTCCGATGCGCCCCGACGGATGCGCGCCGACAGGGTTGAAGTAGCGCAGCAGCACGGCACCCAAGTCGGGCCAGGAGGCGTGGGTATCGCGGATGATCTGCTCGTTCATGAATTTCGACCACCCGTAGGGGTTGGTGAGGCCAACGCCCGCGCGGTGCGACTCGTCGATGGGGGCCACATCGGGGTCGCCGTACACCGTCGCCGAGGAGCTGAACACGAGCTTGTCGACGCCTCGCTCGCGCATGAGATCGAGCAGCACAAGCGTCGAATCGAGGTTCACCCGGTAGTAGCGGGTGGGCTGAGCCACCGACTCGCCGACTGCTTTCAGACCCGCGAAGTGGATCACCGCATCGAAATCGACGCCCTGCAGCGCAGCAACAGCAGCGGCACGGTCGGCGAGATCGGCCTCGATGACGGGGATCTCCCGGCCCGTCAGCTGCTCCACTCGGCGCACGGCCTCAGGGCTGCTGTTCGAGAAATCATCGAGCACGACAACCTCGTGGCCCCGCTCCAGCAACACAACGGCCGTGTGTGAACCGATGTATCCGGCTCCGCCGGTCAACAATACGCGCATGGATACCAGCGTACTGGGGCGAAACCCGAGAGAGCCGCCAGAATCTCGCGAAGATCACATTTCCATTACGGCTACGCGTGACGCCCAACTCCGCGGGACCCTCCGGGGGCTTTCCCCGGCGCACCTCAAATACAATGAGACCCAGGCACGCGCTTGAAGTTCCGCGCGCTGTTCGAGACGGAGGGGAGACTGCATGGCCACGCTCACCCTCATCGCCGAGCCGTTCCCCGACTGGGAAGCACCGGCCCACGCCGCAGCCGCCCGCGACCTCACCAATGCCGTCGCCGCCACCGCCCCGCGCAGCTGCAGCGCCCGCTATCTCATGGCGCGCGGCTCCGCACAACCAGCCTTCGCATCGCCGGTCATCCGAGTAGATCAGCTGCCGATGCGCGCCGCGATGCTCCCCTACGTCTGGCAGAGCGGCACCACGGCCCGCCCGCTCGACGGCGAGTTCGTGCACGCCCTCACCCCGATGCTGCCACTCCGCTCGCGCGGCGAAGACGACGGCTCGCAAACCTCGGTCACCATCCCGCACAGCCTCGCTTGGGAGGCGCCGGCGTTGCTCGGCAACGCCCAGGCCCGCCTCTTCCGCGCCTTCACGAGGCGCGCGGTGAAGCTTGCAGATGTGATCCTCACTCCCACCCACGCCACGGCCCGGGTGCTGCAGCGGCAGTACGGCGAGCACCTGCCCGTCCAGGTCCTGCCCCTCGCACCGCCGGCCGAGTACCTCGCGGGCAGTGATGCCGCGACGCGACGGGAGGCGCTGGCGTTGCCCGAGCGCTACGCGCTCACCACGGCGATGCCGGGCGAATTCGGCCGCCTCGAGTGGTTGTTCGACGCGCTGCGCACCGACCCGTCGCTCCCGGCACTGGTCGTGCTCGACGGGCTCGACCCGCGCGCACCTACGAAAGAGCACCGCGACGAGAACGGCGCGCACGAGATCGCGATTCCCGCAGAGTTGCACGATCGCGTCACCGTCGTGCGCCCCCGCGAGCTCGCCGATATCGGCGCTGTGCTTTCGGGAGCCGCGCTGCTGGTGCTGCCCCAGAGCTACTCCGGCACCGGCTACACCGTGCTCGGTGCGCTGAGCGCCGGCGTACCCGTGCTGCACGCCGACCAAGACGCCACCGCGGAGCTGGTGCTCGATGCCGGCGTCGCGGCAGAAAGCGCCGGGCCGTTCGCCGCCGAGTACAGCCGGCTCTTCCGCGACGCCGAAGCGCTCGCCCAGCTGTCAGTGCTCGCCTGCGATCGGGGGCGCAGCTACAGCTGGCGCGGCGCCGCCTGGCAGCTGTGGGAAACCCACGCCAATCTCTAAGATCTATTGAGATGTGCGGATCCGCGAGCCCGGAGCCTCGCAGCGGTGCCCGCGGCACCCCCTCAGATCGCGTCGACTACCGCCACGCCTCCCCGCGAGCGCGCATAGCGCCACGCCAGAAGCGCAGCGAGCAGCGTCGTCGAGACGACGAAGGCGACGGTCGCCCACCAGCCGCCCGCACCGAAGGTCACACCGCCCACCCAGCCGAGCACACTTGAGCCCGTGTAGTAGCCGAGGTTGTAGAGCGCGGGTGCGAGGCTGCGCCCCGCCCCAGCCCGCCTGTCGATGAGACCGCTCGCAACGGTGTGGGCGGCGAAGAAGGCCCCCGTGAACAGCACCAGGCCGACGACCACCGCCACAAGCGAGGGGGCCAGCGTCAGCGCGAGCCCGGCCACCATCGTGGCAGCGCAGCCGAGCAGCGTCAGCGTCGGCGGAATGCCGCCTGTTGCTCGCCACACCCAGCGCGACGCCGCAGCGCCCGCGAGGTAGGCGAGGAAGATCCATGACGACTGCGCAAGCGACAGCCCGAACGGCTCGTGCTGCAGACGGAACGCGAGATAGTTGTACGCCGCGACGAAGCCGCCCATCATCAGGAACGCCTGGGCCACGAGCACCATGACGCCCGGCGTGCGGAGGTTGGCGAGGGTGGCGGGCAGGATCGCCATGCCGTCGCGCGGAGGCACGGCGGTCGGTGGGATGCGCACGAGAAACACCGCCGTCGCCGCGGCGGCGAGCACCGCGACGGCGCCCATCCCCCAGCGCCAATCACCGGGTTCGGCCGCTGTTGCGGCGATGATGCGGCCCGCGAGGCCGCCGAGCGTGGTGCCCGCAATGTAGGTGCCGACAGCGGTGCCGAGCGCCCGCGGGTGCACCATCTCGGCGATTGCGGTGACCGCGATGGCCACAAGCCCCGCGAGCAGCAGCCCTTCGACGAACCGCGCCGTGACGAACCATCCGAAGTGCGGAATGAACGGGGTGCCGAGGCCGACCACCATGGCCGACGCCATGGAGATACGCATGGCACGCACCCTGCCTATGCGGTCGGAGAGCCGTGCCCAGGGCAGCACCCCGATGGCGACGCCGATGGTCGCAGCACCGACCGCCCAGGAGGACTGCCCGGCAGACACTCCGAAGTCGCGCGCGAGATCCGGGAGTATGCCCTGCGGAGAATACATCTGCGCGAAGGTTGCGAGCCCCGCGCAGAACAGGGCGATCAGCGATCTCCGGTAGCGCGGCGTGCCCGCCTGCGCGCGAGGTTCGTCGCCGACGCCTTCCGGGCCGGAGCCCTCGCCGTCGCGGCCCGCCACAATAGCTCTGCTACTCGGAGGCGATGCGGGCCTGCAGCGCTGCGTTCTTCGTTTCAACGATGTCGGTGAGCTGCTGAGCGTACTCGGCAAGGCGCTGCGCGATCACCGGGTCGCTCGCGCCGAGAATGCGCGCAGCCAGCAGACCGGCGTTCTTCGCGCCGCCAATGCTCACTGTCGCCACCGGAATGCCACCGGGCATCTGCACGATCGACAGCAGCGAGTCGAGCCCGTCGAGCTTCGCAAGGGGCACCGGCACACCCACCACAGGCAGCGTGGTCATGGAGGCCACCATTCCCGGCAGGTGCGCGGCTCCGCCGGCACCGGCGATGATCACCCGAAGCCCGCGCGCGGCGGCCTCACGGGAGTAGCTCACCATTTTGTCTGGGGTGCGGTGGGCGCTCACCACCTCGACCTCGTGGGGAATGCCGAACTCCCGCAGCACCTGCACGGCGTCGGCCATGACGGAGAAGTCGCTATCGCTGCCCATGATCACGCCGACGAGGGGCGCTGCGGAGGTGTCGCTCATACGGTCCATCGTATCGTCGCGCGGCGGCCTTGCTCCGCGATCAGATCGGCGGATCCGCCGCGGTGCGAGCTCAGGCGAACGCTGCCGCGGCGGCGCGCGCCTCGGCGAGCACGACATCGAGCGAGTCGCCCGTGACGGTGACGTGCCCCACTTTGCGGCCGGGGCGGGGCTGCTTGTCATAGCTGTGGATCTTCGCGCGCGGGTGGGCGGCAAGCGCGGCGGCGTAGCGCACCGGCATCGGACCCTCCTCGGGGCCGCCGAGCACATTGACCATCACCGCGACAGGCGCCGTCATCGAGGTGTCTCCGAGGGGCAGGTCGGCCACCGCCCGCAGGTGCTGCTCGAACTGGCTCGTCACCGAGCCCTCGATCGAGAAGTGGCCGGAGTTGTGCGGGCGCATGGCGAGCTCGTTGACGAGCACCCGGCCATCGCGGGTTTCGAACATCTCAACGGCGAGCACACCAGTGACGCCGACGCCCTCAGCCACAGCGCTGCCGATGCGTGCGGCCTCTTCGAGCGTCTCGGCGCGCTGCACCGGAGCCGGGGCGACCACCTCAGCGCAGACGCCGTCGCGCTGGATAGTCTCGACCACAGGCCAGGTGCGAGTCTCGCCCCCGGGGCGGCGAGCCACGAGCTGTGACAGCTCACTGGTGAAATCGACGAGCTCTTCGACGAGCAGCCGCCCCCCGTGGCCGTCTTCGGCGAGCGCCGTGAACCAGTCGCGCACCTCTGCCGCGTCGGAGACGACGCGCACGCCCTTGCCGTCGTAACCGCCGCGGGCGGTCTTCACAACGGCATGACCGCCGTGCGCGTCGATGAACGATTGGAGCTCTTCGGCGTCGGCAACCGCCGCCCAGGCGGGCACTGGCACGCCCAGTTCGCCGAGCTTTTCGCGCATCAAGATCTTGTCTTGCGCGAATTGCAGGGCGTCGGGACGGGGGTGCACGGCGACGCCGCGGCGCTCCAGCTCGCGCAGAATCTCGCCGGGCACATGTTCGTGGTCGAAGGTGACCACGTCGACGGTCTCGGCAAAGGCGTAGACCGTCTCGGGGTCGCGGTAGTCGCCGACAACGTCAGCGGCGCGCGCGGCGCTCGAGCCCTCGGCTTCAGCGAGCACGCTGATACGCAGCCCGAGGTGGATGGCCGGCGGCACCATCATGCGGGCGAGCTGCCCGCCCCCGATGACGCCGATCCTGATGCTGCCGCTCTCGAGAGTCATGCCTTCTATTCTGCCGCATCGCGCCACTCGCCCCGCGCCCGCGCTCGCCAGCCGCTCCGCAGCGGCACCGATCGACGTTCACGCACCCCAATCCGCGGATGTTCGGTGCCTGCACGTCGATCGGTACGTTTGGGGGGGCAGGGGATTTGGTTGATAAACATCAACCATTGCCCTATAGTTGATCTTCGTCAACAAAGCGGAGCGCGATCCCGATCCGCCCCGGGCACACGCACCCCGGAGCCCCCGATCCGCACCCGCCAGCCGCGGCCCATCACCGAAGCCAGCCGCACCGCTCACCAGCATCCCGCGAAGGAACCATATGACGCACCCCTCCACCCAGGCCTCCGCAACGGGGCTGCTCACCGGCCGAGCCAAGAACCTCGCACTCGCGGGGCTCTTCCTCGCCAACTTCGTCTCCATGCTCGCCATGAACGTCGTGGGCACCTCGATGCCGATCATCATCGCCGACATCGGCGGCACGCAGGCCGCGTTCACCTGGGTGGTCACCGCCACCATGCTCGCCGCAGCGATCTCCACCCCGATCTGGGGCAAACTCGCCGACCTCACCAGCAAGAAGGTGCTGCTGCAGCTCGCAATCGTCATATTTATCCTGGGCTCGGCGTTCGCCGGCATGGCGCAGGACCCCACCTGGCTCATCGCCTGCCGCATCGTGCAGGGCCTCGGCGTCGGCGGCCTCGGTGCACTCGCGCAGATTGTGCTCGCCGAGATCATCAGCCCGCTCGAACGCGGCAAGTACATGGGCATCCTGGGCGCCATCATGGCCGTGGCCACCGTCGGCGGCCCCCTGCTCGGCGGCCTACTCACCGACACCGTCGGCTGGCGCTGGAACTTCTACGTCGCCGCCCCCATCGCGATCGTCGCGATCGTCATGCTGCAGCGCACCCTGCACCTGCCCGTGCGCAAGCAGAAGGTCAAGATCGACTACTGGGGCACCGCGCTCATCTCGCTCGGCTTCTCGAGCCTGCTCATCTGGGTGACGCTCGCCGGCTCCAACTTCGAGTGGTGGTCGTGGCAGACCGTCGCTATGGTCGGCGGTGGCATCGCCGCCCTCGTGATCGCCGTGTTCGTCGAGCTGCGCGTCGAAGAACCGTTGATCCCGATGACCCTGTTCAAAAACCGCACCTTCACCCTCGCCTCCATCGCGTCGATCGCGGTCGGCCTCGCCATGATGGGCACCGCCGTGTTCCTCGGCCAGTACATGCAGCTCGCCCGCGGGCGCTCGGTGATCGAGTCGAGCCTGCTGACCCTGCCCATGATGGCGGGCGTGCTGCTCTCGTCCACGATCGTGGGCCAGATCATCACCCGCACCGGCAAGTGGAAGCGCTACATGGTGGCCGGCGCCGTCGCTCTGCTCGCCGGCCTGCTCATGATGGGCCAGCTGCGCTACGACACGAACTACTGGTACGTGGGCATCTCGATGGCGATCCTCGGCGCGGGCGTCGGCATGACCATGCAAAACCTCGTGCTCATCGTGCAGAACACTGTCGGGCCGACCGAGATGGGTGCGGCAAGCGCCTCGGTGACCTTCTTCCGCACCATCGGCGGCACCGCCGGTATCTCAGTGATGGGCGCGATCCTCGCCCACGAGATCGCCGACTACTTCACGGAGGGCTTCACGAAGCTGGCCGCGCTCATGCAGACGGACCCCGACCCCGCCGTGATCGCCGATCTGCAGCGGTTCCAGGAGAGCGACGCGATCCCGAAGATCGCCGAGCTGACCGCGCCCGTGCGAGAAATCGTCGAGTCATCGTACGGTCACGCCATCGGCAACATCTTCCTCGCCGCCTCCCCCGTCGCGATCGTCGCGCTCATCGCGATTGCGCTGCTGCCCAACATTCCACTGAGCACCCAGAGCAATGCCGAGCGCATCGCCGAACTGAGCCGACGAGAGGCCGCAGCCGCAAGCGACGCCGCGGGTACCGCCGCGCACGAACTCCTCGGCGACGCCGTGCAGGCGGCCACCGGGCCGATCGGTGTGGTGTCGGGCGATGACCGCTCGCAGCCCGCCACGGACGCCGAACGCGGCACCAGCCGCACTGAGGCCCGTTAGGCTCAAGACCATGGAGGATCACAACGGCCGCGCCCCGCTGGACGCCCCGGCGGGGACGGCCGACGCCCCCCGCGACGACCGCATCGCGCAGATCATCTCAGAATTCTCAGAGGTCTTCGCTTTCGCTCGCAGCCACTGGGCCAGCTACGCACAAGAAGTCGACCCCGAACTCAAGGGCGTCGGCATGATCGTGCTGCAGCTGATCTTCAAGAAGGGCCCGGTCACCGCGACCGCGCTCAGCCAGATGCTCGACATGGACAAGGCTGTGGTGAGCCGCCAACTCGCGAAACTGCGCGAACTTGCACTCGTCGACGCCGAACCCGCTGCAGAAGACCGCCGCGTGGTGTTGCTCACCACCACGCCGCGTGCCGCCGAAGTGCTCGAACGCGTCCGCACCCGTTGGGCGCACGCCTACCACGAGCGTTTCGCCGGCTGGAGTGCCGACGACCTCGACGGTCTGCGCGAGGGGCTGCACCGCTTCAACGCCTCCGCGCATGACATTCGCGTCGATGGACCCGCCGGCCGCTGCACCCGCGGCCACACCGTCGAGTAGCGGATCGCCGCAGCAGCAGCATCTGCACGCAGCAGGCGCCGCAAACACCACAGTCACGACGACGGCCCAGCCTCGCAGGCCCACCCCGTGCGGGGTGAGACCTGGCGAGGCCGGGCCGTCGTCGTTGTTCAGAGCATCAGGCGCGTCGCCTGCGCGCCCGCCACACGATGATCGCGCCGCCACCCACCGCGAGCAGCAAAGCCCCAGCCGCAAGCGGTGCCGCACTCTGCGCACCCGTGCGGGCGAGCGAAGCGGAGTTCGAGCCCGCGCGATCCGCCGCCCCCTGACCGCCGTATCCACCCGATCCGCCAGCCCCGCCGCTGCCACCGCCGTCAGTGCCACCGCCACCGCTGCCTTCGGCGGCGGTGATCACCACAGGAGTCGACAGCTCCGAACCGTCGGCGCGCACCACCACCAGGCTGTGCTGGCCAGCGGGCGTCTCAGCCGGGATCCGCACCGTCTGCGACAGCCCTCCCTGAGCGTCGGCCACAGGCGACGCGAGCACCACAGGCTTCGACCGCAACTCGATCCGCAGCGCCTCCTGAGGCAGGAACCCGCTGCCAGCCACCGTGATCTCGCCGCCCTGTGCGACAGTGCTCACGCCGAGCGACACCTCCGGCGGCGCCGGGGGCGCATCATCAGCGGGCAGCGCGATGTCGACGTGCTTGATCTCGGTCGGCTGCGCCTGGGTGTCGAAGCCATAGACCGTCGCGCGCAGACGATCTTCGTAGAGCGAGATGCGCAGGCCCGCGGGATCCGCGCCGCCGACACCCACCTCGCCCCAGTCCCCGCTCGGACCGTACTGGGTGGTGACCGCAGCGGTATTGATCACCGTCGGAGCGTGGCTCGTGGTCGGCACGAAGCGCTGCTCCACGCTCCAGTCGTGCAGCTTCGGGCTCCAGTGCGTGTGCGAACTCATCACTGTGACGTTCGGGTAGGCGGCCAGCAAGCGCTCCATGCGCTCCTGGTCGTCACCGAACTCACGCTTGTAGAGATTGGCGTAGGAACCCGAGACCGAATTCTCGAAGATGTGGTGCACGCTCAGCAGCACCGGCATGCCCGCGTCACGGTAGTGATCGAGGCGGTCGCGCAGCCAGTTGAACTGCTCGTCCCAGATCTCCACGAACGGTCCACTGCCGCCGTGGTACTCGTGGCGCTCGCTGCCGATCCAGAGCACCGGAAGCTTGCCGTCAACCACAACCTCACCCCAGAGGCCGCGGTTCGCGGACGCGGATCCCGGCACGCCGAGATCGCGCATGCCCGTGCGGTCGAGGAAGCGCTGGATGTAGGTAGCCGAGCCGTCGCCGCCGTAGAACTCGTGGTTGCCGATCGTGGAGATGCGAGTCGGGTAGTCGGCCCCGCCGCCGGCGTTGAAGGCCGCGAAGTAGCTGTCGTACTGCGCGGTCGTGCCGTTGCCGGTGAGGTCGCCGTTCGAGATCACAGTGTCGGCCCGGCCGCCCGGAAGGTTGCGGAAGCCGGGCAGCACCTGGTTCTGCAGCTTCGCGTTCGCGCCCTGCACGTCACTGAAGACGTCGACAATGGCCTCGGGCTCGGCACCATCGGCGAGCGGCGCGAGCGGGGTCACGAGCCGCACGTCGTCGATCATCCATGAGCCGCCGCCTGCCGGCGCGGTGTAGTCGAACACGACGGTCGCGCGGGTCGCCGCCGCCGGCACCGACAGGGGCAGGCGCGGCTGCGCTGACTCCTCCTCAGCGGTGATGGCGCGCAGCTCCACGGTCTCGCCGGTGTCGAACTTCACGGCGACCGTACCCGTGTGGGCTCCGCCGCCGCGCACCCGGAAGTGGCTGTCGAAGCGCAGTTCGAGCTTTGCCCCGCCAGTGACCGCGACCGGGGCCGAGGTGAGCACACCGTCGAAGGCCGCGTTCTTCGCCTCGGCGACGGCGATCACCCCCGAAGCGCGGGTAAAGGTGTGTCGGCGGTCGAGGCCGTAGGCGTCGACGACCTGCTGGCGGGTGAGAAACGCCCAATCGCCCTCGACACCCCAGGCATCGCTGGTGCCGTCGAAGCCGTCCCACCACAGCTGCGGCTCGGTGGTGGCGGCAGCAGCCGGAAGCTCTGCGAGCACCGTCACCGGGATCGACACCGGAGTCACCCCGCTGCCTGTGATGGCGAGCGGCAGCACGGCCTGCGGCTGCCCAGCCGGGATCGCCACGTCGAACGCAACCGTGCCGTCAGCCGCCGCGGCGGGGATGCCCGTGATAGGCACCGCTGCAGCCCCCTCACCGAGCACTGCGCTCAGCTGCTGGCCGGCACGCAGCCCGCGCAGCGACACCGTGGTGCTCGATCCCGGGGTCGCCACAGGCTTCGCGAGCGAGGTTACGACGGGCGTGCGATCGGCGGGCGCGGCCTCGGCGATGGCAACGTTGTCGATCATCCAGAACCAGTTGTTGCTGCTCTTCAGGTACTGCCACCCGAAGCGCACGTTTTGCGCGCCAGCAGGCAGATCGATGGTGAAGGTGTGCGTCTGGTTCAACCGGTTCGCGGCGAAGGCGTCGACGAGTGCGGGGGCACCGCCGTCGATGCTGGCGAGCAGCTTCGCCTCCTGAGGCGCCTGGCCCTGCTTGTAGTGGCTGTCGAAGCTCACGCTCACTGCTTCGGCGCCGGGATCGACCGCGTAGGCGGGCGCCCACAGCGTCGAATCGAAGGTGCCGGTGGTGGGGCGATTGCTATCCGACTGCACCACGGCGACGAGGCCCTGCGCCTTGGAGAAGCTATTGCGGTCGCCGTTGTTGCCGAACGCCGAGACAACCTCGGCGGTGGTGTGGAAGGTCCACCCCTCCCAGCCGGCGCGCATCCCCGCAGTGTTCGTGCTCTCCACGGTCCAGCCGTCTGGTGCTTGGCCGGGGCCGCCGGCGGTGTCGAAGCCCTGCGTATACGGGGCGGCAACGGCCGCAGCCGGCGCGGCCACCGCGGGGGCGACGATGAGGCCACCGGCGAGCGCGAGCAGCGCGCCTCCGGCAATGGCACGTCCGGGCCGTCGCACGGCGCGACGGAGTGAACTGGGCAACATGGGGCGTTTCTCCTTATGTGAGCGTCAGATGCTGCGAAGAGCGGGAGGGACGGATCGGCGGCTACTGCAGCCGCTTGCGGATCCAGCCCGAGGCGAGATCGACCGCCACGATCACCACGAGGATGATGATGAGGTAGGTGAGCATCTCGTCGAATTGGAAGGTCTTGATGGCTTTGTTGATGAGCAGACCGATGCCACCGGCACCCACGAGGCCGAGCACGAGCGAGGAGCGCACGTTCACGTCGAAGCGATAGAGCAGCAGCCCGGTCAGCTGCGGCAGAACCGTCGGGATCGTCGCGTTCGCAACCACCTGCCAGCGGCTCGCGCCGGCCGTGCGCAGCGCCTGCTCCGGGCCGGGGTCGATATCCTCCATGGCCTCTGACCAGAGCTTGCCCATCACGCCGGTGTTGTGGCAGATGAGCGCGAGCACGCCCGCGAAGGGGCCGAGGCCCACAGCCGTCACGAAGATGAGGGCGAAGACGATGTCGGGCACCGCGCGGAAGAACGACAGGATGCCGCGCGCAACCTGGTAGACGAAGGTGTTGGGTGCGGTGGTGCGGGCGCCGAGCACGGCGAGCAGCAGTGCGAATGGCACCGAGATCGTGGTGCCGAGCAGGCCGATCCAGAGCGTGGTCAGCGCACCTTCGAGACCCTTCTGCAGCACCTCGGGGCTGAGATCCGGCGGGATCGCCTCGGCGAGGAAGTTCACCATGCCTTGCGCGCCCGTGAGGAGCTTGGCGGGGTGGAAATCGGTTGCCGAGAAGGCGAGCAGGTGCAGCACCACGAGTACCACGATGATCGCGGTCCAGGTTCCGGCCCGGTAGGGGGCTTTCGGATCCCGCGGCACGGGGATGTGATCGTCGGAGCGAGGCTCGCGGAGGGCGGCGGGGGTGAGCGTATCAGTCACGGGGAAGGTTCCTCAAAGGTACAGCGAGGCCAGCTCGATGTCGTCGATGTCGGCGGTGGGCGCGTCGAAGACGAGGCCGCCGTCGCGCAGGCCGATCACCCGGTGGGCGTAGCTGCGCGCCAGGTGGGGCTGATGCAGCACGGCTGCGACACCGAGGTTCTCCTCGACGGCGAGCTCGTGCAGCAGGCTCATCACGTCGTCGGCGGCCTTCGGGTCGAGGGCCGAGACGGGCTCGTCCGCGAGAATCATGCGCGGCCGCTGGCACAGGGCGCGGGCGATGGCCACCCGCTGCTGTTGGCCGCCGGAGAGGCTGCCGGCGCGGTCATGGGCGCGATCCGCCAGCCCCACACGATCGAGGCAAGCCATGGCCTCCTCCTTCAATGCGCGCGGGAACAGCGGAGGCAGCGAGCGCCAAGCGGACAGCCGCGAGAAGCCGCCGGCGCACACGTTCTGCAGCACCGTACGGCGCTGCACCAGGTGGATCTTCTGGAATACGGTCGCCGCGGTGCGGCGAGCCTCGGCGCGGCGCTGAGCGCTCGCCTCGGTCAGACGGACTCCGGCGATGGTGATGTCGCCGGAGTCCGCCTCGATGAGGCCGTTCACCGCGCGCAGAGTGGTCGACTTGCCCGAGCCATTGGCTCCGAGGAATGCGACGACCTCTCCCGCGTGCACGCGCATGCTCATATCCCTGAGCACGACGCGGTCGCCGAAGCTCTTGGAGATGGCTCGCACGTCGAGCAGCACTTCAGCGGTGCTGTTCGTCTGCGTCTGGGCGGGGGTTCCGAGCACGGTGACGGCACTCATCAGACGTCGGCCTCGGTGAGACCCATGGTGTCGGCGAGCTCGAACAGCGGCTGGTAGGTCTTGTTGTCGACCTCGATCAGCGGGCCTGCGGGGTCAACCCCGAGGAAGGCGCTGACCTTCGCAACGTCGGCGGCGTCGAGGCTCAGCAGAGCCTCCTTCACAGCTATCTGGAACTCTTCAGGCAGGTTCTTGCGCACGGTGATCGGATCGTTCGGGATCGGATCCGACTCCCAGACCTGGCGGAACTTCGAGGTGTCGAAGGTGCCCTCGGCAACCGCGGTCGCGAGCGTCTGCGAGTTGATCTGGGCAGCCTCGACGGTGCCGTTGGTGAGTGCGAGCAGCGCCTCGGGGTGACCGCCTGCGTAGTCCCACTGCACCTCTTCGTCGATGCCCGCATCGACGAGCGCCGACATCGGCAGCGCGTCACCCGAGGTCGAGCCGGGGCTGCCGAGGGCGAGGGTCTTGCCCTTCAGATCCTCGAGGGACTGCACGGGCGAATCCTTGGGCACCCAGATGCCGCCCGTGTAGGTGGTGGGCTTGCCCTCGGCGTCGCCGAAGGAGACCATCGCGGTGGCCCCGGCGCGCTCGTTCGCGAACACGAAGCCGAGCGGGCCGAACTGGGCGATCTCGAGCTGATCGTTCTCCATGGCGAGCACCTCGGCTGCGTAGTCCTCGGTGATACTCACCTCGACGGGGCAGTCGAGCTTCTCCGACAGCGCCTCGGCAAGCACCTGATAGGCGGGCTCAAGGGCCTCGGGATCCTCGTAGGGCAGGATGCCGAAGCGGATCTTGCCGTCGGGGCAGGTGGCGGAAGCCTCGCCCGATGCCGCATCGGCAGTGGACGAGCATGCGGTGAGGCCGAGGCCCAGCAGCGCGACCGCCGAGGCGGCGAGGATGGTGGTCTTCTTCACGATTCTCCTTGGGGTATGTGGTGCGGTGTGAAGGTCCGACCGCCTGTCGGGTTCGACAGGCGGGTGGTCTAGAGGGAGGCGATGGTGCGGGAGCCGAGGGCGAGGCCCACGGTCATGCCCACGCCCGTGGTCACGGTGACCACGGAGACGCCGGAAGCCGGGGTGGCGCGCAGGATGTCCTGCTCACCGCTCGTGGCGTAGAGCCCCTGCCAGCGTTCGAGCACGTCGAGCTGGGGAACGCCGAGCAGCGCAGCAGCCTCGTCGAGCAGGATTTGCGACCAGCGCTCGTCGAGGAAGGGTGGCGCGGTGTCGTGGCTCGCGTGCGAGTCGCCCACGAGCAGCGTGCCGTCGGCCTGCTGGGTGAACATGACATTGGCGTCGATCTCGATCAGCTCGGGTCGGGAGATGCGGATCTCGGCGCGCAGCGCCTCTGCGGCGGGGCCGGCGAAAGCGCCGTAGCGCAGCATCGAGGTGCCGGTGAACACGGCGGGGCCGAGCCCCATCTCGCGCGGGGCGCGCACGCGCATCATCTGCAGCGCGCACTCTCGTACGCGGGCCTGCTCGGCGAGCTCGGGGAAGAGACGCCCCACGAGGTGACCGGCTGCGACCACGACGTGGTCGGCTTCGATCCGCCCCCGGCTCGTCTCCACAGCGCCCTCGCGCACCTCGCGCACCGCCGTCGAGAATCGCACTTCACCGCGCTCGTGGGCGTCGACCCAGGCGGCGATGCGCGCCACCGTTGAGCGGGGGTTTGCGGTGAGATCGGCGGGGAGCAGCGCGCCGGCGCGCAGGTGGCTGGGATTGGGGATCCGCAGCAGTGCGCCGGCCTCGGTGCCGGTCACGAGCGTGGCGCCCTCGGGGGCGCGCTCGGCGAAGAACTCGTGGATCACTGATTCTTCAGCGGCGGATCGTGCCACGACGAGGGTGCCGGAGCGGCGCGCCTCGACGCCAGCGCGCTCGGCGAGCGACAGCCAGATCGGATTCGCTTCGAGCGCGAGTGCGCCGAGCTCGCCCGCCTGGGCCGAGGTGCAGACGTGGCCGAAGTTGCGCACGCTTGCGAGCACGGCAGCGGCGTCTTGTTCGATCACGGTCACGCGGCAGCCTGCGTCGAGCGCGGCGACGGCGTGGCCGAGGCCGACAATGCCGGCGCCGACGATCACGACGTGGGGTGCGGAGTGCGAGGAGGTCATGACTTCGATGGTGAAGCCTCAAAAGTAATCATGACAACTTTTCGCGGCGGTGTTCTTCAAGCGTTCACGGTGCGCCACCGGGTGATCGAAGATCGTCACAATTCGTTCACCTGACAGTCATCGGCACGCATTTCGAGTAGTACAGACAACTTGTAGGCTGACCGCATGACCGACAGCTCCCCGCTTCACGCACGGCTGTACGCCGAGATGGTGCACCGCATCCGCACCGGCGTCTGGCAGCCAGGCGACCGCGTGCCCAGCGAGAAATCGCTCGTCGCCGAGTTCGGCACCTCGCGAGGCCCCGTGCGCCAAGCACTGGCGGCACTGCGTGCCGAGGGCATGATCAGCGGTCGGCGCGGTGCCCCGCCGCGAGTGCAGCGAACCGCACCGGCGCAGTCGTTCGACACCTTCATGTCGTTCACCGAGTGGGCGCGAGAACTGGGGCTCGTGCCCGGCCAGCGCGTCATCGAGGCGAGTCGGCGGCCGGCCACCGAGGACATCTCGCGCGAGCTGCAAATCGAACCCGACACCCCCGTCGTCGAGATCATCAGGCTGCGACTGCTCGACGGCAAGCCCGCAATGCTCGAACGCTCGCTCTTCCCCTACGAAATCGGCAGGCACCTGCTCTCAGCCGACCTCGACGGCGGCAGCATCTACCAGACGCTGTGCAACGCTGGCGTGGTGCCCGTGCGCGCCCGCCACGTCATCGACGCCGTCGCCGCCCACCCCCTCGAAGTCGAACAACTGCATGTGCAGCCGGGAGCGCCGCTGCTGCGCGTGCGCCGCCTCGCCTACGACGTGCTCGGCACCGTCATCGAGACCGCCGACGACCGCTACCTGCCAGCCATGGCCACCTTCGTGGTCGAGAACAGCGCCGAACACCGCACGCCGCTGACGCGCCAGGCCGGCACCACCAACGTCGATCTCTTCGATCGCGCCCTCTGACCCCCGGCCGCACCCCTCCCCGGAGGAGGCGCGCCACCGGTGAACCCCGAGAAAACCCAACCTCCAGGAGTACCAGCATGATCACCCTCGCCGTCTTCGACATGGCAGGCACCACCATCGACGACGGCGGCGCCGTCTACGACGCTCTGCGCATCGCCGTCGAGGAGACGGGGGTGCGGGTCTGCCCCGCCGAGCTGCAGACGTGGATGGGCACCGAGAAGCGGGCCGCCATCACCGCGCTCATCGAACTCGGCGGCGGCGATCCGCTGCAGCCTGCCGACAAGGTCGATGCGGCCTTCGACAGCTTCCGCGCCACCCTCGACAAGCTCTACACCGAGCAGCCGCCCACGCCGATCGCCGGAGTGCCCGAAGCGATCGCAGCCCTCTGCGCCTCCGGCGTGCAGGTCGCCCTCACCACCGGATTCTCGCGCGACGTGGCCGAGGGCATCCTCGAACAGCTCGGCTGGAGCATCGGTGAAGCCGCCGCACCCGACGCGCCCACCCCCGCAACCGTGGTCGATGCGCTCGTCTGCGGTGACGAGGTGGTGGCCGGGCGGCCCGCGCCGTACATGATCCACCGTGCCATGGAACTCACCGGCACCCTTGCAGTCAGCGAGCTGATCGTCGCCGGTGACACTGCCGTCGACGTGCAGGCCGGCGCGAACGCTGGCGCGGCGATCACCATCGGGGTGCTCTCGGGCAAGCTCGACAGGCAGGCCTTCGAGGGGCAACCGTACACGGCGCTGCTCGACTCGGTCGCCGAGATCCCGGCCTACCTCGCCACTCGAGGCTAGGCCCCCAAGCCCCCAAGCCCCTGAACCTGCCCCCCCTTGAGCCCCCAGCACCCCCGCCGAGAGGCGGATTTCACAGCTCTCCGCGCGGGAGGTCCTGCGTTATCCGCCTTTCGATGGGGGTGAGCTGCGGGAGGGGATAAGAACAGAGGCAGGCAGGCAGAAGCAAGCCGCCCGCGCCCGCGAAGCCCTAGGCGGGCACGGGCGCGGTGACATCCTCCCGCAGCGACGCCGACACCATGATGGGCAGGTGGTCGGAGAGGCCGCGGTCGAGGGTGCGCACGCTGGAGATGTCGATGCCCGACGAGGTTGCGAAGTCGAAGTGCCCTCGGAACATCTTGTATCGGGTGTAGGTGCGCTTGTCGCTCAGGCTCAGCTCGTAGCCGTGGTCGCGCATTTCGGTGTCGAGGCGTCCCTTGAACACGGGGTAGTTGTAGTCGCCCACCATGAGCGCTGGCAGCCCGGGCCCGAGGGCGCGCAATTCACCGAGGGCGGCGTGGATCTGGTGCCGTCGCAGCGAGTTGAGTGCGGTGAGCGGGGCCGCGTGGAATGACGCGACCACGAAGTCGCGGCTCGTTTCCGAGTCGTGCAGCCGCGCACCCAGCAGGCGTTCGTGGGCGGGCGCGAGCAGGCGGTCGTGCAGTGATTTTTTGAGCTGGAAGGTGTGCGCCGATCGCGCGACGAAGCGATCCTCGCGCACGTACATCGCGAGCCCGAGGCGGTTGCGCTCGGTGGCGTGCACGAGCGACATGTGGCCGAGGTGCGCCGGGAGGGCGACAGCTTCGGCTTCTTGCAGACAGAGCACATCGATCTCGTGATCATCCACCAGCGCACCGATTTCGGTGACGGCCCGGTTCTTGCGCAGGTTGTAGCTGACGACCTTCATGCAGCTCCCTTCCTCGGGTGGGCGTCGGATTCCGACAGCACCACCTTACGCTCGCGAAGCTGAGCACTCTGAGATTCTCAGCGCTTGCTGAAGTGGGGGTCACTCAAATGACAGCTGGGCGGCTTCGGCGGCGAGCGCTTCGCGTACGGCGGTGAGCGCCGGGTGTCTGTCTTGGGAGGCACGTGCTGCGGTGAAGACGGTGCGGTGGGGGCGGTCGGGGAGTTCGATGAGCCGCAGCCGTGGTTGCGCGCCGAGGTGCACGAGGCCTGGGAGCAGGGCGACGGCGTTGCCTGATTCGATGAAGGCGATGTGGGCTTGCAGATCGGCGGTTTCGTAGCGCACATCGGGTTGGAAGCCGGCGGTGCGGCAGGCTTGCTCGGCCCAGTGCCTGGTGGCGGCGCCGTGCGGTTCCATCACCCAGGGCAGTTGAGCGAGGTCTTCGATGCCGCGGGCGCGATCGAAGCGTGGGTCTCCGGTGCCGTGGGGTGGCACAGCGAGGCGGATCGGGTCGCTGGTGAGGGCTTGTCTGTCGAGCCCTGGGAGGTGCTGGGCGGCGTGGCCGGGGTACTGTTCGGCGACGACGAGGTCGAAGCTGCGGATCCAGGTTTCTTGGAGTGCTGCGCCCGGTTCGTACTGCATGATTTCGACCCGCAGTGCTGGGTATTGCTCGCGCAGGCGTCGGAGTGCGCCGGGCAGGATGGAGAGCATCGCGGTCTGGAAGGCGGCGACTTTGATGGTGCCGGTGACTTCTTCGCGCACGCGGTGGAGCGCTGCTTCGGCGCGTTCGAGGCCTGCGAGCAGTTCTGCGGTTTCGGCGACGAGCACTTCGCCGGCTGGGGTGAGTTCGAGGGTGCGGCCGCTGCGGCGCAGCAGTGGCGCGCCGGCTTCTCGTTCGAGCACGGCGAGTTGCTGCGACACGGCTGAGGGGCTGTAGTTGAGGGCTTCGGCGACGGCGGCGATGGTGCCACGGGCGTGCAGTTCCCAGAGGAGGCGCAGGCGTTTCATTTCGAGCATGGCGGTCTTTCGGGGCTGTGGGATCGGGGGTGCGGATCTCCGCGTTCGCGCGGGGTGCCGGGTTCGGCGGCGAGGCCGGGCATTGCCGGGTACCCCTGAGTATTACCGGAGAGGCGATCGACGTTGATTCAGTTCAGCTTCATGTTACTCGGCAAAAAGTACCGCTGTACTTCACGCTCGCCGCGCTCCACACTAGATACGCCCAGCCAAACAAGGACGTCACGTCACCGACGCCCCGCGCCCCAGAGAAAGGTCAGCAGTGAGCAGTCGCACCGCGGACACCGTTGCCCGCCCCCAGGATCTCGCCGAAGCGGCCGTCGCACTCGTGCGGCGCTGGCTGCGCGAGGCTGCCGAGTTTCCGGTTGACGCCTCCGCGGCGAGGCTCGCCGGGGTGCTGCGCGACCCGAACGGGCTCGACTTCACTGTCGGCTTCGTCGACGGGGTGGTGCGACCAGAAGATCTCGGCGCTGCCGCGAAGAAGCTGCACGAGCTCACCCCGCTCGCACCGAGCTTTCTGCCGACGCCGCTGCGCGCCGCGATCGGGCTGGGCGGCGCTCTGGCGAAGCCGCTGCCAGGTGTTGTGGTGCCGATCGCCCGCCGGGTGCTGCGCCAGATGGTGAGCCACCTCATCATCGACGCGAGCGACGCGAAGCTCGGCTCCGCCATCTCGAAGATCAAGCGCGACGGGGTGCGGCTCAACATCAACCTGCTCGGTGAGGCCATTCTCGGTGAGCACGAAGCCGAGCGGCGCCTCACCGGCACACACCGCTTGCTCGGCCGCGCCGACGTCGACTATGTGTCGATCAAGGTGTCTTCGACGGTCGCGCCTCACAATCACTGGGCCTTCGATGAGGCTGTTGCGCACATCGAGCACCAGCTGGTGCCGCTGTTCGAGCGGGCGAACGTTGCAAGCCCGAAGAAGTTCATCAACCTCGACATGGAGGAGTACAAGGATCTCGACCTCACCGTCGCAGTGTTCAAGCGCATCCTCGAACGCCCTGAGTTTGCGGGGCTCGAGGCCGGCATCGTGTTGCAGGCGTATCTGCCAGACGCGCTCGGTGCGATGGTGGATCTGCAAGGGTGGGCGGCGCGGCGCGTGGCCGCAGGGGGCGCGCCCATCAAGGTGCGTGTCGTGAAGGGTGCGAATCTGCCGATGGAGCACGTCGACGCCGCGCTCCACGGCTGGCCCACCGCCACCTGGGGTAGCAAGCAGGAGTGTGACTCCAGCTATAAGGCCGTGCTCGACTACGCTCTTACGCCGGAGCGGGTGCGCCATGTGCGGATCGGCGTCGCCGGCCACAACCTCTTCGACGTGGCGCTCGCCTGGCTGCTCGCGAAGGAGCGCGGGGCCGCCGACGGTGTCGAGTTCGAGATGCTGCTCGGTATGGCGACCGGCCAGGCCGAGGCGGTGAGGCGCGAAGTGGGGTCGCTGCTGCTCTACACCCCGGTGGTGCACCCCGAGGAGTTCGACGTGGCGATCGCCTACCTGATCCGTCGCTTGGAAGAGGGGGCGAGCCAGCAGAACTTCATGTCTGCCGTGTTCGAGCTGCACGACGACGAGGCCCTGTTCGAGCGGGAGCAGCAGCGCTTTCTTGCCTCGCTCGACGCGCTCGCAGCGATCACCGGCGATGGCTCACCGGAGTCTGTCACGGTGCCCCGCCCCAATCGACAGCAGGATCGCCGGCACTTCGATGAGGCCGGCGTTGAGGCCCGCGTGACGGCTCGTGTCGCGGCGGGGCGGCGCGGCGAGTTCGAGAACACCCCCGACACCGACCCTGATCTGCCGGGAAACCGGGAGTGGGGCCGCGCCGTTGCTGGCCGCATGGTGGGGTCGCAGCGGGGAAAGGCGCGTATCGAGTCTTCGCGCATCGACGACGCGGCAGCCCTCGACGCGGTGATCGAGCGTGGCATTGCCGCGGCCGACACCTGGCAGGCTGTCGGCGCCGATGAGCGTGCCCGCATCCTGATACGCGCCGGCGAGTGTCTGGAGGCGCGCCGGGCAGAGCTGCTCGAAGTGATGGGGTCCGAGTGCGGCAAAACCCTCGATCAGGGCGACCCGGAGGTGAGCGAGGCCATCGACTTCGCGAACTACTATGCGATGCTCGGCCAGCTGCTCGAACAGGTCGACGGCGCCGTCTACCGCCCGAAGCGGCTCATCGCCGTGATCCCACCGTGGAACTTCCCGGTGGCGATCCCCGCCGGCGGTGTGCTCTCCGCGCTCGCCGCAGGCTCTTCGGTCATCATCAAGCCGGCCTCAAACTCGGCCCGCTCCGGCGCTGTCATGGTGGAGGCGCTGTGGGAGGCGGGGGTGCCGCACGAGGTGCTGCAGATGGTGCAGTTTGCGGATCGCGAGCTCGCTTCGAAGTTTGTCGCCGATCCGCGCCTCGACAGACTGATTCTCACCGGAGCCTACGAAACCGCCGTCGCGTTCCGTGAGCTGCGCCCCGATCTGCCGATCCTCGCGGAGACGAGCGGCAAGAACGCGATCATCGTCACCCCCGACGCCGATCTCGACCTCGCTGCGCGCGATGTCGCCCAGTCGGCGTTCGGTCACGCCGGGCAGAAGTGCTCGGCAGCCTCGCTCGTGATTCTGGTCGGCTCAGTCGCCACATCGCAGCGCTTCCGCGGCCAGCTGCTCGATGCCGTGCGCTCGCTGCGGGTGGGCACGCCGGAACACGTCGACACCCAGATGGGACCGGTGATCACCGCGCCGGAGGGCAAGCTGCTGCGCGGGCTCACCGTACTCGGGCCAGGCGAGACCTGGCTCGTCGAGCCGAAGCCCGTCAAGAGCGACAGCCCGCTCGCGCGCGACCGCGACGGGGTGACGAAGCTGTGGAGCCCCGGCGTGCGCGACGGAGTGCAGCGGGGTTCGGAATTTCATCTCACCGAGTACTTCGGCCCGATCCTCGGCATCATGACCGCGAATACCCTCGACGAGGCGATCGACATGGTGAACGAGATCGACTACGGCCTGACGAGCGGCCTGCACTCGCTCGACCGCGCCGAGGTCGAGCACTGGCTCGACCGCATCGAGGCCGGCAATCTGTATGTCAACCGCGGCATCACGGGCGCCATCGTGCGGCGGCAGTCGTTCGGCGGTTGGAAGAAGTCTGCGATCGGGGCGGGCACGAAGGCCGGCGGCCCGAACTACCTGCACGGCCTCGGCGACTGGGCCGACGCCCCCGTGCACGGGGAACTGCGCGCGCCGCGGCAGGCGGCTGCTGCACTGCTGCGCGCCTTCGAGCAGGCCGTCGCGGGGCGGGCACACGCCGCCGCGGAGACCGCCTGGCTGCGCGCCGCACTCGCTGCGGATGCCACGGCATGGGATGACGAGTTCGGAATCGCGCGCGACGCCTCACAGCTGGGCGTTGAGCGCAATGTGCTGCGCTATCTGCCGGTGAACGTCACGGTGCGCCTCGCAGCCGATGCGCCCCTGTACCACTCAGTGCGCACCATCGCGGCGGGCATCGCAGCGGGGGCTGCGCCTGTGGTGAGCACGCCCGTTGCGCTGCCGCAGCCCGTGATCGCGGCACTCGCGGGCGCGGGAGTCGAGCTGTGCTTCGAAGACGCCGACGCGTGGCGTGACCGTGTGCGCAACCTCGCTGCGGGAGACGGCCCGCACACGGGCGCTCGCATCCGCGTGGTCGCCGGGGACTCCCTCGAGCAGGAGGTTGCCGAGGTGTTCCGCGCCGCGGCAGGCAGCCCCGACATCGCGGTCTACGGCGGCGAGGTCGTTTCTGCTGGCCGAGTCGAGATGCTGCCGCACCTGCGCGAGCAGGCGGTCTCGATCACCGCGCATCGCTTCGGCACCCCGAGCCGCCTCGTCGCAGGCCTCTGCTGAAGCCTCGTCCGAGTGCGGCGCTGCGTCCCTCAGGAGACGCGGCGCAGCGTCACTTCGAGGGTGCCGAGCACGAGTCGCTCGGTCACTGGGTGCTCGCGTCCAGCTTCGAGCGGCACCTGCTCGCCCAGTTCGTCGACGAGGGCGACGCCGTTGGTGGAGTCGAGGTCTTCGATCGTCCACGATCCATCGACGCGGCGCAGGCGGGCGTGCGACTTCGAGAGGGTGCGCGTCGGATCGACGATCTGCAGCACGGAGCTGCCGTTCTTCGGCTCGGGCTTGCGCCCCACCACGACATCGTCGCCGCGCAGTTCGAGCACATCGCCGTCGGGGAGTTCGAGCCCCCAGCGCGAGGGGCGGGGCACTACCACGGTGCGGTCGAGCTCGTCTTCGACGTCGAGCGCGGGCCCGGCCTCTGCTGCGGCTGCGGCCACGACCTCGGGGGCGGCTGGTGCCGGAGTTTCGACTTGCGATCGCGCGGTCTCAGTGTCGCTGTGGGGCGTTGACGCCGAGTTCGAATCGAAGATCGAGGGGCGGTGGGTGGTAAACGATTCCTGCTGCGGCGGCTGGGGTGCCGGAGCCACCACGGGCGTGGAAACCGCAGGCAGGCCGGCAACGAGCGGAGCGGGCGTCACCGGAGGCACGGGCACCGGAGGCGGCGTTGGTGCTGCGGGCACTGCGGGTGCGGCCGCAGGCGGTGTCACGGTCGGGCTCTGGCGCGCGGGCGGCGCGGGAGGCGGATTCGACTCGTCGATGCCGGGCCACGCGAAGGGGCGCACCGGTTCTTCGACGCCGAGGGTGGGTGCGGGGCGCTGCTGATAGCCCTCCTGAGCGAGGCGCTGGTAGTCGCCCTCTGTGGTGCGGCTGAATCCCCACTCGCTGCCGGGCAGGGGCTGCTCGGCGGGCTGCGAGGGTTGTTGCGGTTCGGCGAACAGTCGCGCGAGGGCGTCAGGCTGCTCGGCTGGGACGGCGCTTGCGGCGGGGGCCTGGGCGACCTCGGGGGTCTGCCACGGCTGCACCGGAGCCTGGGGCATGGGGTGCTGCGGTGCAGAGTATTGCTGCGGGGCAGGCTGTTGCGGAGCGTAGCCGGGCGGCGACGGCACCGCACTCGGTGCACCCGGGGCGGCGGCACCTGCTGCGGGCATCACGCCATAGATGCTGCTGCGCTCTTCGATCGAGCGGGCGAGCAACATCGCCCACACCGGCGGCAGCAGCGCGCCGAGCACTGTGAACCCGCCACCTTTGCCGTGTTCGGTGTTGAGGCGGTGGATGGCGATCACGGACACCACCCAGACCACGATGCCGAGGCCGGGCACAACACCGAGCAGCACGAGCCAGCCGGGCAGGCCGCCCCGCTGCACGAGCTGCCACTGGTTCCAGACCGGGATCCAGCCGTGGCTCGACGGCAGCCCGATGCAGGGAAACAGGCGTGACAACGACCACAGGTACCAGACATAGAAGCCGATGGCGACGAGCGACCAGACACCGAGCGCGAGCAGCGCCGCTGACCCCAGCATGGGGGCGGGCGCATTCGTCATCCCGATGATCGGGAGGACGTCGGGGCTCAGGGGGGTCGAGGGCATGTGCTCCTGCTTTCCAGACGCGAGAGTTGCGGCGTCAACTCTGCACAACGATATCCGTGGCCGTGCCACGACGCAAAGGTCCGAGCGCGCCCGCACGACGGGCCCGCACGGGCTCAGCTCAACGCCAGGCGGGCGACCACCCACAGGCCGAGCAGCGACAGCGCGACTGTAGCTGCGTAGGCCGAGATCGTGATGATGGCGGATCGGCGCGCGCGCTTCGCAAGTGACGGCAGCAGCGCGCGCTCAGGCAGCGGATCGGCACCAGCTTCGGGAGGTGCGCCGATGCGCCGCTGCACCTCGTCGAGGCCGGCCCGCTCGCCGGCCTGCCCGATGCTGCGCGGGCCATAGACCTGCGGCAGCGCCCCGCCTCTCCACGGTCGCGCCTCCTGATCCTCGATCGCTGGGGCGACTGCGGCTGCGGGCATGGTCACGGGCATTGTCTCGGGCGCAGCCGCAGGCACCGAAGGCTCGCGGCCCCCCGGCACCGCGACCGTGGCATCATCCGTTTCGAATGCGGGCGGGCGCGCCACCACGACGGTGGCGTCGTCGGGAACGGCCCTGTGCTCCGCGGCTCCACCCGGTCTGCTCACCCCGCCGCTGCGCGGCGCCGACAGCGTATCGTCATCGACACTGTCATCGGCCGCAGCACCGACATCGCCGACACGGCAGACACGGCCGACACGGCCGACACGGCCGACACGGCCGACAGCCACAGTGTCATCTGCGCCAGGGTCGCCTGTGTGCTCCATCTGCTCGGTCATCCCGCCACCGGCTTCGTCACTTCAAGGGTGTTCTCGTCAACCTCTTCATCGACCGCATCCTCGGGTTGGGGCAGCGGATCCGCAACTGGCTCGGCTGTGCTGCCATCAGCAATCGTGTCGACAACCACCACTGTCACATTGTCACGACCACCGGCCGCGCAGGCTCGACGCACCAGATCCTCGGCCACCGCTTCGGGCCGCCCTCCCGTCGTGAGCACCGAGCGCAACTCCTCGTCGGCGAGCTCCGAAGTGAGCCCATCCGAGCAGATCAGCAGACGCAGCCCGCTGCGCAGCGGCAGCAGCCAGGCATCATGGCGAGCGTCGTCAGAGCCCAGGGCCCGCGTAATCACATTGCGGGGGGTATTCGCCGCGTCGGCGTGCCCCGCAGCGAGCATCTCGGCATACAACGAGTGATCGGCGGTGATCTGCGCGAGGCTGCTGCCCCGATGCTGGTACACCCGCGAATCCCCCACATTGATCACATACCAGTGCGGTGCCCCGTCGTGCTCCACGAGCACGGCACCCGTGAGCGTGCACCCCGCCCCGCGCTCGGCCTCCTGCGAAATCACATCGACCGCGAAGCGCGCAGCCTCGATCGCAGCATCCACATCGGCGATCCCCAGCTGCCTGGCCGCGCCAAGCTGCGCCAGCTCGGCGAATGCTGCAATCGCCGCGGCGCTCGCGAGATCACCGGCCGAGTGGCCGCCCATGCCATCGGCCACCACGAACACCGGCGCCTGCGCCAGCGCCAGATCCTCATTGACCGCGCGGCGCAGCCCGGTGTCTGTGCGCGTCGCAGCCTCGATCACCGGCTGCGACCCACCGGCCCGCGCGTTCGGTGCCTCGCTCATCCCTGCTCGCTTTCCCGAGTCGCCGCACCGCGTCGCCCCGCTCCAATGCCATACGAGCGCAGCGAATACGCTGCGCGCAGCCTGGCGAACGCGCTCAACCCGCGCGCTCGTTCTTCGCCGTCGGCCTCAGCCGCCGCCCACAGCTGCTCCGCCGTGCCCGGGTCGATGCCCGTCGGCGAGAACACCGCACGATCGACCTCTGCCGCGGCCCACCTCGCCGGCGCCGTTCCCAGCACCGCCGCAACCTCGCTGCGCGCCGCATTCGCAGGCACCGACACCCCCGCATCACGCGCGCGATCAAGCATCTCCGCCCACGCACCAAGCGCACGCAACTCAGGCACCTGCTCGGCCCTGCGGCGGCGCGCCCGCAAGCGCTTCGCGAGGGGCAGGAACAGCAGCGGCGCCGCAATCAGCAGCAGCGCCACCAGCGCAAGCGCCACAGCGCGCACCACCGGCCACAGCGGCGAAGGCGCAGCAGCGGGCTCGGCAGCATCGTCGTTCTCGCCCTGATCCCCGAGGCCCACGGGCGGATCCGCCTCCTGAGCATCCCGCTCCTCAGGGGTCGTCGGAAACTCGGGCAACTGCTCGCCCTGCTCCAAGCGCTCCGGCGGATGCTCGAGCTGCGGGGTGACGTCGAAGGGCACCCACTCGCCGCGGTCGCCGCGCACCTCAACCCAGGCCGCGAGGTGCTCACCCGTGCACTCGGCCGTGCAAGCCGGCACGCCATCGACGCCTCGATCCGCCTCACCCAAGCGCACACCCACCACAACCCTGGCATCGAAGCCGAGCGCGCGCGCAATCAGCGCCGCAGCCGTCGCAAACTGCTCATCATCGCCCACACCCGCCACCAGCTGCGCCGACGAAGCCGACTCCCCCGCAGCGGACTGCTGCGTGTTGAGCTGCTCGAACAGCCGCTCAATGCGCGACAGCGAGTGCCCACCCGCACTCGACTCGAACACCGTGCCGTACTGCTCGCCCAGGCGCTCCAACCACAAACGCTCACCCGCTGCGTCACTCATCGAATGGCTCAGATAGCCGCGCTGCCGCAGCCGCTCGATGAGTTCGGCAAGACCGGCGGCGTCGCCAGGCAGCTGCTGACGATCGATCCACTCCCCCAGCTGCGGCGCCTTCTCGACATCGAAGCGAGGATCACCAGGCTCGCCGATACGATCAACGCCGGGGTCTGCTGACGTCTGCATCTCAGCTGTGTAGCCGTCGCCCGCGACAAGCCCGGCCGAAGACGCACCGGCACCCGGCACTGCGATCGCGCCACCGGTCTCACGATTCACGTAGAACGCATCGACGAGCGCGTCGGCGCGCGGGCCCGCGAACACCGGCGGACCGCCCAGCGGAGCTGTCGGCGCCCAAATATCCGAATACCCCTCGGCGATGCGCACCGAAACCCTGGCAGGATCGGCCACACCAGTGCCGCTCGGGAACCTGGTGAAACGGCCCGCGGCAGCCTCGCCGACGTGAAAGTCAACACCGTCATAGGCATCGAGCACAGCGACACGCAGCCGCTCAGGCAGCGCCCCCGACGACGACACCGAGAACAGCGGCGTATCGAGAGCGGCGTCGCGCTTCGAACTGCGGTACTCGGCCAGCGGGCTCGGGCGCTCACGCACCACCAGTTCGGGGTCGATGCGATCACGCGGCACCGCACGCGCACCGGCGTCGAGCACCGGCGCAAACACCCCTCCGGCGCACAGGGCAAGCACCACGATGCCGGCCCCGACAAGAGGGCGCAGCGCCCCACCCCTGCCCCGCACCGCACCATCAGCGGCACGGCCAAGCCTGAGCGCCGCACGACGCTCCTCACCAGAAACCAGCGCCACCCAGAGCGCCGCCACCAGCGCCGCAGCCAGCCACAAGCCGATCTCGCGGGGGGCGACAATGGTGAATCCCGCAACATGCAGTGGTGCGCTCAGCTGCGACGCCCCAAACACCGTGCCGAAGGCAACGGGCGCGAGCAACGGGGCAGCGGCAAACACCGCAGCCCGGGCACCGCGACGCGCAAGCACCCCCACCAGCAGGGCCGTCACCAGAAACACCACATAGGCGGGCACCAGCACCGTGCGGTAACTCCCGACAGGCAAACTCAGCGTCAACAACTGCTTCCAACCCAGCGCAACCGCCGCGAGACCGTCGAGCAACCCCCGCAGCAGCCCGCCGCCGTGCGCACCAGGCATCGCCTCTGGCACCGCAACCGGCACCACCGTGAGCACGAACACGCCGAGCGTCACCGCCGCGAGCACAACGACACCCCAGCGCAACCGCTCCCGCAGCCACGCGATCCCCGTGCCGAGGATCAGCGCACCAGCAGCAACCACCCACAGCCAGGGCGTCCCGTAGATCGGCCACGCCGCCCACACTCCCAGCGCCACAGCCAGCGCAGCGGCCAGCGCACCCCAGGCGGCCCGAACCGACCCGCGATCCGCCGTCATCGTGCAGCCCTCACCATCAACTGGGGCGCATCACCGAGAGCACCCACCGTGAACACCGTGAGCGCATCGATGCGCTGCGCGCGCGGCTCGGCATGCAGCTCGCAGCGCACCGCCAACACCTGCACATCAGGGCGGAACGCTACAGCGGCCCGGCGGATCCGCGCCAGGTCAGCACCGGATCCCGTAACGATCGCCACAATCGACAGTGGGCGGCGCGACTGCGCAAGCCCCCTGGCGAGCGTCTCGAACGACACCCCATCAGGCGCCGCTTCGAGCTCAGCCCAAGCATCGAGCAACTGCTGCGGATCGCGCGACGGCAGCTCCTCGAGCCCGTCAATACTGGGTCGCAGACGGCCAGGCGCCCACGCCGAAGCGACGAAACGCTCCCGCCCCTCACGCACCGCCTGCACCGAGATCGACGCCGCAACACTCACCGCCAGCTCGAACTCGTCATCGTTCTGGTATTCCTCGCGGATCGCATCGAAGAGCACGGCAACCCGCGCCGTCTGCGACTCCTCGTACTGACGCACCATGAGCGTGCCCGTCTTCGCTGTCGACTTCCAGTGCACATGCCGCATGGCGTCACCGCGGGCATACTCGCGCACCGCGTAGAACGAAAGATCAGAGTCGGTGAGCCGCCGGCTCGACGCGCCCTCAAGATCGCGCACCAGCCCCGCCGAGTTCGGCGGCAGCACCGCAATTGCCGGATGCACATGCACCAGATGCCGCTCAGGCCAGGTCACCTCGCGCCGCAGCAGCCCAACGGGGTCGCGGCGGGCCACGGTGAGCGGCCCCACCGGCACCACACCGCGCCGCACCGCCGCAACCCGCACCGGCAACTCGACAGAGGCGCCAGGCCCGATAAACGGCACCGTCAATTCTCGCAGCGCCGGCCCCACAGGAAGCTCGGCCACCGCGGGCAGCGCGGGCCGAGATCCGCCGTTCTCGACGATCACCCGCAGCTGCACTTCACCGCCCACGGTCACACTGCGACGGTCAAGCTCAAGCCGCACCCGATAGGCGCGACTGCCCACCAAGAACGGGGCGGCGACCAGCAGCAGCAAGCCGCCCACCACAGCGGCGAACCACGCCTCAACCCAGGAGAATGCAGCACCCAGCACCGCACCGGCCACCGTCAACGCCAGCACGAACCACCCCAGCGGGGTGACGGCCTGCGTCACGGCCCGCCACACGCGGCCGGCACGGCGACGCGCACGCCGCAACCACCGGCGCGCGACAACGCGCCGCCGCTGCACCGGATCGAGCGCCCGCGTCGAGGTGCGCGTCTCGCCGAGACGCGACGCCGTGCGGGTACCCCGCGTGTGCCGCGTTCCGCGCGTCGCGGTGCGGAACCGGCGGCCCCTGGTGCTCTCGTCGCTCACGCCGTGCCGTTCTCCTGTGGCACGGGAGTGTCGATGAGGATTCGACCGATCACGGCCTCAGCGGTCACACCTTCGAACTCGGCCTCGGGCTCGAGCACGAGACGGTGCGCGAGCACCGGGATGGCGAGCTCACGCACATCGTCCGGGGTGACGTAGGGGCGGCCGGCAACGAGCGCCCACGCCGAAGCCATCCGCACCAGGGCGAGCGCACCGCGCACGCTCGCGCCGAGGCGCACCTCGCCCGCGCGGCGGCTCGCCTCCACAAGCTCGGAGACGTAAGAGGCGATGAGCGGGCTCACCGCAACCCCGCGCGAGAACCCCTGCAACTGGGTGAGCGTGCCCACGTTCATCACCGCGGGCACCTCCGGGGTGACCGCGATCTGCTGCAGAATACGCATCATCGCAGCTTCGTCGGGGTAGCCGATCGAGGTTTTGATCATGAAGCGGTCGAGCTGGGCCTCGGGCAGCCGGTAGGTGCCGGCCTGCTCGACAGGGTTCTGGGTGGCGATCACCAGGAACGGATCGCCCACGCGGTGCGTCTGACCATCGACAGTGACCTGGTGCTCCTCCATCACCTCCAGCAGCGCCGACTGCGTCTTCGGGCTCGCCCGGTTGATCTCGTCAGCCAGCACCACATTCGCGAAGATCGGCCCCGCATGAAACTCGAAGACGCCCTGCTTCTGGTCGTAGACGGTGATGCCGGTCACATCGCCGGGCAGCAGATCGGGGGTGAACTGGATGCGCGACGAGGTGCCGTGCATCGTCTTCGCCAGCGCGCGGGCGAGCGCGGTCTTGCCGGTGCCTGGCACGTCTTCCAGCAGCACATGCCCGCCTGCGATCGCGGTGGCGACAACGAGCTCGATCACGCGGCGCTTGCCCTGAATCGCCACCTCGATAGCGTCGGCGACGGTGCGCACGGCCTCGCTGGCCCAGCGAGCCCGCTCATCGGTGATGGGGCCGATCGTGGAGGCGGCCGCGAGATTCGGCTGAGGTGTCATCTTCGGTTCTCGGTTCCTTCGTGTTGCGGACGGTGCGGGGTGCGGTCGCGGGTGGCGGGACGCCTGGTGGTTACGGGCTCTCGGGTGGCGACGGCGATGGCGGATCTGGCTCGGCGCACACCGGCGCTGTCAGCGTCTGCAGGTTCTCGTACAGCCCCGTCCAGGTCACGGTCAAAATGCCCGCAGCGTGATCGAAACTCGGCAGCGCCCAGCTGCGGGCGTGCTCGGAGATGCGGGCGCGCAGCTCGGCTGTGGAGGCCGTGGAGCGGATGCAACCGCCGAGGTCGACGGTGACGGGGCCGGGCGCATTGCCGGTGATGGCGACGGCTTCAGAGCACACGCCGTTCTTGCACTGCGCGACGCTGTAGGTGGAGCCGGCCGTCACCGTCGAGGGGAATGAGTCGCCGACACTCGCACCGTTCAGGCGGAAGTCGAGGGTGTGGCCGGAGCTCGCCGAGACCACAGGGCCCGCGGCGAACGCGTAGCTCGCGAGCGACCCCGACACTGCGGCGTCGGTGCGGATCGTGTAGCCAGACTCGACGACGGGCGGCGCGGGCGTGCCACCGACGTTCACAACAACCGATGCCGTGGTGAGCGCAGCCCCCCACTTGTTCTCAGCGCAGGCCGTCACCTCAAGCGGGCGATAGGCCGTGCCGGTCACCGATGTGGTGCCGCCGGTGCCAGAGGTGTTCGGAGTGCAGCTGCCGCCTGTGCTCACACCCCACTTCGCCTCGGGGGCTCCGCGTGAGTCGACGCTCACGATCACGGTCGCCTCATCGCTGCCCTGAGCTGAGCTCCCAGCCGCGATCGAAACCACCGGCCGGCCAGTCAGCTGCACGGTGTCTGCCCAGTTCGCCCCTTCCGCAGAGTCGCCGCTCGGGGGTTCGTGCGCGCTCACTGGCACCACCGTGATCTCGGCCCCGCCAACCGGCAGACTCGCGATCCTCACGGTGCCGCTCTGACCGCTCAGCGCCGTCGTACCAGCCGGTGTCACGATGCGGAACCCTCTCGTACCGTCCTTGCCGGTGATATCCAGCCGCACAGTGCCGGTGTCGGGCGACTCAGCAGAGATCTGCTTCGCTTCGACCCGCGGCTGCTCGGGCCGTTCGTAGGCCCACGCCTGGGCGGCGTTCGCGGCGGGATCGGATTCGCCCACCGAGTTGAAGGCCACAGCGGTAAAACTGTGCTTCTCGCCGTTGGCGAGACCGCTCACCACGCAGTCGTAGGAGGCACCCGAACCGGAACAGCTGCCCGACTGCGCCGCACCGTCCATCCGCAGACGCACCCCCTCCGTCGCGGGATGCGAAGCTTCGCCGCTGAGGCTCACGCGAAGGGTGACCGAACTCGACGTGTACGACACCGCCGAAATCGCGGCCGGCGCGCGAGGCACCCCCTGCGCGTCCAGCTCGATCACGCCCTCACCGATGCGGTTCTGTGCGTCGCGCACTGTGAACGACGCCGTGCACTTCCCGCCTGGGCCCTTCGCCCCGTTCGGCCAGGCAACCGATACGGAGTTCCCGGCTGCCTGGAAGGTGCCCACGGCGCACGATCCGCCAGACACAGCCTCCAGCTTCAGCCCGCCGCCGCTCTTGCCAGCGAACGGATCATGCTCACCAGGCGCACCGATCAGCGGTACCTGACAGGCCGAGCCCACCGTGCAATTCAGCTGCACCGTGGCACCGCGCGGAGTGTCCTTCGCGGCCTCACCCACGCGCAGCGTGAGCGGTGCCTGACTCTCGCCGGCGCCCGAGACCGTGACCACAAGCGCATCCTGGCTGCCAGGCACCGCATCGGCGCGGGCCGTGACGCTCAGCTGCGAGCCGGCGGGCACCACCTCGAAGCTGCCCCCGCCACCACTCACGCTGAACCGCAGATCGCCGGGCTTGCCCTCACGACCGCCCTGCCAACGCACCATATCGATCAGGTTGATCGTCTCAGAAGCACCCGGTGCGACCGTGCGAGTGATCGTCTCGAGTGCGGCGACCGGCGACGTTGGCACGATCTCGACGGGCACCGCCAGTTGCGTCCAAACCTTCTGTTCGGTGAGCTTCACCGACACCAGGCAGGTGTCGCTCCAGGGAGCTTCCTTGCCCGCAGCGTAGTTGAAGCCCGTCGCATGCTTCGCCGCGCAACTCGCCTGAGCACGCTGCGTGGGGAACGCCCCCACCTTGAACTCGGCCTCGTCACCCGCCGCGAGATCGACGACCTCGGCGAGCGCCGCATCGACAGACTTGCCCTCATCGACCCTGATCGGTGCAAGACCGGGCTTGAGCGTCAGCCGCAGCTCGTCGAGGGGCGGCACCACCAGGAAGCCGAACGTCTCGACCTCCTGCCCCGTGAGGTCAACACCCGAAAGCTTGAAGGGCACCAGATCGCCCTCGGCACGGTACTTACCGACGATGCGATTGCCCTTAGCGGTAAAGCGATCCGCCGCAGCACCCCACACCGTCATCTGCAACGACCGCGCATCACCGGCTGCCCAGTAGACGCGGTCGGTGACCACATCGACGCCGCCGCGCTCCAGCTCCGCGCGGTCGCGTGCCGACAGCACAGTGTCGAGCACCGAGGGGGCCTGCTGCCCCACACGCGCCGACACCTGCACCACGATGAGGCCGTCAGCGGTGCTCGTGCTCTTCGCCGAACGCACGGTGTATCGGTATGACACCGTGCCGAGTTCGTCGCCGCCGCGCACCGACACCAGCCCCTTGTCGAGCTCGGAAGTGTCCAGGCGTGCGAGCAGGTCACGATACTGCGGAGACTCCCGCCCACCAGGCACATTCGGCACCACCTCGAGCAGTTCGAGCTCGCCATTCGCGGGGTCGATGTCGTTGTCGAGGGGGCGCACCACCGCGGGCTCCGCAGCGCCCTTCGCGAGACGCACATAGTCGCTGTAGGTGATCGGAGCCCCGCCAGCAGGGTCCGCCTCGGTGACAATCACCCGCAGACGCCCCTCCCCGGTGCCTCCGAACTCATCACGCACTGCATACTGCATCATGCGCACCCCCGGCTCAGCCTGCTTCGAAGCCTCTAGCTGCACCGCCGAGCTGCGGGGCGAAAGGGTCGCAGAGACCTGCGTGTCATCCGAGGCGCTTACGCCCGTCAGTCGCACGCGATCGCCGTCAGGGTCCACCCCGGAAAGTGGCACCTGCGCGGTAGCCCGCTCTCCAGGCGCAAGCCGAACCGTGAGCGTGCGCGGCTGAGGCGCCCGATTGCCGTCGCGCGGCATCACGGTTACCCGCACCTGCCCCACGTCGCTGGCCTCAGGAGAACTCGCGCTGTACGTGGTGTAACTGAGCGTGTAGGTGCCAGGTTCGCTCGGCGCGAGATAGCGCAGCGTATTGCCGGAAGCGAAGGCGAGCTCGCCCTTCGCGCCGGAACCGCCCACTTCAGGATGCAGCACGAGGCGCTGCCCCGGCGGCGCCACATCGTTGTCGAGCACGGGGATATCGGCGACCGCACCCGCGCGCACCGTCGCAGCATCGGCCACCGCAATTGCCCCCACCGAGCCGGCGTCTGGCACCTGGAACACCGTCAGACGCCCCACAGCGGTATCGGCACCCTCGGACACCGACACATCGGCCGCACCGATCCTGCCAGGGGCGCCGTTGGGCGTGGTGCCCGAAACCCGCACCAGTGCGTGCTCAATCACATCAGCGCGCAACTCACCATCGACCACGTTGGCTGCCCGCACCACGAGAGCGCGCCCGTTCGCGCCAGGCACGGCGTCGAGCACATCGATCGTGGTGTCGGCGAGGGGGCGCACGAAAGCGCGCAACGGCGGCAAGCCAAGCTTCGGCCGCGCCTCCACAGCGGTCACCCGCAGGGTGCCGGAAATCTCGGCCTCTGTGCCTGTGTCGCGCGCGGTCAGCGCAACGACGGTCACGCCGGTCTCCTTCGCAGTGATCTCGATCGTGCCGGCTCCGGCATTGACGGTCGCGGTCGCGGAGCCCGACTGCACGCTCGCGTCGACCAGCGCGTAGGATCCCGAACCGCCCACGATGCGCGTCAACGGGCGCACCGTCAGTGGCGTATTCACCTGCGCCGTCGCCGCAATTGCGGCCATCTCCGACTTCGCATTCCGGCGGATCTGCACGGTCAGCTCCCGCTCCGTGCGCTCGCCGCGCGCATCGGCCACCGTCACCTGCACCGCCACATCGCTGTCGGGCGCGTTGGGGTCGGTGTGACGCAGCGCCAAACGGCCATCGGCCGTAACGAGCGCACGCACCGGGTCGCTGACGTTGGCGGGCGCGGCAGATTCGAGCATCAGCGGATCGCCCTCAGGATCGACCCAACCCTCCAAGATCGGCAGCACCAGGGTGCCCCCGGGGGCGAGCTCTGGGCTCGGCCACGCCCGCTGACACCCCTGTACCGGGCACCACTGCGGGGAAGTGTTGGTGTCGTCGCCAACCACCGTAAGAGTGACTGTCGCCGGCTCCGAGGTGAGCACGCCGTCGGTGATGCGGTAGCTGAACGTCGCCGAACCTTTCGCACCCGGCTTCGGCTGCACCACGATCGACTGCGCATCCGTGAGCATCGCCACCGTGCCGAACGACTCCGGCAGGTCTGCGCCGAGCCCGTCAGGCACGATCGTGAGCACATCCTTACGGTTCGGGTCGAAATCGTTGAGCAGCACCGGCAACGGTGCCGGCTCACCCTCGCGCACCCCGAACTCGTCGGCCACAGCCACCGGGGGCTCCTGCTCGGTAACGTCGTCGACCACGACGACACCACTGCGCTCCTTGGGTGGGTCGACAAGCGACCATTGCTCAAGCGGGATCAGTCGCCCCTCGGGCAGCGTCCACATCATGCCGGTGACCTGCTCGGACAGCAACGCACTCGTGCCGTTCGAGCGCAGCACCGGATCGGGCCGCCCGGGCATATCCACTGTTTCGTCGAGATCGAGCTTCGCAGCGCCCGCGGTCGACGACCACAACTGCGCTGCGTTCTGTCCCACCCACGCTGCATAGCGCACGCCACCCAGCTCGATCGGCTGTGCGGGAACCCCGTCGGCCTGCTCCAGACGCTTCGCGCGATCCGCAGTCACGCCCCACAGCCCTGAGCCGTCGGCCACCAGAGCTTCAGCGCCCTCCGCACCCGAGGCTTGCAGCACCGCCCCGGCATCGGCGTCGAACTCGACCGGCCGCTCGGCCCCCTCCCACCACAAACGACCAGACTCAGCATCGAACAGCACCCAACGACCATCGATGATCGCGAGCTGCACGCCTTCCCCCGGCACCCCCGCTGGGGACTCCTCGCTGCGGGTAAAGCTCTCACGTGCAACGTCGTACCAGCGCAGCTCCCGGGTCTCCGCCGAGAAGAGCAACGCGCGGCCTTCCCCATCGATCGCCACGGCGCTCGCCGAGAACCCCGGCGTCTCCTCTGCCGCGCCATCCTCGTTTGCAGCATCGGCAGCGCCGACACCATCAGTGTCGGCGAGCGGGTCGAGCAGCACCGGATCCGACAGACCCCGCTCAGACCCCTCCTCGAAGCGCGACAGGAAGACCTCGCCGTCTTCTGTGCGAAACAGCACCGAATCCCCGGCCGTCACCGTGTCACGCGTACCCTCAGGCGTGCGCGACGCCGCCGACACCTCATCCGACACCGCCGAACCCGTTGACTCGGTGCCGCCTGCAGGCTGCGCCGATCCGCCATCATCAACAAAATCACGAGGCATCGTCGGATCGATGCTCCATAGGCGCCCGTCACCGTGGCTCAGCACCACGCCGCGCGACCCCGACTGCAGCACACCGCTCGGATCGTCAACCCGGCGCACCGTATCGATCTCACCCGTGAGCGTATTCACGCGCGCATACTGGCCGGAGCCGCGCATCGCCCACACAGCAGGCTCCTCGCGTGGAATCTCCCGCGCATCATAGCCCGCAGCCACCACCGCGATCGTGCCGATCATCGCCAGCGCCGCAACCCCCGACACCCAGGTGACCAGACGCGAGCGGCGGCCAGGGGAACGACCTCCGCGCGCCATCAGCGACCGCCTACAACCGCGAACACGGTCGCCGCAAGCAGCAGCACACCCACCGCCGAGCCCGCACCGATCAGCACCGGCCGCAACACCGCGCCCCGCTCTCCCCGCGAGTGCTCAGCAGCCGCGCGATCGCGTTCGAGCTCGGCACGCCGCTGCGCCCGCCCATCAGGCCGCACGCTCGACACCACAGGGCCCCGCACCCCCACCGCCGGAGCAGCCGGCGGAATCCACTCCTGCCGCACCACATCAAGCGGTGTCACATCGAAACCGTAGTGGCGCTGCAACTGCTGCAACGCCTCTCCGAACTGCTGCATCGTGGCATAGCGTCGCTCCGGCTGCTTCGCCATCGCCGTCGCCATCACCCCGTCAAAGGCTTCATACCCTTGCGCCCCCGGCACCGGGGTGTACACGGCACGCACGATACGATCGCTCATCGCAGAGCGCTTGTCCTTCACACCGCCGCCACTAGAAAACGGCGAACGACCAGCCGCGAAGGTATACAGCGTCGCCGCAAGCGACCACACCTCACTCGCCGGGGTGCCAGTCGTCGACCGCTCGATCACCTCGGGCGCCGCCCACGGAATCGACATCGCTTCGCTCGTGCCCGCACCGTGCATCTGACCGCGCAGTGACACAATGCCGAAATCGGCGAGCACCGGCCGGCCCGTCGTCGCGAGCAGCACATTCGAGGGCTTGATGTCACGGTGCAGAATCCCTGCCCTGTGCGCAGTCTCCAAAGCCCCCGCCAAACGCACACCCGCGTCGAGCACCTCGTCCAGCGGAATGGGACTGCCATTGGAGCGATGCCTGAACGACTCCGGGCAGAACTCCATTGCGATGTATGGGTAGCCATCACTCGAAATACTCGCCGCGAAAATCGACACGATCGAGGGGTGACTGGACAGCCTCGCCATCGCGTCGGCCTCAGCCTCGAATGCCGAACGCTCCTCATGCGACGCGACCAGCGCAGCAAGACTGTCGCCGCCCATCAGCACCTTCACCGCGACCATGCGCCGCGGCATGTTCTGCTCGTACTGGTACACATGCGCAAAGCCGCCCGAACCGAGCGGCTGAACGTAGTTGAAGCCCGAGATGCGCGGGGGGCTGATCGCGGCCGCGTCAGCCATGACCGATCACGCTCGCTGCCGCCCACTGAAACATATGCACCATGCTAAAGCACGATCGCAGGCCCCGCCGACAGGTGTTGGAAAAGAGGGCCGCACAAACAACGCCGCCCCCGCTCTCCGAAGAGAGCGGGGGCGGCGCAACCCGAGGGTGAAGCCTTACAGGCCAGAAACGTCGAGCGGGATGCCCGGGCCGAAGGTCGTCGAAACGGCGCCCTTCTGCACGTACTTGCCCTTGGCCGACGACGGCTTGAGGCGCGAGATCTCCTCGAGCACCGAGTTGATGTTGTCGGTGAGCTGCTCAGCCGAGAACGAAGCCTTGCCGACGATGAAGTGCACGTTGGCGTGCTTGTCGACGCGGAACTCGATCTTGCCGCCCTTGATATCCTCGACGGCCTTCGCCGTGTTCGGGGTGACGGTGCCGGTCTTGGGGTTGGGCATCAGGCCGCGGGGGCCGAGCACCTTACCCAGACGACCAACCTTGCCCATGAGCTCGGGGGTCGCAACAGCCGAATCGAAGTCGGTGTAGCCAGCGGCCACCTTCTCGATCAGCTCGTCGCCGCCCACCTCGTCAGCGCCGGCGGCGATGGCTGCCTCAGCAGCAGCGCCCACCGCGAACACGATGACGCGTGCGGTCTTGCCGGTGCCGTGGGGCAGGTTGACGGTGCCGCGCACCATCTGGTCGGCCTTGCGGGGATCCACACCGAGCTTGACGGCGACCTCGACGGTCGAGTCGGTCTTGGTGGAACCGGTCTCCTTCGCCAGGGCCACGGCCTCGGCGGGAGTGTAGAACTTGTCTGCCTGAATCTTCTCGGCAGCGGCGCGGTACGCCTTCGACTTCTGTGCCATGTGTCCTACCCCTTAGCCTTCGACCGTGATGCCCATGGAACGGGCGGTGCCGGCGATGATCTTCGATGCTGCATCGAGGTCGTTCGCGTTGAGATCAGCCTGCTTCTGCTCGGCGATCGCGCGGACCTGCTCGGCCGTCACCTTTGCCACCTTGACGGTGTGAGGGGTGCCGGAGCCCTTCTGCACGCCGGCCGCCTTCTTCAGCAGCTCAGCTGCCGGAGGGGTCTTCAGCACGAAGGTGAAGGAGCGATCTTCGTAGACGGTGATCTCGACGGGCACGATGTTGCCGCGCTGGGATTCCGTGGCCGCGTTGTAGGCCTTGCAGAACTCCATGATGTTGACGCCGTGCTGACCCAGCGCGGGACCCACGGGGGGTGCCGGGTTGGCGGCGCCGGCTGCGATCTGAAGCTTGATCAGACCGGTAACCTTCTTGGCCTTTGCCATGATTGTTTCCTTTCGATCGAACCCGCGCGATTGCGCGTGCTCTCCCGCGTTCCCCGGCCGGTCCGGGGTGCGGTGTTCACCTGCGTTGCGCGCACCATGAGAGGCGCGCAGACGCAAACCACATAATTCTAGCGGATCCGCCCCGATCTCGCACCCCGAGCTCCCCGCGACCCGCGCCACCCAGCGCAGCGATCACCGGGCCGCGGAGGTCTCAGTCAGCCCGGAGACGCACGAAGGGCCCCGCCGGAGCGGGGCCCTTCGTAGGAGAAGCTGTGGATCAGACCATCTTGGTGACCTGGTCGAAGCTGAGCTCGACCGGGGTCTCGCGCTCGAACAGCGAAACGAGCACTGTGAGCTTGCCAGCGGCGGGGTTGATCTCGCTGATCGTGCCGGGCAGACCCTCGAAGGAACCCGACTTGATGGTGATGGTCTCACCGATCTCGAAGTCGATCTCGACGTTGCCCTGTGCGGCTGCGCTCGCAGCTGCCTTGCCCTTGGCTGCGGCGGCCGGCTCGAACTCGACGGTGCTCTTGAGCATCTCGAATGCCTCGTTGAGGCGCAGCGGCACCGGGTTGTGGGCGTTGCCCACGAAGCCGGTCACACCGGGGGTGTGACGCACAACCGACCAGGTGGTCTCGGTGAGGTTCATGCGAACGAGCACGTAGCCGGGGATGCGCACGCGCGTCACCATCTTGCGCTGGCCGTTCTTGACCTCCATGACCTCTTCCATGGGGACCTGGATCTCGTAGATGTCATCTACGGCACCCATGGTCTCGCGACGGTTCCAGAGGTTGGACTTCACCTTGCGCTCGTAGCCGGCGTAGGTGTGGATCACGAACCACTTGCCCGGGCGACGGCGCAGATCCTTCTTGAAGGCCTTGTAGGGGTCTTCGGCCGACTCGGCCTCATCCTCAACCTCTTCGTCGACGATCGCGTTGGCGGCGGCAGCCGCCTCCTCAGCGCTGTCGATGTCGAGCGCATCCTCCACTGCGGCGTCGGCGACCGGATCGGTCGACTGCACCAGTGCGTCGAGCGCCGCGTCGAGCTCGGCCTCAGGGTTGTTGTTCTCGCTCGTCATCTGCTCTTGCTTTCATTGATCGGGGTTCGGGATCGGACGCTCACCGGCCCGCAGGTCAGGCGAGCGGCGTACCGAAGATGAAGACGGTCACCCAGCCGAAGGCCTGATCGAGCACCCACACGAGGCCCATCATGATCAGGACGAACGCGATCACCACGAGGGTGAAGTTGACGAGTTCTTTGCGGGTCGGGGTGACGACCTTCTTCAGCTCGGCGATAACCTGCTGGACGAACAGGATGATTCGGCTGAACCAATTGCGCTTCGCAGCGCGATCAGCCTTGGCGCGCTCGACCAGGCCGCCGCCGCTCTCCTCGACTTCACTGCTGCTCACTCGCGTGTCCTTTCGATCCACCCACCCGGGACTCTCGCCCCGAGCGGGATGTGGCAGGGCGGACAGGACTCGAACCTGCAACCTGCGGTTTTGGAGACCGCTGCGCTACCAATTGCGCCACCGCCCTAAGGGATTGGGACTCTCACCTTAGCCCCTGAGGGCATAAAAAATTTTGGTGAAAGTCAATCACCGTGGATCACTCTACGCGATCCGACCCCGCTTGTCGAACCGGCACCGCCTCGCCGCTACCTCGCCAACGAACCAGCGCGTGACGACGGGGCGGCGCCGCTGCCGCGCCTCAACAACCCGCCGCGACCTGGGATCCCTCTCCAAGACACCGCTCCCGGCATCCTTCAGCGGGTAGGCTTGTGCAGGTGACCACTACCTCCCGTCTTTCGAAGAAGATCGCCGCTATCGCCGAGTCCGCGACCCTCAAGGTCGACGCCAAGGCGAAGGCCCTCCAGGCCGAGGGCCGCCCCGTGATCAGCTACGCCGCAGGCGAACCCGATTTCGCGACCCCCCAGCACATCGTCGACGCTGCTCGCGCCGCGCTCGACGACCCGAAGAACTTCCGCTACACCGCTGCCACGGGCCTTCCCGAGCTGCGCGAAGCGATCGCCGCGAAGACCGCGCGCGACTCGGGCTGGAACGTTCCCGCCTCGCAGGTGATCGTGACGAACGGTGGCAAGCAGGCCGTCTACCAGTCGTTCCAGGTGCTGCTCGATCCGGGCGACGAGGTGCTGGTGCCGGCACCGTACTGGACCACCTACCCCGAGGCGATCCAGCTCGCCGACGGTGTGCCCGTCGAGGTGTTCGCCGGCGCGGATCAGGGCTACAAGGTGACCGTCGACCAGCTTGAAGCCGCCCGCACCGAGCGCACCAAGGTGCTGCTCTTCGTGTCGCCCTCGAACCCGACGGGCGCCGTGTACTCGCCGGAAGAAACCCGCGCGATCGGTGAGTGGGCTGAGGCGAACGGCCTGTGGGTGGTCGCCGACGAGATCTACCAGAACCTCGTGTACGACGGGGTGCGCGCCGTGTCGATCGTCGAGGCCGTGCCGGCCCTGCAGGATCGCACGATCCTCGTGAACGGTGTTGCGAAGACCTACGCGATGACGGGCTGGCGTCTGGGCTGGATGGTCGGCCCCGCCGACGTCATGAAGGGTGCCGCGAATCTGCAGTCGCACCTCTGCTCGAACGTCAACAACATCGCGCAGCGCGCGGCGATTGCAGCACTCACCGGCCCCCAGGAGCCGATCGAGCAGATGCGTCTCGCCTTTGACCGCCGCCGCAAGCTCATCGTCGAAGAACTCAACCGCGTGCCGGGCTTCCACTGCCCCACCCCCGAGGGCGCCTTCTACGCCTACGTCGACGTGACCGGTGCGCTCGGCCGCGAGATCCACGGCGTCACCCCCACGACCTCGCTCGAGCTGGCAGACCTCATCCTCTCCGAGGCCGAGGTGGCCGCGGTTCCCGGTGAGGCGTTCGGCCCCTCGGGCTATCTGCGTTTCAGCTACGCACTGGGCGATGAAGCGCTGGTCGAGGGTGTGCGCCGCATCCAGGCACTGCTCAGCGAGTAGCGCCTGCGGGGCCACTGCCTCTCAGAGCCGAAGGGCCGGTCGGGATCGCAAGATCCCAGCCGGCCCTTCGCGCATCCGCCTCGGCGCGCCGGGCAATGCCCTGCCGATGCCCGGCCCCCGGCGCTCACTGGCAGCGCAGCACCTGGTCGAGCACCTGGTCGACGCTCTGATCGCTGCGGAACAGCAGCCAGTCGAGGCAGGCACCCGCGAGCGCACCGAAGAAGGCCGCTCCGGCGGTCTCGGTGATCTCCTCCCCCGCACCGCGACCGCCCCGTGCGGCTTCGGCCTCGCGCAGCACGTCACGGTAGCGCACTATCACCGAGGAGCGCGCGAGTTCCATCGCACCGGCCCAGGGCCGGTCGGTGCGGAACACTTCGGACGCCATGAGCTTCGCGAGGTCGAGGTTGCCGCGCAGGGTTTCGAGGGTGGCCGCGGCGACCGCCCTCGGTAGCTGAGCCGGCTCATCCGATGCCCGTTCGCGCGCTTCATCGATGGCCGCCCCGAGTCGATCGAAGCCGTCGCGCATCACCTGCTCGAAGATCGCGTCCTTCGACGAAAAGTTGTAGTAGAGGCTGCCCTTCGCCACTCCCGCGGCCTCGGCGATCTGATCCATCGACGCACCGCTGATCCCGTGCTGCGCGGCCACCCGCACCGCCGCCTCGGTGATGAGCTGCTTCGTGTTGACCCGTGCCATGGTCCTATCCTCTCGTACCCCGTCTCCGCGCCCCACCCTTGAACGGTGGGGCGCGGAGACGAGTGGTCTCGCGCCTCAGATGGCGAGCTCGGGGTGCAGACGCTTGATCGTCCACACCTTCTGCCGGCGAGCCGCGACTGCGCTGATCGCGAGCGACCCGATGAGCACGCCCAGCATTACTAGCAGCGACCCCCAGAACCGGGCGTCGATGCCGCCGCCGATGAGCTGCCGCAGCCCCTCGACCACGTAGGAGGCGGGCATGAAGGGGTGCAGGGCCTGGAAGAACGCGGGGGTCGTCTCGACAGGGTAGGTGCCTCCCGACGAGGACAGCATGAGCATCAGCAGCACAAGGCTCACCACGCGGCCTGTCGCGGTGCCGAGCAGCGCGATGAACATCTGTTGCAGCGCGAGGAAGGCGAGGGTGACGAGCAGCATGAACCCGGCCATACCCATCCAGTGCGCGGGGCGCATGCCGATGCCGAAGACCAGCACGAGCATCATGATGACCACCTGGCCCACGCCGATGAGCGCGGCGGGCCAGAAGCCGGTGAGCACTGACCGCAGCCCCGACACGTTCGATGCGAGCGGGCGGCGCGGCAGCGGGCGCAGAATCAACCAGGTGATGAGCGCCCCCACGAAGGAGGCGAGCGCGATGAAGAACGGGGCGAAGCCCTCGCCGAAGCCCTGAACTGCGTTTTCGGTGTGCTCGTCGAGCTGCACCGGCGCCGACATGGTCTCGGCGATGCGGTCGCCCTGCCCCGGCGCAAAGTCGGGGGCTTCGGCTGCGCCGTCGCTCAGCTGCTTCGCGAAAGTGCCGGCCCCGTCGTCGACCTTGCCAGCCCCCTCGGCGAGCTCCTGCGACTTCTCGCTCGCCTGCTGCGCGCCGGCATCGAGCTTCTGCGCACCGGCGGCGAGTTCTGGCGTTTTCGAGGCGAGCGCGCCCGCTCCGGCCGACACCTGCTGCACGCCACTCGCGAGCTCCCCGCTCTTCGAAGCGAGCGTGTGTGCGCCGTCGGAGAGTTGCGCGGCACCCGCGCTGAGCAGGCCCGTCTTCTCATCGAGCTGAGCGGCGCCGTCGCGCAGTTGTCCGGCCCCGGCGGCGAGCAGCTGCGACTTGCCGGATGCCTGTTGCAGCGAAGCATTGAGATCGGCGGCGCCCCCGGCGAGCCGGGTGGTGCCGTCGGCGAGCAGGGCCGAGCTATCGCGCAGCTGTCCTGCGCCGGCCGCGAAGGCCTGGATCGAGGATCCGCGCGACTGCAGCGCGGCGTCGAGTTCTGCGAGCGTCATCGCAGGGTTCTGTGCAGCGAGGCCGGCGATGCTCTCGGCACCGCTGGCGAGCTGCTCCGCACCGGCGCTCACGCCTGCGGCACCGCTCGTTACCGACGCCGCTGCTGCGTCGAGCTGGCCCGCACCGGCGCTGAGCTGCGCGATGCCACCGGAGAGCGCAGTCACATTGTCAGCGAGGCTCGCGCCCGATTCGGCGAGCTTGTGGGTGCCGTCGGCGAGGGCTTGACTGCCCGCCGCCAGCTCGGCGGTCTTCGATGCGAGGGTGCCGGCTCCGGCGCTGAGCTGTACGCTGCCGTCGCGTGCGCGATCTGCTCCGCTGGCGAGGCGTTGCGTGCCTTCGACGAGTTCGGGGGATTTCTCGGCGATCTGCGCGGTGCCTGCGGCAAGTTCGCCGAGTCCGGCGCTGAGTTTGCTGCTGCCGTCTGCGACTTGCGCGGTGCCGGCTTCGAGGGTGCCTGCTGCGTCGGCAGCCTTTCGGGTGCCGTCGCTGAGTTTCTCGACGCCGACGAGCACCTGTTCGGCTGCGGTGCGGGTAGCTGTTTCGCCAACAGCGTCGCGCAGTTGCACCATGGCCTGCTTGCCGAGGGTGGATGCGAGGAAGGAGTTGTTGTCGTTGTAGACGACTTCAATTTCACCGGCTTTGGGGTCGTCTTGCAGTCCGGCGAGGGTGCTGGAGAAGTCGCGCGGAATGGTGACGGAGAAGTAGACGTCGCCGTCGCCGACGGCACGCGCTGCGGCTGCGGCGTCGAGTGGCTGCCAGTCGAGGTCTCCGCCTTCCTGCAGTTGTTGGAGCACGTCGTCGCCCGCGGTGAGTTGGGAGCCGTCGGGTTTTTCGGCGGCTTCGTCGAGATTGACGATGGCGACGGGCAGTTTGTTGAGGTTGTCGGTGGGTGCCCAGAACGCCCAGAGGTAGAGGGCGCCGTAGATGAGGGGGATGACGAGCAGCACGCCGAGGGCGATCTTCGGCAGGGTGCCTTGGCGGAAGCGCTTCAGCTCGGTGCTGCGGGTGAACAGTGACATGGGGGTTCCTTTTGCTGCTGCGGCTTGCGGCCGCTCAGAGCTCGATGAGGGTGGGAGCGGGCGCGGTTGCCGCGAACAGTGCGGCATCACCGGGGTCGCTGCTTGCTGCGACGATGCGGATCCCTCGCTGCGCGAGGTCGCTGAGGCGTTCGGCGACGAGAGCCCGCTCAGCGGGGTCTCGGAGGGCGTCGAAGTCGTCGATGACGAGCAGCCGCGGCTGCTCGATGAGGGCGAGAGAGACGCGCACGAGCATTTCTTCGGCGGGGCTGAGGTCGCGTACAAGCAGCGCAGGGTCGGGCTGTTCGAGGTCTCCGAATGCGTCGGCGAGCAGTTCGCGGGCGAGCTGCGGGGTGATGCGGGGGGTGCGCCGGTACCAGGGCAGGGCCCAGCCGAGGCGTTCGCGCAGCGAGGCCGCAAGTGTGACGGAGGGTTCGAGGGCGTCGACGGCTTCGAAGCCGACGACGCCGGTGAGGCGGCGGATCTCGGCGGGTGTGGTGGCGCCGAGGGTGGTGAGCGATCCGCCGGAGAGTCGCATGCGGCCGGCGATGGCGAGCAGCAGTGAGGTGCGGCCGCTGCCGCGTGAGCCGAGCACGATGGTGACGGGGGTGCTGCTGGTGACGGTCAGGGGGCCGAAAACGGGGCCGCGGGGGCCGCTCAGGTGTGCTGCCCGTAGCTCGATGGTGTGCTGCCCGCGGGTGGGGTCGGCGGCGGGTGCGTGGTCGGGGGCAGATCCGCGCGCTGCGCGATCCTCGCCTGGTGCTGCCGCGATGACGACGGTTTGAGTGGTACTCACGTCGCTCCTGTCGATTCGATGCTCAATTTCTAAACTGACTAGTCAGTCTAAAACGAGGATCCGCCCGCGTCAACCAGGCCGCGGGCAAGCCGCCGAAACCCCGCGGGAATACCCACGGGTCATGCGCGTTAGATTTACATGCAAGCGCATATAATTATGCGCATCAACAGAAACGGAGCCCCCCATGGAATTCGGGATCTTCTCGGTCAGCGACGTGACCCGCGACCCGGTCAGCGGCGAAACCCCCAGCGAGGCCGAGCGCATTCAAGGCCTCGCCACCATCGCGAAGCACGCCGAAGAGGTTGGCTTCGACGTCTTCGCCATCGGTGAGCACCACAACCCGCCCTTCTTCTCATCAACCCCCACCACCTTCCTCGCCTACCTCGCGGCGCAGACCGAAACACTCAAACTCAGCACCAGCACCACGCTCATCACCACGAACGACCCCGTGCGCATCGCCGAGGAATACGCGATGCTGCAGCACCTCGCCCAGGGCCGCATGGATCTCATGCTCGGCCGCGGCAACACCGCCCCCGTCTACCCCTGGTTCGGCAAGGACATCCGCAGCGCGCTGCCGCTCGCACTCGAGAACTACAACCTGCTGCACCGCCTGTGGCGCGAAGATGTCGTCGACTTCGAAGGCAACTTCCGCACGCCGCTGCAGGGCTTCACCAGCACTCCGCGACCCCTCGACGACGTGCCCCCCTTCGTGTGGCACGGCTCGATCCGCACCCCGGAGATCGCCGAACAGGCGGCCTACTACGGCGACGGCTTCTTCTCCAACCACATCTTCGCGCCCAGCGAGCACTCGCTGCGCCTCATCAGTTTCTACCGCGAACGCTACGAGCACTACGGCCACGGAACCGCCAAGCAGGCCATCGTCGGGCTCGGCGGCCAGGCCTTCGTCGCGAAGAAGTCGCAGGACGCCATCAACGGCTTCCGGCCCTACTTCAACGAAGCCCCCGTCTACGGCCACGGCCCACGCATGGAAGACTTCATGAGCCAGACCCCGCTCTCCGTCGGCAGCCCGCAGGAAGTCATCGACAAAACTCTTTCCTTCCGCGACATCTTCGGCGACTACCAGCGTCAGATGTTCCTCATCGACCACGCCGGCCTCCCCCTCAAAACCGTGCTCGAACAGCTCGACCTGCTCGGCGAAGAGGTCATTCCCGTGCTGCGCCGCGAACTCGCCGCACGGCGCGATCCCGAGGTGCCAGAATCGCCCAGCCACGCAAGTCTCGTGCGCGCCAAGTACGGCGACGAAGCCCCGCGGCAGCCGCGACCCCGCGCGAACCGCGGTGATAACGTGACGGGCGGATCGCCCTACCTCGACAGCGCCGCAGCACCAGGCGCCAGCTTCGGCCTCCGCTGATCCGTCCCCCCTGATCGGAGAACCCCATGCGCACCGAACGCATCGACCTCAGGCTCGCCAACGAGGCCTGGGAATCCCTCATGACCGCCCACGCACGCCTCACCGCCCTGTTTGCGGCCGAGGATATGTGGGGCGAAGCGGGCATGCGCGAGTACGACGTGCTCTACACGCTCTCGAAAAGCGACGGGGCGATGCGGCTCTGCGAAATTCAAGACGGCGTGCTGCTCAGCCAACCGGCCCTCTCGCGCATGATCGACCGTCTCGCCGCGCGCGGCCTGCTGCGCCGCGAAGCCGACCCCGATGACGGACGCGCAGTGCGCATCTCGCTCACCGAGGATGGCACCCGAGTGCAACGCGAGATCGGTCGCGCGCACGCAAAGAGCATCGGGCGCGAACTCGGCGCCGCGCTCTCGCCCGCGCAGATGCGCGAACTGCGCGAACTCTGCACCCGCATCGCAGAACGCCCCCAACAAGACGCCTGAACCGCGCCCCACCACCGCCTTCCCACCCACTCACCCGAGGAGCCCCCATGCTTCACTCCCTCGACACCAGCCCCGCCCCCGAACCGCGCACGCTCGCCATCATCAGCGCGGGCACCAGCGACCCCTCCACCACCTCGATGCTCGCGAGCCGCATCGCAGACCGCGTCGCCGCGCTCGCACCGACTCGCGGCCTCACACTGCAACTGCGCTTCATCGACCTCCGCGGCCTCGCTCAGGACATCACCACGGCGCTCGTCTCCCAGCACGTCTCCCCCGCACTGCAGCAGGCCAGCGACGTGCTGCGTGACGCCGACGCCCTCGTGGTCTCGACCCCGGTGTACAAAGCCGGGCCCAGCGGGCTGTTCACCTCGTTTTTCCAGGTGCTCGACAATGACCTGCTCATCGGCACGCCCGTCGCGCTCGCAGCCACCGCGGGCAGCGCCCGCCACGCCCTGGTGGTCGATGACCAGTTGCGCGGCCTGTTCGCGTATCTGCGCACCATCACGGCACCCACCGGGGTGTTCGCGGCGCCAGAGGATTGGAACAGCGGCGAGCTCGGCAAGCGCATCGACCGCGCCGCCGCCGAACTGCTCGCCCTCGTCTCGGGCGGCTTCCGCGCCACGGTGCGCGACGAGGCCTGGGGCGGGTACCAGCACTCCTACGGCAGCGCCGGCGGCGCCGAGCTCGGCATCGACCTCAGCACCGACCTCATGCGCCTCGCAACCGGCGGCCGGTAGCGCCCCTACGCCGCGTCGCCCGTGGAGATCACGGCGGCTTCTTCCTCCGCGGTCTCGTGCGGTGCGCCCACCCGGTGCAGCAGGTGACCGACGCTCGCGAGCACGATGATCGACACCACGAGCGACGCGGCTCCGAGCCAGTAGGGTGCCGGAGCGCCGAGGGCCTCGGCGATCGGCCCGGCCACGGCGGGCGCGATCGCACCACCCACGAAGCGCACGGCTGAGTACGTGGAAGAGGCCACGTTGCGCGGCAGCTCGGTCGCTTCCATCACGGCCTCCGTCAGCGCAGTGTTCATCACGCCGAGCAGCAGACCGCTCACCACCACGACGGTCACAAGCCCCGGCAGTGAGTGCACGAAGACGCCGAGGAGCGCGAGGCAGACGGTGAGGCCGCCGAGCATCGTGAACAGCACCGACCGCAAGCCGAAGCGGCGGGTGAGCACGGGGGCGACGAGCACCGAGGTGAGCGCGAGCGCGAGGCCCCAGCCGAAGAAGACCAGCCCCAGTTCGTGGGCGCCGAAGCCCTCCGCGCCCGCGGCCTTCGCTGCGGCCTCCATCGGGTAGGGGCTGTAGGCGAGTAGCACGAAGAAGCCGAAGTTGTAGAAGAACGCGACGCCGCTGAGTGCGAGCAGGGCGGGGTCGCGGAGGGCCGTGAACCCGGCGACGAGCGAGGGCCGTGCGGCGCGGGCCGCGGCGCGCTGCTCGGCGCTCTGCTTCGGGGTGCGCAGCAGCACCAGGATCGCGAGCAGCGCGACGGCCATGAGCACGGCGGTGCCGAAGAAGGGGCCCCGCCAGGAGACGGATCCGAGGGCGCCGCCCACGAGCGGGCCGATCGCCATACCGACGCCGAGGGCCGCCTCGTAGAGCACGATCGCCTGGCGCGATCCGCCCGAGGCAGCGCCGACGATCGCGGCGAGCGCGGTCGAGATGAAGAGGGCGTTGCCGAGCCCCCAGCCGGCCCGGAAGCCGATGATCTCATCGACGGTGCTGGAGGCGCCGGCGAGCGCGGCGAAGAGCACGATCAGCACGAGGCCCGCCACGAGCGTCCAGCGCACCCCGATGCGCCCGGAAACCCAGCTCGTGAAGAACATCGCGATGCCCGTGATGAAAAGGTAGCTCGTGAAGAGCAGCATGGTCTGGCTGGCGCTCGCACCCAGCTCGTGGCTGATGGCCGGCAGGATCGGGTCGACGAGGCCGATGCCCATGAAGGAAATGGCGCAGGCGAAGGCGATCGCCCAGACGGCAGTCGGCTGACGCAAGATCGAGGCCTTGCGAACGGGGGCCGGGGCGGGAACCGTGGTGGCCCCGGTGCCCGGGGCGGACCCGGTGCTGGTGGCGGAATGGGTGACGGTGGACGTGATGGCTCCTCGGGGTGGAAGGGTGGTGATGGTGGCGGGTGCGGATCAGGCCCGAGGGTCGCCGATCCGCTCGCTCAGCTGCTGCATCAGCTCGACCGCTCGGGCGAGCGTGGCGCGGTCGAAGTCGGAGAGTTCGCCGAGGTGGGGCCGCACCCGGCCGGCGGCGATGCGCCGGTACTCGTCGAGTGCGGCCCTCCCCTGCTCGGTGATGGCCACGCGGGAGGCGCGGCCATCACCTGGGTCGGGGCTGCGGTTGACCCAGCCCTCATGCTCGAGCCGCTGCACGAGCCCGGTCATGGAGGGTTGCGCCACGCGCTGCTGCTGCGCGAGTGCGCTGACCCGCGCCGAGCCGGACTGCTCAAGATCGGCGAGCACGCGCCAGGCCACCAGGGAGTAGCCCACCCCGGCCGTGCGCCCCGCGATGCGCGCAAAGCGGCCGCTGGTGCGTGTCAGTTCAAGCGCAAGCGCATCGAGACCCGATACGTTATCTTCGTTTTCTTCGGCCACGGCAGCTACTATACGCCCATTTGCATAGCTAAGCTATGCAAATGGTCATCAGCGGGGCTGTCGAGCTGCCGAGTCCCGCCCCTCCCGCGATCCGCCAGGCACCCTTGACTCGCGCACGCGCTCCCTGCAAGCTGGCAGCACCGACGACGAACGAGCCAGAGGAGCCTCCCATGATCTTCGTCAACCTCACCACCACCGACCTCGACCGCAGCAAGGCCTTCTACTCGGCGCTCGGCTGCAGCATCAATCCACTGTTCACCGATGAGAACGCGGCCTGCGTCGTGTGGGACGAAAGCACCTTCTTCATGATGCTCACCCGCGAACACTTCGCACAGTTCACCGACAAGCCCCTGGCCGACCCACGCGAAAGCGCGCAGGTGATCGTGGCGCTCAGCCGGGACTCCCGCGCGCACGTCGACTCCACGGTCGAAGCCGGTCTCGCCGCAGGCGGCACCGAGAATCGCGATCCGCAGGACTACGGCTTCATGTACCAGCGCAGCATGCAAGACCCCGACGGCAACATCATCGAGTTCTCCTACATGGAAGCGCAGGCGGCCTCAGAGGGGCCGGGCGCCTACACCGACCAGCACGGCGCCGGCCCGGATCCCGTTCCCGGCTACTGAGCGCGACCCGCCGTCCGCAAACGCAGAGGGGGCGGGATCATCGATCCCGCCCCCTGCACCGCGCCAGCGGGCGCGTCTTCGCGACCGCTTACGCCGCTACGAAGAAGAGACGCTTGTTCGCGAACTCGCCGATGCCGAGCGGGCCCATCTCGCGACCGAAACCCGAGCGCTTCACGCCACCGAAGGGAATCTCGGCGGCCTCGGCCGCGATCGTGTTCACATGCGACATGCCCACCTCGAGTTGTGAGGCCACCCGCGCGGCACGGGCCTCATCGGTCGAGAACACGGATCCGCCAAGCCCCAAATCGCAGTCGTTCGCAAGCTCGAGCGCCTCTTCATCGCTCGACACGCGATACACGGTGGCGACCGGGCCGAAGATCTCCTCGCGGTACGACTCCGAATCGCGGGGAACACCCGTGAGCACGGCCGGCGAATAGTACGCAGCCGGGGCCTCCGACAGCACGCCGCCCGCCACGAGCGTGGCACCCTCGGCGATGGCCTTCTGCACCTGCGCATTGACGGTCTCAGCGGCGGCACGAGTCGACAGCGGGGCGAACTCGCCCTCAGCGAGGTTCAGCTGGTCACCGGGTACGAGCCCCTCGGCGAGCTTCGCGAGTTCGGCCACGAACTCGTCGTAGATGTCGTCCATCACAATGAGGCGCTTGTTCGAGTTGCAGACCTGGCCGCCGTTGTAGACGCGGAAGTTCCAGGCCTCAGCCGCGGTCGCCGCAACATCGTCGCTGTCGAGCACCACCATCGGATCGATGCCGCCGAGCTCAAGCACGCACTTCTTCAGGTGCTGGCCGGCCTGCGCGCCGATGATCGCACCCGCGCGCTCCGAGCCCGTCAGCGAAACACCCTGCACCCGCGGATCGGCGATCATCGAGGCGATCTGATCGTGCGAAGCGAACACGTTCTGGTAGCCGCCGACGGGCACGCCTGCCTGCTCGAAGATCTCCTGCATCGTGAGCGACGAACGCGCGCAGATGTCGGCGTGCTTGAGCAGAATCGTGTTGCCCAGCAGCAGGTTCGGGGCCGCGAAACGAGCCACCTGGTAGTAGGGGAAGTTCCAGGGCATGACACCGAGCAGCACACCGATCGGACGGTGCTCGACGTAGGCCTTGCCCGGAATGGTGCTCGGGATCTCGTAATCGGTGATGAGGCTGGGCCCGTGCACCGCGTAATACTCGATGATGTCGCGCGCGAATTCGACCTCGTCGACCGACTCGGCGTACGACTTGCCCATCTCGGTGGCGATGATCTTCGCGAGCTCGTCCTTGCGCTCCTCGAAGATCTCAGCGGCGCGCTTCACCACGACGGCACGCTCCTGCACGCTCTTCTCACGCCACTCGCGGTAGACGGCGTCGGCGTTTGCGACAGCGGCCTCGATGTCGGCGTCGGTGGCGCTGTCGAAGGTCTCGACGATCTCGCCCGTCGCGGGATTCTGCACTCGGTACTTAGCCATGATGCTCCTTCTGTGTAGGTCGAATATATGCCTCAGCGGTGCAGCGGCGTGGCGACCGCTGCACCGCTCGGGCGCGCAATGTGCGTGGGGGGCTACTTGCCGGTGTAGTAGCCGTCGGCGACTGTCAGCGCCTCGTCGATGATGTCGAGACCCCGCACCAGATCTTCCTCGCTGATAATCAGCGGCGGGGCGATCTGCAGGCGATTGCCAGCGGCGAACGGCCACAGGCCGGCCTGCTTGCAGGCCGCGACAACGGCGTTGAACGGTGCCGCATCTGCGTCGGCAGCGTTGAACGGCACCAGCGGCTCGCGGGTGTCACGGTCGAGCACCAGTTCGAGCGCCCAGAACAGGCCCTTGCCGCGCACCTCACCGATCGACGGGTGCTTCTCCGCGAGTTCGCGCAGGCGGGGTCCGACGACGCGCTCACCGAGATCGCGCACGCGCTCCAGGATCTGCTCCTGCTCGAAAATATCGAAGGTGGCGACGCCTGCTGCGGCTCCGAGGGGGTGCCCGCTGTAGGTGAGGCCTCCGGGGAAGGGGCGATCCGCGAAGGTGTCGTGAATCGGCTTCGAGATGACCACGCCCCCGAGGGGCACGTAGCCCGAGTTGACGCCCTTCGCGAAGGTGACGAGGTCGGGGGTGACGTCGAAGGCCTGGAACGCGAACCACTCACCGGTGCGCCCGAAGCCCGACATGACCTCGTCGCAGATCATCACGATGCCGTAGCGGTCGCAGAGCTCTCGCACGCCCTTGAGGTAACCGGGGGTGGGCACCAGGATGCCGTTCGTGCCGGTGACGCTCTCAAGGATGATGGCCGCGATAGTGCCGGGGCCTTCGAGCTGAATGGTGTGCTCAAGGTGCTGCAGCGCGCGCTCGGTCTCCTGCTCCGGGGTCTCGGCGTGAAACTCCGAGCGGTAGGGGTAGGGGCCGAAGAAGTGCACCACGCCGGCGTCGGGGGTGCCGTTCGCCCAGCGTCGGGGCTCGCCCGTGAGGGTGATCGCGGTGGCGGTCGAGCCGTGGTACGAGCGGTAGCGTGCGAGCACCTTCTGGCGGCCGGTGTGGTGGCGGGCCATGCGCACGGCGTACTCGTTGGCGTCAGCGCCGCCGTTGGTGAAGAACACCGAGCGGGCGCCCTCGAAGGAGTGCTCGACGATGCGCTTGGCAAGCTCGCCGCGCACGTCGTTCGCCATGGCGGGCTGGATCGTGGCGAGGCGGCCGGCCTGATCCTGGATCGCCTTCACGAGACCGGGGTGCTGGTGACCGAGGTTGAGGTTCACGAGCTGGGCCGAGAAGTCGAGGTACTCGGTGCCGTCGTAATCCCAGAAGCGCACGCCTTCGCCCTTGGCGACGGGCAGCGGGTTGATCTGGGCCTGAGCCGACCAGGAGTGGAAGACGTAGTCGCGGTCGTTCTGGCGCACCTCGCGCTGGGCGTCGGTGTCGCCGAAGCTCTGCTCCGCACCGTTCAGGTCGATGAAGTCGGTCATCTGATTCCTTAGTTCACGTGATGATTGCAAGCATGGGGGTCTGGGGGTCCGGGGGCTGGGAGCCCCGCTCCCCCAGATGGTTGGGGCGAGGACGGATCACCGCCCTCGCCCCGAACACTCAGCTGTTGCTGGGGAACCCGAGATCGACCTTCGACTGCTCCGGCTTGGGCCAGCGCGTGGTGACGACCTTCGAACGGGTGTAGAAGTGAATCGACTCGGGGCCGTAGATGTGGGCGTCGCCGAAGAGCGAGTCCTTCCAGCCACCGAAGGAGAACGAGCCAACGGGAACGGGAATCGGCACGTTGATGCCGACCATGCCGGCCTCGACCTCGAACTCGAACTGGCGGGCGACGCCGCCGTCGCGGGTGAAGATCGCCGTGCCGTTGCCGAACTGGTGATCGTTGATGAGCTGCACGCCCTCCTCGTAGGAGTCGACGCGCACGACCGCGAGCACCGGGCCGAAGATCTCTTCGAGGTACACCTTGCTGTCGGTCTTGACGTGGTCGATGAGCGAGACGCCGGTGAAGAAGCCGTTGCCCTCGAACTCGGCTTCGCGGCCATCGACGACCACGGTCGCACCCTCGGCTGCGGCACCGGCGACGTAGGACTCGACGCGGGCCTTTGCCTCTGCGGTGATGAGCGGGCCCATCTCCGATGCGGGGTCGGTGCCGTCACCGATCTGCAGCTTCTCCATGCGCTCGGCGATCTTGGAGACGAGCTCGTCGCCGACACCGCCGACGGCCACGACGACCGAGACTGCCATGCAGCGCTCGCCGGCCGAGCCGTACGCTGCCGAGACTGCGGCGTCTGCGGCGCCGTCGAGATCGGCGTCGGGCATCACGATCATGTGGTTCTTGGCACCGCCGAGAGCCTGCACGCGCTTGCCGTTCGCCGCGGCGCGCTCGTAGATGTAGCGTGCGATGGGGGTCGAGCCCACGAAGGAGATCGCCTTCACATCGCGGCTGTCGAGCAGCGTGTCGACGGCGACCTTGTCACCGTGCACAACATTGAGCACGCCGTCGGGCAGACCTGCCTCGCGGAAGAGCTCAGCGATGAAGACGGAGGCGGAGGGGTCGCGCTCGGAGGGCTTCAGCACGACGGTGTTGCCGCAGGCGATAGCCGAAGCGATCATCCAGAGCGGCACCATGACCGGGAAGTTGAAGGGGGTGATCGCCGCGACGACGCCCACGGGCTGCTTGATCGAGTGCACGTCGACGCCCGTCGAGACCTGCTCGTCGCGCTCGCCCTTCAGCAGGTGCAGCAGACCCGAGGCGAACTCGACGTTCTCGAGGCCGCGTGCGATTTCGCCGGCGGCATCGGAGAGCACCTTGCCGTGCTCGCTGGTGACGATGGCGGCGAGTTCGGGGGTGCGCTGCTTGAGCAGCTGGCGCAGGTTGAAGAACACGTCGGCGCGCTTGGTGAGGCTGGTCTTGCGCCACATCGGCAGCGCTGCCTGGGCTGCGGCGATGGCCTGCTCGACAGTCGCTGCCGAGGCGATGGCGACTTCGTGCTGCTGCTCGCCGGTGGCCGGGTTGAACACGGCCTGCGTGCGCTCTGCCGCTTCGACCTTCTCGCCGCCGATGATGTGAGGGATGAGTGCCATCCGCGTTCCTCTCGAATCGATCAATATGTTCGGCAATCCCGAACACTGTTGCAGCAAGTCTTTCAGCGGGCGTTTGCGATAGCTACCCGCACTTCATCCGCATTTCGGCCACTTCCCATACAATCTGTTCGAATGCTTTGCGGTGGGCGGAGCTGGCAAGGAGAACAGCGGATGTCAGGTCTCATAAGCGTCGCCGACGCACTCGCCCTGGCCGAGGTGCAGGCAGGGGATCCCGAACTCATCGCGGGCGCGCAGGGCCTCGATCGCGAGATCCGCTGGGCGCACGTCGTCGCAGGCTCAGCCGCGGTTGGCCTGCTCGACGGCGGCGAACTCGTGCTCACCACCGGCGCAGGCTGGCCCCGCGAGGGCGACGAACTGGCCCGGCTCTCAACTGCACTGATCAGCACGGGCCCCGCCGCCGTGGTGCTCGAACTCGGGCGCTTCTTCACCGAACCACCGGCTCCGCTGCTGACCGCCTGCGAGGCGCACGGCATCCCCCTGATCGCGCTGCACCATGAGGTGCGCTTCGTGCAGATCACGCAGCGGGTGCACCAGCGCATCCTCGCAACGCAAACCGAAGCCCTCGCCGCCCGGGCCGAGGTGCACGCCATGCTCACCGAGCTGGGCCTCAACCGCAGCCCCGTCGACTACGTGATCGAACGGCTCGCAGACACCCTCGGCACCACAGTGGTGCTCGAAGACTCAGCTCGTCGCGTGGTCGCCTGGGCAGGGCGGGGCGCGGGTGCCCATGCGGGGGGCGGATCACCAGCCGCAGCGCACCCGCACCCGCTGGCGCCGTGGGCCGACGCCGACGGCACGGAGTTCGCACCGCTCGACGGCTGGGAGCGGGTGCCCGTCGAGGCGCAAGGCCGGCGCTGGGGCCGGCTCATTGCACTGCCCGGCCCGGAGCATCCGGCGGGGCGGCGCACCGTGCTCGAACTCGGCGCCTTCGCACTGGCGCTGGGCCGACTCGCCGACCCGGAAGGCGGGCAGTGGTTGCAGCTGTCGTCGAAGCACCTCTTCGATGTGCTGCTCGGCGGCCGTTACCGCCGCGACGAAGAACTCGCCGTGCAGCTCGCCGCCGCCGGCCTGCCCGTTTCGGGGCGGCTGCTGATCGGAGCGACCCTGCGCGGCGTCGGTGACTTCGGAGGCGATGCCTCCCTCGAACACGCCATGCTCGCGACGGCCCTGCGGCGAGCCGTCGGCCAGCACGGCCGGGTAATCCTCGCACACGACGACGCGAGCGACGACCACGACACCGCCACGCCCAGGCGCCGCGGCGCCGCGCTCATCGCCCTGCTCTCTTTCGCCCCCGACGACGCGCGGCTGCACAGCGCAGAGGGATCCGCACCCCCGCTCGCATCACGCCTCGCCCGCGAACTCGACGCCCTACTGCCCTCCACAGTGCCCGCCACCTGGCGAGCCCACCTCGGTCTGGGGGCGGCCGGCCGCCGCGTGCGGGGGCTGATCTCATCGCTCGAACAGGTGCGTGCAGCCGGCGAGCTCGAACCCGCGGGCACCGCAGGCCGCGTCACCGTGCAGCAGGCCGAACGACAGCCCCTTGCCTACCTCGTACGTGGCCTCGCCTCACTGCCCGAGATGCAGGAGTTCGCCGACGAAACGCTCGCGCCAATCATCGAACACGACGCCACCAGCGGCGCCGGTCACAGCGGCGATCTGCTGCGCGTGCTGCGCGCCTACCTGGAACACCCCACGAATCGCTCGCTCGCGGCGCAGCGGGCACGGTTGTCGCGGTCGGTGTTCTATCAGCGTCTCGCACTGATCGAGGAGCTGCTCGGGGCTGATCTCAGCAACGGCACGGTGATCGCGACGCTCACGGTCGCGCTGCTCGCGCGGCGGTAATGCGCGGCGGATCCGCCACCCCGGCGCAGGTTACTGCACCGCGGGTGACGACCACAGCGCAGGATACGCATGCCCCAGCTCGATCACCAGACGGCGCAGCGCCGGCAACGACAGACCGATCACGCAGCTCGGTGCCCCCTCGATGCGCTCGATGAACGCGCCGGCGAGGCCATCGATCGCGAAGCCACCAGCCAATTCGAGCGGTTCGCCCGTGGCGACGTAGGCCTCCAGTTCGGCGTCGGTGAGATCGGCCGACAGCTCCACCTTGGCCGTATCGACCGACCCAGCAGCGCCGCGCACTGCACCGCCTGTGTGATCGATCAGCCAGTGACCCGAGTGCAGCACCCCGGCGCGCCCACGATGGTGCTTCGCCCGGGCAAGGGCCACCTCCGGCTCGTGCGGCTTGCCCAGGATCTCGCCGTCGAGCAGAAACATCGAGTCGCCGCCGAGCACCAGACCATCGATCTCGTGCCCGTGACGGCGCACCACGTCTTCGGCCTTGAGACGGCCCAGATACTCGGTGAACTCGGGGGCGCTGATCCCACGACCCAGCTCGGCCTCACGAGCCGCGATCGCCGCATCCTCATCGACCTCGGGCGAGAAGCAGATCGGCTCGATGCCCGCCCCCCGCAGAACCGAGAGCCGGGCCGGAGACGTCGAAGCAAGGTACAAGCGCATAGGGCAAGCCTACGCACTGGTTACGGCATCGCGCCTTCGTGGCGCAGCAGGGCCTCCTTCACGGGGGTGCCGAACAAATACCCGCCCAGGCCACCGTCGGTGCGCACGATGCGGTGACAGGGCACCACGAGCGCGACGAGGTTGTTCGCGCAGCCCGACGCCGCCGCTCGCACCGCCGAAGGTCGGCCGGCAAGCCCCGCCAGCTCCGTGTAGGTCACGGCGCGGCCCACCGGCACCGCGCGCAACGCCCGCCACACCTCACCCCTGAACGGCGTCTCCGGCTGGGCAACCGGCAGGGCGTCGATCGCAGTGAGATCACCGGCGGCGTAGGCGCGCAAAGCTGCGGCGATGCCGAAGTCATCATCCGTGGCCGGCACGATGCCGCGCTGCGCAACGCCAGGGTCGAGCTTCGCGAGTCGCTGCATGAGACTCGCCGCCTCAGGGTCGTCGTCAGTGGCGAAGCCGGCGGCGCGCAGGGCGCCGTCTTCGGGGCTCCAGATCGCGTAAAAGGGGTGGCCTACGATCTCGACAACGGTGCTGGCCAGGGGTGCGGCGCTCATCTCGGTTCCTTTCGCGCGACCGACTCGAGAAAGTCGGCCCAGAGGTGCTGTGTGGCGTAGCCGCGGAACGGGCGCCAGGGTTCGGCGAGGCGCGCGGCCTCACGGTCGCCGCGCACGTCGAGCGCGCGGCGCAGAATCAGATCGCCCGCGGGGAAGGCGTCGGGGTCGCCGAGCGCGCGCATCGCGATCAGCTCGACACTCCACGGGCCGATACCGCGGATCGCCAGCAGTTCGCGCCTGGCGCGCTCGCGGTCGGCGCCGGGGCCGATATCGAGGCCTGCCGCGAGGGCTGCGGCGAGCGCGCGCAGTGTTTCGGCGCGGGCGCGGGTGAGGCCAAGTCGTGCCCGCAGCTCTTCGGCATCTGTTGCGGCGACGCGTTCAGGGCTGGGGCGCGGATGGAAGCCAGGCGCCTCGCCACCCGGTGCCACCCTCCCGGGGAATGCCGCCGCAAGCCGCCCCTGCACGGTGCGCGCAGCGGCCAGCGAGATCTGCTGGCCGAGCACTGTGCCGAGCGCGAATTCGGCTCCGTCGCGTGCCCCGGGCAGCCGCAGCCCCGGCCTGGCGACGAGCAACGAACGCAATCTGGGGTCGCCGCCGAGGGCGTCGGCGATCTGCGCGGGATCGGCGTCGAGGTCGAGCAGACGCCGCACGGCCTGGATCGCGGGCATGGTGTCGCTCAGACCGGGCAGCGAGAGGAGCACCGGGATCCAGGTCATCGTGCCGGCGGTGCCGTGGTCCGGCGGTACTCCCGCCCAGTCGATGTGCACCACTGCGGTGCCGCCCGGCACATCGATCGCGTGCGCGGTGGCTCCGTCGGCATCGCTGCGGTCGCGGCCGGGCACCGCGTGCGCGACGAGAAATGCGCGGGTCGCTGCTGCCGCGAACGGGGCACGGGTGCGCAACCGCAGCGCGAGCCGGGGGCGTTCGTCTGAGGCTGCGCCAGCCGGGGCGCCCACAGCGTCGGCGCCATCAATACCCGGCCTGGGCAGCCGGGAGGGCGCGATCCCGAACTCCTCACGCATCGAATCGCCGAACTGCCGCACGCTGCCAAATCCCGCCGCGAAGGCGATGTCTGCGAGCGGCAGCGTGGTCTGCTCGATCAGTGATCGTGCCGCGTGCGCCCGCCGCGTGCGGGCGAGCTGCAGCGGGCTCGCCCCGATCTCTTGCAGCAGCATGCGGCGCAGATGGCGCTCGCTCACCGCGAGTTCGGCGGCGAGCCCGGCGACGCCGACGGCATCGACAGCGCCGTCGCGGATGCGACGCACGGCGCGCGCAACGAGATCGCTACGGGCATCCCAGTCGCGGGTGCCCGGCAGTGCGTCGGGGCGGCAGCGCTTGCAGGCGCGAAATCCCGCGGCGACACACGCTGCTGCGCTCGGCAGGAAGCGGCAGTTTTCCTGGCGGGGCTTGCGTGCCGGGCACGAAGGGCGGCAGTAGATGCCGGTGCTGGTGACGCAGAGGTAGACGCGCCCGTCCCAGCGCGCATCGCGACCCGACGCGGCGCGGTAGCAGGCGTCGAAGTCGAGTGCGGGGGCTGCGGTTTCGGTGGGCACGGATCCATTGTTCCGCCCCCGAAGGTCGCGCGCACGCGGAAATCGGACATTGCAGTGGATTCGGCTGCGCGGCGCGGCCGTTCGCTACGCTCGTGAGCATGAAAGATGTCTCCGGGCGCTCGGCGCTGTTGCGTGCCACGGTCGTGGTCGTTGCCGAGGGCGGGCTGCGCGCGCTGACCTATCGGGCTGTCGCCGCCGAGGCCGGAGTGTCGCACGGGCTGGTGCGGCACCATTTCGGCACGCGGGATCAGCTCATCGCCGAGGCCATGGAGTATGCCATCGATGAGAGCCTGCGCGGTTCGAACATGCTGAGTAGCGGGCTCACCGCGCAGGAGTTCGCCGACGGTATCGAATCTCTTGCGGATCGCGAGGCCGGCATCCAATCGTTCCAGTACGAGCTGCTGCTGGAATCGCGGCGGCGGCCCGAATTGCGTCCACTCGCTGAGCGGCATTTCCAGGCGTATCGCGAGGCGATCTCTCGGCAGCTGCACCGCATCGGGGTCGACGATCCGGAGCTCACCGAGCTGATCTGGTTCGCACTCGACGGCATCGTGTTCAAACAGCTTGTCGCCCCTGAAGATCCTGCGCCTGCAGTGCGGCGGATCCGCGCCCTCATCGAAGCGAACATCACGGCCTAAGCCCCGCTCAACCGCACCGCCGCACCGGCGCAGCGGCCGGCGCAGCGGCACCGATCGACGTGTGAGCACCTCGGTTGCGCGCAGGCCGGTGCCTGAGCGTCGATCGGTGCTCGAACGCACCATTCAGCGCCGCCAGGCACATCCCGAATCGCCCAAAGTCGACGCTTGACTATCCAATTGGATAGTTCTATGCTGACGCTACCGACCGAAGGGACACACCGTCGTGCCTGACACCCAGAACGCACCCGACACCACCATCGAGTTCCTCTACCTGAGCGAACCCGACATGATCGCCGCCGGCGTCACCGACATGGCCGCCTGCGTCGACACCATGAGCGAAATGCTCGTGGAATTCAAGCGCGGCGACTACCGCATGGCAGGCGTCGAAAACGACCTGCACGGCGCGCAGATCTACTTCCCCCAGGAATCGCCCTTCGAGGGCATGCCGCTCGACGGGCCCGACCGCCGCTTCATGGCGATGCCCGCCTACCTCGGAGGCAGCTTCCAGACCGCCGGCTGCAAGTGGTACGGCTCCAACGTGGAAAATCGCAAGATCGGCCTGCCCCGCTCGATCCTCATGTTCACGCTCAACGACAAAGACACCGGAGCACCCCTCGCCCACATGTCGGCGAACCTGCTGAGCGCCTACCGCACTGGCGCCATCCCCGGCGTCGGAGCCCGCTACCTCGCTCGCGAAGACGCGAAAGTCGTCGGCATCGCCGGCCCCGGCCCCATGAACCGCACCTCGCTCGAAGCGCTCGTCGCCGTGCGCCCCGGCATCGACACCGTGCAGGTGTTCGGTCGCAGCCAGGGCAGCATCGACGCCTACATCGCCTGGGTGCGCGAGAACTTCCCCGGTATCACCACCATCGTGCAGGTCGACTCACTGCAGGGCGCAGTCGAGGGCGCCGATATCGTGAGCATCGCGATCCCCAGCCCCTCCGGCGTCGAGCACTATCCTTACGTCGCCAACGAATGGGTGAAGCCCGGCGCACTCGTGCTCTGCTCGGCCCACCTCGCCCTCGAAGAGAGCCTCGTGCAGCGCGCCCGCCACGTCGCCGACGCCCGCAGCATCTACGAAGCCTGGGGTGCCGAGCTTCCGGGCAATGCCCACGACACCGTCGGCATCTGGGGCATGGCCCTCGTCGATCGCGTGCGCGACGGCCGCATGACCCCCGAGCAGTTCGAAGACCTCGGCGAGATCATCGAGGGCGACACCCCGGGCCGCACGAGTGACGACGAGGTCTTCATCTACTCAGTGGGCGGTATGCCCGTCGAAGACGTCGCCTGGGCGACGCGCGTCTACCGCAACGCCGTCGAGCGCGGCATCGGCACGAAGCTGAAGCTCTGGGACAAGCCAGCCCTGGCCTGACCCACCGAGCCCACCCCAGCACAGCATCACGCCTCGCCTGTCGGGGCGGCACAATGAAAGAGGATCGAATGGATCTGCAAAAGACCGATGTGGTCGTCGTCGGCGCCGGTGCCGTCGGCGCGATGGCGCTCTGGCAGCTGAGCAAGCGCGACGGCCTCGACGTCGTGGGTATCGAGCAGTACGGCCGGGTGCACTCGCACGGCTCATACGCCGGCGAGACGCGCGTGTTTCGCACTGCGGTGCACGAGGGCGGCACCTATGTGAAGATGATCCAGCGCTCGCGCGAACTGTGGCGCGAACTCGAGGCCGAGTCCGGCCGCGACATCTATTACGAGGTGGGCTGCCTGTCGATCGCACCCGCCGGCTTCCCCGATCTCGAGGTCGCCATGGCCAATGTGCGCGAGTTCGACATTCCCCACCGGGTCCTCTCGAACGAGGAGCTGCGCACCGAATACCCGCAGCACCTCGTGAACGACGACGATATCGCCCTACTCGACGAGCACGGCGGCGGGCTGCGCCCCGAGGTGGCCGTGATGAGCGCGCTTGATCTCGCCGAGCAGAACGGCGCACGGCTCTTCTTCAACACCCCCGTGATCGATATCGAGGAGCGCGCCGACGGCGTCGTCGTGCGCACCACGCAGGGTGCCTGGCTCGCCGACACCGTGGTGATCGCATCGGGCTCGTGGTCGACGCGCCTGCGCCCGCAGCTGCACGAACTGCTGCGCCTGCAGGTGCTGGGGCTTACCTGGTTCATGCCGAAGGATCCCGAGGCGTTCGTGCCCGCGAAGTTCCCGGCCTTCCTGCGCGACGCGGGCGCTGTGCACTTTTTCGGCGCACCGAGCTTCGACGGCTACGCCTTCAAGGCGTGCACCAACCCCGAGTGGCCGGTGTTCCGCGACGTCTCCGAGGTGCCGACGCATCACACCCGGGAGGAGCTGATCCGCATCGGGCAGCGCGCCGCCGAGCTCTTCGACGGCGTCAACCCCGAGCCGGTGCGCGAGAGCGTGCATCACTGCGCTTATACGCCCGACCGCCTGCCCGTGGTCGACCGCACGGATCGTGTCGTCACCATCACGGGCCTCTCGGGGCATGGTTTCAAGTTCTCGCCCCAGCTCGGCGAGTGGGCCGCGCAGTTGGTGCAGGGCGAGGACAACACGGTGGATCCGCGCTTCGCGCTCGCCGAGCACATGCAGCGCCTCGCCGAGCTCGGCCCCTACACCGGCGGCGGGCACTAACTCACGCCCGGTCACCGCTCCACTGGCGCCAATAGTTCTATTTCATATAGAGTTATTGGCGCCAGTGACGAGAGGGGATCCATGATCCAGCAGGCCACACCCGTAGAGGTCACGCACCTCTCGAAACGCTTCGGCAGCGTGCAGGCAGTGCACGATCTCAGCTTCACCGCCCAGCCGGGCCGCGTCACCGGCTTCCTCGGCCCGAACGGCTCGGGCAAGACCACCACCCTCGGCATGGTGCTCGGGCTGCTGCACCCCGATTCCGGCACGGCCACCATCGGCGGCACGCCCTACACCGAGCTCGACCACCCGGCGCTCACCGTGGGATCCGCCCTTTCCGCCAGCTTCCATCCCGCCCACACCGGTCGCGCCCACCTTGACATCGTGCGCCGCGCCATCGGGGTGCCGGCCTCGCGCGTCGATGACACACTCGCGCTCGTCGGCCTCGAAGCCGCCGCCGCCCGCAAAACTGGCACCTACTCCCTCGGCATGCGCCAGCGGCTCGCCCTCGCAGCGGCGCTGCTGGGCGACCCCCAGGTGCTCCTCCTCGACGAGCCCATCAACGGCCTCGACCCCGAGGGGATCCGCTGGATCCGCCTCTTCCTGCGACACCTCGCGAGCGAGGGAAAAACCGTGCTGCTGTCGTCGCACCTGCTGAGCGAGGTGCAACAAACCGTCGACGACGTCGTGGTGATCCGCCGCGGCGAGCTCGCCTTCGCGGGCACCCTCGCCGAACTGCAGCAGGGCGACGGCGAGCGCACCGTGCTCGTCTCGGCCGCAGACCGCCCGGGACTCGCCCACGCGCTACAACAGGCGGGTGCGCAGGTGCACGGGGTGCGGGGCGAGACCATGCGGGTGAGCGGCATCGAGCCGGCCACTGTCGGCGAGATCGCCCTGGGGGCCGGCATCGCGCTCTCCCACCTCAGTGTCGAGGAGAGCGAGCTTGAGCAGAGCTTCCTCGATCTCATTGATGGCGGATCAGCGAACCAGGCAGCCGGCCCTGCGTCGACCGCCTCTGCAAGCTCCCCGACTCACGCGCCATCCTCGGCCGCACCCACGGAAGGAGGTGCGCGATGAGCGACTCGCGCGTCATCCGCAGCCTCTCCTCCGAGTGGCGCAAGGTACGTTCCACCAAGCTGTGGTGGATCCTCGCGATCGTGATCGCGGCCTACTCCGCGTTCATCGCCTCGATGTTCGCGTTCATGTTCAGCGCGATGGGCGATATGCTCACGGGCTCAGCGGCCGGTGCTCCGCAGTTGCCTGCGCAAGACACCGCCAATATGGTCTATTCCTCCGTGTCGGCGTTCGGCTACGTGGTGCCGCTGCTGCTCGGCGCGGTCATGGCCACTGGCGAGTTGCGGCACCGCACACTGGGGCTCACTTTCACGCTCGAACCGCGCCGCGGCCTCGTGTTGCTGAGCAAGACCGCTGTGCTGATCGTCTTCGGGGTGCTGCTCGGCGCCGCCGGTCTCCTCGGTGCCGTGGGCGCCGGGGCGGCCGTGACTGCCGCAACGGGCGGCGACCCGATGCTCGGGTCTGGCGAAACCTGGGCTGTGATCGCGCGCGTGCTCGCGGCCCTCGGCATCTGGGCCGTCATCGGATTCGGGATCGGCGTGCTCGTGCGCAACCAGGCCATAGCGATCGTGATCGCGCTCGTCTTCACCCAGTTCGTCGAACCGCTGCTGCGCACGGGAGCGCAGTTCTGGGATTGGAGCGCGCAGATCGCGAAGTTCTTACCCGGGGCCGCGACGGATGCGTTCGTCGGTGCCAGCGTGATGAACAATCTGTCGTCGCTCGACCCGTCAGTGCCGCAAGGCGCGAACGGGCTCGGCATATGGGCCGGGTTCGCCGTGCTGCTCGCCTACGCGGTGGCGGCCGTGGTGGCTGGCTGGCTGCTGCGCTGGCGGCGCGACGTGGCCTAAGGCTCCGCGATCCGCACCCTCGCTCACCGCAGTTCACGGCGTGCGCGGGCGCGGGCAGGCGGGGCCTCAGCGCGGACGCAGGGAGGAGTGCTGGCCCACCCAGGAGTACATGGCGATCGCGGCCGCAGCGCTCGCGTTGATCGACCGGGTCGAACCGTACTGGGTGATCTCCACGACAGCCTCGGCCGCGGCGATCGCCTCGGCAGTGAGCCCAGGCCCCTCCTGCCCGAACAGCATCACGCAGCGCTCGGGCCAGTCGAACGTCTCCATCGGCACGCAGCCGGGCACATTGTCGATCGCGATGATCGGCATCCCCTCCTCGCGCGCCCACTCGACGAGCGCCGCCACGTCGGGTCGGTGCACCACGTGCTGGTAGCGATCCGTGACCATCGCACCCCGCTTGTTCCAACGGCGTCGGCCCACAATGTGCACGGTGTCAGCGGCGAACGCATTGGCGCTGCGCACGATCGAACCGATGTTCATATCGTGCTGCCAATTTTCGATCGCCACATGGAACGGGTGCCGGTGCTCGTCGAGATCGGCCACGATCGCCGACATGCGCCAGTAGCGGTAGCGGTCGATCACGTTGCGGGTGTCGCCGTGCTCGAGCAGCTCAGGGTCGAAATGATCCTCGGTAGGCCACGCATCGCGGCCGCCGGGCCAGGGCCCGACGCCGGCAGTGGTGCGTTCGGGGTGCGGATCCGCCGCGGTGTCGGGGGTGCTGGGCTGATCGGGATCCGAATGCTGACTCACCGCACCATTCTCCCACCCACGCCGCCCGACCGGCCTCAGCCCACCCCGCCGGCAGCAGCGGTGAGCCGACCCAGCTCCGCATCGCTGAGTTCGAGTGTGAGCGAGGCGAGAAGCGCCGCCAGCTGCTCGGTGGTGCGCGCGCTCGCAATCGGTGCCGCCACCGTAGGCTGGGCGCGCAGCCACGCGAGCGACACCGCCGCCACCGGCGCATCGTGCGCCGCAGCGACCTCGTCGAGCGCCGCGAGCACGGCCCGCCCCTGATCGTCGAGGTAGGAGATCGCATCGCCGGCGCGCGGGCTCGCCCCCGGCACTGCCGCATCAGCGGTGTCGCGGTACTTTCCGGCGAGGAAGCCCTTCGCGAGCGAGAAATAGGGGAACACCGCGAGACCCTCGCGCTCGGCAGCGTCGCGCAGGCCGTTCGTCTCGAACTCGCGCTCCACGAGGTTGTAGTGCGGTTGCAGGGCCACGGGCAGGTGGTAGCCGCCCTCGCGGGCGATGCGGAACCACTCGGTCACCCGCTCGGCCGAGTAGTTGGAGACGCCGATCGCACGCACCTTGCCGGCGTCGACGAGCGCGGAGAACGCCTCGACCGTCTGCTCGAGTGGGGTGTCGGCGTCATCGAAGTGCGCGTAGTAAAGGTCGATGCTGTCGGTCTGCAGGCGACGCAAGGAGGCATCGGCGGCGGCGCGCACGGTCTCGGCGGCGAGGCCCTGGAACTGCGGATGCGTCGACACTTTGGTGGCGAGCACTACCGCGTCACGATTACCGCGGGCCGCGACCCACTCCCCGATGATGGTCTCGGACTCGCCGCCACTGTTGCCAGGCGCCCAGTGCGAATATCCGTCTGCAGTATCGATGAAGTCGCCGCCGCCCGCAAGAAACGCGTCGAGCACATCGAAGGAGGTCGCCTGGTCGGCCGTCCACCCGAAGACGTTGCCGCCGAGCGCGAGCGCGGAGATCTCGATGTCGGACGAGCCGATGCGGGTGCGAGCGGGTGCGGTCATGGCGAGGTCTCCTTCGATCGGTGCACCTCCGACGCTAGCAGCGGGGCCTCGGCCCGGCCAGCAGATGACGGCGTGCGACGCCGAGCGATGATCGCGTCGCTCGGCGAGCGCTACTGGTTGGAGAAGGCCGAGTCGAATGCGGCCTCAGGGCGCTTCCAGAGCAGCGAGCGGATGCGCCCGACAGCTTCGGCGGCGCCGTGCAGGCGATCCATACCCGCGTCCTCCCACTCGATCGAGATCGGGCCGGCGTAGCCGATCGACGCGAGTGCCCGGAACCCGTCCTCCCAGTGCGTGTCGCCGTGCCCGGTGGAGACGAAGTCCCAGCCGCGACGCGGGTCGCCCCACGGCAGATGGGACCCGAGGATGCCCGAGCGCCCAGTGGGCGGCCGCAGCCGCGTGTCCTTGCAGTCGACGTGGCAGATGCGGTCGGCGAAGTCGACGATGAAACCGATCGGGTCGATGCCCTGCCACACGAGATGGCTCGGATCCCAGTTGATGCCGAACGCGTGCCGGTGGTCGATCGCTTCGATCGCGCGCACTGTCGTCCAGTAGTCGTAGGCGATCTCGGAGGGGTGCACCTCGTGCGCGTACCGCACCCCCTCGGAGTCGAAGACGTCGAGGATCGGGTTCCACCGCCGCGCGAAGTCCTCGTAGCCCTCGTCGATGACCTCGGCCGGCACGGGCGGGAACATCGCCACGTAGGGCCAGATCTTCGACCCGGTGAAGCCCGTCACGACATCCGCGCCGAGCTTGCGGGCGACGCGGGCGGCGCGCTGCATGTCCTCGGCTGCGCGCTGCCGCACCCCCTCAGGGTCGCCGTCGCCCCACACGTAGGGGCGCACGATCGCCTGATGCCGGAAATCGATGGGGTCGTCGCAGACGGCCTGCCCGGCGAGGTGGTTGGAGATCGCCCACACGCGCAGGCCGTGACGGTCGAGGATCTCGAGCCGCGACCGCAGGTAGACGTCGTCTTCGTCGGCGCGGGCCAGGTCGAGGTGGTCGCCGGAGGCGGCGATCTCGAGCCCGTCGTAGCCCCATTCCGCCGCCAGCCGGGCCACCTCCTCGAAGGGCAGGTCAGCCCACTGGCCGGTGAACAGGGTGACGGGGTGCGATGCCTCATGCGTCATTGCGGGGGCTCCTTCGCTGCTGCAGCTCGGTGAGGAAATCAAAGGTGATGCGGGCGAGCTCGTGCTGGCTCTCGGCGAGAGGGCGCCAGATCGACGCCGCCGTGGCGATGGTGTCGTTGTCGCCGGTGAAGCTCTCGAGCGTGAGGGGCCCGGCGTAGCCGACGTCGTCGAGGGCGTCGAGGATCGCGGGCCAGTCGGTGTGGTCAGGGCCGGCGGGCCCGCGATCGTTGCCGGAGACTTGCATCACGGCGAGGTGGGATCCGGCGGCGCGGATCGCAGCCGCCGGCGAGCGCTCTTCGATATTGAGGTGGTAGGCGTCGAGGGCGAGCCCGACGCCCGATCCGAGCAGCGGCTCCAGGGCGTCGAGCGCCTGAGTGACCGTGTTGACGAGGCTCGTCTCGTAGCGGTTGAGCGGCTCGATGGCGAGCGTCACGCCGCGCTCGGCGGCGTAGTCGGCGACGGGCCGCAGCGCTTCGCGCAGCGTCTCGACCGCGACCGCGCGCTCACCGGCGCTCATGCGCCAGACGCGGCCCGTGCGGGCGGTGAAGGGGCCCGCGACGGTGGGCGATCCGACCGCGACCGCCGCATCGACGCAGTGCCGCAGATAGTGCTGAGTGCCCTCGCGCAGCGCGTCGTCGAGCAGGTCTCGGCCCTCGCCCATCGCGCCGACCACCCGCGCGCCCATGTCGAGCGCGGCGAGTCGCTCGGCGGCGAGCGCCGGCGACCAGTCGCCGGGCGACTCGACGGGCAGTTCGAGCAGTTCATAGCCGATCCCCCGAGCTTCCCGGGCGATGCTAACGAGGGAAGCATCGTCGAGGGGCGAGGCCCACACCCAGGTGTTGACTCCGAGCTGTCGCCGCATATCGTTCCTCCTTGCCCGAGCTGCTCATGCCGGCCTTTTGTCCAGCGGGTGCAGGTCTCTCGGAGACGTATCAAGGTTCGCGTGGCGCGTCAGCGACACGCGGGGGTCCCTTGCCGGAGTCTCCGAGAGGCCTGCTCCCGCGGGCTAACGCATGGCCTAGGGGATGACCCGATCCTGCCAGACCTGCGGGTAGCCCGGCAGATCCTCGCCGCCGAACTTCGCGTAGTGGCCGTCGGGCATGCCCTCGTTGCGCTTCAGGTAGTCGTCGAGCTCTTCCGCGGTAATGGGGCTCTGCGGCAGCACCCACTCGGTCGGCACCTGCTCACCGGCGAAGATCTTCTCCATCGCGAGCAGCGGGGTGCGCCACTGGAAGTTGGAGTAGACGGGGGCGAGGCCGGTGAGGCCCGTGTCCTTCCACTTGCGCAGGAAGCTCAGCTCGTCCTCGCCGGTCATCACCGGGTAGGGCTTGCCGGCGTCCTCGAAGGCTTCGATCGCCGCGACTGCGCCGTCGCCGGCATCCATCCAGATGCCCTGCACGTCGCCCTTCGCGAGCTCGTCGGAGATGATCTTCTTGATCTCGGCGGGGTCGGCGCCGGTGAAGTAGTCGACCGCTTCGATGCCGGCCTCGTCGAACAGCTTGTCGGCCGCGGCCCAGCGCTGCTCGAGCACGTCGACGCCGGGCAGGATGCGCAGCGCGACGACCTTGTCGCCCTTCTCGAGGTTGTCGATCAGGAACTCGGCGGTGTCGATGCCCCAGGCGAAGCCGCCGATCGGGTGGATGAACGTGACGGCGCAGTCGGTCTGGACGCCGCGGTCGAAGACCACGACGGGCTTGCCGGTCGCGCAGGCGCGCTCCACGGCGGGTGTCATCGCGGCCGTGGAGTTCGGCGAGATGATGAAGCCGTCGCAGTTGCCCTCGGCGATGAAGTAGTCGATATCGGCGATCTGGGTGTCGTCGCTGTCCTTCGCGTCACGCGTCTCCATCTCGGAGAACGCGCCCGACTCCTGCAGCACCTTCAGCTGCTCGTTCATCGTGATCCAGCCGGTCTGCCGCCACGGGTTCGAGATCGAGGCGTTCGCGAAGCACAGCTTCTTCGCCCCCTCGGACGCGTACTCCGCGGTATCGCGCATCTCGGCGTTGATGGTCTGCAGGTACGGCTGCTCGGCGGGCCCTTCGGGCACGACCGAGCGCTCGGCGTTCTGCTTGTCGAAGAGCTCCTGGTCGAACCACTCGGCCGACGAGGTCTCCTCGCTGGTCTCTTCCGCCGGGGTCTTCACCGATGGATCGGTGGTGCACCCCGCCAGCAGGATCAGCGATGCCGCGCCGACGAGGCTCGCCGTAATGCTCAGCGATCGTTTCATGATCGATTCTCCTTCGTGTGTGCGCCCCGCGCGGCGACGGTGCCCGCGGGATCGGGTGACGGGGTGCTCCCCGTCGGTTCCGGCCCGGTCGTGACCCGGGGAGGTTCGTCGGCGCCGCGGCGCCTGCGAGCGCCGAACGCGACGCCCGAGTAGGCGACTGCGGCGATGATGATGGCACCCTGGATGGCGTCGCGCATGGTGGACGGCACCGAGGTGAAGTTGAGCAGGGTGAAGAGCGTCTCGAGGGCGAAGGCGCCGGCGAGGGCGCCCCACACGGATCCTCGGCCGCCGCCGAGCACGACGCCGCCGAGCACCACCGCGGTGATGGCGGTGAACTCGTAGCCCCGGCCGACCGATGGGTGCACGCCGGCGTAGCCGACGAGCAGCACGCCTGCGACGGTGGCGGAGAGCGACGAGATGACGAAGGCGATGGTCTTCGTGCGCCACACGGACGCTCCGGCGAAGAGGCCCGCTGCGGGGTTGTCGCCGATCGCGATGAGGGTGCGCCCGAACGGTCGCCGGGACAGCCAGGCCGCGAGCGCCAGCACGGCGGCGAGCACCACCACGGCCCAGGGCAGCATGCCGATGATGGGCAGCCCTTCGATGCCGCCGCGGCCCACCTGCCGGAACGAGTCGGCGGGGTTCCCGGTGGCGGCGCCGCCGGTCCACCACATGACGCCTCCGTAGAGGGCGAGCATCATGCCGAGGGTCACGATGAACGACGGCACTCTGAGCAGCGTGGTGACGAGGCCGTTCACGATGCCCACGACCGTGCCGAGCACGACGAGCAGCAGCAGCACGGGCAGCGCCTTCGAGTCGTCCTGTCCGATGAGGGTGCCCGCGAGCACCACCTGGGTGGTGACGAGCGACCCCTGCGAGAGGTCGAATTCACCGCTCACGATCACGAAGTACTGGCCGATCGCCACGATCGCGATCGGCGCCACCCGCTGGATGTAGCGTACGAACTGTCCGGGCTCGGCGAAGGCGGGGTTGAGCACGGCGACGGTGACGAGCAGCACGACGAGCAGCAGGTAGACGGCGCCGCGCGGGCTGACGAGCGTGCGGGCGATGCCGGTGATCCCGGCCGCGGATGCGGACTGCGCGGCGTTCATCGCGCACCTCCCTCGGTCATCGCGTCGATGGTCTCGGGAGGCGCGGCGTCGGCCCCCGAGCGGGTGAAGCGCTCGCGGCGGGCCACGAGCCGGCGCCGCGAGTACACGGCCACGGCGATCACGATGACCGCGCCGCGCACCACGTCCTTCAGGAACGGGGTGACCTGCAGCACGCTCATGAGGTTGTCGATCACGGCGAAGATGGCGACGCCGCCGATTGTGCCCCAGATCGAGCCGCGTCCGCCCGCGAGCAGTGTGCCGCCCAGCACGACCGCGGCGATCGAAAGCAGGTCGTAACCGCCCTGCACGCCCACGGTGGGGCTGCCGACGCCGAGTCGGCTCGCGAGCAGCAGGCCTGCGATCCCCGCGAACACCGAGCAGATGACGTGCGCCCAGATGAGGGGCCGCCGCGTGCGCACGCCGGAGAGGCGCGCGACCTCGGCGTTGCCGCCGACCGCGAAGAGGTGGTGCCCGAAGCTGCTGCGGGCGAGCAGGAACGCGACGGCGCCGGCGAGCGCGAGCATCACGATCGTCGAGACCGGCACCGGCCCGATGCCGGTCGCGCCGAAGAGCTGGAAGGCCCACGGCACCGATCCGGCGGTCCCCTTGTAATTGGTGTCGAGATAGCCCTTGAGGATCAGCCCGACCCCGAGCGTGGTGACGAAGCCGTGCACCTTGAGGAAGGTGACGATGAACCCGTTCGCGAGCCCGATCAGCGCGGCGACCCCGAGCGCGAGCAGCACGCCGGGCACGATCATGCCGGGCTGGCCGTTCATGGTCTGGGCGGCGATGAGGCTGGTGAGGCTCACCACGTAGGGCACGGAGAGGTCGAGGGAGCCGCCGAGGATCACGAGCGTCTGCCCGATCGCGACGAAGCCGAGCACGCTCATGCCCGTGAGGATGTCGCGGATGCTGCCCGGGCTGAAGAGGTTGCGGCCGACGGTGGCGACCAGCACGGCGCTCAGGGCGAGCACCGCGATCAGCGCGATGAAGACGATCACGGTCGTGTCGAGCCCTTGCAGGCGTGCTTTCAGCGCGGCCATCACTGCTCTCCCCCGCCGTCGGTGGTGGTTCCGGGTGCGGCGCCCGTCGCGAGCGCGAGCACGGTCTCCTCAGCGGATCCCGGGGGCAGTTCGCCCGCGATCCGGCCGTCGCGCATCACGAGGATGCGGTCGGCCATGCCGATCACCTCGGGCAGTTCGCTCGACACGAAGAGGATCGCGACGCCCCGCTTGGCGAGATCGCGGATGAGCTGGTAGACCGCGATCTTCGCGCCCACGTCGATACCGCGGGTGGGCTCGTCGAGCAGCACCACGCGGGGCGAGGTCGCGAGCCACTTCGCGAGCACCACTTTCTGCTGGTTGCCGCCGGAGAGCGCCTGCACCTCCTGCCCGAGGCCCTGGCTCACGAGTTCGAGCGCGGTGAAGATGCCCGGGACCTCGGCGCGCTTGGCGCGGGTGCGGCCGGGGAAGACGCAGCGGATCGCGAGAAGCGCGTTGTCGAGGATCGACTGGTGCAGGGCGAGTCCGCTGCGCTTACGATCCTCGGTGACGAGCGCGATGCCCCGCCGCACCGCCTGGCGCGGACGGCGAATGGTCGTCGCGGCGCCCGCGATCCGCAGCTCCCCGCGAGTGAACGGCGCGGCGCCGAAGATCGCCTCGACGAGCTCGGTGCGGCCCGAGCCCTGCAGCCCGGAGACGCCGACGACCTCCCCGGCGCGCAGTTCGAGGTCGATGCCTTCGAGCTGCGGGTTGCCGCCGCCCCGCACCGACACGAGGGCGTCGCCGAGTTCGGTGCCGGGCTCGGGGTCCGGGAAGTAGGCGCTGATGGGCCGCCCCACCATGCGCCGCACGAGGGTGGCCTGGTCGAGTTCGGCGGCCGGGCCGCTCGACACGAGCGCCCCGTCCTTCATAACGGTGATGGTGTCGCAGAGGTCGAAGATCTCCTTCAGCCGGTGCGAGACGTAGAGGATCGCGACGCCGCGGTCGCGCAGACGGCGGATCACGCGGTACAGGATCGCCACTTCGTGGTCGGCGAGGGCGGCGGTGGGCTCGTCCATCGAGATGACCCGGGCGTCGATCGAGAGCGCCTTCACGATCTCGACGATCTGCTGCTCGGCGACGGTGAGCCCGCCGACGGCCGCGTCGGGCGAGATGCCGGCGATGCCGAGGTCGGCGAGCAGTTCCCGGGTCGCCCGGCGCATTGCAGCGGTGTCGACGACGCCGAAGCGGCGGGGTTCACGGCCGAGGAAGACGTTCTGCGCCACGGTGCGGTCGGCGAGCAGGTTGAACTCCTGAAACACCGTCGCGACGCCGGCCTTGGCGGCCTCGACGGGGTGCCCGAAGTCGACGCGCTCGCCGTCGAGGAGCACGTCGCCGCCGTCACGCCGGTGCACGCCCGCGATGATCTTCATGAGCGTCGACTTGCCGGCGCCGTTCTCGCCGACGAGGCCGTGCACGGTCCCCGGCACGAGGTCGAGGGAGACCCCGTGCAGCACCTCGACGCCGAAGAACTGCTTGCGCACGTCGACGGCTGAGAGCACTGGGGCGGGTCGGGTTGCGTTCACGCCTCGCTCACCTCCGCCCAGCCGCCGCTGCGCACCGATTCGAGCACCGCGTCGGTGACGACGGCGGCACGAGCACCGTCGTCGAAGGTGGGGACCCCGTCGCGGGTGTCGCCGGTGGCGAGCGCGTAGGCATCGGCGACGAATGCGTTGAACGCGTCCTGATAGCCCTGGGGGTGTCCCGCCGGGAGTTGCCCCAGGCGGGCCGCGGCGGCTGAGAGCGTGTCGGGATCGCGGCGCAGCAGCAGCGAGTGGCCGCGACGCCCCACCCACAGCCGTTCGGGGTCTTCCTGCTCGAAGCGCACGCTCTCGCGGGTGCCTGCGATCTCGAGCACGAGGCCGTTCTTGCGACCGGGCGCCACCTGCGAGACGAGGAGGGAACCGATGCCGCCGCCCGCGAGTTCGACGGTGAGTGCGACCGCGTCTTCGGTGTCGACGGCCTGCCCGCCGCGTTCGGCGTGCACGGTGCGTGAGGTCGCCACGAGCCGGGTGATGCGGTCGCCGCTCACGAACTCGACGAGGTCGACGAGGTGGGATCCGATGTCGGCGAAGGCTCGCGAGGGGCCGCCGGAGTCGGTGGTGACGCGCCAGTTCTCGTCTTGCGCGTCGAGCAGCCAGTCTTGCAGGTACTGGCCGGATACGGTCAGCACGGTACCGGTCTCGCCGGTGGCGATGCGGGCGCGCGCCTCGCGCACCATAGGGTGGTAGCGGTAGACGAAGGGCACGGCACCGATGCGGCCCGCGGCGCGCGCCTCCGCGGCGAGTTCGCGGGCTTCGGCGGCGGTCGTGGCGAGGGGCTTCTCGCAGATCACGTGCGAGCCGGCTCGCAGGGCGGATCGGGTGTAGCCGAGGTGGCTGCGGTTGGGGGTGCAGACGTGCACGAACGGCAGGCCTGCCGCGAGCAGTTCGTCGGGGGCGAGGGCTTGTTCGTAGCCGAGCTGGGCCGCGGCACTCGCCGCACGCTCGGGCGTCGATGAGGCGATCGCGGCGAGCCGGGCGCCGGCCGTGCGGGCGGCCAGCGTGTGGGTGCGCGCCATGAATCCCGCTCCGAGCATGCCGATGCTCGGAGGGTGCGGCGCGGAGCCTGTCTGCGGTGACATGCTCTCATTGTGCTGGCACCTCACCCACTTTTGTCAATTCTTTTTCATAAGTAACCAAACTGTTACCAGCTTTCGCCTGTGCTTTACTGAAAGGGTGGCTCTCTCCTCTCCTTCTCACACTCCCGTCATCTCGACGGCCGGCGGCCTGCTGCAGCTGCTGCGAGACGGCGAACCGCGCACCCGTGCGAAGCTCGCGCAGATCACCGGCCTCTCCCGACCCACGGTCACGCAGCGTATCGACCAGCTGCTCGACCTCGGCCTCATCGCGTCCGTCCACGACGCCGCCTCGACCGGCGGCCGGCCCTCCGCGCAGATCGCGTTCAACCCGCGAGCCCGCGTGGTGCTCGCGGCCGACCTCGGCGCCCTCCACGCCCGCGTCGCGGTGACCGACCTCGACGGCGAACTCCTCGCCGAGGCCTCCTCTCCGAGAGACATCGCCGACGGTCCCGAAGCGGCGATCGAGTGGATCCTGGACTCCGCCGAGCAGCTGCTGCCGACCCTCGGATACGGCCCCGATCAGGTGGCCGGCATCGGGATCGGCGTGCCCGGCCCCGTCGAGTTCTCCACCGGCCGGCCCATCAACCCGCCCATCATGCCCGGTTGGGACCGCTTCGACATTCCCTCCGCGATCCGCGCCCGCATCGACGCCCCCGTGCTGGTCGACAACGACGTCAACATCATGGCGCTGGGCGAGCTCAGCACTTCGTGGCCCGGAGTGACCGACTTGATCTTCGTGAAGGTGGCGAGCGGCATCGGCGCCGGCGTCATCTCCGGCGGCACCCTCCGCCGAGGCGCCAACGGCGCCGCCGGGGACATCGGGCACGTCGCACTGGCCCGCGCCGCCGACGCCCCGTGCCCCTGCGGCAACCGCGGCTGCCTCGAAGCCGTCGCGTCTGGCCGCGCGCTCGCGCACGCGCTCAGCACGCCCGAGGCGCGCTACCACCGCCCGAGCGAGGTGGTCGCCCTCGCGAAGAGCGGAGACGTCACCGCGATCCAGGCGATCCGGCAGGCCGGCCGCGACATCGGCGAGGTGCTGACCGCCTGCGTGAGCCTCATGAACCCGTCGACCATCGTGATCGGCGGCACCATGGCTCAGGCCGCGGAGCACCTGGTCGCCGGTGTGCGCGAGGTGGTCTACGCCCGCTCGATCCCGCTCTCCACCGAGCACCTCACGATCGCCCCTTCGCGCGCGGCGGGCAACGCCGCGATCTACGGCGCAGCTCAGCTCGCCATCGACGCCGCGCTCTCACCAGAACGGATCACCGCCGCGCTCGGCGGCTGAACCCCGAAGCGGCGGCGAGCACCTCAACGGCGGCGGTCTACGGCACGGTGTAGCCGGCGGCGCGCACCAGTTCGTACCACTCGGCGCGTGTCAGCCGCACCTCGGAGCCGAGCGCAGCAGCAGCCACACGCTCGGGCGAGGTCGTGCCGAGCACCACCTGCATGCGCGCGGGATGCCTGGTGATCCACGCCACCGCGATCGCCTCCGGCGGCACCCTGCGATCCGCAGCAATCCGGTCGATCACGGCGTTCAGCTCGGGGTACCGCTCGGACCCGAGGAAGGGGCCATCGAAAAAGCCAGCTTGGAAGGGCGACCACGCCTGCACCGTGATGTCGTGCAGGCGGCAGTAGTCGAGCACGCCGTCATCGCGCGACACCGACTGCGGCAGGCCCTGCATGTTGGCGGCCAGACCCTGCGCCACCATCGGCGCGTGCGTGATCGAGAGCTGCATCTGATTGGCCACGATCGGCTGACGCACATACCTGCGCAGCAACTCGATCTGCCGGGGCGTGTGATTCGACACCCCGAAGGTGCGCACCTTGCCTGCGGCTTCGAGTTCGTCGAAGGCCCGAGCGACCTCCTCCGGCTCGACCAGGGCGTCCGGGCGGTGCAGCAACAGCAGATCGAGGTAATCGGTGCCGAGGGCGTCGAGCGAGCCGTGCACCGTCGCCATGATGTGCTCGTAGGAATGGTCGAAGTAGGGGCCCTGCGGCACGATCCCGGCCTTTGACTGGATCACCCAGCGCTCCCGCTCAGACGACGAAAACTTGATTGCCTCGCCGAAACGACGCTCACAGCCGTGCAGGCCGTCTCCGTAGATATCGGCGTGGTCGAGCACGGTGATGCCGGCATCGTCCGCAGCGCTCACGAGCGCGCGCAGCTGCTGGTCGCCCAGGTGCTGGATCCGCATCAGCCCGAGCACCACATCAGAGACGGCGAGCTCAGTGCCTGGCATGGTGAAGGTACGCATGGGGTCAGGCTACTCCGCCCCCGCTTCCTCTTCGCCCCGAACCCGGCCTGCGTTCAGGCCGTGGATCGCAACTCATGCTGAGCGTTTCAGCGTCAGCCTCAGTCTGTACTGCGATGCACGGCCTGAACTTCGCCCGAAGGGACAGGGGAAGCAGGGAGGCTAATCGAGGAGTTCGGCCTCGATCACATCGTCATCGCCAGAGCCGCCAGACCCACCAGGCCCGCCAGCCCCCGGCACGCCGCTCGACGGCACCGAGCCTGCGCTCTCAAGCGTGAGCGCGTCACCTCCGGCGGCCACGTCCACCCGCACCGCGTCACCGTCATGCACACTGCCAGAGAGGATCGCCCTCGCGAGCCTGTCGTCGATCTCATGCTGCATGAGCCTGCGCAGCGGGCGCGCACCGTAGATCGGGTCGTAGCCGCGCGACGCGAGCCACGCCCGCGCCTCGGGCGTGACGCCGAGGGTGAGCCTGCGATCGGCGAGCCGGGCCTGCAGCCTGTCGACCGAGAGATCAACGATATGCGCCAGATCAACCTCCGACAGCGGCCGGAAGATGACCATCTCATCGAGCCTGTTGATGAACTCGGGCTTGAACGCCCGGCGCACGGTCTCGCGCACCCCGAACTCCTTCTCGCTCCACGGCAGATCGGGGTCGATGAGGTACTGCGAGCCCAGGTTCGAAGTGAGGATCAGGATCACGTTGCGGAAGTCGACGGTGCGGCCCTGGCCGTCGGTCAGGCGACCGTCGTCGAGAACCTGCAGCAGCACGTCGAACACTTCGGGGTGCGCTTTTTCGACCTCGTCGAGCAGCACCACCGAGTAGGGGCGCCGGCGCACGGCTTCGGTGAGTTGACCGCCCTGCTCGTAGCCGACGTAGCCCGGAGGGGCGCCCACGAGGCGTGACACCGAGTGCTTTTCGCCGTACTCGGACATGTCGATGCGCACCATGGCGTGCTCGTCGTCGAAGAGGAACTCGGCGAGCGCTTTCGCGAGCTCGGTCTTGCCTACACCGGTGGGCCCCAGGAAGAGGAAGGAGCCGGTCGGACGATTGGGATCCGCGATTCCTGCCCGCGTGCGCCGCACCGCATCGGCGACCGCGCGCACCGCGTCCGTCTGCCCGACGAGGCGCTTGCCGAGTTCACTTTCGAGTGCGAGCAGCTTCTCCGTCTCGCCCTGCAGCAGACGGCCGACGGGGATGCCGGTCCAGGCAGCGACGACGCCCGCGATATCTTCGTCGGTGACTTGGTCGTTGACCATACGGGGCTCGCCGTCGATTTCGTCGGCGAGCTCGGCCTGCTCGGCTTCGGCGAGCTGCTTCTGAATGACGGGGATCTCGCCGTAGAGCAGCCGGGAGGCCCGTTCGAGGTTGCCTTCTCGCTGTGCGACCTGCGCTTGCATGCCGAGCTGATCAAGCTTCTCGCGCAGTTCGCCGACGCGGTTCAGGGAGGCTCGCTCGCGCTCCCAGCGCGCTTCGAGGCCGTCGAGTTCGCGCTGCTTCTGGGCAAGGTCGTCGCGCAGTTTCGTGAGGCGTTCCTTCGAGGCGGCGTCTTTCTCCTTCTTCAACGCGAGCTCTTCGAGGCGCATTCGGTCGACGGCGCGGCGCAGTTCGTCGATCTCCACAGGGGCCGAGTCGATTTCCATGCGCAGACGCGAGGCCGCCTCGTCGATCAGGTCGATCGCCTTGTCGGGCAGCTGCCGGGCCGTGATGTAGCGGTTCGAGAGGCTTGCAGCGGCGACGAGGGCGGAGTCGGCGATGGTCACTTTGTGGTGTGCCTCGTACCGTTCTTTGAGGCCGCGCAGGATCGCGATGGTGTCTTCGACGCTCGGCTCGCCGACGTAGACCTGCTGGAAGCGTCGTTCGAGGGCCGCATCTTTCTCGATGTACTCGCGGTATTCGTCGAGGGTGGTGGCACCGATAAGCCGCAGTTCGCCGCGGGCAAGCATGGGCTTGAGCATCTGGGAGGCCGCGACAGAGGATTCGCCGCCGCCTGCGCCCATGAGGGTGTGCAGTTCGTCGATGAAGGTGATGATCTTGCCGTCAGAGTCTTTGATCTCCTGCAGCACGGCTTTCATGCGCTCTTCGAACTCGCCTCGGTATTTCGCCCCGGCAATGAGCGCGGAGATATCGAGGGAGATGAGTTCTTTGTCTTTGAGCGATTCGGCAACATCGCCGGCGACGATGCGCTGGGCGAGGCCTTCGACGACGGCGGTTTTACCGACGCCTGGTTCGCCGATGAGCACGGGGTTGTTTTTCGTGCGGCGGGTGAGCACTTGGCTCACGCGGCGGATTTCGCTGTCGCGGCCGATGACCGGATCGAGCTTGCCCGAGCGGGCGACTTCCGTGAGGTTGACGCCGAACTGCTCGAGGGCGGACTGCCCTTCTTCGCCCTGGGCGGGCTGCCAGTTTGCTTGCATCTGGATCCCTTCTGGTTCAGCAGGCTGCGGCGACCCGATCCGGGCAGCCACAAACTTGAGTGATTATGACTCAAGTTTACTTGAGGGTGCGACATTCCGCTAGGGATTGCGGCGGATCGCTTTCGTCCCCTACCCGCCACGGCCTGCGCAATCCGGCCCCGCCCGGCGAAAAGAGCCAGGCGACAGAGCCGGCTCACGCAGGGCGTCACCCGCGACCGCTAGCCTTGTGAGAGATTCGCCCCAACCTCGGAGGAGCCCACCCATGTCGAAGATCGCCCTCGTGCGCCAGCCCAGCAGCCTGCTCGACGACGGAATCGTCGACCACATCGAGAAGGTCGCCGTCGATCTTGACACGGCGCGCGAGCAGTGGCGGGGCTACGTCGCCGCGCTGCAGCAGCACGGCTGGCAGACCGTCGAGGTCGATCCCGCCGACGACTGCCCCGACTCCGTCTTCATTGAAGACACTGTGGTGATGTTCCGCAACGTGGCCGTGATCTCGCGCCCCGGTGCCGACAGCCGCAAGCCCGAAACCGCCGGCACCCGACGCGCCCTCGAAGCGCTCGGCTGCCCCGTTGTCGAGATTCAGGCACCAGGCACCCTCGACGGCGGCGATGTGCTGAAGGTCGACGACACCGTCTACGTAGGTCGCGGCGGCCGTACCAATGCCGAGGGCATCGCGCAGCTGCGTCGCATCCTCGCCCCGCTCGGCGGCAGGGTCGTGGCCGTGCCAGTCACGAAGGTGCTGCACCTGAAGACCGCCGTCACCGCCCTCCCCGATGGCACCGTGATCGGTTACCCCGATTTCGTCGACAACCCCGGCATCTTCCCCGCCTTCCTGCCCGTGCCCGAACCGCACGGCACCGCGGTGGTCTGCCTCAGCGACTCCGAACTGCTCATCTCGGCGTCGGCACCGCAGACCGCGGCGATGCTGCGCGATCTCGGCTACTCCGTGACCGAAGTCGCCATCACCGAGTACGAGAAGCTCGAGGGCTGCCCCACCTGCCTGTCGGTGCGGGTGCGCTGCCTCGACTAGGGGCGGTCGGCGGCCCCGGGCAGGGGCCGCTTCTCACCCGCGATAGTTCCTTGCGATAGTGTCGCGTGGTGAACGCTCAACGTGATGCCCGTGTCTCTGGCACGCCTTGGGCGCTGCTGTTCGTAGCGGTCTGCTTGGTCGCCGTCAACATGCGCATGACGATCACGGGCGTTGGGCCACTGCTCGATGAAATCGCGGCGGATCAGGGCGTCACGCCCGCATCTCTGGGTTTCTTGGCCTCGATCCCGCTGCTCACCTGGGCCGTCGTATCACCAGCCGCACAGGCGCTATCAGCACGAATCGGTCCGAACGCCGCGGTGGCGGGCTCACTCGCGGCGCTCACTCTCGGCACGGTCTGGCGCTCACTGCCTGGCCCACAGGCGAATATCTGGCTGGGTACCGCGCTCGTGGGCGCCGCACTCGCCGTCGCCAACGTGCTCCTGCCCGCAACAATCAAGCGGGATTTCGGGGGGCGTGTGCCCTTGGTGATGGGCGCCTACTCGACCCTGCTGAGCGGGGCCGCTGCGGTTGGAGCCGGCATGGTGGCGCCGATCTCCCACGCATCGATGGCCTCGGGTGAACCTGTGGGTTGGCGGATCGCCCTGCTCACGACAGGGGCCATGGTGCCGCCCGCTCTGGTGATGTGGGTAGTCGCGACTCGCCGGGCGCAGCACCGCGGCGGGGGCGAGACGACAAGCGTTTCCGCCACCGTTGAGGGCGAGCCCTCCCCGGGTACGGCCTCACGGTTGGGCAGTCGCATCTGGCGCGATCCTGTCGCCTGGAGCATCGCGGTGTACATGGGCACCCAGTCTTCGACCTTCTACGTGTGGGCCACCTGGCTTGCACCGCTCGACCTCTCACGCGGTTCGGATCCCGTGACAGCGGGCCTCCATGTAATGGTGTTCCACGTCTGCGGCATGTTCGGTTCATTGTCCGCGCCATTTATTTCTCGCGGAGCAATGCGGCGAGTCCTCCCGGTGCTGTTGCCCGTCATCGCGGCCGCCGGTGCTGTGGGCCTCATCCTCGCACCCGCCGCATTGCTGGCATGGCTGATTCTCTCGGGCTTCTCAGCAGGCTGCGCTTTGACGGTGTCGCTCACACTGATGGCTCAGCGCTCGACAGATGCTGCGACGGCCGCTGCAACATCTGGCATGTCGCAATCCGTGGGATACCTGATCGCCGCTGTCGGGCCTGTCCTGTTCGGGGTGCTCTACGGCGCGACGGGGAGCTGGGTTCCGCCGCTCTTCGTGATACTCGCCGGTGTCGGCCTGCAGTTCTGCGCGGGGCTGCTGCTCGCTCGCGAGCGCATGGTCTTCGGTTCTGGCATCAGACCGCGCTGAGCACGACGGCGCTGCCCTGCCCACCGCCGCCGCAGATGCCGACGGCGCCGAGCGATCCGCTGCCGAGCTCTGCGAGTTGCCGCGAAAGCGTGCCCACGATGCGCGCGCCCGAAGCCCCGATTGGGTGGCCGAGCGCGATCGCACCGCCATGCCGGTTCACGATCGCAGGATCCACACCCAGTTCGCGCGTGGATTGCACACCCACAGCGGCGAAGGCCTCGTTGATCTCCACAACCGCAAGATCATCGGCGGTCACGCCATCGAGCTTCGCAAGCGCCGCAGCGATTGCGCGTGCCGGCTGCGAGTGCAGCTGAGTATCGGGCCCCGCAACGAACGCGGTCGCCTCGACGCGCGCCACCGGGGTCACCCCGAGGCGGCTCGCCGCGGCCTCGCTGACGAGCACCAGCGCCGCAGCGCCGTCAGTGATCTGGGAGGCGTTGCCCGCCGTGATCGTGCCCTGCTTCGCGAAGGCTGGCCGCAGGCCCGCAAGCGTCTCGGACGTGGTGTCGGCGCGGATGCCATCATCGGCCGAGACCACGGTGTCGCCCCGCCGCGACACCACTGTGAAGGGCTCAATCTCACCCGCGAAGAACTCAGCCGACTCGGCCGCGCGGCGGTGCGACTCGGCAGCGAAGGCGTCCTGCTCCTCGCGCGTCAGCCCGAGCGGCGTGTTGCCGTCTTCCGTGAGCGCGCCCATCGCCACCTGGTCGAAAGCGTCGGTCAGTCCGTCATGGTCGGCGGTGTCGACGAGCTGGGCCGTGCCGTACTTGGTGCCGGCTCGCAGCGGAATGACGTGCGGCGCGAGCGACATCGACTCCTGCCCCACAGCCACCACCACATCGGCCTCGCCCGCCGCGATGAGCCGCGCCGCCTGCGACACGGCCTCCGTGCCGGACAGGCACACCGCGTTCAGCGTGATCGCGGGCACCCCCATCGGAATCCCCGCGGCCACCGCCGTCTGACGGGCAGGGTTCTGCCCGGCACCGGCCTGCAGCACCTGGCCTGCCACCACCGCATCTACCTGATCGGCGGCGATCCCGGCCCGCGAGAGCGCCGCACGCACCGCGTGCGCGCCGAGTTCCGTCGCAGGCTGGGAGGCGAGCTGACCGGTGAAACGCGTGAACGGCGTGCGGGCGTAGCCTGCGATCAGGGCGGAGTGGGGTGCGGTCATGGGTGACCTCCTCGGAAGCGGTGGGCGAGCGCCGGATCGGGCGCAGCGCCGCGATCCATCACGGCCATTCTGCCCGATCAGCTCGGCAGCTCCACTGCGCATTGGCACAGTCTGCAGCGCTACCCCTGTGCATGCCGCCGCGCCCGTGCCACCCCGCGGCACCGGCGCACCCTCCTCGCCCCTACGCTGGAAGGCGTGAACCGAAGTCGCACCGGGGCCCGCCGCGCCCGCATCATCGCCCTGTCAGTCTGCGCGGCCACCGCCCTCGCCGCCGGCGGCTACACAGCGGCCTGCGCGCTCGCCCCGCTACCGGCACCCACGATCGAACTGCACCCCGCCTTCACCGCGGGCAACGACAGTGCGGCAGTGACCGCAGACCCCACGGCCGCGCAGGCAGCCGTCGATGCCCAGAACCTGCCCACCGCAATCGGCTACCTGCACGGCAACGAAACCTGGTCGAACGACCCCACGGCCTATCCGCTCGCCAGCATCTCCAAGCTGATCACCGTGCTGGTGTGCATGGAGGCGCAGCCGCTCGAGCCCGGCACTGACGGCCCGGTTTACACCTGGACGGAGGCGGATCGCGCACGACAGGACGGCTACCTCGCGCTCGACGGCGTCGCCTACCCGATCCCCGTCGGCACCGAGGTCACGCTGCGGCAGATGCTGCACTTCATCTTCCTGCCGTCGGCCAACGACTACGCCGCGGCCTACGCCTACTGGGCCTTCGGCGACAACGACGCCTTCCTTGCCGCCGTAGCCGACTGGAAGCAGCGGCACGGCCTGGAATCGCTGCAGTTCGTCGAGCCGACAGGCATGGATGAGGGCAATATGGCCAGTGCAGCGGATGCGCTGCGCATCGCCCGGCTGGCGCTGCAGAACCCCACCATTGCGGAGTTCACCAGCACCGCATCGGTTGAGATGCCCTGGGGCATCGGCGTCGTCGCGAACACGAACCCGCTGATCACCGAAATGCCGGGGATCGTGGGCGTGAAGACGGGCCGTTCGGCGGCCGCGGGCTTCAACTTCGCCGTCGCCCAGCAGGTCGACGTCGACGGACGCGAGGTTGTGCAGCTGGCAGTAACGCTCGGCCGTGATTCGAAGGCGGCCCGAGCGCAGTCGGGCCGCGACATGCTCTCCGCCCTCGACACGCTCCCCCAGGCCATCACGGTGGTGGAGCAGGGCGCGGCGGTCGCCGAGGCTGTAACCGTTGACGGTGCGCGGATCCCGATTGTCGCTGCCGGCAGCGGCGTGGTGACGATGTTGCCCGGCGAGCAGGCAACGCGGGCCGCGACCGTCGACGTTGCGGCGCTCGGCGAGGCTGGGGCTCGGGTCGGCACGATCACCGTCGAAGCGCCCGCACCCGTGGAAGAGGTCGCCGTGGTGGCCTCAGCCCCGGTCACGGAACCAGAACTGTGGTGGCGGCTCACCCACCCCGCCGAGCTCTTCGGCTGGTAGCTGCGACGGCGCGCGTCACACCCGGGCTTTGCTCGCCCGCAGCGTGTAGCTGAGCGGCATGACGCCCGAGCGCTCGGCGAGCGCCCACTCCCCTCCGGGGCGGAGCACCATCTGCCCGGGCAGTGCCTCCCACGGCACGCTGTCATGTTCGACGAGGAAGTCGATGCGGAGCCCTGCTTTGATGAGCGCTGTCACGATCTCGCCGAGGGAATGATTCCACTCGTACGTCTTCGACGCTTGCACCGGCTTGGCCGTGGGCACATAGCTCTGGTCGTCGTCCCACTCCGTGGGCGCCTCATGCTCGAAGTAGGGGAAGCGCAGGTGCAGGTCATCGTCAAGCGACTCATCCATCGCCCACAGAATCGGGTGCCCCTCGCGGATGAACAAGAAGCCGCCGGGGGCAAGCAGCGCGGCTACGACCCGCGCCCACTCCTCCACTGAAGGAAGCCAGCAGAGCGCGCCGATGCCCGTGTAGACGAGATCGAACGCGCCGTTCGGCAGTGCCTCGGCGGCTGCCCGCACGTCGGCCTGCACAAAGTCGACGGCGTCGCCGGTTTCGGCCACGAGCCGGCGCGCTTCAGCCACGGCACGCTCACTGAAGTCGAGCCCGGTGACCTGGGCACCGAGCCGCGCGAGGGAGAGCGTGTCGGTGCCGATGTGGCACTGCAGGTGCACGGCGCGCAGACCATCGATGTCTCCGAGAAGCGGCGTGTCGAAACGCACCACGTCGGACAGCGCCTCTGGCTGCTCGACGTAACGCTGCGCCTCATAGCCGCTGCCGTCGCGGGCAGCATGCAGTTCGGCGCGGTCGTCCCAGTTTTCGCGGTTCGCCGCGATGTAGTCGATGGTCATGAGAGCCCGTCTCGTCGAGGATGGACCGCCGGCGACCCCGGCGGTGCCGCGGTGCGATCTCTCGTCACAGCGTAGTCGGCGACCGCCCCACGAGCCCAGCCTGACGTCACTGGAAACCACAAAACCCCCGGCGAACCAGGGGTTTTGTGTGACTCTCCGTAGCTGAGGCGGGGCTCGATCCCGCGACCTCACGATTATGAGTCGTGCGCTCTAACCAGCTGAGCTACTCAGCCATATCGGCCAATGACCCAGAGAGTCAGAGCCCCGAGCCAGGATTGAACTGGCGACCCCTTCCTTACCATGGAAGTGCTCTACCACTGAGCTATCGGGGCGAAGCCACCTTGCGATGACAACCGTTAGAGAATAGCACTACTTGTTCGCAAATAGAAAATCGACGCGGGATCCCGCGTCGCACGCGCGTGTCGCGGCGACGCGGGCCTCGATCAATAGACCGTGCGACCGCCCGAGCAGGTCTGCTTGCTCGCCGGCTGCCCGGTGATATTGCTTGGCAGCTGCACCGGGCCCTCAGCGGCCGGAGCAATCGTTGCGGGATCGGTCGGCGTGCCCGTCGCCGGATCGATCGGCCAGCCCGTGGCGGGGTCGATCGGCCAGCCGGTAGCGGGGTCGATCGGCAAGCCCGTGGCCGGGTCGATCGGCAGACCGGTGTTGGGGTCCACCTCGGCGGCAGCATCACCGGCGGCAGCGTCGTCGACACCCTTGCCCACACCCGTGACCTCGAACGGCTGCCCGCTCTGAATCACCTGGAAAAGCGCATCGGCGCTCGCGCGATCGGGGGTGAGGCGACCCTGCTCGTAGGGGTGCGTGAAGGTGGGGTACTGCACGAAGTTGATGCGGTCGAGGTCGATGTCCTTCACCGTGCCTGCAACCTGCTGCATGAACTGCACGCTCGCCATATTGCTCGAGAGGGTCATGTTGTCGACGCCGGCCTTCGCAAGGCTGTACACCTTCACTGGATCGGAGAGCGTTTCGGAACTCTGCAGCTTGCGCACGAGCGCCGACATGAAGACCTGCTGGTTGCTGATGCGGCTCGTGTCGCCGCCATCGCCCACACCGTGCCGGGTGCGCAGGAACTGCAGCGCCTCACGGCCCTGCAAGGTCACGTTTCCGGCAGGGAGGTCGAGTTCGGTTGCCGGGTCGACGATCGGCTGCGTGAGGCACACATCAACACCGCCGAGCGCATTCGAGACGCCGATCACACCGTCGAAGGTGATGAGGCCGGCGTTCGGGATCTCCATCTCCGTGAGCTCGGAGATCACTCGCGCCACGCAGGGCAGACCGCCGTACATCATGGCCGAGTTGAGCTGCTGCTCGCTCATCGCGGAGTAGTAGCCCTCTTCACCATCGGGGCCGGGGCAGCTGGGGAAGGGCACCATCAGGTCGCGGGGGAAGCTCACAACGGTGGCGTTCTTGTGATCGGCCGAGACGTGCAGCATGAGGTTGACGTCGTTGAGTTCGCCCTCCTCGCCATCCTGATACGACTGCCCCGCCCGGGTGTCAGACCCCACGAGGAGAATCGTCAGCGGGCCGTCGAACGACTGGCTGCCGGCACCGACGAGCTCCGCCGAAGCCTCGTTGCCGAGGTCGACGGTGCGCACATCCTGCACCAGACCCCACACCGCATAGGCCACGGTCGCGACGCCGCTCAGCGCGACCACGATCGCCGCCGTCAGGAAGATCCGCATCGCGTTCGTCCAACTATTCGAACGGCGCAGTTTCCCGTGGCGCACGAAGCTCGAACGCCCGATACCTGCAGCGTGATTCTTGGCCATGCAACTTCCCGTCCTCGTCGAGCGCGCCGCAGTTTTCAGGCGCGCTCGGTCATGGTGAGCCTCCAAAAATACCGGAAGCGACTGAACAGGCCCTTGGAATTGCGGATCGGCCCCGGCCCGAATCGCCCCGCTAGGCTGGGGCCATGCGCATCGCCACCTGGAACGTCAATTCGATCCGCACCCGTTTCGGCCGCGTCGCCGACTGGCTCGTGCGCGAGGACATCGACGTGCTCGCCATGCAGGAGATCAAGTGCCGCCCCGACCAGTTCCCCGTTGAGGCGTTCGAGCAGGCGGGTTATCAGCTTGAGATCCACGGACTCAACCAGTGGAACGGCGTTGCCTTCGCGAGCCGCCACGAGATGACCGACGTCGAGCGCTCCTTCGCCGGCATGCCAGGCTTCGGCAAGCCCGTGAAGGGGCAGGAAGACACGCAGGGTGTGGGGCCCAACGGCCTGCCCCTCGAAGCACGCGCGCTCGGTGTCACCGTGGGCGATCTGCGACTTTGGAGCCTGTACGTGCCCAACGGGCGCGCGCTCGGCGATCCGCACCTCGCATACAAGCTGAGCTGGCTCGATGCGCTGCGCGAAGCCACCCACTCCTGGCTCGATGCAGACCCCGATCTCCCCCTCGCGCTCATGGGCGACTGGAACATCGCTCCCCTCGATGCCGACATGGGCGACCCGTCATTCACCGTGGGTGCGTCGACCCACGTCTCACCCGAAGAGCGGGCCACGTTCGCCTCCTTCGCACCCTACGTCGAAGACGTGGTGCGCCCCATCGTGCCCGAGGGGTTCACCTTCTGGGATTACAAAGCGGGCCGCTTCCCCAAGAACGAGGGCATGCGGATCGACTTCATCATGGGCTCTCGCACCTTCGCCGACGCGGTCACCGGGGCCTCCATCGAGCGCGATGAACGCAAGGGCGACTCCCCCAGCGATCACGTGCCCGTCGTCTGCGACATCGACGTCGACCTGCTCGGCGGCACCTTTGAAGACGAGTACGACCGCCCGATGGTGTTCTGAGCCGCGTAAACTAGGGCGCATGGCTGACTTCATGCGCGTCGCATCCGTCAACGTGAACGGCATTCGTGCCGCCTTCCGCAAGGGGATGGGCGAGTGGCTCGACGCTTCGGGTGCCGACATCGTCGCGCTGCAGGAGGTGCGCGCCGCTGACGCCGACATCGCGAAGCTGGTGGCCGCAGCCGACGACGGCGGGTGGCATGTGCTGCACGATCCCTGCGACATCAAGGGCCGCGCCGGCGTCGCCATTCTGAGCCGCACCCCCGCCGTCGCCCACCGCGTGGGCCTCGGTGCCCTCGACGCGCAGGAGAGCGTGCAGTCGTCGGGGCGCTGGCTCGAAGCCGACTTCGCCTTCGGCGACAGCACCCTCACGGTCGTCAGCAACTACACGCACTCCGGCGAGGTCGACACCCCCCGCCAGGATGCCAAGTGGGCGTTCCTCGACGCGATGAGCGTGCGCATGAACGAGCTCGCCGACGAGCGCGAGCACGTCGCCATCGTGGGTGACTTCAACGTGGGCCATCGCGAACTCGACATCAAGAACTGGCGCGGCAACGTGAAGCGATCCGGCTTCCTCCCCCGCGAGCGGGCCTACTTCGACCGCTTCTTCGGCCCGCGCGGCGAAACCGTCGTGGGCGTCGACGGCTCCGAAGGCCCCGGCCACGGCTGGATCGACGTGGGTCGCCGCTGGGCCGGCGAGGTCGACGGCCCCTACAGCTGGTGGTCGAACCGCGGCCAAGCCTTCGATAACGACACGGGCTGGCGCATCGACTACCACGTCGTCACCCCCGCACTCGGCGAACGCGTCGCCGACTACCGGGTCGACCGCTACCCCTCTTACGACACCCGATGGTCGGATCACGCGCCCGTCATCGCCGACTACCGGCTCTGACACCGAAATCAGAGGAAGATCGGCCTCGCTCGGCGTGAGTGGGCCTGGCGCCCCAGCGCGGCGCGATCCGCCCCCGATCTTCCCCTCGTTCTTCCGGCAGTCGCCGAATCCGTTCTCGTTTGTAAGGCAAGGAAAGCCCCCATGACCGCACCCACCACTTCCACGAAGCCCGTCCTGTTCTCAGGCATGCAGCCGTCGAGCGATTCGCTGCAGCTCGGCAACTACATCGGGGCGCTCGCCCAGTGGACGAAGATGCAGGAAGACTACGACGCGTTCTTCTGCGTGGTGAACCTGCACGCCATCACCGTGCCGCAGGATCCCGCTGAGCTCATCGCCCGCACCCGCCGCACCGCAGCCCAATACATCGCTGCGGGCATCGACCCGGAGAAGTCGACGCTGTTCGTGCAGTCGCAGGTGCCCGCGCACACCGAGCTGGCCTGGGTGCTGAACACTGTCACGGGCTTCGGCGAGGCGAGCCGTATGACCCAGTTCAAAGACAAGTCGCAAAAGCAGGGCGCTGACGCAGCCTCGGTGGGGCTGTTCACCTACCCGATCCTGATGGCCGCCGATATCTTGCTGTATCAGGCCGCGAGCGTCCCTGTGGGTGAGGATCAGCGCCAGCACGTCGAGCTGACCCGCGATCTCGCGACGCGTTTCAACTCGCGCTTCGGCGACACCTTCGTGGTGCCGGAGGCGCAGATCCCCAAGGGCACCGCGAAGGTCTACGACCTGCAGGAGCCGACCGCCAAGATGTCGAAGTCGGCGGAGAGCGAGGCCGGGCTCATCAAGGTGCTCGATCCCGCGAATGTCACGAAGAAGAAGATCATGCGTGCGGTCACCGACGCTGACGGCGAGGTGCGTTTCGATCGCGAGGCGAAGCCCGGTGTGTCGAATCTGCTCACCATCTATTCGGTGCTGTCGGGCCGCACGATCGATTCGGTGGTCGACGAGTATGCTGGCCGCGGCTACGGCGACCTGAAGAAGGGTCTTGTCGAGGTTGTCGAGGAGAGCCTCGCTCCGGTGCGCAATCGCACTGAGGAGCTGCTGGCGGATCCGGCTGAGCTTGATCGCCTGCTCGCGGGGGCCGCAGAGCGCGCCAATGAGGTTGCGAACCGCACGCTTGATCTGGTGTATGAGCGGATCGGCCTGATCCGCTGATTTCTCGGCTCAGAGGCCGTGGGCTCAGCGGAGCCCACGGCCTGCGAGGGTGCTCACGCGTTGTCGAGCGGGAAGGCCGGGTCGCTGCTGCGCCGGATGAGTGCGGCGAGCAGCGCGATGCGCTCGGGCACTGTCGAGAGGTCGAGCCATTCTTCTGGGGTGTGGTCTCCGCCGCCGACGGGGCCGAGGCCGTCGAGTGTCGGCACTCCGCGGGCTGCGACGCGGTTGCCGTCGGAGACGCCTCCGGTGCGGGCGAGTCCGGGGGTGAAGCCGAGTTGCTGCGAGATGTCGATGGCGAGGGCGCCGAGTCTGGCAATGGCCGGGGTTTCTTCGAGTGGCGGGCAGTCGTCGGCGACGATGAGTTCGATGCGCGTGCCCGCGACCACGGGCTGTGCTGCGCGGGCTTCGATCCGTGCGACGACGTCGGCGAGGGCGGCCGCCTGGGCTGCGCGCATTTCGACGCGCAGCGAGGCCCTGTCGGGCACGATGTTGGTGCGGTCGCCGGCGCGCAGGATGCCGACGTTCACGGTGAGCCCGGTGCTCGTGTTCGCGAGTTCTTGAAGGAAGACGGTGAGGTGGGCGGCTTCGAGGCCAGCGTGCGCGCCGCGCTCGGGTTCGATGCCGGAGTGGGCGGCGCGGCCGTGCACCTCGATGTTGAGGTCGATGGCGCCCTTGCGCGACACCACGAGATCGCCGTTTTCTCTCGCGCATTCGAGGCAGAAGGCGACGTCGGCGTCTTCGGCGAGCGCTTCAAGGAAAGGGCCGCCAACGGCGGATCCGGTTTCTTCGTCTGGGGTGAAGGCGAGCACGAGTTCGCCGTAGTCTTCGGTGCCGTCGGCGATGAGCTGGGCTGCGGCGTGGAGGCCGGCGATCACACCGGCTTTGTCGTCGGTGACGCCGGGCCCGTGCGCTTTGCCGTCGGCGTCGATCGAGAAGGGGCGAGCTGCGGCGTCACCGCGCGCGAAGACCGTGTCCATGTGCGCAAAGAGGAGCACGCGTCGGGAGCCGGAGCCGGAGCGCCGACCGACGAGGGTGTCTCCTGCGCGACCCTGGGGGTCCGAGCACCGTTCGACACTGAATCCGAGTGCTCCGAGTCTGCGCTGCACCCAGTCGGCGACCCGGTTCACCCCTGCGGGGTCGTCCGATCCGGAGTCGATGCCGACGAGTGCGGCGAGGTCTTCAATGTAGGCCGCTCGTGTCGCTTCGACGCGACGCAGCAGGTCACTCGCTTCCATGCGGGAGCCTCCGGTGCTTCATGTGGGAATGATCGGTGTCTTCGGTGCGGCGCGTGCACGCTCACCCGGTTCGGGCGTTGGCCCAGGTTTCGGGCGATCCGCTTGGGCGCATCACCGGTTTCGTGGCGGCGTTTCCGTGGCAACGATGCCTGGATCCGGTCACCTCGTTTCGGAACAATCATTTCACAAGTTGCGAGCAACACAACATCGTGAAATGATTCGATCACACTCAACGTCGAGATTTGGGAGACCCCATGCACCTGTCACGAATCACTCCGATCGCCGTCGCCGCATCAGCGGCTCTCGCGTTCGCGCTCACCGGCTGCACCAACGCGGCCGAGGTCACCGCCAATGACTCCTCCGCCGCCCAGACGCCGCAGCTCCCCACCGAAACCATCAGTACACTCAAGGCCGATCCCAACCTCCAGGCGCTTCTGCCCCCTGAGGTCGCTGAGGCCGGCGTGCTCCGCATCGCCACCGACCCGACCTACGCCCCCTTCGAGGTATACGCTGATGACAACAAGACCGTCGTCGGTCTCGACGCCGATCTCGGCAACTCACTCGGCCAGCTCCTCGGGCTAAAGGTCGAGTTCATCCCCTCAAGCTTCGATGCCATCATCCCCGGCCTCTCTTCGGGCAAGTACGACATGGCGATGTCGGCGTTCTCCGTCACCGACGAGCGCAAGCAGAACGCCGACTTCGTCATCTACCACCAGTCCGGCAGCGGCGTCGCCGTGCCGCTCGGCAACCCGGAGTCGCTGTCGATGGATCCGATGACCCTCTGCGGCCGCACGATCGGCGCAGAGAAGGGCACCACGCAGGGCATGGAGATGCTGCCCGAGTTCAGCACCGAGTGTGAGGATGCGGGCAAGAAGCCCATCGACATCAAGCTCTTCCCCGGCACCGACAAGGCAATCACCGCGCTCTCCTCGGGCCGCGTCGAGGGCGTGGTCTCCGGTGCGACAGGCCTCGGTTACCAGGCGAAGATCACCGGCGCCTTCGAGCTCGCAGCCGGCGACGACTACGCCTCGAAGCCGACCGGACTCGTGCTCCCGAAGGGCTCGGCCCTCACGCCTGCGATCACCGCGGCGATGGCTGAGCTGGTCACTCTCGACCCCTACACCGAGGCGTTCGAGAAGTGGGGTATCAACTCCAGCAACCTCGTCACCCCCGATCAGGTTCCGGTGCAGTAGTCGGCTTCCTGATCACCAGCCTTTCCTGAAAGGGGCGCACCACTATGCGCACGAGATCTGCCGCACCACCGGTGCCGACAGACGTTGATTTCCCGGTCGCAAACAAGCAGCACCCGTGGCGTTGGGTGTCGGGGGCGTTCATTCTCTTCGTACTCGGCATGCTCGTCTATTCGGCGATCACCAACCCCCGCTTCCGCTGGGACGTCATCGGGCTGTACTTCCGCGACACCTCGATCGCTCAGGGCATCCAGGTCACCCTCATGCTCACCGTGGTGTGCATGCTGCTCGGCATCGTGCTGGGCGTGGTGCTCGCGGTGATGCGACTCTCGGTGAACCCGGTAGTCCGCGGTGCGGCAGGTCTCTACGTGTTCTTCTTCAGGGGCACCCCGGTGCTCGTGCAGCTTCTCCTCTGGTACAACCTTGCGGCGCTGTACCCCGACATCACCTTCGGCATCCCCGGCGTGCACCTCAATGCGAACGAGATCGTCACTCCGCTCATGGCGGCGATTCTCGGCCTCGGCCTGAACGAGGCGGCGTATATGTCGGAGATCGTTCGGGCCGGCATCCTGTCGGTCGATCAGGGTCAATCAGAGGCGGCCGGAGCGCTCGGCCTCAATAGGCTCCAGACGATGGTGAAGGTCGTGCTCCCGCAGGCGATGCGCGTCATCATTCCGCCCACGGGCAATGAGACGATCGGCATGCTCAAGCAGACCTCGCTCGTGAGCGTGCTCGCGGTGTCCGAGTTGCTCTATTCGACGCAAGTGATCTACGCGAAGAACTTCCAGGTCATCCCCATGCTCATTGTCGCCAGCCTCTGGTACATCATCATGACCACGGTGTTCACGCTCGGCCAGTCCTGGCTTGAGAATCGCTTCTCCCGGGGAAGCACCCGCCATGTTCAGCTGAGCTGGGGCGAGCGCATTCGCAAGGCGATGCGGATCCACGCACCCGAAGCGACCGGAAAGAGGGCCGCAGCATGAACCAGGCCACTGAAGCGATGGTGCTTGCGAAGCAGGTGCGCAAGCATTTCGGCTCACTGCAGGTGCTGCAGGGTGTCGACCTCGAAGTGCAACGCGGAGAGGTGGTCTGCCTCATCGGGGCCTCCGGCTCTGGCAAGAGCACTCTGCTGCGTTGCATCAACCACCTCGAGCAGCTCGATGGCGGTCGCATCTGGGTCGACGGCCAGGTCGTCGGTTACGAGCTCCGCGGTGGAAAGCTGCACGAGAAGAGCTACGCCGAGATCTGCCGGGATCGCACGCAAACAGGCATGGTGTTTCAACACTTCAATCTGTTCGCGCACATGACCGTGCTTGAGAACATCATGCTCGCACCCAAGACCGTGCTCGGCGAGAAGCATGCCACGGTGCTGCCGCGCGCAATGGCGCTGCTCGAGCGGGTCGGCCTCGCCGATAAGGCGAAGTCGTATCCGCGGCAGCTTTCGGGCGGCCAGCAGCAGCGTGTCGCGATCGCGAGGGCGCTCTGCATGGAACCCAAGCTGATGCTCTTCGACGAGCCAACCTCGGCCCTCGACCCCGAGCTCGTCGGCGATGTGCTCGCGGTGATGCGTGATCTCGCAGCCTCGGGCATGACGATGATCGTGGTCACTCACGAAATGGGCTTTGCTCGCGAGGTGGCGGATCGCGTCGTGTTCATGCACGGCGGGCAGATCGTGGAGCAGGGTCCGCCGGAGCAAGTGCTCGGTGATCCGCAGCACGAGCGAACCAGAGCATTTCTCTCCGCGGTGCGCTGACGCGCAACGATTGAGGGGGCCGGCGCATGCGCCGGCCCCCTCAATCGTGCGTGCCGCCTCAGATGAGGTCGAGGCGCTGCACGGTCTGCTCGATACGCCCGATGCGCTCGCGAGCGGGCAGGCCGATCCGCGTGACGAGTTCTTCGAAGAGCGCCTCGATGAGCGCCATGACGGGCACCACCGAGTCGAAGGGGCCACGTTCAGCGGCGACGCTCGTAAGCACTGCGTCGGCTTCGCTCGCGCAAGGCGAGACCCATTTGTCGGTGACAACGATCACCGTGGCCTTGCGCGACTTCGCGTGCTGCACGAGGTTGCGCGTCTCGGTCTCGTAGCGCCGGAAGTCGAAGGCGACGAGCACGTCTTTGGAGTCGAATTCGGACATCGCCGCACCGCGCAAACTCGCCATCTGCGGCACCATCTGAACGCCGGATCGGAGCTGCAGGAGACTCGCGGAGAAGTACTCGCCGAGAAACATGCTGTAGCGCCCGCCGACGATCCAGATGCGTCGCTTCGGGTTTGCGAGCGCGGCGAGTGTTGTCTCGAAGTCATGCTCGGAAAGCCCAGCGAAGGTCGCTTTGAGATCGTCGGCGGGCACGGTGGCGAGGTCGGCGAGATCGTCTGGGTTGGCGGATCGCCGCACTCGATTCGTGCGCTCGTACAGCGTTGACGGCGAGGCGCTGCGCTGGTCGAGCTCTTCACGAAGCGCCCGCTGGATGTCGGGGAAGCCGCGGTATCCGAGCCGGGTGGTGAAGCGCACGACAGTGGCCCCGCTCACGTCTGCGAGCTCGGCGAGGCCTGCAACGGTTTCGAATCCGGCGACCGGGTAGGCGGCGAGAAGCGTACGGGCAACCTTCCGCTCAGATGGCGTGCATTCCCCCATACGTTCTCGGATGCGCGATGCCACCGTGTCGTCATCGGTCGACGGCGAGGAGTTTGATTGCTTCGCCTGTCGCGGGTCGCGGGTCACGTCGGCTCCTCGGTCTGCATGTACGTATCGCCGACTTGTGGTGAGCGCGCTCACCTCACCCTGTCAGCGATGACGTCGGGTGCCGCCGATTCTAGCAACGCAGAAGCGTTATGACACTGAAATGTTGAAATGTTCGTTTCTGCATTGCAGAAATATTCTCAACATGAAACACTTACGCCGAAGTATCCCCTCAACGACGAGACCAGGAGTGTGCCGTGTCCGCAGTTTCCCATCGAGGCAGACGCATCCGCGTCGGCCTCCTCACCGCTTCACTGACCGCAGGCCTCGCCGGCTTCGCCGCAGCCCCCGCCACCGCGCTCCCCACCGTGCCGAGCGGCACGGTCGTCGCAATCGGCGGCGCGATCTCCCCCGGCGAGCCCTACAGCACCGCGATCGTGCAGCGCATCGTCGACCTCGCCCAGGCGCACGCCGGAGCCGGGAACACTCCGAAGATTGCGGTGTTCACCACCGCCTCAGAGGTCGCGACCAACGCCGCGGAAGCCGCAGACTGGCAGAACGAGGACAACGCCACCGCCAACGGCCTGTACTACGCCAACTGGTTCCAGGCCTTCGGCGTCGACGTCTACCCCGTGCCGATCGACGTGAACGCCGGCGAAGACTACCCTGGCGACCCCTACAGCGCCGACAACGCACTTGACCCGTCGGTAGCGGCCGAGATCGCCTCCTCGGACGCGGTGTACTTCGGCGGCGGCGATCAGATCAACTACGTGCGCGCGCTTATGGGCTGCACCGCAGCCGATCCGGCAGACGCAGCGATCTTCCTGTTCGATACCTGCTCGGGCACCCCCGCCATGGCGGCGATCCGCTCGGTCGTCGACTCCGGCGGCGTATCCGCAGGCACCAGCGCTGGCCTCACCATCCAGCAGGGAAGCGACATGATCACCGGCGGCGACCCCTACCCGGCTTGGCGCGACGGAGCAGTCCCCGGCTGGTTCGAAGACGACCGTCTCGCCTACTCCCCCACCGGCGGCTTCGGATTCTTCAGCGAAGGCATGCTCGACTCCCACTTCGCCCGCCGCGACCGCCAACCGCGCATCGTAAAGCTCGCACTCGAGCGCCAGCACACCCTCGCCTTCGGCGTCGAAGAGAAGACTGCGCTCGTCGTCGATCGCGCCACCCGCACCGGTGAAGTCATCGGCGAACTCGGTGTCAGCCTGCTCGACGTCGGCGCCGCATCCACGGACGGCACGAACGCTGCGGGCGTCGTCTACTCGTACCTGAGTTCCGGATCCACAATCGACTTCGCAAGCGGCGAGATGACCCTCGCAGGCACGCCGCACAACGGCCCAGGCACCGCGGCGCCACCCGCCGCGCCCACCGACATCTGGGGCTCGTATGAGTGCGACTACGGCACCTTCGGCACGCTGCACCTCGCCCAGGGACTGGTCACCTCAACCGCATCGACAGCCTTCGGAGACAGCTGCGATACGCCGGTGGAATCACCTCGCTTCCGCACCACCTACCACCGCACCGCCGCCACAACATGGAACGACGATGGCGGCTTCACCAACCTCGAGATGAGCATCACCCGCATCCCCTCATTCACCGCGAGCGCCCGACTCATCGGCGCAGCCGCCAGCGGATCGCTGCCCGTCGGCAGCGAGGCCGACATCGAAGTCACCGTCACCAACACCGGCGGCACCCCACTCGGCGGCATCAGCATCAATGGCGCCGCAGCCGCGGGCGCACCCGCCTCCCTTGCACCCAACGCCTCAGCGGTGCTCACGATCCGCCGCACCGTCGCCGCCGGCCCTCAGACCTTCACAGTCGAGGTGGGCGCCACCGCGCTCGACACGAACGGAGCCGAGCTGCGTGTCGCCGCAGCCCCGCAGACGGTCTCCGCTCAGATCACCGGCACCCCGGCACCGCAGCAGCCGACGACCCCCGCCCCGAATGGCGGGTCGGCCACGCCTGCCACGCAGCACGGGAACGCCACCCTGGCGCGCACCGGCGGGCCCGAGTTCGGCTGGCCGCTCGCCATCGCCGGCCTCCTCCTCGCCGGAGCAGCCGGCGCCCTCGCAGGCACCAGGCGTCTCGCCCGCCGCTGACACCAGTGCCTCCCCGACCACACATCATCAACTCCGCAGAAGGAGCACCATCCATGCTGACCACAGCACCAGCCCTCCGGCAACGCCACAGCGCCCGCCGTCCGATCACCGTCGCCGCGGCACTCACCGCAGGCGCCCTGCTCCTCTCGGGCTGCGGCGCATCAGGCGGCGGTGACGACGCCACGAAGAACATCGTGAACGTCGTCACCCCGGCACAGCCCGAAAGCCTCGACCCGCAGATCGCCACCGACTCGATCATGGCGGAGATCACCCTCCCCGTGTACGAGACCCTGCTCGCCGCCGACGCCGAACTCCAGCCGCAGCCGATGCTCGCCGAATCCTTCGAACGGAGCGCCGACGGCCTCGAATACACCTTCCGCCTGCGCGAAGGCGTGCAGTTCCAAGACGGCAGCGCGCTCGACGCCGATGACGTGGTCGCCTCAATGAACCGTTGGGATCGCGTCTCGATCGCCGCTCAGGAAGCCTTCGCCGGGGCAGAATGGACAAAAGTCGACGATCTCACCGTGAAGCTCACCGTGCCGAGCGCGAGCTTCCTGCACCTGCTCTATCTCTCAAACGTCACCACCGCCTACGCCGCGATCATGCCCTCCGAGGTCATCGACAAAGTGGGCGACGAGCCGATCTCCGACGTCGCCGACATCATCGGCACCGGGCCGTACCGTCTCGCGAGCTGGGATGCCGACCGTGAGATCGTCATCGAGAAGTGGGACGACTACCAGTCGCGAGACGAAGCATCGAGCGGCTTCGCCGGGGCGAAGCACGCAAGCCTCGACAAGGTGGTGTTCAACTTCGTGTCCGATGCATCCACCCGGGCCATGGGCATCCAGTCCGGCCAGTACGACGCAACCACCGAACTCCCCTTCGACAGCCTCGACCAGTTCTCCAACGACCCCAATCTCGTGCTCGACACTTACCTCGTCGGCCCGATCAACCTGGTCTACAGCGACGACCCCGCGAGCCCCTTCTCGAACGTCACGAACCGGCAGGCGGTGAACACCGCCCTCGATCGCGACCCGATCATGCTCGCAGCGGTCGGCTCGGAAGAGCTCTACGACCTCGTGCACCACAACATGACCCGTGAGCAGCAGGCGATCTGGGATACCGAAGTCGGGAAAGACGGCTTCAACGTGCACGATGCGGCACAGGCGAAGGAAATGCTCGCGGAGGGCGGCTACACGGGAGAGCCCATCACCCTCCTCGCGAACAAGGACTACACCGAGGCGTACAACTCGGCCGTCGTCGTCGCAGAGCAGCTCAAGGCGATCGGCATGGACGTCACCCTCGACGCCTACGAGTGGGGCGCCTTCAGCGAGAAGTGGCGCGAGGCCCGCGACGAATGGGATCTCGTGGTGTTCCCGTTCAGCACCGAGGTGGATCCGACCCAGACGATCGGCTTCCTCCCCGACCGCGCCGGCTACTTCGACGGCCCTGAACTCCAGAGTCTGCTCACGCGCTTCCGTGCGGCACCGACGCAGGCCGATGCGAGCGCGATCTACGACGACATGCAGGCGTACGTCGAGAAGACCCGCCCCATGAGCCGTATCGGCGACGCGCACAACGTCTACGCCGCGAACAAGGATCTTGACCTGCCCTGGTTCCACGAGCACTTCGTGTGGTGGAACGCCGGCTGGAAGCAGGCCGACTGACCCGGTGCCGGGCCGTTCGCGGCCCGGCACCCCACCCCCACCCGTTCCTCTCACGGAAATCGCATGCTCACGTTCATCTTCAAGAGGCTGCTCAGCCTCGTCCCCGTCCTCTTCGTCGTCTCCGTGGTGATCTTCTCGCTCATCCACCTCACCCCCGGCGATCCCGCACGCCGCATTCTCGGCCAGAAAGCCCCCGACGAGCAGGTGGCGGCGCTGCGCGAAAGCATGGGTCTCGACGAACCCGTCATCACCCAGTACCTCAACTGGGTGGGCGGGGTGTTCCGCGGGGATCTCGGAGATTCCTACTTCCTCCACAAGAGCGTCGTGCAGGCCATCAGCGACAACGCGGTGCCGACCGTGCAACTCGCAGCAATCGCCATCATCGTAGCGATCCTCCTCTCCGTGCCGTTTGGCACCCTCGCCGCCCGCTACCGAGACGGCTGGCTCGACCGCTCGCTGCTCGGTTTCACCCTCGTCGGCATGACCGTGCCGAGCTTCGTGCTCGCCCTCGGCATGATGCTCCTCTTCGGGCTCGCACTGCGCTGGCTGCCGGTCTCCGGGTACGTGAACCCGTTCGACAACTTCAGCGACGGCATCCGCACGCTCATCATGCCCGGCATCGCGCTCGGCGCGATCACCGCAGCGATCATCACGCGCACCACGCGCGCCGCAGTGCTCGACGTACTCAACGCCGACTACATCGACGCCGCCCGTTCGCGAGGCGTGCTCGAACGCCGGCTGCTTTTCTCCCACACCCTCAAGAACGCGAGCCTCCCCGTGCTCACCATCGTCGGGCTCTCGCTCGGCGGGCTCGTCACCGGCGCCGCCGTCACCGAAACCATCTTCAACATCCCAGGGCTCGGACAGCTGCTCGTCACCTCGATCTCACGCCGCGACTACCCCGTGATCCAGGGTGTCATCCTGTTCGTCACCCTCATCTACCTGCTCACAAATCTCCTCATCGACCTGCTCTACGGCATCGTCGATCCACGGATCCGCGTCGGAAAGGCCTGACACCGATGACCGATCACACCCCTCGCACCGGCCAGGCCTCGGTGCCGAGCACTACGATGCTCTCCATGCGCCCGGCCCCGCCGGCCCGTATCTCGCTCTGGCAGCGCATGCTCGCGAACACCGGGCTCATGTCAGGCATCGTCATCGTGCTCGCGATGTTCCTCCTCTCCGTCGTGCTCCCGCCGCTCCTCCACCTCGACCCCTTCGCGGTGGATCCAGCGGATCGCCTCGCCCCGCCCTCCGCCCAGCACCTCTTCGGCACCGACAATTTCGGCCGAGACCTCCTCGCCCGCATCCTCTCCGGCGCCTCCACCTCGCTCCTCGTCGGCTTCGTCGTCGCACTGGTGAGCGGCGTGCTCGGCGCGATCATCGGTGTGCTCGCGGTGTTCTCGAGCGTGCTCGACGCAATCCTCATGCGCATCTGCGATGGCCTCATGGCGATCCCCGCGATCCTTCTCGCGGTCGCGCTCGCTGCGGCGCTCGGCCCCAGTGTGACCAACCTCATCATCGCGCTGACGATCGTCTACACCCCGGGCACCGCCCGGCTCGTACGCTCCCGGGCGCTCGCAGTGCGCTCGGAAACCTTCGTCACTGCAAGCACGATGCAGGGCGGCAGCATGCTCCACGTCATGCTCAGACACATTCTCCCCAACACCCTCTCCGTGCTCGTCGTGCAGGCCACCTTCACCTTCGCCGAGTCGGTGATCACCGAGGCCGCCATGAGCTTCCTCGGCGCCGGTGTGCCCGCCCCGCACGCGAGCTGGGGCAACATCCTCTACGACGGGAAATCGGTGATCATGCAGGCCCCGCAGATGATTCTCATCACGAGCGCCTTCCTCATCGTGACGGTGCTCGCGCTCAACCTCATCGGCGACGGCCTCCGCGACCTCGTGGATCAGCGCTCCCGCGCACTCGTGGCTCGACCCGGCATCTTCGCCAGGCTTGCCGCCGTCGTCACCCCGGGCCGATTCCGTCAGGAGAACCAGCGATGACCACGCCCTCTGCAGCTCCGCTGCGCTTCGAAGACCTCACCCTCGACATCGACACCCCGCAGGGCGTCGTGCACGCGGTCACCGGCGTCTGCTTGGATCTCGCCCCTGGCGAGATCCTCGCGATCGTCGGCGAGTCCGGCTCAGGGAAGACGCTCACGGCCCGTGCCGCGCTCGGCCTCCTCCCTCCCCGCACCCGCGCGCACGGCGCAGTCATTCTCTCCGGCACCGATGTGCTCACCGCCGACCCGCAGCGTCTCAGGGAGCTGCGCGGCGGTGAGGCCGCAATGATCTTCCAGGAGCCGTCGACCGCCCTCAACCCGGTGTTCCGCATCGGATGGCAGATCGAAGAGGGGCTCCGTGCGCACGGTATGAGCGACCGGGCCGAGCGACGCGCACGCGCCATCGAGATGCTTCGCGCGGTCGGCATCCCCGATCCTGAGCGCCGCATCGACGATTACCCTCATGAGTTCTCCGGCGGGCAGAAGCAGCGCATTGTCATCGCCACGGCGCTTGCGCTTCGCCCTGCGGTGATCATTGCCGACGAGCCGACGACAGCACTCGATGTCACCGTGCAGGCCGAGATCCTCGATCTGCTGCGCGCCTGCCGCGACGATTTCGGGGCCTCGATCGTGCTCATCACCCACAATATGGGCGTGGTGGCCGACATCGCCGACCGAGTCGCCGTGATGTACCGCGGCGACCTCGTCGAAGAGGCGCCCGTCGATGAGCTGTTCGCCGCGCCCCGCGAGGTATACACGCGCGAACTACTCGCAGCGGTGCCGCGCCTGGGCAGCGGGCTGGGCCCAGACGGCACCGTGCGGGTGGCGCCTGCGCACGACACGGGCATCCCGTCGGCCGAGGGCGCAACATCTGAGCCGGCGGTCAGGCTCGACGGCCTCGACATCGTCTACCGCGGAACCTTCGGCAGGAACCCTGTTCGCGCGGTGCACGGAGTCGATCTGACGATCGGGCGCGGCGAGGTGGTTGGGCTCGTTGGCGAGTCCGGCTCGGGAAAATCGACCATCGGGCGCGCGATCGGCGGGCTTGAAACGATCGCTGCGGGGCATCTCGAAGTGCTCGGGGCAGATCTCGCGCGGACCCGCGGGCGCGCGCTCCGTGCGCTGCGGCGGCGGATCGGATTCGTGTTCCAGGATCCGGCCGCGTCGTTCAACCCCTTCATGACCATCGAGGAGTGCGTCATGGAGCCGCTGCGCATCCACCGCAGCCCCGGCGGGCGGGCGGCGCATCGGGCGCGCGCAGCCGAACTGCTCGACGCGGTTGAACTCCCCGGCTCGTATGCCACGCGATACCCGTTCGAGCTCTCAGGCGGGCAGCGTCAGCGGGTGGGGCTCGCCCGCGCGCTCGCCCTGCACCCAGAACTCGTCATCGCCGACGAGCCGACCTCAGCGCTTGACGTTTCGGTGCAGGCGCGGGTGCTCGAGATCTTCTCGACGCTGCAGCGCGAACTCGGCTTCGCGGCGCTGTTCATCAGTCATGACCTCGCAGTCGTCGAGATGCTCGCCCACCGCGTGGGAGTGCTCTGCTCGGGCGAACTCGTCGAGATCGGGCGCACAGAACAGGTGCTGCACGCACCAGAACATCCCTACACGCAGCGGCTCATCGCCGCGGTTCCGGTACCCGACCCCGAAGTGCAACGGAGACGACGTGCCGGGGCGGGCGACCCCGCGCATCCGCTGCTCATCGAGGAGGCTCAGGCATGAACACGCAGCTGACGGCCGGCTCGCACCCCGCAGAGGCGATTCGCGCCGATCTCGTGATTCTCGGCGGCAGGGTGCACCGGGGGCTCGCGCCCGAGGCGTCGCAGGGCGAAGCACTCGCCGACGCTGTCGCCGTGAGCGGGCGCCGCATCGTGGCTGTCGCTTCGCGGGCCGACGCCGCAGGCTGGGACACTGCCGACGCTGAGGTGATTGATCTCGGTGACGCCACGATCACCGCCGGTTTCGTCGACGCCCACGTGCATCCGCTCTCCGGAGCAGAATCCCGGCATGAGGCGCTGCTGCTTCACGACTGCACCTCGATTGAGGATGTTGCTGCACGGCTCGCCGCATTCGCTGCGGATCGCGGGCCAGACGAGTGGATCCGCGGCTTCGGCCTGTCCTTCGACCTGTTCGTGGGCGGCGAGGTATCGAACGCGCCCTTTGCGGAGGCCTTCGGCGGCCGCCCCGGCTATCTCCTCCTCTTCGACGGCCACTCGGTGATCGCAAGCCCCCGCGCCCTCGAACTCGCAAGCATCGACGGTCCCCGCGACTTCGGCAACAATTCCTCGATCGAGGTCGACGCCGCAGGCGTGCCCACCGGATACCTCATCGAATCAGACGCGGAAATGCTCGTGACCGAGCTGTTTCCACGGATGCCCTTCGCCGAGCGAGTCGAAGCGGTGCGGGCGAAGCTCGCCGAGTTCGCAGCGACCGGCTACACCTCCCTCCACCAGATGAACATGGAAGAAGGCGACATAGACGTGCTCCGCGCCATCGAGGAGACCGGCGAGCTTGCCGTGCGCGTGCGTGTGTCGCCTCTGTGGCGGGCGACAGACCCCTGGCACGCCACCTTCGAACGCATGCTCGCACTGCAGGGTCTCGCTGGCAGGCGTTGGCAGGTCGAGGGCGTGAAGTTCATGCTTGACGGGAGCATCGACAACGGCTCCGCGTGGCTCTTCGAGCCGGATACGCGCGGCGGCGGCGGGGAGCCCTACTGGGTGCCGAGCGCTACCTTTGTGCGCACCATCCACGCGCTGGCCGAGAGCGGAGTGCCAACAGCAACCCACGCAATCGGCGACCGCGCGGTCGAGTTCGTGCTCGACACCGTCGCTGCGATACCGCCGCACGCACCGAAGGTCACCCACCGCATCGAGCACATCGAAACGATCCCTGACAGTCTCGTGCCGCGTTTCGCGGAGCTCGGTGTGCCCGCAAGCATGCAGCCGATCCACGCCTTCACCCAGCGAGCCGACGGCTGCGACATGTGGACCACGCTGCTCGGTAGGGGCAGCGAGCGCGCCAAGCACGGGTGGCGGATCGCGGATCTCGATCGCGCGGGAGCCACTGTGGCGCTCGGCTCGGATTGGCCAGTCGAAGAGTTCGATGCTCGGCGCGTGTTCGCGGCGAATGTCACCCGGAGGCGGCACGGATCGGAGCGTCCGGCTGTCGATCCGCATCAGGCATTGAGCCCTGAACGCACCCTCGCCGCGATCACCAGAAACTGCTGGACCGCGATCGACCGCGAGGGCGAGGGGGTGGTCGCCCCCGGCGCGATCGCAGATCTCGCGGTGTTCGCCGTTGATCCGCTCAGCGATGACCCTGACCGCTTTGCTGAGGGCGAGGTGCTGCTCACCGTCGTCGGAGGTCGTGTTGTGCACCGGGCAGAGGCGCAGCTTCGCCCCGAATCATAGACTGGGTCCATGACCGAGGATGACTCCCGAAACCGCATCGTTGCGGTGATCAGCCGCACCCCGTTCACCATTGCGTTCACACTCGCGCTCCTCGTGATCGCAGCGGCCACAGGCACACTCTTCACCCCGGCCTCGCAGCAGCCCTGGTATCCCCAGGTCGCCACGGGCATTCCGTCATTCGCCGACGGCCGGTGGTGGACCGTCTTCACCTCAGCATTTTTCGTCGATCATCCGCTCGTGCTCATCACGCTGCTGCCGCTCGTGCTCGGCGGGCTCGGCTGGGCGGAGTGGCGATTCGGGTCGCTGCGCACGATCGGCCTGTTCGCGGCGGGCCACCTCGTCGGAGTGCTCGGGGCGGCCGGCATCCTCGCACTCGTTGCGAGCACCGGCTGGCCCTGGGCGGTAGGCCTCACGAGGGTCTACGATGTGGGCCCGTCCTGCGGCGCCCTGACCGCGCTGGTCTTCGCGATCGCCACGCTGCCGGCTCCGTGGCGCCTGCGCGCCCGCATCGCGGTGGGGTTGTGGACCGGCATTTCGGTGCTCTACCTGGGCCATCTGCACGATCTCGAACATGCGGTCTCCATGGCAGCAGCGCTGGCGGTGAGCGGCTGGCTGCCGGCTTTCCGTCGCCGGGCGGGGCGGCCGAGTCAGCGCGAATGGCGGCTGATCGCGCTGTCGCTGCTCATCGCGATCGGCGCGATTCAGGTGCTCGATCTGATGGTTCCCTACAACGGGCCGCTCGGAGCGAACGATCCGATTGCGTCGTTCACCGATGTGACGATCGATGTGGTGGTGATCGCGCTCATCGCAAACGGTATTCGGCAGGGCTATCGCCTGGCCTGGACCATCGCGATCGTGCTCGGGGTCTTCAACGTGGTCACAGCGGCAGTGGTGCTGCCGCTGCTGCCGCTGCTCGTCGAGCAGGGCGTGCTCAGCGCCCCTTCGGAAGTCGTCGGTCTCGTGCTCGCGCCGGCCTTGTTCTGGCTCGGGCTCGTGCTCTTGCTCGTGCTGGCGCGGGGTGCGTTCCGGGTGCGGCTGCGCAAGTCCAATAGGCGGCTCGACGCGCAGGCGCTCAGCCGGCAGCAGCTCATCGAGCGGTTGCAGCACAGCGGCGGTGGCACGATCTCATGGATGTCAACGTGGGAGGGCAACCGGCGCATCGCTTCTGGTGAGGTCGGCGCTATCGCCTACCAGTCGCACTCGGGGGTCGCGATCATGCTCGGCGACCCGATCGTGCCTGCGGGTGAAACAGGCGCGGCGCTCGCCGATTTCGCGCGGGTGACCCAGCAGGCTGGGCTGATCCCGTGCGTGTTCTCGGCGGGTGAGGAGGCCGCTGCGGCGCGGCCGGAGGGGTGGCGCTCGGTGATCGTAGCGGAGGACACCATCGTCGATCTGCCGGGGCTCGCGTTCACGGGCAAGGCTTGGGGTGCTGCGCGCACTGCCCTCAATCGTGCCGCCCGCGAGGGCGTCGAGTTTCGCATGGTGCGGCTCGCCGAGGAACCCTGGAACGTGCTCGCTCAGGTGCGCGCGATCTCGGAGCAGTGGACGGGCGACAAGGGGCTTCCCGAGATGCGGTTCACGCTGGGTACTGTCGATGAGGCGCTGGATCCCGAGGTGCTCGTGGGCATCGCCGTCGACGGGCGGGGCGACCTGCACGGCGTCACCTCGTGGCTGCCGGTCTACGGGCCTGCCGATCCTGCGACCGGCGAACCACGCATCGTGGGGTGGACTCTCGACCTGATGCGTCGCCGCGACGGCGGATTCGGCCCGGTCATGGAGTTCTTGATCGCCGCGTCGGCGCAGCACCTGTCGGAGCAGGGCTACGAGTTCATCTCGCTCTCGGGCGCCCCGCTGGTGCGCCCGGCCGAAGCGGAGGCCGGCCCGGTGGATCAGGTGCTCGAGCAGATCGGCGGCCTCATCGAACCGCTCTACGGATTCAAGTCGCTGCACCGTTTCAAGCAGAAGTTCAATCCGCGCCACGAGTCGCTCTATCTGCTCTACCGCGATGAGGGTGATCTGCCGCGCATCGGCATCGCACTCACTCGCGCCTATCTGCCCGATGCTTCGCTGCGCGATCTGGTGGCCTCGGCTGCTTCGGCAGGGAAACCGGCCTGAGCCGCGGCCACCCCCTACAGTTGGATCATGGCTGACCCCCGCAACGCACGCGCCAGCATCGGAGCTGCCCTCAGCCTCGTCGGCGAGGTTGTCGGTGCGCTCATGCAGCTGCTGCTCATCTGGCTCGCCGCCGCAATCGTGTGGAACGACGACGGCCCCGACAATGGCACTCTGCTGCGCATCTTCTGGTGTCTCTTCGCGACGCTCTATCTCGGTGCCACCGTCATCTCGCTCAATGTGCTCGTCAGGCTCGATGTTCCTGATCCGCGAGCGACGCGCATCCTGGTGGGGCACCCGGTGGCGCGAGCGCTCGCCACGGTACTCACCTTTGGCGCGAGCCTGCTCGGCCTTACCGTTGCGATAGACCTCATCACTGCGCTCGGCAGTGGGCAAAGCGACACCGTGGCCGAGTTCACTGCGATCTGGTCGATGCTGCTGTCGTGGGCGATGTTCAACTGGGGGTACGCGCGCATCTACTTCTCGCGCTACCATCGCGAGGCGGATCCGCCCCTCGTCTTCCCGGGCTCCCCGATACCGCGGCTCGTCGACTTCGTCTACCTGGCGTTCACGAACGCGACCACGTTCGCGGTTTCGGATGTGCAGGTGCAGTCGACGCGCATGCGGTGGACGATCGTGTGGCACACCACGCTCGCGTTCTTCTTCAACGCGCTCATCATCGCGCTGGTGATCAATGTGATCACGCGGGGCGACCTGCTCGTCGATCTGCTCGACTAGTGCCATCCCCGCGGGGGCGAATCCCACCGGGAGCGAGTACAGTAAGAGGCGTGTTCCGGGGTCGGTGAGAATCCGAACCGGCGGTGACAGTCCGCGAACCTCGCACCCGCGAGGCCGAACCGGTGAAATTCCGGTGCCGACGGTGATGGCACGGCGGTTCGCCGCCTGTCGAGTCCGGATGAGAGGAACGCTGACCTCCGCTTCGCGCGGAGGCGTTTTCAGCACCCCGGATACGCGTCATAGAGCGAACGGGGGATCGAATGCTCGAGCAGGTGCTCCTCGAAGACGCGATGCGTCGCGCCCTCACGCTCGCACGCCGCGGCCCCGCCGACAACCCGAACCCGCAGGTGGGTTGCGTGCTGCTCGACCCCGCGGGGCGCATCGTGGCTGAGGGCTGGCATCTCGGATCCGGCACTCCGCACGCCGAGACCGTCGCACTCGCTCAACTGCCCGCTGAGTGGCGGGAGCGGGCCAGCGAGCTCACCGCTGTGGTCACCCTCGAACCATGCAATCACACGGGCCGCACAGGCCCCTGCGCAGTCGCACTGCTGGAGGCCGGGATCGGGGCGGTTGCCTACGCGGTGAGCGATCCGGGCGAGGCATCGGCTGGGGGCGCGGCGCGATTGCGCGCGGCGGGGGTCGAGGTGCGCGGCGGGGTGCTGCCCGGCGAGGCCAGGATCGTGCTCGCGCCGTGGCTGGCACGACAGGCCGCTGCGGAGATGGCGGATCGCGAAGCCCCGAGCAGCACACCGCAATCGGGCGGCGGATCAGCGCTCCCGCGCCCGCACGTCACTGTGAAGTGGGCGCAAACCCTCGACGGCAGGGCTGCCGCGGCCGACGGATCGAGCCAGTGGATCACCGGCGTCGACGCGCGAGCTGACGTACACCGGAGGCGCGCAGAGGCTGATGCGATCCTCGTCGGCACCGGCACGTTGATCGCCGATGATCCCGCACTCACCTCCCGCGCCGAACACGGCGGCCTGCTGGTGCCTGCTGAGCAGCAGCCGATCCCCGTCGTGCTCGGCCACCGCGCCATCCCTGCCGAGGCGCGGGTGATGCAGCACCCCGCACTCGTGGCGCACGGCCTCGACGCCCCGATCACGCTGCGAGGCGATGACCTCGCAGCCGATCTCGCAACGTTGCACGCCGGCGGAGTGCACCGCCTCTTCGTGGAAGGCGGGCCCACGGTCGCAAGCGCGCTCATCGCAGCGGGCCTCGCCGATGAGGTGCTCATCTACCTGGCACCGGCGCTGCTCGGCGGGCCGCGTCTCGCGCTCGGCGACCTCGGCATCGCCGATATCTCCGGCATCAAACGGCTGCGCATCTCACACACGAGCCAGCTCGGTGCGGATCTGCTCATCAAAGCCACCCTCGACGCTTCGCACACCGCATCGGCCCCCACGAAGGAGCACTAACCATGTTCACCGGACTTATCGAAGAGATCGGCGAAATCATCGCCGTCGAACCGATCGGCGACTCGATCCGCCTCACCATCGCGGGCCCGCTCGTCACCAGCGACGCCGAGCACGGTGCCTCGATCTGCGTGTCGGGCGTGTGTCTGACAGTCGTGGAACAGGGCCGCGCCGACGCAGACCCAGGCTCCGGCCGGGGCTGGTTCGCCGCTGATGTGATGCAGCAGTCGATCCGCATGTCGACGCTCGGAGAGCTGCGCCCGGGCAGCCCCGTCAACCTCGAACGCGCGGTGCGCGCCGATACCCGTCTCGGCGGCCACATCGTGCAAGGTCACGTCGACGGCACGGCCACGCTGCTCTCCACGACGGAGCACCCCGCCTGGCGCACGCTGCGCTTCTCGCTGTCGCCGGAGCTCGCTCCGCTGCTCGTCGACAAGGGGTCGGTGACCCTGTCAGGTGTTTCGCTCACCGTCTCGGCCATCTCAGACCCGCCCAGCGCAGGCGTGCCCGCCGACGCTCAGTGGTTCGAGGTGTCGCTGATCCCCGAAACGCTCACCGCGACCACGCTCGGTTCTCTTGAAGCGGGCGACCGCGTCAACGTCGAAACCGATATTCTCGCGCGCCATCTCGCGCGCATGCACAGCTTCTTCACCACGACCGGAGGAACCCCAGCATGACCACCACAACGCCCGGCATCAGCAGCATCGAAGAGGCTGTCGCCGCTATCAAAGCCGGTCGGCCAGTGATTGTCGCCGACAACGAGAACCGCGAGAACGAGGGCGACGTGATCCTCTCGGCAGAGCTCGCAAGCCCCGAGTGGATCGCGTGGACCGTGCACTGGTCTTCCGGCCTGCTGTGCGCCCCGATGACCAATGAGGTTGCCGACAGGCTCGATCTGCCGATGATGGTCGACCGCAACGAAGACGTACGCGGAACGGCATACACGGTGACCGTTGACGCCGCGCACGGCGTCACCACGGGCATCAGCGCGAGTGATCGTGCCACGACGGTGCGCGCCCTCGCCAACCCCAACGCGGTGCCGAGTGATGTGCGTCGCCCCGGCCATGTGCTGCCGCTGCGCGCCGTTGACGGGGGCGTTCGCGCTCGCGACGGGCACACCGAAGCAGGCGTGGAGCTGATGCGCCTGGCCGGCCTGAGCCCTGTCGCGGTGATCGGCGAGATCGTCGCTGCAGACGGCGAGATGATGCGCCTCCCCGCACTGCTCGAACTGGGGCAGCGTGAGAATGTGCCCGTCATTACTATCGAGCAGCTCATCGCATACCTCAACGAGCATGATCCTGTCGCCACCCCGGCACAGCAGGTGCAGCACCGCAGCGTGAGCCTGCGCGCCGAAACCCTGCTGCCCACTGTGCACGGCGACTTCCGCACCCGTGCCTACCGCGATCGTCGGCTCGGCATCGACCACCTCGCGCTGATCGCGCCCGGCCCGGACGGCTCGCTGCCCGGCAAAGAGGCGCTCGTGCGGGTGCACTCCGAGTGCATCACCGGCGAGGCCTTCGGCTCGCTGAAGTGCGAGTGCGGCCCGCAGCTCGATGCAGCACTCGACCTCGTGCACGAGCGCGGCGGCATCGTCATATACCTGCGCGGGCATGAGGGCCGCGGCATCGGCCTCGCCAACAAGCTGCGGGCCTACCAACTGCAGGAACAGGGCATCGACACCCTCGACGCCAACCTGCAGCTGGGGCTGCCTGCAGACAGCCGCGACTACACCGCTGCCGCCGAGATCCTCGCCGAGATCGGTGTGGAGCGGGTGCGCCTGCTCACCAACAACCCCGAGAAGGTTCGGCAGCTGGAGGAGCACGGCATCGTCGTCTCCGAGCGGGTGCCGCTGCTCGTGGGCGTCACCGAGCAGAACATCGGCTACCTCAACACCAAGCGCGACCGCATGGGCCACGAACTGCCCGCAGAGGTGCGCGAACAGTAGCCAGCGGCCGCCACGCCCGCCGCACCCTGGTGCGGCGGGCGCATCCCGATCCTGAAACCCACAACCCAAGGAGCGCCCCATGAGTGGAGCCGGAGCCCCCAACCTCACCGTCGACGCGAGCGGATTGCGCGTTGCCATCATCGCCGGCAGCTGGCACGACGAAGTCATGGCGCCCATGATCGCCGACGCGCAGACCACATCAGCGGCCGCCGGCGCAGAGCACGCCCTTTTCCGAGTGGCCGGCGCATTCGAACTGCCGCTCGCCGCGCAGACCGCACTCACCCCCGTCGAGCAGGGCGGCGGTGGCTTCGACGCAGCCGTCTGCCTCGGCGTGATCGTGCGCGGTGGCACCCCGCACTTCGACTACGTGTGCAACTCCGTCACCGACGGTCTCACGCGGGTGCAGCTCGACACCGGCCGCCCCGTCGGCTTCGGCGTGCTCACGACCGACGACGAGCAGCAGGCACTCGACCGCTCGGGCCGCCCCGGCGCCCCGGAGTCGAAGGGCCGCGAGGCTGCTGAGGCCGCACTGCATCTCGCGATCACCACGCGCACCATCGCCGCTACCGCCCTCTAGACGCCGCGATCCGCCTGCCCGTCCGACGCAGCCGCCGCAACCCTCCGCGATCCGCCGCGATCCGCCTCACCCAGCATCGAGGTCACCCGTGTGGCCCTTTCGGCCGCCCCCAAAGGGCCCCACGGGTGACCTCGATGCACACAGCATGCGGGCGAGGCGGGTCGCCCTCGGGCGGGGGTCGCGCATGCGCGGCGCGGGCGGGTTTTTTGTCAGCCGAGCTGGCCTAGAGTGGTGGCCGTGGCTGGCACATCTGATGAGACTTCTCCCGGCACCGCACGCACCCGGCAGCGGGGGCGCCCCGCAGGCTCCTTCCCTCGCGGGCCCCGCGCTTCGCTGCGGCAGCTGATCCCCTACCTGTTCGAGCAGCGCGGCCCCCTCGCCCTCGCCATCGCACTCGGTCTCGTGGGGGCCGTGGCCTCACTGGTGCAGCCGCCGCTGCTGGGCCAGGTGATCACCCGTGTCGAGGGCGGTCAGTCGCTCGGCGGGTTGCTCGCGGTGCTCACCGCTGTCGTGATCCTGGGTGCGGTGCTCGGCGGTCTGCAGCACTATGTGCTGCAACGCATGGGCGAGGGCATCGTGCTGACGAGCCGCCGCCGTCTCATCGCGAAGATCCTGCACCTGCCCATTTCGCAGTTCGACAGGCGCCGCACCGGCGACCTCGTCTCCCGCGTCGGCAGTGATACCACGCTGCTTCGGGCGGTGCTCACACAGGGACTTGTCGAAGCCATCAGCGGCATGCTCGTCTTCGTGGGTGCGCTCATCGGCATGCTGGTGATCGATCCGATGCTGTTCGGGATCACCTTCGGTGTGATTCTCGCCGCCCTCTTGGTGGTGGTGCTTGTGTCGAGCCGTATCAGGCCGGCAGTTGCGAAGGCTCAGGAGAAGGTCGGTGATCTTGCCGCGCAGGTGGATCGCACCATCTCGTCGATCCGCACCATCAGAGCTGCTGGTGCGGCCGAACGCGAGCAGCGCGTCACCGAGCGCGATGCTGAGGAAGCGTACCTGCTCGGGGTGAAGGTCGCGAAGATTTCGGCGTTCATCGTGCCTGTGTCGTTCCTCGCGATGCAGCTGTCGTTCCTAGTGGTGCTCGGACTCGGCGGCTATCGGGTTGCGACGGGGGCCATTACGATCGCGCAGCTGGTCACCTTCATCATCTTCTTGTTCCTGATGGTGATGCCACTGGGGCAGGCCTTCGGGGCGATCACCGCGATCAATCAGGCCCTGGGGGCGCTGGGCCGCATCCAGGAGATCTCCGAGCTTTCCACCGAGACCGAGCATGACGCCGAGCTTTCGCCGCTCGGCCGCATCATGCCGCTCGAATCGTCGAGGCGCGAATCCGCCGCGGCGATCCGCTTCTCCGAGGTGCGCTTCACGTACCGCTCAGCTGCTCCGGCCCGGGCCGACGCCCGCGATCTCGTGCGCGGCGGGCGCGGCGCCCGGCGCGATGCCGAGGCTGCGCCCGCCGAGATCATCGAAACACCGGTGCTGCACGGCGTGAGCTTCGAGGTGCCTCGCGGATCGCGCGTCGCTCTCGTCGGCCCTTCAGGTGCGGGTAAGTCGACGCTGCTGGGGCTCATCGAGCGCTTCTATGACCCTGACGAGGGTGCGGTGTCGCTGTTCGGTGCGGATCTGCGCACCCTCGACCGTTCCGAGGTGCGCGCGCAGATGGGGTACGTCGAGCAAGACGCACCCGTGCTTGCGGGCAGCCTGCGCGACAATCTGCGGCTCGGCGCCCCCGACGCCACCGACCACGCCTGCGAACGCGTGCTGCGAGCCGTAAACCTCGGCGGGCTTCTCGACCGTTCGGCCGGGCGAACAACCACTTCGCTGCCCGCTGCTGAGCTCGGCGAAGTCCCACCGCTCTCCGAGGCAGAACTCGCCCGCGCGCTCGATCAGCAGGTTGGTGAGAACGGCATCATGCTGTCGGGTGGGGAGAAGCAGCGACTCGCGATCGCGCGGGCGCTGCTCACCGCTCCCCCGATCCTGCTGCTCGACGAGTCGACGGCCAGCCTCGACGGGGTGAACGAGCGGCTGATGCGCGATGCACTCGATTCTGTTGCGACCGGGCGCACACTCGTGGTGATCGCGCACCGCCTGTCGACGGTGGTCGACTCCGACAAGATCATCGTGCTCGACCAGGGCCGTGTCGTCGGCGAGGGCACGCACGCCCAGCTACTCGACACAACACCGCTCTACCGCGAACTCGCCAAGCACCAGCTGCTGGTCCCGTCGGAGGGATAGCGGCGGGAACGCCGCTGCGGAGGTGAACACGGCGAGGCCTCGCAGCGAGGGAGACCTACCGCTGGGCTTGCCCAGCCCCGGTCTCACCACGACCGTGGGTTGGCGCATCGGCTTCGCTGCGGGCTACTGCGCCTTGATGCTCTCCAGCAGCGCTGAGAACGCCGGACGGTAGCGCTCGAGCGGCTGGCCCCCGGTGCCGCCTGCGGCTGCACCCGCTATGTCACTCCCGGTGTGGGCAGCGGTGTCGGCCGCGGTCTTGCCCGCGGCGCTACCGACGGCTTCGGCTCGCAGCGTGACCCAGCCTGACCCGGTATCGACAACCGCGGCGATCCCCCCATCGGAGTCAAGGTGCTGCACTTCGAAGCCAGACGCAAGGGTCTCACTGCGCACGGCCGCATCGCCGCTGTCACCGGAACGAACCCCACTTCCAGCATCCGCAGCATCGCCGGTCTCTGCCCCGTCTCCGGGAACCGCCCCACCCCCCGAATCGGCGCCGTCACGAGCATCCGCCCCGCGACCACCAGATGCATCGCTCTTGGACACTGACTCTCGCAGCCAGGCGCGCGCTGCGCGCTCGCTCCCCGGGCTCAGCACCTCAACCTCGACGCGCATGCCGTGATCGGGCGACAGCAGCAGCAGCCCGTTCGACTCCCCCAGCAGCACTGACCAGTCATGCAGCGGCGGCAAGGGCGGCCACTCCACGATCTCGCGCACGAGCGGCTGCACCACCCAGCCCTTGGCCGGCACGAGCTGCACCCCACCGCCCACCTCAGAGGCAGCCTCGCCATCGGCTGATACCGCCTGCGCACTCGCGTACTGCTCGGGAGCGAACGTGACCGCGTAGGCGGCAGCCGCGACAAGGAGCGCCAGCACCGCGAACAGCACCGATACCACCCAGACGCGGGCGCGTGACGGACGCCGCTGCCCTTGCTCGCGCGGCTCTTCCGGCCCGGCGGTCACCCGCACCGTCGCGGTGCGCGACTCCTGGCTGCGGCGGCTCATCGTCGTGTCACCCTTCCACCCGGCACCTGGCCGCCGAACAGTTGATCGACAGTCACCAGCGTGAAACCCCGATCGCGCAAGCCCCGCAGCACCACCTCAGCACTGTCGACAGTCTCGGCGTGCGAATCGTGGAAGAGAATGATGTCGCCGGGAGCGGCGACGCCTACTGATCGCTGCACGAGTTCTTCACGGCCCGGCTTTTTCCAATCGAGCGTGTCGATCGACCACAGAATCGCCGGCTGCCCTACAGCGGCGAGCACCCGCTCATTCACCGCACCGTAGGGCGGGCGGTAGGTGGTGATGGTGCGCCCTGTGACCCGTGTGAGCATCGCCTCGGCGTCGAGCACCTCCGTGCGAGCTTTGTCAGGGCTGACCGTTGTGAGGTCGGGGTGGGTCATCGTGTGGCTGCCGATGCCGTGCCCCTCAGTGGCGACGCGCTGCGCGAGTTCGGGCTGCGCGCGCACGGCGGAACCGATCATGAAGAAGGTGGCCGCCGACCGCTCAGCGCGCAGAGTGTCGAGCAGCCGCGCGGTGTGCTCGGAAGGCCCATCATCGTAGGTCACCGCCACGCAGGCGAGCAGGCTGCAATCGACCGGTTGATCAGCCCGCCAGGTCGGCATCCCCACGAAAGGTGCGCCCCGACCGGCCTGCATCTCAACCCCGAACGGGCTCAGCCACGCTGCCAGTTGCTCGCCGCTGATGTCGACTGTCGTGACAGCGTCTGTGGCTTTCATGCCGAGACCGGCCAGCTCGGGCGCGCTGATGCCGACAGGCAGCACGACGCTGGCACCGCTCTCGGTGAAACGTGCCGAAGCAAGCGCGCGGCGGGCGAGCTGCAGTTGCGCATCATCGGGCGCAGCGACAGGGGCCGCGCTCAGCCCTCCGGCTTGCCGCCGCAGCAGCTCGACGGTGCTCGTCCACATCTGGCCAGGAGCCTCAGCACTCCACAGATCGCCTGACTCGTGCACCTCGCCCGTCGCCACATCGGCGTAGAGCGTGACCGCGCTGTCGCTCGTGACACCCTCGGGGCCGCCCACGACAGTTCTCGCGGTCACCCCGACGATCGAACCGAACGCCGTGGTGATCTCGCAGACGAACGAGGTGCCTGCTCCGGTACCATCAAGCGGGCCCGTCAACGGATCGGCGAGCAGCTGTGCCGCCGGCCGACTCGCCGAACCAGGCACGCAGCCGCCGTGCGACAGCCCTGCCGCAACCGGGAACACCTCAGGCGCAATCGCGGTGCCCGTCGCGGCAATAGCGCCGTGCAGCAGTTCAATCATGCGCTCATTGAAGCGATGCCATCCGGGTATCTCGACGTAGCGCGCCTGCAGGCGAGCCCGGTCATTGCGCAATCGCCGCTCGATGAAGCCGAGATCCTTCCCACCGATCGCGGCCATTCCATCAGCAACCACCGAACCCGCGCTGCCACCCGTGGCCTCGTCAGCCACCACCAAGCTCACCCCCGCAGCCGAGGGCCACTCCGGGGGCTGCCACCCGGCGACAGGGGCGATCTGTGCACAACCCGCGAGCAGCGCCACCACGACCGTGCCGCAGACGAGCCGCATCGCACGCACAGAACGCGCGTTGCGCCGATCTCGCTGCTGCCGATGCACGGTGACCTCCTCTGCGATGCCCGTGCTCCGAACGTACCGCGACCCACGGACATTTCTCGCACGCGGCACGCGAAGACACGCCGCTACGGGCTCCGCAGCAGCCAGTCGACACGCGGTTCGATCACCGGTCGAAACACGCGCGCGATCCACATCAGCGAGAACAGCACCGCGAGGGCAACCCCAAACGCCACAAGCACCAGCAGGCCACCAGCATCGGCCATCGCGTCGACCGCTCCGCTCTCACGCAGCGCCCACACCACGGGGCCGTGCAACAGGTAGACGTAGAGCGTGCGCGCGCCCCACACCGTGATGATGCTGCGACGGCGCGGCGTCACCACGAGCATCGCCAGCGTCAGCGCTGCCGCCAAGACCAGCAGCGCCGCAGTCACCGCCATACCCCCGAGCGACACCCACACCCACGCGCTCGGCTGCCAGTCGCCGAGCGGGGCTCGCTCGAACAGGGTGAGGTAGTCGTCACGCCAGGTCAACCAACGGTCGATACGCCAGATTTCTCGCAGCCGGGGAGTGAGGGCCAGCAGGAACGCGAGCGCCCCGAACAAACCCCACGCCGCGAGGCGAGCCCACTTTGCTGGGTGCACGAACCACTCGCCGTCGAGCCAACCGCGATCCTTGATCAACCAGCCGGCCACAAAAAACGGCAGAAACACTAGCGTGCGCGACGCGGAGAATGCCGTGCCTACCGCGGGCAGCAGCCCCGACCCCAACGCCAGCACAACCGAGAACAGCAACGGGTGCCGAAGCTTCGCAATGTAGGGCAGCAGGATCCGCATCGTCACCAGCGAGACCAAGAACCACAACGTCCATGCGGGATTGACCAGAAAGCCAGCCCCCGGCTCCTGGCCCGTAACCGTGAACCTGATTCCCGCCCAGATGCCCTCCCAGAGCAGCCAGGTAGCGAGCAACTGCACGGTTGAGGCGAGCGCCTTCGGAGTGATCTCCGGCTTCGAAAACAGCCCAGCCAGCAATATCATCGCGGGCATGTGGAACAGGTAGATGAAGGTGTAGAGGGCGAACCCCTCAGCGGAGTCGGTGCGCACCGTCGAGATCATGTGGCCTACCACGACGAGCACGATCAGCAGAAACCGCGCGTTATCCCAGTACGCGATACGCGGCTTCGACGCGCCCGGCGAGGCAGCAACAGCTGGTTCGTTCACGCCACCAGCCTACGCGGCGCAAAGCGGGGCGAAAGCTGCTGGGAGCTTCCCGGAAACGGGAACAGCCCCCGCCGAAGCGAGGACTGTCGATGAGAGCCGCCTGTCGGATTTGAACCGACGACCTGTTCTTTACGAGGGAACTGCTCTACCCCTGAGCTAAGGCGGCCTGGTGCGGAATTGCTCCCGCACACAAGCGCCTACTTTACCACAAGCGCGCAGCCCGATTCGAGTCGCGCAAGACCGCTACGAACAGAGCGGATCCTGCTTCGGCACGACCCCCTTGAGCAGGTAGGCATCGACCACATCGCGCACGCAGTCGCTCTCACCGTAGGCGGTGTGGCCCTCGCCACGGTAGGTGACAAGCACACCACTCTCGAGCTGATCGGCGAGCGATTCGGCCCAACGATACGGGGTCGCCGGATCACCAGTGGTGCCCACCACAAGAATGGGCGCAGCACCGGCAGCCGTCACCGGTAGGCGCTCAGACACGCCCTGCACCGGCCATTCGGCGCACGCCAGGTCGCCGAAGCCCTGGAAACGCCCGATCGTGGGCGCGATGCGGTCGAGTTCTGCCGCATCAGCCCGCATGCGGTCCCGGTCCAGCTCTGCTGTGGGGTAATCAAGGCAGTTGATCGCCGAGAACGCCTCGGTCGAGTTGCTTGCGTACTCGCCGCCGACCCGGTCGTAGTAGAAATCGGCGAGCGACAGCGCCACCTCGGCGTCGCCCTGTTCTGCTGAGGCGAATAGCTGATCGAGGTAGCCCCAGTTGCCCTGCGAGTAGAGCGGCGTGATGATCGCGGTGAGCATCGTGTTCGCGCCGACCATGCGGCCGTCTGCTCCCTTGAGTGGCTTCGCGTCGACTCTGTCGAGAAGCGCACCGATACGTTCCATCGCATCGTCGACGCTGCCCGTGAAGGGGCAATCCTTGCGCTGCAGACAGTCGGTGAGGTATGCCCGCAGGGAAAGTTCGAACCCGCGGGTTTGCTCGCGCACCACGTCGGAGAGGGATGCCGTTGGGTCCATCGCGCCGTCGAGCACAAGACGGCCCACGCGCTCAGGGTAGGCGTCGGCGTACCGCGCACCGATGTAGGTGCCGTACGAGAAGCCGAGGTAGTGCAGCTGCTCGTCGCCGACGATGGCGCGCAGCATGTCGAGGTCTTGCACGGTGTCGGCGGTGCTCACATGGCCGATGAGGTCTCCGGTGCCCTTCTTGCAGGCTTCGCCGAAGGCGCGAGACTCTTCGAGGGCGGCGTCGATCCAAGCGTCGTCTCCGCGCACGGGCTCAGCCCCGGGCTCAACCCCGAAGAGGAAGTCGTCCATTCCGGCTGCGTCGAAGCAGCGCACCTGCGTCGACTGCCCCACTCCGCGCGGGTCCCAGCCGATGATGTCGTAGGCGCGCTGCACCTCGTCTGGCACGGCGTAGTCGAGGCTCTCGGCCACGTAGTCTGCCCCCGAGGCGCCCGGACCGCCGGGATTCACGAACAGGGTGCCGATGCGGTTGTCTCCCGTGGCAGGGTGCTTCACGAGTCGCAGCGTGATCGTTTCGCCGCCGGGATCGCCCCAGTCCAGCGGGGCATATACGTCGGCGCACTGCATGCCGTCGCCGCAGGGCGACCAGGCGGGCTGCTGAGCAGCGAAGCCCTCGACACCGCCGCTCGGGCGTTCAGGCAGTTTGACCGCCGGCGATCCGCCGCCGAAGAACGACATCAGGGGGCTGCAGCCCGTGAGCAGCAGTGATGCTGAGAGGATCGCCGCGGCCACTGCGCGGCCCGCAACCCGACGAGCGGTGCGGCGGGCTGCTGCGCTCCCCGCGCTGCCGGCGCTCATGCCCTCGCTCCTGCCTGAAGCGCCGCACCACTCGGCACAGGTGTGACGATCGCGGCGAACAGTGCTTCGAGCACGAGCCCTGGCGTGATGCCGCGGGTGAGACGCTGCCGCGCGGTTTCGACTGCGGTGACCATCGCGAGCGCCCGCGTGGGCGACCACCGTTCAGCGAGCTCTGCGATGCGCTTCGCGTGCTCGCGGTTGATGAGCTCGGGTTCTGCGCCGAGGGCCACGAGCAGCACATCTCGGTAGAGCGAGAGCAGGTCGGTGAGAATGCGATCGATGCCGTCGCGCAGGCTGCGGGTGGCCCGGCGTTTCTGGTCTTCTTCGAGCGCGCGCACCTGAGCGCGCATCTGAAGCGGGATCGCCGCGCCGGGTGCGAGCCCCAGGCTGCGCAGGGCTTCCTCGCGTTCGCGGGCGTCGAGCTGCTCGGTGAGCGCTGCGGCGTCGGCCTCAGCAACCTTCACGAGTGATGCGGCTGCGCGCATGGCATCGCCCAGGGTGCTAATCGAGAGCGCCACTTCGAGGGAACGCTCGCGACGCGCCATCGCCTCGGGGTCACTCGCAAGCCGGCGGGCCATGCCGATGTGGCTCTGAGCCAGACGGGCCGCACGTTCGGCTGCGGCGACGTCGATGCCGTCGCGTTCGTGGAGCAGTCGCGCAATGTCATCGGGGCTGGGGGTCACCAGGCGCAGCGAGCGGGTGCGAGAGCGGATCGTGGGCAGCAGATCGGCCTCACTGGGTGCGCAGAGCACCCAGATGGTGCGCTCCGGCGGCTCTTCGAGGGCTTTGAGCAGCACGTTCGAGGTGCGCTCGGGCATGCGATCGGCATCTTCGATGACGATCACCCTGAACCGCCCTTCCGCGGGCGCGTAGTGCGCGGTGGTGACGATTTCGCGGGCGGCCTTGATATCGATGAGCAGCTTCTGCGTGGTGAGCACCCCCAGGTCGGGGTGGGTGCGGGCTCGCACCTGCTCGAACACGATCTGGCGTTCGGCCTCGGTGCGCGCGATGAGTGCGGCGGCGAAGCGGAACGCGAGGTTGGAGCGGCCCGATCCTGGTGGGCCTGTGATGAGCCAGGCATGCGCGGGAGGCGCGGCGGCTGCGGGATCGGAGGCATGCTGCAGCGCTCGCACCGCATCGGCCTGACCGACGATCTCTGACCAGAAGTTCACTCCCACAGGCTATCGCGGGCCTCCGACAGAGAACTGGGGTTCAAAAATTCACCCTTTTCCGTTCTGTACCCCACCCGCGGGTGAAAGGACGGGTGAAGTTCGATGCTTTTCGCACCTGTGCGAAATCTACGCTTTTAGTATCAATATCGGCGCTCAACCCAGTTCCCCCCGGGAAGACGTCACTCTCTCCCACCGGTGTCCATCTCCGCGGGAGGGATTGAGCCCCCGGCCCTGTCCCCCAGGTCGTCGGGGGCTTCTTCGTTCCCCTCGGTGTGCCCCTCCGAGGGGAACGAATTCACTTACACGGCTTCAGTCCGGCAGATCGATGTACGCGGCCTCGCCCGGCTTCACTTCGGCGGTCCCCGCGCTGAGTTCGGCTGCGACGGCAGCAAGGGCGGCAAGATCGTCGTCTGCGACGAGGTAGCGTTGCTCCACCCGATCGCTGTAACCGGCATCGCCGACACCGTAGCCTCGCCGTCGAGCCTCGGCTTCGATCACCGGCGCCACCTCATACCCGCTCGTCACCACAACCTCACGGCGCAGGCCCCGCTGCAGCCGCGTCGATTGCAACACTGCCTCCGCGACGGAGGCCCGATAGGCGCGGGTGAGGCCGCCGGCCCCGAGCAGCACCCCGCCGAAGTATCTGGTGACCACAGCGACAACATCGCTGAGGCCCGCCGACACGAGCGCGTCGAGCATCGGCGCACCTGCAGTGCCACTCGGCTCGCCATCGTCGTTGGATCGCTGCACCCGGCCATCCGGCCCGAGCACGAATGCCGAGCAGTGGTGCCTGGCGCGAGGGTGATCGGCGCGCACCCTGGCGATGACGGCTCGCGCGTGCTCCTCGTTGTCGACGCGCTCGAGGCGCGTCAGAAAGCGCGAGCGTGAGATTTCGAGCTCGGCCTCGACGGGCGCGGCGATGGTCTCGTATTCGGCGCTCATGCTCCCATCCTGCCTGATCACCCGCCGGGTTTGAGGTGAGGCGGGTAGCCTGATCTGCATGGATTCGGTGCGACTCGACAGCTGGGTGTGGGCAGCTCGGCTCGCAAAAACCCGCAGCCAGGCCACGGCGGCGTGCCGGGCCGGGCATGTGCGCGTGAACGATCAGCCAGCGAAGGCCGCGCAGGCGGTGCGGGTGGGCGATGAGGTGCGGGTGCGTCTGCACGGCTTCGATCGTGTCTACCGCGTGACGGGGCTGGCGTCACGTCGCGGCAGCGCAGCCGATGCGGCGCACTACTTCGAAGATCTGACCCCGCCGGCACCGCCACGCGTTGAGCGCCCGTCACCGGTGCTGCGCGACCGCGGCGCGGGCAGGCCGACAAAGCGCGAACGCCGCGAGATCGACAAGCTGCGGGGCATGGAGCACTGATGCTGCGTCAGAACGAGTGGCGGTCACGCGAGATCGCCCACCAGTTGCGCGCTGATGCCCTCACCGCGGCGCATCGCGAGCGGAAGCTGCTCGGGGAGCGGCATCCGGTGGAAGACTTCCTGTGGACTTACTACTCGGTCAAGCCTGCGGAGCTGCGCAGGTGGCACCCGGGTGCCGGGGTGGTGCTGGAGAATGCGGCTCCGGATCGCGGGGCGTGGCGGCACTACACGCCCGTGCGCCGGGGCGACTCGGAGGCGCGCATTGCTGCGGGGTCGGCGGGCTCGACTGCTGAGCATGCGGCAGTCGATGTTGTGGGCTTCTTCGCCAAGCGCGGGGGCACCGTTGACTACGTCGAGACGCTACTGCGCCGCACGCTCGATCGGGCACCTCGCTTCGGCTGTTTCGGCCTGCACGAGTGGGCGATGGTCTACCGCATGACTTCTGAGCAGCTGCGGCACACTGCGCTGCCGCTGCGTATTGGCCACGAGGCCACAGACCTCGTCGTCGAGAGTCACCCTATTGGCTGCACCCACTTCGATGCGTTTCGGTTCTTTACCCCCGAGGCCGCGCCGCTCAATGCACTGCAACCCACCCGGGAGTCGCAGCCCGAACTGGAACAGCCGGGCTGCCTGCACGCCGGCATGGACGTCTACAAATGGGCGGCGAAGCTCGGGCCGATCGTGCCTGGCGAAACGCTACTCGATGCCTTTGAGTTGGCGCGGGACATTCGGGAAGTCGATATGCGGGCCTCGCCCTACGACGTGAGCGCCTTCGTCGGCGCTTCGGGGGTGCAACTGCAGGCGATCCCCATTGAGACTGCGGCCGGCAAGCGAGAGTACGCCCGCCTGCAGCGCGGTTTTGCGGACCGCGGGAACGCGCTGCGCCTGCGGGTGCTCGATGCGATTGCCGAGGCGCGCACCGCGAGCACCACGATGGCTCGATCCGCCGCCTGAGCGCAGCGAGGCGATCGCGCCCCCGCACGCTCTCATCTCTGCCTCGTCGCATTCTCACCTCGCGTCTCCTCGCCTCTCAGAACAGCGTGGGTGCGGGAACCCCGGGTGGGCCGATCGTGGCGAGCTGCTCAGCAGAGAACTGCGCCCTGCTTCGCGCGGCGCCGGTGTCGCGCGGCGCCGACCATTCGAGCCCGAGGCGCCGGATGATGGGGCGGATCCGCGCAGCCAGCTCTATGCGGTAGGCCTGCGGGGCGCGGCTCGCACTGCCTGGGTAGAGCGAATGGTAGACCGGCAGGAGCTCCGGGTATGCCCGCTCGAGCCATGCGAAGAACCATGGTTTGACGTGAGCCCTGAGATGCAGCGGGCCGTACATGACCGAGCGGGCGCCCGCGGCGCGGATGTCGCGCAATAGCGAGCCGAGTTGCTCGGTGGAGTCGGTGAGGTGCGGCATCACTGGCATCACGAAGACGTCGGGCGCGAAGCCGGCATCGCGGGCTGTGGCGATGGTGTCGAGCCTTGCACGGGCCGAGGGCACCCCCGGCTCGATCGCGCGTTGCAGCTCGGGGTCGGTCACCGCGATCGACATCGACAGCGTGACGGGGGCACGCTGCGCGACTTCAACGAGTTGCGGCAGATCGCGGCGCAGCAGGGTGCCCTTGGTGAGGATCGACATGGGCGTTGCGCTGCGGGCGAGGGCATCGATAATGCCGGGCATGAGCCGGTACCGACCCTCAGCGCGCTGATAGGGATCGGTGTTGGTGCCGAGCGCCACATGCTCTCCCGCCCAGCTCGGCCTGCCCAGCTCACGGCCGAGCACCTCCGCGATATTGACCTTCACCACGATCTGCGAATCGAAGTCGCGGCCCGTGTCGAAGTCGAGGTAGCGGTGAGATCCCCTGGCGAAGCAGTACACGCAGGCGTGAGAACAGCCGCGATAGGGGTTGATGGTCCAGGAGAAGGGCATCGAAGACGAGGCCGGCACCCGGTTGAGCGCGCTCTTCGCGATCACCTCGTGAAAGACCAGGCCGGCGAACTCGGGCGCTCTGACCGTGCGCAGGTGGCCGGGCAGCGCTGCAACCTCGCCGAGGCCGAGCCCCGGCAGCGTCGCCTCCGACGCCGCGTCTACGCGTTGACCGTTCCACCTCATGCGCTCATTCGAACATATGTTCGAATGATTCGCAAGTGCGATGTTCTGTTCGGCCTGCGACCCCGCCGCTACTCCGACTCGTTCGCGATGCGGGTGTGGTGGCGAATCACCTCTGCCACCACGAAGTTGAACCACTTCTCGGCGAACTCGGGGTCGAGGTGCGCGTCCTCGGCGAGGGAACGCAAACGCGCAATCTGCCGCGCCTCACGCGAAGGGTCCGACGGCGGCATGTCGTGATCGGCCTTCAATCGACCAACCTCCTGCGTGCAGCGGAAGCGCTCCGCGAGCATGTGCACGAGCGCCGCATCGATGTTGTCGATGCTGGAGCGCAGCGCGGTGAGGCGCTGCTCAGGCGTCGGCTCGCTCACACTCGCCCCCTCAGTCGAGCAGGTCGTGGCGCACCACGACCTGCTCGCGCTCGGGGCCGACGCCGATCGCTGAGATACGAGCACCGCTCATCGCTTCGAGCGCGAGGATGTAATCCTGCGCGTTCTTCGGCAGATCTTCGAAGCGTCGCGCGCCCGAGATGTCTTCCGACCAACCGGGGAACTCCTCGTAGATCGGCTTCGCGTGGTGGAAGTCGCTCTGATTCACGGGCATCTCATCGTGCCGCACGCCGTTCACGTCGTAGGCGACGCAGACCGGGATCGTTTCAAGACCAGAAAGCACATCCAGCTTGGTAAGTACGAAGTCGGTGACACCGTTGATGCGGGCTGCGTAACGCGCGATGGGCGCGTCGTACCAGCCGCAGCGGCGGGCCCGGCCCGTGGTGGTGCCGTATTCGTGGCCGACGCTCGCGAGGTGCTCGCCGAACTCATCGAAGAGCTCAGTGGGGAACGGGCCGGCACCGACGCGGGTCGTGTAGGCCTTCACCACGGAGATGATGCGGTCGAGCTGGTGCGGGGGCAGACCCGAGCCGGTGCTCGCACCGCCTGCGGTCGCGTTCGATGAGGTGACGAAGGGGTAGGTGCCGTGGTCGATGTCGAGCATCGTGGCCTGTCCAGCCTCGAACAGCACGGTCTTGCCGTCTTGCATGGCCTCATGCAGCAGCAGCCCGGTGTCGCACACCATCGGCTCGAGCATTTCGCGGAAGCTCAGCAGGTCGGCGATCACCTCGTCGGCCTCGATGGCGCGTCGGTTGTAGATCTTGACGAGCACCTGGTTCTTGAACTCAAGCGCCGCTTCGACCTTCTGGCGCAGAATGCTCTCGTCGAAGAGATCCTGGATGCGGATTCCCACCCTGTTGATCTTGTCGGCGTAGGCCGGGCCGATGCCGCGGCCCGTCGTGCCGATCTGACGCTTGCCCAGGAAGCGTTCGGTGACCTTGTCGAGGGTGCGGTGGTAGGCGGTGATGACGTGCGCGTTCGCGCTCACCTTCAGGCGCGACACGTCGACGCCGCGGCTGCTGAGGGCATCGAGCTCCTGCTTGAGCACGCCGAGGTCGATCACCACACCGTTACCGATGACGGGCACGACGCCGGGAGTCAGAATGCCGGAGGGGAGCAAGTGCAGGGCGTACTTCTCGTTGCCCACCACAACAGTGTGGCCGGCGTTGTTGCCGCCGTTGAACTTGACCACGTACTCGACGCGGCTGCCGAGCAGGTCGGTCGCTCGCCCCTTCCCCTCGTCGCCCCACTGGGCACCGGTGATGAGCACTGCGGGCATTTCAGCCCCTTCCTTTGCAGCTGTGGCAGATACCGCCCCAGTCTACCCGGCACCCCCGACGAAGCCGATTCGGCTGGATCGGAAGGCCCGCGGCGCACCCACAGGGGTGGCGACCGAAGGTTGCTTCGGCCGTTGGCACTCAGGCGTTAGTGGCGTCGGTGGCCTCGATGGCCGCGATGGCTTGCGGGTCGGCTCCGTCGAGAAACTCGGTGAGCCGGGTGACCTCGCTGTGCTCGCCTATGCGGGCGGCGGATCGGCGCAGCGCATAGAGCGCGCGCAGCACTCCCCTGTTGGGCTCGTGAGCCCACGGCAGTGGCCCGGCCCCGCGCCAGCCCGCCTTGCGCAGCGCATCGAGCCCGCGATGGTAGCCCACACGGGCATAGGCGTAGGCCTCGATCTCACGCCCCTCGGAGTCGGCGCTGTCGGCGAGCAGCGCCCAGGCGAGCGGCGACTCGGGGTGCTCCCGCACGACCGATTCGAGATCGGCGCCGGCGGCGAGCGCCGCGACAACTTCAGGCTCGGGCTGCAGATGGGTGGGCTCTGGTCCGAGCAGGTTCTGGCCGATCATGTTCAGCGGAAGTTGACGAACTGCAAGGCCACGTCGACGTCGGCACCCTTGAGCAGCGCGATAGTCTCCTGCAGATCGTCACGGCTCTTCGAGCTGACGCGCAGCTCGTCGCCCTGGATCTGCGACTTGACGGCCTTCGGGGCCTCGTCGCGGATCAGCTTGTTCAACTTCTTGGCGGTGGCCTGGTCGATGCCCTCCTTCAGCTTGGAGTCGATGCGATACTCCTTACCGCTCGGGTAGGGCTCGCCACTGTCGAGCGCCTTGAGCGAGAGGCCGCGCTTGATGAACTTCGACTGCAGCACGTCGAGCACGGCGTTCGCGCGCTCCTCGGTGTTGGCCCTGATCTGAATGTTGTCACCCGAGAAGGTCACGTCAGCACCCACACCCTTGAAGTCGTAGCGCTGTTCGACCTCCTTGCGGGCCTGGTTGACCGCGTTCTCGACCTCCATCGAATCGATCTTGCTCACCACGTCAAACGAAGAATCTGCCATAGGGCCAGGATACCCGGCCTCGCCACATTCGGCAGCGGATCGCGGCGCGACAGCGCCGCCGATCCGCCGCCGCACAGCGCAAGCAAGCACATCTCAACTCAACAATTTGCAATATGTGGAATAACTCAGGCGAATAGCTTGCTACACTCTCCTGCGGCCCGGGCTTCACGCCCGCACGCACTTCGCGCAGATCCGCACACCTCAGATCCCGCGCTCACCATCGAAAGGAACCCTGTCGTGTCGACTTCTCCGACCGCACCCGAAACGCGGCGCCGCCTCCCCAAGTGGGTGACCTCCTTCGGGTGGCAAATCCTCGCCGCACTAGCGCTCGGCCTCGTGCTCGGCGGCATCGCCCGCTCGATCGGGGCCGACGCAGAAGGCAATCCGAACGGCCTTCAGGCAACCCTCGGCACCATCGGTGACAGCTACGTGTCACTGCTGCGCGCCGCAGTCGTGCCGCTCATCTTCACCGCCATTGTGTCGAGCATCGTCGGCCTGCGCCAGGTCACGAACGCCGCTCGCCTCGCAGGCCAGACCCTGCTGTGGTTCGCCATCACCGCCCTTATCGCCGTCACCATTGGCATCGCGCTCGGCGTCGTGTTCCAGCCCGGCGCGCAGGCCTCCCAGAGCGAACTCGAGACCGGCGATCCCTACGCCGTCGGCAGCTGGTGGAACTTCCTCATCGGCCTCGTGCCCTCGAACTTCCTGGGCCTCGGCGTGAACGGCGGCGTCGACGCCGAGACGGGCTCCTTCACCGGATCCGCCAGCTTCAACGTGCTGCAAGTCATCGTGATCTCGGTCGCTGTCGGCATCGCAGCGCTCAAGATCGGCGAGAAGGCGGAACCGTTCATCAAGCTCACCGAATCCGCGCTCGCGGTCATCCAGAAGGTGCTGTGGTGGATCATCAGGATCGCGCCCCTGGGCACCCTCGGCCTCATCGGCAACGCCGTCGCCGAGTACGGCTGGGACAAGATGGGCTCGCTCACCTGGTTCGTCGCGGTGCTTTACCTGGGACTCGCACTCGTGCTCTTCGTGGTCTACCCCGTGCTCGTGAAGGCGCATGGCCTCTCGGTCAAGCAGTACTTCTCAGGGGTGTGGCCCGCTGTTCAGCTGGCCTTCGTGAGCCGCTCGTCGATCGGCACACTGCCGCTCACCCAGCGCGTCACCGAGCGCAACCTCGGCGTGCCGCGCGGCTACGCCTCCTTCGCAGTGCCGCTCGGCGCAACCACCAAGATGGACGGCTGCGCCGCGGTCTACCCCGCCCTCGCCGCGATCTTCATCGCGCAGTTCTTCGGCATCGACCTCACCATCGTGCAGTACCTGCTCATCGTGATCGTTTCGGTGGTCGGCTCGGCCGCCACCGCGGGCACCACCGGCGCGACCGTGATGCTCACGCTGACCCTGTCGACGCTGGGTCTGCCCCTTGAAGGCGTGGGCCTGCTGCTCGCTGTCGACCCCATCATCGACATGGGCCGCACCGCGGTGAATGTCGCCGGCCAGGCACTCGTGCCTACGATCGTCGCGAAGCGCGAGGGCATCCTCGACGTCGATCTCTACAACGCTCCTCGCAAGGGCCAGGCCTTCGACAACACCGATGTGGAGACCGTGGTGGCGCACCCCGGCGGCCCGTCGACGGACGAGATCCGGGATCCGGAGCCCGCGAAGGCGTAGCCCTCACCCGCCGAAGCTGAGCCCCGGATCGCAGCCTCATCTCATAAGGAGCTGCGACCCGGGGCTCAGTTGTTCGTATGCGCGGCGGCAATTTGAGGGTTCCCATCGGCACCCAGCAGTGGCAGTGTCGAATCAGGACCCGAACCGAATGGAGTTCACCATGAAATACATGCTGATCATGCGCGCCACCGACGAAGCACTGCAGGCCTCGAAAGACGTGCCCTTCGAGCAGATCATCGAGGCCATGGGACGTTACAACGAATCGCTCATCGAAGCCGGTGTCATGGCTGGCGGCGACGGCCTCACCCCGCCGGCCGAGGGCGCCGTCGTCGACTTCTCAACCCACCCCCCACTCGTCACCCAGGGCGCCTACGGCACCACCGAGTCGCAGTTCAACGGCTTCTGGGTGCTCGACGTACCCACCCAGGAGGAGGCCATCGAGTGGGCCAAACGCTGCCCGCTCGGCCCGGGCAACAAGCTCGAAGTGCGCCGCATCACCAGCGAGGAAGACTTCCCGCAGGACAACGAGTGGATCGAGAAGGAGAAGGGCTGGCGCGAGGCGGCAGAGCAGAAGTAGCGGTGGCTAGGGCGGGGCAGGCACCCCGCCCCGGCGCTGCTTGCAAGGGCGACGACAACGGCGACGATGCACGAGACACGCCCTAGACTGGCGCCATGACAGCCAACGTTGATGTCACTCCCCGACCGGGTGCCGAAACACGCCTTTCGCGCATGATCAGCATCCCCACGGTTTCCGCAGAACTCGAAGAGCGCGGCTCACAGCCTTTCGAAGACTTCGTGGCCCTGCTCGAAGAGCTCTACCCGCTCACGCACCAGCAGTTGGAGCGCGAGCGCATCACCGACTTCGGCCTGCTGTTCCGCTGGCAGGGGCGCGGCAGCTCGGCCGATCCCGCGGTGCTGATGGCGCACTACGACGTCGTGCCCGTCGACCCGAGCGATCACTGGCGATTCCCCGCATTCGAGGGGCGCATCGAGGACGGCTTCGTGCACGGCCGCGGCGCCCTCGATGACAAGGGTCCGCTGCTCGTGGTGCTCGAAGCTGTCGAGAACCTCCTCGCGGCAGGCTTCACGCCCGCACGAGACGTGCTGCTCTCATTCGGAGGCAATGAGGAGACGTTCGGGGCCGCCGCGCGCACCATCTCCGACACACTGCACGAACGAGGCGTGCGGCCGTGGATCGTGCTCGACGAAGGCGGTGCCGTGACCGACGCGCCGCTGCCATTCGTCACGGGCACCGCCGGCATGGTGGGTGTGGGTGAGAAGGGCATCGCCACTGTGCGGATCAGCGCCAGGGGCGATGGCGGTCACGCCTCGGTGCCGCCAGAGCTCACTGCTGTGGGCCGTGTCGCCCGTGCGGTGAACCGGCTCACGCCGGGCACGTTCCGCGCCCGTGCGCCCCGCGCGATCCCGCGCATGCTCGGCCTGTTCGCGCCGCGTTCACGCGGCATCGGGCGCCCGCTGTACCGGCTGCTCGCCTCCTGGCCCTGGCTCAACGCGCGCGTGTTCGCGGCGCTCGGCGGTGAGGCAGCTGCGCTCGTGCGCACCACCATCGCCCCCACCCGACTCGCCGGCGGCACAGCCAACAATGTGCTGCCCTCAGAGGCGAGCGCCACCCTCAATCTGCGGCTCGCCCTCGGCGAGACGGTTGCGGGTGCTGCTGAGCGCCTGCGCCGTCGCATCGGCGACGATGCCGTCTCGGTCGACGTGCTCGAAGGCAACGACGCGTCGCCCGAGTCGCCATCAGACGGCCCACAGTTCGCCCTGATCGCCGCCGCGCTCAGGGCCTCCCACCCGGACGCGGTCGCCGTGCCCTATGTGACGCTTGCCGCGACCGACTCCCGCTACTTTCACCGCTATGCCCCGGCAACCTACCGTTTCGCTCCGCTCATGATGAACGCCGAACAGCGCGCCACGATCCACGGCGTTGACGAGCGCGTCGCAGTTGCAGAGCTTGCACGCGGTGAGCTGTTCCATCGCCGCCTCATCGAGGGGCTACCTGCGTGACCCCGGCAAAGCAGACCTCCCCCGCTGCGGCGAAGCCGCGCGTGCGACTGGGAGCGCTCGCCGGCGTTGTCGGCTTCCTCGCCTTCATCGAGTTCACGAGCGGCATCCTGCAGGGCTACTACACGCCCATGCTCACCGACATCGCCAGGCACCTTGGGGTGCATGACGCCGACGTGAACTGGCTCGAGGGCAGTCAGCTCATGCTGTCAGCGCTCGTGGTGCCCGCCTTCGCGAAGCTCGGCGACATGTTCGGCCACAAGCGCATGCTGCTGTGGTCCACAGCGCTCACCGCGATCGCCTCCTTCGCCTTGCCCTTCACCGATTCATTCGCGGTGTTCCTGATTGCCTGGGCGTTGCAGGGCTTCTACGTGGTGTGGCTGCCGCTCGAGATTGCAATCATCTGGTCGCGCAGTCGCGGCCGCGAAGGGTCTTCGCTGCTCACCGCACGCGCCGCCGGCATCCTGGTGGCATTTCTCGAACTCGGGGCGATTCTGGGCGCGCTTCTCGGCGGTCAACTCATCGACGCGCTGCCGCTGCAGATCGTGCTCGTGGTGCCGGCGCTCTTCGTGGCGGCCTGCTTCGTGGTGGTGGCGTTCGGGGTGCGCGAAAGCGATCTCCGGCCTGGTGGGCGCCTCGATCTGACGGGGCTTGTGCTCGTCTCGCTCGCACTGATCGCGTTCACCGGCGGCCTCAGCCTGCTGCGTCTGAACGGCCCCGCCGATCCGGCAGCGTGGCTGGTCACCGTGCTGGGTGTCGCCCTGATCGTGCCGTTCGTGCTGTTCGAACTGCGGCACCCGGATCCGCTCATCGACGTGCGCATGTTCCGCTCGCCCGCGCTTGCGCCGGTGTTTCTCACCGCAGGCCTCTTCGGTGTCAGCGTGCTGGGAGCACAGGCCCCACTCTCCACCTTCGCGCGCACCGACCCCGCAGTGTACGGCTACGGGCTCGGTACCAGCGGCTTCACCACCTCGCTCATCATCGGCCTGTACCTAGTGGCGATGATCGCGGGCGCGCTTATCTTTCCGAAGGTGGCGCGGTGGGCAACGCCGCGAGTCACCCTCATCGGCGCGGCCTGCCTGGTGGGTGTCGGCTATCTCCTGTTTTTGCCGCTGCACGAGAGCTACCTCCAGGTCACCGTGAACATGATGATCGCGGGTGCCGGATCCGGCGCGCTCGTGGCGGCGCTCCCCGCAGCCGCGGCCGCAGCCGCCCCAGCCACGCAGACGGGCGTCGCAACAGGTCTCACGAATTCGGTGAAGACCGTGGGCGGGGCGGTCGCCTCGGCAACATTCGGCATCGCACTCATGCACGGTGCCACCGGGGCCGCCGCGGAGGGCACCGCCGGTTCCCTCGCCGGCTACGTCACCGTGTGGACCATCTGCGGCGTCACCGCCCTCGTCGCAGCCGCACTGCTCTGCTTCGTGCCGAAGAACGCCTTTACCGACGGCGCCACCCCCGCGCTCACCGTCTGAGCGCAGCAGCAGAGCCGCGATCCGCCATCTCAGAGAAAGAGATGGTGGATCGCGGCTCCCGCGCCCGCTACCGCACCGAGGCGCGCCGCATCGCGAACCACGTGCCCACGAGCGCGATCGCCATCACCACGATCGAAGCAAGCGCGAGCGATGCCCCGGTGGTGGCCGCGATGATTTCGCCCAGCTGCGGGGCGAACAGCAGCAGCAAGAGGGCAAGCACGAGGCCCAGCGCCAAACCCATGACCGCCGGGCCCTTCGGCCCAAACCGCACCCACACCGCGCCGAAGAGGCCGCCGACGGTGAGGCAGAACAGGGTGCCCAGGAATGCGCCGAGCCCCAGGATCAGCGGGTTGCCTGATCCCGTCGCGTAGACGTCGAGCACGTAGAGACCCATGAACCAGTGATTCGTCGCAAGCTCGAGCCCGAGCAGCACCAGCAATACCACCGCCACGTATGCCGCCTGAACTGCGTTCGCGAGCATGGTGCCCAAGATGAAGTTGCGGCGCGTCACACCGAGCGCCAGCCCGAACGGGTAGGTCGTCGCGATGGCCTGCACCCCGTAGTAGACGAGGAAACCCGGGAGCGACCACACGATCGCCTGATTCCAGCGGGCGTTCTCGGCGTAGCCGGGCGACGAGGGGCCGAGGCCGGTGCCGCGCTGAATCGCGATCTGAATGATGATCGAGACCAGCATCACCACCGCCAGGATCATGAGCGGGGTGAGAGTGTAGGTGCCGAGCTTGTTGAGGTGCAACCGTGTCACCTTGACGATGCGGTTCATGATGCGCTCCTTCCGGTGAGCGGCGAAACAGTGGCGAGTTCGAGATCCGCATCGCCGGCGGACTCCGCGAGATCTCCGAGACCGTAAGCGGCAACGAGGTCCTGCAGAGACACCGGTGTGATCTCGAGACCGCCGGCGGCGGCCGCTGCCCGATCCGCCTCTCCCAGCACGCCCTCGATGACGGCCGTGCCGAGCCCCCCGATGGTGCGGCGCGAAAGGGCCCGACGCTCCCGGGCGAACTCGGCGACCGCAGCCGCCTTGCCCGCCACCTGATAGGCGCCGCCGCGCAGCTCGTCGACGTCGGCGTGCCGCACGACACGTCCCTGATCCAGCACGATCACGCGTTCGAGCAGGCGATCCATCTCATCGATGAGGTGCGTCGAGAGGATGATCGTGCGCGGGTGTGCCGCGTAGTCGCGCAGCAGTTCGTCGTAGAAGATGCCGCGGGCTGTGGCATCGAGACCCAAATAGGGCTCATCGAAGAAGGTGATGGGTGACCGCGAGGCGAGGCCCAGCACGATGCCGAGCGCCGACAGCTGCCCACGCGAGAACTTCTTCACGATCGGCTTCGTCGGAATGCGGAACAGCTCAACCAGCCGTTCCGCCACCTCTTGCGACCAGTTCGGGTAGAAGATCGCGGCCGCGCGGATCGCGTGCTTCAGCTTGTAATCATCGGGGTAGCGCTGGTTGTCGCGCACGAAACACATCTGCTCGATGATGTCGGCATGCTCGAACGGTTCGCGGCCGTTCACGCTGACCGTGCCGGCACTCGGCCGATCCTGCGCGGTGATGAGCGACATGAGCGTCGTCTTGCCAGCGCCGTTGCGGCCGAGGAGCCCCGTGATCACACCGGGCTCAATGTCGAGGGTCACGTCTTCGAGCGCGACGGTGCCCCGATAGCGGCGGGTGAGGCCGCGCGTGGCGATGATGGGTGCGGTCATTGTTCTTCCTTCGCTTGCTGCGCCGCGAACGGGGCGACGATGGGTGGCGCGGCCTGGTGAGGGCCGGATTGCTGCTCAATGAGGCGGATGACGTCATGCGCTCCGAGACCGAGGCTGCGGGCCTCGGTCAGCAGTGGCGCGATGAATCGCTGCGCGAAGGCCTGTTGGCGCTCATTCGCGATGAGTGCGCGGGCACCGGGAGCGACGAACATGCCGATGCCGCGGCGCTTGTAGAGCACGCCGCGCTCGACAAGTAGGTTTAGACCCTTGCCCGCCGTGGCGGGATTGATGCGCAGGTGCGCGGCGAGTTCGTTCGTGGAGGGCACCTGTTCCTCCTCGGCGTAGACCCCCCGCAGCACGTCGTCGGCGATGCGATCGGCGAGCTGCAGGAAGATGGGGCGCGTGTCATCGAACATCCGGCGCCTCCGTTCTGGTGGGAGAGACTGGCGGATCCGGATCCACCGCGGCTCTTTGGTTCATTACTTCACTAATGAACCTACGCACCAATAGCGGCGGCGTCAAGACCGGGGTGTGAATTACAACGGTGTAATTATCCACAGGCGGGAGGGAGCCTGTGGGGAAGGAGCTGCGCGGATCACGAAAAAGGTCGTGCTGCCACGCCTCCTGCCGCATTTTCATGCGGATCTACCCGGCTGCGCGCCGGGAATTACAACGATGTAATTATCCACAGCCCCTTCGCCGGGCTGTGCGGAACCGTGGGAAAACTCTCTTGGTTCCCGGCCCTGTCCCCATGCTCAGGGCTCAAGCCTGAGACCCCAGAGCTCAGATCAGGCCGAACTCCATTGCGCGGATCACGGCGCGAGTGCGATCAGAGACCTCGAGCTTTTCGAACACGTGCAACAGGTGCGTCTTCACGGTGGATTCGCCAATGAAGAGTCGCGCAGCGATCTCAGGATTGCTCAGCCCCTCTGCCACCAGCCCCACGATTTCAGCCTCGCGCGCAGTGAGCCGCGGCGCCGAGCGGAGACCCTCTGCCGCCGAATTTGCAGGCACCCGCCCCTCCGCCACGTCGCCGCTGGGCACGACCGCAGGCCCACTGGCGGGCGCTGCCTCGGGCACGACCGCTCGACCTCGGGCGGCCATCGCCAGGGCTGCAGCAACGGAGGGCGCAAGCACTGTCTGCCCCGCGACGACGGCGCGCACGCCCGCCGCGAGTTCGGCGGCGGGCGCCGCCTTCACGAGATACCCGCCAGCGCCGGCCTCGATCGCCGCGAGAATTTGGTCGTCGTCTTCATAGGTGGTGAAGACGAGCACCCGCACCGGCTGAGCGGATCTACCGCCCGCACCGGGCGCCCTCTCAGCTCCGGTCGATCCCGGCTCCGCACCCGGCTCCAACGACATGGCTGCGATGCACCGCGTGGCCTCGACCCCGCCCATGCCGGGCATGCGCAGATCCATGAGCACAACGTCGGGCAGCATCTCTGGAACCAACTCGATCGCCTGTTCACCGGACTCGGCTTCGGCGACCACCTCAAAATCGGGTTCGGTGTCGAGCAGGCCCACAATACCCGCCCGCACAATGGGGTGGTCATCGACAACCATGACCCGGATCATGCGCCCACCCCATTCGCCTCTCGCGCTTCGTCGAGCATCACTTCGAGGCGGGCTCCGCCGAGCGGCGATGCCTCGAACACCACAGACCCGCCGACGCTTCGCGCTCGGGCTGCCAGGCCGCTCAGCCCGAATCCCCCGCCCCCGTCGCCTGCCTCCGCGGCACCGCCACCAGGCAGCCCTACCCCGTCGTCGTCGATGTGCAGCAACGCGCCACCCTTTGGACGCGCGACGAGGCGCACATGCACCCGCGAGGCGCCGGCGTGCCGGCGCGCATTCGCAAGCCCTTCTTGCACCGCCCGCAACAGCACCACCTGCCGCTCACGGTCGAGTGGCACCGTCTCGAGTTCGCAGCTCACATCGAGCCCGGCGTCGGCTCGCAAGCGTGCCACGACCCGCTCGATAGCCGCTTCGAGCCCTCCGTCGCCCAGCGGGTGCGTGGTCGCTACCAAAGCGCGCGCCTCGGCAACCGCTTCTCGAGCCGCCGACTCGACGCGCGCGACGCGATCCCGCGCCCGCTCCGTGTCGCCGGCGGCGAGCGCGCGATCCGCCTGCTCACTAAGCATCACGAGGCCTGCGAGGGTCTGCGTGAGGGTGTCGTGCAGTTCCTGCGACAGACGCTCTCGCTCGCGCCCGGCCCCGGCCTGCTCTGAGAGCAGCGCCACCTCCGCCTGCGAGGCGCGCAGGCGCTCTGCCACCTGCCGGTACTGCTCGCCCTGCTCGAAGATGCGGGTGATCCAGGTGCCCATGGCCACTGCGAAGGCGAAGGAGAGCACCACGAGCACCGCGGTTCCGCTCAGCGCGTCAGCAAGGCCGGAAGGAGCAAGCCCCGCGAAGAAGCCGGCCCCCACGGAGAGCGCAAAAGCTGCGCTCAAGATGATCGCGTCGCGGTAGCGCGCCACGATCGTCCAGATCATGGGGTAACCGATCGTCTGCAGCGTGGCATAGCTCGGCATGACGAATGCGGCCAGGCCGCAAAGCAGCACCAGCACCCCCAGGAAGATGAAGTCGACCCGTTGAGCCCCCTCACCGCTTGCGGCACGGTGCAGGGCCGGGCGCCCCAGGGCCACGTACCAAGCCCCCACCAGTGCGAGCACTCCGAACTCCACGGCCATCTCGGGCGGCGTGAACGGCGCTTCGGAGGCCAGCTCGATCCCGCCGATCGCGGCCAGCACCACGAGGGTGGCCGCAACGCCGAGATCCCACCACCGCAGCACCGGGCGGCGAGGCCGCTCGTTCTCGGGGGTGTGGTGCTGTGCGTTCATGGTTTCACTCTCTCACGGGCCTCTGACATTGACGGCGCGCAGACCTCACGCGATCCGTCATTGATCATCGAAGTCACCCATGTGGTCGTTTCGCGTGCCTGCAAAGGGCCACACAGGTGACCTCGATGCAACCTAGGCAGAACCCCGGCGATCCCGAGCAGCCCGAGCAGCCCGAGCAGCCCGGGCCACACCAGCTCACGAGCGGCGCTGCCACCTGAACGTTATGAGGCTGAGCACCAGACCCACCACCAGCCACACCGCCAGGTTGAGCGCGACGAGGCCCAGATCCCACGCCCCCGAAGGCTCGGCTGCGGCGAAACTCTCGGGAAGAAACACCGATCGCATCCCCTGCGCCAGCCACTTCAACGGGAACGCGGAGGCGATATTCTGCAGCCACTCCGGCAGCATCGAGAACTGCAGGTAGACGCCCGAGATGAACTGCAGCAGCAGCACGATCGGCAGCACCACCGCGGTTGCGCTGCGCGAGGATCGCGGCACCGCCGAGAGCGCGATGCCGAGCAGTGTCATCGTCACGATCCCGAGCAGGAACAGCCAGGCGAAACGCCCCCACAGCTCCGGCTCCGTGGGCAGCTCCACACCCAGCACCAGCACGGCGAAGGCGAGCAGCAGCCCGAGTTGCGCGATGGAGGTAACCAAAATCATGCCGGCCTTGCCGATGAAGTACGACACCGGGGAGACCGGCGTGCCGCCCAGCCGCCGCAGCCACCCCTCCCCTTTTTCTCGCGCGATGTCGACGGTGAGGTTCTGTACGCCGGTGAGCAGCAAACCTGCGGCGATCATGCCGGGCAGGTAGTAGTCGGCCATGGTGACGCCGGGCGCGATCTCCCCCGCAGATTCGAAAGCGACGCCGAAGATGCCGAGCATCAAGACGGGGAACAGGAAGGTGAAGAACACCGTGTCGGGTGTGCGGAAGTAGGCGCGCAGCTCTAAGCCGATCGAGGCGAGCCCGGCACGCAGAATCGACGGTGCGCCCACGCTGCGATGCTGAGGGGATGGCGGATCGGGCAGTGCCGTCGCACCGCCGGCACGGGCCCCTGCCCGCATCTCACCGGGTCCATCCACTGCCGGCGCCTGGTTTCGTGCTGCGGTCATCGTGCTGCTCCGTTCGGCGTCTGCGCGGCGTCCTGCCGCTCCTGGGTATCTGACCCTCCGATGAGGTCCAGGTAGATCTGCTCGAGCGAGGGCCTGCGCACCTCAAGCTCGACGGGCTCGAGACCGGCGAATCCGGCCGCCCCGCCGGCGCTGTCAGATCCGCCCCCATCGCGAAGGCCCGCCCCAGCGCTCTCGCACAGGCTCGCCACGAACAGGCCCGGCGTTTCCGTGCGCTGCTCGTGTCGCACCCCTGCCGCGTCGCGCCAGCTCACCACGGGCACTCGCGCCTGCGGCCCGCCGAGTTCTGCGGGCGGGGCTTCCGCCACGATCCGCCCCCCTGAGAGCACGCCCACCCGGTGGGCAAGATGCGCTGCTTCGTCGAGGTAGTGGGTGGTGAGCAGGATCGCGGTGCCCTCGTCACTGAGCCCCGAGATCATGTTCCAGAATTGCCGGCGCGCCTCAGGGTCGAAGCCTGTGGTGGGCTCGTCGAGGAACAGCATTTCGGGCCTGCCGACAATACCGAGCGCCACGTCGAGGCGGCGCTGCTGACCGCCAGAGAGCTTGTTCGCCCGCCTGCTCGCGTGCTCGGTGAGCCCCACGAGCTCGAGCACCTCATCGGTGCTGCGTCGCCGAGGGTAGAGCGCTCCGAAGTGGGCGATGAGCTCGCGCGGCGTGTAGGGGCCGAGATCGTCGGTGCTCTGGGCAACGATGCCGATCCGCGACCGCCACGAGCGGGGCGCCCCCAGCGGCTCCTCGCCGAGCACGCGCACCTCGCCGCTGTCGGGGCGGCGGATACCTTCGAGGATCTCGATGGTGGTGCTCTTGCCTGCCCCATTCGGGCCGAGCAGCGCGTAGGTCTCGCCCGGGGCGATATCGAGGTCGATGCCGGCGAGCACGCTCCGCTCGCGGTAGTTCTTGGTCAGGCCTCTGACGCGGATCGCGGCTGCGCCGTGCGCGCTGGGGTGAGTGTTCATGCTTCCACTCTGGCCTGCCGTTGCGCACATCGATAGCGCCCGGTAGAGGGATCTTCACGTCGCCTCGCATCCACCGATCGGTGGATGCCTGCTCTGGGCGCAACCCCGCTGAGTCGACCTATTCGTATCGAGTCGGCCCAGAATGCACGCGAATCGCAGGCCGGCTCGATACAAGTGGGCCGGCTCGATGGGACGCCTCCGCCCCGGGCATAAGCTGAAGCGGTGAACGACATCAGCGCCTCCCTCGTCTCCTTCGCCTCCGACAACTGGGCGGGCATCCACCCAGAGGTGCTCGATGCGATTGCGGCGGCCAATGTCGGCCACGCGCCCGCGTACGGCGGTGATGCGTGGACGGAGCGCTTCGAGCAGCTCGCCAGAACCCTCTTCGGTGCCGACGCTGAGGCGTTTCCGGTGGTCAACGGCACGGGCGCGAACGTGCTCGCGTTGCAGGCGGCGCTGCCCCGCTGGGGTGCTGTGATCTGCGCGCACACCGCGCACATCCACACCGATGAGACGGGCGCGCCGGAGAAGACTGGCGGGCTGAAGCTGCTGCCGGTCGAGGCGCCGGGCGGCAAGCTCACCCCCGAGCTGGTGGCGCGCGAGGCGTGGGGCTGGGGCAACGAGCACCGAGCCGAGCCGCTCGCCGTGTCGATCACGCAGTCGACCGAACTGGGCACCTGCTACACCCCCGACGAGATCCGAGCGCTCGCCGACCAGGCGCACGAGCACGGCATGGTGCTGCACCTCGACGGCTCGCGGCTGGGCAATGCGGCGGCGGCGCTGGGGGTTTCGCTGCGGGAGCTGACGAGCGATGTCGGCGTCGATCTGCTGAGCCTGGGTGGCACGAAGAACGGGCTCCTTGGCGCGGAGGCTGTGGTGGTGCTGCGACCCGGATCCGCCCCTGGCCTGCCTTACCTGCGCAAGATGAACCTGCAGCTCACCTCGAAGATGCGTTTCGCGTCGGCGCAGTTGCTCGCGCTGTATGAGGGTGATCTGTGGCTGCGCTCGGCGAGCCACGCGAACGCGATGGCGGCGCGGCTCGCAGCGGGTCTTGAGGCGCTTGCGGCTTCCGGTGCGCTGTCGGGGGTACGGATCGCGCAGCCTGTGGAGGTAAACGCGGTGTTCGCGACGCTGCCCCCCGAGGTGGCTGCGCGGGTGCGTTCGCAGTTCGCATTCGGTGCGTGGCCGACAGAGCCGGGGCTGTACCGCCTGATGTGCGCCTTTGACACGCGGCCTGAGGATGTCGACGCGTTGCTGGCTGCGCTCGCCAAGGGCTGAGCGGATCCGAATCGCGGATCGCGCTTCGCGCTACACGCCGAGGCCGCCGAATACGAGCCTGGCGGCGATCACGAGCATGACCACTGCGACGACCCAGTCGAGGATCTGCCAGGAGCGCGGTGTGGCGAAGAAGCGCGTCAGCGCTCGCGCGCCATAGCCGAGCAGGAAGAACCAGGCGATGCTTGCGAGCGCGCCGCCCGCCACGAACCACCACCGTGCTGGGTCGCCCTGCGCGTTGCCGATCGACCCCATCAGCACCATCGTGTCGAGGTAGACGTGGGGGTTGAGATAGGTGATGGCGAGACAGGCGAGGATGGTGCTTTTGAGGCTGCTGCCTGAGCCCTCCGGGCCTTCGCCCGCCACGAGCGCTTCGGGTCGCATGGCGCGGCGCGCGGCCGACCAGGCATACCAGAGCAGGAAGGCGACGCCGCCCCAGCGCACGATTTCGAGCAGGATCGGAGCACGTTCAACCACGAGGCCGATGCCTGCGACGCCGAGCAGTTCGAGCAGTGCGTCGGTGAGACCGCAGATGAGCACCACCGGCAGCACGTGTTCGCGGCGGATTCCCTGGCGCAGCACGAACGCGTTCTGGGCGCCGATGGCGACGATGAGGGAGAGGCCGCTGCCGGCGCCGATGAGGAGGGGAAGGATCACGCAGTCGACGTTACGGGCGGGCAGCTCAGCTTCGCTACTTCAGCAGCGCTACGGATTGTGATGCAGCATAAGCTGAGCTTCAGGTAACGTGGGGCCTCGGCGCGCGCAGAAGCGACAGCGGCCGGTCAGCGGCGGATGAGCGGCGGATCGGCGGCAGCGAAGCCGCAACCACTATTCGAACGAGAAGAGACATCGTGGACCTGCCAGTCGAGCACCTCGCCACCTTCGCCGCCATCATTGACGAGGGCAGCTTCGAGGGCGCGGCGCGGCGCCTGCACATCACACCCTCGGCCGTGAGCCAGCGCGTGCGCTCGATGGAGCAGCGGGTAGGGTCGGTGCTGCTGCGCCGCACGCGCCCCGTCGAGACGACAACGGCGGGGTCCGCGGTGCTGCGGGCCGCCCGGCAGGTCGAGCGCGTGCTCGACGACGTGGCCGAGGAGCTGGGGCAGGGGCCGTCGGGTGGCACGCTGATCCCGGTGGTGGTGAACGCCGATTCGCTGGCAACCTGGTTCGTGCCGGCGCTGGCGCGGGCGGCGCGGGAGACGGGCGCCCGCTTCGAGGTGGTGCGCTCGGATGAGACGGTGTCGACGGAACGACTGCGCAGCGGCGAAGTGATGGCGGCGCTCACCGCCACGGCGGAGGCGGTGCCGGGATGCACCTCGACCCTCATCGGTGTGGACCGCTACCGCGCGGTGGCCGCGCCGTCGTTCGTGGCCGAGCACTTCTCCGAGGGGGTCTCGACGGAGGCGCTCTCGGTGGCGCCGATGATCGAGTTCGATCGGCACGACATGTTTCAGCGGCGCTTCATCGAGCGCGTTATGGGCGGTGCCGTGCGCGGTGCCGTGGATGCGGGCTCCGGGCACGGCGACCGGCCTCACGCAGCTATCGAACCTCCCCGCCACCTGGTGCCGTCGTCGGCCGAGTTCGCGCTTGCGGTCGAGCTTGGCATGGGCTGGGGCATGCTGCCGCACCGGCAGTGCGCCGAGGCGCTCGCGAGCGATCGCATGGTCGAGCTGGTGCGGGGTTCGGCGTTCGAGCTGCCGCTGTACTGGCAGCGCTGGAACCTGCGCTCCCCGGTGCTCGACAGGCTCTCGGAGGTCATCGCGGAGGAAGCCGCGATCGCGCTCGATGTCAGTGGTGCGCGATAGCCTGGAACGGCACTGCTCACCGCATATTCGCACCTCGACGAGGAGGATCCATGTCCCTCATCCCAGAACTGCTCGGCGCCATCGGCTCGGGATCGCTGCGCGTGGTCGATCTCACGAACAAGCTGCAGGCTTCGACCCCGACACTGCGACTGCCCGAGCCCTTTGCCAACCTCATCGATTTCTCGCTCGAAACCGTGAGCGAGTACAACGAGCCGGGCCCGTTCTGGAAGCACGCGAACATCCACACGGGCGAGCACATCGGCACGCACATCGACGCCCCGATCCACTGGATCAGCGGCCGTGAGGGCCATGATGTCTCCGAGATTCCGCCCGCGCGCCTGTTCGGCCCGGCCGCGGTGCTCGATTTCTCGGCCGAGGCCGCGGCCGACAACGACTTCCTGCTCGACGTGCACCACGTCGAGGCATGGGAGGCCGAGCACGGCGCTTTCGCGCACGGCACCTGGCTGTTGCTGCGCACAGGTTGGGATCGTTTCTCGGGTTCGCAGGAGGCCTTCCTTAACGCCGACGAGACCGGCTCCCACACGCCGGGGTTCACGGCCGAGTGCGCGGCTTGGCTGGCCGGTCGCGCCGAGATCTCGGGCGTCGGCGTCGAGACCGTCGGCATCGATGCGGGGCGAGGCGCCGAGCTGGATCCGCCATTCCCCGTGCACTACCACCTGCTCGGTGCCGACAAGTACGGCATCACCTCACTGCAAAACCTCTCACTGCTGCCGCCCACGGGAGCCGCAATCGTAGTGGCACCGCTGCCCATCGTGGGCGGCACGGGCAGCCCCGCCCGCGTGTACGCCCTCGTGGAGGCCTGATGCCACACGTCGCCCCTGCCGAGGCAGCCCCGGCCGAAGCCGCCGTCGCCGGGGCCGGGGCCGGGGCCGGGGCCGGGACGAGCGTGACGCCCGAAACCGCTCCCGCGTCCGCTCCCACCACTGTGGCCGAGCTCGTGGGGCACGCACTCGCGCGTCTCGGGGCCGGTCACTGCTTTGGCGTGGTCGGATCCGGCAACTTCGCCGTGACGAACGCGCTGCGGGGGGCCGGAGTGCCCTTCACCGCAGCGCGGCACGAGGGCGGGGCGGCCACCATGGCCGACGCGTTCTCGCGCATGTCGGGCACGGTGGCAGTCGTGTCGGTGCACCAGGGCTGCGGGCTCACGAACGCGGCGACGGGGATCGGCGAGGCGGCGAAGAGCCGCACGCCCGTCATCGTGCTCGCAGCGGAGGCCTCCGGTGCGGCGGTCGGGTCGAACTTCTCAATGGATCAGCCCGGCTTCGCTCGGTCTGTGCTGGCCGAGGCGCACCGCGTGCACTCCGCCGCGAGCGCTCTCCCCGATGTGGTGCGGGCCTTCCGCACCGCCCGCGACGAACGCCGCACGGTGGTGCTCAATTTGCCGCTCGATGTGCAGGCGCAGCCCGCGCCAGCCGACGCGCTGCGGGCTCTCGACACGCTTGCCCCACCCCCGGCCCCCGTACTGCCGTGCGCTGACTCGGAGGCGGTGTCGGCGCTCGTCCAGCTGATCTCGTCGGCCGAGCGCCCGGTGATCGTCGCGGGACGGGGCGCACGAGGCGCCGGCCCCGAGCTGCGGGCACTCGCCTCGGCATCCGGGGCGCTGCTGGCCACCTCCGCCGTGGCGAAGGGGCTCTTCGCGGGCGATCCCTTCGACCTGGGCATCTCGGGCGGCTTCTCGTCTCCGCTCACGGCCGAGCTGATCTCGGAGGCCGACCTCATCATCGGCGCGGGGTGCGCGCTCAACATGTGGACCATGCGGCACGGGCGCCTAATCGGCCCCAACACGCGCATCGTGCAGATCGACCTCGAAGTGTCCGCGCTCGGGGCGCAACGCCCGATCGATCTCGGGGTGCTCGGCGACGTCGCGTCGACTGCAGTCGCTGTGCTGGGCGAACTCACCCGTTTCGGGGCCGACGCCGCCCCGCGGTACCGCACGCCCGAGATCGCGGCCCGCATCGCCGCCGAGGGCCGCTGGGCCGATGTGCCCCTCGACCCGCCTGATTTCGGCGGGCCGGGCCGGGCCGCACGCGCAGCCGGGCGAGACGGTGCCGGCGAGGTCGGCGACTCCGGGGCGCGCATCGATCCGCGCGTGCTCAGCCGCGAGCTGAACGCGCTGATTCCCACTGAGCGCATCGTCTCGGTCGATTCCGGCAACTTCATGGGGTACCCGTCGGCCTACCTCGATGCGCCTGACGAGCACGGCTTCTGCTTCACGCAGGCGTTCCAATCGATCGGGCTGGGGCTCGCCACGGCGGTGGGCGCGGCGCTCGCACGGCCGGACCGGCTGCCGGTGCTCGGCGCGGGCGACGGCGGCTTCCTCATGGGCGTCGCCGAACTCGAAACCGCGGTGCGGCTCGGACTGCCGCTGCTCGTGGTGGTCTACAACGACGACGCCTACGGCGCCGAGATCCATCACTTCGGCGTGAGCGACGACCCCGGCTTCGTCACCCCCGACCTCGGCACGGTGACGTTCCCTCGCGTCGATATCGCGAGCATCGCCCGCGGTTTCGGCGCGCAGGGCATCACGGTGCGGGATCGCAACGATCTCGCGGCGGTGCGGGAGTGGCTCGCTTCCGGCCCGTCGGGCCCGCTCGTGCTCGACGCCCGCATCGCCTCAGACGGGGGCGCGTGGTGGCTGGCCGAAGCGTTCCGAGGGCACTAGACCTCCGATGCTGGGGGTGCTGCAAGGCTTCGCGCTGATCCTGGGCGTGATCGGTGCCGGCTACCTCACCGCGCTGTTCAAGGTGGTGCAGGGCGATCAACGGCGCGTGCTCAACAACGTGGCGTTCTACATCGCCACCCCCGCTCTGCTGTTCACGGTGCTGAGCCGCAGCGATCCCGCGGTGATCCTCTCGCCTGTCATCCTGGTGACAAGCGCGGGAGCCGTGATCGTCGCGGCCGTGTTCGTCGTCGCATCGCGGCTGTGGTTCACACGGGATCTCGCGAGCACCACGCTGGGCGCGACGTGCGCGGGCTACGTCAACGCGAACAACCTCGGTCTGCCGGTCGCGGTCTACATCCTGGGCGACGCCGCCTACGTGGCCCCGCTGATGCTGGTGCAGCTGCTGTTCTTCGCTCCGGTGGTGCTCGCGATCCTCGAAAGCGTGCGCGGCAACCAGCGCGGCTTCCTGGTGGCGCTCGGGCGGGCGCTCTCGAATCCGATCATCGTCGGGTCGATTGCGGGCCTCGTCGTGGCGCTGACCGGCCTGCCCGTGCCTCAGATCGTGATGGCACCCCTCGACATGCTCGGTGCCGCGGCAATCCCGATGGTGCTGCTGAGCTTCGGCATCTCGCTGCGGGGCCAGCGCGCGCTGCAGCGGGGCACGGGGCGGGCGGCGGTGTTCGCGGCGAGCGGTCTGAAGGTGCTGCTCATGCCGCTCATCACCTGGGTGATCGCGGTGCTGTGCGGGCTGGGCGCTCATGAGGTGTTCGTCGCGACGACCATCGCGGCGCTGCCCACGGCGCAGAACGTGTATAACTACGCCGCCACCTATCGGCGCGCGGAGACGGCGACGCGGGACACGGTCTTCCTCACGACGTTCGCGTCGCTGCCCGTCATCGCGTTGATCGCCTGGCTGCTCGGCTCTTGAGCGGGGCGCGGGCCCGAGGGAATAGCGGCGGCGGATCGCGTGTTGCAGAGAGGCGGAACACGGGCCCGCCAGTGAGGGCCCGCCAGCATCACCTCGAAGGAGACTCACGTGAGTTCGCGCATCGCCCAGACCACCGCCCCCGTTCTCGACGCCCTCGCGCAGCGGTGGAGCCCGCGAGCGTTCGACGCCGAGCACGCCTTCCCCGAGGGCGCTCTGCGCAGCGTCTTCGAAGCGGCGCGTTGGGCACCCAGCGCCAACAACTCGCAGCCGTGGCGTTTCATCGTGGCCCGCCGCGGCAGCGAAAGCTACGCGCGCGTCGAGCAGACCCTCGTCGGCTTCAACCGCGAGTGGGCCGTATCGGCGGCCGCTCTCATCGTGAACATCGCCGAGGTTGCCGACGCCGAGGGCAATCCGCGCCCGTGGGCCGAGTACGACCTCGGCCAGGCGGTCGCGCACCTCACCGTGCAGGCGCACGCCGACGGGTTCTACACGCACCAGATGGGCGGCTTCGACCGCGAGGCACTGCAGGCGGCGTTCGACCTCGATGAGCGCCTGGTGCCGGTCTCGATCACCGCGATCGGGGCGATCGGCACCCCCGAGCAGCTTTCAGAGGTGCTGCGCGAGCGTGAGACCGCGCCCCGCACGCGGCTCCCGCTCGAAGAGCTCGTCATCGTGCGCGACTAACGCGCCGCCGGAGCTTCCGGGACCGACGCACCCCTGCTCTGTGGGCCGGTCGAGTCCCCACGCCGCCCCCAGCACGCCCATCGAGAGGCGGATTTCGCAGCCTGATCTCAAGGATCACCTGCGAAATCCGCCTCTCGGCGTTGTGGGGCGCGGGGCAAGGGGGCACAGCAGGTAGGCCACGCAGGTCAGACAGGCAAGTCAGGTGCCAAGGGAGGCAGAGGCCAGGGCAAGCCAGGCAAGGCTATGCCGGTCAAGCCAAAGCCAGGCAAGGCAAAGCCAGGTCAGGGCCTGGTCCTGAGCGATCTAGTCGAGCATGTCGCTCTGATCGATAACCGATTCGACGGTCTCGATGAGGGCGCGCTTGGTGGCGTAGAGCGGGTGCGAGGGATCGTCGGCTTCCGAGGGAAGCCCCACGGCTGCTGCCGCTTCGATCGTGTTGACGCCGACGCAGGGCACGATTGTGGATTCGGGGAACGAGGGGAACTGCGATGCGACCTCTTCGGCGATCCTCGCCGAAGCGACGAGCACGGCGTTGATGCGGCCCGACTCGATGTCTTCGCGGATGTGCACCGAGGCCGGCACTCCGACGGTGCGGAAGGCGAGCACCTGGGTGACCTGGTGGCCGCGCTCGATGAGCCCCTGGGTGAGTACCGGGATCGCCACGTCTGAACGCAGAGTGAGCACGCGCAGCACTTCGCCGGTGTCGATCTCGGGCCACTCTTCGAGGAGGGCGTGGGTGCTGTTCTCGCGCTCGGGGGTGCGGGTGATGTGGTAGCCGGCGTCACGGAAGGCGACCGCGGTGGCTTCGCCGACCACGGCGACTTTCGTCTCGGGCGGAATCACGGCGTTGTGGTGCTGCAGAACGTCGGCGACTGTAGAGCTGGTGGCAGTCATCCAGTCGAAGCCGCCCTCTTCGAGGGTCTTCAGCGCTTCGACGAGCTTTTCTTCTTCGCGCGTGTGGGCGAAGTCTACGAGCGGCGCGATGACCGTGTGGGCACCCTGCTCTCGCAGCGCCTTGGAGACGATGTCCCCCCAGGTGCCGCCCCTGGGCACGAGCACCCGCAGGCCGCTGAGCGGTTTAGCCTCTCCCGACATACACCCCACTCACTCGACACCAACAGAAAAGCCATACGATCAGTCGTGAACGAACCCTCAGGTATGGCTAGGACGGAAATCCGTCTGACCCTATTCTTACTCTGCGTATTGCCAGGAAGCAAAACGAGGGCTTGCGGCTGAAGGAACGCAACTCAACTGTGACCTGCGTTCACCCCGCTCCGGCTACTCGAAGCGCCTGATCACAGCGCTTGTCACGGTCCAGACGGCGATACCGGCGATGGCCGCGGCACCGGCAACTCCCGCAGCGAAGGCGAGCGGGTTGCGACGCTTCTGCTCGGCGATGCGGTGCTTCACATCATCGACTGCGTCATCGACGCGCTGGGCGTAGTTGAGGCGCACCTTCAACTGCGCGAGCGTGTCGTACAGTTCGGCGCGCGCCTGCGCGGCCTGAGCGACGCCCTGCTGCTTCTCGTGTGCGTTCATCGCCAGTTTCCTTCCTCGCCGACGCGCGGCATCTGCGAGCCGGCGTGCCGCGGTGCTGAGGCGTCAGCGTTGATCCGCACCTCGCTGATAGCTGAGATGTCGTCACCCACACGTTCAAGGGTTTCCTCGGGAACGGGGTTGCCGCGCTTGATGAGCGCAACGCCGGCGAGGATCGCGAGTGCGGCGAGCACGAGCAGCCCTGCCGCTACGACGAGTGCTGCCAGCCACCAGGGCCAGACCAGGGCGAGCGCGGCGATGGCAGCGATCACGAGTGCTTCGAGCATGAAGAACACGAAGAACAGGGCGATGAGGATCGCGCCGGCACCGATGCCTGCCTTCTTGGCCTTCGAAACGATTTCACGCTTCGCGTTCTCGTACTCGATCTTGGCGAGCGAAACGATCTGCTGCGGCAGGCGGGTCAGGAGCTCGAAGGTGCCCGCCTGATCCTTCTTGCGGTTCATGCCTCGCCGCCAGACTTCGCTGCGGCCCCCGAGCTGCGCTTCTTCGAGCCCGTGGAGGCCTGAGACGACTTCGCAGTGCCAGCCGACTTTGCGGCGCTGTTCGACTTCGCGGTGCCGCTGGACGCTTTCTTCTTGGAGGCGTCGGAGCCGTTTGAGGTGCCGGATCCGCCGGAATCCTTCTGCCCACCCGATGCTGCATCGGCAACCGGCTTGGCCGACGCGGTGCTCGAAGCGGGCCGCGCTGCGGTCTCGTCGTCACGGAAGAAGGCCGCGACGGCGTTCTTGCCGGCACGCGTGGCCGAGGCTTTGAGCTCGTCGATGCGGGTCTGTGCGGCGTCGCGCACCACGCCTACACCGCGCTGCACCGGGGCCGTCTGCCAGAGGTTCTGGGCGCCGTTCTTGATCTGCTCGTAGCGTTCGCGGCCTGCCCGGGTGCCGAGCACGTAGCCGACTGCCGCGCCGAGAACGAATGCGATCTTGCCCTTCATCACTGCCTCCCGCCGTTGGCGATTCACTTGCCTGTGGTTAGCCTACCGCCCGCGAGGTTGTTCATGCCGCTTCAGGCATCCCGGTGGTCACGGCCGCCCGAATTCTGTAAGATTCGCGGACTCTGCAAGAAGCCGATCAGTCGGCCCACCTGAGCAGACCTTTGGCGCACCGAGGCACAAGCCATCGGCCCGAGCATGGCGCGCACACCCGTCGCTCCCGGGCAGCACGCCACGCACACAGGCCCATCCCCTGAGCCCTGGACCTAGACCTAGACCTAGACCTAGACCTTGACCCACCCGCCGGTGCCCTGCCCCGAGCGCCCCGCACCTCAGAGCGTTAGTCAGCGATGCCTGCGAGGCGGCGGCGCAGCAGCACAGCCTGGGTGCGCGCGTCTGCCACTGCCGTGGCGAGCGAGCCGCCGTGCAGCGCTTCGCCCACGGGAAGCAGCGTGGGAGCCGCTTCGCGCGCCGACGCGAGGCGCGCCTCGGCAGCTTCGCGCAACTCGGTGGAACTGTAGGGCGCGAGCCGCAGCTGCGCTTCGACGGCACCCTGCTGAGTCAGCCCGAGCGCTGCAAGCACCTCAGCCGCCACGCGGTCGAGCTTCGCCAACGCATCGCGATCCGCCTCCGATTCGAAGACGGGCCCCGAGAGCCTGGCGCGGTGCGCACCCTCAGCATCGCGTTCGATGCGAATCGCCCAGTGCTCGCCATCTGCGAGTTCGACTGCGGTCAGCGCAGCATGTTCGCCGACTTCGGCGGGCGCAGCCGCGACCGCAACGTCTGCTTGCACCCGCCAGCGACGCGGCAGCAGTTCGCGCAGTGGCTCATGCGCTGCCAGCAAGGCGCCCCGCGCCGAGACCGCATCGACGCCGGTGACAATCGCACGTGCCTCCACAACTGTGCCATCGGCCTCTTCGATGCGCCAGGTATCGTCAGCGCCCGATACGAACGCCGACACGGGGGCTGAGGCATGCTGCGCCTCGTACAGTTCAAGCCGATGCCGCAGCTCTTCGAACGCGGCCGGCCAACCGGTTTCGGGCACGACTCCGGTTTCACGTGCAACATCGCGATCCGAGTTGGCGAGCACCCCGCCGGAAAGCGAACCCGCGCGCGTCAGGGCCTCGTTGAGACCCGGCAGCGCGGCGGCCACCTCAACATCATCAGGGGCGAGCCCGAAGCGCTCACGCACAAAGGGGTCGACGAGCTTCGTCACCACGGCCTGGCCCATTCGGCTGCGCACCAGCTCGCCGAGCGAGTGCACCTTGCCGATCGTCAGCACCGGCTTCACGCGATCAAGATACGCGCGCGCCGCCGCACCGCCGCCGATCACGGCCACCGCCTGCGACGAAATCGGCACCGCTGGAATGCCGAGCGCAGCGGGAACGGGCTGCGGCACCCAGCCACCCTTCGCGCCGCGCAGCAGCACCGGCTTGGGCGCAACCGCCACTGCGCGCACCGCAGCATTCGCGTGCCCGCCCTGCGCGATCGGGGCTGCGATGTGTTGCAGCAGTTCGCGCAGCACGCCCTCGGGATCAGGCAAGGCACCCCGGGGTTCGCGGTGCGCAACCGTTCGGCCCGGGGCCACCGTGGCATCCGAGACAGGGCTCTCTGGCTGCCAGTTGGTGAGGCGCACAGAGAGCCCCACCTCGGCAAGTTCCAGCGCGGCAGCCAACTCGGGCAGCCCGCCACCGATCACATAGACGTCAACCACGCTGGGGCTCCTCTGAATCAGGGTTGGACTGGGGAGGTGCGGGCGGCACCGCCGGTGCCTCTGGCTCTGCCGGCACCTCAGTGCCGAGCTGCGGCGGGACAGGCTGCTCGAATGCAGTCGGCGCAGCCACCGTCGGCGCAACAGCCGACTGGGCCACCGCAACCGGCGCCGCAACCGGCACCTGCACCAGATCAATACGGGCGCGACCGTGCCCGCCCCGGCGGAACACCTTGAGGCTCAGCCAGACAAACACGGCCAGCCCCGCGATCTCGCCCAGAAGACTTGCCGCGCTGCCCCCATCGGCCGTCTGCGCGGTCTGCCCACCAACACCGGCCACCATGAACCCGAAGCCCACAAGGTTGTTGACGATGTGAATCGCGATCGCCGCTTCCAGGCCACCCGTGCGCCAGGTCAGCCAGGCAGCCACCAGCCCCATCGTGCCCACGGCCGCAAGACCCCAGTAATCGTAGATATGCGCCGCTGCGAACGCGACGGAAGGAACCAGGATCGCAAGCCACGGACTACGCAGCCACGAGCCGAGCACCTGCATAAACAGGCCGCGAAACACGACCTCCTCCGTCGCCGCCTGAATCGGCACGAGCACCAGCACGAGCAGCAACGACACCAGCGCCGCACTCACATCGAAGTCGCGGCTCGCCTCCGCGGGAGGAGCGGAAAGCGCCGCCGGATCCACTATCGCCTGCAGCCCGAGATCGGCCGCCATGCTCACCACCGTCATCGCGATCATCGCAATCACCGCAGCCCCCAGCAGACGCAGCAACAACCCCCACCGCATACGGGCAGCCACCGACCAGATACGCCCCACAGGGCGCATCCCCATCGACAACATCGCCAACAGCACCGCGGGCAGCATGACAATGATCGAGAGCATGCTCATCAGCACTGAGAGCGGCCGCTGCGTATCAAGCACCTCAGTGGTGCCGGCAGCGAGATCGTTCAAGTAGCCCGGATCGCCAACCATCATGACCGGAATGAACACCACAGTCAGAATGACCGTGAACACCCCGAAATAGACACCCGCGAGCAGCACCAGCAGCAGCGGCTTCCACCAGCGGTAATTCGCCGTGCCACGCAGCAAGCGGTGATATTCGAGCGGTTCGGTCTCGACAGTCTGCATCGTCGGCGCCGGAGCCGCCCACGCCCACTGCTGCGGCGCGGCCGGCGGCTGCACGGGTTGCTCTGGGGCCGTCATGAGTGTCTCCTTCATCTCGCCGAACCTCGCCCGGTTCGCAGAATGGGGCAGGATCCTGTCGCTACAGAATCCTGCCCCATACCTCTGACATTCTCAGGGGAACAGCGATCCGCCCCCACACACGCAAGCAGCGCACTCCCCCACCGCGCTACGCGGCGGAGATGATCCGCCTATGCGCCGCGAAGTCGCGCAGCGAGGTATCCGTGCAGTTCAGCCAGCGGCACGCGCTCCTGCTGCATCGTGTCGCGCTCGCGCACCGTCACAGCGTTGTCGTCAAGCGAATCGAAGTCGACGGTCACGCAGAACGGAGTGCCGATCTCGTCTTGACGACGGTAGCGGCGGCCGATCGCGCCCGAATCGTCGAAGTCGACGTTCCAGTCGTCGCGCAAATCCTGCGCGAGCTCGCGCGCCAGCGGCGACAGCTTCTCGTTGCGGCTCAGCGGCAGCACAGCCACCTTCACCGGCGCAAGACGCGGATCGAGCGCCAGCAGGGTGCGCGTGTCAGTGCCGCCCTTCGCGTTCGGCACTTCCTCCTCGCGGTACGCATCGACGAGGAACGCCATCAGCGAGCGCGTCAGGCCGGCCGCAGGCTCGATCACATACGGCGTGTAGCGCTCGTTCTTGGTCTGGTCGAAGAAGTTGAGATCTTTGCCGGAGTGCTTCGAGTGCGTCGACAGGTCGAAATCGGTGCGGTTCGCGATGCCCTCCAGCTCGCCCCACTCGCTGCCCTGGAAGCCGAAGCGATACTCGATGTCGGCCGTGCGCTTCGAGTAGTGCGACAGCTTCTCCTTCGGGTGCTCGTAAAAGCGCAGGTTCTCGGGGTCGATGCCGAGGTCGGTGTACCAGCTCATGCGCTCGTTCATCCAGTATTCCTGCCACTGCTCGTCAGTGCCGGGCTCGACGAAGAACTCCATCTCCATCTGCTCGAACTCACGGGTGCGGAAGATGAAGTTGCCGGGGGTGATCTCGTTGCGGAAGCTCTTACCGATCTGGCCGATGCCGAACGGAGGCTTCATACGCGCCGCCTGCAGCACGTTCGCGAAGTTCACGAAGATGCCCTGAGCGGTCTCGGGGCGCAGGTAGTGCAGACCCGACTCGTCGTCGACAGGACCGAGGAAGGTCTTGAGCAGGCCCGAGAACGCGCGCGGCTCGGTCCACTGGCCACGGGTGCCGCAGTTGGTGCAGACGATCTCGGCGAGCCCACCCTCGGGGGCGCGGCCCTTCTTCTCCTCAAACGCCTCAATGAGGTGATCTTCGCGCTGACGCTTGTGGCAGCTCAGGCACTCCACCAGCGGGTCGCTGAACACCTCAACGTGACCCGAGGCCTCCCACACCTGCTTCGGCAAGATCACGCTGGAGTCGATGCCGACCACGTCGTCGCGCTTCTGCACCATGGTCTTCCACCACTGGCGCTTGATGTTCTCCTTCAGCGCGGTGCCGAGGGGGCCGTAATCCCAGGCCGAACGCGAACCGCCGTAAATCTCACCCGCTTGGAACACGAAGCCGCGGTGGCGGGCGAGGGCGATGACCTTATCGAGGCGGGACTGTTCAGCCATGTTCTCTTTCACTCCAAGGGGCAAGCGGGGATCTTGGGCAACGACGAGCTCAGGGCTCGGCGCATCAGACCATCCTACGCCCTCGGGTGCGCCTCGGCCCCGTCAACAAGCCCTGTCAAACATGGCGGATCGCGCGCGCAGCGAGCACCCGGCCACTACCGCCTGTGCTCGATATGCGCGGCAAGCACGGCCCGCACCGCATTCACCCCCGCAACACGCGCGGATCGGTCTGCGATGCCGCCGCAAACGGCCCCCGCAGCAGACCCTCCCACCGCTGCCCCGGCAGCTCAGGATGCAGCGCAGCGGTTCCCGTGCCGAACTTGCAGAAGCGCTGCGGGCGGTGGCCCGCCCGCCACAGCTCCCTGTCAAGCGGGGTCGCCCCCGCCACCGACTTCGACTCGATCACCACCTGGCCAGGCAACGACAGACACCGCCCGTCAGCGTCGATCCAGGCCAGACCGCTGTCAAGCGTGGCGCGGCTGCCATCGGCGAGCAGCAGCGTGGCGCGCCGGTAACGGGTGGTCATCGCCGGGCGCAACAGCGCTTCGAGATCCGGATCAAACCCCATGCCCGCCAACGACTCCGCAGCATAGGCGCGCCCCTCATCGGTCAAGCGACCCAAATGGTGCGCGGCATATGGAATGCGATCTTTCACCGCCGCGCCTCCCCCGCCGCACGCCCGCATCTCCAAGAACGCGGTGCGCGTACCCGCATACACGCGCGTGCGCAACCTGAAACCGCGTCGGCGAGACTGCGCTGCCAAGCGATAGCTCAGCCGATCAGGAGTGTCGAAATAGACCGAGGCGTACTCCGAGCCGCGCACACCATCCAAGTCGAGTGCCCGCGTCCTCGCATCAAGGCGGCGGATCACCTCCACCGCATCGGCCGTCGGCAACAGGTACTTGCGGTCGACCCGCGTCGACCCGTCAACAGCGGCAGCGAGTTCACCAAGCGTCACCCCGGTAAAGCACTCGATGGAGCGCTCAATGGCGGTCATCGCGCGGCCCTCCGCGCGACCGACACCACACCAGCAATGAGGGTGAGGCTGAGACCGGGCATACCGAACTCCAATCGTCGAACGGAGTCGGCCATGGGGCATATGCCGACCTGATCCCATTCCAACGAATCGAGTGATGCGAATGCTATGCGATTGCTGAATAAACATTCAGAATGCGCCAAGGAGGCGAGCGCGCGACGTACCGCGATCCACTCACCCCCGCAATCAGCTGAGATCGATGAGGTTCTCCGGCGACTCCCCCGCCCGCAACCGCGCAATCTGACGTTTCAGCAGCGCCGCCATCCGCGGCATCATCGCACTCGAATCACCACCGACATGGGGAGTGATGAGCGTATTCGGACACTCCCACAGTGGATGCCCCTCAGGCAGCGGCTCAGGATCGGTGACGTCGAGCGCCGCGCGCAGACGCCCCGATCGCAGCTCGGCGACGAGCGCATCTGTGTCAACGACAGGGCCGCGGGCCACGTTCACGAGCAGCGCGCCGTCGGGCATCGCAGCGAGCGCAGCTGCGTCGATGAGCCCCCGCGTCTCCTCGGTGAGGGGAACCGCGAGAATGACGATCTCGGCCTCCGCAAGACGCTCATGCAACTCCGAGAAGCCATGCACCGCAACGGCGTCACCGGCAAGATTGCGCTGCTCGCGAGCCGAACGCGCAAGCCGCTCAAGGCGCACCTCGAAGCCCGTGAGTCGCGCTTCAACAGCCTGCGCCACACCCCCGTACCCCACCAGCAGCACCCGGCGATCCGCGAGACTCGGGAAGCTCCGCAACTCCCACCGCCCCGCATCGCCCGCGCGCACGAAATCGGGAAGACCCCGCTGCGCAGCAAGAGTGAGCGCCAAAGCCAACTCCGCGGTGGAAGCCTCATGCACTGTCGTCGCGTTCGCAATCGGCAGCCCCCTGGGCAGATGCTTCGCCACGCCGTTGAACCCGATCGACTGCCACTGCACCAGCCGCACCTCAACACCCGCGAGCGCCGACAGGCGCCGCGCACCACCCCAATACGGCGGCACCACAATGTCGAAGAACGAGCGCGGGGCCGGAGTGTCAAGATCCCACTCCACGAACTCGACCCCGGGCAACTCGCCCAGAACGTCGCGCAGCGGCTCTTCAGCGGGCAGGGAGACGACGAGGTCAGACATACGATCGAGTGTAGTGTCGACGCGTTCCGCCGCGGGAGCCCCCCGGCTTTCCGAAGCTCACTGCAGCGCTGCGCCGCACTTGGCTGTACGGTAATAGATATGGACACCTCGTCTTTTGAGCGGCTCCCCGAGAGCATTCAGAAGCTCGTCGTTGACGGCTTGGACGCCGAAGTGCAGGCCGGGCTTGAAAAGCTCGACGAGGCCAAGAAGTCGGGATCGCTCGGCACCGAGCAGCAGACCGCCATCGAAGGCGACATTCGCCGGGCCGCCGAACTGCGCAACCGCTTCGCCCCCGCCTGAGCCGCACCCCCGCAAGAACCACTAGCCCGAACTGCTCGGGGGACGAGCCTCGGGTTTAGCGGAGCCACGGGCAGTCTGCGCGCCAAGGGAGCAGTGTGACGGCGGATCGCGATCCGACATCGCACACAACGTCAGCCGGCCGTGAGCAGCCCGCTTCCCTTTCGCACCCGCTTCTGCTGATACATGCGAGCATCGGCGGCGGCGATCGCGTCAGCCATCGGCACCCGGCCAGGCTCAGCCACCGCAAGGCCCACCGAAGCCTCAACCTCAGCGGCGGCGAGCGCAGCCACGATCGCAGACAAACGCGCCTCGAACTGCGCCTGGGTGACACCGTTCGCCAACACCATGAACTCGTCGCCACCGCAACGGGCAACGTGGCTGCCAGCAGCGCACGCACCCGCCAGCGCCTGCGCAGCCCGAACAATCAGAGCATCCCCGGCAGCGTGCCCATGCGCATCATTGATGCGTTTCAACCCGTCAAGGTCGATCACCGCAACAGCCACAGGATCACCGAACGCATCCAGGCGCTCCTGCGCGTCAGCAACGACCCGCTCCCAGCCACGCCGGTTCAACACACCCGTCAATGGGTCGGTCTGCGCGAGCGTCTCAGTGAACTCGAGCCGCCTACGCTCACGGTCAACCCGACGCGAGAGCGCGAGCTGCGAAGTCAACAGCTCGCTGAGCAGGAACACCAGGCTTTCATCAACGCCCTCATCGTCGCTGAGAGGTGCGGGCCGCACACCGCAGAGCACCCCGAAAATGCCCTCGCGGTCATCCCCAATCGGGTAGCCAGCATAGGCGCCGACCGTGTCTGAGGCGGCCAGATCCGAGTAGTCGGGGTCATTGCGAGAGTTGCGCACTACATGCTTCGCGCCTGCCGACATGCGACTGCAGAACGACTCCGTCCACGCAACCCGGTCACCCACCTCGAGCAGACGATCATGGTGCACATGCAAGTGGATCTGCTCGCCCCCGGCAACACGCGACACCGACCAATCGGTGAGCGGCGTGTGCGCATTGAGGTAGGCAACAACACGCTCCGCAGACTCAGTGAATGATCGGGCACCGCTCATGCCCCGCGCACCGGGTGATTGCATATCGCTAATGTAGCCCACCGCCCCGCGCCCGCGCATCCGGGGTGCGGAGAGGGTGGCTGAGCGCAAACGCTTTCGAAGCCATCCGCTCATCTGGGGCGCAGATCACCCCACTGACCCGCAAAATCGGCTCAGAAACCACAAAAGCCCGGTCAGAATTCACTTCTGACCGGGCTTTTTGCTGGTGGCGGATGAGGGATTCGAAACCTTCCGACGCTCCAGCGGATGCCTCGCGTCGGTGCAAGTTGTTGTTTTTAAGCGGAGTTTCGATTTACTCGCGGCCGTTGACGGATGGTCATTTTCGGAAAAGTGTTGTCACGTCGTTGTCACGCACTCACCCCCGGAGGCGGCACAAGAACGGTGCAACGGCACGGCACGCCGAACGAGCACAACGCGCAATTGAGCTCCGGGCTGCACCAGAAGCAGAAGTGCGGCTGAAAGATGGACGAATCCTGATTCTCAACATGATTTGTGTTCATGCCACACGAAGAGCGGAGGCGCGCAGTGGGACTTTTTGTCCAATTGTTTGGAGGCCTGCCACCCCGGGCGCTAGCAAGGCGCGCATCGCTCGCAAGGGGCCCGCTTCTTCCTGTCGGGAATAAGCGGGGACACCATGCGAAACTTCGCCGGTGTTCCTGTTAGGAATAGCGACGAAGCCCTGATCCTGGCGGGATTCATGCTTACTCCTGACAGGAGTAAGCATGCCGCCTATTCATCGCGCTACCCGGCTAAATCCCTATTCCTCTTTCTCGCGGCCGAGAGGTGGCCCAGCCTGCTACTGACAACTGCAATCCAGCACCGACCGCAACAAACAGACCTTTTTGCTCGCAGGCCGCCCTTCTTCGGTCCTTGCTCATTGCCGCCCGCAACAAGCAACTCCCCCCGGAGTTTCTGCTTACACCACTGGCATTAGTGGATAACCGCGTCCCACGTTCCGTGACAACAGGAAGCGACTAGTGCGCCGAACACTCAGGAACGAGCGAAACGGTGTCATCATTTACGCATGAAGATACGCCCGGTCCTGACTCTCTTGGTACTGATGCCCTTGGGCTCGCTGACCGGCTGCATAAGCGTGAACATTCCGGGCGCACAGAGCGCTGATGATGCTGCGCTTTCAGACACGCCACTTTCTAAGCAGCACGATCGAGACCAGCAAGATGCATGTACTGAGGTCTGGGAAAGCGCATTCGCCGACTTTAACCCGTCTGACAATGGACTACAACACACTCAGAGCGCTTTCCTCGACGCAGCCGCCAAGACGCGCAACACCCCCGGAATGGAGCACTTCGCACTCCCCTTTGAAGAACTCGGCGAAAGAGTAAGAGTCTCGGCCCAAGCTTTGAACAACGGTGCAGTTGCAGAGTACGAGCGACTTTGGGGCATAGTTGCCCAAGACACCTACTCGCTGCAGATGGAGTTGTACTATTTCTGCGGATACGACAAATAGCCAGCCGTGCAGCAGGCCCTTGAACGGGCCCAGGTGAGCACGACCGGTAAATGTCGGCAGGCCGGCGTACTCTATTCGAACATAGTTTCGAATGGAGGCGTGATGCCGAACCCAGCCCCGATCCGACTCGACGCCGACACGTGGCTGATCATGCGCTACGACAAAGACCATCCCGCGGCCGTCGTGCACAGAGTCACCGACACTGCGAACGAAACGCGCTTCCTCGTCATGTCGTGGGCTGCTGACCCGTCGAAGCGACGCATGACCGGGATCCATGTCACGCTCGAAGAGGCCGACCGCTCGGTGAAGTGGGACACCGGGCCGGTGGATGAGATCTCGCGGAAGAACGCTGGGCCTCCGAACGGACGCGCCTAAGCCGGCTCGATAAGCTCTGGCCCGTCACCGCGCAGCGGGCGCACCGCCCACTCCCGCAACTGCTCCGAGATCGGTATTGACGCCTCCGACACCGCGTCGACGAGCAGCTGGTCACCCTCGGTCTCGGGGTCGAGCCAGTCGCGCACCAGCTCTTCCGCCATGAAGACCGGCATCCGGTCGTGCAGCGACTCCATCACCCCGGCGGAGGCGCGGGTGAGGATCGTGGCCGTGAGGTGCCACCCCTCGCTCTCGGCAGCGTCAGGCTCGCGCCACCACGAGTACAGGCCAGCCATCGGGAGGATCTGCGCGAGCCCGAAGATCGCGTGTGGGGTTCGAGCGGTCTTCGGCCCCGTCCACTCGTAGAAGCCCGTGACGGGGATCACGCACCGTTGCCGCTTGAGCGGCCCCTTGAATGTCGCCTTCTCTGAAAGCTGTTCCGAGCGGGCGTTGAACGTGGGATACCGAGACTTCATCTCTTTCGCCCACGGTGGCACCAGGGACCAGTGCGCCATCTCAAATCGCTTCGCCCCGTCTTTCGTGGAGGTCAGCGCGACCGGGATCTGCTGTGTCGGCTTCACGTTCCATGAAGGCTCGTATCCAGTGGGTCGCGCCATCAGCCATTTGGCCAGCTCGCTTCCACCCGCTACGTCCATGTTCTCGTCGTAGTCGACGATGACTCTCCCGCACATGCGCCCAGGCTACGCGCCCAGTAGACGCACGAAAAGGCCCCCGCTACTCCGAAGAGCAGCGGGGGCTGGTCAGCACTTACTCTTTTGTCGCTCCGACGAGTCAGCTGTAGTAGTGAACCGTCTCTCGGATCTGCTCCGCGAAGCGGTAGATCTCGTCCAGCGAATCAATAGGATGCCGGGTTTCGTTCTTGTCAGAGTCGAATAGCCCGATGTACTTCTGGGAGGTGTTGAACCAGAGTCTCGCTACGGGGCGGCGGTTGTTGTCGTCAAGGAGCACACCAAAGTATGTCTTCGTGTCACGCTGCGCAATGCGTGAGGGAGCCACTTCGCTGCAAGCAATCGCACGCACGATCTGGAAGGCTTCGATCTCCTCGAGCGTGGTCTCGATCCCTTTGTTCTTCTCAGCGTTTTCGATAGACGCCTCCGCCACATGTTCACTGGCCTCAGAGGACGATACCGAAGTGCTGTCAGAGACAACGGCCTGGCCGCCTAGAGCTGCCTTCAGCCGATCATTCACTCGATCATTCAGGAATTGTTTGCCGGCCTTCTCCACCAGACCAGTGAACTGATCCCGCACCTTTTGAGTGAACGCTCCCTCGTACACCCGAGCGGTCAGGAACTTCACCCAATCAGTATCGGGCGACAAGAACTGCGCCGCGAGCACTCGCTTGATCTCCCCCACATACTTCAGTTCTTCAGCAGCGCTGATGATCGAATCCAGATCGAAGGCATCCTTCGTGAGCTTCCTCAGCTCGGGAACTAAGGCGGCGTCTAGATCGGAGATCTGGATGACGAGGAATGGCTTCTCATCCATCTTGTTCGGAGCGTCCAGGTCTGTGAAGAACTGGTACTCGTCCCCGTTAGTGAGCACTGCAATGCGAGCATTCGCAACTGCGAAGTATCGGAACAGTTGAGAGGCGTGCTTAATATTCAGAGGGGCACCGATGTGCTTACACTCGATCAGGATCTGAACTTCGCCGTCTTTGACAATGGCGTAGTCGATCTTCTCGCCCTTCTTGGTCCCCACATCGGCCGTGAATTCGGGAACCACCTCATTCGGGTTGAAAACGTCGTAGCCCAAAACGAGCGAGATGAACGGCATCACGAAGGCATTCTTTGTGGCTTCCTCCGTCTCGATTGTCGACCGCTGTTGGGCAATCTTGGTTGCAAGACTCGAGAGACGCTCAGCTATATCCACCGACATTGAAACTCCTGTGTTTTCGAATGCATGTAAGCCTGATCCTAGCGCTACCGAGCAGGGTGCTCCTGCCTGAGGCGACAGGCAGGAGCACCCCACTCAGTTAGCGGGCGGTGGTGTATTTGCCTCCCCGCTGTCGCTTCCGAAGCTCATGCATCACAGTTCCCACATCGGAGTGCAGATTCCCCGAAGACACGAACTGCAGATTTCCGCCGATCACAGGAGCGGCCGGCGCCTGCGGCACGACAATGATCGGCTGCTGCGTCATCGACGACGGCGCGAAATCACGCGCATTGAAGCCCCGCGAGTAGGTGCCGGCGTTGATGCTCTTCAGCAGGCTACGATGCTTCGCGGCCTCGGAAGCGCGAATCACTTCCTCACCTCGGGAGAGGCGCACCAGAACCGAGTCCGATGTTTCCGTACCGCGACCGAACACCGTTCCCGACACGATCGCGCCGCCAACACCTGGCACGACGCCACCCGCGGCGAGTCCGATCGTCCCACCGACTGCGTATCCGATGGTGCCGCCGTTAGCTCGGGTCATCGTCCCCGACCCTCCCGTGTAACGGACACCGATTTCGGTTTCGCGTCTGCGGGCGAGGGTGTTCAGTGCGGCTTCCACCTCAGCGGCACCCTTCAGCAGAACATCGATATCTTTCTGGTCGGGCATACCGAGGATCTTGTCGGTGAGTTTCTGTGCCTCGTCCGCGCTGCCGGTCAGCGCGAGTGCGGTGTCGTAGATCTGCTGCCGGCCGGCAGCCAGACGCGCTTCGAAGTTCGCAGCCGCAGCTGAAGCGCCCAGCGTTTTCGCTTCAAGATCGAACTGTGCTTTCGCGTTCTTCTCCACGTCGGCGGCATAGTCCGCGAGCATCGCACGATTCGCGGACCCCGCTACCGTCCACTCGTCCAGTGAAGCGGAGTAGCCCTCGACACCGGCCTGCGCGTTCGCGACATGCTCCTGCAGTTTCGCGTAGGACTCCTGCAGGGTCGAGTTCGTCTGCTCCGCGGTCTGCCCCATACTGTTGAGCTCGCTCAGCGCGTCGATCAGGCCGAGGAGTTGATCGGTGACGTTCTTCGCCGCATCCGCTTGCTCCAGGTACTTCCTGGCCGCGCTCTCGGAAGCGTCCCCGCTTTCCTCCGCACTCGCAGCAACCCCACCGAATGCGAGCTTTAGGAGGTCCGCTTTTTCCGTGGTCAACCCGAAATCACCTGCAGAATCTTCCAGGGCAGACTTCAGGGCGGGCGAGTTCTGAATGAACGCCCACTGCTCCCGAGCCGTCCACTTGTATCCAGTGGAAAGCTCGGCCAACGCACTCGTCATGGCGGACACATCACCAGCTTCACCAAGCTTCGCGATCTCGTTCGCGGCGCTCTTCAACGCGTCGAGCGTGGACGACAGCTCACCATCGTTGATTCGCCGTGTCCAGAACAGACCCTTGTCGGCCTTCTCAGCCGCATACTCGAGAGCTTCAGCAACGCCCTCCACTCCGACCTTCACGTCTGGCGCGATCGCGGCGAGAACCCCAAGCTTCGATTTCGTGGTCTCCGCGGCCTCACCCATGACTGTTGATGCTGACGCGCCACGCTCGAGCGCGTTCGTGAGACCCGTGAGGTCACCCTCGGCTTCCTTCACGAACGCCGCGATCGTCCCGACAATAGCTACTGCGGTTGCGGCCCGCCCCACCCATCGCAAGGTTGTGGCGGTGCGGTCTCCTGTCGCACGGAGCTTGCTGAGCGCGTCCGTGAACTCGACGATGCGGGGCACGATGAGCATCGCGCTACCCAAGAACAGGGCGCTCGCGCCGGCAAGCCCCACCAGAGTCGTGGCGCTCGTCTTCACGGGTGTCGGCAGATCCTCGAAGGCGCGCATCGCGTCGGCTGCCCAGTTCAGGAGATCGACCAGCGCGCCGCCCCCGTTAGGGTCCACGAGCGGCTTCGCGAGCTCGGCAGAGAAGTCCCGCCAAGCAGCCTTCACCCGGTCGAGCGACCCCGCGAACGTGTTCTTCACGTTGTCAGCCGCACCACTGTAGGCCTCAGTCATGCCCTTCGCGAGAGCATCCAGAGCATCCTCTGCCGACAGGGTGCCAGCAGTAATGTCCTCACGGATCTGCGCGCCAGTCTTGCCCATCTGCGAACCGATCAGGTCAGCCGCATTCACGCCACGGTTACCGAACTCCATCAGATCCGTAGCTGTGATCTTCGACGAGGACTGGATCTTCGACATCGTTGCCACGATGCCCTCAATGTCAGCGTTCGACCCGCCCGCCGCCGCCACCGCGTTCTGGATCCCATCAAGGTACGGAATGACCTTCTTCGCCTCGATACCGAACGCGAGCATCTGCTGCTGCGCCGTAATAAACGTCGCCTTCGAAAACGGCGAATTGCGGGCGAAATCATCCAGCTTGTCCATCTGCGCATTAGCTGCCTGAGCAGAACCCAAAAGCGAAGTCAGCGCAGCCCGCGAAGTCTGCTGCAACGTGTTGTACTGAATGCCCGTCCTCAACGCAGCAACACCAACACCAGTGACCGCTACACCAACAGCAGTCAGCCCAGCTCCGACTGCGGACCATGCCTCACGCGAAGACCGGGCCGACTCCTCAACCTTCGTCTTCGTCTCCGCAACCGCATCCTTCGCGCGATTGAAGCCCTGCACCAAGCCAGTCGCCTCAGCGATCAGCTTGATAGTCACTACACGTTGTGACGCCATTTCTCCTCCAAAAGAAAACGGCGTCACGCCAGTATTGAGTTGTCCCCGAGCATCCCGCTCAGGTAAGCCCCACCCTTATTACTCCCGGACCGATGCCGGGAAGGTGGCGAGGACTTCAGATCGCCTGCGGCCTCACTCCGTGGCCGACAGGCTGCGGCAGTACAGGATCATCTCGTTCATCGTCGCGAACAGCTCCGGCACCAGCAGCAGGTTGCCGCACTCGAACGCGACCTCCGCAAGGCACAGGTACGACTCATGTACGACCGCCTGATGCACCACCGAAGGCTGATCCGCGAACGGGGCGATCCCATCACGCCAGTTCCGAGGCCGGCTCAGAATGTGCTCCGTCAGATACTGCACCCACGCCTCATAATCGACCCGCGTCAGCGACACCGACATGCCGTGCCCGCTTACGGTTACCGTCAACCCGTCATCCAACGCAGCAAGATCAGGAAGGAAAGAAGCAATCTCTGAGAAACGATCATCTTCAGGACTCATCGCGCCCCTCCGCACTCTGCTCTGCCGCTTCCTGCCGACAGCCAAGCTCCTGCTCCAACTGCCTGACCCGCCGTAATGCAGCACGTTTCCCAGCCCGCTCCTTCGCCAACGCCGACTTCAACCCCGCCAAAGGGTCAACTGCTTCACTCTCTGAAACCATCACGGCCCCTCTCATTTAGGAAACTAAAAGGGAGCCACAAACGTGACTCCCTCAACTACCTCTTTCGATGCTGCCGGTCACATATTCCAGCGAGCATTCGCAGCATCACGCGCAGACGCCGACCGCGACGCAGCACGACGCCCCTGCACCTCCCCTTCATCCGGGAGATCCAACTGCTTAATCGCACGATCAAACGCGGCCTGCTGCGCTCGCAGCTCCGCCAACAGCGGATTCGCCACGTCCTGACCCATCGACCCCTTCGCGAGCAAATCCGCTCCGTCGAGCTCAGCTTCAAGCAGTCCGATCTCATCCAAAGCGACACACGCGCCACGCAGAATCAACTTCTCGTGCGGCATCAAGGAGTACCTCTTCAACGACTCCCGCCACAGCTTCCGCCCCTCAGGGCTCGAGAACGAAACCTTCATAATCACCTCCAAACGATGAACTTTCACACCGAAAACACGACAAAACAGGCCGAATCAACACCCTCGCCCCGAACAGAAAACGGCTCAACCACACGCAGCAAGCCACCCCAGCACCCCAAAAAACAAGCAAAACCGCACGCAAATTCTTGTTTGTTAGCCCCGTCGGTCCAGGAGGCGGCGCGAGGGGGAGTCCCCCCGGTGGTGTCAGAGTTGGCCGGGGTGGAGGGGGTGCTTGATGAGTTATAGACTGCACACAGCAAGCAGGACTTATCTAAGGAGCAGTCATGGCGGGGAATAAGAGTTCGCGCCGTTCTTCTAGTTCTTCCTCGGGCAAGAGCACGACGCAGAAGTCGACTCCAGTTAGCCCGGCGCGACTGTCTCAGAAGAGTGGTTTGGCTCATAGCTTTGGTGGTTACACGAAGATCAATCATCGGAATGGCACGTTCAGCATGAAGAAGACCGGCGGGAAGTAGGGCGGCGCTCGGGTTTGAGCGCCGCCCCTTTCGTCTGTTGTTACTCCTTGGTCAGATAGCGTTCGATCGTGGGTGCCCATTCGTAGGTGATGGGTTCGTTTACTGCGCGGAGTGTGATGCTCCCGTGGTGTATGCCGCCGCGCAGTTCGATGGGTTCGCCGTCGAGTTCTGCGCCTTCAACGGGGATGCCGGCGTTCGTTAGCGCACGGATGCCGTTGCCGATGCTGGCCTGGTGTGCGCGGTGCGCTGTCTTCAGGGCGTTGAGTGCGTCTCGCGCGTTCCGTGCGGCAGCGTAGAAGTCGTTGCGGGTCTGCGCTTCTTCGTCTTCCGCGTCGCGGAGGAGCTTGCGTGCTGTTGCCGCGGTGGGGAGTTTGCGGCGCTCTGCGTCGGCATCCTTGGTAGCTTCCGCGAGCTTGAGCGAGATGATCTCGATCGACTCGCGGATCTCGGTGAGGCCGAGGAGAGGGCGTTCGCGCCGGCCAGGGTTCTTCACGTACTCGAGGTAGTCGGCCTCGTTGGTTTTCTCGTTCTCGAGGTCGGCTCGGAGTTCTGCTTCGAGGAGCGCAGCTTTAGTGCTGGTGATGCTGATGGTCATGGTGTAGTCCTTTCTTAACGCAGGGTCGCGTCGATGTAGCGGGCTGCTTTCTTGATCTGGGGTGGGTGGCCTCCGGTGCGGCCGTTGATGAAGATGTTGTTCGCGATGGTTTTCGCGTCGGGTTCCGGGTCGGGCTCCTCGATGGGTTCGGGTGCTGGCGCGGTGGGTGTGTCGGGGTGTTCGGCTTCTACCTCGTCCATCAAGGCATTGAGTTCGGCGATCTCGTTTCGGCGGTGTGCGGCTTCGATCCGTGCTCGTGCATCGGTCATGGTGTTTCTCCTCGGGAAATGAATGGAGCACCGTCTGTTGTGTGCGGGGCTCGGTGTGGTTGGTGCGGTGGTGGCCCGCTGGGTTACCGCTTGGTGGCGCGTCGCTGTAGTCGGAGCGTGTAGCGTCGGCGTGCGGTTGCTCGCCGGCGGTGGGTGGGCCAGTCAGCCATTGGTCACCCCCTCTCGCTGTTGTCGTTCGTGTTCGTCGCAGAGATCGTGGACTTGGTCGACGATGTGGCGGGCTTGGTCGTAGTGGAGCATGATGAAGACGGGTCCGTTGTCGATGCGGATCATGGGTGTTGCGCCGTGGGGGTCGCGCCATTCGTAGGCGCGTACTTGTGGGTTTCTGAAGCGGCTGGTCATGCGGTTTTCTCTCGTGTTGGTGTGAGGTTCAGGTCGGGCCACCATCCGGCTGCGGGGCGATCGGTGCTCGCGTAGTCGCTGCAGTGGTTGAGGAGCGGGCAGCCGGCGCAGATCTGGGTCATCACGGTCCGGTCCTCCTGTGGCAAGTCGGCGGGGTCGGTGACGTACCGATCATCGGCCGCGCAGTCGGGCACCGTCTCGATGAGAGCGGCCTGCAGCCGTTCCCATGCGGGGAGGGCTGCAGGCCGGATACGGGCAGAGGTCGTGATGCTCTTACTCATCGATCACGAGCCTGTCGATGAGCTGCTGGATTCCGTGGTCTTGCTGGAGCTGCTCGAGTTGCGCGATGAGCGCCGGGATCTCGGTGAAGTCGACTGCGATGGATCTGGTGCCGCCGAAGAGGCGGACGACATCGGTTTCGGTGCCGTCCGCGTTGCGCCATTTCGCGGGTCGGGTCTCGATCTTGAACGGTTTGCGGGTCATGGGTTGTTCCTCGTTCCTCATGTTCCCGGAGGTAGGGTCTGGGAACGGGGAACGCTCCCGTTCCGCACGTTCCCGGAACGTTCCCGGAACAGTCATAGAGCCAAAGTTGGTGTTCTCGGGGAACATGCTCGTTCCTCGTTCCTCGTGTTCCCGGTACCTATATGCGGGAACGGGGAACACGGCTTTACGGTCGGCGCTCATGCGGCCGTCCCCTGCGCTTCTTTCCACAGTCGCCACGCCTCGGACGCTTTCCCTGTCCCCCAGCCGCAGCGATCCTTGATGTCGCGCACCGACGACGGTGGCGGGGTCAGCTCGCGCAGCTTCTCGATGAGTTGTTCACCTGTCGCACCGTCGATCTTGTGGCTGAGCTTCGGCCGCTCCCCCGCTGCCGGGGCGCTGATGCTCCAATTCAGGGCGCCCTCGGTGTCGGTCATCGTGAAACGCCCCACGAGGGGCTCCCGATCGGTCGGGCAGTTCGCGCGCAGGCCGCCGTGGCGGTCTTTCACGAGCGTGATCTCTGCTGTTCCTCCCTGCCCGGGCGTGAACGGCGTCTCGACGGTGACGCGCAGCATCGTTCCCGAGATCGCCCGCTTCTTCGCTGCCGTGCCTGTCGCCCCGAAGCTGCGGGAGTCACTCCCTTTCGCCTGATGATCGATCAGGACGACACCCGCGCCGGCTGCTGCGAACGGTTTGATCGCCGCTGAGTGCACCCGGGTGAAATCGTCAGCACTGTTGGAGTTCGCCCCGTACATGGGCAGCAGCTCACCAACTGAGTCAATGACGACGAAGTCGGGACGCCATGCTGCAGCGTCGCTGACGATCCCGTTGATCGCTCCGGCGTCCTCTGCTTCGGTGTATCGGAACCGTGTCGGGTCGGTGAGCGTCGCTGCGGGTACTCCGAAGTTCCGCAGCCGTGAGATCGTCGCAGCCGGCCCGTTGTGATCGAGATCCACCAGCAGCACGCTCCCGCTCGTGAAGAGCACGTCGGCGGCTGCGGTGAGCGCGATCCACGTCTTCCCGCTCTCGGGGTCACCGATGAGCCCGTTTACCATGCCCCGGTAGAAGATCCCGACGCCGTCAACACGTTCCCCGATCTCGGGGGTGGGCGGTTGCACTGGTCCTTCATCGAGGAGCCGCTTCACGTCGCAGTAGAGCGCTGCTGTGTACCCCGTGGCGTGGTTATGCGGCGCGTCTACTGCGCTGAGATGGGATGTTGTCATGATCTACCTTTCCGGCCACTGGGGCGGCCCTGATCAAGGTCTGACTGTCGTTATTCGGTTGGCGACCGGCCATGGCGGCGAGGTCGGCTTCGAGTTGTTGCCACTGCTCTTCGGTGGCGGTTGCGAGTCCGTGGTCGAGGCGTGCGAGGAGTTGCTCGCGACGCTCGCCAGGGGTCATGAATGCGAGGTAATGCAGGCGTTGCACCTCGCGTTCGAGCTGATCGATTTCGTGCTGCCGCGACTCCCGGCCGAGGGCATGACCGACGTGCAGCCAGGCCTCTACGGCAAGGGGCAGCTCCCCGATGGAGAGCTGCCCCTGTAGGAGCTGGTCGAGCCAGCTTTCGAGTGTCGCGGTCGCGGTGTCAGAGATCCTGCGTCGGGCCATGCTGACCCCAGTCGACGCCGCGGACAATGTTGCTGAAGGTCTCGTGCTCCCGCTGTCGGTTCTCGCGGATCTCGGCCGCGATCTCCCGCAGCCGAGCTGCGACCGCGTCAATCACATCGGGATCATGGATGCTCTGCGCCAGGCCCGAGTGATCTTCGAGGAGGAACCCGGCCGCGCAAGTGCGTTCGTCGTGCTCGCCGGGGAACACCGCTACGACGTAGTCGCCGGCGGTCTGCCAACCATCGTCGATGTCTCCGCAGGTGGTCATGCGATCACCTCCCACACCCTGGCGGCTCGCCCGTACTTCGTGTTCCGGGTCTCGTCGGTGGCCTGCACAAGGCCTTGCTCGGCGAGTTCCGACACCGCGCTACGCACACGGGATGGGCTGAGCCCGGGGAGGAACTGCTCGAGTTCCTCGTGAGTGGCACCGACGCCGCGGGCCCGCATCGCGGCGAGGACGACGCTCTGCGACCGGCTGAGGTCCGCGGCGCGGCCGGCGTCGACACTCGTCACCGGGTCCGTCACGCGGGATCGCGGGTTGGGTCCGTCAAGAATCGCGATCGCCATGACCGCTCCTTTCCTTCTTCTCGCGGAGTCCGCACGGGTCTCTCAAGACCCCGAGCATCTCCACTACTACTCTTTCCTCAAGTGGCAGGAACTCTGGTCCTGCGTAGTGCGCCGCAACCTCGACAAGGAACTCTGGATCGAGGACCATGTCCTGTAGCGGTTCGTAGATCTTCGGGCCGAGGATCTTCCACGTCTCATGCGGATCGGTGGTTTTCAGTAGCGCTTCCCCTGCCCTAAGCGCCCGCAAGATCCGCAGAGGATCCACCCCGTTCGAGGCGAGCTGATACACGATGCTGAACAGGTCACCGTAGAGGCCATTCACCGCCTCAACGATCTGACGGGTACGCTCCTCCGCCTCCTCGCGACTCATCTGGGGATGGAAAGATTTACCACCCCGCCTGACCGCGGCCACGGTCGGGTGCGAACACCCCAGCCGTTTCGCGATCGCTCGATCCGACATCTCCGGGTGCCGGTCGATCTGGTCCGCGATGAGGTCGCGCATCTGCGCCTGGCTGATGGTGCGCCGCTTCAGGTTGAGGGCGATCGCACGATCCTCGGCCTCGTCATCATCTGTGACATGTACGGTTTCGGTCGGATACTCGATGCCGAGTTCGTCAGCGATCATCGCCCGGTTGTTGCCGTCGAGGATACGGCCGTGCTGGTCGACCACCACAGGTGTCTGTACACCGTGCTCGCGGATGTCCTCGCGCAGAGCGTCGATCGTCTCGGGCGTCTGTGCTGGCATGAACTGCAAACCGGTCGCCGTCATGCGTCCACCCCTTCTCGTCTCATCGCAAGCGCGTGGCGGCGTTCCTCGATCCGTTGTCGGATCTGACGCTCCTTCTCCCGCAGGGCTTCCTTCTCGGCCAACAGGTCGTAGAGGTCTTTGCAGTCTGGGCAGGTCTCGAGCCTGCGGTGTGCGACCTCTGCATTTGGGATTGCGTTCCGGCCTTGATGCTCAGGGAGCACGTCCTCACCGCAGAGAGCGATGGCGGGGGTGCCGTCGATGATGCCGCGCGTGATCGCAGTCTTGGCGACGTAATGGTTGTATTCCTGCGTGCTCACAGGCCACCTCCGATGCCTGCGAGCTCGGGTTCGCCGGGCTCGGTGCGGCGACGAATCTCGCGCTGTTGCACGGACATCATGAAAGTCGCGAGATCAGCGAGCTCGACACGGAGTTCCTGCAGCTCGGCGAGCGTGAGGGATTCCTCGAGCTGCACGATGCCGACCACCCACGGCTCTCCCTCGTTACGGTCGATGAAGTGCCGCTGCTTCGGGTTCACGTTCGACGGGAACGAATACTGTTCGAAGTCGGGTTCGACCTGGTGCGTAAAGATGGCGGTGATGCTCATCGTCCAGCCTCCTCATCGATGAACGCGGCCAGGCTCTGCAGAGCGGAAGCGAGATCCCGCGCCTCGAACGTCCGCAGCGCCAGCGTGTGTCCGGGGAGCTCAACCTTCACGAGCGTCTCCCCCAACCACTCCTCGTGCTGGGGCTCGAGGGTGATGGTGCCGCCAGCGAAACGGGCGTCAACCGTCATCTTGGGGTCGAAGGGCGGGTTGTCGATCTCGCGGGTATGCGAAACAATGGTGTGAGACATCAAAAGTCCCCTTCCTAGTGGTTCTTGTTGGTGTGGACCCCGCCGCTGTTTCTGTCGCCAAACTCGACAGCGGTGGGGTTGATCTTTTCAATGGGTGGTTCGGGGTCGAGCCAGAGCTTGCCGCCTCGACTGATCCGCGCTCTCATGCCGAGGATCATGTACTCGAGCGACTGCCGGTTCGCGAAGATCCTGAAGCCGTTCTCGGCGGTGATCTGGAACGGGCCTCCCCCGTTGAGGAGCTTGCGGATAGCTTCGTCCCCCGTGGGGTCGCTGTAGTTCAGCGTGTTCCGCGAGAGATCATCTGCTGCGCGGCCGGAAGCGCTCGACGAGCCGGGCGGAGCCATCTAGACCGCCTCCGCGGTGCCAATACGAGCCGTCGACCGGAGCCACACCATGCACTCGTCACGGTCATATACGACGGTCTTCGCAGTGGGCTTGTAGTAGGGCGGCCCTTCACCCTTGAAGCGAAGTTGAGAGAGCTTCGCGGTTGTCATGCCCGGAATGAGCTCGCACACTTCTTCCGGACCGAGCAGCGTCGTGCCCGTGACAGACTCTGCGGGGATGGCTAGTGACATTTCCGCACCTTTCGATTTTCGCGTTCCCGGTACATCTATTTTGAGTACCTACAATCACAGTACACTATTTCCGAGCGAGTTCAACTTATTTCTGATGTAATAGTTCTTGTGGCAGATTTAGACGCAAAACTAGCCCGCCGAATCCGAGAGGTCCGCGAGGGGATCGGGCTGTCTCAAGGAGACCTCGCCAGGCGCATGAACGAACGCGGCCACCAAGGCTTTCAACAACAAACCATCGCGCGCATCGAGAGCGGTAACCGCAAAGTCACATACGGTGAAGCAGTCGACCTTGCAACCGCGATGAATCACACCGCGGAAGGGCTCGTTGGAGTGCCAGGCGAAGACGCGCTTGTCGCCAAGGGTGCCCGCGTCGGCGAGACCTCAGAGGTGTTAGCTGACGCGGCGATCGCCTACACCCACGCGCTTTTCGACTTTGTCGTCACTGCCGATCAGATCGAAAGCCCTATCCGGGACAACCAGCAGCAGTATCTAAAGACCGTATTCGCTCGACAGACGCCCGCAATGCTCACGCTCGACTCAGGGACAGCCCTTAGCGCAGCGATGAGTCGCGCGAGGATTAGCGAGCCCGGCGTCTACCTCAAACAGCTAGTTGAAGCAATCGAACGCGATGAAGACGCACTCAGTGGGAACCGCCCCACACTCGACGAGCTACACAAACGCGATGGGTAGCATTCACCGTTACGAGAATGCAAAGGGTGAAACCCTTTACCGCATCGCGTACCGCCGTCCGGACAACAAGCAGACCAATGAGCGCGGGTTCAAACGAAAGCGTGACGCAGAAAAGAGGCTCGCCGAGGTCGAAGTGTCGAAGCACCGCGGCGAATTCATCGCTCCCTCTGACGGCCGCGCACTAGTCGCGGATCTTGGGAAGGAGTGGTTGGAGTCGAAGAAGGGCGTTCTGAAACCAACGAGCTATGCCCCACTCGAGGCCTCGTGGCGGAACTACGTCAAGAAGAAGTGGGGTGCTCGCACGATCGCGAGCATCCGGCATTCAGAAGTTCAGTCCTGGGTGTCCGGTATCGACATGAGCCCCACTGTCGTGATTCGCGCGTATGGGATCCTGGCGAGCATTCTCGATGCCGCCGTGCGGGATCGACGGGTGGCGAGGAACGTCGCCCGAGATGTGACGCTCCCCCGCAAGGTGTCGAAGAAGTCGCGCCGCTACCTTTCACATGAGGAACTGTGGCGCGTTGCCGAGTCTGCGGGCGACCACAAGACGCTCGTGCTCACGCTCGGCTACTGCGGGCTCCGCTGGGGTGAGCTCGTCGCGCTGCGCGTTGCCGACATCGACTTCGCGAGGCGGCGCATCAACGTGACGCGGAGCGTGTCGCAGGTTGGTAAGGAGTTTCATGAGGGCACTCCGAAGACGTACGAGACGCGCTCCGTGCCGGTCCCGACTGAGGTGGCGAAGCTCGTTAAGGAGCGCTGCGAGGGTAAGAAGTCGAAGGATCTCGTGTTCGATGACGGTCATGGCGGCTATCAGCGGCGGGTGCATTCCTCGGAGAAGGAGCGCTCGTGGTGGAATACCGCATTGTCGACGGCCGGTGTTGAACGACTCGTCCTTCATGATCTGAGGCATACGGCGGCGTCGCTCGCGGTGTCGGCCGGCGCGAACGTGAAGGCTGTGCAAAGGATGCTCGGTCACGCCTCGGCCGCGATGACCTTGGACGTGTACGCGGACCTGTTCGATGACGATCTTGAGGCGGTTTCGGAGCGTCTGGATTTGGCGATTGCTTCTCGGGGTGTTGTCAAAGTGTTGTCACGGGACGATTCCTAAAACGAAGAAACCCCCCGACTCCCTAGCTTTTTCTAGGTGAGTCGGGGGATCTCGACTGGTGGCGGATGAGGGATTCGAACCCCCGTAGGCAGTGCCAGCTGATTTACAGTCAGCCCCCTTTGGCCGCTCGGGTAATCCGCCGTCGGCCGCGCAAGCACGACCAAGAGACCACTTTAGCGCCTCCCTCCCGCGAACGGAAATCGGCGGGTGCCGTGAGGGCGTGGCAGGATCGGAGCATGACCACTCTCCCTGAAGAACTCACCCTGGTCACCGCCGACAGCGTCGACGACATCCCCACACGCATCTTCTACCGCATCGCCCAGCTTCGGCAGGAGGTCTTCGTGGTGGAGCAGGAGTGCGTCTACCTCGACCTCGACGGGCGCGACCTCGAAGCGGGCGCGAAGCAGCTGTGGGCGCAGACCGCTGACGGTGAGATCGCCGCGACGGTGCGCGTGCTCGACGAGAGCGCGCAGGAGGCGAATCTCATGAGCATCGGTCGCGTCGTCACCGCCCCCGCCTGGCGCGGCCGAGGCGTCGCCGCCGCGCTGCTGCGGGCCGCGATCGCGGGGTGCGCGGGGCGTCCGATCCTGATTCACGCCCAATCTCATCTCGCCGGCTGGTATAGCGGCTTCGGGTTCACCGCGTGCGGCGATGAGTTTCTCGAAGACGGCATCCCCCACACCCCGATGCGTCTGGGCTAATACCCGCACCACGATCCTTCACACATCGCCAGACCGTGGCCGCGACAAGGCGAGGCTAACCTCCGGCAAGCCAGAGGCCCAACTCAGCTCAGCTCAGCACACCGCGTTAATCCTCGATGAGCTCGTCGAGCCCGGGCACCTCGGTCGCCAGACCGTGCCGGTTCGCTCGCGCCGACACCGCTTGCTCGCGCAGCAACGTGAGCAGTTCGACAGGGCCCGCCATGGTGACCGGCTGCGCCCAGAGCGCCACGCGATCCAACCCGCCCAGCCACTCGGCGGTGCGCACCGCGTCGCCGCCGATGAGCCTCACCCTGTCGGCCGCCACACCGTCGGCGCTGACGGGGCCGGAAACCGCCAGGCGCTCGACCCAGTCATCGTCGCGTTCGAGCGACACTTCAACGCCCTGCCGCTCGAGAAACGCGGTGACCGCAGTCGGCAGCAGCTCACCGGTCGACACCGACACTGGCGCGCGCACGAGCAGGGCTGCCGCGAGCACGCGCACCAGCGATGCGATGCTGCCTCCCTCGGCGAGTCGCAGCTGTGTGATGACGGGCAGATAGCGGATCACATTGCGTTCGACGCCCAGACCGATGGTGTCGCGTCTCAGCCCGAAGGAGGTGCGCCAGGCGAGCGCGTCGGCGAGCGCCGCTCGCCGCACCTCATCGAACTCCTCGTAGTGCAGCACCGTCTGCGCCGCCTCGATGAGCAGGCGCACTTCGGGTTCGAGCCCGCGCAGATGCAGTGTCTCGCTGCGTGTGCCCTCTCGCAGCTGCCAGGCACCGAGCGGCAGCAGGCGGTTGGGGCCGCCGCTGAGCGCGGGCAGGCCCATTGCTGCGTCGTTCCAGGCGCCGCCGGGGTGCCGTTCAATACGCGCCGCCGTGGTGGGGCGGTTGATCGCCAAGAATGCTGCCTCGACCCCTGCGAGCCAGTTGAGAATCTCATCTGTGTCGTTCGATTGCAGGCCCGCCGCGACGCCGCTGCCCGCCGCGTTCTGCAGGCGCAGCGCCTCATCAAGGGTGTGGGCGTGCGCGATGCCCAGCACCGGCACACCGCGGGCGTCGTTCCAGAACGATGACGACGCAGAAACGCCGAGACGCACTCCGGGGCTCCACAGTCGCCCCTCGGCGTCGAGCCTACGCGGCTCGACAAGCCATGATTCGCCACGCCCGAGTTCGGTGAGGGCTCGGAGCGCCGCCTCACCGGGGGCCGTAGCGAGCGGCCCTACGTCGAAGCTGAGCGGATCCGCCTCCTCAGGCTTCGCGGTGTCGCCGACCCGAAGGGCGCGCACCGCGTCGGCGAGGCCGTCGCGGAAGCGACGCGAGCGCCCCACACTGCCGAGCAGAATCGCCACCTGGGCGGTGCGCGGGTGGGCTCCCGCCGCAGAGAAGGCCGAAGCAACGAGGTCAACGATCGCTCGGTCGATTTCGGCCGATGGCGCCACGAGCACAGTGCCTCGCGCATGGAATCGGCCCTCGATCTGCAGATCGGGTCTGCGGCGGGCGATCTCGCGCGCTGTGGCGCGGTCGCCGAGCACAATCGCCCTGTCGATGCCGGCGTGGGAAATTCGCTCGAAGAGCTGCAGGGGCTCGCCCGCTGATTCGATCACTACTGCGCCAGGGGTGATGCCGCCGACCTCCCATTCTTCGCGCAGCGCCTCGGCTGAACGCATGAACCGCTCGGGCACCGCCCACAGCACGCCGTTGCCCGCGCCGAGCGCGGCGAGCACCGACTCTGCCTGTTGTGAGAGCGGTGTGGTCGCGTCGGCGACGACGAGCACCAGGCCTTCCGAGACGAATGTGGCTCCGCGAACCGCCGCCAACCCTTCTGCGAGCTGACCACAGTAGCGGGCGGCATCGACGATGTCGCCCACTTCGGCGTCGAGCTCTGCTGCGGGCGCCCCGGTGTCGGCGGCGAGCGTCTGCAGCAGGCGGTCGCGCGCGGCGACCACGGCAAGCGCGGCCCGCCGCAGCCGCGACGCTCGCGCCCGCGGGGCTTGGCCGCTCCACCGCTGGCCGGCATCACGTGCCGCGCGCAGCAGCTGCTCGGCGGTATCGGGGGTGGCGGGGGTGGCGGGGGCGTCAGCAGCCCCGGGCTGCGCATCGGCCGTGGTGTCATCTGCGAGGTCGGTGCCGCGCGCGTCGGCAAGGGCATCATCAGACTGCGCACTTTCAAGCTGCGCGCTGTCAGCCGCGCGGGCGAGCAGTGCTCGCACCCAGTCGCGGTTGCCTGCGAGGCTTGCATCGGTGGCTGGTTCGCCCGCGAAGCCAGATTCCGAGACCACCGGGATCGGGCACGGCGGGGCCAACGGTTCGAGACGCACTTCACCCGTTGAACCTCGGGTGAGGCCGAGCACGGCGGCGGTGAGGCCGCCGGTGTCGAAGCGCGCTGGTTCGTCGGGTGCCCGGTAGAACAGGGCGCTGTCGCGCTCGCTGGGATCCCATTCGCGGGCGCGCAGCTGGGTGCGGTGCGATGCGGGGGGCGGATCAGCGGCGAGTGCGGCAGCCGCCCGGAACGCCGCCTGTTCCGCCTCAGCCCCCTCCGCCTCGACCAGCGCGTCGAAGCGGGCGATCACCGACTCGGGATCCGCCGCTTCGGCCGCGAAGCCCACGAGCAGATCGACAGCACCCGAGAACTCTCGTGGCGCGACGACGGGCAGCGAGACGCGCACCTCGGGGGCCGCGTCTGCGATCACCTGCGCGAGACCGGGGGCAATGCCGCTGCGTAGCTGCAGGGAGAACAACTCCTGCGCACCCAGCTGCTCGGCCAGGGCTACGGTGCCGCTCAGCACGAAGAGGTCTTCAGAGGCGATGATGGGGCGCAGCACGGCGGCCCGAGCCGGGTGCAGCGCCAACTCGATCAGGCGCAACAGCTGCGCTGTGACCTGCTCGCGCTCCTCGAGCACGGGCACCGGCAGCCCGCTCTCAATAGAGGCGATGCGCTCGGCGCTCGCCACCCCGGAAACCCCGATCACGGCTTCAACTGCTGCCCCGCCATCGGCCGCGCGCTGCTGCGCCCAGCGGCTGATGCGGTCGTAGTGCTCACGCGCTTCGGGCAGCTCGGCCATGATGCGCACCCCCAGCCGCACGCGGTCGAGCGCTGCATCGGCGAGGGCGCGCACCACAATCTCGGGCAGCAGGCGCGCCCAGCGCACGCTACGGGGTTCGAGGTGCACAGTGGTGCCGTGCTCGGCGGCCGCGTCGAGCACCGGGCGCAAGGCGCGCACCGCGCGCAGCACGTCGTCTTCGGCAGACCAGTCACTGCCGCCGGGTGCGATGCGGGCGGGATCGACCACGAGGTGCCCCACTGCGGGCAGCGCGCAGAGCGCCACTAGCCTGGCCACCTCGGCCTCGGCACCGGCAGGCCCGTGCACGGCCTCGCCGAGCGGCACGACCACGGGCACCATGTCGGCTTCGGCCACACGCCGCAGCGCCTCGGTAAGGCGACTCATGCGCGCCGGGCCTGCGAGCCTGCCGCTGCTCGGCAACTTCGCGGCGAGCACCAGATCGGCAACTCTGTCGCGCAGGCGCCGTCGCGCCATCGGCAGCACGGCCCAGGGCAGGCCCAGCGACGTGGCACCCCCGGCACGCACTGCCAGGCGGTCGCGTGTCGGCAACGACGGGGGCACCTCCTGTGAGACTTCTCGCAGCCCAGCAGCAGACGCGAACACGTCTTCGGTGCTTGCCAGCAGTTCGAGCAGGCGCCGAGTGAACTCGAAGCTCTCGGGGTCTTGTCGCATCGCCCGCAAGAAGCCCGGCTGCGCATCGCCGTCGCGAGCACTCAGCGCTGCGAGCCACCCCGCGGCGCGAGCCTCAGCCTGATCGGCGATCGCCTCCCACGTCGTGTCGCGACCGAACATCTCTGCTGCCATGTGCCCACTGTAGAGGTCACCTCCGACAAAATCGGGAGCGCACGCGGGCACCGCTCAAGCCCCTGCACACGGGTATCGTCCATGCCCGCAAGCAGTCCCCGCCTCCGCGCCCGATCCGCGCCAATCGCCTGCATCGAGGTAACGCGTGTGGTCGTTATCGCGCCGGATAACGACCACACGCGTTACCTCGTCGCCACCGACAGCAGGGAGGAAGCGAGGAACGGAGGCAGGGCGAGAGCCCCTACGAGAGCAGCGCGCGGTCGTCGAGCTGGGCGCCCTTGATCTTGCCGAACTCCTCGAGCAGGCGCGGCACCGTGAGCGTGCGCTTCTCTTCTGCAGAGGCCGAGAACACGATCCGCCCCTCGTGCATCATGATGAGGCGATTGCCGAGATTCAGCGCCTGCTCCATGTTGTGCGTCACCATCAAAGTAGTCAACCCACCCTGCGACACGATGCGCCCGGTGAGTTCGGTCACGAGCGCGGCCCGCTGCGGATCGAGCGCGGCCGTGTGCTCGTCGAGCAGCAGGATGCTCGGATGCGTGAACCCGGCCATGAGCAGTGACAGCGCCTGCCGCTGACCGCCCGAGAGCAGGCCGACCTTCGCGGTGAGCCGGTTCTCAAGGCCGAGTTCGAGCGACCGCAGATCTTCGCGAAAACGTTCGCGCAGCGAGCGGGTGAGCGCAAGACCCAAGCCGCGCCGTTTGCCGCGCCGCACCGCGAGCGCGAGGTTCTGCTCGATGGTGAGATCAGGAGCGGTGCCCGCCATCGGATCCTGGAACACGCGGCCCACATACGCGGCCCGCTGATGCTCCTTGAGCTTGTTCACGCGGCGACCGTCGATCTCGATGCTGCCACTATCCACGGTGTAGCGGCCGGAGATCGCGTTAAGCAGCGTCGATTTGCCGGCACCGTTCGAACCGATCACGGTGACGAAGTCGCCCTCGTCGAGGTGCAGACTGAGCCCGGCGAGCGCGCGCCGCTCATTGACGGTGCCCGCGAAGAAGGTCTTCTCAATAGTGTCGATCTTGAGCATGCGACTACCTTCCGCTGGTCTCTGAGGGGGATGCACCGTTGGCGGGCGCGGCGGTCGCCGGTGCGGGATCCGCCCCGCTCACCGCAGCCTGCGCAGCCCTGTCGGCTTCGGTCTCGATCACCACCGAAGCCCCGCGGCGACGCAGGGCCGGTAGCTTGCGCAGGAAACCCCAGCGCGGCAGCAGCAACGCCACCACCACCAGGGCGGCCGTGATGAACTTCATGTCGTTGGGGTCGAGCCCGGCGCGCAGTGCGAAGAAAATAATGAGGCGGTAGAGCACGGCACCGAAGATTACGGCGAGGCTTGCCACCCAGATGAAGCGTTGCCCGAAAATCGCCTGGCCGATAATCACGGAGGCGAGACCCACGAGGATGAGACCGACACCCATACTGATGTCTGCGAAGCCCTGGTACTGCGCCACGAGCGCACCGCAGAGCGCGACAAGACCGTTCGAAATCGCGAGGGTGAGGATCGTGGTGCGATCGGTGTTCACACCGAAGCTGCGGATCATCTGGCCATTGTCGCCGGTCGCCTGGATCGCGAGGCCGAGGTTGGTCGACAGGAACCAGTCGACCACGAGCTTGAGCACCAGCACACCGGCCGCGATGATTGCGACGCCGCCCCAGCTGCCGAGCAGATCGCCCTCGCGCAGCGGAGTGAACAGCGTCTCGGCGCGCAGCATCGGCAGGTTGGCGGCACCTGTCGCGCCCTCTTTCGCCGTGCCCATGATGCGCAGATTGATCGACCACAGCGCGATCATGGTGAGAATGCCCGCCAGCAGGCCATCGATGCGGCCCTTCGTGTGCAGCAGGCCTGTCACGATGCCCGCGATCACTCCGGCACCGGCGCCGGCCGCCGTCGCGAGCACGGGGTTCTGTCCGAGCGTGATCAGCGCCGCCGCGACGGCTGCGCCAGTGGTGAAGCTGCCGTCGACGGTGAGGTCGGGGAAGTTCAGCACCCGGAAGGTGAGGTACACACCAAGCGCCATGACTCCGTAGATGAGTCCGAGTTCGAGCGCGCCGATCATGCGATGTTCCTTACTGTCGTACAGAGCCGCCGGCCGAGCCGTCGGGGCGGGATCCGAGAGAGGATCCGGGCCCCGTCGAGCTCAGCCGGCGGCGAATCTGCGGGTCTCGGCTACTCGCCGACGGTCTCAGCCTGGTCGAGGATGTCCTGCGGGATCTCGACGCCCATGCGCTTCGCAGCGCCCGGGTTGACGACGTAGGCGAGCTCGGTGGCGAACTCGACGGGCATGGTGGCAGGCTTCTCACCCTTCTGCAGGATGCGGATCGCCATCTCACCGGTCTGACGGCCGAGCTCGGTGTAGTCGATGCCGAGCGTGGCGATCGCGCCGCCCTCGACGGTGCCAGCCTCGGCGCCGATCACGGGGATCTGGTTCTCTTCAGCGACCTGCACGAGCGAGGAGATGCCACCCACGACAAGGTTGTCGGTGGGCACGTAGATGGCGTCGACGTCACCGAGGGCCTCGGTGGCCTGCGCGATGTCGTTGGCGGTGGTGACCGTCTTGGTGACGATCTCGAGGTCGAGACCGGCGGCAACCTTCTCAGCTGCGGCAACCTGCACCTCGGAGTTCACCTCGCCCGAGGCGTAGACGATGCCCACAGTGGTGGCGTCGGGCACGAGCTGCTTGATGAGCTCGAACTGCGCCTGCAGGGCATCCTCGGGCACGGCATCGCTGGTGCCGGTGACGTTGCCGCCCGGCTTCGCGTTGGAGTTGACGAGCTCGGCGGAGACCGCGTCGGTGACAGCGGTGAAGAGCACGGGCTTGTCGGTGATGGCCTGCGCTGCTGCCTGCGCGGCCGGGGTGGCGACGGCGAGCACGAGGTCGGTGTCGGAGGAGGCGAAGCCCTGAGCGATCGACACGGCGGTGGCCTGCTCGCCGTTGGCGTTCTGCAGATCGAACTCGACGGTTTCACCCTCGACGTAGCCGGCGTCGATGAAGGCCTGCTTGAAGCCTTCGGTGGCCGAGTCGAGTGCAGGGTGCTGCACGAGCTGGCTGATGCCGATCGAGACCTTCTCGATGGAGGCATCGGTGCTGTCGGTTGCTTCTGAGGAGCCTGAGCAGGCGCTGAGCGTGAGCGCGGCAGCAGCGGTGAGGCTGACTGCGGCGAGCGCACGGCGGAACGAGGTCTGACGCATGTGTTATCGATCCTTCGCAGGTCTACCCGCCGAGGCCAGTGCCTCGGCGAACTGAGAGATCGGCGCGAGTAAACGCCGATTCAAGCATCGTAGACTGCGGCGACCTTATTCGCGCAAACCGGCCGCGGTTTCGTGATCCACACGTTGTGTTGGGGTGACGCGATACGCCGCCTCGTTCTGCCAGAGGCGGCGTATCGCGACTCCCCGCGGGAGGGGCGGGCATGGGGCCCGCCCCGGTTCAGGCGAGCAGTGCTCTGTCGTCGAAGCTTGCGCCCTTGATCTTCGCGAACTCAGCGAGCAGCAGCGGCACGGTGAGGCGCTGCTTCTCCTCGGCCGAGGCCTGGAAGACGATGCGCCCCTCATGCATCATGATGAGGCGGTTGCCGAGCTTCAGCGCCTGCTCCATGTTGTGCGTCACCATGAGGGTTGTCAGACCGCCCTCGGCGACGATGCGCTCGGTGAGGTCGGTGACGAGCGCTGCCCGCTGCGGATCGAGCGCCGCGGTGTGCTCATCGAGCAGCAGGATCCGCGGCTTCGTGAAGCCCGACATGAGCAGGGACAGCGCCTGCCGCTGACCACCCGAGAGCAGGCCGACCTTCGCGGTGAGCCTGTTCTCGAGGCCGAGTTCGAGCGAGCGCAGCTCCTCGACGAACTGCTCGCGCCTGGCCTTCGTGATCCCGAGGCCGAGGCCACGGGTCTTTCCGCGCTGCAGCGCGAGCGACAGGTTCTGCTCGATCGTGAGGTCGGGCGCGGTGCCCGCCATCGGATCCTGGAACACGCGGCCCACGTAGCGTGCGCGCTGGTACTCCTTGAGCTTGTTGACCCGGCGGCCGTCGATCTCGATGGTTCCGGTGTCGACGGTGTATCGACCCGAGATTGCGTTAAGGAGGGTCGACTTGCCGGCGCCGTTCGAACCGATGACGGTGACGAAGTCTCCCTCGTCGAGCGTCAGGCTAAGTTCGACAAGCGCCTTGCGTTCGTTGATGGTGCCCGCGAAGAAGGTCTTCGAGATGCGATCGATGTTCAGCATGTGCGCCTACCTTTCTGCGCCGGGAACGGTGACGCCGGTGGTCGCCGAGGCGACGAGATCGGGCGCTGGATCCTTCGATCCCGGTCTGCGGTTGCCGCGATCCTTGAACGATGGGAGCTTCTTGAGGAAGCCCCAGCGCGGGAGCAGGAGCGCGAGGATGACGAGCACTGCGGTGACCGCGCGCATGTCATTCGGGTTGAGGCCGACCGACAGTGCGAAGAACACGATGAGTCGGTAGAGCACCGAGCCAATGAGCACCGCGAGGCTCGCCATGAACAGGTTGCGCTGTCCGAGCACCGCCTGGCCGAGGATCACCGATGCGAGGCCGACGAGGATGAGGCCGACGCCCATGCTGATGTCGGCGAAGCCCTGATACTGCGCGACGAGTGCGCCTGCAAGGGCAACGAGACCGTTCGAGAGGGAGAGGGTGAGGATCTTGGTGCCGTCGGTGCTCACACCGAAGCTGCGGATCATCTGCTCGTTGTTGCCGGTGGCCTGGATCGACAGCCCGAGGTCGGTCGACAGGAACCAGTCGACGATGAGCTTGAGGAGGAACAGGGCCACGGCGAAGACAAGCACCGCGATCCAGGTCTTGCCCATCCAGCCACTGTCGCGGAGCGGCGTCATGACGGTGTCTTCACGCAGCAATGGCACATTCGCTTTGCCCATGATGCGGAGGTTGATCGACCAGAGGGCGATCATCGTGAGGATACCGGCGAGGAGTCCGTCGATGCGGCCCTTCGTGTGGAGGAGACCTGTGACGGCCCCGGCCACGAGCCCGGCCGCGCCACCCGCGAGGGTGGCGAGGACCGGGCTCTGGCCCGAGGTGATGAGCGCCGCGGCAACCGCAGCTCCGGTGGTGAAGCTCCCGTCGACGGTCAGGTCGGGGAAGTTCAGCACCCGGAAGGTGAGGTAGACGCCGAGCGCCATGACTCCGTAGAGGAGCCCGAGTTCGATTGCTCCGATCATCGTTACTCGATGACGTTCGAGGCGCGCTCAACGAGAGCCTGCGGCACCTCAACGCCGAGACGCTTTGCCGCTTCGAGGTTCACCGTGAGCTCGAGATCCTTCGAGGTTTCGACAGCCATCGTTGCGGGGTCGGCGCCTTCCTTGAGGATGCGCACTGCCATCTCGCCGGTCTGGTAGCCGAGCTTCTCGTAGTCGATGCCGAGGGTGACAACGGCACCGCCCTTCACATGCTCGGAGTCGGCGCCGACGACGAGGATGCCGCGATCCTCGGCAACGCCGATGATCGAACCGAGGCCGGCGATGACGAGGTTGTCGCTGGGGGTGTAGATCGCGTCGACGTCGCCCAGTGCCTCAGTGGCCTGCTTGAGCTCGTTCGCGTTCGTGACGGTCTGCTCGACGAGCTTCATGCCGCGCTCCTCGGCGGCCTTACGCGCCAGCTCGACCTGCACCTCGGAGTTCACTTCGCCGGAGCTGTAGACGACGCCGACGGTCTTCGCATCGGGGTTGATCTCGGTGATGAGGTCGATCTGGTCGGCGACGGGGTTCATGTCGCTCGTGCCGGTGACGTTGCCGCCCGGCTTCTTGTCCGACTTGACGAGGTCGGCGGCGACGGGGTCGGTGACGGCGGTGAAGAGCACCGGCACCTCGGTGATGTTCTGCATGGCGGCCTGTGCCGAGGGGGTGGCGACGGCGAGCACGAGGTCGGGGTTATCGTTCGCGAGCGTCTGGGCGATGGTCGTGGCGGTAGGCACTTCGCCGTTCGCATTCTGCTCGATGTACTTGATGTTCTCGCCCTCGGTGTAGCCCGCGTCTGCGAGGGCTGCCTTGAATCCCTTGACTGCGGCGTCGAGGGGCGGGGCCTGTACGAACTGGCTGATACCGACGGTGGTCTGCTCCGAGCCGGAGCCCTCGCCACCGGCAGGGGACGAGCAGGCGCTCAGCGCGAGCGTCGCGGTTGCGGCGAGACCGAGCAGAGCAAGTGCCTTGCGGTTGCGGGTGAATGCCATGGTGGAGTCCTCACTCGAGTTCCATATTGCGTGCCTCGGGCGGGATTGCGCCGAGGAAGATGGGGTCACACGACGCGATAGGACTGCGTCGTCCGATTGGTGTTGATGCTAGCTCCGAGGAGCCGATACGGCAAAGTTGCCATGAGAAAACTGGCGAGATGTAGCAACTAGCCCAGGACAACCCGGGTTTGGCTATACATTCTGTGCAATATTGCTCCGCGGATCGGCCGTCCCGCCGATCTGCGAAAGCTATGCATCAGCTCAGCGCTTCGACCACCGCGTCGTTCTCCGCGGGCGTTCCGATCGAGATCCGCACCCCCTCCCCGGGGAAGCAGCGCGCAGAGATCCCACGCGCACTCAGACGCTCGGCGACCGCTGCACTCGCAGCGCCGGCCGGCAGCCAAACGAAATTCGCCTGCGACGGGGTCACTGCGTGCCCGGCAGCGACCAGCCCTGCGGCGAGCCGCGCGCGCTCCGCGATCATCACGTCGATCCGCTCCTGGAGCTGCGCCTCAGCACGGAGCGAGCACACCGCCGCCTCCTGCGCGAGCCTGGTGACGGCGAACGGGATCGCCACCTTGCGAAGCGCCTCGGCAACCTCGGTCGGGGCGATCGCATACCCGACCCGCAGCCCGGCGAGCCCGTATGCCTTCGAGAAGGTGTGCAGCACCGCGACGTTCGGCCGGCGGCGGAACACCTCGACACCGTTCGGAGAATCAGGGGCGACGTCGAAGTGCACGTATGCCTCGTCAATGACGACGAGCACGTCCTCAGGCACCGCTTCGAGGAACGCGTCGAGCTCATCGGCCGAGACGACGGTGCCCGTCGGGTTGTTCGGGTTGCACACAAAGATGAGTCGCGTGCGGTCGGTGATCGCAGCGGCCATCGCGGGGAAATCATGCCGCGCACCGGCGTCGAGGGGCACCTCGACGGGTACAGCGCCTGCAACGCGGGTGAGGATCGGGTAGGCCTCGAAGGATCGCCAGGCGAACATCACTTCGTCGCCTGGCGCCGTCATCGCGTGGATGAGCTGCGCCGCGACCTCTACGGAGCCAGCCCCGAGAACGATGTGCTCCGGCTCCACCGCGAAGCGCTCGGCGAGCGCCGCCGTGAGCTCGGGGGCGGCGATGCTCGGGTAGCGACTCACCGAATCGCCAATGATGCGCCCGAGGTGCTCGACGACCTCGGCAAGCGGCGGGTACGGGTTCTCATTCGAGGAGAGCTTCGCGCTCAGCCCGTCCGGGCCGACGGGTGCCGGCTTCCCGGCACGGTACGCGGCGATCTGTTCAAGCCCGGGACGGAATCCCAGGCGGGGTGCTGTGTGCGACGTCATCGGCGTTCACCTTTCGAAACGGGGGCGTGTACTGCGATGTCGTCACCCTAGGAAGCAGGGCCGAAGATCGTCAAACCGTCCATAAAATCAGCAGCAAGCTGCTCAGAACGTATAGCGCTCCCGGGCTTGAATCGTACAGAATGTATATGTTGGGGCGATGGCCGCCCGACGGCACCAGCGGACGCGAAGGAGCACCGTGAGCATCGATCAGCTCGACGTGAAACTCATCACCCTCATCAGCAAAGAAGCAGGCATCTCAGTGGTCGAGTGCGCCAGACGCCTCGGCATCGCCCGCGCCACCGCCCAGGGACGCCTCGATCGACTCAGGCGTACGGGCGTCATCTCTTCGATGGCCCCGCACATCGATCCCGTGGCGATCGGCTACTCGATCCGCTGCTTCTGCTCACTCCAGATCAGGCAGTCCGTGGGGCATCAGCGCGTCGCCGAAAACCTCACCCAAATTCCCGAGCTCCTCGAACTCCACACCGCCACTGGAGACGCCGACATGATGGCCACGATCGTCTCGCGCTCGACGCAGGATCTGCAGCGCGTGCTCGACCTCATCTCCCGCACCGAAGGAGTCGTCAGGGTCTCTTCACGACTCGCGCTCGGCACCCACTTCGAGGGGCGCACACTCCCCCTCGTGGAAGCTGCCGCCGGCGAGGGGGCCCGGGCCGCCGATTCCGCTCGCGCGAGATGATCAGGCGACCCGAGCTCCGCTGAGCCGAGCGAGCGCTACACCAGCTCGCGGGTTTCGTGCAGCGTGCCGATGCGCTCGCCGCTCTCGAAATCGAAGAGGTGCACGCGGTCGGGCTGCGGCGAGACCGTAACAAGGTCGCCGGGATCTGCGTGGTCGCGGCCATCCACCCGCACCACCAGCGACACGCGCTCGCCCGCGAGCTCCGCGTCTCCGAACAGGTAGCCGTCAGCTCCCAGCTCCTCGATGAGGGTCGTCTTCACCGGGATTCCCTGGTCACCAGCACCGCCGACCACCAGATCTTCGGGGCGCACACCGACGGTCACCCGGCCGCCGCTGATCTTTGCCCGCACGCTCTCCGCCACCGGCAGCACGGCGTTGCCGAGCAGCAGGCCGCGGTCATCGACCTCGACCGTGAACAGGTTCATCGCCGGGCTTCCGATGAAGCCCGCCACAAAGGTGTTCACCGGGTGGTCGAGCAGTTCACGCGGCGACCCCACCTGCTGCAGCACACCGAGCTTCATCACCGCGATGCGATCCCCCATCGTCAGCGCCTCAGTCTGATCGTGGGTCACGTACACCGTTGTGACGCCGAGCCGACGCTGCAACGTCGCGATGCGCGAACGGGTCTGTACGCGCAGCTTCGCGTCGAGGTTCGACAGCGGCTCGTCCATTAGGAACACCTTCGGGGCGCGCACGATCGCACGGCCCATCGCAACGCGCTGCCGTTGGCCGCCCGAGAGCGCCTTCGGTTTGCGATCGAGGTACTCGGTCAGGTCGAGTTGTTCGGCGACCTCCTCGACCTGCTTGCGCCGCTCCTCCTTGGAGACGCCCGCAATCTTCAGAGCGAAGCCCATGTTCTCCGCCACCGACATATGCGGGTACAGCGCATAGTTCTGAAACACCATCGCGATATCGCGATCCTTCGGGGATACCTGCGTGACATCCTGCTCATCGATGAGGATGCGCCCCTCGGTGACCTCTTCGAGACCCGCGAGCATGCGCAGGGCCGTCGACTTGCCGCAGCCCGACGGACCCACGAGCACAAGAAACTCGCCGTCCTCGATGTCCAGATTCAAATGCGTCACCGCGGGCCGTTCAGTTCCCGGGTATTGCAGGGTCACGTCGTCGTACACGACTCTCGCCATTGAGGTTTCCTCTCGTTCCACCGGCAGGTACGTGCCGGACGATCCGTTGTGAAATCGAAGTCGTCGGCGCGGCGGCCGACGCTGCCAGTGTGGCAGAACCATTCTGCATTGCCAAGGAGGGGCGGATCACGGGCCGGGTCTCGGCACGCGATCAATGCGGGGGCGGATCGCGATCCGCACCACCTCCCCCGCGATCAGGCCGCCTGCCCGTACTCCCCCGACGCCACGATGACGGCGCGCGCGATCACCGCATCGCGCATCATGAACCCCATGACCGCGGGAGTGGCCTGCGGGTCGAGGTCGATGTGCTCGACATTCAGCGCGTGCACCACGAACCAGTAGTGGTGCACGCCCGTACCCTCGGGCGGAGCCGCGCCGGTGAACACCGGCTGCCGATACTCGTTGGGCATCGCGAGAGCCCCCGCAGGCAGCAGCGCGCTACCTGCCGAGCCAGCACCCGCCGGCAGTTCCGTGACGCTCCCCGGGATGTTCGCGACCGCCCAGTGCCAGAACCCAGACCCCGTCGGCGCATCGGGGTCGAAGCAGGTCACGGCAAAGCTGCGGGTCTCAGCGGGGAACCCCGACCAGCTCAGCTGCGGCGAACGGTTCGATCCGCCCGCTGACTCGGCGTACAATTCCGCCGGCAGCGGTTCTCCGTCCTGGATATCGGCGCTCGTCACCGTGAAGCCGGGCACCTCACGCATGCCGGCGTATGGGTTGATCGCGCCTCGACTCGGATTCTTCTGCGTCATCGCTGGAGCCTTCCTCGGTAGCTTCTTCGGGTGCCCGACGCGCCCAGCACGGCGCCGTGTGCGCCGCACTGCGATCGGCCGAATCGGATCCTCACCCAGCCTAGGCCCGAACCCACCGCTCCGCACAGCCCTCCCACCCCCGCGGATATACTGGGCCGGGACCAGATGGATCCGCGGCGGCGAAGCGAGGCGAGGCGAGGCATGGCAAGTACCACAGGTTCTGAACGAGCCCGTGCCACACTCGCCTACCTGCGGCGCAAGATCACCACAGGCGAGTGGCCCGTTGGCAGCCGCATCCCCATCGAGCCCGAGCTCTCTGAGCAGACCGGCGTCGGCCGCTCCACAGTGCGCGAAGCCGTGCGTTCACTCGCCAGCATGGGCATGCTTGAAACGCTGCCGGGCCGCGGCACCTTCGTGCGCTCCTCGGCACCCACGAGCACCCTGCTGAACGAGTTCTTGAACGACTTCACGCTCGAAGAAATCCTCAGCTATCGCCGCGCACTCGAAATCGAGGCCGCGCAGCAGGCCGCACTGCACCGCACCGATGAAGACGTCGCCGCACTCGAGCAGGCGGCGGCCGAAGAAGTGGGCTGCACCCGCTGCCCCGTACTCGGCCTCGCCGCAGGATCAGACAACTCTGCCTTCGACAGCAAGTTCCACCGCCTCGTCTTCGACTCGGCGAAGAACCGCCTGCTCGCCTCGCTCTACGCGGGCATCAATGATCAGCTGCGCACCCCCGAGCACCGCGGGCGTCTCGCCAATGTGGCCACGGGTGCCGAGATGGAACGCGACCACGCGCGCGTGCTCGACGCGATCCGCCGCCGCGACTTCATCGACGCCGTGCACGCCATGGTCGACCACGTTGACCACGACGTGGTGATCGTCAACGACCAGCACGAGGTCGTGCCGCCGCTGGCGCGCACCCCCGAGCAGCAGCAACGCATCAACGACGCGCGCGCCGCAGAAGACGCACGCGTCGAAGAGGGGGCGCGCACGGCGCCCAGCACCACCACCGTCTGACCAAATGCGGCGGCACGCGCTCACGCGCGGAGCTGCCTAGACGGTGAGCTCGTGCTCCACGTAGACCCGCAGCGCATCGCGCACGAATTTCGCGCCTGCCGCGCCACCGTAGTTCGCGGCGAACCGCTCATCGGCCACATACATCTCTGCAAGACCGAGCACGTAGCTGGCGAGGTCGCCTCCGGCCTGGTGCGCCGGGGTGCCCGGGATGCCCCGCAGCCACTCGACGTGGCGGCGGGCCAGATCCTGGCCCGTCGGCGCGGCGGGATCCGCCCCGCCCTCGGCGGCCGCAATCCAATCTCGGCCCAGCTGCTCCATGACGCCACGCCACTCGGCCCGGCCCGCGTCGCCGAGACCACGCCACCAGCTGTCGCTGCTCGCGTAGGCCTCCGCTCCCCAGCGCTGCTCGACTTCCTCACGGTAGCGAGTGTGATCGAAGCCGTCGAACATGTTCTCTGACATGAGATCCTCCTGTCCCTCTGTCTGCTCCGAAGCGGCATCGGAGGCTCGGGTAAGCGCCGCTATCGTGCGCTCAACTGATCCGATCTGCGCGTCGATCCGCCCCCGCTCCCGCAGCAGCAGATCGAGGTGCGTGTGCAGCACGCGCGCTTCTGCGGTCGCGGGATGCTCCCCGCCGCGCGCCTGCGCGTCCTGCGCCCGCAGTACCTCGCCGATGGCGTCGAGCCCGAGCCCGAGTTCGCGCAGCAGCAGCACCCGCTGCAAGCGCACGAGCGCGCGGTCATCGTAGTAGCGGTAGCCGTTGCTGCCGATGCGGCTCGGACGCACAAGCCCGATGCTGTCGTAGTGGCGCAGGGTGCGCGAGGTTGTGCCCGCGGCTCGCGCGATCTGCTGGATCGAATACTGCACGCTGCCCTCCGGAGATTCGGCCGAGTATCTCCCGGCTCACTCCCCACGCTAGATCTTGACGCTACGTCAAGGTCAAGCGCTTCGCTACGGCGAGCGTCACGCCATCGTGTCGAGGATCTCAGTGAGCTGCTCGAAGGTGGTCAGCGGGTTCACGATCGCGAAGCGTGTATTGGGGCGCCCCGCATGCGAACTCGGCACCACAAAAGCTCTCTGCTCGTCGAGCAGGCGATCCGACCACTGATCGTAGTCGGCGCGCTGCCAGCCATCGCGCTCGAACACCACCACCGACAGCTGCGGCTGGCGCACCAGGCGCAGACCCGGGCGGCGTTCGATCTCGTCGGCGATCCGCCTAGCAAGCGCGATCGAGTGCGTGACCGCCTCCCGGTAGGCTGCCGCGCCATAGGTGGCGAGCGAGAACCAGAGCGGCAAGCCGCGAGGCCGTCGAGTGAGCTGGATCGAATAGTCAGAGGGATCGTAGTGCGCCTGCTCGGTGAGCACGTCAAGGTATTCGGCGTGCTGGGTGTGCGCCTGCCTGCCCGTCTCGGGATCGCGGTAGATCAGCGCACACACGTCGTAGGGCGCGAAGAGCCACTTGTGCGGGTCGACGATCACCGACTCGGCGCGTTCGACGCCCGCGAAGTGCGGGCGACCGAGCGGCGAAAGCATCGCGGTGAGCCCGTAAGCACCGTCGACGTGCAGCCAGAAGTCGAAGTCGTCTTTCAGCGCGGCGATCCCCGCAATGTCATCAACCACGCCGAAATTCGTCGAACCTCCCGTAGCGACCACCGCGAAGACCCTGTCACCGTGCTCCGCAAGCGCCTCGCGCACCGCCTCCGCGCGCAGCACCCCATCAGCATCAGCCGACACCGGCACCACGTCAACATCCATCACCCGCGCAGCCGACTTGATCGAGGAATGCGCCTCAGCGCTGCACACCACCGCCCAACCGTTCTCGGGGCGCGCAGCCGAGCCGGCCGCTTCGCGCTTCGAGCGCGCATGGTCGCGGGCCGCGACCAGCGCAGACAGGTTGCCGATCGTGCCGCCCTGCACGAAAACACCGCCGGCACCCTGCGGCAGCCCGAACTCGGCGGCGAGCCAGCCCAGCACCTCATTCTCGGCGTAGACCGCACCCGCGCCCTCCATCCACGAGCCGCCGTAGAGCGCGCTCGCCGAGACCACCAGATCGAAGGCGATCGCAGCCTTCGAGGGGGCCGAAGGAATGAACGAGAGATACTGCGGGTGATCGGTCGTGATGCATGCCGGTGCGAGAATATGCTCGAACACCGACAGCGCCCGGCGGCTTCCCAAGCCCTCCTCACTGATGGTGGTGCCCGCCAGTCGACGCAGCTCCTTCGGGGAGACAGCATGGTCGAGCGGCGTATCAGTTGCGAGGATGCGGCGTCTGGAATAGTCGAGCACCAGATCGACAATGCCGCGGGTCTCATCCGAGACGGAGTGCATGCGCGCGTGGTCGGGCTGGTTCATGGTTCTCTGCCTCTCAGAAGTGGGTCGCTTCGGCGCGTGCGCCCGCGAGCGCTGCCCCGATGCCAGTGTCGCACAGCATCATGGCGCGCACGTAGCATGGACAGGTGAGCGAGCCCAAGATTCTGCTGTACTACGTTTTCGCACCCGTCACCGACCCAGAGGCGGTACGGCTGTGGCAGCGCGAACTCTGCGAGTCACTGGGACTGCGGGGGCGGATCATCATCTCTCCGCACGGCATCAACGGCACCGTGGGCGGCGAGCTCGACGCCTGCAAGCGCTACCTAAGGCGCACCCGCGAGTATGCGCCATTCGCAAATCTCGAACCCAAATGGAGCGAGGGCACCGGCTTCGACGACCCAGAACTGCGGTTCGACGCCGCCAGTCTCACGGGCAAGACGCGCCCGGCGCCGTGGCGTCGCATCACTGACTTCCCCAAACTGAGCGTCAAAGTGCGCGACGAGCTCGTCGCATTCGGCATCCCCGACGAACTGCGCGTCGATGCCTCCGGGGTGATCGGCGGCGGCACGCATCTCTCCCCGCAGGCGGTGAACGAACTCGTCGACGAGCGAGGCGACGAGGTGGTGTTCTTCGACGGCCGCAACGCCTGGGAGGCCGAGATCGGGCGCTTCAAGGGTGCCGTGGTGCCCGACGTCGATACGACGCACGACTTCATCACCCAGATCGACAGCGGCGCCTACGACGACCTCAAGCACCGCCCCGTCGTCACCTACTGCACGGGCGGGATCCGCTGCGAGATCCTCTCAGCAGCGATGCGCGAACGGGGCTTCGAAGAGGTCTACCAAATCGACGGCGGCATCGTGCGCTACGGCGAAGCATTCGGCAACGACGGCCTGTGGGAGGGGTCGCTCGCCGTGTTCGACGGTCGTGAAGCACTCGATTTCGCTCCGGGGGCGGCGGTGCTCGGAAGCTGCGAGGTGTGCGGTGCAGCCTCCAACAGGCTGGCGAACTGCGCCGATGCGAGCTGCCGTGCACGCTTCGTGGCCTGCGACACCCACCCGGAAGCCACCTGCGCGGCGCACGCGTCACGCGGGTAGCACCGCGCGGTGCCGCGATCCGCTATTCGATGCTGTGCAGTGCGGCGCCGACGATCCCCGAGTTCTGACGCAGCCGTGCCGGCACCAGATCGGCCCGCACCGAGATCAGCGGCAGGAACCGATCGGCCTTCCGGCTGATCCCGCCCCCCACGATGAAGAGGTCGGGCGAGAACAGCTGCTCGACGTGCGAGAAGTAGCGCTGCAGCCGCAGCCCCCACTCCTCGTAGCTCAAGCCTTCCCGCTCGCGAGCCGCAGCCGAGGCGCGTGACTCGGCAACCGCACCGTCGACCTCGAGATGCCCGAGCTCGGTGTTGGGCACCAACCGGCCATCGACGAAGAGCGCCGACCCGATCCCGGTTCCCAGCGTCAGCATCATCACCACGCCGTCGCGCCCGACGCCGGCCCCCAGACGCATCTCCGCGAGCCCTGCCGCATCGGCGTCGTTGAGCGACCGCACGGGTGCGTTCAGACGTTCAGCCAGGCGCTGCTCCAGGTGCTCACCCAGCCACTCGTCGTCGATGTTCGCCGCGGATCCGACGACCCCGTCCTTGACCACGCCCGGGAAGGCGCAGCCGACAGGGCCGCTCCAGCCGGTCTGCGCCACCACGGCAGCAGCCGTGTCGAGCACCGCCGCGACCGTCGCGGGCTGCGGCGTGTCGAGACGCACGCGCTCGCTCACCAGATCCCCGGACGCGAGATCGACGACCCCGCCCTTGATGCCCGTTCCGCCGATGTCTAATCCGAACGCAGTTCTCACCCGCATCTCCTCCCGGTCGCCGCTTGCCTGCCCCAGATGCGGGGTGCGGCTCGGCACAGCCATCGTTGCACACGTCGCTCACCCCGACCAGAGAACGCCGTCCATTCCTGGCGAAGCGTGCCCGCTGCGCGAGCGCGCACGCTCGCACAGCCCGGAACGCAGCGGGGCCGCGCCCCCGCTTGTGCGCGGGGCGGGCCCCCACGGGGTGCGGATCGCGAACCGCCTACGCGGCCACCTTCCGGCGCCGGATCACCTGCGCCGCCCCGCCAAGACCGAGCAGCGTGATCCCTGCCACGATGAGGCCGCTGAGATCAGCGCCGGTCACCGCGAGCGGCGCCTTGTCGATCTCAACCACACCGGCATCCCAGGTGGGGTCGATGCCCTCGCTGGCGTCCACACCGTTCTCGTAGTTGCGGGTGAGCGCCTTGTTCGTGTCGTCGAGCACGAACTTCTTGCTCACACCCACGAGCGGGTTGCCGCCGGTGACCGCATCGGAGTCGCTTGCGGCGTCGCCAACGTTCGGCTTCGTGAAGCGGTAGCGCTTGCCCTGCTCGTCGGTCAGGGTGAAGCGCACCTGGTAGGTGCCGGCATCGAGCATGTCGAACTTGTAGAAGCCGCGGGAATCGGTCTTCGTCGTTGCGACGACCTCGCCCCGCTCGTTCAGCAGTTCGACCTTCACTCCGGGCAGCACGGGCTCGCCCGCGTCCTGCTTGCCGTTCTTGTTGGTGTCGATCCAGGTGTAGTCGCCGACCGCGTACGACTTGGCGTAGGCATTCCACACGTCGTTGTCGGTCACCGTGGCACCGTTCACTTCACCGCGAGCGGTGACCGTTGCGGTGTCGCGGTGGCTCTGGCCGGCTTTCAGGCCGGGGAGCGTGCCCGAGCAGTCGAACTGCGTTGCAAGCTCCATCGGGCCGGCCCAGGTGGTGCCGGTGCTGCCATCGGGGAACTCGCAGACGAGATTCTGGATCTCGCCGGCACCAGCGGTCAGCGCATCGGAAACGGCGATGTCGACCAGGCGGTCGGGGCCGTTGTTCGACACGGTGAAGTTGACCTGCTGGGACTTGCCGCCAGCGAGCGCCTTCCCATTGAAAGCGGCGGGGTCGTCGTAGTCGCCTGCGTAGCCATCGGCGATCAGTGCACCGTTCGCGTCGTACTCGGGGCCACTGCCGGGCCCTTCGTCATTCCACTTCTCGATGTCGATGCCGGGTGCGCCGATACCGTCGATCGTCGTCGTGGAAATCGGGGTGGTCAGCCCCTCGAGCTGCAGCGAGTTCACCACTTGCTGGCTGCCGTCGTTCACCTCGACGAGGAAGCGGAACGGAATCTTGCCCTGCACGGGGAAGCGCCCGCTCTTCTGCTCGATGGTCACCGTGTGCGTGGTGCTGTTGTAGCTCGCCTCGATGCCGCTCTTCGCAACCGGCCCTGGCACCGCGTCGCTGTTCTGCGGATCGCTCCACACCGCGGGATCATCACTCGTGATGAAGCCGATGAAGTTGACGTTGCTCGGCAACTTGTCGATCACCGTGGGAGCGTTCAAGGAGTTGTAGCTGCCGTGGCCGAGCAGCTCGACCTCGTAGGCGTAGCGGGGCTGGCTCAGCTTGCCGTTCTCGTACGCGACCTTCAGGAAGGGGCTCCACTTCTTGGAATCCCAGATGCGCTTGCGCGCTTCGAGCTCGTCGCCCCACGAGGTAGCGGAGGCGTTGTTCTCGGCCCAGTAGGCGGCTTCGTCGTCGGCACCGTACAGCGTGGCGACGTTTCGCACCTCAAGGGTTTCCCTGCCCTGCAGCACGCGCGTGCGCAGCACGAGATCGACAACGAGGTTCTGCCCAGCGGGCTGCGCCGCAACCTTGTCTTTGCCGCTCTGCGTGAGCGTGATCGTGAGATCGCCCTGCTTCGCGCTGAGCTTGTTCAGGCTGAGATTGAAGTCTGCGGCGTTCAGGTTCGCCCCGGAGTAAGATCCCGAAACCACCACATTGGGCGCGTGCAGGGTATCTGCCGCGACGTCGAACACCGACAGGTCGAGATGGTCGACCAGGTGCAGATCCTGCGCCACAATCCCGGCATTTGACGAGGTCTTCCCCGTCTTCACCGTGAAGCTGTAGGGGATGTTCGTCGCCTGGTCAGGCGTAGCCGAAAGCTCGCCCGCAGGGCCAGCCTTCGTGAACGCGTCGGAGTCATTGAGACCCGGGGTGCGGTCCTGGGGCAGCTGGATCGGCCGCACATCGGCGTCGCGCGTCACGGCACCCGTGGAGTCCGAGAACGTGAAGCTTGCCGCGTTGCGGAAGCGGTAAGCCGTGGCGCCCGCGACGTTGGTGGTGCCGTTCACGATGAGACCCGCACCGTTGCCCGTCGTCGGATCGGCCAACCGGTCCAGCTGCGCGTTCACGAGGATGCCGAGGTTCGTGTCCTTGTTCTTGCCGACGTTGACGCGCAGGGTCTGACCGTCGACGCAGTAGCGGCCGATATTAGCGTCGCTGGCGATGGTGGCCGCGTCGCAGGTGCCGGTCGCGAGGGTCAGCGATGAGAAGTCGGGGCTGGTCGAACCGCTCGCGAGCGAGACGACGCCCGCGCCGCTCTTCCAGCTGGCCTGAGCCGGCAGGGTGTCGGTGACGACAACGTTGCGGTTCAGGGTGTAGTACGAGTTGCTGCCATCCCAGGTGCTCAGCTTCGCGGTGAGCCGGTATGAGATGTCAACGGGCGCGGGCAGGATGTTGCCGGCGACGTCGGTGGCGAGCTCACGCTTCCAGCTGCCGCCCTCAACAGTCTTATCGAAGACACCGTTGCAGCTCGGGCAGGGGCCCGGCACCGTGCCGCGGATCTGAATGCTCGCAGTGTCGGTGCGCGAATCCGGCCCGAAGGTGGCGGTGTTCGTCTTGGTGATGCCGTAGCTGCCCGGCGCCTTCGGATCGGTGCGCCCGTTGTAGGCGGCGGCGAGTTCGGTCTGATAGGCAGCGACGTCGACGATGCGCGCCGCATAGGTCACGGTGAGCTTGGCGGGGTCCGTCAGCGGGATCGTGCCCGCGAAGGAGTTGTCGCCCGCCTGCACCGTGGGGGCGAAGGTCGGGTTGGTGACCACACCGGCGGCCGCGCCGCCGACGCCGCCGGGTGCGTACTGCGTGAGCGTCGCGGTGGTGGCGACGTTGCCGCCGGCACCCGCGAGTCCGCTCTGGCCAACGTACTGCATGCCCGCTGGCAGCAGGTCGCCGATCTGATAGGCGGGATAGCTCTGCCCATCGGGGATGTTGACGGTGAGGGTGTAGGAAATGTCCTCGTTCGCGATCGCGGGATCGAGGGAGTCGAACACGTAATCACCGTTGCCGTCACGCACCTGCTTGACGAAACGGTCAAGATTGCCGGCCGACACCGCCTTGTCGACGGTATCGGGCACCACGATCGGCGGCACCTCATCGCGGTCGCGCACGTTGATTGTGAGGGTCTGGTCTTCGCCGCCGATCGTCCAGGTGATGGGGCGCGGGCCCGAACCGTTGACATTGGCGAGCGCGAACTTGAGACCGAAGTCGCCGCCGATGATGCCGGCCGGCCAATTCTCCTCGTTGTGGAAGGTGATGCGCACGGTGTCGCCGCCCACGAGCTCGAACTTCTCGATGCCCGAGGTGCCCGCCGGCAGCGGGGTGCCGAGGGTGGCGTTGGGGCCGAGCTTGAAGTCGATCGCCTGCCCCTTCGCGAGTTCCGAATAGGCGACCTCAAGCGTGAGCACCGTGCCCTCGTCGAGCTGAGCGCCGTCGGCCACAGGGTTTCCGTTGCTGTCGACGATCGTCGCCCCGGTGATACCTGCGGGCAGCGCCAGGGCGGCCGTGCCACCGACAGACAACAAGCCGATGCTCATCGCGAGCGCCGCGATCACGGAGACCGCCCGCTTCCAGTGAGTCTTGCGCCGGAACTCTTCACGAGATCCGGGGATCCTCATACTCCACGACACTTCTGCATTCCTCCCCCGAAGATGACCGGCGGAGTATCCGCCGGCAAGATCCTTACCCAGCGTGCACTTCGTCATACACCGCGTCGGCTCACCAACGCACAGCCCTAAAAGCCTCCAACAATATACAGCGTATGTAGCGCATCCTCGGACATTCCACCTCTGAAGCAACCTTTCACCCGCACATTCACCCCCGATACCTCGACTCACGACAAGTGCCGCCTCGGGATGCTCCTCCCGAGACGGCACTTGTTCACTCGCGCTACCGGCTATTCGCTCGCTGCGCTTCGGCGGCGCACCACCAGCAGCGTGCCCCCCAGTGCGAGCAGCGCGAGCGCTGCCGCGACGAAGCCGCCGATATCGGTTCCCGTCGCCGCGAGGCCAGCGGCCCCGCCCGGCACCTCGATCACACCGGCATCCCAGGTGGGATCGATGCCCTCGCTCGCCTCATACCCGTTCGGGTAGTCGCGGGTGAGTGCGGGGTTCGAGTCGTCGAGCACGAAACGTTTGCTCAAGCCCACGAATGGGTTGGTACCCGTAATCGCATCGGAGTCGAGCGCCGCATCGCCGGCGTTCGGCTTCGTGAAGCTGTAGCGCTTGCCCTGCTCAGCAGTCAGCGTGAACCGCAGCTGATACCTGCCTGCAGCAAGGTTGTCGAACTTGTAGAAGCCGCTGGCATTCGTCTTCGTGGTCGCGACAACCGCGCCGAGCTCGTCGAGCAGTTCGACCTGCACGCCCGGCAACACAGGCTCGCCCGAATCCTGCATCCCGTTCTTATTGATGTCGATCCAGGTGTAGTCGCCCACCGCATACGACTTGGCGTGCACGCTCAAGGTGTCGGTGTCGTAGACCGGGGCGGGATTGACCTCGCCGCGGGCCGCAACAGTGACGGTGTCGGTGTGCTGCTGGCCAGGCTGCAGCGCGGGAATGGTGCCGGAGCACTCGAAACGCTGAGCCGGCAGCAGGGGGCCTGCCCAGCTCGTGCCCGTGCTCGCGTCGGGGAACACGCAGGCGAGGTCGGTGACCGCGCCGGCACCCGAGGTGAGGGCGTCGGAAACCACGATGTCGCGCAGGTTGTCGGTGCTGTCGTTCGACACCGTGAACTTCACAGCCTGCGGTTTGCCTGCCGCAATGCCCTTCGTGACATCGAGATCATAGTCACCGGCGTAGCCGTCGTTCGTCACCGAACCATCGGTGCCATACGCGGGGCCGCTGCCGGCACCCTCATCGATCCACTTCTCGACATCGATACCGGGCTGAGCGCCGGCAACAACAGTCTCGCTCTTCGCGACACCGTAGCTGTTCCAGGCAAGGCTGTTCGCAACCTGCTTGGCATTGGCATTGACCTCGACCATCAGCAGGAACGGCACCGTCGCGCCGCGCTGGTACCAGGTGCCCTTCGGCTTGGAAACGCGCACCTGATGCGTCGCAGCGTCGTAGCTCGCCGCGAGTCGGTTCTTCGTCTGCGTCGGCACCGTCGGCGTGTTCGGGTTGCTCCACTGAGCCGGGTCAGTGCTCGTCACGAAGCCCTTGAAATCGACGTAGGGCGCGAGCTGATCCACCACATTGATGACCGCATCATCTGTGAAGTTGTTGAACGACTTGAACTCGATCTGGTAGACGTAGCGCGACTGCACCACATTGCCCTGATCATCGGTGAGCGCCTTCAACGATCGCTGCCATACCCCGTTCTGCCCGTCCCAGACGCGCTTCGTCACGGTAATCTCAGATCCGTACGAGTTGGCCTCCGCCTGCACCTCTGACCAGTAGTCAGCAAGACCATCAGTGCCGAAGAGGATTGCCTTGTTCGGGATGCTCAGGCTCTCCTTGCCGTTCAGCTTGCGCGTCTGCAGGGTGAGGTCGATCGTCAGACGACCACCCGGGGCGCGCTTCGACACCTCCTCTTTGCCTGCCTCAGACATGCGGATCACCAGATCACCGGCCGCGTTGAGACTCAAGACGAAATCGCTCTGAGTGAGCGCTCGTGCACCCGAATAGCTCGCGTTCTTGATCTGCACTGCGGGGGCCGTGAGCTGGTCCGCTTTGAGTTCGAAGAAGCGCTTGTCGAGGTTGTCGACCAGGTTGAGGTCAGCCGCTGGAGCGGTCTTGTCGGTGTAGATCGTGAAGCGGTAGTCGATCAGCGCCTGACCGTTCGGCTGCACACGCACCGTGCTCCCTGACGCAAGCTGCTTGCGGAACGCGCTGCTGTCCTTGAGGCCGTCAGTGGAGGGCTCGGGCAACTGCACCGGGTAGCTGTCGACACTGTCAGTCTTGTCGTAGCTGACGCCGGGGAACCAGCGGAACTTCGCCTCGTTTCGAAGCGCGTAGGCGGTGCCGCCCGACACACTCGTCGATCCGCTCTTTGGCAGTCCGGCGACGGTGGTGAGCGCAGCGAGCGCCTTCACAGTCACCCGCGTGCCCTTGTTCGCACCTACGTTGACCAGCAGTGTCTGGCCGTCGACGCAGTAGCTGCCGATGTTGGCATCGATCTCGATGTCGGCGATGGTGCAGGCACCCGTGAACTTGGTCAGCGAGGTGAACTCGGGCGAGGAACCATCGAAGGTGATGAAGCTCGGGTTTGCGGTGCTCCAGCTCGCCTGACTGGGCAGCACATCGGAGATCACCGCATTGCGCTGCAGCTCGAATGCCGGGTTCGGCAGGCCGTCGACGCCGTTGCGGGCATCCCACTGGCTGAGGTCAGCCTTGAACCGGTACTCGATGCGCGCACGATCCGCGGGCGAGACGATGTTGCCCGCAGCATCGGTGACGAACTCGCGCTGCGCGCTGGCCCAGTCGTCGCTCTTATCGAAGGCTGTATTGCCAAGTCCGTCGCACACGGTGAGGCAAGGGCCATCGATGCGTCCGGTGATCTCGGTCGATGCCTTGCGTTCTGTAGTGCCGGAGGGGGTGACGAACTTCGCGGTGTTCTCGAGCGCCAGCTTGAACTCGCCGTACTCGGCGTTCTCGGGGTCGAGCGCACGCTGCTGCAGACGGGTGAGGATCGGGCCACGGTCGGTGATCCGCGCCTGGTACGCGATGGCCACCTTCGCGGGGCCGTTGATTGTGAGCTGCCCAGTGAAAGAACGGTCGTCGTTCCCCACCTCAGCAGCGAAGCCACTGAGCGCCGTGATCGGGGTGGGGTTGAGCCCGTTGGCGTCCCACTGCGTGCCGGTGATCGCGACAGGCACTTCCTGGCCCGCCCAGAGTTCGTCACCGTTCGAGTCGACGTACTGCATGCCCTCGGGGAGCACATCCTCGATGTCGATCACACGGTTGACCGCGCCGTTGGGCACGTCGACGGTGAGTTTGTAGCTGATGAGTTTGCTCTCGATCTCGGGCTTCAGCGCTTCAACGCGCTGCCAGCCGTTGCCGTCCTGCTCGTAGTCGATCATGTCGGTGAGGGCGCCCGAGGTCGTGGACTTGCCAAAGCTCTCGTTCACGGTTTCGGGCTTCGGGGGCACCGGCGCCGTCGGATCCGCGATTTCAACATCGACGGACACCACCTCGGTGCCGACCTCCCAAGAGAGCGGTACCGTGCCGGGGCCGGCGTCGGCGTTCAGGGTGAATTCGAGCAGGAAGACACCGGCGGTGACATCGGGCCACGCTTCGGGGTCACCCTCCTCGCCGTCGCCCCTGAACTCCACGCGCAGTACATCACCGACCATCGTGAAAGACTTCACCGCGTCGTTCTTCAGCGCCGCGGGGTTGCCGATCGTGGCGTTGGGGCCGAGCTTGAAGTCAACGGTCTTGCCCTTCGCACCCATGTCGTAGCTGACGCGCAGGTACATTTTGTCGCCGCGCTTCGCGGGAGCACCGGGCTGCACCGGCGCAACCTCGGAGGTCGTGCTGTTGCTGGTGACGATGTAGGCCTGAGTGATGCCGGTGGGCAGTTCGGCATGCGCGGCGGATCCGCCCACTGCGAGCAGCCCCACGCTCATGGCGAGCGCGGTCAGCGCTGCCAAGCCGCGCCGCAAGCGGCCCGTGCTCCGGCTTCGTTCTGGGGATCTCCCGATCCCGGTTCTCGACGACAACTCGTACCTCCCCGATACTCTCGTCGGCGGAGTCTCCGCCGATGACGCGGAGCGGGCAGGCGCAGCACCATCGGGCGAACCGTTCCCCACGCACGCCCGGGTTTCACGCATCGAGAACCCGCTCAACCCTTCACGCTATTGAAGGGATCGGGTCACGCATTCCAGAACAGGATGTATTTCACCTGTTAATTCACCCTGTGCGGCTTGTGCGGCAGCTGCGGGTGAACACCTCACCTGTCGGCACGTATACCGCCGAGGTCGGCTACCAGATACTGACGCGCTCCTCGGGGTCGAGCCACAGGCCATCACCCGGCTGGGTGCCAAATGCCTCATGAAACGCAGCCAGGTTGCGCACGATCTGGTTGCAGCGGAACTCATTCGGCGAGTGCGGATCGATGGTGAGCAGGCGCACGGTCTCTTCAGGGCGCGACTTCTGCTGCCACGCCTGCGCCCACGCCAGGAAGAACCGCTCAGCACCGGTGAGGCCGTCGATCACCGGGGGCTGCTCGCCGCCCAGCGAACGCAGGTAGGCCTTCCAAGCGATCTCAAGGCCGGACAGGTCGCCGATATTCTCGCCGATCGTGAGCTCGCCATTGACGGTCTGGCCGTCGGCACCCTCGGGCGAGAGCGCGTTGTACTGGCCGATGAGGGCAGCCGTCAAACGCTCGAACGCCGCGCGATCTTCTTCGGTCCACCAGTCGGTCAGACGGCCATCACCGTCATAACGCGAACCTTGATCATCGAAGCCGTGCCCAATCTCGTGGCCGATTACGGCACCGATCGCACCGAAGTTGACGGCAGCATCCCATGACGCGTCGAAGAACGGCGGCTGCAGGATCGCCGCGGGGAACACGATCTCGTTGAACCCGGGGTTGTAATACGCGTTGACGGTCTGCGGTGTCATGAACCATTCGTCACGGTCGATGGGCTTGCCGACCTTGCCGAGCTCGCGCACGAACTCCATCTCGGCGACGCGACGCGAGTTGCCCAGCAGGTCGCCCGAGTCGGCAGCAAGCGCCGAATAGTCGCGCCACTTCACCGGGTAGCCGATCTTCGGGGTGAAGCTGTCAAGTTTGGCGAGCGCGCGCTGTCGCGTCTCGGGCCCCATCCATGTGAGCTGCTGAATCGACTCGCGGTACGCCTCGATGAGGTGCCCCACGAGTGCGTCCATCGCGGCCTTCGAGTTCTCATCGAAGTGCCGCTCGACGTAGAGACGCCCCACGGCTTCACCCATCGCACCTTCGACGAAGGAGACTCCGCGACGCCAACGCTCGCGCTGCTCGGGCGCCCCCGTGAGGGCGGTGCCGTAGAAGTCGAAGTTGGCCCGGGAGAGCTGCTGCGTGAGCAGGGATGCGGATCCGCGCACGATCGCCCACAGCAACCACGCGCGCCATGCTTCGAGTTCATCTTCGACAAGCAGCTCGGCGAGGCCCGCAAGCGCCTCGGGCTGCGCGGCGACGACCTCGGCAAAGGCCTCTTCTGGCGCACCCATAGCGGCGAGGTATGCGCGCCAGTCAAGCTGCGGAGTGATCTGCTGCAGGCCCTCGAAGGTGCGCAGATTGTAGAGCTTTTGAATGTCGCGGCTGGCGACCTTGTCCCAGTGCGACGCGGCGATGCGACGCTCGAGATCGTAGGCGAGTTGCGCGAGGCGCTCGGCCTCAGCACCCTCAGCCACACCGGCGAGATCGAGCATGCGGGCGATGTGCTCGCGGTACTGCTCGCGGATCGCGGCGAACTGCTCTTCGCGGTAGTAGGACTCGTCGGGCAGACCGAGCCCGCCCTGCATCACGAACACGATGTAGCGGGCCGGGTCGCCGGGGTCGTTGTCGACGAACATGCCATAGAAGCCGGCCACACCCTGCCGCTCCAGCTCGGCCACTACCGAGATCAGCTCAGGGATCGACGCAACCGCGCGCGCCTTTGCGACGTCTCCCACGATGGGCTCGGCGCCGAGGCTGTCGGCCCGCTCTGTATCCATGAAACTGGCGTAGAGCGCTGCCACTTTGTCGGCCTCGCGATCCGCACCCCCCGTGATCAGACCGGGCGCAGGGGCCTCTGTGCCGGTGATGATGTCTCGCACGGCTTCTTCGGCGTTCTCGGCCAGCACCGCGAACGACCCGTAGCGCGCCTTATCTGAGGGGATCTCGGTGCGGTCGATCCACTTGCCGTTGACGTGGCGGAAGAGATCGTCTTGCGGTCGCACCGCAGGGTCGAGTTCGGCGAGGTCGATGCCGGAAGTGTGCGGAGCGGGAGCTGCGTCGGTCATGCCGACAGCCTATCGAGGACGTCTGACATGCAAGGTGCAAAAGATTCTGACCGAAACTTCACCTGTCATCCACTCGTGTCAACTTCTTTACAGTGTGAGCGCTCCGCCCGGCGGCTGCCCTGTTCGCGCTCCGCATCGATGTCGGGGGTCGCCGCTAACGTGGTCAGCATGCCCCGTTCCAGCCCTATCCCGCCGCGAACGCCTCGCGGCGAGCGCCGCCGTATCGATCGCAGCATCGCGCACCTCGCGGTGCCCGCGCTCGGCGCCCTCGTGGCCGAGCCGTTGTTTCTCGTGGTCGACTCCGCGCTCGTGGGGCATCTGGGCGCAACACCGCTCGCCGGGCTCGCGATCGCGGCGGCGATCCTGCAGACCGCAGTGGGGCTCATGATCTTCCTCGCCTACTCCACCACCCCATTGGTAGCGCGCCGACGCGGTGCCGGCGAGCTGCGCGGCGCCGTACAGGCAGGCATCGACGGGCTCTGGCTCGCGCTCGGCATCGGCATTGCTGTGGGGGCCGCGCTGTGGGCGGCGAGCGGGCCGCTCGTGTCACTGTTCCACGTGGAACAACGCACCGCTGATCAGGCGCTGGCCTATCTCACGGTCTCGTGTCTCGGCATCCCCGCGATGCTCGTGGTCTTCGCGGCGAGCGGCCTGCTGCGCGGCTTGCAAGACACGAAGACCCCGCTCGCAGTGGCCACCATTGGCTTCGCGGTCAACGCGCTGCTCAACTGGTGGTTCATCTACGGCCTCGGGTTCGGAATCGCAGGCAGCGCCTGGGGCACCGTCATCGCCCAGTGGGGCATGGTCGCCGTCTATCTCATCGTCATCGTGCGCCACGCCCGCCGAGCTGGGGCAGGATTCTTCCCGCACCGCGACGGACTGACCCACGCCGGCCGCAGCGGGGGCTGGCTGTTCATCCGCACCGTGGGGCTGCGTGCCGCACTGCTCGTCACGGTTTTCGCAGCGACAAGCCACGGCACCACCGCCACTGCCGGCTACCAGGTGGTGTTCACGATCTTCTCGACAGCGGCGTTCGCGCTCGACGCGCTCGCGATCGCTGCGCAGGCACTGGTGGGCGATGCGCTCGGAGCCCGCGATGCGAAGCGCGCCCGCCTCATCGTGCGGCGCACCGTCTTCTGGGGCATCGCCTGCGGGGCCGCGATCGGCGCGCTGCTGGCCGTCGCGAGCCCGGTGTTGGGGCGCATCTTCACGAGCGACGAGAGCGTGCTCGCGATATTGCCTCCCGCTCTGCTGGTGCTCGGCGTCTCACTGCCCCTCGGCGGCTTCGTCTTCGTGCTCGACGGTGTGCTCATGGGTGCGGGCGACGCCCGCTACCTTGCGTGGACGAGCCTCGTCAACCTCGCCGTCTACCTGCCTGCGCTCTGGCTGCTCACCGTGCTCGTGCCGAGCGGCACGGCGGCGCTTGTCGCACTCACAGCGGGCTTCACGCTGGTGTTCATGCTTGCGCGGGCCGTGACGCTCGGGGTCCGCACTCGAGGCAGCGCCTGGGTGCGGCTCGGTGCCTGAGCCCGCCTGAGCCCGGCTCAGATCCGCGCCGCTCAGTCGGTCTTGCAGACCGTCCCCTCGGCGGGCAGCTCGCCCGTAAGCAGGTAGGCGACGGTCGCGTCGTTCACACAACTCGAACGCTCCGCAAAGCTGGCACCGTGTCCGTGGCCGTCGAGGGTGAGCAGGCGCGCGTTGCCGAGCTCGCGCACGAGCTGCTGCGACCCCTCATAGGGGGTGGCGTGGTCGCCGGTCACTCCGACCACGAGGATCGGCGCGTCTGGAGATCCCGAGAACGACTCGGTGATGTCGTCCCCGCTCTCGGGCAGCGCATCGCACGAGAGGTCGACCCACGGGCCCAGCGACTCGTCATTGACCTCGGGGCCGCCGAGCAGCTCAGGGATGCCCGCCTCCTCGACGTACTCGACAAAGCCCACGAGGTCGGGGTCGGCGGGGAAGGAGTGGCAGCGCACGATCAAGCCCTGGGGGCCGACCGCTGCCCCACCGTTCGCCATGCTCTCCACGATGCCGTCGATGCTCTGCTGTTCACCGCGCATCGCGCCGGCGAGCGTCTCGAGCGCGAGGTCGCGCGTCTCTGGAATGCCGTACAACGACGAGGCGAGGTAACTGAAGAGCAGGCCGCCGTCGATCTCGCTGCCGTCGCTCGCCACGAGCGGCGCCTCGGCGAGGCGCTGCATCGCCTGCCGCAGGGCTTCTTCGCTATCGATCGGGCAGTCGGCCTGAGCGTACTCCGTCGCGCAGGTACTCAGCAGCTCGACCACCTCGTGCGCCGTCGCCGCCTGCTGGGCAAAGGTCTGCTGCGGACTCGCCCAGCGAGCGGCGATCGCACTGTCGAGCACCATCCGACCCACACGCTCGGGAAACAGCGTGGCGTAGGTCGCCCCGAGCACCGTGCCGTAGGAGTACCCCAGATAGTGGGCCTTCTCGTCGTCCACGAGCGCGCGCAACAGCTCCATGTCGCGCGCCACCTGCGAGGTGCCCATCGAGTGAGCGAGCGGGTTCGCGTCGGCGCAGAGCGCGATCTCCAACTCGCGCACGCTCGAGAAGCCGGGGGAGTCGATGGCCGAACTGCGGCCGATGCCCCGTGGATCGAAACCGACGACGTCGTAGCGCTCGGTCACTGGCTCGGCACCGTTCATGACCGACACCCGGTAGGCGAGATCGACGCCGCTGCCGCCCGGGCCACCCGGGTTCACGAACAGCGTGCCGATGGGCTCACCGTCGCCCGTCGCCGCGCGGCGGTTGACCGAGAGCTCGATCGTCTCGTGATTGCTCGGGTCGTTCCAGTCAAGCGGCGCCTCGACCAACGCGCACTCGTACTCGTCGAGCGGCGCGCCCCGCTCTTCGAGACGCTTCGCAGCGCGATCCTCAATCTCCGAGAGGTCGCATTCGCCCCACTCGATCGACTGCGCGTACACGCCAGGGAAGGACTCCGCCTGACGGGCGCTGGCGGAGTCGTCCACAGCCGGGCTGCAGGCGGAAAGCCCGAGACCGCCGAGGGCGAGCAGCGCGAACGCTGCGGTGGTCCGGTTCCTCATGAAGCTCCTCCTGAAAAGTTGGATACAGTACATCACAGCTGAGCGCGGCGAGGAGCGCACACGCTGCGACTAGGCCGGGATCGGCGAGGCGATGACTGCGACGGAGCAATCCTGCTCTGAGAATCACGGGCACCCGGCAAGGGGCGGCGGTTCACGCGCAAACTGCATCGAGCGAGCGCGAAATGCACGCCCACGCCCTGCCGACGCGAGCAGCTCAGTCGTCGGTGCAGACCGTGCCGGCCTTCGGCATCTTCCCGTCGAGCAGATAGCGCGTCACCGCGTCATCGATGCAGCTCGAACGACCGGTGTACGACGCTGCGTGCCCCTGCCCGTCCAAGGTGAGCAGCGTGGCATCACCCAACTCATCGGCGAGCACCTGTGCGTACTGGAACGGTGTCGCGTGGTCACCGGTGATACCGATGACGAGGATTGGGCCCGCACCCGCGGCGTCGAAGGACTCGGTGTAGTCGAGCCCGCTCTCGGGCAGGGCGTAGCAAGAGAGGTCAAGGAACGGCGCCAGCACCTCGTCGGTGAGTTCGGACCCGCCGAGCAGCTTCGGCACCCCGGTCTCCTCGATATGCGCGAGCAGCCCGGTGACATCGGGCTCAATCGGGAAGGAATGGCAGGTGACTACTGTGAACGCAAGGTCGAGACCTGCTCCGCCTGCGGCGGCCTCGCCGATTCCGTCAATGGCACCCTGGTCGCCGAAGAGCGCAAGGGCGATGGTGTCGAGCGTGCGGCCTCGCTCGAAGGTGCTCGAATAGAGCGCATCCCAGAGATAGCCGCGTAGCACCTCGCCGGTGATTTCGGTGCCGTCGCTCGCAACAAGCGGTGTGGCATTGAGCTCCGCGATCACAGCAAGCAACGACTCTTCGGAGGTGAACGGGCACACCTCCACCTCATCTGCATACTCGGTGCGGCATGCAGTTGCGAGAGCAACCATCGCGTTCGCGGCCGCTACCTGTTGGTCGAAGAGGTGGATCGGGCTTGCCCATGCGGCGTTCTCTGCGCTGTCAAGCACCATACGACCGACTTCATCAGGGAAAATGCTCGCATATGTCGCTCCGAGCATGGTTCCGTAGGAGTAGCCCAGATAGTCAAGGCGATCCGCCCCGATCAGGTGCCTGAGCAGCTCCATATCGCGTGCAACCTGCACCGTGCCCATCGTGTGCACGAGCGGGCTGCGCTCCCCGCACTCCGCGATCTGCACTGCCACGATGTCCGAGGTGATGTCGTCGCAGTCGAGGGGCGTGCTGCCGCCAATACCGCGCGGATCGAAGCCGAGCAGATCATACGATTCGAGCACGCCTTCGAAACCCGGCGACAGCGGCATGCCAAGCATGAAATCGACCCCGGTAGCGCCAGGCCCGCCAGGGTTGCCGGTGAGCGTGCCAATGGGCTCATCCGAACCCGTCGACGGGATGTGCACGATCGAAAGTTCGATCGTCTCCGAATTCTCGGGGTCGTTCCAGTCGAGCGGGGCGAGCACTGCCGCGCACCCGACTTCGTCGAGATCGACCCCGACTCCGGCCAACTCCTCGGCGGTGGCGTCATCGAGCCCCTCATCGGGGCCGCACTCGAACCACTCGATCTCTTGCGCATAGAGCTCCGAGAATGCTTCGGCCTGCCAGGCAGCCCCGCGCGTCGACGGGTCGAGCAGAGCCGCGGTGTCGTCGGTCGGCGCGTTGGCAGAACACCCCACGAGTGCGACAGTGGCGCAGCTTGCGAGAGCAGCAGCGGTACGAATACGGAGGGCGCGTCGATGCACGGTCATACCCTCAGATTAGGCGGAACCCGCACGGTCGGCCGCGCCCCATCGCTAGTCGTGCGCAGGCTGCTCCATTCCGGCGCACGATTCCACCCCAAACCCAGCCCACACTCAGGCCCCACGCTCCCGGCAGACCGAAAGGCCGCCTCAGCGCCCGGATCGCAGCTCTCGGGGCCCGAGGCCGTACACATCCTCAAGCGCGCGACGCATACTCGAGCTCGATCCGAACCCTGCCTGCACTGCAAGCTCACCCACGGCGAGCCCGTCGAATCTGGCATCCTGCAGCATCGAGCGGGCCACCCGCGCCCGCTCCCTGCGGATCTCCCCGGCGACAGAGCTCCCGGCCTCCGCGAAGATCGCCTGCAAATGCCGCAGCGACACCCCCGCGCCCCGGGCCACAGTCTCCGGGGTGAGGCCGAGCTCGGCTCTGCGCGCCGCGATCTCAGCGAGGGCCCGCTCCCGCACAATGGCGCGCGGCGTGCCACGAAGCGTATCAGTGCCGGAGCGCCCCAGTAGCAGCGTGCCGGCCATGTCGATGACCAGCCGATCCACGGTCTGGCTCTCACTCTCGCTCACCTGCTGCTGCTCCGAAACCGCCTGATCGAGAAACGCCTGCATGGCCCGCTCGGGCACGGTGAGTTCGGAGTAGATCCCCACGGTGTCCGCGAGCATCGGCACATACGGCAGCACGGCCTCACGCGGAATCCGGGCGACGACGAAGCGCCACTCCCCCAGAAACCGCACTCGGTGCGGCAAACCGCTCGGGGCGACGAGCAACGGCCCGGACGACGCCTTCCACGATCCGCCATCGAGATACTCGAACTCGCCGCGCTCCACGAAAATGATGTCGATCGTCGAGAAGCCCGGCCGCAACGGTCGGCGTTCGATCTCTGCGCCGGCACCCCATGCCTCGATCACGAGAACCGCCCCGAACGCGCGCACTCGCGCCTGCATACCGAGTTCGCCGTCGACGCCGCGCACACCTTCGCGGTGGAAATCCCCGCTCCGATACTCCGTGATCGAACGCTCCGGGAGGCCCTCTGCGTTCGTCTTCGAATTCTTCCCCACGGCGAAACATTACTGTACTTCCGCTCGCACCCGCAGCAGGTGAGCGCGCGGCCTGCGCAGGTATGAGCAGGGCGATGCAAGCCGGGGCGTTCGTGCCACGCTCTAGACTCGATCCGTGGCAGAGCGGGCAGCAAGTGAACGAAGCAGAGTCGTGCGCTGGGTGCGCACCGTACCCGTCATCTTCCTGCTGCTGGGCATGAGCTTCGGCACCTGGCTGAGCCGCCTGCCTGCGGTGCGGGATCACCTCGGCGCCACAGCGAGCGAGATGAGCGTCTACGGTCTGTGCCTCGCGGTGGGCAGCCTGTCGGGGCTCATCATTTCGGGCCGCATCGTGCACCGCTTCGGCCCACGCCGCACGATCTTCGTCGGCACTGTCGCGATGGCGATCACCTTGCCGAGCGCGGCGGCCATCATTCTGTACGGCGCGATCCCGCCTGGCCTGGCCGTGCTCTTCGCCTACGGCTTCGCGTTCAGCATCTGCGACGTCGCGATGAACGTGAGCGGCGCGAACGCGGAGGCGGCGTTCGGGCGGCCCCGCATGCCGCTCATGCACGCGGGTTACAGCCTCGGCGCTGTTGCGGCGACGGGCCTCGGCGGTCTCGCCGAAGCGCTCCGCGTGCCCGTGCCTGTGCACTTCGCCGCGGTCATGCTCGTGAGCGCGGTCGTACTGTTTGCTCTGCTGCGCAATCTGCCACGGGATGAGCACGCGGCACGCAGTGCCGCCGAGCTGGCGAGCTCGGGCCACGACCCCGCCACAGGCCCGATCCCTGTGATCGACTCCGCAGCGGGCGAGCAGCCCGCCTTCACCACGGTGACGGGGTCGATTCCTGTGCAGCGCCCCGACCGCGACAGCGGCCCGAACAGTGAGGCGTCGCAGGCGCTCGGATCCGCCCGCCCCTACAGCCCCTGGCGCGACCCACGTATTCTCTGCATCGGCCTGCTCACGCTCTCGTTCGGCCTCTTCGAGGGCACCGCGAGCGACTGGCTGCCGCTCGCGCTGGTCGACGGTCGCGGCCTCAGCAATCAGCTGGGATCGGTGATGCTCAGCGTGTTTTTCGTCGCGGTGATGGCGGTGCGGATCGCCGGTTCGTGGCTCATCATGCGTTTCGGCCGGGTGCCCGTGATGCGAGCATCTGCGGTGATCGCAGCGACCGGCGTGATGATGACGATTCTGCTGCCCGGCACGGCGGGCGCGGTGGCCGGGGTGCTCGCCTGGGGCGTTGGCACGAGCCTCGGCTGGCCGATCGCGATTTCAGCGGCGGCGGATCGCGCCGACACCGCCGCCCGCGACGTTGCCGCGGTGTCGGCGCTCGGCTACGGTTCGATGCTTGTGGGGCCGATGGCGTTCGGATTCCTGGGCGAGCACATCGGGCTACTTACTGCGTTCTGGGCACTGTTGCCCTTCGCCGCCTACGTGCTGTTCGCGGCGTCGGCCGCTCGATCGCGGCGCTGATCCGCTGCGCGGCCCCTCATTCTCCCGCCCTGCCCCCTCCCTCCCTGCCTGCCCCCTCCCCCCCTTCCCCGCCGAGAGGCGGATTTCGCATGGGAAAGCTTCCGCGGAGCTGCGAAATCCGCCTCTCGACGCCCTGTTGAGTGGGCATAGGGGGCGCAGGAGGGGGAGAGCAGCATGGGGGAGCCTCTTCGGCGCGGCCGGCGCAGCGCGCGAGCGGGTAAACTACCGCGGGTGCGAATCGTTGTTGCAGACTGCTCGGTCGACTATGCAGGCCGCCTCTCGGCCCACCTGCCCCGAGCCAAGCGCGTGCTCATGCTCAAGAACGACGGTTCGATCCTGGTGCACAGCGATGGCGGCTCCTACAAGCCGCTCAACTGGATGAGCCCGCCCTGCTCGCTCACCACCGTCGAGCTCGACGAGGATCAGCAGGCCGCCGGCATCGTCGAGGCTTGGCAGGTCACCCACAAGAAGACCGCCGACAAGCTCATCGTGTCGGTCTTCGAGGTGTTCCACGACTCCTCGCACGACCTGGGCGTCGACCCCGGTCTCATCAAGGACGGCGTCGAGGCGCACCTGCAAGAGCTGCTCGCCGACCAAATCGAGCTCGTGGGCGAAGGGCACACGCTCGTGCGCCGAGAGTATATGACGGCGATCGGCCCGGTCGATATTCTTGCCCGCGACGCCGAGGGCGCATCGGTGGCGATCGAGATCAAGCGCCGCGGCGGCATCGACGGCGTCGAGCAGCTCACCCGTTACCTCGAACTCATGAACCGCGACCCGAAGCTCGCGCCGGTGCAGGGCATCTTCGCGGCGCAGGAGATCAAGCCGCAGGCGCGTACCCTCGCCGAGGATCGCGGTATCCGCTGTCTCGTGCTCGACTACGACGCGATGCGCGGCATGGAGGATCAGAACACGCTGTTCTGAGGCTCTCCCGTGGCCCTTTGCGGGTCAGCCGAGCCCGCGGAGGATGATGTCGAGGCCGCGTTCGAAGGAGGCCTCGAGGTCGGTTGACGCGGCGGGGTCGGTTGCTCCGCCTCGCGGCAGGGCAGCGGGATCGATGAGGGCGCCGAGCGCTTCAGCCTGCCTGTGGGTCTGCGTCGATTGGGCGTGGCCGAAGGTGTAAAGCAGCAGCGTGCGCGCGCCGTCGGCACCAACGAGCCCGGCGAGGCGCCGTTCCGCTTCCGACGCACCGAGCCGGAATGCCGCGGCCGTCGCCACGACGTCGGCGCCGTCGCGCACGGCGAGCATCGCCTCGCGCAGGGCGATGCAGCAGGATCGCGGATCACCGGCGGCCGCCCCGAGCGCCGTCGCCGGCCCCACGATCTCATCGGCCATGAGCGCGAGCAGCGTCTGTTTGTCGGAGACGTGGTGGTAGAGCGCGCTCGGCTGCACGCCCAGCTCGGCGGCGACGCGGCGCATCGAGCAGTGCTCGAGCCCGTGCGCGTCGAGCACGCGCAGCCCGGCGGCGACCACGTCGGCGAGGCTGTTGCGCATTCGACCATCCTACCGCTAACCTGAACACCGTTCACCAGAACAGTGTTCAGGTAGCGCTCGGATCGCATCCGAGCACGCCCCCGAGATCCGCCCCGGATCCGCTCCAGAAATTCAAGATCCCCAGCTCCCTCCCGGAGCCCAACCACCCAGGAGTCAGCGTGTCAGCACCAGAAACCGGCACCGCCAGCGCAGCAGAGACCAGCGCAACCAGCGCCGAGACCCCCGCGCCGAAGCGCAACGTCGCCACCGACATCGCGCTTATCGCCACCTTCGCCGCACTCATCGCGGTCTGCGCACTGCTTCCCGCCATCAGCGTGGGCGGTGCCGTGCCCATCACCCTGCAAACCTTCGCGGTGATCCTCGCCGGCACCGTCCTAGGCGCGCGCCGCGGCTTCCTCGCCGTGCTGCTCTACCTCGCAGTCGGCGCCGCTGGCCTGCCCGTCTTCTCCGGCGGATCCGCAGGCCTCGCCCCCTTCTTCGGCCCCTCCGTCGGCTACCTCGTCGCCTTCCCGTTCGCCGCGCTGCTCGCCGGCTTCATCGTCGAACGCCTGCCCCGCCGCCGCATCGCCACCAGCATCCCCCTCATCTTCGTTGCCGGCATCGTGTCGAGCTTCGTGTTCGTGCACCCGCTCGGCATTCTCGGCATGGCCTGGCGGGCCGACCTCACCCTCGGCCAGGCCTTCCTCGCCGACCTCGCCTTCTGGCCCGGCGACATCATCAAGAACCTGCTGATGGCGGTCGTGGCAACGGCCGTGCACCGCGCCTTCCCCGCCCTGCTGCCCGCGCGTCGCCGCAGCTGAACCCATCGCCCACCCGCCCACACCCCGTAGGATCTCCGAGTGATCGAACTGCGAGACGCGAGCGTCGTCGCCACCACGCACGACGGCGAGACGACGATTCTGCACCCCACCTCGCTCGCCCTCAGCGAGCGGCGGGTCTCGATCATCGGCGCCAACGGATCGGGCAAGTCGACCCTCGCACGCCTGCTCAACGGCCTGGTCGAGCCGAGCTCCGGCAGCGTCACCATCACCGCGCAGGAGACGGCGGGTGCAGGAGCAGAGGCGGCAGCGAACGCATCAGCGATGGGTGGCGGATCGGGCGGAACCCCGGCAGGCGCACGCGATCCGCGCCCCCTCGACACCCGCCGCGACGGGGCCGCCGTGCGCCGCCGCGTCGGCTTCGTGTTCACCGACCCCGCCGCGCAGCTCATCATGCCGACTTCGGTCGAAGACGTCATGCTCTCACTGCGCCGCGCGCACCGCGACAAGCGCGCCCGCCGCGACGCCGCGCTCGCCGTGCTCGACCGCTTCGGCCTCGCGGATCTCGCCGACCGTAGCGTGCACACCCTATCGGGCGGGCAGAAGCAGCTGCTCGCGATCGCCTCGGTGCTCGCGACCGACCCTGCGATCCTCGTCGCAGACGAACCCACCACTCTGCTCGACCTGCGCAACGCCCGCATGATCGGCGATCTGCTCATGGCGCTGCCGCAGCAGCTCGTCGTCGTCACCCACGACCTCGAACTCGCCGCGCGCGCCGACCGCACGCTCGTCGTCGAAGCGGCACGCGTGGTGTTCGACGGGAAGCCCGCCGCCGCGATCGCCCACTACCGGGAGTTGAGCGGGGCCCCGTCTGCACCGAGCGCGGACACCGCCGGATCCTCCCCCAACAGCCCCGCCGAGGAACGACCGTGAGTATCCCCTCACCACTCGGGGCCTACCTGCCGGGCTCGGGCCCGCTCCACCGCCTGCGGCCCGGCGCGAAGCTACTCGGGCTCTTCGCGTTCGCGATCACGGTGGTATCGACGACCGGCGTACCGCTCACCGCGCTGTGGCTCGGGATCGCGGTCGCCCTCGCCGTGCTCGCGGGCCTGCGCGGGCACGACTTCTGGCGGGTCGCACGCGGCTTCGCGCTGGTCGCGATCCCGCTCTTCGCGTTCCAGGCGTGGCAGCACGGCTGGGAGCGCGGTGCCGAAGTGGTAGGCGACCTCTTCGCGATGATCCTCGCAGCGAGCGCCGTGACCGCGAGCACCGCAGTCGACGACATGCTCGACACGATCACCTGGGCACTCGGCCCGCTGCGCCGCTTCGGGGCGAAACCCGAGCGCGTCGCCCTGGCGTTCTCGCTCGTGATCCGGGCGATCCCCACCATCCTGGGCGTTGCCCGCGAAACCCAGGCCGCGGCGCGGGCCCGCGGGCTCGAACGGGATCCGCGCGCCCGCCTCATGCCGCTCGTGCTGCGCACGGTCGCGCACGCGCAGCGCACCGGCGAGGCTCTTGCCGCGCGCGGCGTCGGCGAGGAGTGAGGGTCACGAAAGCGCGGGCCGCACGCTCTAGGCTGGAGGGCATGGCCGAGAACCCGCAGCTCCCCGAATCCGACGCCGCGAACGACGCCGCGGCACACGAGACCGCAGCACACGAGGCGCTGATCCCGGACGAGGTGCACCCCGACTACGCGAACGACGCGGTGCGCGAGGCGCTGCGCGAACTGCAGCAGCAGCCCGACTACGCGCGGCTCGCCGCCTTCCTCAACGCATTGCGCGACGGCTACTTGGTGGCCGATGTGACCGGCACCTCGTCGAAGAAGAAGGGGCCGCGGGTGCGCACGATCCGCTCCACGAAGGGCCAGCTCGTGCTGCCGCTCTTCACCTCGATGGCAGAGCTGCGCGCCGTCGCCCCCGCCGAGCGCCGCGCCGAGGTCAAGGGCGCCATCATGCCCGCGCACGAGGCGATCGCGCTGATCCGCACCGACCGTTTCGTCGCGGCCGAGTTCGACAAGGCCGGCGCCTCGCTCGTGGTGCTGCGCAAGTACCTCTCACTCGCGCTCGAGCCAGACCTCGTCACCGCGGATCAGCTCGAGCAGATGCGCTGAACCGGACCGGGCCACCGCAGCAGCGGCGGATCCGCCATCGCAGCCAACAGCCCCAGCAACGACTGAAGCCCGGAGCGCAACGCGCCCCGGGCTTCACTCTTCAGCGGCAACCGCCGCCCGGGTGCTACTCCGCAGAGCCGATCTTGAAGGCGCGCACCACCTGCACGACACCCATCACGACCATCGAAATGCCGAGCAGCAGCCACAGGGTGACTGCCCCGACCAGCGGCGACAACATGAGCGCAAGGCCGGCGATGACGCTAATGATGCCGTAGATGACGGTCCAGGTCTTATTGCCGCTCTGCTTCACAACGGTGAACGCCATCACGCCCTCGAAGAGCCACAGCACACCGATGGTCACCGACAAGAAGATCGCGAGCACCGCGGCGGTGGCGCCGAGGTTCGCCATCATCACGACGCCGCCGATCACGTACAACACACCGAGCAGAATGTGACCGGTGCGAGCCCAGCCACCGAGCGTGCGGCTGAAGATCGCCGAACCGATGTAGACAACGCCCACGACAAGCGCGTAAGCGGCCATGACGGCGGCGATGATCTGCATGGCGACCGCGCCCGTCTTGCCGGGGAAGAACATGATGAGCAGGCCGAGCACGATTGCGATGAGACCGCCCACGCCAAACGCGGTGCGCACCCCGTCTCCCGCGCGCTGCAGCAGATTCGTTTCGGGTGAGGTCATGAGAACTCCTTCGCTGAGAAAGCGTCCGCAGACGCGGCGCATACCCTCATCATGGCGCATCAGCGGTCACGGCACTACTCCCGGCTATGCTGCGGCGGCGTCTGCGCCGCGGTTCGCGGGCAGCAAGAGGGGCGGATCGGCCCATCGCCGATCCGCCCCGCCTCTCACGCGCCGACGACGGGGATGAGCCCGGTGCGGCTTGTCGGATTCGTCTTCCAGAGCAGCGCGTAGACGAGCGCGGCCGATACGGCGGTGAGAATCGGCCCCCAACTCGACCCGATGCCCGCGAGCTCCGGGTTCATCGTGCCGAGCTGCAGCATGCCGATACCGATGACCGTCGCGACCACCCAGGCAATCAGGCCGTTCGTGTTGAACGCCCGGTAGCGCTCGTCACGGATGCCGGCGTGCTCCTGCCCCTTGCCGCGCCCCATCAGCACATGGGTGAGCGCGATCGCCACCCACGCCGTGACGAGCACGCCCTGCCAGGCGAGTGCGATGAGGATGTACTGCACGACCGGTAGCAGCATGAGCAGGTAGATGATGAGCGAGGAGAGGAGCACCCAGGCGAGATTCGGCATGCGCAGCCGGAAGACCTTCTCACCGAACGCGCGCAGATTCGCAGCGCCGAGATAGTAGTTCGCGGTGTTGATGCGCGTCTGCGTGGCGATAACCACGATGATCCCGAGGAATCCCATCAGCTGCACGATGCCACCCACGATGCCCGTCTCCGAGGCCTCTGTGCCGGGAATCGTGAATGTGAGGATGATGCCGACCACCGCGGAGAACGCGAAAGCCACGAGATAGAAGAACGGCCCGAAGGTGAACACCTGATGGAAGCGGGTGTCCTTACGCTTCCCGAGTGCGGCGTAATCCATCGTGTACATCATGAGGATCCACACCCCCATGTAGCCAGAGAACGTTGCCAGCCAACCCGGTCCGCCCGCAACGAAGGGCAGCGACACCTCGGGGGTGTGCGTCAGCCAGTCCGGGTTGTAGCCGTACTGCACGGTCGCCCACACGACCGCTGCGATGAGGCCGAAGAAGTAGATCGGCAACAGGATGCCGTTGATCTTGTCGAGGAAGCGGCGAACACCACCGATGATGAGCGGCGTCGTGCCAACCACCACGACGAGACTCCAGAACCACATCTCGCCCCCGAAGGCCGCCATGAACGCGTAGGCGACGAGTGAACCTTCGAAGACGGCGTAGTAGATCGCGATGAGCGCGAAAATGATCATCGCGATAGCGGATCCGGCGTTGCCGAGGATGGTGCGTGAGAACGCGGCCACCGTGGTGCGGTTGTTGATGGCGTAGCGGGAGAGCACGGCGTTGATTGCGCCGTAGACGATGACAGAGAGGGCGATGCCGATGAGGGCGTTGACGGTGCCGTAGGCGATCGCCATGGCCGCGCCGATATAGACGAAGAAGAATGCGCTCGCAACGCCGTACCAGGCCATCGCGAGGGAGCCACGGCTCATCTGGTCTTCGTCGCTGCCCTCGCGAGCGAGGGCGTCGGTGGCTTCAACATCTTCGTTGCTGCCGGTGAGATTGATGGACACTGCTGATACCTCCATTGGTATTTCGGGCAGGGCGCGATGGCCCCCGGCTACGTTGCCGGGGGCCGGTGCGCCGAAAGGACTGGTGCCGGTTATCGGCTCCAGTGGTCGAGCGAGCGGCGGCTCATCTGCGCGCGGTGCTGCTTAGTCGTCTCCTCGAAGAGCTCGCCGGTGCCCCAGTCGAGGATCACGCCGTGGCGGCGGATCACGTCGAGCAGGTCGAGGTGCCCCGCGCGGTACTGCTCTGCCACCTCGTGGGGATCGGCCTCGAGCCAGGAAGCGCGGTGCTCGCGGATCCAGGCGCGCTTGGCCAGCGTGGCCTCGCGGTCGATCTCGTAGCGGTCGAGTTCGGGGTCGATCGGCACGATGACCACACCGTAGTCTTCGGCCGCGCGCTCGACGGAGACGTAGTCGTCGATAACGTCTTCGAGCACTTCTTCGGGGGTGCGGTCGAGGGGGTCGCCGAAGCCGCCGCCACCGGCGGAGGGACGGTAGAAGGTGTCGCCGGGCTGCACCGGTACCGACGAGAAGATGGAGCCGAGGAAGCGCTCGTTCTCGGTGTCGCGGTTGAGCCATACGCCGTGCGGGATCGAGGGCAGGCCGCCCTCAATCCCCCAGGTGATGGACCGGGCGCGGTCGCAGCAGTAACTCATCACCGAGGCATCGGCATCGGTGAGGGTACCACCCTTCTCGACACCGCAGCCGCCGCGGAAGCGGCCGGGCCCGCCAGAGTCGGTGCCGATCCGGTGCATCGTGGTGAGCACCGGCGTCAGCCGCTCCTGCCCCTCGCACGCCTGCACCGCGAGGCCCACCCCGAACACGGGAGCGGTGGCACTGGAGCCGTCCTTGGAAGAGCGGCCACCCCAGCCGCCGGCCATCCAGTCGTACCACATGAAGTACGGCTTCGACTCGCTGCGAGCATCGCGGCCGCCCACGAGCAGGTACTCGAGGTTGAAGGCGCAGGCCATCGCCCGCTCGGGCATGAGCTGCGACCAGATCTCAAAGATGCCGTTCATGAGCTTCTCGTAGGGGCCCGAGCAGAAACCCGTCACCGCGTAGGGCCAACCGGCATTCACCACGGTGCCCTCAGGGCCGATGTCGGCGGTCACTGCGGCGTAGAAGCCGGAGTTGAGCGGCACGTCGGGGAAGAAAGTCTTGGTGCCCGCGTAGATCGCCGAGAACGTGGTGCCGTAGCCCGAGTTGAGGAAGGTGTCGACCACGTCGGCACTGCCCTCGAGATTGTAGTGGATCCCCTCGCCGTCGAGCGTCATGGTGATCTTGATCGGCACGAGCCCCTCGGGCTTGCCGGGGTCGAGGTCGAGGTAGTCGACGGTCTCCCAGGTGCCCCGGGGCAGGTCGGCGAGGCGGCGGCGCACGGTGCGCTCCACGTAGTCCTGCGTCTCCTGCATTGCGAGCTCAACGGTTTCGGTGCCGTAGCGGTCGACGAGGCGCAGCACCTCTCGCTCGCAGACAGCGGTGGCCTCGGACTGCGCGTGCAGGTCGCCGAGCGCCTGCTCGGGTGCGCGGGTGTTCGCGACGAGCAGCTGGGCGACGTCGTGCAGGAACACCCCCTTCGACCAGACGCGGATGGGCGTGATGCGCAGACCCTCGCCGAAGTGCTCGGAGGCCGAGACATCGAAGGAGCCGGGCACCTTGCCGCCGATGTCGGCCCAGTGACCCTTGTTCTGGGCGAAGGCGATGATGCGGCCCTCTGAGAAGATGGGGCGCACGAAGGAGACATCGTTGAAGTGCGTGCCGCCGCGGTACGGGTCGTTGATCGCAAACACGTCGCCTGGGTGGATGTCTTCGCCGAACTGCTCGATCACCGCCTTCGCCTGGAAGTGCAGGGTGCCCACGTGCACCGCGATATCGCCTGAGCCCTGCATCACCGTGTTGCCGTGCGCGTCACACAGCGCCGACGAGAAGTCGCGGGAGTAGATGACGAAGGAGTAGCAGGTGCGCAGGATCTGCTCGCTCATGAGGTCGACGCTGGTGGCGAAGGCGTTCTTCAGCACCTCGAAGGTGACGGGGTCGAGCGCGGTCTGGCGGGCCGCAACGGGGCTGAGAGTAGTGGTGTCGCTCATCAGTGGATCTCCTCGAGGTGGATGCGGATGTTGAGCCACTCGTCGATCTCGGCGCGAGTGTACGGGGGCACGACCGTGGTCGAGTCGAGCTGGTTGATGATCGCCGGGCCCTGGAACGCGGTGCCTGCGGCGAGCGCGTCGCGATCGTAGACAGGGGTGTCGAGCCAGCCGGTGACCCCGAAGTAGACCGGGCGGCGCTCAGCGGGCTCGCCGGGAGCCTGAGGGACGGGGTCGGCGGGGCGGAACGAGGGCTTCGGGATCTTGCCGACGGCGCCGAGATGCAGCTGGTAGACCTCGACAGGGGCGTCGTCTTGACGGAATGCGAACTCGCGCTCGTACTGCTCGTGGAAGGTGCGCACTGCCTGCTCGAGCGCGCCCGGGCCGGCGCCCATGGGCACCTGCAGCGAGCGCCACTGGCCTTGGTAGCGCATGGAGATCTTGCGCTGCAGGATCGCGTTCTCCTCGGCGACGCCTTCGTGGCGCAGGCGGGCGCTGGCCTCGGTCTCGAGGGTGATGAAGGCCTGCTCGATGCCTTCTTCGTCGGCGCCGGAGGCGAGGCCCGTGTACATCTGTGCGAAGTCGTGCTGGATGTCGACGAGGAGACATCCCATGGCGGAGGTAACGCCGGGGTTGGGCGGTACGACGACGGTGGGGATGCCGAGTTCGCGTGCGACGTCGGCGCCGTGGAGGGCACCGGCACCGCCGAAGGCCAGCAGGGCGAAATCGCGAGGGTCATACCCGCGGCGGATCGAGACCAGGCGCACGGCGTCGGCCATGTTGGCGTTTGCGACGGAGACGATCGCCTGAGCCGCTTCTTCGAGGCCCATGCCGAGGGGCTCGGCGATGACGCGCCTGATCGCTTCCTCGGAGAGCGAGCGGTCGAGCTGCTTTACGCCGCCGGCGAGCGAGGTGCCGAGGCGGCCGAGCACCACGTTGGCATCGGTGTTGGTGGGCTGGTCGCCGCCGGTGTTGTAGCAGGCGGGACCGGGATCAGCGCCGGCCGACTGGGGGCCGTTGCGCAGTGAGCCCGCGATGTCGATGTGGGCGAGGGATCCGCCTCCGGCCCCGATGGTGAGCACTTCGATGGAGGGGAAGATGATGGGGTGGCCGTATTCGACCTGCCACTCCTGTGAGACCCGCAGCTCGCCGTCGGCGACGAGGGCGATGTCGGTGGAGGTGCCGCCCATGTCGAGGCTGACGGCGTTGTCGTAGCCGCACTGCTGGGCGATGTGCTTGGCCGAGATCGCACCGGCGGCGATGCCCGAGGCGGCGAGCCGCACGGGGAACTTCTCGACGAGACGGGGGGTCATCGAGCCGCCGCCGGAGTGGAGCAGCAGCAGGTCGCCGCGGTAGCCGCCTTCACGCAGCCGATCCGCGAGCCGGTTGACGTAGCCGGAAACCAGCGGCGCGAGCACGGCGTTGGCGACGGCGGTGTTGAAGCGCGGGTACTCGAAGATCTCGGGCAGCACCTCGGCAGAGGTGGAAACGGTGGCGTCGGGAATGACCTCTTCGAGGATCTCGCGCATGCGGGTCTCGTGGGCGGCGTTGGCGTAGGAGTTGAGGAAGCAGACCGCGATGGTCTTCACTCCGCGGCGACGCAACAGCTCGGCCAGCTGTCGGGCTTCGGTCTCGTCGAGCGGCGTGATGGTGTGCCCGTTGTAGTCGATCCGCTCGCTGACTTCGAAGCGGTCGCGGCGTCGGATGTAGGGCTCTGAGACATCGTTGTAGGCGTCCCAGAGATCATCCTTGGTGCCGTCGCGAATCTCGAGCACGTCGCGGAAGCCGCGGGTGGTGACGAGCGCCGCGGCCGGGAAGTTGCGGGTGATGAGAGCGTTCGTGGCGACGGTGGTGCCGTGGGAGAAGAGGGCGACCTCGTTCAGGTCGATCTCGCCTCGATCCACCCCGTTCATGACCGCGATCATGGGGTCGGCCGGCGTCGATGGCACTTTGGTCACCCGCATCTGCTGGGTGTCGTCATCGAAGATGCAGACGTCGGTGAATGTGCCGCCGACGTCTACTGCGACGCGAATACTGCTCATGGGTCCTCCTGGATTCATCGTTGACTTCCGGATGCATCAACCTTCGTGCCCGTCACGCCCGGGGTCACTAGAGAATACGAAGGTTTACGGCGCTCCCATTGTAAAATTCACAAAAATAGCGGGTCTGGCGCTCGGCAAACCTCCGCTTCGCACAATTCGCACGCAGGATAGCTTCGAACACGGACAAGCGCTGCCGCAGAGAGGACGGTTCCATGCTCGACACCCCAGACACCGCCTCCGAGATCGACCGCCTCCGCACCACGCTCGATATCACCCACGCGATGCTCGCGGCAGTGTCGTCAACCGACCCCGTGCGCTCCCTCGCGTCACGCGCAAGTACCATCTGCCACGGCACCGCTATCATCTATGACTTCGAGGGCGCCGTGGTCGCGAGCACGGGCGAAGCGCCCGTGCAGCTCATCTGGAACGAGGTCGCCGCCACCAACCAGCGCGAACTCGCTCTCGAGATCGGCCGCTGGCACGTGCGCACCCGACGGGTCGCCCTGCGCGATGGCGTGCACGTCATCGCGATCGCGAGCCGCGGTCCCGAACGGCTCGAACAGATCGGCGAGCTGCTGCTCGACACCTCGGAACGGCTGCTGGGTGCCGTGCACGGCATCCAGTACGGTGCGACGCAGCGCGACCGCCGCGACAACGAGCAGCTCATCGCAGCGCTGCACGACGGGATCGTGCCGGCCCGAGAGCACCGGTTCTGGAGCCGGCTCGCGCAGTTCCGCTTCCCCACCTACGCGAGTGTGCGCGCCGTTGAACTCGCTCCGCTCGACGCGCCGTCTGCGTCGGAGGCCCACATCGCCCAGCTCGTCTCGCGCGCCCGTTCCGACGACCTGCCGCTGCTCGTCATGCTGCGCCGCGTCGACATGGACGCGCCTGCGACGATCGCCGCACTAGTGCCCGCCTCGACCTCAGGCGAGCAGTGGCTCGCGTCGGTCGCGCGCCAGTTTCTCGTCGGCTCGTCGGCACCGACGCCGTCGCTCTCGACCCTCCCCGAATGCGTGCGCGAAGCCGAAACCGCTCTCGGCATCGCCAGGCAATGGGCAGCGGCAGCCGAGGTGCCGGAAGAGCTCGGGCCGGTGCTGATCGACCGCATCGACCTGTCGACCTGGCTGCTTTCACACGTCGACCACCGGCAGTTGCGTGACCGGATCGATCGCACACTCGCACCGCTCGACTCGCAGGTGTTGCGGGACACCCTCACGACATATCTCGCCACCGGGCAGAACGTTGCGGCCACGGCGCAGGCGCTCTTCCTGCACCCGAACACCGTGCGCTACCGCATCGGACGCGTTGAAGAGGCGATCGGCGAACCACTCACTTCCCCCTTCGCGCTGTCGAACCTGATTCTGGCGCTGTACCCGGAGATCATCGGCCGCGGCGCCGAGCTGGGCGAGCGACGGCCAGCCGGGCCATCCGCACCTTGAGACAGTCTCGTCACGAGCTATCCGCAGCAGTGTCCTCACCCGGAAACCTCCCTATGCTGGAGTGGGTGGGCCCAGTTGGGGCGCCCGTCGTGTATCGAGGAGGATCATGAGCACCGGATCTCACAGCGAAGTACAGCTCGAGAACGAGCATTTCCGCGTCACGAAGTGGACCATTGCACCGGGCGGGGCGATCCCGATGCACCGGCATGAACACGAGTATGTGGTGGTGCCGCTCGTGACCGACACCATGCATGTCACGAATGCCGATGGCAGCGAGATCGTGGCCGAGCTGGCAACGGGTCGCAGCTACACCCGCCCCTCCGGCGCTGAACACCGCATCGAGAACCGCGGCGACAGCGCTGACGTGGTTTTCGTCGAGGTGGAGAAGCTGTCGTGACCGGGCAGGCTGGCGGATCGGGTGCCTCCGCATCGCTCGTGGTGCGGCCCGTCGCGGCGGGTGACCGGGAGGCTTGGGCGGCGCTGTTTCGCGGGTATCGGGACTTCTACGAGAAGCCGCATGATCAGGCCGTGATCGAGACGGTGTGGGGGTGGCTGATGGATCCCGCGCACGAGAGCCGCGGGCTTGTTGCGGAGATCGACGGGCGGGTGGTCGGGATCGGTCATTTCCGTCGCTTCGCGCGGCCGGTCATCGGCGAGCAAGGCTTCTATCTCGATGATCTCTTCACCGCGGCTGAGGCGCGCGGCACCGGCGCGGGATCCGCGATCCTCGCCCGCCTCGTCGAGATCGCGCGCGATGAGGGCGCCTCGGTGGTGCGCTGGATTACCAACGAGAACAACACCACGGCACGCAGCCTGTACGACAAAGTCGCCACGCAGACCCCCTGGGTCACCTACGATCTGGCGCCCGCCGAGTAGTCGCGGCGCACCCCGGCAAGCGGAGCTCACCCGCGTTGCAGATCAGATCCACCGGGTCACTCTGCAGCACGGGTGAGCTCTGCAGCAACGATGAGCCGGCCGGTCTGCTCAAGGAGCGGCAGCGGATCGCGCATGCATCGTTCGGGGTCAGCCTCGAGCGCGGTGAGTTCGTAAACCTCACGAAAGCCCGCCGCGATCGCTCGCGCGCGCTGCAGCTCGCTGGATCCGCACACCACCACGACCGGCCTCCCGCCTGCCCGCGCCAACACCCCGGCCGGCGCCTTGCCGCTGAGGGTTTGCGCGTCGAATCTCCCCTCGCCGGTGATGATCAGGTCGGCACCCGCAACGGCGGCGTCGAAGCCGAGCAGGTCGAGCACGAGGTCGATGCCCGGCCGCAGTTCTCCGCGCAGCACCGCCAGTGCGGCGAAGCCGAGGCCTCCTGCAGCGCCCGCGCCCGGCCGCCGGGTCCACTCCCCCGGCGCCGCACCCCGGCTGCGCTCGATCAAGGCGCCGAAATGGCTGATGCCAGCATCGATTTCGGCGACTCGCTCGGGCGGGAGCCCCTTCTGCGGGCCGTAGACGGTGGCCGCGCCGTCATCACCACAGAGCGGGTTGACCACGTCTGAAGCGATGAGGATACGCGTGCGTGCGAGGCGCGGATCGAGACTTGCCGAGTCGATCCGCACCGCAAGCGCGGCACCGGCACCGCCGGGGCCGATAGCTTCGCCCGCCGCGTCGAGCATGCGCAGGCCGAGGGTTGCGAGCATGCCTGCCCCGGCATCGGTGGTGGCGCTGCCGCCCAGGCCGAGCACGACGCTGCGCGCCCCGGCGTCGAGCGCGGCGAGGATCAAATCGCCCACGCCCGCGCTTGTGGCGGTCGCAGCGTCCAGCACGCCCGAGCGTAGCGCCGCAGGGTCGACCAGGCGCACACCGCAGGCCTCCGCAACCTCGACCACCGCGACGCCGGCGCGCTCATCGAAGGCGAAGCGTGCCTCGCGGGGCTCGCCGTAGGGGCCTGTCACGGTGCAGCGGCGCTCTTCGAAAGCGGGGGCGGATCCTGCCGCAAGAGCTGGGTGCTTGGCGGCGAGCGCGGCATCAACGGTGCCGTCACCGCCGTCTGCCACTGGCAGCATCACCACATCGGAGTTGGGCTGTTCGGCGATGATGCCGCGGCGCAGCGCAGCTGCCACTTCCAGTGCGGTGGCCGAGCCTTTGAATTTGTCGCAGGCGATCAGTACGCGGGGCATTGCGGCACCCCGCTCACGCACCTGCCTGATCGGCTGCCACCACCGCAGAGGCGACTCGGCGGGTGGGCGCGTCGGAATCCCGCAGCCGCTCAGTGCCTTCGGTTGCGCTGGTGCGACCGTGAGCGACAGCGCGCCCCTCGGCGTCGACCGCGACGAACACGATGCTTTCGAGCGTCAGCACCTCCTGCCCGGTGACGGCGTTCTCGACACGGCAGCTCAGCGTCACCGAGGTTCGTCCGAAGGCTTCGACCCGATACTCGAGTTCGAGCAGGTCGCCACGGTCGGCTCGCGCCGAGAAATCGATGGCGGACATGTGCCGGGTCACCACGTCGATAGTGCCGAGCTGGGTCACCGCCACAATCGCGGCCTCCTCGTCGACCCACTGCAGCAGGCGACCACCGAACAGCGCCCCGTGCTGGTTGAGATCTTCGGGCTTCACCCATTTGCGCACCACGTGCCGGTACTCGCTCATGCCCCTCAGCCTACGCGGGAGGGCCGGGCACTGTCTGACCCGAGTCCGCCTGTCCGCCCCGTTCATCGTGTGCCAACCCATCGAGGTCACCCGTGTGGTCGTTATTCGGCTGGGAAACGACCACACGAGTGACCTCGATGCGAGGAGTATGCGACGCAGGCGGCTAGGAAGGGCAGATCAAACCCGCGGGAAAACCGGAGGGAAGAGCTGCGCCTCACTCGACCCTTCCGGGCCGGCGAGTGCGTCGCGCTCGGCGTAGGCGGCGCGCAGCTTCTCGAAGATCCGCTGCCCCTCCGCCCGCAGCGCCCGCTGGTCGAGGCCCGGGATCCGCCCGTCACGCATCACCACGCGTCCCTCGACCATGCTGAACACCGCGTCGCGACCCGTGCCCGCAAGGGTCAGCGTGCGGATCGGGTCGTCGACCGCGCCCATGCGCAGGTCGTCGAGCGCGAACGCGACGAGGTCGGCGGCGGCACCCGGGGCGATGCGCCCCAGGTCGGGCCGGCGCAGGGCGCGCGCGCCGCCGAGGGTGGCGGCCTCCACGTACTCGGCGAGCATTCCCATGCCGAGGTCGTCATGCTGCGCTTTCGAGAGCTGCACGCCCGTGTCGATCGCGCGGATCAGGTCCGGCGGGAACGAGTCGGTGCCGAGCGCAATGTTCACGCCGGCGTCGAGGTACTGCGAGAGCCGCTCCAGCCAGAACGCATAGCGCGCGTTGGTGAGCGGGCAGTGCACCACTGTGGCGCCGGCCTCGGCGAGGCGGGCAAGGTCGCCGCGATCCTCCCCGTGCACATCGGGGTGCACGTCGAGGTAGACGCCGTGCGCGAGCACCAGCCGCTCGTTCAGCAGCCCTGTGCGATCGAGCAGATCGAGCGGGGTCGTGCCACGATCGGCGGCGAGGATTTCGCGCTCGTCGGCAAGACCCTGCGTGGCGTGCACGCGCACGAGTGCGTCGCGCGCGGCCGAAACCTCGGCGGTGCGCGCGAGCAGCTCGTCACTCACGGTCTCGATCCGGCACGGCACGAGCACGCCCGTCACGAGCGGATCGGCCAGACCCTCGACGGTGTCGAGGAAGCGCACGGCGTCGGCGAATCCCGCTTCGCCCCGCGCCTCGTCCCAGTGGATGCCCGTCGAACCGTCCGAGTTGGTGACGTGCACACCGGAGCGATACGAGGGCCCGAGGAAGACCCGGAGACCGAGCTCGCTCGCGGTGCGGGCCGTGTCGAGCAGGTCGTCATGGGTCTCGGCCCAGGCGCCGTGGATCTCGGTGGAGATGGGCATCGCACTCGTGATGCCGTGCAGGATCAGCTGTACCAGCCCGTAGCGGCGCAACGTGCTGCGCTCGGCGGGGGTGAGCACCTCGTGCGGCGCCTCGGCGTACTCGGCCGACCACTCGAGCCGTGCCGCGTGCTCGGCACCCCACCAGGAGTCGAGCAGCAGGTGGTCGATGTCGACGAGACCTTCAAGGTCGATGAGGCCAGGCATGAGCAGGGCCTCGCCGAGGTCGATCGTCTCGTCGGCGCGTTCGGCGAGGGCGGATCCGGCCGCGGCGCCCGCCACAGCCTCAACGCGCGCACCGCGCACGAGCACCACCGCGTCGCGCAGCTCGGCGAAGCCGCCACGCGCCTCATCCCACACGATCGCGTGCGAGGCGCGCAGGGCGGTCGCTGACTCAGCCGAGGTTGCGGCCGGAGCCGCCACCTCTGCTTCTGTCGCGCCCGCTGCCCCCGGCACGCAAGCCCCCGTCACGATGCCAGGCGCTCGCGCCGCACCGGCTTCCAGCCGGGCCCCGGAACGGCCGCACGCAGCGCCCGCGTGTACGGGTGGGTGGGGTTGGCGAGCAGATCCGCCGTCGCCCCGCCGTCGACCACCTGCCCGTTCTCCATCACGATCATGCGATCCGAGATCTGGTTCACAACCGCGAGATCGTGTGAGATGAAGAGGTAGCTGATCTCGCGCTGCGCCTTGATGTCGGAGAGCAGGTTGAGGATCTGCGCCTGGATCGACACGTCGAGAGCCGCGACGGCCTCGTCGAGGACGATCACCTTGGGGTCTGCGGCGAGCGCGCGGGCGATGGCGACGCGCTGCCGCTGGCCGCCCGACAGCTCCTTGGGGAGGCGGTCGAAGAAGCGCTGCGGCAGCCCGACCGCGTCGAGGATCTCCTGCGCGCGGCCGCGCAGCTCGCGGCCGCCCCGCGACCCGCCGGCGTGCAGCCGCAGGTTGCCGAGGATCACGTCGCCGATGCGCTGCCGTCCGTTGAGCGACGAGTACGGGTCCTGGAACACGTACTGCACCTCGCGGGCGCGCTCGCGCCGATCCCGCAGGCGCTTCGGCGGCTGCGAACGGTCGTGCCCGCCCACGGTCACGGTCCCGCTCGTCACCGATTCGAGGCCGACGATCATGCGGGCGACCGTCGTCTTGCCCGATCCCGACTCCCCCACGATCGCGAGGCATTCGTCGGCGTGCAGCTCGAACGAGACGCCGTCGACCGCGACCACGTCGTCGCCCTTGGAGCCCCGCGGGGCGGGGAACACCTTGCGCAGTTCGCTCACGCTGATGAGCGGCGCGCCCGATTCCGATTCGCTGTGCATCACGACCTCGCCTTCAATTCCTGGTGCAGCTCGAGGTTGTACTCGAGCACGGGGAGGCGGTCGAGCCGCTGGTCGATGCTCGGGCGCGCCCCCATGAGTTCCTTCGTATACGGGTGGGTCGGCGCGTCGTAGACGTGCGCGCCCTGCTCGACGATCTCGCCCGCATACATGACCGCGAGCCGGTCACAGCAGGCGTTCGCGAGTTCGAGATCGTGCGTGATGAACAGCAGCGCCAGGCCGCGGGCCCGACGCTGCTCGTCGAGGATCGCCATAACGTCGGACTGGGCGGTCACGTCGAGCGCGGTGGTGGGCTCGTCAGCGAGGATCAGCCGCGGCTCCGCGAGCAGGACGCTCGCGATCATGACGCGCTGCAGCAAGCCGCCCGAGAGCTCGTGAGGGTACTGGCCGAGTCGCCGCTCGGGGTGGCGCACACCAACCTCGTCGAGCAACTGCACCGCTCGGCGCTCGGCCTCGGCGCGCGGCACGCCACGGTCGCGCACGAGCGCCTCGGTGAGGAAGTCGCCGACGGTGTGCACTGGATTCACGTGAGCGCGCGGATCCTGGAAAATCATTCCTACGTCGGTCGCCCGATAGCGCCGCAGCCGCTCACGGCCCATTCCGAGCACGGACTCGCCATCGAAGCGGATCTCGCCGTCAACCTGGAATCCCTTGGCGAGCATACGCATTACCGCGCGCGTAGTGAGCGACTTGCCCGAACCCGACTCGCCAACGAGGCCGAGGGCCTCGCCGCGGTCGAGAGTGAGGCTGACACCGTTCAGCAGGTCGAGTTGACGGTACCGGGTGACGAGGCTCGCGTGCAGGTTTTCGATCTGCAGCAGGGGTGCGCTCATCGGATGCTCCTAGCGTTCGAGGTGAGGCGATCACCGATCACGGTGATGCTCCACACGATCAGCACGATTGCGAGGCCGGCGAAGATGGCCTCTCCGGGCTGCCCGCGCAGCACCGAGTCGAATCCACTCTTGACCATCAGACCGAGGTCGGCAGTGGGCGGCTGCACGCCGAGCCCGAGGAATGAGACCGCGGCGAGGTCGATGACCGCGAAGCCGAGCGACGACACGGCCTGGGCGACCACGATGGGCTGCACATTGGGCAAGATCTGCGTGAGGCTGATGCTCACGCCCGACTGGCCCTGCAGCCAGGCAGCTTGCACGTACGGCATACCCCGCTCGCGCAGCGCGGCACCGCGAACGACTCGCGCCACGTAGGGGATGTAGCCGATCGCGAGACCGCACACGACGGTCACGAGGCTGGGGCCCCAGATCGCGACCGCGATGAGGCCGAACACGATTCCCGGCACAGAGAAGAGCACGTCGAGCACCCACGAGATCACAGTGTCGACGCGGCCGCGGTTCCACGCCGCGAGCAGCGCCAGCAGGGTGCCGACGACAGTCGCGATCAGGATCACGAACGTCGGCCCGAGTAGCGTGACGCGTGCGCCCCACATGAGACGCGACAGCAGGTCGCGGCCCAGCGCGTCGGCGCCGAGCAGGTGCTGCGCGCTCGGCCCGCTGAGCGCGGCGAACAGGTCGGGGAAATCAGGGTCGTAGGGGGCTACCCAGGGGGCGAGCAGCGCGGCGAGCACGAACACGGCAAGCACGACCGAGGCGATGATGCCAAGCGGGCCGAGCTTGCGCACGAGCAGGGTGAATCGGCCGGGATCGGCTGCGGCGGAAGCGCGCGCCAGCGCGATCTGTGTGGTGCGCGGTGCGCTCATTGCTTGCTCCCCAACTGGATGCGCGGATCGATCATCGTATACAGGAAGTCGACGATGGCGTTGATGACCACGAAGGCGACCACGAGCACGAGGATCACAGCCTGCACGACAGCGAAGTCGCGCTGCAGGATCGCCCGCACGAGCAGCGATCCGAGCCCGTCGAGGGCGAACACGCTCTCGACGATCACGGCGCCCGCGATGAGGGTGGCGACGGTGAGGCCCAGCACGGTGGTGATGGGGATCAGCGCGTTGCGCAGCACGTGCCGACGGATGATAATGGCGGGCTTGAGGCCGCGCGCTACCGCGGTCTGGACATGTTCGCGCCCCTCTTCCTCGAGCACGGCCGCGCGGGTGATGCGCGCGAGATAGGCGGCGCTCGCGACGGCGAGCGCTATCGCCGGCAGCGTGAGGTGCAGGATCGTGTCGAATCCTCCGCTCCCCGAGCCGTTGGTGGGAAACCACCCCAATCCGACCGCGAAGACGCTGATGAGCGCGACACCGATCACGAAGGTCGGCGTGGCGAGGCCCAGCGTGGCGAGGGTCGTGACGACCTGATCCGTCCAGCCGCCCTTGAGCGAGGCGAGGAGGCCCAGCCCGATGCCGACGACCGCGATGATGATCGTCGCGAGCGCGATGAGCGCCACCGTGGTGCCGATGCGGCTCCCGATGAGGTCGGTCACGCTTTGCCGGTAGACGATCGATTCGCCGAGGTTGCCGCGCACGATGTCGCCGAGCCAGGCGAAGTAGCGCAGGAAGAAGGGGTCGTCGAGGTGGTACTGCTCGGTGACCCTAGCGATCTGGTCAGGGGTCCCGCCCCGGGGCCCCAGCACGAAGCTGAGCGGGCTCCCCGGAGCGAGATACATGAGCCCGAACACCACGAACGAGGTGACCAGCAGGACGAGCAGGAGGCTTCCCGACCGTCGCAGGAGGAACGAAGGGATCGACACGGGTTACTCCACGCCGCCGATCGTGGCCGCCCAGGGGTAGTAGAGGTAGGCGACGGAGGCCGTCGCACCCGAGATCCGATCGTTTTGGACGAGGATGGTGGGCATGTAGTTGAGCGGCATCCAGGGCAGATCCTCGGTCACCTTCGCCTGGATCTCGTTGGTGAGCTCGGCGCGCGCAGTGGGGTCGAGCTCGGCACGAGCCTGCGAGATGAGGTCGCTCACCTCGGTGTAGTTGCCGAAGTTGCTCATGCCGCCCTCGGTGAAGACCTGGTAGACGTCGAGCGGATCGGTGACGTTGCCGTACCAGGTGGTGAAGAAGGCGTCGATGCCCTTGCGAGCCTCGGGATCGAAGTAGAGGTTGCCATACTGCTCGACGGGCACGACCTTCGTCTCGATGGTGAGGCCGACGGCCTGGCCGGCAGCCTGCAGCAGGTTCGCGGTCTGCTCATGCACTGCCGAGGAGCCCTGGATCGCAATGGTGATCGGCTTCGAGAGGTCGCCCACCTCGCCGAGTAGTTCCTTCGCCTTCGCGGGATCCGACTTCGCGCTGAACTCACTCCAGGCGGGTTCGAAGATGTCGGCACGGTCACCCCAGTAGTCGGGGCCGGCGAGGGTGGGAGCGGCGATGGCCGCGCCCTGGAAGACCACGTCGGCGACCGCCTGGCGATCGATCGACTGCAGCAGCGCCTCGCGCACCCGTGGATCAGAGAAGGGGCCTTCTTCGGTGGCGCTCGCCAGCGTCCAGAACACGAACGACTTGCCGTAAGTGGTGGTGACGGCGTCGCTCGACTCGAGCTGGCCGAGACCGGTCGGGGGCAGGTAGAAGAACTGGCCGTCGACGTCGCCCGAGCGCAGCGCGTTGATTGCGGTGCTTTCGTCGGCGATAAAGCTGAACGAGAGCTTCTCGACCTTGGGCGTCAGCTCCGCGTCCCAGTAGTTCTCGTTCTTGACGAGGTCGATCGACTTGCCTGCCTTCCAGGCGTCGAGTGCGAAGGGACCGGTGCACTGCATACCGCCCTGGGGGGTGCCGAACTGTTCGCCAGCGGCCTCGGCGGCGGCCTTCTGCACGATGGCGCCGGCGGCAACCGACATCGCCTGTTCGAAGAGTGCGTCGGGCTGCTTCAGCTTGACGGTCACCTCTCGGTCACCAGTCTGCTCGACGGACTCGACGGAGAGGAAGTACTCGTTGTAGTACGACGGCGTCTCGGGGCCGACCTGACGGCCGAGCGAGTAAACGACATCGGCGGGGGTGAGCGGAGTGCCATCCCAGAAGGTGACTCCGTCACGAAGGGTGTAGACGTAGGTGGTGTCATCGGGGGTGGCGACCGATTCCGCGAGCCCGGGCGAGGTGCTCAGGTCCGGGTTCATGCGCATGAGGCTCTCGCACATGTTCGCGATCACTGTGTTCTCGGCGTAATTGAACGAGAACCAGGGATCGATCGAAAGCGGCTCGTAGGGCAGGTTCCAGTTGACGACGTCGACGGGCTGCGTGCCCGGCTCGGTGGTGGTGGCGAGGTTGCTGAGGTCGACGTCGAGGCCGCCGCCCTGGGCTCCTGCTGCGCCGCCGGCCCCGCCGCCGGCGCAGGCGGTGAGGGTGAGCGCGGCGGCAACAGCCGCCCCTGCGAGGGTGAGACTGCGCCGCTTACGGCTGCTGTGTGTAGACACGGGTACTCCTTTGTTCCGTCTGGTGAGTTCTTCGGGTTCGTTGGTCGGCGGTTCGCCGCTCAGATCTGGTGGCCGTCGCGCAGCACGCGCAGCGGCGCGGGGCGGTCGACGACGAGTTCGGCAATGCTCGCGGCGTCGAACTCGAGCCGAGTGCCGCTCTCGGGCCCCTGCCACTCGGCGATCTCGGGGATACCGAGCATGGCACCGCCGGCGGTCGATGCGAGCCGGAAGGCACGTTCGAGCTCCGCGTCGGTGATCGCGCCGGTGCGGTAGGCGAGCAGGTGGGCGCGATCCACCATGCTGCCGGTGCCGAACGGGCTCCACGAGTCGCGCACGCCGTCGGATCCCGCTGCGAGGTTCACGCCGTACCGTTCGAGGAGGTCGATATCGGGCACGGGGTCGGGGCCAAGGGCGCAGCTGGCGATCCAGATGCCGGCCTCGGCGACGCGGTCGAGCGTCTCCCCCAGGCTGGGCAGCGAGGTGTCGCAGAGGGCGAAGGCGTGGCCGATGGTGACGCGGCCCTGCCGCCCGCCGGCGATGGTGCGGGCCGCGATCTCGCGAATCTGCTCGAGCCCCTGCTCGCCCTCGTCGTGGAGGTGGATGTCGAGGTCGCGTCCGGCTCGGTCGGCGAGTCCAAAGATCGCGTCGAGGTGGCCGTGGAGGTCAGATTCGAGACCGATGGGGTCGATGCCGCCGACGAGGTCGGCGCCGCAGTCGAGCGAGGCCGCCATCACGTCGAGGGTGCCGGGGTTCGTGAGCAGCCCGAACTGCGGAAAGGCGACGATCTGCACGGTGAGGTGCGGCGCGAGCCGTTCGGCTGCGGCCCGCACGCCCTCGACATTTGCGGTGCCAAGTTCGGTGGACACATCGACGTGGGCACGCATCGCCAGGGTACCGTTCTCGAGGGCGTGCGCGAGCAGCGAGTAGGCCCGTTCTTCGACACTGCGCTCGAAGGAGAACTGGGTCGCGCGATCGTTGTCGATGAGATCCTGCAGTGTCGCCGCGGGTCGGCGGGAGAGCCAGCTGCCGCCCCACGTTGTCTTGTCGGGGTGGATGTGCGCATCTACGAGTCCGGGAGTGCACAGCGGTGCGGAAGCTGGGGTCGCCGTCATTGGTGAGCCTTTCTCGGGGGTCTCGGTGCGGAGTGGTCGGTGCCGGGATGGCGCCAGACAACTCGTCAGACATATGATAACCATATAACCAATCGAATCTGCAAGGATGTGACACGTGCGACAAATTCAACGACGATCACTCGTCGACACCGTCGTCGACGAGCTGAAGCGCGAAATCAGCCAGGGTCGATGGTCTATCGGCGACAAAATCCCCTCCGAAGCGGAGCTCACCACAACGCTCGGAGTCAGCCGCCCCTCCGTGCGCGAGGCGGTGCGAGCCCTGGTGCAACTCGGGCTGCTCGAAACCCGCCAGGGCGACGGCACCTACCTCATCGCCACCGATCCGACCCAGGTCGCACTGCGCCGGGCCCTCCGATCCGCCGACAGCCTTGAAGTGATCCGCGTGCGTCAGGCCCTCGACGCCCTCGCGGCCCGCGAAGCAGCCACGGCCCGCACCGAGGCGGATCTCAACACCCTCGCCGCGCACCTCGAAGCCCGGCGCGACGCCATCGCCGCGAGCGACACCCTCGCCTTCGCCGACGCCGACGTCGCCTTCCACCTCGGCATCGCCCGAATTTCGGGGAACCGCCTGCTCTCCGACATCTACGCGAGCTTCGACGGCTCCATCAAGGAATCCGTCACCGACGCCTCCTGCCTCGCCAAGGGCGACGACCCCGACCGCCACGACATGCATGAGACCCTCTTCCGCGCCATCGCGGCCGGAGACCCCGACGCAGCGCAGGCCGCCGCCCTCGGCGTGCTCGAGCAGCAGGAGCGTCTCCTCGATGAGCTCCTCTGAGGGGCGCCAGGGGGTCGCTGCCGGGATCCTGATCCTCGCCGTCGGGCTGAGCGTCCGCTTTCCCATCACCTCTGTCTCCCCCCTCCTCGGCGAGATCGGACACGCCTACGCACTGCCTCCCTCCGGGCTCGCCGTGCTGAGCGCGATCCCCGTGCTGCTCTTCGGCCTCGCATCGCCCCTCGCTCCGCTGCTCGTCGCGCGGCTCGGGCTCACGCGCGCGATCACTCTGCTGCTCGCCGCACTCTCCTTCGCCACGCTGTTACGACCACTCGCGCCGCCGCTGCTCTTCGTCGGTACCGTGGTCGTTGGCGCCTCGATCGCGCTGCTCGGGATCCTGGCTCCGCAGATCATCAGGCACGCCCTACCCCACCGTGGCGGATTCTGGACCGGGGTCTACACGACCTCCTTCGGCGTCAGCGCTGCCGCCGGTGCCGCCTTCGCCGTTCCCGTGCTGCACCTGCTCGGCGAGCGCGTCGGGGCCGCGCTCATGAGCTGGGGGATCCCGCTGCTTATCGCGCTCGCGCTCGCCATCGCCTTCGGGCCGCGACTCGGCGCCCCCGGCCCCGGCAGCCGACGCGACACCAGCACTCCCCGCAACTCGGTGTTCCGGGCGCCTGGCATCTGGCCGGTCACCGGCTTCTTCGGATCCCAGGCTCTGATCTACTTCTCGCTCACTGCGTGGCTGCCCACCATTGCCGTTGACCGCGGCATGGTGCCAGCACAGGCAGGGCTCCTGCTCGCGTGGATGAGCGTGGCCGGCCTCCCTGCATCGCTTCTCGCACCAACGCTCGCATCGCGGCCTCGGTTGCGCACCAAGCTCATCGTGGGAATCGCGCTGCTCTCCGCCACCGGGCTTACCGCTCTGGCCTTCGGCCCGCTCCCCCTTGCCCCGGTGGCCGTCGCGGTGCTCGGGATCGCGCAAAGTGCTGCGTTCGGGCTTGCAATCGCGCTCATCGTGTTCACAGCCCCCAGCGTCGCGCAGACGGCGAGCTTCTCGGCTGTCAGCCAGGGCATCGGATACGCCTTCGCAGCCGCAGGCCCCCTGCTGCTCGGCCTGCTCGCGCAGACGGGGCTCGACTGGTCGGTCATCCTCGCGCTGCTCATAGCCGTGGCTCTTTGCGAACTCGGCTTTGGGGTCGCCGCCTCGCGGGCCTCCGGCCGGGCATAGCTCACCTGCCCAAGCAGCGGATCCCGACAGCTCAGACACTCGCTCCTAGACTGGGGGCATGGTCGTCTTCGCAGGCATTGTGCTGCTTCTCAACGCCGTCTACAACGTGATCGTCTGGCCGCGTTTCTGGAAGCGCGTCACCCAGGATCCCCGGGCCCATGATGCGCAGGGGCGCCCCACGGCGTTCTACAGGGTGCACGCCGTGCTGATCGGCGTCGCACTGCTGCTCGCCTTCGTGTCGGCGGTCGCCGGTGTGCTGGTGCTCACCATTGCCGCCTGACGCGCGGGCCCGCGGCGGGAGCACCCGCCGCGGGTCTCACTCCTCTTCGTCATCGTCGCCGTGCGGGCGACCTGAGCCGAGGTGAGTGGCGGGCCCGAGGTGCGAGGCGCCGCCTTCGTCGACCCACTCGTGGCCGAGTTCATCGCTGTGTGCGGGATCCGACTCGTGATCCGGGCCGCGACGTTCTTCGTCGAGTTGCATCGTGACCTCCTCGTTCGTGGGCCGTGGAGTCCGTGGCCCTGTCTTTCCAGGGTACGCGCGCGCTGCGGCTTACGATAGAGAGATGAAGCGGATCCTCACCTACGGCACCTTCGACCTCCTGCACTGGGGGCACATTCGGTTGCTCAAGCGCGCGCGCGATCTCGGCGATTACCTCGTGGTCGCCGCCTCCACCGAGGAGTTCAATGCGGGTAAGGGCAAGAAGACCTACCACGACTTCGAAACCCGCAAGAACATGCTCGAGGCTGTGCGCTACGTCGACCTCGTCATTCCCGAGCAGGCGTGGGATCAGAAGATCCGCGACGTGCAGAAGTACGAGATCGACGCGGTCGTCATGGGCGGTGACTGGGAGGGCGACGAGCGCTTCGAAATCCTGCGCCCCTACTGCGAAGTGATCTACCTCGACCGCACCGAGGGCGTGTCGACCACCAAGATCAAGCGCGACCTCGGCGTCAACGCCTAATCCAAGGGTAGGCGGCGCGCTCCCGCGATCCGCACCCCGGAGACGACTGTTGCAGCGAGACTGACTCTTCCAGGGCCTCTGGAACAGTCGGTCTCGCTGCAACAGTCGTGCTTGGCGAGGGCGCGACTACAGCACCTTCGAGAGGAATGCCTTCGTGCGTTCACGCTGCGGGTTGGTGAGCACCTCGGTGGGATCACCGGACTCGACGACAACGCCACCGTCCATGAACACCAGCTTGTCGGCGACTTCACGGGCGAAGCCCATCTCGTGGGTCACGACGATCATCGTCATACCGCTCTGCGCGAGCCCCTTCATAACTTCGAGCACTTCGCCCACGAGCTCGGGGTCGAGTGCGGAGGTGGGCTCATCGAAGAGCATCAGCTTCGGTTCCATCGCGAGCGCCCGCGCGATCGCGACGCGCTGTTGCTGACCGCCGGAGAGGTGGGCCGGGTAGTAGTCGTGGCGTTCGGCAAGCCCCACCCGTGCGAGCAGCTCCATGGCGCGCGACTGCAGCGTCGCCTTGTTGCCCTTCTTCAGCAGCGTGGGAGCGATCATCACGTTCTCGAGCGCCGTCATATGCGGGAAGAGATTGAAGCGCTGGAACACCATGCCGATGTCGCGCCGCTGCTTCGCCGCCTCCTTCGGGTGCATCTCGTAGATTTTGTCGCCACTTTGCCGGTACCCCACGAGCTCGCCGTCGACCCAGAGCCGGCCGGCGTTGATCGTCTCAAGGTGGTTGATGCAACGCAAGAAGGTCGACTTGCCCGAACCTGAGGGGCCGACGAGGCAGAGCACCTCGCCGCGCTGCACCTCGAGCGAGATCGACTTCAGCACCTCATTGGAGCCGTAGGACTTCGACACGGCCTCGGCCTTCACCATCGGCGTGTCGGTCGCGTGCACGTTCATGCGCCACCTCCAGGTCGGTTGTGCGGGGGCACGATGGTCTCGCCCGCGGTGCTCGGATAGCTCGGCGTGGTGGGGTCCACCACACCGACGACACCGATCGTCTGCGTCTCGACTGTCGGCTTCATCACGTCCGGCCGCTGCTCCACACCGCGCGCGAAGTGCTTCTCCAGGTAGTACTGGCCCACCATGAGGATCGAGGTGACCGCGAGATACCAGATCGAGGCGACGATGAGCATCGGCACCGGCTGATACGTCACCGCGGTGATGTCACGGGAACGACCGTAGAGATCGAGCGTGAACGGCACCGCCGCGACCAGCGAGGTGGTCTTCAGCATCGAGATGACCTCATTGCCGGTCGGCGGGATGATCACGCGCATGGCCTGGGGCAGCACCACGCGGAGCATGGTGTGCCACCAACCGAGACCGAGGGCGGTCGCCGCCTCGCTCTGGCCCTTGTCGACCGAGAGCAGGCCTGCGCGCACGATCTCGGCCATGTAGGCGGCCTCGTTCAGCGCCAGGCCGATGATCGCGAGGGTGAAGTAGCTGAGCAGATCCTTCGTGCTGATCGTCGCGACGGCCTCCGTGAACGGAATGCCCAGCGTGATCGTCTTGTAGATGGTCGGGATGAGGCCCCAGAACACGAGCTGCACGTAGACCGGGGTGCCGCGGAACAGCCAGAGGTAGACCCAGGCCACCGATTTGACCACGGGGTTGGGCGACTGCCGCATGACCGCGATCGCGACGCCCAGCACGATTGCGATGATCATCGAGTAGATCGTGAGCTGGAGAGTGTAGCCCGCGCCGGTGACGATGCGGGTGTCGAAGAGGTACTTGCCGACCTCGGGCCAGTTGTAGACCGGGCGGTTGACAGCGGTGTCGTAGATGAAGAGGCCAGCGATGAGCACGATCACCACGGCGAACGTCACGCGCCAGGGATGCCTTAGCCGGATGGCCTGAATAGCCTCAGGGGTGGCGTGGGCGTCGGGGCCTCGGCCGCCTCCGCCCTCGGATGGGAGATGTGACATGACTCACTTCCAGAATTCGTTTCAGCGTCGTCGTCGATGGAGTGCGGACCGTGCCGTGCACGGAGACCGCTGCGGGCCGGGGCGACAACCGCACCCCGGCCCGCTGCGGCCGGAATCGGCTATCAGTTCTTGGCCGCGTTGATTGTTGCCGTGTCGACAGCGCCGGCTTCGATGCCCGCCGAGGTGAGGATCTTGAGGTAGGTGCCGTCATCGATGAGCGACTGCAGGGCTGCCTGCACGGCCTTGGTGGTGTCGCTGCCCTTCTGGGTTGCGAATCCGTACGGCGCGGCGTCGAACACCTCACCCACGGTTTCGAGCTGACCCTTGAGCTTCGCGACAGCGTCGCCGGTCACGGGCAGGTCGGCCGAGAATGCATCGGCGCGGCCGTCCACCACTGCCTGAGTCGCCTCCGGCTGGCCGTCGAAGCGCAGCACCTCAATGGCCGGCTTACCGGCATCGGTGCAGGCCTTCGACTTCGCCGGCAGTTCGTCGGTGTCTTGTACGGTGGTCGCCTGCACGGCGACCGTCAGGCCGCAGGCGTCGTCGGGGTTGACGTCGGAGCCTGTTGCCGCGGCCCACTGCGTGCCGGCGTTGAGGAAGTTGACGAAATCGACCGACTTCTGCCGCTCGACAGTATCGGTGAATGACGAAGAGCCCATATCGAGCGCACCCTCCTGAATCCGAGGAATGATGCTGTCGAAGCCCAGGATCTCCCACTTGGGCTCAAGGCCGAGCTTCGCGGAAACTGCCTCGGCGAGTTCGACGCCCCAGCCGGTGGGGTTGCCATCGGCGTCCTTGAACTCGTTCGGCGGGTACTCGGCATCTGTGCCAATGCGCAGCACGCCGGAGTCCTTGAGCTCGGCGGGCAGCAGGTCGACGGCGGCTTGATCCGCCTTGATCGAAGAGGCCTGCGAGCTGTCTCCGGTGCTGCCTCCCTCAGACGCCGCGTTATTGACGCAACCGGTGAGCGTGAGCAGCGCAGCGGCTGCGAGTGCGGGAACTGCGTAGCGAATCTTCATTGATTCCTCCAAGTGATGGATGACCGGGTGCGCCCCGGCGTGCGATCTCGCTCCGAGTGTACTGCTCGTGCGCGGCGGGGTGATCACAGCCTCTCTATGCGGCACCATAGAGAGGCTGGATCCCTCCCGGCACCCCGCATGTTTCCGCGGTGGGCCACCCCGAAACCTTGGAGATAACATTCGGGTTAAGCTGTATACGGGGGAAGGCCGAAGTCGGAACGTGCCCTGTGGAGGGAGCGCGAGGGGACGTTGCCGCCCGGGCACCAATCTGCGGAAGGGATATCGCTGTGTTTGGTGACCCCAAAAGCGGAACCGCGGTGCCGGTAGATGCGCCAGGCCAGTTGCAGCGTGAACGCCTGCTCACGAAGCTTGAGAACGGCGGCCGCGTCGTTATCGTGCGGGCGGAGGGCGGCGCGGGCAAGACGGCGCTCATCGCGCGCTGGGTGCGGGAGCAACAAGACACCGCTGTCGCCTGGGTAACGCTCGACGAGGGCATCCTCGACGCACGCAGCTTCTGGCTGCGCACGTTCTCAGCGCTGCATGCCGCAGCCCCCGAGACATTCCAGCACCTCACCGACGGCTACATGAGCGGGTTCATCTCCCCCGACAACGCCCCCGCACTGCTCGCTTCGACGCTCCTGCGCGCTGAAACCCGCGTGGCACTCGTGTTCGACGATCTGCACCTCACCTGCGACTCACTGCAAGACCAATTGGTGTCACTCGCTCGTGTCGCACCGCCCACGCGCATCATCGCCACCACCCGCCAACGCACTCGCTTCGAGTCTCCCCTCACCTCGACCGCGATCCACACCACCGTGATCGGCTCCGAAGAGCTCGCCTTCACCCGCGAAGAGATCGCCGAACTCGCAACCGCCCTGCCCTACGCGGTCACCGCTGTCGAACTCGCGATGCTCGAACGCATCACCCGCGGCCACTCGCTGGCGGTGCGACTCGCGCTCTCGGTGATGGACGGGCTCTCGGCGGGCGGATCACGTCGGCCCACCCTCGACGAGATCGAGCGCGGCGTCGCCGCGGTACTCGTCGACTTCACACCGTGCTTCGAAACCCCCGACGAGGAAGCCCTCGCACTGGCCCTCGCGCTCTGCCCCGAGGTCGATGAGGCCCTGGCCGCGCGTCTTGGCGACTCCGGCCTCGGCTGGGCCACCGTCGAGTCGTTCGAAGAACGCGGCCTCGGCCGCATCACCCTGCGACGCGGCCGGCCTGTGTTTCTCATGCACACCCTCATCACATCAGCGCTGCGCCACCGTGCACCGCAAGAGCTCAGCGCCGAACGTGTCGCCGAGGTGCGCCGCATTGCCTTCGAACAGCTGCGAGATCTCGCCGACCCTGTCGAAACGCTCGCGCTGCTCATCGACGGCGGCATGGACAACCTGATCTTCCCCCACTTCGCCCACTATTTCTCGGAGTTCAGCCAGTTTCGCTCTGCCGAGGTGATCGCCATGCTGAGCCCCCTCGCACCCGAGCGCCTCAAACGCGACGGTGGCGTGCCCATCGCGCTCACCATCGCCCTCAGCGAGAACGCGATCGTGCCGACGCCGCGCATCAAGCAGCTGCTGCGGATCGGCCTCGCCGAGTTGTCGCGGCGCTCGCCCGCGGCCGGCAGCATCGAAGCGAGGTTCGTGGCGCTCGCACGCTTCGGCGGGATGCGTGTGAGCCGCAACTACGAAGAAGCCTTCCGCGCAGGTGAAGAGTTCATCCGCCTCGTCGAGGAAGCCCGCAGCCCGAGCGGCACGTCATGGCTCTACGCCGGCAATCTGCAGATCCTCATCACGGCGCTGCTCGCGCACCGTATCCCCCGCGTCTTCGAGCTCGCCGCCGGCATGGAGGGCGATCCGCATCCCGGGCGCCCCTTCCACACCCGCTCCATCCTGTCGTTCGTGCGCGCCTACGCCGGCGATTTCGTGGGTGCCGAACGCGAGATCGCCATGATCGGCACCTCGCCGTGGAGCGGCTGGGAAGGCTCGCTTCACGCGCTCAATTGGCACCTCGCATCCGCCCTGTCAGCGGCGAACCGCGACGACAGACTCGGTGCGCTGCAGGCGCTGCAGCCCATCACCACACGCATCGACGAGTTCGAGCAGTGGCCCCTCATCGCCTGGACCCGCGGCGTGGTGCGCCTGGTGGGCGGCGAAGCGGGTCGCGGCCTCGAAGAGCTCGAGGCGACCCGCAACGAACTGAGCGCGTATCCGCTGAGCTCCGGGTGGGCCGAAGAACTGCGCACGCTGCACGCCGATCTGCTGCTTGCAACAGGCGACCTGCTGCGCGCCCGCACGGTGCTCGCCCACAAGAGCGAAAGCGGCGAGGCACCCGTCACCGTGCTCACGCGCGCGCGTCTGGCCCTGCTCTCCTCACAGCCGGAAGAAGCCGTGACACTGCTCAGCGACCTCAGCACTACCGGGCTGTATCCGGCGCACCAAGCTCAGCACCTCCTGCTGAGCGCGGCGTCGCACGCGCGACTCGGCAACACCGGGCACGCGTCGGCGCTGCTCGAACAAGCGCTGTACGCCCTCGACCGCACCAACAACAGGCTGCCGCTGTCGTGGGTGCCCACCGCCGACCTGCGGATGCTGCGCTCGCTCGTGCCGGCAAGCATGTGGATCGAGCCGGTGAGCGCCCCCTTCGAAACCGAGACCGAGGCCTTCGAGAAGCTGTCGCGGCGCGAGTCGCTGGTGCTCGCAGAGCTCGCGAGCGACGCCTCGATCGAGGAGATCGCGGCGGCACTGCACGTCTCAGCCAACACCATCAAGTCGCAAACGCGCAGCATCTACCGCAAGCTGCAGGTGTCGTGCCGCGCCGATGCACTCTTGCGCGCTCGGCAGATCGGGCTGCTCTAAGCCGTCTCGGCGGGGCGATCCGCACCCACGGTGATTCGCCCCGCAAGATCCGCCCCGCGAGACGCGAACTATCCGAGCTCCCCGTCGACAGCGCTGGCGAACACCCGCGCCCCCGCAAGCGCCTCTGGCGCTGCGCTGCGCGGATCGACATCGAGCACCGTGAAGTCGGCGCGGAGGCCGGGGGCGAGCGCCCCGATCTCATGCTCGCTGCGCAGCTGCCAGGCCGCGTTCGCCGTGTGGGCGCGCAGGGCGTCGAGTCTGCTCGCAGGGGTGCCGCCGCCCAAGTGCCGCCCGGTGCGGGAGGTGCGGGTCTCGGCGACCGCCATATTGCGCAGCGGCTCGTAGGGCGTGACCGTGCCGTCGTTGTGGAAGGTGGCGCGGTGGCCGGCCGCGAAGGCCGCGCCGGCGTCGGCCCAGCTCGCACCACGCTCGCCGAAGAGGTCGTCGATGAGCACGTCGCCCCAGTAGGTGATGTGGTCGACGAAGAGGCTTACGGTGACGCCGAGCGAGGCAGCGCGGCTGAACTGATCCGGTGTCATCAGCCCGCAGTGCTCGACACGAAAGCGGTGGTCGCGCAGCGCGAAGCGCCTGATGAGCTCCTCGTAGGCGTCGAGGGTGCTGTCGATGGCGACATCGCCGTGGGAGTGGCAAGCGATCTGCCAGCCCTCGCCCGCGTACTGGGCGCCGATGTCGATGAGCTGCTCGGTGGTGTAGTTCGCCTTGCCGATGTGGCCCGGTTCGAGGCCGATGGCGTGGGTCGCCTCGGTGTCGAGGTAGGGGAAGGAGGTTGCGATGTTGCCCACCCATGGCGATCCGTCGCTCCACACTTTGATGCCGACCTGCCTCACCCGGGCGTCGCCGTTGACGAAGGGCCGGGTCGCGTGGGCGCCCGGGCTCGACGTCTCGTAACCGCGCACCCGCACGGGGAGCCGCCCGGCTGCGTGCAAGCCGTCGAACAGCGGCCCAAGCTCGGCGCTCCAAGAAAGATCGGCGATGGTAGTGATGCCGTGTCGTCGCACCTCCGCAAGGTGCGCGGCCATGCGCTCGGGCAGGCGCGCACGCGCGGCTTCCATCACGGGGCCCGCGATCCGCGCCATCGCCGCAGCTTCGTACGCGACACCGCTCAGCTCGCCTGACGCGTCGCGCCCGTACGAGGCACCGGCGGGATCGGGGGTGTCGCGGTCGATACCTGCCTCACGGGCGGCGGCGGTGTTGAAGTATGCGGAGTGCAGAGAGTTGTGCACGATGACGAGCGGGATGTCGCCGGCCACGGCATCGAGGTCGGCGCGGGTGGGCTGCACCAGGCCGCGCTGCAGCAGCGGATCCCATCCGTTGGCGAACACCCGCTCTGGGCGAGGGTCGGCGGCGAGCGCTTGCTTGATGCTGCCCCACACCTCGTCGGCGCTTGCGATGGTGACGGGGCGGATGTCGATGACACCCTCACCCATCAGCAGCGCCACCTCTGAGGGGTGGCCGTGCGGTTCGATGAGGCCCGGGATCGCCCACCCTTCGCCGAGGTCGAGGTGGCGCCCGCCGGCGGGTGCAGGCACCTCGTCTCGGGAGCCGATCGCCACGATGGTGCCGTCTTCGACGAGCATCGCCTCGGGGGCGGATGCCGGATCGGGGTTCTCGCCGACACAATCGAGGTCGGTGCGCACGAAGCGCCCGGTGATGCGGAGTGTGGGTGCCATGGTCAGGTCCTTTCCCGGGTGGGCTGCAGAGCCCTGCATCATTTGTACCTGTCGGTGCTGGCCCCTGGGAAGCTGTGCGGGCGGCTTCGCACGCGATTTCACCCGGGGCTACTCGAGGTGGTCTCGCCGCCGCCACCATTGACAGCCCCCGCCCGATCTAGAAGTATCGGCAGTGTCGACGGAAGTTCACAGGCGAGGTCGCCCGTCGACCCGCCGCCTCCGCCGCGATCAGTTTGAACACTCATCTCGACGTGGAGGTTGCAGTCATGAAAAAGCTCATCAACGATCCGGCGGATGTGCTCGCCGACGCACTTCGAGGCCTGGCGAAGGCCCACCCCGAGCTCGACGTCGATCACGAGCACCGGGTGATCTACCGACGCGAACCCAAAGCGCAGGGCAAGGTGGCGCTGCTCTCGGGCGGTGGCTCCGGGCATGAGCCGCTGCACGGCGGATTCGTAGGCCTCGGAATGCTCGACGCCGCCTGCGCAGGTGAGATGTTCACCTCGCCGACGCCCGATCAGGTGGTTGCGGCAACAAAGGGCGCGGATCGTGGTGCCGGGGTGCTGCACATCGTGAAGAACTACACGGGCGATGTCATGAACTTCGAGATGGCGGCTGAAATCGCCGCCGCCGAAACCGGCGTCGAAGTTGCGACAGTAGTGGTCGCCGATGACGTTGCCGTGCAGGATTCGCTGTACACGGCGGGGCGCCGCGGTGTCGGCCTCACCGTGCTCATGGAGAAGATCGTGGGCGCGGCGGCAGAGGAGGGGCGTGACCTCGCGGCTGTCACCACGCTTGCGGAGAAGCTGAATGAGCGAGGCCGGTCGATGGGTATGGCACTCACCAGTTGCACGGTGCCCGCCGCAGGCAAGCCCACCTTCGACCTTCCCGACGACGAGATCGAAATGGGGGTGGGCATTCACGGTGAGCCCGGCCGCAAGCGGGTGCCGCTCGCGCCCGCCTCGGAGATCGCGGCGCAGCTTGTGGAGCCGATTCTCGCCGACCGCGACTTCACCGGAGAGCCCGTGATCGTGATGCTCAACGGTATGGGTGGCACCCCGCTCAGCGAGCTGCACCTGATGTACGGCGAGGTCGCCGAGCTGCTCGAACAGGCAGGCGTGGAGGTGGCCCGCGTGCTCGTGGGCAACTACATCACCTCGCTCGACATGGCCGGCTGTTCGGTAACGCTGCTCGCAGCCGATGACGAGATCCTGCAGCTCTGGGACGCCCCCGTGCGCACCCCCGGACTGCGCTGGCTCGCCTGAGCTGCAGCGATCCGCCACCTCACCCCGTCACGCACAGGAAGCCACTATGACGAACACCATCACCGTCGACACCCTCACCCGCTGGCTCACCGGCTTCGCAGACCGCGTCGCCGAACAACGCGAGTACCTCACCGAACTCGACTCTGCGATCGGTGACGCCGACCACGGGGCGAACATGGCCCGTGGCATGGCGGCTGTGGTGGAGAAAGCGGGGCAGGATCCCGCCACCACAGCCGATGCGCTGCTGAAGACGGCGGGCATGACGCTCGTCTCATCGGTGGGCGGTGCCAGCGGGCCGCTCTACGGCACCTTCTTCTTGCGCATGGGAGCGAGTGCGGGCGCGGCAACCGAGCTCGATGCGGCGGCACTCGGGGCTGCATTGCGGGCCGGCTATGAGGGAATTCTGCAGCGCGGCAAGGCGGAGCCCGGTGACAAGACCATGGTCGATGCCATGCTGCCCGCGCTCGACGCCTACGATGCGGCGGCGGCCTCGGGGTCGCTGGGGGATGCGCTCGCGGCGGCGAGCGCTGCAGCGGCGAAGGGGCGCGATGCGACTGAGCCGTTGGTCGCCCGCAAGGGTCGCGCCAGCTACCTGGGCGAGCGCTCGGCCGGGCACATCGACCCCGGCAGCGCTTCGACCGCGCTGCTCTTCGAAGCTCTCGCCGCCGCCTGAGCCCCCACCCCCACCGCGAGGCGCATGTCGCAGCGCAGATCACCGCTCCGCCTGCGAAATCAGCCGGTCGGCCGCTCTCGCGCCACACCATCGGAGGTCTAGCATGACCGAACGCGTCGGCATCGTCGTGGTCTCGCACAGCGCACCCCTCGCAGCAGCAGCGGCGGAGCTCGCCCTTGAGATGACTCCCTCGAATCCGCCGCGGGTGGTACTCGCAGCGGGCACCGCAGATGGTGGCACCGGCACCGACGCCATGCGGGTGGCAGAGGCGATCGGCGAAGCAGCTGCCGAGGGAGGCGGGGTGCTCGTGCTCATGGATCTCGGCTCGGCGGTGCTCAGCGCTGAGATGGCGCTCGAGTTCGCCGACATCGGCGACACTCCTGTGCGGCTCACGAGCGCCCCCATCGTGGAGGGTCTGCTCGCCGCCGTGGTGACCGCCGCGGCCGGGGCTTCGCTCGATGCTGTCGCCGCGGAGGCGCTGGGGGCGCTCGGGGCGAAACGTGCGCACCTCATCAATGAGGAGGCGGGTGCGGATCCGGGGGCCGCAGGCGCCACCGGATCGGCCGGGCCCGAAGATGCCCCTCCCACGCAGCCCGATGCGACGGTCGAGGTCGTGGTGCGCAACCGCGACGGCATCCACGCGCGCCCGGCCGCGCTGATTGTCGCGGCGCTCGCGGGCCGTGACGCAGTGCTGCGGATCGCACGCACCGGCGAGGAAGCCGTGCGCGTCGGCGGACCCACCGGGCTGCTCGCGCTTGGTGCGAGGCAGGGCGAAACGCTGACGCTCACAGCCACCGGAGCCGATGCGCAGGCCCTGTTTGATGAGCTCGCCATGCTGTTCGCCGACGGCTTCGGCGAGCCATGCGATCCCGAAGTTGCCGCCGCTCCTTCCGCGACAACGACACGCACCGACCCCGATGCCGCGAAGCCGGCGACCCCCGCCGAGAAGCAGCTGCCGGCCGCAACGCACTCAGGCGGGCCCCTCACAGGCGCGCTGGGGGTGAGCCCCGGACGTGTGGCGGGCAGGGTGGTGCGCATGCCGAACCCCATCGCTGCACCAACAGAGGGGCCAGAGATCACGGAGGAGTATCGGCAAGCGGAAAGCAGCCGCGTCGCGGAGGCCGCCGACGCCGTCGCCGAGGCCCTGCGACATCGCGCCGCGCGCGCAGACGAGACCGGCAGCGCAATCCTCGAAGCCGGTGCCGCGATCGCAGCCGACGAAGATCTCAGAGAGACTGCCCGCGAGCGGGTGCGCGCGGGTGCGCCTGCGGCGCGCGCCGTCTGGGACGCCTTCGGTGCGGCCGCTGACACGCTGCGCAGCCTTGGCGGCCGCACTGCAGAACGCGCCGCAGACATCCTCGACGTGCGCGCCCGCATCGTCGCGCAGCTCACCGAGCAGCAACCACCGGGGCTGCCAGACACCGACGAGCCGTATGTGCTCGTGGCCCACGATCTCGCACCGGCCGACACGGCACTGCTCGACCCCTCGCTGTGTCTCGCCCTCGTCACCGAGGAGGGCGGGCCCACCTCGCACACCGCGATCCTCGCGCGCGGGCGCGGCATCCCTGCGGTGGTCGCGGCCCGTGGTGCCTGGAGTGAGCCGGGAGGTGAGACGCTGCTCGTCGACGGTGCGAGCGGCGAACTCGTGTGGAATCCTTCGCTCGAGCAGCTCGCTTCGATTACGGAGCGGGCCGAGACCCCGCCCTTCGACGGCGCGGGCCGCACCGCTGACGGCCACCGCGTGCCGCTGCTCGCGAACGTCGGCAAAGCGAGCGACGCTGCAGAGGGAGCGCGGGCGCTCGCTGAGGGTGTGGGCTTGTTCCGCACCGAGTTCTGCTTTCTCGGCCGCGCGGAAGAGCCGAGCGTTGAGGAGCAGATCGAGATCTACCGCAGAGTGCTTGCGGCATTTCCTGGGAAACGGGTCGTGGTGCGCACGCTCGACGCGGGATCCGACAAGCCGCTCGCGTTCGTGCCGAGCGGCGAGGAGGAGAATCCCGCGCTCGGCGTGCGCGGGCTGCGAACCTCGTGGATCGTGCCGGGCCTGCTCGACAGGCAACTCGACGCGATCGCCGCCGCAGCATCGCAGGAAGCTGCGGAGGTCGCTGTGATGGCGCCGATGGTGGCGACCGTCGCGGAGGCCGCAGACTTCGCCGAGCGGGCGCGGGCGCGCGGCCTCGCGCACGTGGGTGTGATGATCGAAACGCCATCGGCCGCGCTGCTCGCGAATCGTCTCTTCGAGGTGATCGACTTTGTGAGCCTCGGCACCAACGATCTCACGCAGTACACGATGGCAGCGGACCGGCTGCTCGGCAGTCTCGCCGCACTCAACGACCCGTGGCAGCCGGCCGTTGTCGAACTCATCGGCCGGGCCGGGTCGGCCGGGGCCGCCGTCGGCGGCGGGGTGGGGGTGTGCGGCGAAGCCGCCGCGGACCCGCTGCTCGCCGCAGTGCTTGTGGGAGCTGGTGCGACCAGCCTCTCGATGGCGGCCCGGGCAATCCCCGCGGTCGCAGCACAACTGCAGAAGGTCACCCTGGAGCAGTGCCGGCAGGCCGCCGCAGCCGTGATCTCCGCCCGCGACACCGCCGCAGCCCGCAATGCAGCCGCCGCGATCCTGAGGTGAGGGGGTGGGCCAGGGGCGGACTCTTCCCGCACCAGCTTCACTCAACAGCCTCAGCACCACTCTGGGACTTTGACGAACAGGTGCATCGAAATCCACACTCGTATCACGCCTGCGGAGCGCGTATATTAAGTCCATCATGGCCAAGAGACCGAAGCAGCGTCGCACCCGCATCGAATTACAATCGCTCTCCGATGCCGCCCTGATCGATCTCACACGCGCTGGCACTCCAGAGGCATTTGCAGAGCTCTGGTCACGGCACCATGGTGCCGTCGTCGCAGCGACTCGGTCGTTCACCCGGTATGAACCCGAAGATCTCGCGCAGGAGGCGTTTGCGAAGGTCTACGCGAGCATTCTGCGAGGTGGAGACATGACAATCTCGTTTCGCGCGTACGTCGCGACTGTCTCTCGCAGACTCGCGATTGACCAGTCTCGCAGAGACCGCGGCCTCGCTCTCGAGAGCTTCGACGACGATCTCGACCCGGTCGATCCAACGGCGGGAGATCACGCGGAACGCGCCCTCGAGAAGACCACTACCACGAAGGCGTTCAAGGCGCTCTCCGCCCGCCAGAGGGAAGTGCTGTGGTATCGAGACGTCGAAGAACTTCCGGTTGTCGAGATCGCCCGATATCTCGGGTTAACCGAGAATGCTACTAGCGCGCTCATCAAACGATCGCGGGAAGCATTCAAGGCTTCATGGATCTCAGCTCAGCTCAGCTCTGAGCACAACCGGCATCCCAATTGCCTCGCCATTTCACCGATGCTCGCGCGTTTTGCACGCGGAACGCTCACAGCACGTGACACTGCTGCAGTCGCGCGACATCTTTCGAACTGTGCGCACTGCGCTGGCATTGCCGCAGAAGCTGATGACTTGCATCGCAAACTCGCTCTCGTCCTCCTCCCGCTCCTTTTGCTGGGCGGCGCACCCGGCTATTTGGCATGGGTGCGGTCGAGACCTCAGCAGCCCCTTTCCGCAACTCAGGCGCACATCGCCGAGACCCCCATCGTCTCACCGGCAACAACCGTCTCACTGCCATCCGCAGGCGTTCCATCCTTGAGACCTGCAGTCGTTCTCGCGGCGAGCCTGACGGGGATACTCCTGGCGGGTGGCGCAGCGTTCGCGACCGGTGTTCTTCGGGCCCCCGGGACGATCGCAGCGGCCTCAGATCTCACCCGAGAGCAAGTCCAGAACGACCCGGGCAGCCCTGAATCCGGCCTCCCGGCCCCGAAGGACCAGTCCCCTTCTGACACTTTGGACACGGCCTCCGTCGTCGCGGCACCACGAGACAGCGGCGCCCAGACCGCGCGCTGGCAAGGATCCACGCTGCGCGCCGAGTCGTTGCCGCCCGCGCCAAGTGTTCAAACGCCTGACCCTTCACTGCTTCCGATCACCTCCTCGTCACCGCCGGCCGACCCCCCCGCCTCGTCGTCATTCGATCCTGTGATCTCACCGATCCTTTCGCCTCCATCAGCGGTTGTCTATCCCGAGTACCGCGAACTCTCGACCATGTCTGCCGATAGCCCGTTCCGCTTTTGGATCTCCGCAACCCCGTTGTCGACGGTCGATCTGCTGATCCAGGAGGCCGGCCAGCCCGACATCGTGCTTTCCTTCGCGATCCCGACGAGCGGAGAGGTCATGTACGACTTCCCGCAGCATCGCACCCGGGTAATCGACATCACTCTCACTCAGTACTACGCGACGGAGAACGGCATCATCCGCAGCGACGCACTCGCCTTTACTCAGTACCCGATCCCAGCTCATTAAGCCGCCTCGGCCCCCCACCCCAAAGGCCTTGCACCCCATCTCGTGGACTGAGCCTAGGATTGGCAAATCTGAAGCACGACTCGAACTTGCGATAGCGCCGCGGCACTGGTCCTTCTTTTCACTCACTCGCGTCGGATTCGCGGCACCGAATCCGTCTCTTTAGACGAGGGGAGTTCGCCCCTCATCTCTGAAGGGGAATGGAAGAGACATGAGGGAGACGACGCGCACCCCGAGTGCGAGTTGCGTGCTGCGCAGCGCTGGGTTAGCCCTAGTGCTTGCACTGACCGGCTGCGGGAATGACGCGCCGCCGGAGGAGCCGTTCCGTGCGATGCGCGACAGCGTGCAACTGAGCGGCGACGAGCGCCAATCATTGATGGAGCTATCCAACTCCCTCGACACGCAAGTCCAGCCAGGAGCGCGGGTAGACCTGATCGTCGCCCCTCACGCGGGCCGCGAGGCCGTCGCACAGATCGTGCTTCCCACCGATACCGCTCTCCCCACGTCTGCCGACGTCACGGCGGTTCTGGGAGGGATCGAGGGCTCTCTCCTCGCTGCTGCCTTCGACTGGCGAGTTGAAGCCGTCTCCCCGACAGGCGCACTCGTCTCGCTCGAAGCATCGGCACTCGCGGCAGGAGTCGGCGCCGCCCACATCTCTCCCTTCGGAGAACTCCGAATCGACGCCCCCATCAGCCAGGAGGCATCATGAAGCCCGCTTTCCCAGCACTCGCGAAACGGGTGCGCGTTGTCACTGCCGCGGGAGCGGCACTGCTCCTCACTACCCTGTGGACCGTCACCGGCGCCGCGCCGGCAGCTGCCAGCGTCGGGGCTGCGCAGCTCGCCCTGCGCCGCGTACGTCGGCCCCGGGGCTCCTGCTAACAGACTCAGGGGTTCCCGCGCTCCTTCCCCCTTCCCCCTAGAGTGGCGGGGCCCCTGACAGCGGCATCCGATTCCCCCTTTCCCCGGGATGCCGCACCCCCGGTTCGAGCGCAGTGCTCACCGGAACCAGCCGGGGGCGATCCCGGACCCCTCGCTGGGTCCGGGTCGCCCCCGCACACTGGTCACGAGGCATGTGTGTCCTTCATATACATGCTGTGTGCAGCTACCTCAAGATGTCATGCTTTGGACGTCGGGTTGGCGCCTACAGTATTGATCCTCGTATTCTGTCGATCCATCCAATACGTATATCGGGTGAATCATGGCAAAGAAGGCGCGGTCGGTCCCGACGAGCCTGAACCTCTCGTCGATGTCCGACTCCTCGCTCATCGAGCTGGCCGGTGGTGGCACCTCCGAAGCACTCGGGGAGTGGTGGAAGCGTCACCGGGGAGCAGTGGTTGTCTTAACGCGCTCGTACACCGGATACGAGGCGGAAGATCTGATGCAGGAGGCATTCGCGAAGGCCTAGTCCAGCATCATGCGTGGCGCTGAGGTGAACGCGTCATTCCGGGCAAATGTTGCCTCAGCCTCTCGGCGGATCGCCATCGATAAGGCCCGAAAGGAGGGCGACTTCCGCACCGAGATCTTAGGAGGAATCGCTCGACGCGGGATACGCGTCCTTAGGCGATCATGCCGACGGAATTCTTGAGAAGTCCACCACCGTTCAGGCGTGTAACTCCCTGACGTCTGGGCACCGTGAGGTCCTGTAGTGCCGAGATGTCGAAGACCTTCCCGTAGCGGAGGTCGGTAGGTACGTCGGCATGAGCGAGAATGCAACCAGCGCGCTGATCAAGCGTGCTCGTGAGGCGTTCAAGATCTGGTGGCTCGCTGTCCACCTCGATTCCGATCGCGCCTCAGATCCTGAGTGCAGGGAAATCATCCCCTCACTGCCGCGCTAGACGCGAGGGGCGCTTGCGCCGCGGCATACGGCGAAGCTCGAACTGCACGTCTCCGACTCTGTGCACTGCGCCGCGATCGCGGCAGAGGCCGATTCGCTGCGCAAGAAGCTCGCGCTTGTGCTCTTGCCGCTTTTGCTGCTGGGAAGCACCCCGTCCTGCGTCGAATGGGTGCAGTCGAAGCAGAATCGCACTCCTGCCCGGCCCAGGCGATTGCCGAGCAGTGGACGCGGTCTCGACGTCCACCGGTTCGTTGGCGACAACGTACTGAGGATCCGCAACGCAGACAACCGTTCGGTGCAGGTCGCTCATTCGCAAACAACTCCGCTTCCAGCCCTTCCTGCCGACCCGGCAGTGATTACGGATCCCACCCCTCCAGCGCCAGCGGTCTACCCGACCCTCGAGAGCTCACCACGATGTCAACCGACGGCCCGTTCCGGTTCAGGGTCTCAGCCACCCCGCTTTCCACAGAGATACTGGTGATTCGGGAAGACCCCCTTCCCGAAGTCGTTGACGACCTCGCGATCCCCTTGAGCGGTGAGGTAATGTTCGACTTCCCGCAGCATCGTGGGAAGGTGATCAGCTTCTCGCTCACTCAGGAGTACACGACCGCGAACGGCACTGTCACCAGCGATCTGCTGGCCTTTGTGAATTTCCCGGTCCCGCTCTACTAGGTCGCGTGGCCCGAACTCCACGTTCCTCGCCGCAAGTGAGCCATATCGCGCATCGCTACTGGTGAGCGAAGCCTCGGCATCGGAGAATTCAGTGCCGACTCGAACTCGAGCCACCGGCCAATTTCGCGACGGTGCCAGGCAGGCCGTGTGCTGCTGCGAGAAATTTCTTGCTGTTCTCGTCGGATTCCTGCCCGATTGTTCGTCTCAGTAGTCGAGGGGATGTTCCATTCCCTATCGATGTGGACGAAATGGGGAACTATGAGGGGCGAGAAACGAGCGTCGATCACGGCGCATGTGCTCGTTATCGGGGGACTGATTCTGCCGCTGGCACTTACAAGCTGCGCCGCAGAAGAGCAGCAGCCGGAGGAGGTCAGAGCCAGCTACGACAGCGTCAATCTGACCGGCGATCAAAAGCAAGAGCTGATGAATCTCTCCAACGGGCTGGACGCACAGGTCCAGGCCGGTGCCCGAGTGGATCTGGTGATCGATCCCGACACAAGCACGGAAGCCGTGGCTCAGATTGTGCTCCCCAGTGATCACGTAGTACCCACTTCCGGTGACCTCACCGCAGTTCTAGAAGCCATCGACCAGTCGACCACCGCCACGGCGTTCGCCTGGAGGGTCGAAGCGGTCTCCCCAACAGGGGCACGGGTCTCACTCGCCGAAACCGCTCGTGAGGCCGGTGTCAGTCCCGTTCAGATCTCCCCATTCGGAGACATTCGTATCGAAGCCCCCCTCGAGGAGGAGCAGTCGTGAACACCCAGAAGACCTCACTCTTCAAGGCGGGCCGCGCGATTACCGCGGGCCTCGTCGCCTTCGCAATCGCCCTTCTCAGCGCGGTGACCGCGGTGACCCCTGCCCTTGCAGCGAGTGTGGGCTCGGTCGCGATATCCACGTCGTCGCCCACGACGCAGGAAGTCTCCAGCACCTTCGATTACCAGGTGTCCTGGTCATGTTCAGGTCTCGTTGGTGAGGACTGCGTCCGGCCGGTGATCGAGATTCCGATCACCCTCATCAACCCGAACCCCGCGGCGATGCAGGACATGTCGACTTGGGGAGTGACGTTCACCCCACCATCGACCTCGTCTGCGAACTTCACCCCGACAGTCGTGCGCTCGGACACGGAACTCATCCTGCGGCTGACCTCCACCCGCACCGTGCCCGCGGGCACCCAGGAGTCCTTCATCGTGCAGGTTCGCCCGCACCCGTCCACCGGTGACGGGGTTCGATTCTCGTTCGGATCCGCAACGATCAACTCAGAGAGCTTCTCGGAAGCCACCTCGAACCGTCTCGAGGGCGAAGTCGTCACACGCCTCCTGGAACCAGTAGACAAGGAATTCCTCGGCGGACTGGTGCTTTCGGACGGGACCACTGCTCGCGCTACCTACCGGATCACCCCCAACATCCGCGGGGTCTGGGAGCCGCTGACCGACACCTGGTCCTCCTGCGTGCTGCAGGACAATAATCAAAACCGGTGGGATACCGCGCGCGCCGAGACCATCGAAATCGTCGACACGCTCCCCGCCCAGGCCACGTTCGTTTCAGCGACCGGAGGTGGCATCTACGACCCCGCCACCCACACCGTCACCTGGAACGATTGCTCCAACTACCAGGACCTGCCCTGGTACGTCATCGTCGAGCTCCCCGCAGCGACCGATTCGTCAGACCCCGCATACACAGATACGATCACGAACTCGGTGTCGCGCTCATTCCTAGACACTGCCGGGAACATGCGGACCTCGGAAGATTCCGTCACCCATGACAACATCTTCCGTGCGCGTCCCACCCCCGAGCTTGCCAAGTGCGGGCAGGGCCGGGTGACCCCCACCACTGAGCCAGCTCCAGGCGGCCAGTGCGCTCCGTGGCGATTCTCTCCCACGTACGCCTACTCGGGTGGTGCCGGGGTGCACTACTACAACATCGATGCACGACGGATCCTGCAGGGAGATGAAGTCGAGGTCACCGACTGGATGCCCTGCGCGTCGAGCCCGACGGTCGATGGGTACGCCTCCGAAGCCGGCTGCACTCAGCCGGTCGAAGAACTCACCCATCTCACCTTCACGACCGCGCCGGGTGGCGTGGGGAACCGCAACCTGAGCTACCAGACACTCACGCTGTTCCTGAGCGACGGGACGCAGCAGGACTTCACACCCGCTCAGCCCATCGCTTCGCTGGCGCCCCTGCCCGCACCCCCAGCAGGGCTCCACTACGTCGGGTTCCGTGTCGTCCTCAGCGGGCTGAGCCTCGACGGTTCTGTCCGGGTAGCCGTGCAGACGCGACTTCTGCCCGGAGCCGACCACGACATGAACCTCGAGAACCGTGCACGCGTCGCGGTGACCAATGACAGCGACGGCTACTTCTTCGAAGGTGACGCCACGGGCATCGGAGCTGTGCGGGAAAGCGTCGTGGGAACCTCATCAGCCGGATTCTCGGTATCCGGGTCCGGTATCCGATATTCGACCGCATCGTTCGGGGCGTTTGCGCTCGACCCGTCGGTTGCGCTGCCCAGCTATGTGCAGGTGCTGCCCGCCGGGTATGTCGTCGCCGGCCAAACCACGAACAGCATTCTCATCACCGACAGCGATGGGCGCACTAACCGCAGCCACTACACAATCGAAATGATCCCTGAGGATACGGTGCTTGGACACCCCGCCCTGGTGCGCATCACCCCGATGCCGGGGACTCCCGCGGTGCCCTCGAGCCCCAGCGAAGGCTGGCCGTATGTCAGCGTGCAGACCACGCTCGAACGCACCTGGGGCGCCCAGTACGGGACGCTCGCAACGGAAGCGTTCACGTCGATCGACGGTTCGGCTTCTGCGATCGACAACTGCCTGCAGTACTCGCCTCGCGTGGCCGATGATTCTCGCGATCTCGACGGTGACGGCCTCACCTCCGGGGATTCCGGATGCCTGGCTTACGGAACACGCCAGTTCAACTCGACCTTGAGCGCAGCGACCAGCGTCGTTACGAAGCACGTGCGTGACGTGCACTCCAGCAGCTGGTCGGGAGCGAACCAGGTGGCCGGCATCACTTCCGGTGAGGCGGAGTACCTCCTGCACTGGGAGAATGCAGGACAGCCCGCACTCTCCGACGTCGTGCTCTATGACTTACTCCCGCATGTCGGAGACACCGGTGCGACCGCAGCAAACCAGGGCATGAGAGGGAGTGAATTCACCCCCACCTTCAACGGCCTGTCCCGGGCAGTCCCTGCGGGCGCTCAGGTCCACTACTCCGCATCCATGAACCCCTGCCGTCCGGAGGTGTTTCCTACGAACCCGGGCTGCGACAACGACTGGACGACCGACCCGAATACTCTCGGCGGAGTTGCAGCAGTGCGAGCATTGCGCGTCACGCTGCCCGGTGAATGGCCTTCAGGCTCGAACATCAACCTCGCCTTCAACATGCTCGTGCCTGCCGGCACTGTGAGCGGTGATGTCGCATGGAACACCGTCGCCCAGGTTGCCAGCAGTGCCGGTTCACCCCTGGTCGCCGCTGAGACTGCGCGCACCGGAATTATGATGCCTGCAGATGTCGTGATCGAGAAGAACAGCGAGCAGTCGGCCGCGCCGGTTGGCGTGGGAGACACGGTCAGCTACACCATTGATCTCTCGAACCGCCTCGCCACGACAGCGAACGGCATCCGTGTCGTTGATGACCTTAGCGGCGTGCTGCAGACAGCGACATTCAACAACGATGCAACGACCGATCGTGGCACCGTCGTGTGGGATGACGTGAACCAGCAACTGATCTGGACCGGAAACCTGGCCGTCGGAGAAGCCGCAACGATCCACTACACGGTAACCACCACGTCGCCGACCGTTGCCCCGGGCATGCGGAACACGGTCACCGGCCAGGTCGGCTCACTCCCGACGCACTGCACCGACGGCACCGAGGACGGATGCTTCGCCCTCGTCGAGGTGGTCGCCCCGGACGTTCAACTGCAGAAGACCGCGCAGGGCGTCACCGAAGGGTCGACCATCGCCGGACTCACCAACGTGACTTGGGACTACACCGTCCGCAACTCCGGCACGGAACCGCTCACCGATGTGTCCGTGGGGGACAGCGAGGGAGTCATTGTGACCTGCCCCAGCACCGCCCTCGACATCGGCGAATCCATGGTGTGCCAGGGAACCGGAAATGTCGGCAACGGCCAAAGCTACGAGAACATCGGCGCGGTGATCGGCACCGGTGCGATCAGTGGCGATCCCGCCTCAGCCGAAGACACCTGGTCTGTGGTGATCTCCCCGTTGACCCCTGCGCTCACGATCGACAAGACCGCAGACGGCGTCGCCGAAGGCACCCCCATCCCGGCTCTCAGCACGGTCACCTGGAACTACCAGGTGGTGAACGCAGGAAATGAGCCCGTCAGCGCCATAAATGTCACCGACAGCCAAGGGGTCGCAGTGACCTGCCCTGCAACGGTGCTGGCGGTCGGCGCGTCTATGGACTGTACCGGCACCGGCCCGATCGGACTGGGGCCGAGCTACCAGAACACCGGCGTCGTCGTCGGCACAGGTGATCTGACCGGTGCCCCGGCAACCGCGACCGACACCTGGAACGCGGAAGTGATCCCCTTGGAGCGGGCGATCGAGGTGGTCAAGTCTTCGCCTGACACGGTGGAAGGCGGCACTCTTCCCGCATTCACAATAGTGAACTGGGAGTACCTCGTCACGAACACCGGCGAAGAACCCGTGACGAACCTCGTCGTGACCGACGACCAGGGAGTCGCGGTGTCCTGCCCGGTGACTTCGCTCGCAGTCAACGAATCCACCACCTGCACGGGGTCCGCCTCAATCGGTGCTGGCCCGGCTTACCGGAATGTCGCAACCGCTGCGGCTGTGGCTGAGTACACCGGACTTCCCGTTCAGGATCAGGACGACTGGTCGATCTCAGTTGCCCCGCTCAACCTCGATCTGCAGCTCGACAAGCGGGCCCCCGCAGTGCAGGAAGGGTCCTGGGTGCGACCAGGCACAATGGTGGACTGGGAGTACATCGTCACCAACACCGGCGACGAAGACCTGGCCGACCTCCAAGTGCTGGACGACCAAGGCGTCACCGTCAGTTGCCCAGGGACCATGCTCTCAGCGGGAGATTCGATGACCTGCACCGGTACGGGCAGCATTGGCAGCGGCCCCGGCTACACCAACATCGGCATAGCCGAAGCCGTGGGTGCCCTCAGCCTGACTCCCGTGACCGCAGAGGACGACTGGAGTGTTGAGGTCCGCGAACCGGTCACTTCGATCTCCGTGGTCAAGGGCGCGGAGAACGCGCTCGACGGGGGTACCGTTCGCCAGGGCACCGTTGTGAACTGGAACTACGCGGTTACCAACACCGGTGAAGAACCGGTCGAGACGCTCACCGTGACCGACAGCCAAGGCGTTCAGGTCACTTGCCCAGCCACCGAACTCGCCCCCGCAGAAACGATGGTCTGCACCGGCTCAGGCCCCATTGGGGCGGGACCGGACTATGCAAACACTGCCGTGGCCACCGGAACCGGAACAGTGACCGGAGCCGAGGTCACCGCGGAGGACACGTGGACGACCCTGGTGCAGGTACTTCTGTCCGGGATCGCAGTGATCAAGGACGCGGTCGCCTACGACACCGGGGCCACCGTCCCGGCGAACAGTGATGTGGCATGGAACTACACCGTGATCAACATCGGCGAGGACGCGCTCTGGCGCGTCACCGTCACCGATGATCGTGGCGTTACTGTCACCTGCCCGGACGGAGAGCTCGCGGTTGGAGCGTCGATGGTGTGCACCGGTGCAGGAAGCGTCGGCTCTGACGCCAGCTACACCAACGTCGGAACCGCCACCGGAACCGGCGCGGTCAGCGATCAGCCGGTATCGGCGGAATCCACATGGACGGCGGTCCTCACGCAGGATGCACCTCCGGAGGCTCCCACGCCCGCAGAGCCGGTCACCCCGCAGGCACCGTCAGACCCGCCCGGGATGCTTGAACTCACCGGCGGCGCAACCATTACCGTGTTCGGTGCAATCAGTGGTGGTCTGCTGCTTGCAGGTCTGCTCCTCCTGCTCGTGAATCGACTCCGTAGAATCCGAGGAGGCCACCGGTAAAGACTGAGGGCGGCCCGCATCCCCCGAGGGCGTGCTGACTACCCTGACTCGGCACTTGACCCGCTAGATGCCGTACCCGGCCCGAGCCCTTAGCTCGCCGGATGAAGAAGGGGCGATCCTCAGGCACTTTCGACTGCCGCAGGATCGCCCCTTTCCCTTCCCCACCTAACAGGAAGGTCTCTGCATGGAACTGAGCCCCTCAGATCTTGCCGCACTGCAGCGGGACTTGCGGATGGACCTGATCGAAGAAGGCATCAAGAGCGGCTACGTTTCGAGCCCGCCAGGCAAGGTGGGATGCTCGCTGTGCGAACTCAGGCACCAACCCTCAACGGCTTATCTACCGCGGTTCCTGGAGGATGAAAGCACAATTCCTATAGCGGTGAATCGGATTCCGGAGGTTGCAGAAGGGATTCGGTGGAAATTCGAAGAGGATCTCCGTGCCAGCGCCTGCGACGACCGATACTTCTACCTTCCGGACGCAGCGGAAGATTTGATCTGATCGCTCCCCGAGCTGCAGGAGAGGCTGATCAGGTTGGCGAACATAGTCACCAGTAGCCCGCAGGCGGTCACTCTGCACGAAGCCTCGTTGTTCCTCAGCCTGCACTCGATTCGGAACCGCAGTTACCTTTTGCACTGACTGAGGAGTGGTCAGAGCTCTGCACCCTGGCGGCCTCACCATGCGCTGAGCCGCACGACGACTGTGACAATTGCACGCCCGCCGAGGACCTCCCCTTGGGAAAGGAAGCCCGCCATGAGCGAGCAGACCCCGGGCACCCCGAAAACCCCCGACGCCACCACACCGGCCGCAGTGAAGCGGCCCTGGCACCAGCGACCCGCGCTCATCCTCCCGATGTGCGCGCTCGTGGTCACCGCCAGCACCGGCATCCCCGTCGCCGCGAACGCAACGGCACAGGCGCAACGGATCGAGCAGTACAACTCCTCCGTCAACGCAGCAAACACCGCGTTCGCTGACGCCGCAGCAGCGGAAGACGCGCTTTCCGCAGCAGGCGACGCGGCAGTAAAAAACGCGGACGCCTACCTCGCGGCATTCTCTAAGGCGGGCGATGCCGGTGCCACGGCAATGACTGCCAAGCAGCAGCTCGCCGATTCGCTTGCCGACCTCGCGAACACAAAGAGCACCAAGCTGGAGGCCGAGGCCGCCCCGGTCTTCGGCTTCGAGCACACCGATCAGCTCCGCGAGACCGCGACGGTCCGTAACACGCTTGCTGCGTTCCTGAATTCCGCCGCTGCGGCCGCCGCGATTGCAGAAACCTACGTCGTTTCCTCGGGGCAGACCGTGGCCAACCCATACTACGTGGGCTGCAGCATTGGCGTCACCTGGTCAGGCGGCGGCTCCAGCTCGGGAGGCAGCAACTCGGGCGGGTGCATTCCTGCGCCTGGCAGCGTCACGCTTGGGCTCGAGAAGGACGTGATCAAGCACCTGCAGAAATTCTCTTGGAGATCAGAGGACTGGTTTCACGCGTATGGGCGGCGCGATCAGGTTGAGATGAGCAAGATGCTGTTGAAACATCCGGGAGACACAAACCAGAAAGATGGAGCGGTGCGCACGGGCGAGAGTATGCGTACGACTATTTCGGGGTGCGCGACGGTGCTGTGAGCGTCGCTGAAACGAAAAAAGGTCCGGATCGTGGTGCTGATCCGAACCTTTCTTCAATTTCACGAAATAAAGATCGCTAATTCTGAGAAACCATCCTCGTGCGCGAGGGGGGACTTGAACCCCCACGCCCTTGCGGGCACTGGCACCTGAAGCCAGCGCGTCTGCCAATTCCGCCACTCGCGCGAGTCGTTTTCCGGCCTTTCGGCTCGGACAACTCTGCAAGCTTAGCAGCACCGCAGCCCTCACACCAAAGCGGGCTAAACTGCGGGATACACTAAAGCGAACATCGCAGCCGATCGGCGTGCGATCACACCGGAGCAGAGAGGCAAGCGCAGCACGTGGGCATCCTGGATAGCGTCGAGCGTGGTCTTGAGCGCGCCGTCAACGGCGCGTTCGCCCGCACCTTCCGCTCCGGCGTGCAACCCGTCGAGATCGCTGCCGCGCTGAAGCGCGAACTCGACATCGGCGCCGTGATCGTCGACCGCGACCGCGTGCTCGCCCCGAACCGCTTCGTGGTGCGCGTCTCCCAGAAAGACGCAGATCGCCTGCGCGCCCTCGGCGACACCCTCGAACAAGAGCTGCGCGGCGTCGTCGCGAAACACGCGAAGCAGCAGCGCTATCAGCTGCTCGGCGAACCCGACGTCGAGGTGCGCCCCGACAGCGCCCTCACCACCGGCGTGCTCGAAATCGACTCTTCTCGCGTGGAGGGCTCGGTCGATTGGGTGGCCGTCATCGACGTCGACGGCACCCGCCACCAGCTCCCCCGCGGCACCACCACTGTGGGCCGCGGCAGCGACTGCGGCATCCGTATCGGCGACACCGCGGCCTCCCGCAAGCACCTTGAGATCATCTGGGACGGCACCGCCGGCCTTGCCCGCGACCTCGGTTCCACGAACGGCTCGAAGATCAACGGGCAGCGGTTCCGTGAAGCGGCCCTCTCGCAGGGCATCGTGATCACCATCGGGCAGACCGCGCTGCGCTTCCAGCTCGTTCCGGGCCGCGCCGACCGGGCCGCCCGTCCCGCAGCAGCTCCTCCCCGACCTGCCTCACCGCCCCCTGCGGCGAGCACCAGCCCTGCGCCGCCCCCGAGCGCCGCAGCACCTCCGCCATCAGCGGGAGCCGCCCCCGGCATCGACGAAGATTTCTGGAGGGGACTATGAGCGAACTCGCCCTGCTGATCCTGCGCATCGGCTTCCTGCTGCTGCTCTGGTTCTTCATCTTCGCAATCGTCTACGCACTGCGCAGCGACCTCTTCGGTGCCCCCGTGCGGCGCCTCCGCACCGACGGCAGCGCCGCACCGCAGCCAGCGCTGCAGCTCGCAACACCCGCAGCAGCCCCGGCACCGGCCGCGCAGGCGAGCCCCGTGCCGTCAGCAGGCAGCTCGGGCCCGGCACGCCAACTCGTCATCACCTCCGGGGTCGCAAGCGGCACTTCCATCCCACTCGACGACGACATCCTCACCATCGGCCGCAGCGGCGACTCCACCCTCGTCATTGTCGACGAATACACCTCCACCTACCACGCACGGCTCGCCCGCAGCGGTGAAGACTGGGTGCTCACCGACCTCGACTCCACGAACGGCACCCGCCTCGACGGCACCCGCGTCACCAAACCGGTGCGTGTACCGCTATTCACGCCCGTCACGATCGGCACCACAACCTTCGAGCTGAGGCCCTGAGCGTGACGGTCGGCTACGAAAGCGCCATCGGCTCGCATGTCGGGATGGTGCGCTCCAACAACCAGGACTCCGGTTTCGCGGGCGACTACCTCTTCCTTGTCGCCGACGGCATGGGCGGTCACGCGGGAGGCGACGTCGCCTCCGCTATCGCCGCGAAAACCATGGCCGACTTCGACGTCGCCCCCACCGGCAGCCCGGAGGCGACCACCAACACCCTGCGCTCCGCGATTCTCGACACCAACGCGAAGCTGCGCAGCACCGTCAAGGACCGGCCCGAGCTTGCGGGCATGGGCACCACCTTCACAGGCTTCATCACCGTCGGCGATCAGCTCGCCCTCGCCCACATCGGCGACTCGCGCCTCTACCTGCTGCGCGACAATGAGCTGCGGCAGATCACGAAGGATCACACCTTCGTGCAGCGCCTCGTCGACAGCGGCAAGATCACCGAAGACGAAGCGAAGGTGCACCCCCGCCGCTCCGTGCTGATGCGTGTGCTCGGCGATGTCGAAGCCTCACCCCAGGTCGACACCGAAGTGCTCGATACCCAGCCCGGTGACGTCTGGCTGCTCTGCTCCGACGGCCTCTGCGGCTACGTCGAAGATTCAGACATCGAAAAGATCCTGCGCCGTCGCGGCTCCCTGCAGGGCGCCGTCGACGCCCTCATCGACAAGAGCCTCGCGCACGGCGCCCCCGACAACGTCACCGTGGTGCTCGTCGAAACCGTGCCGGCGCCCGAGGCGCCCGAGACCGTCGCCGCAGATCCCCACGCCTCCGCCGCCGCATCCTCCACCGACACCGTCGAGCTCACCGACGTGCTCGACCAGGCCGCGCGCGCCGCCCAGGAAGCCCGCGCACCGTCGAACCGCCGCTTCGCCGGATCCGCCGCCACTTCAGCGGGATCCCGTGACGGTGCCGTCACCACCGCCCGCACCCGCCTCATGGGCCGCCGCCGCACTGTGCGCCGCCCACCGCAGATCGAAGAAAGCCACTTCGAGCCGCGCGTCGACGAGTATCTCGCCGAGCTCATGGCTGAGACGAAGCGCCGCAACAAACGCCGCCGACTGCTGTGGGCGCTCGGTGCGGTGGCGGTGCTGCTGGCCATCGGCGGTGCCGTGCTCTTCGGCTACCAGTGGACGCAGAGCCGCTACTTCGTGGGCACCGACGGTTCAACAGTGATCATCTATCGCGGTGTGCAGCAGGAGATCGGGTCGTTCTCGCTCTACTCCACCGCAGAGAACACCGAGATCCCGCTTTCCGAGCTCGACGGGCTTGAGCAGCGGCAGGTCAAGCGCACCCTCAGCGCGGCCTCGCTCGAGGAGGCCCGCGATATCGTGCTCCGGCTGGGGGTGCACGATGAGTGACACCAGCGCCAGCAAGGAGCCGCGCACCTTCGAGAAGACCCGCACCAGCGAGACGGTGTTGCAGCGCATCACCGCGCTGCGGGCACCTCGCAAGTTGCGGGCGCTGGAACTGGCACTGCTGCTGTTCGCGATCGCCATCGGCATCGCCGCCGTGGTGATCGTCGATCTCACCCTTGAGGGCGCGCCGAGCACGACGCTGCTGCCCACGGGCGTCGCGTTCATCGTCGCGCTGCTGGGGCTGCACATCACCATCCGACGGGTCACGCCCGACGCCGACCCGCTCATCATGCCGATCGCGGCAATGCTCAACATGGTCGGCGTCGCGATGATCTACCGCATCTCGTTTGAAGACAGCGGGGCGGATCCAGTGCGTCAGCTGCTGTGGTCGACGGTGGCGGTTGTCGCGGCGATCGTGGTGCTGCTGGTGATCCGCAACCACCTGGTGCTGTTCCGCTACACCTACCTCACCGGTCTCGGTGCGGTGATCCTGCTGCTGCTGCCGATGCTGCCCGGCATCGGCAAGACCATCGGTGGGGCGCGGGTGTGGATCCACATCGGTTCGTTCTCGTTCCAGCCCGGTGAGATTGCGAAGATTCTGCTCGCGATCTTCTTCGCCGGCTATCTGGTGCGCAACCGCGACGCCCTCTCGATGGTGGGCAAGAAGGTGCTCGGGATCCGCTTCCCGCGTGCCCGAGATCTGGGCCCGCTGCTCGTGTTCTGGCTCGCCGCGATGTCGGTGCTCGTGTTCCAGCGCGACCTCGGCACCTCGCTGCTCTACTTCGGCCTGTTCCTGTCGATGCTGTACCTCGCGACCGGCCGTGTCGGCTGGATCGTGCTCGGTGTGGGGCTCTTCCTCGCCGGCGGGCTCATCGCCAGCCAAACCCTCGACTACGTGAACCGCCGCTTCGCGAACTGGCTCGACCCCTTCGCCGACCCGCACGGTGCGAGCCACCAGATGGTGCAGGGCCTGTTCGGCATGGCGAACGGCGGTATGACGGGCACGGGCCTCGGCCAGGGCTATCCCGCCGACACCCCGCTCTCGTTCAGCGACTACATCATTCCGAGCATCGGCGAGGAACTGGGGCTGATCGGCCTGTTCGTGATCTTGGCCGCCTACCTGCTGCTCATAGGTCGCGGCCTGCGGATCGGCTTCGCCGGTCAGGACGACTTCGGCAAGCTGCTCGCGGCGGGCCTCGCCTTCACGATTGCGCTGCAGGTCTTCATCGTTGTCGGTGGTGTTGCTCGGGTGATCCCCCTGACGGGGCTCACCTCGCCGTTCCTCGCCGCCGGCGGCTCCTCTCTCGTCTCGAACTGGATCATCATCGCGCTGCTGATCCTGCTCTCGAACTCCGTGCGCAACCGACCGAAGCTGGTGATCCGCTCGTGAATAAGCAGCTCAAGTTCATCACTCGCACCGTGTTCGCCATGTTCCTGGTGCTGTTCTTCGCCGTGACGATGATTCAGTTCGTGCAGGCCGACGATCTCCGCGCGAACGAGCTCAACGGGCGCACCATCAAGAACAGCTACAAGGTCGAACGCGGCTCGATCCTCGTCGACGGCGAACCTGTGGCGTACTCCACGCCCACCGGCGACTCGTTCCGCTTCATTCGTCAATATTCCAACGGGCCGCTCTACGCGCCGGTCACCGGCTACTTCTCGCATCTGCAGGGCGCCTCCGGTCTTGAGGCGGCGATGAACCAGGATCTTGCGGGCATCGGCAATGCGCAGTTCTTCACCCGCATCATGAACACTCTCAACGGGGTTGAGCCGCAGGGCAGCTCCGTTGAGACGACGATCGACCCCGCCGCGCAGGAGGCTGCAGCAGCCGCGATGGCCGAGAACGGCTTTGAAGGCGCGGTCGTCGCGATCGATCCCTCGACGGGCCGGATTCTCGCCCTCGTATCGACTCCCAGCTACGACCCGAACCTCCTCTCCACCAACGACGACGCCGAGATCATCACGAACTACCGTCAGCTCGACGACGACCCGGCGCAGCCGTTGAAGAACCGCGCGATCGCCGGAGATCTCTACCACCCCGGCTCCGTCTACAAGCTGCTCGTTGCCGCAGCCGCCATCGAGGCGGGCGCCGCAACACCGAGCACCGAGTTCGACAACCCCGCCCAGCTCACGCTGCCGCAGTCGACGGCGATCATGCAGAATGCCTCACGCACCAGCTGCGGATCGGGCGCGAAGGCCACGCTCGAGCAGGCGATCGTGCTCTCGTGCAACATCCCCATCGCTGAGCTCGCGATGAGCATGGATCGCAACGCGGTGCCGAACATGGCGAATGCCTTCGGCTTCGGCAGGGATCTGTCGATTCCGCTGAAGGTCACACCCAGCCAGGCGCCGCTTCCCGCCGATCAGGCAGGCGTTGCGCTCTCTTCGATCGGTCAGCTTGACGTGCGCGCCACCCCGCTGCAGATGGCGATGGTTTCGGCGGGCATCGCGAATGACGGCGTGGTGATGAGCCCCTACCTCGTCGACAAGGTGATCACGCCGGATCTGCGGGTGGAACGCGAATTCTCGCCCACCGAGTTCTCGAAGCCCATCTCAAGCGATACGGCGCATGCGGTTGCTGAGATGATGGAGCGTGGCGTCTCGAACCCCGAGGGGCTCGCGAAGAATGCGGGCATTGAGGGCGTGCGGGTGGCGGGCAAGACGGGCACGGCCGAGAACGGTCAGGATGAGGCGGGCAACGATCTGCCATTCACCCTGTGGTTCACAGGATTCGCGCCCGTTGACAACCCGAAGGTTGCTGTGGCTGTTGTTGTGGCCAACGGCGGCGGCGAAGCATTTGGATTTGGGGGCGGATCATACGATCTGCCCACTGCAGTCGGAAAACGAGTAATGGAAGCGGTGTTGAGCGAATGAGACCAGCGGCAGGGATCACATTCGGCGGACGCTACGAGCTGAGCTCGAGGATCGCCGTCGGTGGTATGGGCGAGGTGTGGAAGGCAACGGACAGCATCATCGGCCGCACCGTCGCCATCAAGATCCTCAAGGATGAGTACATGGGCGACCCCGGGTTCCTTGAGCGCTTCCGCGCTGAGGCCCGCCACGCGGCACTCGTCAACCATGAGGGCATCGCGAACGTCTTCGATTACGGTGAGGAGCAGGGCTCCGCGTACATTGTGATGGAGCTCGTGCCTGGCGAACCGCTTTCGGCGATCATCGAGCGCGAGGGGCGTCTCCCCGCGAATCGTGTGCTCGGGATCGTGGCGCAGACCGCAACCTCGCTCCAGGCCGCGCACGATGCGGGTCTGGTGCACCGCGATATCAAGCCGGGCAATCTGCTGATCACCCCCGAGGGCCGTGTGAAGATCACCGACTTCGGTATTGCTCGAATTGCGGATCAGGTGCCGTTGACGGCTACCGGTCAGGTGATGGGCACGGTGCAGTATCTCGCGCCGGAGCAGGCGAGCGGTCACACGGCGACGCCGGCGACCGATATCTACTCGCTCGGTGTTGTCGCGTACGAGTGCCTCGCCGGGAAACGCCCCTTCACGGGCGAGTCGCAGGTGGCGATTGCGATGGCGCAGATCAACGACACCCCGCCGGATCTGCCAGCTGATGTGCCTGAGCCGGTGCGCAATCTGGTGATGGCATGCCTCGCGAAGGATGCGGCCGGTCGGCCTCAGACTGCGGCGAAGCTCGCGCAGGCTGCGACTGCGTTGCACCGCGGCGATGTGCGCCTCGCTGCGAGCTACGTACCCCAGGTGTTGGGTGAGACGGAGCCGGTCACGACTGCGCTGCCGCAGCAGACACGGATGATGGATGCGGCGACGACTGCGCTGCCGCAGACCACGGCGCTGCCGGGCCAGACCGCTGCGACTGCGGCCTTCGCGGCCGACCCTGTGGAGGGCGACGGCGAGGAGCCGCCGCAGAAGAAGAAGCGCAGCCCGTGGACGTGGCCGCTCATCACGCTGCTCGCTCTGCTGCTCATCATCGGTGTGGGCACTGCTGTGGCGCTCATGAACCAGAACAACACCGACGAGAAGCCGACTGCCACCACGAGCACGCCGAAGACCACGACGAAGAAGCCTACGACCACGAAGCCGCCCACCACGGGCGTGGTTGACAGCGGGGCGATCATCGGCAAGAACATCGATGAGGCCGTGGGCTACCTCACGGGTCTCGGCTTTACGAATGTCTCGCCGCAGGAAGGCAACGCAGCGCCTGACGATCAGGTGGGGCTCGTCACTGCCGTCAATCCGACTGGCGACAAAGTGCCCTTCGATCAGCCGATCACGCTCACTTACAACGTGGCCTTCGGGCAGGCGGGGCAGCCGGCCGCACCGACCACCGCTAACGCTGAGGTGAACTCAGGCCAGGCCTTCACCGTGCAGCTCGCGCCGGCGCAGAGCTTCTGCCCCACGAACTTCACCGTGCAGAACTACGCGGTGAACGTTGCCGGCACAGGCTCGCTCACGGGCATCTCCGGTGCGACCGCGAACCTGCAGGCGCAGACCCTCAACCCGGGCGATCCGAACGGCACGATCACGGTCACCTATTCCGCGACCTGCCAGAACAGCGCAGGTGTGGTGCGCGAGTCGTCCATGTCGCCGGAACTGACGGTGACGGTGAAGGCCCCGTCGAATAATGGCGGCGGCAACGGCGGCTCCACCAACCCCTAGGCAGCCGCGGCGGGCCTCCTTCACGGGGTCTCGCACAGCACCTGCCCCTATACACTGGACACATCTATGAGCACGGAAGAGGTGGACATGCCGGAGACGCCAAGTGGCGGCGAACAGCGCATCCTCGCCGGGCGCTACGCCATCGGCGAGTTCGTCGGTCAGGGTGGCATGGCCACGGTGTACCGCGGCACTGACACCAAGCTCGGGCGGCAGGTCGCCATCAAGGTGATGAAGGCGGATCTGGCCGGCGATGAGGAGTTCCGCTCCCGTTTCCGCCAGGAGGCGCAGTCGGCCTCGCGCATGGCCCATCCCACGGTGGTGCGCGTGTTCGATGCGGGTGACGATCTCATCCAGACAGCTGACGGCCCCAAGCGCCTGCCCTTCATCGTCATGGAGTACGTGGAGGGCACCAATCTGCGCCAGCTCGTCTCGGAGGGCGCGCTGTCGCAGACCGAGGCCTGCCGCGTTGTGGATTCGGTGCTGACCGCGCTCGAGTATTCGCACCGCGCGGGTATCGTGCACCGCGACATCAAGCCAGCGAACATCATGATCAGCAAGACCGGCCAGGTCAAGGTGATGGATTTCGGCATCGCGCGCGCAGTCTCCGAAACCTCGTCGACGCTGCAGCAGACCACTGCGATTCTCGGCACTGCCGCCTACTTCTCTCCCGAGCAGGCGAAGGGCGAGTCGATTGACGCTCGCACCGATCTCTACTCGACGGCGGTGCTGCTCTACGAACTGCTGACCGGCGATGTGCCGTTCCGCGGTGACACGGCGGTGGCCGTCGCCTACCAGCATGTCAGCGAGCGGCCCACGGCTCCCAGCGAGCGCGAGCCCGCGGTGACCGCTGAGCTCGATCGGGTGGTGCTGTACGGTCTCGCGAAAGATCGCGCGAAGCGTTTCCAGTCGGCATCGGAGTTCCGTGATGCGCTGCGCACCGCGGCGAGCGGCCAGATGCCCAAGCTGCTGCTGCAGCAGACAGATACGGTGCTGTTCTCCAGCGGAAACGAGGTCTCCGAGTCGGATCTGGCGCTGCGTCAGCTCTCAGAGGGGAGCGGAGGCGCACGCACGCAGAGTCGCCCACCGGTGATGTGGACCTGGGCAGCGATTCTCACGATCGCTGCCATCATCATCGCCGTGGTCTTCTGGCTGGTGACGCTCGCTCCGCAGACCTTCCAACCCGACACTTCGCGCGAGGTGCCGCAGCTGGTCGACCTCAAACGCGCGGATGCCATGACCCTGTTGAGCGAGCACGATCTGACTCCGATCCCGATCGAGCAGACCAGCGATGAGATTGCGGCGGGGCACGTCATCTCCTCCGATCCTGAGGCAGGCACCATGCTCAGCCGCGGCGATCGCGTGACGCTGTACATCTCCACGGGCCCGGTCACCGCAGCGGTCCCTGATATCGACCGTATGACGCTCGACAGCTACAAGCAGGCGCTGGCCGACCTCGGTCTCACAGTGGGTCTGGTCACGAGTGTCGATGATCCGCTCTCACCTGCGAACCGCGTGCTCGAGGTGACCCCTGCACCCGGCACCGAGCTGCGGTCTGGTGAAAGCGTCGAGCTGACGGTTTCAAGTGGCAAGGTGCAGGTGCCTGAGGTGATCGGTCAGCCGCTCGAGGTGGCTCGATCGATGATGGACGGGCTCGGCCTGAACGTCACCTACACCCCGGAAACCTGCCCGTCCCAGGGCAATTACCCCGTCAATGGCCAGTCGATCATCGGCGAGCAACAGCAGGGTGCAGCGATCGAGATCAAGTACTGCGCGGCGTAGCCGCCACCTGGCAGTACGAAGCTGGCCCGGATCCTTCTAGGATCCGGGCCAGCTTCGTGTGGGTGCCGGGTCTCACGCTGAGCGAGGCCCGAAACCCGACCTAGGCCTTCAGCAGCGGCGACAGGCTCTGGGCGATGATCGCGGCGTTGGGCAGACCGACGACCGCGAGCCAGTTGCCGAGTTGCTGATACCCGCCCTCGGTGAGCACCGATTCGGGGTGGTACTGCACACCGTAGATTGGAAGCTCCCGGTGGCGCAGCGCCATGACGATGCCACCGGCGGTTTCGGCAGTGATCACGAGGGTCTCGGGCACGGTGTCGCGCACCACCGCGAGCGAGTGATAGCGGGTGGCATTGAACTCGGGGGCGACGCCCTCGAAGAAGCGGTCACCCGAGTGCCGCACCCGGGATATCTTGCCGTGCATCAGTTCCTCGGCGTGGGTGACCGTGGCGCCGAGCGCTTCGGCGATGGCCTGGTGCCCGAGGCACACGCCCAGCACAGGCACGCCGGTGCGCAGCGCGATACCCACCATCGAGATAGAAACGCCGGCGTCGGCGGGGGTGCCGGGGCCTGGCGATATGAGCACGCCATCGTAGTCGGCGACAAGCTGTTCGAGTTCGCCGGGACTCACCTCATCATTGCGGATCACCCGCGTGGAGGCGCCCAGCTGTTGCAGGTACCCGTTGAGGGTGTAGACGAAGCTGTCGTAGTTGTCGATGATAAGAATGTTCGTCATGTTCCGACAGTCACCTCTTCTGGTTCGAGGAATTCAATGGCCACCCACGGGTAGACGTAGGTGATGAGCGCGTAGACGAGCGCTGCCGCAACCAGCAGCAGCACGATCACGCGGAACCAGGCCGGGCCTGGGAAGAAACGCCAGAGCAGTGAGAACATCAGCCTTCCTGATCTCCTCTCAGGGCCTGGTGGCCCTCCATCGTTGGGTTGAGCTCGAGCAGCTCAGCCGGGGGGCCATCGGCGCGCGGCTGGAACGATTCGAACACGGAGTAGGCGATGGCCCGCTCATCGCTGCCCGCCCACTTCGGGTGGCAGGTGGTGAGGGTGAGGATCTGGTCGGTGCCTGGCACTCCATCAAGCCGCGGGAAGGGGTTGAGCACATCTCCCTCAGTGGGCAGCACATACTCGATGTTGCGGAACCGGTAGGTGTACCAGCCGTCTGCCGTTTCAAGGAATAGCGGGTCTCCGACGCGCAGGTTCATCACCTCACGGAAGGAGTTGATGAGGGGGCCTGAGCGGTGGCCCGCGAGAGCCACATTGCCCGGCTCGCCAGGCATCTGCGTGTTGACGTAGTGCCCGATGCCCTTCTCGTCGAGGTTGAGCACGGTTTCCCAGTCGGTGCCTTCGGCAACCCGGTTGGCGTACGTCGTGCCGAAGGCGGGCACGCGCAGCACGCCGAAGACCTCGCTCTTCGCAGGCCTCGCGGTGACAGGCACCACGCCGTCGTAGGGCTGCGCGGTCTGCTCAGTATCCCACCGAGCAGAATCTTGGGCAGAGAGATCGGCCTGCTTCGCCGTCACGCCGATACCGGTATGCCAGGGCTGCCAGATGATGTAACCCAGCACTCCCAGGCCGCCGAGCAGCAGCAGTTCACCGACCACCGTCAGTGGGCTCAAACGGGCCCGTCGGCGTCGGGCTCGCCTGTCGCGGGCTTCCGTCACCCTCCACATTCTAGAGCGATTGGCTGAGGTCAGCCGGAATCCCGGTAGAATCGACGACATGGCAGCAGCTGGGAAGAACGTAAGCAAGCGCAAGTCGGCAGAGCTCGCTCAGGAGCGCGCAGAGATCGCGTCGACGCGCAAGGATGCCCCGAACCCGGTGTGGTTCAAGCCGGTGATGTTCGGCTTCATGCTGCTGGGCCTGATCTGGATCGTGCTCTACTACATCACGAGCACCACGGTGCAGCTGCCAGTTCCGGCGCTCGGGCAGGCCAACATCTTCGTCGGCTTCGGCCTGGTGCTCGTCGGCTTCCTCATGACCCCCTGGTGGAAGTAGCCCGCTGTTCCGTGCGGTCTCAGGTGGCATCATCGCCTGATCAGCCCCACTACGTGACAATCACACCGGTGTAATTCCTCCCCAGCTGGGGATACATCTGTGGATAACGAACTGAGGCCCCGGCAATCGCCGGGGCCTCAGTCATAGGCTCTCAGGTGGCACCGAAGACATGCTGCTCACGGAAGCACCACGAAGTAGGCGAAACTGAGCGCCACGAGCACGGCGGTCACCGCCACCAACGACACGATCCGCTGCGTGCGCTTACGCGGCCCACGATTCGAGACCAGCAGCCACATCGTGAGCGCACCCACGATCATGCCGCCCAGGTGCGCCTGCCACGAGATGTTGGCCCCAGGCAGCAGCCCGATTCCGAAGTTGATGGCGATCAGCGCGACGAGAGACCCGACATTCACGCCGGCCGCCCGGAAGGCCACAGCCGTAGCACCCAGCACTCCGAAAATCGCACCCGATGCGCCCACAGTCGGCACAATCAGAGCGCTCGGATCGGCGTACACCCACAGCATCACGGCCAGCGAACCGCCCAGCCCAGCCAACAGATAGAGCACGAGGAACTGCACGTGCCCCATCAGACGCTCGAGATTGCGGCCGAAAAGCCACAGCGCATACATGTTGAACAGGATGTGCAGCAGGAAACCCGTCGAGTGGGTGAACGTTGCCGTGAGCATGCGCCACGGCTCGAACCCGACATCGCTGAACAGCTGACTCGATACCGACTCCGGCATCGAATAGATCGGCATGTACCAGAGCGCGCGTGTCACCCCATCGGAGAAGAAGTAGCGGCTCAACAGCTGCAGCACGAAGAGCACCACATTGACAGCCACGATGCCGTAGGTCACCGGAGTATCGAGTGCGGCGAGACGACGCCCCGTGACTCGGGCGGTGCGCGAAGCACGCTTGGCCGCACCGGGTTGCGTCTGCTTCACGCACTCGGGGCACAGCACGCCGACGGCCGACACGACCTGGCATTCAGGACAGATCGTGCGGCCGCAGCGCTGGCACAGCGTAAAGCTGTGCGTTCGCGGGTGGCGGTAGCAGACATCATCGGGGCCGTATTCGACGCGCTCGCCGAACACCGGCCCTGAGCCGTTCGCCACCACTGAACTCAGGCCTCGGCGATATCGACGCCGGTGATCACGACGTCCTCGACGGGGCGATCCATCGCACCGGTCTGCACCGACTCGATAGCGTCGACCACTGCCTTGGAGGCGTCGTCAGCCACCTCACCGAAGATGGTGTGCTTGCCGGTCAGCCAAGCGGGCTCAGTGGTGGTGATGAAGAACTGCGACCCATTCGTGCCAGCGAGACGGCCGGTCATGTCGGGGCGCTTGCCCGCGTTGGCCATGGCGAGCTGGTACTTCGTGTTGAAGGCGAGCTCTGGGTGGATCTCGTCGTCGAAGGTGTACCCGGGGCCGCCGGTGCCGGTGCCCGTGGGGTCACCGCCCTGGATCATGAAGTCTTTGATGATGCGGTGGAAGATGACGCCGTCGTAGAATCCCTTGTTGGCAAGGTCGACGAAGTTCTTCACGGTCTTGGGAGCGTGATCTCCAAAGAGGTTAATGACGATGTCGCCGTGGTTGGTGTGAATCGTGGCTACGGAAGTATGAATGCTCATACCGACCAGTCTAGGCGCGGCCACCGACTCGCAGGCAGCGGCGCGGGCGGCAGAGCCTACCGTCAACTGGGAATCAGGGGCAAGCGGGTCCTCCAGTGCCGCACGACTGTCGCCGTTCGGTGTAGCGTTGAGACACGAGCGATGTCGCTCTGAGCATTGCCTCGCCGAGCTAGGAGGACAGGTATGAAACTCTCACGCAAGCGCCGCCGCGAACTCCGCCGTCTGCGCAAGGACGCCCAGGAGCTGCTCGACCAGCAGCGCGTCGTCCTCGGCCACGCCGGAGATGTGCTGCACTCCGCCGGTCACCAGGCGCGACGGCTGAGTGACGAGCACCTGCAGCCCCGAATCGACCGCGCTGTTGAGACTGCGCGCCCCACAATCGAGCGCGGCGTGATGAGCGCCCGCCGCTCGGCCGAGAACGTGCGCCGCTTCTCAGCACCGTTCGTAGCAGCCGCGCTGACGCGCACCATTCGCGCCCTCGACGAGATCGAAAACCACGACGCTGCCAAGCAGGTGCGGGGCTTCGGCGAACGCACCGGCTACCTCAAGCCCACGAAGAAGCGCCGCGCAGGTGGCGTCATCGCACTGGGTCTCGGCCTCGCCGCAGCAGCCGGTGTCGGCTACGCGCTGTGGCAAGCCTTCCGCACCGATGAAGATCTCTGGGTGGCCCCCGAGAACTAATCGGCGACGCACCGCAAACGGGCGGTGTCGGATCCTCACGATTCGGCACCGCCCGTTGTGCGTCTCAAGCTTCGGGCGGGCCCGCAGGGTCAATCGGATCGGAGAGATCACCCCGGGTGCCGAGCCCTGCAGCGACGGAGCACCGGGCGAACGCGTGCCGTCGCTACTTGCGCGGCTTCGCCGACTTCCCGCCCTGCCGTCCACCCGACTTGCCGCCGGACTTCGACGGGCTGCGGCGCGAGGTGATCCCCGCCATGCGAATGCCCGTCTGCACGAGCGAGAGCGTGCGCAGCGAACGGATATCGCGGATCGCGACCCAGCGCGCCTCATCCGAGGAACCATCGACCTCGTGCTGCAGCGGGCCGTCCTTCACAGAAGCCCGGTAGACGATGCGGATCGTGTGCAACTCGGGATCGGTGCCCTCGGGCACCTCCTCGCGCACCATGACCCGCGAATCAACGCCGAGCAGCTTGCCCACCCGGGCCTCCAGCCCGGTCTCCTCGAACACCTCACGCACCACAGCGTCACGGGGATCCTCACCGGCTTCAAGGCCGCCGCCAGGGAGCGTCCAGCCGTGCAAATGACCACGGCGCCAGTGAGTGAGCAGGATCTTGCCGCGGCGTTCCACCACCGCGTAGGCGGCCACTCGAAGATCCATGGTACGAGCCTAGCCTGTCGTGCTGCGAGCCCGACGCGCAACGCACACCTCGATCAGCCGGCTCGCCAGCCTCTCAGCCAACGATCCAGGCGAGCATAGGCTTCGTTCCGCACCGGCTCGCTCGACAGGAACACATCGTGCAGCGCCCCGTCGATGCGATCCACCGTCACCGTCGAGCCCAGTTTCAGCGCGGCCTTCGCCACCTCGTCAACATCGAGCACCGAGTCTGCTCGCGTCAACTCCTCACTCCACTTAAGCGGGATCGCCGTGCGCGCTGAAAGCAGCACCTCAACGGGTTCCGCGATCCCGAGCCCCCGGCTCACCCGAGTATGCCCCTCAAGGATCGCGCGCAACCAGCCCCCGCGCACCGCGTGCGTGCGCTCGGGGCGCCACACCGGATTGACGAGGTCGAGCTCGTCGCGCGGCCCCACCTCACGCTGAGCACGGGTGTAGAAACCGTAGTCAAGCTGCGGGGCCACCTCGTAGGGGTTGGTGCGCGCTCCAAGATTGAGCAGGGGCATGAGCACCTGCCGCCCCGTGCTGGCAAGCTGAAATTCGAGCCACGGGCTGTTGAGCACCAGCGCAGCGGCCTTGCCGGGATGCGCCGCCGCCCACAGGCTGAGCACCAGCCCGCCCGTCGAATGCCCAAACAGCACCAGTGGGCGAGGCTCAGGCTCACCCTCCCCCATCACCTCAAGGGCCGCCTCGATCTCGAGATGATAGTCGTCGAGTCGCTCAATGTAGCCGGGTGTCTGCCCCTCGCGCAGACTGCGACCGTACTTGCGCAGGTCCAGGGCGAAGAAACGCGCGCCTCGGTTCGTCCAGAACGCTGCCAGATCGCGCTGGAAGAAGTAGTCCGACCAGCCATGCACGTAGAGCACGTCGACACCGTCGAGCACACGTTTCCCGTGAAACACTCGCTCCTGCCACGAGCGGCGATCCGGCTTCGCGCGCACAAGTGTCGCGACAAGCGGGCCCTCGTCATCGCTGCCGAGCTCAAGGTCAGTGCACTCGAACCCGGCACCGAGCACGTCCTCACGCCACTGCGCCATCTCGCCAGTCTAGGGCGTGTCTCGCAAATCCTCGCCTACTGCGCGCGCCTGTTCGGGGCACCTCGCTGCGTTGTCGTCGTCAGATTTACAACCAGCAAACCGTCCTCCTCCGCCTTGCGAGGCACCCCGCCCAGACGCTGCTCGCAACGGCAACGACTTACGAGACACACCCTAGGGGGCACAACGCAGATCCTCGCCTCCTGCAGGCACCGAACCGTTGCACCATAGGGGCCGGCTCCGCTCCACAGAGCAGGGCCGCCGGTGCCGGGCCATCCGCAGACAGCCCGGCACCGGCGACCGTATGCGCACCGATTCGCGGCGCTCAGCCCCGCGAGGTCTCCCGCAGCACGATCCTCGCTGCCTCAGCGCTCGCCTGCACGCGATGCTGCGAACTCTCGTCAACGGTGAGCTGGTTGTCGACGGCCCCCACCTCTGCCGAGGCCTCCACGCGGTACGCGCCCTTCGGCAGCTCCAGCACGGCCTTCCCCACGCTCGCCTCAACGTCTACCGAATCGGGCTGATCGCCCGTGAATGCGAGCTGCGCATCCCCCGCCTCGACCACAATGTCGGCCGTGCGAACATCACCAGCGTCGATCTGCGCCTTCCCGCCCGAAACCTCAAGATCGATCGCCGGAGTGCTGCCGCTGTATTTCAGCTTTCCAGCCTCGACACCCGCAGAAAGCTCTGAGAAGTCGCCCTCCGCGGTGAGCGTCGCGGCGCTCACCGTCAGTTCGGCGGCGATCCCGCCATCCTCCGACAGCCACTGCGGCAACACGAGCTTCACCCGTTCCTCGCCAACGTTCGGGCCGAAGTTGGGGCCGTCGAGACGTTCCGCCACGAGCGTGCGGCCTTCGACGTGCATGCTCCACTCCGCACCGCTGCCGCGCGTGGCCGAATACTCTACGGTGAGTTCTGCGTTCTCAACATCTCCGAACGCGAGATCGAAGGTCACCGCTTCAGCGTCCACTCGGAGCGACTGCACCTCATCGACGGGCACCGAAAGGGTGTCGTCGGTCCAAGCGACCTGCGGCTCATTGATGCTGTTGGCGGCAGGACCCGTCGAGCCAACGTCAGTCAAGCTGCTGATTCTCGCCTGGATCGGGCCGAAGGCCGATGAGAAGGCGACCGCAAGCAACGCACCGCCACCGACCACCGCGGTCACAATGCTGAGCGTGCGAGCAGTGCTCGTCACGGTTTTGGGGGTCTGCTGGGGGCTGGTCATGAGGATGGTCCCGTCTGTGTGTGGGGTGAAATGTGAGCACTCGAGAAACCGGGCGCCGGTGGAGCGGTGCTTTCGATATGCGCGATTGCGGCGAGCACGCGGCGGTTGCCGCCCTCCTCCGCGTCGAGCCCGAGCTTCTGGAAGATGGCCGTGATGTGCTTCTCGACGCTCGCCTCCGACAGGAAGAGCAGCGCCGCGATGGCCTGGTTGGAACGCCCCTCGGCGAGTGCCGCGAGCACGGTGCGCTCGCGATCGGTGAGGGAGCGCATACGGTCGTCGCGGCTGCGGCGGGTCAGCAACTGCGCGACCACTTCGGGATCGAGCACGGTCGCACCCTGGCCGATCCGCTCCACCGACTCGATGAACTCGCCGACATCGGCGACGCGATCCTTCAGCAGATACCCGAAGGCCCCGCCCTGGCCCGTGATCAGATCGCTCGCGTACCGCTCCTCGACATACTGCGAGAGCACCAGCACTGCGAGCCCTGGGCGGGCACGCCGCAGTTCCAGGGCCGCGCGGATTCCCTCATCCGTGAATGTCGGCGGCAGGCGCACATCGAGGATGCAGAGATCCGGATCGGTCTCGCCCACTCGCTCCATCAGCCGGCTCGCCTCGGGCAGGGCGGCGACCACCTCGTGGCCACCGTGCTCGAGCAGGCGCACGAGCCCCTCGCGCAGCAGCACGGAATCTTCGCAGATCAGGATGCGCATGGCACACTCACCTCCAGGGTGGTCGGACCGCCCTGCGGGCTGTCGAGTCGAGTGGTGCCGCCCGCGGCGAGCACCCGGTTCATGACGCCGTCGATTCCGCCCCCGGGCAGCACACTGGCTCCCCCGACACCGTTGTCTTCGACGCGCGCCCAGAGAATACCGCCCTCGCGCACCCGCACCACCACGCGGCACTCGCTGGCGCGCGAGTGCTTCGCGGCGTTGGTGAGCGACTCGGCGATCGCGAAGTAGACGGCGGCCTCGGCGGTGCGACTGCAGCGCTCAGGCAAACGCACATCGAGCTGCACTGGCACATGGGATCGCGCTGCGAGCGCGGACAGGGCCGCATCGAGGCCGCGGTCGTCGAGCACGGAGGCGTAGATGCCGCGCGCCAGCTGCCGCAGCTCTGTGATCGCCGCCTTCGTCGAGGTGTGCGCCTCGGCGACAAGCGCCTTCGCAGCCTCTGGGTCCGTGTCGATCTTCTGCTGCGCGAGGCCCAGCGTCATCCCCACCGAGACGAGGCGAGGCTGCACCCCGTCATGCAGATCACGCTCGATGCGCGTGCGCTCGACATCGGCGGCGCGCACCGCCCCCTCGCGCTGCGCAGTGCTCGTACGCACCTGCGCGGTGAGCTCTTCTTCCTTCACATCAGCCCCCAAGATGGCGACCGAGATGAGCCGGTGCAGCAGCGCCAATCCCACGATGCCGACCCCGCACAGCAGAGCGCTCAGCAGGCCAGGCTGCCACCACACTGAGATCGTGCTGAGCACCGAGAACATCGAGTGCACGAAACCCTGCGCGAGCGCAAGCACCGCCACACCCATCACGCTCGCAATGCCGAAGCTCGCGAGTGCACGCCACATACGACCGTCGGCGGACTGCCGCGCAAGCGCCCGCAGCCACGCCTTGAACCCGTGCCCCGTCTGTGGCGTCCACCGCAGCGCGGGGGTTCCCAACTGGTACAGGCCGCTCACGCGCTGCGTCTCGAACCAGGCGATCCCGAACATCGCATACACGAGCCCCACCAGCACCACAGCACCAATACCGAGCACCAGCAGCAGCCCGAGGCCCGTACCGAGCGCGCCGAACAGCAGGCCGATTACCGAGAAGCCGATCAGACCGGCAGCAGCGAGGTGCAGAATCGTCATCACGATGCGCAGCGGCGGGCGGCGCAGCGACTCCTGGGCGGCGGTGAGCGGCGAGGCGGTGCCGGTGGCCGCGGTCCCAGTGGCGAGATGCGGGAGTTGCTGAGTGGTGTGCGCATCCGCGATGTGCGGGACCGGCGGCTGCGGGGTCGGAGTGGTCGGCGCCGGTGTCTGCCCGGCTGCCGGCTGCCCCTGAGGCAGCGATGTCTGTGATGTCATGGTGTCTACGCTAGGCCGTGGCCTGCGAGGGGCGACACCGAGAGATCCGGAGAGAACGCTTCCGGTTTTCCCTACCCCCTGTTCTGGGTTCGGCATCCCGGCTTAGGCTGAGGCCATGAACTCCCATGACGCACCTCAAGTCGCCGCGGCTGAGCCGCTTCCGCTGCTCGACGAGCTGGGGATCGGGCGGGTGCTCGTGGTGGTGGCGCACCCCGACGACGCCGAGTACGGCACCTCCGCAGCCGTCGCGCACTGGACCTCCCGCGGCATCGAAGTCGGGTATCTGCTGCTCACCGCCGGCGAGGCGGGGATGCAGCGCCCGCCGGAAGAGGCGGGCCCGCTGCGCGCCCGCGAGCAGCGGGCGGCCTGCGACGCGGTGGGTGTGGAGCGGCTTACGATGCTCGATTTCCCTGACGGGGTGCTCGAATACGGACTGCCGCTGCGCCGCGCGATCGCCCGTGAGATTCGCGCCTTCCGCCCCGATGCTGTGGTGTGCGGATCAGGTCAGCTCGCGGTAGCGTGGGGCTTCGATCACGCGGATCACCGCGCCGCCGGCCTCGCCACCATTGACGCGGTGCGCGACGCCGACAACCGCTGGGTGTTCCCAGAACTGGTGCACGACGAAGACTTGGCACCGTGGAGCGTGCAGCGTCTGCTGCTCACCGGGGCCAGCGCCACCCACTGCGTGCCCGTCGATGCGGAGGCTGAGCGTCGCGCTGTCGCGTCGCTCAGCGCGCACGAGGCGTATCTTGCCGATCTGCCCTGGCATCCCGCACCCCAGGAGCTCATCACCGGCGTGCTTGCCGAGCAGGGGCGTCTCGCTGGCGTGCCGCGCGCGGTCGCCTTCGCCGAGCACCGCCTGCGAGGCTAGTCACGCCGCGGCCGCGCCCATTCGCCCCGCTGCAGTGGCCGACTCCGGGCGCGCATCACAGCGGCCGGATGGCGGATTTCGCACAAGATACCGCCGGTCCGCCTGCACCACCCGCCTCTCGAGCCCACTGTGCAGCAGGGCCACCCAGCAGAAGCTCGTGCGCTCAGGTCAGCGGTAGGCGCATCAGCACTCGTGGGAAGCCGTCGAGCATCGAGCGCGTGTCGGCCACTTTCTCGAAGCCCGCCGACTCGAAGAGGCGCCGGGTGCCGACGTAGGCCATGGTGAGGTTCACCCGTTCGCCCCCGTTGTCGAGGGGATAGCCCTCGATCGCGGGGGCACCGTTCGCGCGGGCGTGGGCGACGGCACCTTCGATGAGCGCGTGCATCACGCCCTGCTTGCGATAGCCGGGCCGCACCCGGAAGCACCATAGCGACCACACGTCGAGGTCGTCGAGGTGAGGGATCAGCCTATTGCGGGCGAAGCTGGTACCGGCTCGCGGGTGCACCGCGGCCCAGCCCACGGGTTCGCCGTCGATGTAGGCGAGCACACCGGGGGGCGGATCTTGCTCGCACAGTTTGCGCACCCTGGCAGAACGAGCCGGCTCACGCAGGGCCACGTTCTCTTTGCTGCCGATACGGTAGCTCAGGCAGAAGCACACGTTCGAGGTGGGCTTTTTCGGACCGATGACCGCGGCGACATCCTCGAAGACCGTTGCCGGTCGAACCTCGATTCCCATGCGAAACAGTATGGACTGCGGGGCGTCGTCGCGGAAGTCCCGCACGGGGCCGGCACGCACACCGAGCCGCAGGGCCCGAAGGCCCGCGGTCAGCGGGCTCCGAGGCGCGCGGCTTTACGATCTTCCGAGTGAGTTCCCTCCCCCGCAGCGCAGACAGCCCAGCGCCCGACCGCCGTGGCGGCGAGTCGCGCCGTCGCGCCGGGGCCGCGATCAGTGCGGCGGCGTTCATTGCGCTGGTGCTGCTGGGATTCGTGCCCGGGATCGTGGGCACCGCTGTCGCGGTGATGCTGCCGTGGCTCTGGATCCCAGCACTCGTGCTGTGCGTCGCCGCGCTGCGGGTGCGCGGCCGCCGCTGGATCGCGGCGGTGCCTGCGCTCACATGGGTGCTCGCTGTGTCGACATCGATCACGTGGCTGCCCGCAGCGATCACGGGTTCTCCCTGGCAGACTGACGGCAATCTTGTCGTTGCGAGCCAGAATGTGCAAGCGGGTTCAGGCACTGCGGATGCGTCGGCGCGGGCACTGCAGCAGCAAGGGGCGGATCTCATTGCGCTCACCGAGCTCGACGCCGAGTCGCGTGAGCAGGCGATCGCGGAGCTTGCCGGCAGCCATCCCTACTCGTACCTGGTGGGAACGGTGGGTCTGTGGAGCACGCTTCCGATCGCGGAGGCGCACCCGCTCGATCTCGGTCTGGGCTGGCGGCGGGCCTTGGCCGCGCAGGTGGAGGCTCCCGGCGGGCCCATCGAGGTGTATGTGATTCATGCGGCGTCGTTGCGGCCCGGTTCGCAGTCTGCGCGCGACACGATGCTGCGCGCACTCGGCGACACGATCGCGGCGGATGCGGCGGATCGGGTGATCGCGATCGGTGATTTCAATGCTGCGGCGACGGATCCGGCGCTCGCTGCGATCCGCGCACAGCTCGATGAGCCGCGGCAGGAAGCCGGCGGCTTCGGATTCACCTGGCCGGCTGGGGTTCCGCTGGCGAGGATCGACCACGTGTATCAGCGCGGCTTCGTGGATTCCAGCGCGAAGACGCTGCGCGCCGGGGAGAGCGACCACCTGGCGATTCTCGCCGCGCTCGGGTGAGGCCGGTGCTGGTTCTCCTGCCGTAGCATCGCTTCATGCACACCGCAGATGCTGCCGAGCGCGTGAACTCGCGCGAACTTCTTGCGATGCTCAGGGCGGAGGCCTCAGAGCGGCATCGGCTCAGCGTGGTGCGACTCGGTATTCCTGAGGCTGACAGCATCGGTGTGCCGATACCAGTGATCCGCAGGATCGCGAAGGGTGTGGGGCGCTCGAACCCGCTCGCGCGCGAACTGTGGGCGACGGGGGTGCACGAGGCGCGGCTGCTCGCGGCGCTGGTGTTCGATCCGGCGACGCTGGCCCTCGATGAGGCGAGCGGGCTGCTGGTGGATGTGCGGTCGTGGGATCTCTGCGATCACCTGTGCAATTCGCTCTTTTTGCGCATCGAGGGGTATGGATCGCGCATTCCCGTGTGGGCTGCCGCGGAGCCGACGTACACGAAGCGGGCGGCGTTTGCGCTGATGGCGTCGGCGACGACGCACGATCGTGCACTGTCGGAGGAGACAGTGGGCGTCTATCTCGACCTCATCGAGCGGCACGCGGGTGATGCGCGATTGCACGTCAAGAAGGCTGTTTCGTGGGCGCTGCGGGAGGTGGGTCAGCGCGATCTAGTGAGCCGGGATCGGGCTGTGGAGGTGGCGCAGCGGCTGGTGGCCGCCGCCGAGCCGCCGCGGGTGTGGGTGGGCCGTGATGCGCTCAGAGATCTGGAGCGGATGCGCTTCGTGGAGGGGAAGCGTCGCTTGGTCGTGGTGCGCGACTGAGGGAGATTGACTATCCCCAAGTTGTGAATAACAACTTCGAGAGCCGCAGCGTCTGTTTTCGCCCTGCGCGCGCGAGGATATGTGTCATTTACCCCCTCCCCCGAATCACACCACTGTAATTCATCCCCAGCTGTGGATAACTCTGGGGATAGGTTGCGCCGAGACATTGCCCCCAGCTGGGCCCCCGCAGCCGCAGCTGCGATAGACAGCCAGAGCGGGTAACCCCCAGGGCCACAGACAAACCCTGACCCACAAACCAAAAACCCCGGATCTCGAAAGACCCGGGGTTGTGTGAGTGGTGGATCCTGGGAGAATCGAACTCCCGACATCCTGCTTGCAAAGCAGGCACTCTACCAACTGAGTTAAGGACCCGAAGCCGCTAGGCGACTTCCGCAGCGGGAGATCGAATCGAACTCCTCCGGGCTGAACTTCTGCCCGTCGCTGACCTAGACAACCTTAGCGACTCAGGAAGCGACGCGCAACATGAGCGCGCGTCGCCCCGCCAAATCAACGGAATGTAAGCACCTCGTCGCCCCAGCCTGCCCGCAACTGCCCGTCGAGATCATCGACGCAGCGGTCCTCCCGAGCGATCACCAGCGTGGCGCGCGACTCAAGATCATACGGCCGCCACTCAGCCGCATCCGCGGGCGCAGCGCCCTGCAACACCTCAACCTCCGGCTCTCCACCGCGCGCGAACGCCGTCCAACGCGCACGCATGCGAGCACCGATCCTGCCAGCCTCACGGCGCCCACCGAGCCGGAACGTGGGATCCTTCGGCCCTCCATCGAGGTTGCCCCACAGGTAGGGCAACTCGGTGGCGTGCGTGGCGCCGAGACCGATCACCCTCAAGAACGGGGTGCTGTAGTCAAAGCGGTAGAACCACACCGGCGCCACCGCGCTGTGCCCCTCCGCAATCCACACGCTCGGCATACGGAAGCCGATATCCCTCGCCACCCCGAGCCCCAACACGCGATGCCGCACCCCCTCATAGGCCGACATCACCTGCTGCACCGACGGCAACTCCACATCCGGCACCTCAGCCTGCATATCCGTGAACATCTCCATGATCCGATCCTCAGTAATCGGAATCAGGGGCGACTTCATGAACTTGAACAGCGACGCCTCATCGCGATTCGTGCCGATAATGAGCGGCACCGGATGCCCGCGCCCCTCGCGCAACACCGTAATCGGCGGCTCAGGCAGCAACGAACCGTCAACCACCGGCGCAAACGCCAACCGCCCCGGCGACTGCTGAGGCACGGCCGCATACACAGCGCTGCTCGCACGCACAATCTCATCAACGGGCAGCTCGCGCACCCGGGCAGCATCCGCCGCAGACACCCCCACCTCAGTGAGGAAGCGATCCGCCACCTCCCGCGCCCGCTCCGGCCCATACATGCTCGATGCCGGAGAAGACTGCGCGATCGCGCGATGGAACAACCCCGCCGCAGAAGGCACCGCCAGCAGCGCCGTCACCAAGCCGCCGCCCGCCGACTCCCCGAACACCGTCACCCGCGACGGATCCCCGCCGAACGCGGCAATGTTCTCCTGCACCCAATTGAGCGCGAGCAGCACATCCTTCAGCGCGAGATTGCCGTCGAACGCCTCGGGATCCACCCCCGAAAGATCGAGGAAACCCAGCGCGCCCAGCCTGTAGTTCACGGTGACAAGCACCACACCGCCATCACGCACCAGCGTGGCACCCTCATACAGTGGCTGCGCCGACGACCCGAACGTGTAAGCCCCGCCATGCAGCCACACCATGACAGGCAGCGCCTCAGCAGACTCGGGTGCCCACACATTGAGGAACAAGCAATCCTCATCGATCACGGCACCATCGCCGAGCGGTACCCCGGGATTGGGGGCCTGAGGTGCCGCCGGGGGTTTGCTCACACATGCCGTCGGCTCGGACAGCGCCGGTGTCGCGACAGGATCACGCCACCGCAGCTCGCCCACAGGCGGCAGCGCATACCTGATGCCGCGCCACACCCGCACGCCCGACTCCGCCTCCACGGACCCGATGAACGTGCCAGCACCCGCCTGCGCAATGATCTCCTCGGACATGTGCGCTTCCTTTCGTTGAGACGGCGCAGAGCACCGCAGTTCAGTGGAGCAGTGCGTGCAGCAGGTGCCCAATCTCCGAAGCCGCCAGCAGAAGGAAGAGCACCGACATGATGATCGCATTATGTCCGATGAGCTCAGCCTTCAGCCGCTGCAACGCCGCAGCAATACGCTGCGAGCGGCTGGCCGCGAGCAGCACCAGCACGATCAGCACCAGCGACGCACCCACCGCGAACACCGCGCTCACACCGACAACCGCCACCACAGGCAGATCATGGGCCCCGATCAGCGCACCAGCCTTCAGCGCAAGCGGAATGTTCTTGGCGTTCGTCACACCCATGAGCGCGCCCAGACCCGCGGAGCGCACCGGCGTAAGCGTGTCAGCGACAGCAAGCCACGACGGCGTCTTCGCCGGCTCCCCGTTGCGCGGCCTGCCCAACCACCTCGTCACCGCAAGCACGAGGAAGCCGAGCGCGAGCACCGCCGTGATCACGAGCACCACAACGTCGTCACCGTCAGAGTGGCCCGCGCCAGCGCGCGACGCCGTCAACCCGCCAAGCAGGGTCCAACCAAACACCACAACCACACTCGCCCCAACAAAGGCGAGGCCGTTCACCCGGCCCCGCGCCGAGAGCAGCAGGGCAACCGCCGCGACAATCGGGAGCGGTGAGATCATGACTCCAACGGCGATGGGGATCAACTGGGTGAGATCGTTCACGGGTTCCGCCTTCTCGCTGGGTAATTCGAACGCTAGCGCGTCGCCCCAAACGGATCTGCGGAATGTGCGGTTGGCACGACTGCCGGCACCGCGAGGCTCGCACGCAACACAACATCACCGCCCCGCTGCCCCAACTCCGCACCGATCAGCGCCACCGGCGCATCCCCGCGCAACGCCGCACCGGCAGGCAGCACACCGGCGCTTACCACCTCCACGTCGAGCCGCACTCCGGCCGCCGTCTGCACCCGCGTCACCGACACCCGCACCTGAGGCGCTGCAGCGTGCTTCACCGCATTCACCAGCCCCTCGGTCACCACCTCGGCCGCACCCGCCGCCGCACCGGGGGCGGCTTCCAGCAGCTCGCGCGCTTCAGGCGAAATCTCGTGCATGAGCGGAACCACGCGAGCCCAGTCGTGCAGCACTGCATCGAGCGGCGCGGCACCCGAGTGAACCGCAGGCACCACAGCGGCCCCGAGTGGTGCCAGCGCCTCACGCAACTCCAGCAACGTCGCTTCAGCAGGCTCACCCCCAACACTCGCGAGCATCCGCACGCAGGCCGCCTGTACCGCGCCGTGCAAGCGTCGACTCGTCGCCTCCGCCACGCGATGTGCCTCAGCATTCGCCGCAGCAAGCGAACGCTGCCGCTCGCGCACCATCGTCTCGAGTCGGCGCCCGTCGAGCCCCAACCCGTGCACCAGACCCGTGCAGCGGCACAGCACCAGGGCCACGAGCGGCAGCGCCAGCGCAGAAACCCAGGCGTAGCGCAGGGGTGCACCACTGCCCAGCAGCACGAGCAACGCGAGCACCACGCCCGCCACGCTCCAGAGCGCGAGCAGCACCGCCACCCTGTTGACGGCGCGGATCCGCCGCCTGCGCACCGCAACGTCGATCGCGAGCCCACCCCCGATCAGCAGCAGGCATGACACCGCGAGGGTCGCGGGCGGCAGCTGCCGCACCGCGTAGGGCAGCACCAGCAGGGCCCATAGCGCGCTCACCGCGCCGACTGGCGGCACCCGCAGCATCGCACCCGGCAAGCGCCCGCCGCCCCGGGGCGTCGCATCGGCCGGGTGCGGATCGGCTCGCCGGTTCCGCGCCGCCTCCGCCTGCTGCGCAAAACGGTGCGACCACTCCCGCACGCGCTGCGAGAAGCGCGCCACAGCCTCGCCTCGCTCGGGGTCGAGATGCGCAGCCTCGCTGACGAGCTCGCCCCGGCACTCCTCCACCAGACGCTGCACTGCCCGCGCCCGCTCGGCGCCCTCGTGCTCAATGCTCGCAAAATCGGCAGCGAGCACGGCGAGGCGACGGTTGGCGATCCGTCTCTCCCTCACCGTCTCAGCAAGCAGCGCAAGCACCGACAGCACCGCCCACCAGACCACTAGGTTCGTGGCGACCCGAAACGGCAGCCACTCAGGCGGCGCCGCAATCGCGCCCACCATGCCGCACAACGCATCGAGCAGCAGCGGGCGCGTGCCCGCCAGCACCGTGACCACGACAGCCACCGCAACCGCCCTGCCTGTCGGATGCGCCCACCGGGCCACCCACCGCGCAAGCGGCCACAGCACCGCCACCGCGACCACCCACGACGCTGCCGAGACCACGAACAATGCACCGGGGCGGTCGCCATCCGAGCCGAAATAGGCACCCATCACCGTGACCGCCACCGGCAGGGTGCCCCACAACGACCACCGTGAGAGGAAGCGACGGCCACGCAGCACCGACCACCACGTTTGGGCCAGCCGTGTCACCTCACGGGCCCGAACTCGGCAAGGTATTGAGCCGCAGCCGCCACCCGCGCATTCACTCCGCGATCCCCCGACACCTCGAGTCGCTCGAAGATGCGGCTCACCGAACGTTCAACGGCCCGCAGCCCTGCCCCCGACTGCTCGGCGATCTGCTCGTTCGACCAGCCGCGCGCCACCATGCTCAGCACCCGCAGCTGGTGCCGAGTGAGCGATCCGATACCGTTGCCGCCACCAGCCTTCGCAGCCCCAGAAACAGCATCAGCACCAGCCCCCGGGCCATCGCCAAAGACGTCACCCGCGCTGCTCCCCAGGGCCCCCTCGACGGCCGCCACCAGCTCATCGGCTGAACCGATCGCCGCCTTACTCAGAAACACCGCATCGGCGAGCCCAAAGGGCTGCGCGCCCGCGGCAGCCCGAGGGTAACTCGATAGGAACACGACCCCCAAGTGCGGGGCGCGAGCGCGAAGAATCTCTGCCAGCTCAGCACCATCGGGTCGCGCTCCGAGATCGATGTCGGCCACCAGCACATCAGGGTCGAAGGCATCGAACGCTGCCAGTGCTTCAACGCCCGTGGCGGCGCTGCACACCTCGAAGCCGCGCTGCTCGAACAGCTCCCGCGTCAGGGTACGCAGCACCGCCTGGTCTTCAACCAACAACACACGACGAGCCCACCCCGGTTCCATGGCATCACGCTACCGCGGACGGGGCCTCGCATCACGACACCGCGCGCTGTCGGCTCAGCTTCGACGGCCACCACACTGCCGGCCCGATGTCGTACATCAGCGCCGGCACGAGCAGCGCCCGCACGATGAAGGTGTCGAGCAGCACACCGAAGGCGACGATGAACGAGATCTGGGCGAGGAACAGGATCGGGATCACAGAAAGCGCGGCGAAGGTCGCCGCGAGCACGAGGCCCGCCGAGGTGATCACGCCGCCCGTCACCGATAGACCGCGAATGATGCCCTCGCGGGTGCCGTGCTGCAGCGATTCTTCGCGGATCCGGGTCGCAAGGAAGATGTTGTAATCGATGCCGAGCGCCACCAAGAACACGAAGCCGTAGAGCGGCACCGCCGGATCCGCCCCCGGGAAGTCAAAGACGAAATCGAACACCAGAGCCGACACCCCGAGCGCCGTGCCGAAGGACACCACGGTGGTGAGCACCAGCAGCACCGGTGCCAGCACCGAGCGCAGCAGCAGCATGAGAATCACCAGAATCACCAGCAGCACGATCGGGATGATGAGCGTGCGGTCGTGGATCGACGCGTCGTTCGTGTCGATCGCCGTCGCCGTGACACCGCCGACGAGTGCCTGAGTGCCGTCGGTGGCGAAGGTTGTGCGCAGCTCGCGCACCGTCTGCTCCGCTGCCGCCGAATCTGCGGCGTCAGTGAGGGTGCCCTGCAGCAGCACGTCTCCGCCTGCGACGGTGGGCTGGGGTGCGGGAGTGCCGGGCGGGCCGAAGGCGGTGATGCCGTCGGCGGTGACCGGCGCGGTGCCCGAGGGCGAGTCGGCGCTGAGCACCGTCACACCGTCGACACCCGAGCTGCCGAGCAGCACATCTGCCGCGGCCTGCAACTGGTCCTCGGCCACCAGCACTGACACAGGGCTGCCCGATCCGCCGGGGAAATGCTCGCCCAGCGCGATCTGGCCATCGCGCGCTTCAGAGGCGCCCAGCACGAGGTCTGACTGCGGCACACCCTGTGCCTGCAGTTGCGTCACCCCCATCGCGCCGATCAGGAGCACCACCGCAGTGGTGACCCAGATGGCGCGCGGCCGCTTGCGGATGAACACGCCCAAGCGGTGCCAAAGCCCCCGAGAGGGTACTCCGCCCTCGGCTGCCACCACCTCGGGCTCGTACTTCGGCCGACGCGGCCAGAACGCTGCCCGCCCGAAGGCGAACAGGATCGACGGGAGCAGCGTCAGCGCCGAAAGCATCGCAAACACGATGCCGATCGATGCGACAGGGCCCAGCGAACTATTCGACTTCAGATCGCTGAACAGCAGGCAGAGCAGACCTGCGATAACCGTGCCGCCAGAGGCCAGAATTGGTTCAAACGACCCGCGGATCGCGCGCATCGTCGCCGTCCACTTGTCGTGCTGCACGCGCAGCTCCTCGCGATACCGCGACACGTAGAGCAGGGAGTAGTCGGTTGCGGCGCCGATCACCAGGATGAAGAGAATGCCCTGCGTCTGCCCACTGAGCAGCAGCACGCCGGCCTTCGCAAGCCACCACACCGTGAGCAGCGCCACGGTCAGCGCGAACAGGCTGGTGGCGAGCACGGCGATCGGCAGCAGGAAGGAGCGGTAGACGATGATCAGGATGATGAACACCGCAATCAGGGCGACGAGCAGCAGAATGCCATCGATGCCGGAGAACGCCTCGACCAGGTCGGCCGTGAACCCCGCTGGCCCTGTCACGAACGATTCGACGCCCTGGGGAATATCGGCGCGCAGTTGCGCCGATATCTCGGAAACGACATTGCCGACCTCGGAGGTGCTGTCGATGGGCACGAACACCTCGACCGCGAGACCGTCTTCCGACGGGATCAACGGCGAGGCGTCGGGCAGCACCCCTGTGATCTTCGTGAGATCGTCGACCGCGGTCTGCAACTGCTCGACTTCGCTGTCGCTGAGTTTCTGCGAGGCGGTGAACACGATAACCGCCGGAATGGCGTTCTGCTCACTGAAATCACCCAACCGCTCCTGCACGCGCGTCGCATCGGCAGACGCCGGCAGATAGGAGGTTTGATCGTTCGACGACACCTCGCTCACCTTGCCGAAGTAGGGGCCGCCAATCCCCGCCCCGGCGAACCAGACAAGAATCAGCACCGCCGGCAGCAGAATCCTGAGCCAGCGCGGCACGCGGCTGCGCTGCGGGGTTGAGGGTGCGGTGGGCGCTGCGTGGCGCCGCGATGACTCGTTCATGATGAGACGCTCCAGAACAGGATCAGGATCAGAGTGACGAGAAACCCAGAAAGGTAGTTGAGCCAGATAAACCGGCGCCACGCGCGATTACTGCGCGCGGAATCCGCATCGGTGACACGCACGAAGGGGGCACAATTCAGAAGGTAAGGGATCGCGATCACCGCGGCCAGAGGGCCGGGCCACGGCACCGCCAGCATGAGCAATCCCGCGACGAGCCACATCACCAGGGCGAGCCTCACCGTGCGCGCCGCACCGAAGGCCGTGGCGATGGAGCCGATACCGGCCTCACGATCCGGCACAATATCCTGCACCGCACCGAAGGCGTGCGCCGCGACCCCCCAAATGAAGAACGCTGCCAGGGTGAGCACCAGGCCGGCATCGACGCGCGCGCCAGCGAGCGCAAGCCCCACCACAGCCGGTGTCACGAAGTGCGCGCTCGAGGTGAGCGAGTCGAGCACCGGGCGCTCCTTGAACCGTAAACGCGGAGCCGAGTAGGCCACCAGCGCGAAGGTGCTCACCGCGATCGCAAGCGCAGAAGCTGGGGTGCCTGCGGCGAGGAGCACGATCAGGAACGGCACATTGCTCGCGAGCGCAAGCCACAGCAGCGGCCTGTGGAACTCTGGCGGTAGCAACGCGCCTTCGATGCCGCCCTTGCGAGGGTTCTGCACGTCTGAGGCGTAGTCGAAGACATCATTGATGCCGTACATCGCCAGGTTGTAGGGCACCAGGTAGTAGAGCGTTCCCACAACAAGCAGCCAGTCGATTTCGCGTGTGGTCAGCAGCATTGCCGCCGCGAACGGAAACGCGGTGTTGACCCAACTGACCGGCCGGGAAGCCACCCACGCGTGCCGCAGCAGAGCGCCGGCCGACACGGCCTGTCGCCGAGTCAGCAACACCCACAGCGCCGGCAGCGCAACCGCCACAGCGAGGGGGTACGCAAAATCCTCCACCGGCGCGAGCCCCACGCGCACCCCAGACACCAGCCCATCCTCGTAGGTGAACAGCCCGGCAGCAATCATCAGCGTGTCGAACACCGCGGTGAGCACCAACAGCGCAACCCCCGCAATCGCCACCGCACCCCACACCGGACGGGCCGGCCCCGCGGCACGCGCAAACAGCACCCCGCCGAGCACCGCCACCGCAAGAAAACCGGCTGAGAGCAGCGCGTACGTCATGACGCCCTCCGCTCAGCTCGATGCGCGATCAGCCGCGCAGCCCCCGTGTACAGCACCATGGTGCAGAGCACTAGGAAGACCAAGAACACGGGCTCCTCAAGCGGCAACTCGGGTGCGAGCACGACACCGGAGGCGATCCCGGATCCGCCCCGCAAGAAAATGCCCGCCGCAATGCCCGCCGCATCCCAGAGCAGCAGAAACGCGGTGCCCGCGAGCGTCACAAGAGTGGCCGCCGCCGCATCACGCCAGAAGAACAGCCGAAAGCGGTAATCGATGAGCAGCATGCACCCAATGCCGGCGAGCAGGCAGGCGAGGTAGACGAACGAGATCATCGCGCGGCCTCAGAGCGCAGCGGCGCAGCCGCCATGCGCGGCACCGTCGGACCCGCCGAGTGATCGCCCCTGATGCGCTTCAGCACCAACTCGGCGCTGATCAGGCACATCGGCACCCCCACCCCAGGAGCCGTTGTGGCGCCGGCGTAGAACAAGCCCTGCACCCGCTTCGACGCATTCTGGGCGCGGAACATCGCACTCTGACGCAGCACATGAGCCGGGCCGAGCATGCCGCCCTGCCAGGAGTGATACTGCTCGGCAAAATCGGCGGGGCCGATCGTGCGCCGCACCACGATCCGCTCCCGCAGATCAGGGATCCCAGCCCACTCCTCGATCTGGCGGATCGCGGCATCCGCAGCACGTTCCACCAGCGGATCGCCTGCGCCGTCTGCTCCCCCAGCACCGATCTGCTCATCGGCGGGCACGGGAATCAGCACGAACAGATTCTCGTACCCCTCCGGCGCTACTTCGCTGTCGGTCGCACTCGGCCGGCACACATAGATCGATGCGGGATCGGGCACACTCGGCTGCTCACCGAAAATAGCCCGGAAATTGGCCTGCCAGTCACGCGTGAAGAACAACGAGTGATGCTCCAGCTGCGGCAGCTCGCCACGCACCCCGAGCAGCACGAGCACAGCGCCCGGCCCGCTCTCCAGACGGTCCCACCACGGCTCCGGGTAGCTGCGCAGCTCGGGCGGCAGCAACGCCGTCTCGGTATGGTGCAGATCCGCACCGGACACCACGAAATTGGCGTGCTCGACATGTTCGACACCGGCAGCATCGACCCAGCGCACCCCGCTCGCCACCGCGCCCTCTCGAGAGCTGCGCGTCAGAATCTCAGTGGCTTGCGCCTCCGTCACGATCTCCACACCCGCGTCGCGCGCCAACTGCTCGATGCACTCGACCAGCCGCCAGAATCCGCCCATCGGATACTGCACACCCTCATCAAGATCGAGTGCGCTCATCAGGTGGTACATCGCGGGAGCGCGGTCAGGATCAGTGCCGAGAAACACCGCCGGATAGCCGAGCACCTGGCGCAGCATGGGGTCGGCGAAACGCTTCCCTGCGAATCGTGCGAGCGAGGTGCCCAGCAGGCTGACCAGCCGCGGTGCAGCTCGCAGCACCTCGGGGGCGAACAGCGAACGCCACCGAGTGAACGGGTTGTACAGAAAATAGCGCTCCGCCATCTCCGAGGCGTGAGCTGCGGAGTCGAGGTACCGGCTCAGGCGGCGGCCGCTCCCCGGCTCGCGCTCTTCGAAGACCGCCTCCACGCGATCGCGCCCATACGGTACCGTCATCTCCGGCACCGAACCGTCGACAGCGGGCTCGCCGAACACCCGGTATCCGGGGTCGAGGGTGCGCAGATCAAGCTGCTCCTCCGCGCTCGTTCCGAGCAGTTCGAAGAAGTGCTCGAAGACGCGCGGCATGAGATACCAAGACGGCCCCGTATCGAAACGGAAGCCATCGATCTCCATGCTTCCGGCGCGGCCACCGATGTCTGCCCGCTGCTCCAGCAAGCGCACCCGATGCCCCTCTCGGGCGAGCAGCGCAGCGGTCGCCAAACCGGCGACACCGCCCCCAATAACAATCGTGCGTGTCATGCGAGACCCACCCTCCGTGCCGACACCAACGCCCGCAATGCGAGCCACACCTTCACAGGATTCGACACCCGAGCGCGTCGCTCGCGGAGCCCATCAGCAGGAGTACGCTCCAACTGGTCGGTCAGCTTCGCAAAGAACCGCAGAGCGCACCCTACAGCGCCCCGCGCGTCACCGGGCAACAACGGGAGCACTGCTTCGGCGTCGGTGAGTTGACGGCGGATCGTGAGGATCCACCGCTGCTGCTGTTCGGGAGTCAGCTCAACTTCGGCACCCAAATAGCCTCGCCCCAGGCGCTCGGTGTCGTCGCCCAGATCTCGCAGGAAGTTGACGTTCTGGAACGCAGCACCCAACTGCCGTGCCCCATAATCCAGGCGGCGCAGCTGATCCTCGCTGCGCGCCTCCCCACGCATGAACACCCGCAGGCACATCAGGCCCACCACCTCTGCCGAGCCGTGCACATACACGGCGTGTTCCGCCTGGTCGAAGGCTCGAATACCGGCGGGGCTCGCGGTGGCATGTGCGCCCGCTACGGGCTCGGCCGCGACTTCGGATGCGGGCTCTGAGGCTGGCTCTGATGCACCGTCTGCGGGCAGATCCATCCGCATCGAAGCGAAGAAGGGTCGTGTGAGTTCGGGGCCGATATCGGCCTCGCGGGCCGTGCGAGCAAAGGCGTGCACCACCGGGTTGCTGCTGTAGCCGGAACGCATCGCCGCCTCGGTCTCCTGTTCCAGAGCGTCCAACTGTTGGCGCTGCTCAGCAGCCCCCATGCCCACCTGCGCGGCCACCCCGTCGACGAGTTCATCGGCTACCCGCACCAGGGCGTACAAATTGCGCACGTGACGCCTGTGTCGCGCACCGAGCAGCGCCGTCGCCGTGCCGAACGATGTCGAGTACGCCGAGATGATCCGCCCCGCCGCATCTTCGCAGGCGATGCTGTAGCGCTCAAGCGAGCTGAGTGTGTCCGTGCTGGCCATTACACCCGCCTTCCGTCCAGGGAATCGATGATGCCGATCAGGAAACCGCGCAGTGCCGCGGGCATCGCTGTGGCCTCGCGCGAGGTGATCTCGACTGCGGCGCGAATGCGTTCGTCGACGATCGAACGCACGAATCCTTCCGCCCCGCACTCCACGAGGAGCGTGCGGATGGCCTCGGCGTCTGCCTCGCAGAAGTCTGGTGACCCCAGCAGTGGTTCGATGTTGGGCCACGCCCCTGTCATGCGCGCATAGGCGATGATCGCCGTTTCCTTGCCCTCGCGGAAGTCGGAGAACACGTCTTTGCCGTGCTCTCGGCTGTCTCCGAACGCGCAGAGCAAATCGTCCTGCAGTTGGAACGCCACACCAAGGTGCCGGGCGACCTCCCCCAGCGCATCTTCCAGCCGCGGAGGCGCACCGGCGAGCACGGCTGCGGCGCGCAGCGGGAATTCGAAGGTGTAGGTCGCTGTCTTCAGGCGGCTCATCTCGAGCACCGTGTTGAGATCGGAGGGGATGATGCGATCGCCGAGCCCGATATCAGAGTGCTCTCCGACAACCGACTCGGTCGTGGTGCGCCGCAGCAGATCGAGGAGCCTGCGACGCGTGCTGTCTGCGAGGGGTTCCCTCGCGAACACCTGGTGCACCTCGGAGAGCATGAGGTCGCCGAGGAGGATGCCGCTGCTACGCGCCCAGTGGAGGGCGCGCGAGTCTGCAACCTCTTCGCCGCGTGCGAGATCCGCTTCGTGCAGCAGCCGTCCGATGACATTGGGTGCGCCGCGGCGGGTGAGATCTTCGTCGATCACGTCGTCGTGGAGCAGGAAGGCGAAGTGCAGGAGTTCGATGGCGGCGGCGATGCGGAGTGCGGCACGGCGGTCGGCCACGTTGTCGGAGGGCGGATCTGTGATTGCGGCGTAGGCACCCATGAGCAGTCTGGGGCGCAGCATCTTGCCACCGAGCAGGCACTCGGAGCCAAGGTCCCAGAGGTGGCCGAAGTGGGGGCCGAGCGACGCGGTGCTGGCTTTGCCGATGTCGAGCAGTTCTCGGAGTTGCTGTTCGATTTCAGCGGTGACAAGGTCGGCGCTGCGTTGTTCTTGCACGGTGTCAGCCATGGCTCTGCGCTCCGGAGAATGCAGCGACGCTTGCGAGCGCGGGGAGTTGTTCCCTGAGCCAGGGGCTGAAGATGAACGGTGTGCTCTGCAGGGAGCGGATCGCGTCGCCGGGTTCGACCCACGCCCACTCTGCAACTTCATCGGGTTCGGGGAGCACGGGGCCGTGTGCCACTGCGGTGTAGACGGGGCAGATCTCGTTCTCGACGATGCCATTGGCGTCTACGGCGCGGTAGCGGAAGTCGGGCAGCTGCAGTTCGACGCGCTCGACCTCAACATTGAGTTCTTGGGAGGCGCGTCGGTGCAGGGCGCTCTCGATATCTTCGCCCGGGCCGGGGTGCCCGCAGAAGCTGTTGGTCCAGACACCGGGCCAGGTGCGCTTAGTGAGTGACCGTCGTGTGAGGAGCAGGCGGCCGCTGTCGTCGAGGAGATAGCAGGAGAAGGCCAGGTGCAGCGGTGTCTCTACTGTGTGCACCTCGCTCTTGGGTGCGGATCCTGTGGCGGATCCGTCTTCTCCCATCAGCACAACGAGTTCGATCTGACTCATGCGATTCCCCTCTTGAGCGAGTAAAGTATCCGTAAGAACATTATTGCTCGTATGAGATATTACACACAAGGATACTTTCTCAGAGAGATGGTTAACAAACTCTAGGATTACGGTATGGAACATTCCTCCGACGAGACCGGCGATCGGATCTCGGAGAACCTCTACCGGGTCGGCCTGAAAGCTGGAAGCAGCGACCTCGTAGATGTGTCGAACGTGACCCCTGCGGCAATGGACGAGATTGCAGAGCTGATGAAAGCTCTCGTGCGGTTGCGGGAGGCCGAGACCAAACTCTCCGAGGCGTCTCGCAAGTACATGAAGCTGAGCGAGCAGGAGATGCGCGCACTCCACTACCTGATCGTCGCGAAGCGTCAGGGCGATATCGTCACGCCTGGAATGCTCGCAGCGCACCTGCGCATCTCCCCCGCATCGACAACGAAGCTCCTGAACCGGCTCGAACGTGACGCGCACATCGTACGCAGCATGCACCCGAGCGACAGGCGCGCCTTCATGATCGGCATCACCCCAGAAACCGAATCATCTGCGAAGCAGACCGTGGGGCGCCAGCAGGCGCGACGCTTCTACGCCGCGGCCCGCCTCAGCAGCGAGGAACGCGCCATCGTCACCCGCTTCCTCAACGACATGGCCGACGAGATCTCACTCACCCGCGCCGACTGGGCCAGCCCCTCCGACACTCCCTCGATCGCTGCCGCAGACACACCTGGTGCCACTCCTCCCGGCCCTCCCGGCCCTCCCGCCGGCGGCCCCGCAACTGCGTAGCCCGCATACGACAAAGGGCGGTCGATTTCTCGACCGCCCTTGCGTATGTTGGTGGGATCACCAGGGTGAGCGCCCTGTGCTGTTCAATCCCTTCGCAGCTGATTATCCGCGCTCGTTGAAGTCGCGCGACAGCTGGTTCGCTGCGTTCAACCACTTGTAGGTAAAGATGAACGGCCCGACAATGATCAAGCTGCCGAGGATGTTCCAGAGCCAGAAATCCGAGCCCCCTACGCTTGCGCTCTGACCGCGACGCTGCTGCTCGCGAGCCATGCGGTCGCTGGTCTTGTACCACCACACCAGGGTGACAATGCCCAGCGTAATCGGCCCGAGGAGCAGCGCGACAAGCCAGAAGTTCATCGAGCGGCGACCGTCGTATCGACCGGCGATGGTGTTGAGGTCTTCGCCGGTGCGGGCAGTCAGGTAGACCCCGTAGATCCCGAGGGTGATGATGCTCAACAGAATCATCTTTACGAGCGAACGGTTCGTTGAGAGGTTCGCGTAGGGGCGAGCGGCCTGCGCCTGCTGCGGGGCATCGATCTGGGTATCGACCTGAGTCATGGCATCCTTCAATGTGAGGTGATGAGGCTGAGAAAGGTTCACATTGTCACTGCACGATCTCTGTGAACCAGTTGATCATACTAGGAATTGACTGTGCAAACAGCACAGGCCTCCGCTACGCCGCCATCGCGGAGCAGCCTCGCCGCAGCAGAGTAGCCCGTGTGCGACACGGGGCGGTTGTCGACCGCCCTCGCGCACGTTGGTGGGGCTACCAGGAGTTGAACCTGGGACCTCATCTTCATGAGTGAGGTTTGTCCGACTGTGCACGACTTTGTCTGCATCGATTCTGCGGTGCACAACATGCATCAGTCAGGCGAGGCTCGGACAAAGGTTAGGTGCCTGACATGGTCTGTGCTCATCTACGCCACTCACGCTAGAAGCGATTGACGCATCTTGTCTTCCGGGTGAATGCGGCTCCTCAGCCTCACGTGCGACGGGCGGCGAGGTCCGCGCAAATACTCGCGAGAACATCGTCAGTGTCGAGCAGTTCGATCTTGCCGTTCTCAATGTCGTCGATACGCTGCCGAAGATCGCTGCGCCATGCTGCGTTCTACCTCGGCTTGATCGTTCTCAACCCCGTTTCCATCTTCGAGGCTCTACAGGCCATGTGCGGATGACGGCGGCGCACTCATGGTGGTCGAGCGCGAGCAAAGTCCGTTCAACCTCAAGCACATGCGCGTTCATATAGATCAGTGTTGCCCTGATAGCTCCAAGCACGGTAGCAGCCGCCGCAGTTGTTCCGATGCCCTCTGGCACTTCGGAGCGCCCAGAATACAGCGCATGGCATGACTCCGGGGGATCCCGTCACAAGGAGGACAAGTGCGCCACTTCTGTTTCAAACTTCTGGGCGAGCACCGGAACGACGAAGGGCGGTCGATTTCTCGACCGCCCTTGCATATGTTGGTGGGGCTACCAGGACTTGAACCTGGGACCTCTTCATTATCAGTGAAGCGCTCTAACCACCTGAGCTATAGCCCCTTGACCAAGCAACAACATTATCCGATTCGGGCCGAAATCAAAAATCGAAACCGAACACCGGGCGAGTTGCCGTGGTCGCGCACGCGAAGTGCGCCGCTTAGTTGCTGGTGAAGCCCAGCTGGAAACCACCCAGCACGCGCACCAACAGGTTATAGATCAGCGAGCCGATGGCACCGAGCGCGGTGCCCACGATGGTGTTCAAGATTCCGACAACCACCGAGAAACCCAGCACCTGCGAGAAGCCGATGAACTTCATCAGGCTGTTGTCCTCACCCACGATGTCCATGAACAAGGCGTCGACCTGCGAGAACACTCCGGTCTGCAGCAGCACCGTGTAGATGAGAATCGCAGAGACCACGCTCACGATGCCCACGCACAGCGACACCAGGAACGAGAATTTCACCGCAGACCAGAAGTCAACGTAGACGAGCTTCAGGCGAACCTGCTTCGCGGGGGCCTTCTTGCGGGTCTTCTTTGCCAGCTTGTCGGCGACAGTGTTACTCATTCACGTCTTCCTTGTTCTCTGCGTTCTCGGTGCCCAGGGACTCGGACTCTTCGTCGTCGAGCCCGCGCTCCGTGTTTCGCGCGATGCCAATGATACGGTCCCGCTCTGGGAATCGCGCAAAGACGACACCCATAGTGTTGCGCCCCTTGGCCGGCACTTCGGCCACCGCAGACCGCACAACCTTGCCGCTTGCGAGCACCGCAAGCACCTCATCAGTCTCGTCAACGATGAGCGCCCCGACCAGATCGCCGCGGTTCTCATCGAGCTTCGCGACCTTGATGCCATATCCGCCGCGGTTCTGCACACGGTACTCATCGACGGCGGTGCGCTTCGCGTAACCGCCCTCGGTGACCACGAACACGTAGCCCTCAAGTCCGTCGATCCGCGAGGCCGACAGCAGCGAGTCTCCGTCACGGAAGTTCATGCCGCGCACACCGCTGGTCGAGCGACCCATCGGTCGAAGCGCCTGATCAGACGCTGTAAATCGCACTGACATGCCGTGCTTCGACACGAGCAGCACATCGTCGCTCGACTCCGCGATCAGCGCAGACACCAGTTCGTCGCCCTCACGCAGCTTGATGGCGATGATGCCACCGGTGCGATTGGTGTCGTACTCGGTGAGCGCCGTCTTCTTCACCAGGCCGTCTCGGGTGGCGAGCACCAGGAACCAGCCGTCGGTGAAATCGCGCACATCGAGGATCTGCGTCACGGTCTCGTCGGGTGCGAGCGCCAGCAGGTTTGCCAGGTGCTGACCCTTGGAATCCCGCCCACCCTCGGGCACCTCGTAGGTCTTCGTGCGGTAGACGCGGCCCGTGTTCGTGAAGAACAACAGCCAGTGGTGCGTGGTGGTGACGAAGAAGTGCTCGACGATATCGTCGGCGCGCAGCTGCGCCCCCTTCACTCCCTTGCCGCCACGGTGCTGCGAGCGGTAGTTGTCGATGCGCGTGCGCTTGACGTAGCCACCGCGTGTGACGGTCACCACCATCTCCTCTTCGGGGATGAGGTCTTCCATCGACATATCGCCGTCGAAGCCGTGCAGAATCGTGGTGCGGCGCTCATCGCCGTACTTGTGAACGAGTTCGCTGAGCTCCTCGATCACGATCGCACGCTGCTCGGTGGGCGAGGCCAGAACGCCCTCGTACTCCTTGATCTGCGCTTCGAGCTTCGCGGCGAGATCGAGAATCTTCTGTCGCTCCATCGCGGCGAGGCGACGCAGCTGCAGGCCGAGGATCGCATCTGCCTGGATCTGATCCACATCAAGCAGGCTCATCAGGCCTTCGCGGGCCTCCTCCACAGTGGGAGAGCGGCGGATCAGCGCGATAACTTCATCGAGAGCGTCGAGCGCCTTCAGGTAGCCGCGCTGGATGTGCGCCTCTGCCTCTGCCTTCCGCAACCGGTACTCGGTGCGGCGGACAATGACCTCGATCTGGTGCTTCGCCCAGGCCGTGATGAAGCCGTCGAGCGCGAGTGTGCGGGGCACACCATCGACGATGGCGAGCATATTCGCGCCGAAGTTCTCCTGCAGCTGCGTGTGCTTGTACAGGTTGTTCAGCACGACCTTCGCAATGGCGTCGCGCTTCAGCACGACGACGAGGCGCTGGCCGGTGCGGCCGCTGGTCTCGTCGCGGATATCCGCAATGCCCTGAACCTTGTTGTCTTTCACAAGATCGGCGATCTTGACCGCAAGGTTGTCGGGGTTCACCTGGTACGGCAGCTCGGTGACGACGAGGCAGGTACGACCCTGGATCTCCTCGATGTTCACCACGGCGCGCATGGTGATCGAACCGCGCCCGGTGCGGTAAGCCTCGCGGATCCCCTTGGTGCCGAGAATCTGCGCGCCCGTTGGGAAGTCGGGGCCCTTGACCCGCTCCATGAGTGCTTCGAGCAGCTCTTCGCGGCTTGCGTCGGGGTGTTCGAGGTGCCAGATTGCGGCTTCCGAAACCTCGCGCAGGTTGTGCGGTGGGATGTTCGTTGCCATACCGACAGCGATACCCACGGAGCCGTTGACGAGCAGATTCGGGAAGCGCGCAGTGAGCACTGTGGGCTCCTGCGTACGGCCGTCGTAGTTGTCCTGGAAGTCGACGGTCTCTTCGTCGATGTCGCGCACCATCTCCATGGCGAGCTGCGACATCTTCGTCTCGGTGTAACGGTGCGCGGCCGCGCCATCGTTGCCGGGAGAGCCGAAGTTGCCCTGTCCGAGCGCGAGGGGGTAGCGCATAGCCCACGGCTGCACGAGTCGCACCAGCGAGTCGTAAACCGCGCTGTCGCCGTGCGGATGGAACTGTCCCATCACGTCACCGATGACACGGGTGCACTTCGAGAATGCCTTATCGGGGCGGTATCCGCCGTCGTACATCGTGTAGATCACACGACGGTGCACGGGCTTCAAGCCGTCGCGCACATCGGGAAGGGCGCGCCCCACGATCACGCTCATGGCGTAGTCGAGGTAGGACCGCTGCATCTCGAGCTGTAGATCGACCTGGTCGATCCGACCGTGGTTCGCCTCTTCGGCGGCCTCCTGCTCGAGGTTGTCGGGGGTGGTGTTTTCAGATGTCAAGGAAACGCACGTCCTTCGCGTTCTGCTGAATGAAGCCACGGCGTGCCTCGACATCTTCACCCATCAGAGTGGCGAAGATCTCGTCGGCGGCTACCGCGTCGTCCATGGTGATCTGCCGCAGCGTTCGAGTCTCGGGGCTCATCGTGGTCTCCCACAGCTCCTCGTAGTTCATCTCGCCAAGACCCTTGTAGCGCTGCACGCCGCTCTCCTTCTGCAGGCGCTTGCCGTTTTCGGCGCCGAGGGCAAGCAGGGCGTCGCGCTCCGAGTCGCTGTAGGCGTACTCGTGTTCGGCGTTGACCCACTTGATGCGGTAGAGCGGCGGTTGCGCAAGGTAGACGTAGCCGAGATCGATGAGCGGGCGCATGTAGCGGAAGAGCAGCGTCAGCAGCAGCGTGGTGATGTGCTGGCCGTCGACGTCAGCATCGGCCATGAGCACGATCTTGTGGTAGCGGGCTTTCTCGGGATCGAACTCTTCGCCAATGCCGGCACCGAAGGCTGTGATCATCGCCTGCACCTCGGCATTGCCGAGGGCACGGTCGAGCCGGGCCTTTTCCACGTTCAGGATCTTGCCGCGCAGCGGCAAGATGGCCTGCGTTGCGGGGTTGCGACCCTGCACAGCAGAGCCGCCTGCGGAGTCGCCCTCCACGATGAAGATCTCGGAGATCGACGGATCCTTCGAGGAGCAGTCCTTGAGCTTGCCGGGCATACCACCTGACTCGAGGAGACCCTTGCGGCGGGCGGTCTCGCGGGCCTTTCGCGCGGCAAGTCGCGCGGTGGCTGCCTGGATCGCCTTGCGGATGATGTCTTTCGCCGCACCGGGATTGCGCTCGAACCAATCGCCCAGCTGATCGCCCACGACCTTCTGCACGAAGGCCTTGGCCTCGGTGTTGCCGAGCTTTGTTTTGGTCTGGCCCTCGAACTGCGGCTCGCCGAGCTTGACCGAGATCACGGCAGTCAGACCCTCGCGCACGTCGTCGCCGGAAAGATTGTCATCCTTGTCGCGCAGGATGTTCTTCTCGCGGGCGTATTTGTTGACGAGCGTAGTGAGCGCTGCTCGGAAACCCTCCTCGTGCGTGCCGCCCTCGTGTGTGTTGATGGTGTTCGCGTAGGTGTGCACACTCTCGGTGTAGGCCGTCGTCCACTGCATCGCGATCTCTGCCGAGATCTTGCGCTCGGTGTCTTCAAGCTCAAACGAGATGATGTCGTCGTGCACGAGCTCGGCGCGCTTGGCCGAATTGAGGTAGTGCACGTAGTCTTCGATGCCTTTTTCGTACAAGAATTCGTCGCGCGGAGCCGGCGGCGCAACAAGCTCGCCCTCCTCGTTCTCGACGAGCTCTTGCGGGCGAAGATCGGTGACAATGATCTTGAGGCCCTTGTTCAAGAAGGCCATCTGCTGGAAACGTGTGCGCAGCGTCTGATAATCGAACTCAATGGTCTCGAAGATTTCAGCGCTCGGCCAGAAGGTGATGGTGGTGCCGGTCTCCTCACTCGGTTCTCCTTGCGCGAGGGGCGCATCGGGAACGCTGCCGGTGAACGACATGTTCCACGTGAAACCTTGGCGCTTCACCTCCACTTCGAACCGGCTCGACAGCGCATTCACCACGGAGGAACCGACGCCGTGCAGACCACCGGAAACCGCGTAGCCGCCTCCGCCGAACTTGCCTCCGGCGTGGAGCACCGTGAGCACAACCTCGACCGACGACTTCGAGGGGTCGGACGAGTGGGGATCGACTGGAATACCACGGCCATTGTCGATGACACGCACTCCCCCGTCTTCGAGGATGGTGACATCGATGGTGTCGCAGTGACCGGCCAGTGCTTCATCGACAGAGTTGTCGACGATCTCATAAACGAGGTGGTGCAAGCCACGGGGGCCCGTGGAACCGATGTACATGCCAGGACGCTTGCGCACTGCCTCAAGGCCCTCAAGCACCTGGATCGCTCCGGCGCCGTAGTCTTCCGCAGATGCGGCCTGTTCTGAACTCATGCCTTCAATGATCCTTTTCCGGCCCTCTCAGCGTGCTTTTACGCTCAGGACACTTCCGCACACCAGTCTATCAAGGACAGGCCGAGAAAAGCCCTGCGGCGGGCCGCTGGAGGCCACATTCAAAGGCGGATCGACCCCTATTCGCACCGCAAAGCTCGCGATGCACCGCGTCTCGCGCACGACGCGGCCCATGGATCGAACGCTTCTCGCTCCGAGTTGCGGGGTGTGGTGCCACTCATATAGCAGAATGTTTGCGCGCGCAGTGGTGTTTGGAAGATGCTCTGGTGCCTGAACGCCGACACCAGCCCATCGCGCACTGGCATCACCCTGGCGACACGATATCTCGTTACCCGTAGGTATCGCGCGGGCCGCGGCCCTTGACCGTACGTGGGCCGTGGCGCCAAGTGGGGGCACCTGGAGCAAGAAATCGCAGATCACGCACCTCTGCGTCGGGATAGTCGCGTAGGAGTCGCGTCAGCATCTCGGCTCGGAGGCGACGCAGCTCAGTCGCCCAGGTCGTTGAGTCGCACTGAATTTGCAGCACACCGTTGCTAATCCCGATCACCTTGGTATGTTCCGCGGTCGCCTCTCCGGCGAACTCAGGCCATTCCGCCAACAGGCGCGCCTGTTCGAGCTCGGCACTCCACCCCATGTCATTCGCCATGACCGTGAGCACTTCTCCGAGAGCGCGCGGATCACGTCCACCGCCGAACGGCCGCCCCCCGGGCAATTCATCATCAGTGCGGCGGCGATTTTTGCGCCGCAACGGAGCCCCGCGCCAGATTGATTTGGCACGCAGATATGCCTCGGTGGTGAATCCGTTCCCCGCTGAAGACGTCACGCACCCTCCTCGACGATTCTGCCCGCCTCGATTCGAACTCGATGCCAGGCTACGCCGTCAGGCACATCATCTTCCACGGCAGCGGTCACAATCACCTGCTCGAAGCCACTCACCGCCGACATCAATCGCTCCCGTCTCCGCGAATCAAGTTCCGCAAAAACGTCGTCGAGAATAATCACCGGATCCCCCGCAGGAGATTCGGCCCGCAGCACCTCTGCCAGCGCCATCTTCAACGAAAGCGCGAACGACCACGACTCACCATGGCTGGCGTAGCCCTTGACTGGCAGTTCGTTCAAACTCAGGAGGAGATCGTCACGGTGCGGGCCCACCAGCGTCACTCCCCGCTCGATCTCGCGCCCCCGCACCGCACGCAATGCAGCGCGAAACTCTTCTGCGAGTGTTTCACGTGAAACGTCAGCGAGTTCCTCCGTGCTGCGCGTTTCACGTGAAACATCGGAGGTCGCACCACTCACAGACTCATTCAGCGCCAATGTTGGTGCGTGATCCTCGTCGACCAGTGCTCGATAGCCGGCTCGGAGGGGGGCACCCAGATCGCGCACGAGTTCTCGACGCGCCAGCATGATCTGCACCCCATACTCGATGAGCTGCTCATCCCAAATACTTAGCGTGGATTCGAGTGCGTCCGCGCCCCGGCGCGCCGATTTTAACAACGAAGTGCGCTGTCGAACGGCACGTTCGTAGTCGCTGAGAGCCCCTGCAGCCACCGGATGCCGCGAAACCAGCGCATCATCGAGAAAGCGCCGCCGTCCTGAGGGCTCTCCACGAACGATTCCGAGATCTTCTGGCATAAATGAGACCGCAGAAAACCATCTCGTCACCTCTCGGGGACGCACCACATTGCGATTCACCTGCGCACGATTCGCGCGATCACGGTTCAGTTGGAGTTCGAGCAGCACGTCTCGCTGTGCCGCCTCAACCCTCATGCGTGCAATCGCGGACTCGGCGCCCGCTCGGATCATCGGTACGTCACCGCTCGCGCGGTGCGAACGAAGGATCGCGAAATACGCGATGGCTTCGACGAGATTCGTTTTGCCCTGACCGTTACGGCCCACCAGAAGGTTCGGGCCGGCCTGCAGTTCGAGCTCGGCGGTGGCGTAGTTGCGGAAGTCTCCGAGCGAGAGGTGCGCGACCCGCATCGCTCCCCTCCCCTATCGCAGCAGCAGGTTAGGCTGCAGCAGGTAGCGGAAGCTCTCTTCGTCAGCGTCGTCTTTGCTGCGCTGGCTCGTGATCAGCACCGGGCCGGGCTTACCGGGGTTGTCGGTGCGCGTAAACGCGATACGAGCGAACTCGGAGTGCGTTGAACGCAGGCCGTCAAGCAGGAACTGAGGCTTCAGTGAAACCACCATATCGTCGCCCACGAGGTGCGCGTCGACGGTTTCAACCGCTTGCGCCGACTCGGTACCAGCAGCCTCAAGAGTCACGGTGCCCTCGGCGAAGGAGAAACGAAGCGCGGCTTCGCGCTCAAGCACGAGCCCGACACGACCAACCGACTCGACAAGCTCAGCCGTGTTCACCACTGAGTAGTTGTCGACGGTGGTGGGGAACAGCCTGCCCACCGGGGGGTAGTTGCCCTTGATCAGCAACGAAGTCACCGTCTTCGATCCGCCCGTGAAGGCGATGAGTTCACGCTCATCATCCTTGATGATCGAAACCTGCACCTGGCCGTCGCCGGAGAAGGTCTTACCCACTTCAGTGACGATCTTCGACGGCACGAGTGCGCTGAGATCGTTCTGGCCGCTCTGATTCTCCCAGTCGATGCTCCGGGTTGCCACGCGGTAGCGGTCAGTAGCGGTGAGGGTGAGCGAGTTTTCAGTGACCTCGAACTGCACGCCGGTAATCACCGGGGTGACATCGTCCTTCGATGCAGCCAGTGAGACCTGCGCAATCGCATCAGCGAACAGATCAGCGGGAACCGAGCCGGAAATGGAGTCGATCTGAGGAAGCTGCGGGTACTCTTCGACAGGCATTGCGGGCAGACGGAATGACGCCGATCCGCACCGCACCTCAACACGGTTCTCAACGAGCGACAATTCCACATCGGCGTGCGGAAGGCGCTGGGCGATCTCGCTGAGGAGGCGACCTGAGACGAGTGCTCGACCTGCCTCAGAAACATCTGCGGTGACGCTCGTGCGTGCAGAGACTTCGTAGTCGAACGAAGATACTGTGAGTTTGTCGCCCTCAGCCTCGATGAGAGCACCACTGAGCAGGGGCTGGGTGGGGCGCTGCGGAAGCAGCTTCACTGCGAACGACACAGCGTCGCTGAACACGTCACGGTTGACGGTGAATCGCATTTGGCTTCCCTCCCATGCGCAAGCGCGCATGAATCTCATCGGTTCACAATCTTTGCATACTCGGAGGCGAGGGGCATCCGTCACCTTCTTGTAAGGCGGATCTCAAGGCCCGGTCCCCAGCCGGTCTGCGTGATCGAGCGCCCGTTAACAAGAATTGAGATGTTAACAGTGTTAACAGCTGTGGATACTGTGGATAACTCGCGACATCCCAGTGTTCCGTAGAGAACTACATCTTTGTGAGATGTTGGCGAATGGTGGATGAGTGGGGATCGGCGGAATGACGCGGAAATCTTGTCATTCATGAGTTTCCACAGGCCGCCGGTTTCCCTCCACAGATTTGTGCGACTTGTCCCCATTTATTCACAGGGCGGTGGATAACTGTGGATAATTTCGCCCGCCGCAAGCGGCGGGCGCCCCCTCAGCGAGAACCCTGCTTGATGCGCGTAGTGAGCTCGGTGACCTGGTTGTAGATCGAGCGACGTTCGGCAATGAGCTGCGAGATCTTCTTATGGGCGTACATCACCGTCGTGTGGTCGCGCCCACCGAAAAGCTGACCGATCTTCGGCAGTGACAGCGGCGTCAACTCCCGGCAGAGGTACATCGCGATCTGTCGTGCAGTGGCGATCTGCTGCGCACGCGTGGGGCCGTACAGATCGTCAACTGAAAGATCGAAGTACTCGGCCGTCCGGCTGATGATGTCCGAGGGCTGCACCTCATTGTCGGCGTCGAGCGTGATGAGATCTTTCAACACGGTGTGCACGAGCGGCATATCGATCCGCTGCTGATTCAGACTCGCGTAAGCGGTGACGCGAATCAGCGTGCCTTCGAGCTCTCGAATGTTCGAGGAGAACTTGCTGGCGATGAACTCGAGGATGTTGTGATCGATCTCGAGATTCTCTCGCTGCGCCTTCTTGCGAAGGATTGCAATACGCGTTTCGAGGTCTGGCGCCTGGATATCTGTCAACAGACCCCACTCGAAGCGCGACAGCATGCGTTCCTCGAAGCCCCGCAGCTGTTTCGGCTGCACATCGCTCGTGATCACCACCTGCTTGTTGTGATCGTGCAGCGTATTGAACGTGTGGAAGAACGCTTCCTGCGTTTCGACCTTGTCTTCGAGGAACTGGATGTCGTCAACAAGCAGGATGTCCACGCTGCGGTAGCGGGCGTGGAAGGCTGCTCCCTGATTGTTCGCGATGGAGTTGATGAAGTCGTTCGTGAAATCTTCCGAACTGACGTAGCGCACGCGCACGCTGGGAAAGAGCTCTCTTGCGTAGTGCCCAATAGCGTGCAGCAGGTGAGTTTTGCCCAGGCCGGAGTCGCCGTAGATGAAGAGCGGGTTGTAGGCGCGGGCGGGCGCCTCAGCCACAGCCACGGCTGCGGCGTGCGCGAAGCGGTTGGACTGGCCGATCACGAAGCTGTCAAATCGGTATTTCTCATTGAGCCGGCTGTCGAGTTGCTCATCTACCCCATGGCGGCTGCGCGGCTCTGAAACGGGGCGGTGGGTGTCGTGCCGCGGTTGGGATGCGGCGTGCAGCCCCGGATCTGTGTCGACGGCGTGCAGCGGCACTGACACAGGCGGGGGCACGGGCTCCGGCTCGGGATCAAGCGCGGGGTGGGCGTCTTCGTCGACGATCACCACGAAGCTCTCGATCTCCTGCGCGTCGGCGATTCCGGAGATGGCGTTCATGATGGCGGGGCGCAGCCGGTTCTCAAGCAGCTTGAGGGTGAACTCGAGCTGCACGGCGAGGTAGAGCGTTCCCGCGGCGATACCGCGGGGCACTGCGAGGGCCAACTGTGCGCCAACAGCCGGGCCGACTGCGGGATCGGCCATTACGGCCTGGGTGACTCTGCCCCAGACTTCTTGCAGTTCGTCGTCTGTCACGCGGATACTCGGTTCGGTTTCGTAGCTGGAAAGAGATATGTTATGCCCAGCTTTATCCACAACTTGAAGAGCGTGAACCCCCGGGATTACTGGGGAGTTCGGGCCGGACGAACACCTGCGCCCACGTTAGTCACAGATTTGTCCACAGGCAAGTCTGGAATTGGACGGGCGGTGCGCGGGCGGGAATGACAGGAATCCGCTTTGACTGTGGCCCGATTTGGGCGTAAAGTAATGACCTTGTATGGGCGGTAGCCACTGCTGCCCTGCCCAATTCCGACTTCCTCGACGCTCCGAGCTGCGGGGATCTGTTCCATAAGTCACGGAGTCTTTCATGAGCAAGCGTACGTTCCAGCCCAACAACCGTCGTCGCGCCAAGGTGCACGGCTTCCGCGCCCGCATGCGCACCCGTGCCGGTCGCGCCATCGTCGCGGCTCGTCGCGGCAAGGGCCGCTCGAAGCTCACCGCGTAGTCGCTTCTTCTTCCCTGGATCATCGTGCCTGCCAAGCGGCATCGCGTTACCCGGGGTGAGGATTACCGGTTCGTCGTGCGAACCGGCCGCCGCGTGGGTGGTGCGTTCTGCATCACCCACGCGGTTTTGCGTTCTCAGGAGGGCGCCGGCGGTGTCGGCTCAGCCCAGACCATCACCGAGAGCACGTCTGAAACTGCCGGTGCAATCCGCGAAAGCGACCCGGCCCTTGCCGCAATGCAGGCCCAGGCCCGGTTCGGGTTCATCATTTCCAAGGCTGTGGGCAATGCGGTCACCCGCAATCTGGTGCGTCGCCGCATGAAGTCGGTGGTTGAGCGCCGCATTGCCAGTGGCATGCAGGGTGTGGATGTGGTCTTTCGCGCGTTGCCCGCTGCGGCGGATGCATCGTTCGAGGCGTTGGAGCGTGAGATGAACCGCGCGCTTGACAGGGTCGAGCGTGAGGTGCACGGAGGAGAGCGGAAATGAGGCGTCTGGCGTATGACCTCTGGTTCCTCCCCCGGAATCTGATGATCGGTGTCATGCACCTCTATCGCCGCTTCATCTCACCGCTCTACGGCCAGGTGTGCAGGTACTACCCATCCTGTTCCCGATACGCTGTGGAGGCGTATCAACTGCGCGGATTCATCGTCGGATCGCTTGTGACGATCTGGCGTTTGCTGCGCTGCAACCCGTTCAGCCCCGGCGGCATCGATGATGTCACGCCCGGGCGGCGCCAGAACTTTGTGATTAATCAGCGCGGCTTCGTCCGCCCCATCGAGCGAAAGGCCTGATCCCGGTGGACTTCTTCGAAACGATACTTTGGCCGTTGCGCTGGCTCGTCGAGCTGGTGCTGTGGGCTTGGCACTGGCTGTTCACCGCGCTCGGCCTGGATCCGGCATCGGGTGTGACCTGGGTGCTGTCGATTATCGGCCTGGTGGTCGTGGTGCGTTCGGCCCTGATTCCGGTGATGGTGCGCCAGATCAAGTCGCAGCGCCGCATGATGGAGATCGCTCCTGAGCTGAAGAAGGTTCAGGACAAGTACAAGGGCAAGAAGGATCAGTTCTCGCGTGAGGCCATGAGCCGCGAGACGATGGCGCTGTACAAGAAGCACGGCACCAACCCCTTCGCGTCGTGCCTGCCGATCCTGATTCAGATGCCGATCTTCTTCTCGCTGTTCTACGTGCTGCGGCACGCGGCTGAGAACAAGACCGGTATCGGCTTCATGACACAGGATCTCACCGAGAGCTTCAATGCGGCGTCGATTTTCGGTGCCCCGCTGAAGATGACGTTCACCCAGGGCTGGGAGAGCGGCAACTGGATGGTGGTCGCGCTGCTCGGCACCATCATGGTGCTGATGATCGCGTCGCAGTTCTTCACGCAGCTGCAGATCATGTCGAAGAACGTCTCTGACGAGACGAAGAACTCGCCGATGTACCGTCAGCAGCGCGTGCTGCTGTACATCATTCCGTTCGCCTTCCTGTTCTCGGGTGTTGCGTTCCCACTCGCGCTCAACATCTACTGGTTCTCCTCGAACCTGTGGACCATGGGGCAGCAGTTCATCGTGATCCGCAACATGCCCACCCCGGGCAGCGATGCGTGGCGTGCACGTCAGGCCCGTCTCAAGGCGAAGGGTAAGCTGACCGACGAAGAGGCGAAGGCTCTTGAGGTTGCCGAGCAGCCGAAGCAACTGGGCCAGCGCCAGCAGCCTGTCAGCGCGAAGCGCGCCAAGAAGAAGAAAAAGTGAGGTCACTGTGAGCATTGACGAGGCAATCGCCGACCGCACGCACGTGGAGCCGGCTGTCGAAGAACTCGAATCCGACGGCGATCTCGCTGCCGATTACATTGAGGGTCTGCTCGACATCGCTGAACTCGGTGGCGACATCGACATCGATGTTGCGAACGGGCGTGCCTATGTTGCCGTTAACGGTGGCGGCTCCGATCTTGATCGGCTTGCCACGCCTGACGTGGTGCAGGCCCTGCAGGATCTGACGCGCCTTGCGGTGCAGGCGAAGACGGGGCGCTTCTCGCGGCTCATCATCGATGTGGGTGGGTCGCGCAATGCGCGCGCGGCTGAGCTCAAGGGCATGGTTGACGCCGCGATCGCTCAGATCGCTGCCGGCCTGGACCGGGTCGAGCTGGAGCCGATGTCGTCGTACGAGCGCAAGCTGGTGCACGATGATGTGGCTGAACGCGGCTACTTCTCGGAGTCGCGCGGCGAGGGCAAGGATCGCCGGCTCGTCATCAGCCGCGGTTGAGGGGCCGCACGCGCGTTTCACGTGAAACGCCGCTGCAGGCCTGCTGCCTGAGCATGACCGGACACACGAACGCGAAGGGGGCGCAGTGAGCGAGAGCGAGCTTGAGGTCGAACCGTCGGCCGCGGCGGAGATTGCGGGCGACCGCATCGAGGTGCTGCGTGAGTTCGCGCGGGATCTCGGCGAACGCGGTGAAGAGCTCGGTCTGATCGGGCCGCTCGAACCGCCGCGTCTTTGGACGCGTCACCTGCTGAACAGCGCGATTCTCGCGCCGCTCATCACTGCGGGTGCCAAGGTCGCTGATATCGGCACGGGTGGCGGAATGCCGGGCTTGGTGCTGGCGATTGTGCGCCCCGAAGCGGAGTTTCGGCTCATCGAGCCGATGGAGCGCCGTTGCAACTGGCTGAACGAGCAGATCGAGCGCTTGCAGCTCGACAATGTCGAGGTGTTGCGGGGGCGTGCCGAGGAGTATCACGGCGCCTTTGAGGTGGATCAGGTTACTGCGCGCGCGGTGACTGCGCTGCGCAAGTTGGTGCCGCTGACCGCTCCCCTGCTGCGCGACGGCGGTGAGATGCTGTTCCTCAAGGGCACTTCGGTGCAGGGCGAGATCGATGCTGCCGAGAAGGTGCTACGCAAGCACCGGGTGCGGGAGATCTCGGTGGAGGAGCTCGGCGCGGGGCAGCTGGCCGAGACGACGCGCGTGTTTCGGGCTAAAATCGGTTCTCATGGCTGAGGCGGAGAAGACGCTCGTCGGCGATCACCTCGTCGACAAAATTAGGCGACGCCGCAAACTCGCTGAGACGGTGTCCCCGCTTCCTTCGGCACCGCGCATCATCACGGTTTCAAACCAGAAGGGCGGCGTCGGCAAGACCACCACCACGGTGAACTTGGCTTCGGCGCTGGCTCGCCGGGGCGCGCGGGTGCTGGTGATCGATCTTGATCCGCAGGGTAATGCGTCGACGGCGCTCGGTGTGCCGCATCGCCCTGAGGTGACGAGTGTGTACGACGTGTTGTTGGGTGACAGCAGCCTCGAAGATGCGCTGCAGCCGACCACCGATCACGAGAATCTGTTCTGTGTGCCGTCGACGATCAACCTCGCGGGTGCTGAGATCGAGCTGGTGTCGTTGGTGGCCCGTGAGCAGCGTCTGCGCACGGCGCTGCAGAGTTTCCTCGCGCAGGCAGAGCACGCCTACCACTACGTGTTCATCGACTGCCCGCCGTCGCTGGGACTGCTCACGGTCAACGCTTTCGTCGCCGCTGACGAGGTGCTGATCCCGATTCAGTGCGAGTATTACGCGCTGGAGGGCCTGAGCCAGCTACTGGGCAACATCCAACTGATCCAGAAGCATCTCAATCCGGGGCTCGCGATCTCCACGATTTTGCTCACCATGTACGACGCGCGCACGAATCTTGCGCAGGAGGTTGCCGGTGAGGTGCGGTCGCATTTCCCTGAGCAGGTGCTTGCTGCGGTGATTCCACGGTCGGTGCGCATTTCTGAGGCACCGAGCTACGGGCAGACGGTGCACGCGTATGACGGCGGTTCGATCGGTGCGCTTGCGTATCTTGAGGCGGCTGCTGAGATGGCGGATCGCGGCGCTGGCGCACCGCAGGGGGCAGACTCACACGAAGACGGAGAGGCGTAGGCATGGCGACCAAGAAGCGAGGCGGGCTCGGCCGCGGGATTGGCGCGCTCATTCCGCAGGCGCCATCGACCGGGGAGCGCCCGGTCGATGTGTTCTTCCCCGCGAACAATGGAGCGGCAGCTGTTGCCGCCACCGAGAGTGAAGAGGCGACGGGCGCGGCGTCGGAGACTGCCGATGCCCCACGTTTGCAGGAGGTGCCCGGCGCGCAGTTGACGCGTTTGGCGGTTGCTGAGATCGTACCGAACCGTTCGCAGCCTCGCACCGAGTTCGATGAGGAAGCGCTTGATGAACTGACGCACAGTGTGCGTGAGTTCGGCGTTTTCCAGCCGATCGTGGTGCGTGCCATCGAGCCGGCCCCCGCGGAGGGCGAGCCCCGGTACGAGCTGATCATGGGTGAGCGTCGTCTGCGTGCTTCGAAGCGTGCGGGCTTGGAGACGATCCCCGCGATCGTTCGCAGCACCGCCGATGAGCACATGCTGCGCGACGCGCTGCTTGAGAATCTGCACCGTGCGCAGCTGAATCCTCTGGAGGAGGCGTCGGCGTATCAGCAGCTGCTCGCCGATTTCGGCATCACGCAGGAGCAGCTGGCTGAGCGGATCGGGCGTTCGCGCCCGCAGATTTCGAACACGATCCGTTTGTTGCGCCTGCCTGAGCAGGTACAGGCGCGGGTGGCTGCGGGTGTGTTGTCGGCGGGTCACGCGCGGGCGATTTTGTCGCTTGATGGTGACGGCGAGTCGATGCAGCGTCTGGCCGACAAGATTGTGAATGAGGGTCTGTCGGTGCGCGCGGCTGAGGCTGCGGCATCTGAGGAGCCGAAGCGTCGGGTGCCGAAGCCGCGGGCGGGCGGCGTGCAGGCGCAGCTCGGTGAGATCGCGGATCGTCTGGGCGACCGTTTCGATACGCGGGTGGCGGTGAAGCTGGGCGCGAAGAAGGGGCAGATCATCATCGACTTCGCGACGATCGCCGACCTGAAGCGCATTCTGTCGGAGCTCGGAGACCCCGGCTTCAGCTGAGCCTCTCTTGATACTGCCGAAGGCAGGTGAATGGTGGCGGCTCCCCCGCTGTGGTTGACTGGCGGCATGACTGAGCAAAGCCGCATTGTGACCGCTGAACGGGTGATCGCCGCTGATGCGGCCGCCATATTCGAGCTGATCGCCGATCCGGCGCAGCAGCCTCGCTGGGATGGCAACGACAATCTGGTGGAGGCTCCCAGAGGGCAGCGTGTGCACGGCGTGGGCGAAGTGTTCGTGATGCGCATTCACAACGGCGAGGGCCGCGAGAATCACGTCATCGAGTTCGAGGAGGGGCGGCGGATCGCGTGGAAGCCGGCTCCGGTGGGCGAAGAACCGCGGGGGCACGTGTGGCGCTGGGAGCTGGAGCCGACAGATGGCGGCACCTTGGTGCGCCATGTGTACGACTGGTCGCAGCTCACCGATGAGTCGCGGTTTGCGCGGGCTCGGGCGACGACGGCTGAGTCGTTGCGGGGGTCGATCGATCGTTTGGCGGCGCTTGTCGAGGGCTAATCGCGGGGCGTTGTGCTGTGGGAAGTTCCAGGGGGATCCCGGGTGGTGACCGAGGAAAAGCGGAAGCTCCGGCGAAGATAGCAGCACTGGCGATGGTAAGTGTGGCTCCGGCGGTCACAGTGCCGACGGCACCTGGAAGCTGCAGACCGGTCTTGCGAAGACCGGCCTCGGTGAGGCACCCGTGAGCTGGGGCGTCGTTGCCGGTGCGGCAGCGGTGCTCGGCGCGACTCTGCTCGCCGCGCAGGCCCTGGTGCGCCGTCGCCTCAGGTAGCGCCTTCGCGGCCCCCGCACACAACGAATCCCGCCTCGGGCCAGAGCCCGAGGCGGGATTCGTTGTTCATTCCCTTCGCAACCGACCGCGATCAGTGCAAACGTAAGCCGCACCGCCGCGAGGAGAAAGGGCTTAGATGATCCCGTTCAGGTGCTCCTCGATCATCGGCTTCGGCATGGCGCCGATAATCTCGCGCACCTCCTCGCCGTTCTTGAACACCTTCATCGCGGGGATGGAGGTGATGCGGTACTGCGCCGCGAGGTTGGGGTTCTCGTCGACGTTCAGCTTGACGATGCGCAGCTTGCCATCCTGCTCGGCCGCGATCTTGTCGAGCACGGGAGCGACAGCACGGCAGGGGCCGCACCACGCAGCCCAGAAATCGACAAGCACGGGGATGTCGCTCTGCAGCACAACCTTTTCGAAGGTCTGCTCGTCAACGTTGATGGGTTCTGACATTGTTCTTCTCCTTGTGTGAGCGGGTGGGGCTCAGCCGTCGAGGGCGGCCAGGTAGTGCTCGGCGTCGAGCGCTGCGACCGTGCCCGAACCTGCGGCCGTGATGGCCTGCCGGTAGGTAGGGTCGACAACGTCGCCTGCTGCGAAGACACCGGCGACGGAGGTGCGCGAGCTGCGGCCTTCGACGGCGATGGTGCCCTCTTCGGTGAGATCCAGCTTGCCGTGCACCAGGTGGGTGCGCGGATCGTTGCCGATCGCAATGAAGAGGCCCTGCAGCGCAAGCTCGCGCTCGGTGCCGTCGACGGTGCTGCGCAGCGTGAGGCCGGTGACCTCGTCTGCGCCGTGGATCGCGGCGACCTCGGAGTTCCAGATGAACTCGATCTTCTCGTTGTCGAAGGCACGCTGCTGCATGATCTTCGACGCCTTCAGCTCCTCTCGCCGGTGGATCACGTAGACCTTGTCGGCGAAGCGGGTGAGGAAGGTGGCCTCCTCCATGGCAGAGTCGCCGCCGCCGACCACCGCGATCGTCTTCTCGCGGAAGAAGAAGCCGTCGCAGGTGGCGCACCAGGAGACCCCGTGACCGGAGAGGCGATCCTCGTCAGGCAGCCCCAGCTTGCGGTAGGCCGAGCCCGTCGCGTAGATCACGGTGCGGGCCTCGTGCACGCTGCCATCGCCGGCGGTGACGCGCTTGACGTCACCCGAGAAATCGACGTCGACGATGTCGTCGTAGACGATTTCGGTGCCGAAGCGCTCGGCCTGCTCCTGCATGCGCTGCATGAGGTCGGGACCCTGGATACCCTCGGGGAAGCCGGGGAAGTTTTCCACATCGGTGGTGTTCATCAGCTCGCCGCCGATGCCGATCGAGCTCGCGAAGAGCACCGGCTTCAGGCCTGCGCGTGCGGCGTAGATGGCCGAAGTGAAACCGGCCGGGCCGGAACCGATGATGATGATCTGGTGCATGGAGCTCCTCGCGCACGATGCTGGTGGGAGGCGGGCCGTAGGCCGCCGCGGGTAGTACAACCAATCCTAGGCGTGGGCTATTCCGCGGGGGCCGGGGCGCGCTCAGGCAGGGTCAGTGTCGTTGCCGAGCCGAGTGTTGTTGCCACTATCAACGCCGCTATCGCTGACACCGGCAGCGCCATTCTCAGCGTGGGTTGCGACAGCAGCATCGTCGGCGTCGGCACTGGCACCAGCGTCGGCACCTGCGCCGGCAGTGCGGCGGCGACGCAGGCGACGCACACTGCGCCAAATGCCGAAGCCGAGCAGCAGCGATGCCAGCGCACCCAACACGCTGAGCGCTACGGTTTCCACCCCGCTGCGAATCGAGATGGGCAGCGTGCCCGTGAACACCGTGAGATCGTCTGAGGTTGCCGTAATCGTCACCACTAGGCCCGACTCCCCCGAAGAAACACGGCTGTTCACCGGCACCAGCACGCGCTCATTGCCCTCCGGCGGCACCACCACATCTGCGAGGCGGGGCTCTTCGACGGTGAGCCCCGCAGACGCCGGAACAGCCTGCACATCGACGATCGCCTCAAACGGAAGAGAGTTGTGCAACTGCACTGGAACCCGAGTGGAAGCACCCACCAGCTGCATGCGCTCAGTGGTGATCGCGTGCACGCCCTGCAGCAGTTCTGCATCACGCTCGCGATACTGCCCCGCAACCTTCGCGAAGTCGGTGCCCGGCAGCGCATAGCGCGTGGCGAACAGGTCGAGCAGGCGGGTGCGCTGGTAGCCGCTCAGATACTCGGGATTCACGAGCACCGCCCCGAGCTCGTTGACCGTCGACTCGCGCCCCACAGCCGCCCGCAGCAGCTCGCGCCGCTCTTCCAGCGTGTCGGCGCCCCGCAGCAGCGCCGTGCCTTCGTCGAGCCCCGAGATCGGAGTCGACGCCACCCAATCGAGCGCCCGCAACTGCTCGATGAGCGCTGCAGGATCTTCGGTGTCTGCGACCGCGCCCCTGTCGAGGCCCAGCACGAGATCACCGGATCCGCTCTGAGCGGCCAGCAGCAGCTGCGCCGCCAAGCGGGAGACACCCGCGGCGCGCTCCACCTCGCTCGAAGCCGCGAGTGCCGTGCGCGCAGAGGCCGCAAGCATCGTGTCGGTGATCACCGCGGTGCCCTGCTCGAGAGCGACGCGGGGACCGCCGCTCGAACGGTCGACATTCTCAGAGTCGAGCACGACAGTGTTGATATTCGACGCACGCAGCAGATCGAGCGTGGCCTGATCTACCGACCCCTCAGCGGGCCAGGCAGTGGGCTGCACGGTATCCCACTGCAGCAACTGCGCGAGTGAGGGCGTCGTTGCGGTGTCGCTCTCAGGGTTCGAAGGATCTGCGCTGCCGCCATCGCCGGAACCCCCCGCAGTGCCATAACTATCAGCAGCAGCGGTATCCGAGGCGCTACCAGCGCCTGACTCGCCCTTCGCGGCATTTCCCGCCGTGCCATCTCCGCCGACCGCTGTTCCCGGCTCAGCGCCGCCAGGAAGCTGCCCGCCAGCGCCCTGCTTCGTATCAGCCGAGAAATTGCCGAATCGTGTTACAAAATCGAGATTGCTCGGCTGCATCAGTGCGGAGAACCCGAGGTCGGCCTGGGCTGAGGGATCCGCATCGGCGAACTGCAGCAGAAAATTCGGCAGCGTGCTCGCCTCAAGCCGAGCCAAGAACTGCCTGGCCGACTCAGGCGCCTCATCACCGTACGCACGAATGCCAGCCACCACCCTCGGATCGATCGCGAGCGTCGCCTGAGCGGTGCGCGCCTCATCGAGCAACCGCGACCAACCCGACTGCAGCTCTTCGAGCTGCGAACGCGTGGGCAGCGTATGAGTATCGCTCGGCAGCACGATCGGCACGATCATGCCAAGACGCACCGCGCTCCCCGCGCCGCCCTTCCCCGGCCAGGTCGCACCCTGCCACACCAGCGGCACCGTCACGCTGAGGTCTGGAGCAGCTGACACCCGCAGCAGATACACCCCCGAAGGAGTATCCGAAGTGAAGGGCAACTTGTTGCGCGGCACCGTCAGCGTGGTGGTCTGCTCGGCATCGGGCGCAACCGCGCTGAGCTGCCCCTCGGCGAGATCGAGCGGATGCTGCGGGAACACCCCATCGAGATCGTCAGTCGACGCAATCGGACGCGGATCGAGCGCGAGCTCAAGCGTGGTCTCGGCCAGCGGCTGCGCACCACGATTGCCCACAAGCACATCGATCTTTAGCTCGCTCGCATCGTTGCGGAGCACCGGATCACGCGGTGACGCCACGATCGTCGCATCGACAGCGTCAGCAGCCGGAAGCTCGGCGGCTGAAGCCGCCGCCGGGCCACCCAACAGGGCCAACGCGAGCGCCGCCACGATGAGCGTGCGCTTGCGAGACCCGGCAGAAAACGACATGGCAACCAGTCTAGGGAGCACCCCCGATACGCACGCCCAGGTACCCTTATTGGATGCCCTCTCTCGCCGAATCCATGCTGGCGCTGCGCTCCATCGCCGCCTCCGCTCCGGTCGCAAGCCTCGCAGAGGCCTTCGCTGACCGCGGCCACGAGTTCGCCCTCGTCGGCGGCCCCGTGCGCGACGCGCTGTTGGGCAGAGCGGTCACCGACCTCGACTTCACCACCTCGGCCCGCCCCGACGAGACCCGCGCGATCCTCGACTCGCTCACCAAGAACGTGTGGGATGTCGGCCGCGACTTCGGCACCATCGCGGCCCGTCTGCACGGCGAAACCGTAGAAATCACCACCTATCGCGCCGAAACCTACCGCGACGACTCCCGCAAACCCGACGTCAGCTTCGGCGACACCATCGAAGGCGACCTCGTACGCCGCGACTTCACCATCAACGCGCTCGCGCTCATGCTGCCCGAGATGCGACTCGTCGACGTGTCGGACGGCATCGAGGATCTGCTCGCCGGGCGGATCCGCACCCCGGGCTCTCCCGAAGCATCGTTCACCGATGATCCGCTGCGAATGCTGCGCGCCGCACGCTTCGCATCGCAGCTCGGCTTCGAAGTGGTGCCAGAGACCCAGGCGTCGATGTGGGAACTCGCCGAACGCCTCGACATCATCTCCGCCGAGCGGGTGCGCGACGAATTCGTGAAACTGCTGTCGACCGCCGACCCGGTGCCCGGCATCCGGCTGCTCGTCGAAACCGGCCTCGCCGACCGCTTCCTGCCCGAACTCAGCGCTCTCACCTCCACCCAAGACGACCACGGCCGCCACAAAGACGTCTACGAGCACAGCCTCACCGTGCTGCGGCAGGCGATCGAGCTCGAGGCTGAACGCGGGCACGACCCCTCCCCCGATGTGGTGCTCAGGATCGCGGCCCTGTTGCACGACATCGGCAAGCCCGCCACCCGACGCTTCGAACACGGCGGCGTCACCTTCCACCACCACGACGTGGTGGGCGCGAAGCTCGCCAAGAAACGCCTGCGCGAGCTGCGCTTCGACAACGACACCATCAAGCGCACCGCGCGCCTCATCGAGCTGCACCTGCGGTTCTTCGGTTACAGCGACCAGCAGTGGACCGATTCCGCAGTGCGCCGCTACGTGCGCGACGCCGGCGACGAACTCGACCGCCTGCACATCCTCACCCGCGCCGACGTCACCACCCGCAACCGGCGCAAGGCCGAACGCCTCGCCCACGCCTACGACGACATCGAGCGCCGCATCGGCGAACTCGCCGAAGCCGAAGAGCTCGCCGCCGTGCGCCCCGAACTCGACGGCGAACAGATCATGGCGCTGCTCGATATTCCGCCGGGGCCGCTCGTGGGTCGCGCCTACAAATACCTGCTCGAAGTGCGCCTCGACGAGGGGCCCATCGGCGAGGCCGCAGCCGAGGAGCGACTGCGCACCTGGTACGCGCAGCAAGCCTGAACCGGCACTGATCGCTCGGAATCTCTCGAGCGATGTGAAGCGCAAGACCTGCGAGACCCGAAGAATGCAACGAAGATGGAGAACGCGATGAGTGAGCAAGCAGCGGATCCGAACACTTGGTTCGATGGCCGCTCGCGCGCAATGTTCGTGCACGCGCACCCCGACGACGAAACCATCTGCACCGGCGGCACCCTCGCGGCGCTCGCCGAGGCCGGGCTCGAACCGCTGCTCGTCACCCTGACCCGGGGTGAGCAGGGCGAAGTGACGCCCGGGCCGCTGCAGGCGCTCGCAGGCACGCACGGCCTCGCTGTCGTGCGGCAGAACGAACTGAAGACAGCGCTCGGCATGCTCGGAGTGGAGCGCCACACCTTCCTCGGCGTCGAACCCGCGCGCGCCGAAGGGCTGCCCCCCACCATTTACGAGGATTCGGGCATGGCCTGGGGATCCGACGGTCGCGCAACGGCCGCACCCGAGGCGAGCCGCGACGCCCTCACCAGCGCGCCGGCCGTCGAGGCATTGAACGATCTGCTCGCCGCCGCCTACCTGGCGGGAGCGCAGGCGATCGTGAGCTATGACGACGGGGGCGGCTACGGCCACCCAGACCACCGCTTCGCACATCGGCTGTCGCGCGCCGTCGCGCAGGCGCTCGAACTGCCCTTCTGGGAGATCGTGCCCGGTGCCGACGAAACCGGCGAAAGCTACGACGTCTCCCCCTGGTTCGAGCGCAAGGTCGCCGCGCTGCGGGCCCACGGCACGCAGCTGACCGTCGACGGCGAAGAGATCGTGCACGTCGGCGGGCAGCGTGAGCCGATCCGCCGTGTGGAGCGGTTCCGTCGCCTCTCATAACTGGCCGGGCGGCCGCAGCACGAAGGTGCTAAGCTGTTCGAGTTGTCTGCGTGCAGAGCGATCCGCTCAGTGCACGGGCACATCGCATAAACACCCTCCTGCCACAGAAATCCTGTGGCCGTGAAGTCCGAAGGAGGTGGGTCAGTAATGCATCCGTACGAACTCATGGTGATCCTCGATCCGGGTATCGACGAGCGCACCGTGGCCCCCAGCATGGACAAGTTCCTCGGCGTCATCCGCAATGCGGGCGGCGAAATCGAGAACGTCGACATCTGGGGCAAGCGCCGTCTCGCATACGAGATCAAGAAGCAGGCCGAAGGCATCTACGTCGTGGTGAATTTCTCCGCGACCCCCGAAGCCACTGCCGAGCTCGACCGTCAGCTGGGTCTCTCCGAGGCCGTGCTGCGCACCAAGGTGCTCCGCGCAGACGAGCTCATCGCTCAGCGTGCCGCCCAGGCCAAGCGCGATCAGGCCAAGGCCGCTCGTGCCGCGAAGGTGGGCGCGTAGCTCATGGCCGGCGAGCCGCTGATCACTGTTGTCGGTAACCTCGTTGCCGACCCCGAGCCTCGCGTGAGCCAGGCCGGCAAGTCGTGGGTGACCTTCCGGATCGCCTCGACGCCGCGCGTGCGTGACCGTCAGTCGGGCGATTGGTCTGACGGCGAACCGCTGTGGCTCGGATGTCGCGCGTACGGCGAATACGCCGATAACATCGCGGCATCGCTCACGAAGGGCATGCGCGTTATCGTGCAGGGTCGCCTCACGCAGCGCAGCTACACCGACAACCAGGGGCAGCAGCGCACCTCGCTCGACCTTGAGGTCGAAGAGGTCGGCCCGTCGCTGCGTTTCGCCACCGCTCAGGTCAGCCGCGGTCAGTCGCGCGGCCAGGTCGGCGGCTTTGGCGGCGGCAGCCAGCAGCCCCAGGGTCAGAGCAGCTGGGGTCGCCCCGCTGCGCAGCAGCAGGAAGGCAACCCCTGGACCAACTCCGGTCAGGGCGGCGCTCCCAGCGGCGGCAACGACTTCGGTGGCGGCTTCGACGACGAGCAGCCCTTCTAGGCAGATAACTTCTTGATCCGGCCAGCCGGATCGCATCACGAAAAGAGACCAAATATGGCAGGCAAGTCCAGCGGCGCAGGCCGCAAGCCGGGTCGGGGTAAGAACGCCAAGACCCTCGCACCCGCGAAGAAGCAGACCGTCGGCGTCATCGACTACAAGGATGTCGCGACGCTGCGCAAGTTCATCTCTGAGCGCGGCAAGATCCGCGCCCGCCGCATCACCGGCGTGTCCGTTCAGGAGCAGCGACTGATCGCGAAGGCCGTGAAGAACGCCCGCGAGATGGCGCTCCTCCCCTACGCCGGCTCCGGCCGCTGAGCCGCGAAGGAAGCACATCATGGCGAAGGTAATTCTCACGAACGAGGTCCAGGGCCTCGGTTCCGCCGGTGACGTCGTCGACGTCAAGAACGGCTACGCACGCAACTACCTCGTGCCGCAGGGCTACGCGGTGCACTGGACTCGCGGTGGCGAGGCCCAGGTTGCACAGCTCCGCGCTGCGCGCGACGCTCGTGCGCTCGCTTCAGTCGAGGACGCTCAGGCGCTCAAGGCCAAGCTGCAGGAGGGCAAGATCCGCCTGCTCGCAAAGACCGGTGCTGAGGGCCGTCTGTTCGGCTCGGTGAAGCCCGCGGCCGTGGCCGCTGCGGTTTCGGAGGCTGGTCTGGGCGAGATCGACAAGCGCAAGATCACCGTTCCGACCATCAAGACGACCGGCGAGTACGCCGCCATCGTGCACCTGCACGAGGGCGTCGATGCCAAGGTGACCCTCCAGGTCATCGCGCAGCGCTAATCTCTGCGTTTCGAGCGGGGCGGGCATCCTTCGGGATCCCGCCCCGCTTTCGTGCGTGCGGGGTGGATCGGGCGCTAGCTGCGAGAGTGTCTCCGGTTGCTGCGGGCTCGTGTGGGCCCGCAACATCCGTCCGCGTGCCTCTGGGGCCAGACGGTCGCCTATCGGCACCTGGCGGGCCTCAGGTCGGCTCTGAGCGCGGATTTCCGCGGGATGGCCGCTGGGTGAACGGCGCAGCGCGCGCGGGCTGCGGAAAACCTTTGACAGCGGCGGGTTTTCCCGCTAGTTGTCCACATGTGGGTGCGCCGCAGAAGCCTCAAGTTCTACCTGAAACTTGAATAACTTTTCCCCTGTGGAAAGTTTAAATACCTGATCAAGCGGTAGTATTTCACCCCATCCCACATCTTCTCCACAAGTTGTCCCCAGCGGTGTGGAAAACATGTGGCTTAAATCGGCAACTTATTCACCTAGTTATCCACAGGCAGGATTTGCGGTCACTTGAGTCGCCCATGCGGCGCTCGTACCGTGAATGTCGGGGGTCTGGTGTCTCATCAGTTGGTAACAGACCCGCACAACACAAAAGGAGTCGTCGAGTGTCGATCGCACACCTGGGCATCTCAGATCCATTCGAGGCTGACGAGCCGCGCGGCCACGAGCGCACCCCGCCCTACGACCTGCTCGCAGAGCAGAGCGCCCTCGGCGGCATGCTGCTCTCCAAAGACGCCGTCGCCGACGTCACCGGCATGCTCAAAGGCAGCGACCTCTACGTGCCCAAGCACGAGGTCATCTACGAGGCCGTGCTCTCGCTGTACTCACGCGGCGAGCCCACCGACGTCATCACCGTTACTGACGAACTCACCAAGGCGGGCGAGCTGCAGCGCGCCGGCGGTGCCGAATATCTGCACACGCTCACCAGCATCGTCCCCACCGCAGCGAACGCCGGCTTCTACGCCGAGATCGTCGCCGAAAAGGCGCTGCTGCGCCGCCTGGTCGAAGCCGGCACCCGGATCGTGCAAATGGGATACGCCGGCGAGGGCGAAGCGATCGACCTCGTCAATGTCGCCCAGTCTGAGATCTACGGTGTCACCGGTGAGGCGCAGGGCGAAGACTATGTGCCGCTGCACCTCGCCGTCGACGCCGCCCTCGAAGAGATCAACAAAGCGAACAGTGCCACCGGCGGCATGCTGGGCGTGCCCACCGGCTTCAGCGAACTCGACGCGATGACCAATGGCTTTGCCGGCGGGCAGATGATCATCATCGCGGCACGACCCGCCATGGGTAAATCGACGCTCGCGATGGACGTGGCACGCAACGCCTCAGTGCACGCGGGCGCCCCCACCGTCTTCTTTTCGCTCGAAATGGGGCGCGCCGAGATCGCCATGCGACTGCTCGCCGCCGAAGCCTCGATCCCGATGCAGACCCTCCGCAAGGGTGCGCTCGACAACCGAGACTTCCAAAAGCTCGCGGCAACGCAAGCCAGGGTTGCCGAAGCGCCCCTCTTCATCGACGACAGCCCCAACCTCACCCTCGTCGAGATTCGTGCGAAATGCCGCCGCCTTAAACAGCAGCACGGTCTGCGCATGGTGGTCATCGACTACCTGCAGCTGCTGTCGAGCGGCAAGAAGTCGGAGAGCCGCCAGCAAGAGGTCAGCGAGTTCTCGCGAGCGCTCAAGCTACTCTCCAAAGAGCTCGACGTGCCCGTGATCGCGCTGTCGCAGCTCAACCGTGCCTCCGAGCAGCGCGCCGACAAAATGCCTGCCATCAGCGACCTGCGAGAATCGGGTTCGCTCGAGCAAGACGCCGACATGGTCATCCTGCTGCACCGTGAAGCCGTGGGCGACCGCGACAGCCCGCGCGCCGGCGAGGCCGACTTCATCCTCGCCAAGCAGCGCAACGGGCCCACGGGCACCGTCACTGTTGCCTTCCAAGGCCACTACTCGCGCTTCCAAGACATGCCGCAGGGCGTCTGAATTGATGGCGCATCCCGCAAGCGTAGATACGCTGCGGTAGGGCCGACCACCTCGCGTTGAGGCGCGGGTTCCGTTCACCGGGGGCGCATCCCGCAAGCGGTGAAGCGCGGCCGTAGGCGCGTCTGGTCTGCGGAGCTGGCACTTGTCGCGGTGGCGGGGCGGCTCCTCAGCGAGCTCGCGGCAGGACGCGATAGACTGCCAGACGAAGAAAGGGGTGTCATGTCCGCTGCTGTTCCGAGCGCTGCGGAGCCGACGACCCCGCACGTCGCGGTCTCCCGCTCCGTGCGACTGGTGCGTGTGGCTGTGCTGATCATTGCCGGCCTCGCGATCGCGTTCAGCGCGACCATGCACGAGCGTCTGGGCTTCGACCTGGGCCTCACCGCGGCGAGCCTCGGGGGCATCGGCATCGCGCACCTCATCGAATGGTTCGCCCGTCGTGCGACGAGCCCCAGCTCGCTGCCCCTCATGCTCGGCCTCACCGCCGGTGCCGCCGCGATCGCGGTGCCGTTCATGGCCTCCGCTGTCGGCTTCGCGGTGCTGATCGCCGCCTGGTCGCTCGTCAGCGCTCTGCTCGAGTTCATCGGCGGAGTAGTGCAGCCCGGCAGCCGGCAAGATGCCACCCTGCTCGGTGCCACCGGTGTGCTGCTCGCCCTGCTGACACTGCTCGTGCGCGAAGACCCCGTGGCCGTGCTCGGCTTCTTCGGCGCCTACGCCGTGCTCAACGGCGTCTTCCTCGGCATCTCAGCCTTCGATACCCGCCGCGCGAACACCGCCACGCAGACCGCCGTCAACGCGGGCTGACCCATACGCTCCCTACCTGAAAGCAGACGATGACTCAGCCCAACGAGCCCGCACCGCAGGATCCCGTGACCCCGTCGCGCCGTGACCGCCTTCGGCCGCTCGAGCTCGTCGGCTTCTCTGCAGTGCTCGGCATCTTCGCCGGCGCTGTGGTCTTCTTGACCACCCGAGATTGGGTGCTCGCGCTTATCTTCCTGGGCGTGGGATTCATCGTCTCCGTGATGATGGTGGCGCTCGTCGGCCTCGGTGGCAAGCCGAGCCGGGAAGATCTCGAAGCTCGAAAAGATCTGCACCGCCCCCAGGGCGACGACTGGCACTGACCGGGCATCTGCCCCGATCCGCACCGGCCTCATTGCGGCCCCGAAGCCGCAAAGCTGACTCCCGCGTCAGTCGCGCCGTCTGCGCGTCCAGGCGCGCGCATCTCTGCTTGAAAGTGCCAGCAGAATCAGAATGTCGAGTGCGAGCGTGAGCAGCGTGGTGCGCACTGTGATCTCCTCGCCCGTCGCGAAATAGGCCACCGCTGATGCCGTAATGCTCGCGGTCGCCCCAAACATCACGAGCAGCCGCGCACGGTTGCCACCCCGCCAGACCATCGAGGCGAGCATGAGCAGCAGCAGCATCCACAACCCTTGCACGCCCAGCAGCACGCCCAGCACCACTCCTGACTCGCCAGGCTCAAGGTCGAGATCGCCCTGCAGCGATCCCCACTCACGCAGCAGAGACACGCTCCACAGCGCAGTGCCGGCTGCGCGAGCCACAACCAAGGCGGTGCCACCCGAAACCGAGAGCGGCCTGCGACTCGGCGGTGCCAGCTCCGCCTCGCGTTCAAAGAGGCTCACCGCGGGTTCGAGCGCCGCGCGCTTCCGGTGTCGATCGGTCACGAGGCCGCTCCAATCTCGGTCACGTCGATATCGCTCAGATCGATTACGGGCAAGTCACCATCGGTGCGGATCGTGTCGCCCCCGCCGTTCCGGGAGTGATAGCCGGTCGAAAAGTCGGCGAGGATCTCGACGCGCGCCGCCGCATTCGCGGCCAGCACCGTCGAAACGACATGATCCCGTTCCACATCGATATCGGCGTCGATCTTGTGGGTGATCTGCAGTGTGAACAGCGAAAACCCCACAGCGCGGTCGAAGGTGCCGGCGCCCAGCCAGTCCACCCGGGCCCCGCCCGGCAGCAGCCACCCATCCGGGGTGCGCCAAAAACGTACGTGGTGGCGCTTCGCGGGATTGCCGGCCACCTCCTGCTGATAGGCGACATCCTGCATGCGCCCGAACAAGAACAGCGGGCTCACCGGTGCGCGGTCGTAGCTGCGGCGTGTGACCGTCGACACCACGATGTTCCACGAGGAGCGCAGCGTCACAGGATCGGCGCGAGTCCAACCCGCACGCTCCATCGCCTCATGCAACTGCTGCTCGCTGCCGCGCAGCGACAAATTGATGGGGTCGCCCAGCAGGCCATCGCTGGTGCGGGTGCGAGCAATGAAGTAGTTGGGCACGTAGATCGTGGTGAGAATACGGTGCACGCGGGGGAGCGCCAGGTAGGCGAGCAGCACCCAGAAAGCGATCACCGACAGCACGCCGAACCAGCCGAAGCTGAAGCTCTCGGTGAGAGTCAGCCACGCCAACCAGACGGCCGCGATCCCGGCGTACACGAAGAAGAACTCGTCGAGCACGGCCGTGAGTGAGATGCGCGAGCGCTGCACGGAGCCCATGGCACCATGCTAGGGCGTGTCTCGCGGATCCTTGCCTACTGCGCGCGCCTGTTCTGGGCGTCTCGCTGCGTTGTCGTCGTCAGATTTACGACCAGCAAACCGTCCTCCTCCGCCTTGCGAGACACCCCTCCCAGGCGCTGCTCGCAACGGCAACGACCCACGAGACACGCCCTAGTCACGCGGGGCGGGTCCGCGCCGTCGAACGGCCCCGCCGATCCGCACCGCAGACCACCGGCACCGCCTACCAGCGCCGCCGCTCAGTCCTCGGGATCCTCAGGGTCGATGGGGGCGTGGTGATCGAAATTGACCATGCCGCGCTTCCAGTAGCCGCTGAGGGCGAACTGCTCGCGGGGGAGACCGTACTCGTACTTTACGAGGCGGCGCAGCGGGATGAGTCTGGTTGCCTCGCCAGCTGCGAAGAGGAAGGTGCCGTCATCGATGCCGGCATCCGTCGCCGCGTCGGCGAGGGAGCCGAAGGCCTCGGTGACGGTCACGGCGCGGCCGCCGTGCTCGTGCAGGTAGGGCTCGATCCAATCCAGATCGGCGGAGGAGGCGTCGACGACAACCTCGACCTCGGTGCGCGCGGGCACCGAGGCGATCCAGCGGGTAGCTGCGGGCAGTGCGGAGGGGTCGACGATGAGCAGCAGCCTGTCGGCACCCTGCGGCGCCGTCGCCGACCCGCGGGGCCCCACCACGACGATCTTGTCGCCCGCCTCGGCGGCTGCCGCCCACGCTGATGCGGGGCCGGGGTCGGGGTGTTGCAGGAAGTCGACGTCGAAGGCGCGCAGGCCGGTATCGGGGTCGGTGCGCATGTTCAGGGGCGTGAAATCGCGGGGGAACATCGGTGCTTCGGGCCGCACGATGCCGTCGGCGTCTGGCCCGACCGGGGCCGGAGCGACCAGCTCGCCGGTCAGAGGATGCGGGAAGAACAGCCGCGCGTGATCCGCGGGGCCATCCGAAACGAAGTCGTGCAGCTCGGGGCCTGAAAGGGTGACGCGGATGAACGGCCCGCCCGGCGAGGTCACCGCCGTCACGACGGCCTCGCGTGCGGTGAAGCGGTGACGCACCCGCTGGCGGGCGAAGCGAGTGGCGGCCGGCAGATTCTCTGTCACAGCGGTCCTTTCATCGGATGTTTCCACTCTGGCATAGTTCGGCGCGAAGCGGCAAGAGAACGCAGGCCATCCCGATGAGCCCCAAAGTTGCTATCGCGTCTGCTGCGTTCAGATGCGATCGCGCACTGCACACGAGGGCGAAACGACGAGTGCCCCCGCCACAAGACGGAGGCACTCACGCGCGCGGCGCGCGGATCAGTCGGAGCCGTAGGATCGCGCGGATCCGCCCCGCCTACCGCTGCAGGTAGTCGAGCAGTCGCGCCGCATCACCCACATAGGTGGCGGGGGTCAACGCAAGTAGGCGCTGCTTGGCTGCCTCGCCGATCTCCAGATCCTCTACGAACTCGACGAGCTCAGCCTGGCCGATCCGGCGGCCGCGGGTGAGCTCCTTGAGTGCCGCGTACGGATCCTTGATCGTCGACCGACCCGCCGTCACCTCAGCGCGAATCACGGTCTGGATCGCCTCACCCAGCACCTCCCAGTTCGCGTCGAGATCCGCCGCGAGCACCTCGGGGGCGGCATCGATCTGGCCGAGCCCCTTGAGGATGTTGTCGAGCGCCAACACCGAATGGCCGAGACCGACACCAATATTGCGCTGCGCCGACGAATCGGTGAGGTCGCGCTGCCAGCGGCTGGTCACCAGCGTCGCAGCCAGCGAATCGAGAATCGCGTTCGACAGTTCGAGATTCGCCTCAGCATTCTCGAAGCGGATCGGATTGACCTTGTGCGGCATCGTCGACGAGCCCGTCGCGCCGGCCACCGGGATCTGACGGAAGTAGCCGATGGAGATGTAGCTCCAAATATCGGTGGCGAGATTGTGCAGAATCCGGTTGGCGTGCGCGATGCGCGTGTACAGCTCGGCCTGCCAATCGTGCGACTCGATCTGGGTGGTGAGCGGGTTCCAATCGAGCCCCAGACCCTCCACGAACTCCTGCGACACCTGCGCCCAATCAGTGTCGGGATCCGCCGCGAGATGCGCCGCGAACGTGCCGGTAGCACCCGAGAACTTGCCGAGATACTCGACATCGTCGATCTGATTGAGCTGCCGCTCCAGACGGTGCACGAACACCGCAAGCTCCTTGCCGAGCGTCGTGGGTGTTGCCGGCTGACCGTGAGTGCGACTCATCATAGGCAGCTCGCGGTACTGCTCGGCCTGGCGCGCGATCTCAACGATGACCGACTCGAACTTCGGGCGCCACACATCGGCGATCGCCTGCTTCACGGTGAGGGCGTACGAAAGATTGTTGATGTCTTCGCTCGTGCAGCACACATGGGTGAGCTCGGCGAGACGACCCAGATCGAGCTCGTCAAGCTTGCCGCGCACGAGATACTCGACAGCCTTCACATCATGCTGAGTGGTGCGCTCAGTCTCGGCGAGCATGTCGATCTCGGCCTGACCGAAATTTGCAGCCCAATCGCGCAACGCCTGCAGATCGGCAGTGGGCAGAGGTGTCGCACCCAGCAGTGAATGCTCAGTGAGATAGGCCAGCCACTCAACCTCGACATGCACCCGGGCCTTGTTGAGCCCCGCTTCGGAAAGAGTGTCGCCGAGACCTGCGACCGCGGCGCGGTAACGGCCGTCGAGGGGGCTGATGGGCTGCGGGGGAAGCGGAGTCATGGGTGCCTCTCGGTGGTTCGGGATCGCGGGCCAAAATCCATTCTCCCACGCGGGTGGGGTGGCGGATCCGCCATCGCTTGCACGCTCCACCTTTGCCGCCTGAGAGCATCGGTGTTCCTATGCGCGCGAAAGAACATTCTGGCCAGGGGGTCTAGCCCCGGCCGCGCTTCCGATTGGTGCCGAGCAGGGCATTCATGATCCCCGACAGAACCGACATCACGAGCGCGGCGAGCACACCCCACCAGAATGACTCGATCCGCAACCCGAAGCCGGCGAGATCAGAAAGCCACGCGACCACCGCGAACAAGATGCCGTTCACGATGAGGCCGAACAGGCCGAGCGTCAGAATGTACAGCGGAATGGAGACGAAGCGCACCACCTTGCCGAGCGTGCCGTTCACGAGCCCGAACACGAGCGCGACCAGCAGCAGCGTGACGATCGGGGCATAGTCATCATCGCTGATCGCCTCGATCCACACCCCGTGAGGGCCGTCGCCGCCCACAATGAGCGTGGTGAGCCACAGTGCGAAAGCGCTGACGAGCACGCGGATGACGGTACGCATGCACCCAGTCTGACAGCCGCGGCTGAGTGTCCGGGGGCCCCTTGCAAGTGAAGCACAGATACTCCATCGCTTTTCCTTGGTTTGTGCACCCGTTCTGCAGTGGTGGCGCGAGGCAGTATCCTGGTGCATTCTGAGTGTTTCCCCGGTCATACCGAAGCCGAGGAGACCTGCCCTCGAACCCCGGAGTCGTGCCGTCTTGGAACCACTTGAACCACACCTGCAACAGGCGAATCCCGCCCCGAGTCAACCCGCGCCGGGCTCCAACGGTCACCAGCCGGCCCCCGCACCCTCGGTGCCCTCCGCACCGCCGGGCTCCCCAGCCGCAGCCTATGTTCGCACCATTTTCTCGGCGAGCGGCGCGATCACCCTCGCCTGGGTTGCGGGTGCCGTGTTCGCTGCGGGCCTGTTCGGCGCGGGCCTCCTTTTCTCCGCGGTCTTCGCCGTCGCGTTGAGCGAGGGCTCCGGCAGCGGGGGAGCGGAAGATGTGCTGAGCATCGACTTCGGGCAGGTCATCGCGGGCTTTCTCGTGCTGCTCGGTGCCCTGCTCGGCGGCGGCATCGCGATCGATGCCGAGGTGAACGCCGGTCTGTTCGCGGCGAGCGGTGTCGTCTCCGCGCGGGTGATCCCATTCGGCATCTATGCGCTGCTCATCGCAGGCGTTGCGCTCGTCGCCGGTCTGCGCATGCGTTATCAGCGGATCCCGGCGCCCTCGGTGGCCGCAGAGGCCTGTCGGGCCGCCGTCGAAGGTGGGCTGGTTGCTGCGTTCTTGGCGGCCATCACTGGATTCGCGTCGTTCGGCGGCTCCGCGTACTTCGGTGGCATCGCTGTGCGCACCCAGGCGCCGCTCGTCTTCCTCACGGTGTTCTTCGCCGTGGCAGCCACCCTCTGGCTGACGCGCGCACTCCTGCAGGGCCGCGCTGTGGGCGCATTCGCCCGGGGCTGGGCGGCCTCGCTGCGTGAAGCCGCCTGCTACCTGACCGTGCAGGGCGTCGTCTTCGCAGCGGTGGCGCTCGTGGTGCTGGTGATCGCCAGTGTGCACGTCGGCAACGGGGCACCGGTGCTGGCAGGCTCCGTGCTGCTCGGCAATTTCGCCGTCGCGGCGGCAGCGCTCGGGCAGTTCGGCGGCCTCACCGCGGGCACCAGCAGCGCGGGCAGCATGAGTGTGACGGTGTTCGACGTGCCAGACGGGCACGGAGCGTGGCTTCCTGTGTTCGCTGTGGTGGTGATCGTCGTGGCATCGATAGTTGTGGGAGTGCGCAGGCCCCGCACGGATCGCCCCGAGTGGCGGCGGGTCTGGCAGATGCCGCTCGTGGTGTTCGGGGGGTGGTGTGCGCTGGCGCTCGGCATCGTCGGCGTGCACGTCGACGGCGAAGTGTCGGCCGCGATGCAGCTGGGCCTGGTGGGCTCTGTGGGCCTGAGCTGGCCGTCACCGTTCTTGGCGGGAATCGCCACGGGGGTGGCGTCCGTCGGCGCAGAGTTCATCCCGCTGGTGCTCTTCCGCATTAACCCTGCACTCCTCGCCGTCCTGGGTGGGCGCCGAGCCGCGCAGCTCTGGCTGCACGGCAGCCGGGTGCCTGCACCCGCCGCTCCGTCGGCAGCTTTCCCTGCGCCGGCAGCGTCGAACCCGCAGGCACAGCACCCGCAGCAGCCGAGCCCGGCCGAGCAGAACCCTCAGGCCTGGTACACGCCTCCTGTCGGCGCGGGGGCACCGGCATCGCAGCCGCATGATGCGGCAGCCGATGCGCCGGGGGCCGCACCCCATCCAGTGCTGGCACCACCGAAGCCGATGTCACACAAAGCGCGCGAGCGTCTCATCGTGTCGCTCTCGGTGGCTGGTGTGCTGGCAGTGCTCGCGATCGCCAGCGCCGCGACGGTGGCCATCGTGAACCAGAGCCGCGACCCCGCAGCGATGGTGAGCCAGTATCTGCAGCTGCTCGAAGCAGGCAAAGCCGACGAAGCGACGCGACTCATCGATCCCGGCCTTCAGACCAGCGACCGCGCACTGCTCACCGATGAGGTGCTGGGAGCTGCCGAGCAGCGGATCGAGGTGGTCCGAGTCGAGACGACCTCGCGTGCGGAGGGTACGGCGAACGTGCATGTCACCTACGCGCTCGACGGTGAGAGATTCGAAGCGGAGTTGCTTGTCGAGCAGGGCCCCAAGGAGTATCTGGTGCTCGACACCTGGGAGTTGCGGGAGCCGCTGCTCGTCTCGGCGACGCTCACGGGCCCCGAAGCGACGTCGCTTACGCTCGGAACGAGCGAAGTGCCTCTGGAACGCAACGAATATGGCGGATCGGCAAGCCGTGAGGTGTACGTCTACCCCGGCGTGTACACCGTCACCACCCCCACGAATGAGTATCTGCAGTCATCGACGGAGCAGCTGCGCGCCGCGGTCGGCCATGAGGCCGAGCCCGCAGTCGCCGAGGTGACCGTCAAACCCAGTGCGAAATTCGAGGCGGAGGTTCTACAGCAGGTGCAGCAGCGAATCACTCAGTGCGTGACGATTCCCACGAACATGGATGATGCGTGCCCGTACGTGACGCAGGACACCGACCTTGCTGAGATGAAGGTGGTGCAGCAGCCCGAGGGCTTCGAAGACATCTCGCTGACGCACTTCACCTCCCTCGAAGGCAAGATCGCCGTGCGCCAGAATCCGTCGAGCTGGATCAAGGAACCCAGCCTGCGCGAGTCCGACGTCACCGTCAGAGGCGAGATCGAGTTCGAGAAGGGCAAACCCAAGATCACCGAGATCAACGTCGGCGGCTGGTAGCCAGCGACGCGATCCGCTCACGGCCCCACACAGCCAACCCCACGCGGGGCGGCCGCCCCCACGGCGGCCCCCCCGCGCTCCCTCACTAGAATGGCGATTCATGAGCGAAACCGCCGCGCCTCCCGTTCGCATCCGCCCCGACGTGCTCGCCACCCCCGCCTACCGGCAGGGCGCGGCGCCCACGAAGCCGGGCTTCAAACTGTCGAGCAACGAGAACCCCTTCGCACCCCTGCCGGGAGTGCTCGAAGCGGTGGCGCAGCGCGCGGGCGAGATCAACCGTTACGCGGCGGCGGCCATGCCCGAGCTGCGCGCCGCCCTCGCCGGCGAGTTCGGGGTCAGCCTCGACCACGTGCACCTCGCCGCCGGATCGGTCGCAATTCTCTACCAGCTCGTGCAGGCGGCCGCCGGCCCCGGCGACGAATACCTCTACGCCTGGCCCAGTTTCGAGGCCTACCCCTCGCTCGGCCTCGCCTCAGGCGCCACCGGCGTAGGAGTGCCGCTGACCGCCAGCGCCGAACACGACCTCGACGCGCTCGCCGACGCGATCACCGACCGCACCCGCGTGATTCTGCTCTGCACCCCCAACAACCCCACCGGCCCCGCGATCCGCCGCGCAGACTTCGACGCCTTTATGACGCGGGTGCCCGCCGACACCCTCGTGGTGCTCGACGAGGCCTACCGGGAGTTCGTCGACGCCCCCGACGCCGTGCGCGGTGAGGACGTGCTGCGCGCCCACTCCAACCTCGTCGTGCTGCGCACCTTCTCGAAGGCATACGGGCTCGCCGCGCTGCGCATCGGCTACGGCGTCGGGCACCCGGCGATCCTGTCGGCCGCCGCAAGCGTGGGGATCCCCCTCTCAGTCACCGGCGTCGCCGAGAGCGCGGCGCTGGCCTCGCTCACCCCCGCAGCCCGCGAGGCGCACGCCGAACGGGTCGCAGAAATCTCGCGACGACGCGACGCGCTCGCCGCCGGACTGCGCGAGCTCGGGATCGCCGTGCCCGAAGCGCAGGGCAACTTCGTGTGGCTGCCCGAGGGGCGAGACCGCGGCGGTGTCGCGAACGCCCAGGCGCTCGCCGATGCCTTCGCCGATGCCGGCACCCTCGTGCGCCCGGTCGCAGGCCACGGCCTGCGCATCTCGGTGGGCGAAGCCGAGAGCATCCCTGAGGTGCTGCGCGTGGTGAGCGCGTTCCTCGCCGCCGACTGACCCTTCTGACTCGCACCCCCCGATCCGCCCACCCCGCGATATATCCGCGCGGTGACGGGGGTGCTCATTACACTGGGTCAGGATGAGCGAACAGACGACTTACGGCCCGCTGCACGGTGGGGCGGATCCCGAGCCGATCCGCTTCCTCGACGAGGCGGGCGCCTACGCGCCCTCGGCCACCGCAGCCGAGTTCGCCGACGAGCTCGCAGCCGTCGGGATCGACGAATTCAAGCAGTGGTACCGCGACATGGTTTCCACCCGCGCCTACGACACCGAGTGCACCCACCTGCAACGGCAGGGCCAGCTCGCGCTCTGGGTGCCAAGCGTCGGACAGGAAGGCTGCCAGGTGGGCCTCGCCCGTGCCGCCGAGCCGCAAGACCACATCTTCCCCGCCTACCGGGAGCACGCCGTCGCGCTGATCCGCGGTGTCAGCTTCCTGCAGATCGCCGCACAGTTCCGCGGTCTCACCCACGGCGGCTGGGACGTCACCGACCCCGCCCACGGCAACTTCCACCTCTACACGCTCGTGCTCGGCGCGCAGACCCAGCACGCCACCGGCAACGCCCTCGCACAGCTGCTCGACGCCAAACGCAGGGCCGGCGACACGAGCATGGACGCCGGTGAGCCGGGCACCGCAACCGGCGAAGCCACCATGGTCTTCTACGGCGACGGCACCTCGAGCCAGGGCGACCCCAACGAAGCGATGATCTTCGCCGCCAGCTACCAGACTCCTGAGGTCTTCGTGGTGCAGAACAACGGCTGGGCCATCTCGGTGCCCGTCACCCGTCAATCGCGCACCCCGCTCTACCGCCGCGCACTGGGTTTCGGGCTGCGTGCCGTGCAGATCGACGGCAACGACCCGCTCGCTGCCTACGCGGTGGGTCGACGCTTCCTGCGCCTCGCCCGCGAAGGCCAGGGCCCCGGCTACATCGAAGCGCTCACCTACCGCATCGGCGCCCACACCACCGCCGACGACCCCACCCGCTACCGGCCAGACGGCGAGCTTGAAGAGTGGCAGCAGCGCGACCCGATCGTGCGCCTCGAGCAGCATCTGCGCTCCCTCGGCGTCGACGACGCCTTCTTCGCAGAGGTGCGCGAGACCGCAGATCGCGAAGCCAAGCGTGTGCGTGACGGGATCCTCAGCCTCCCCGCGCCCGAAGTCGACTCGATGTTCGCCCACGTCTACGCCGAGCCCCACCCCCGCATCGAAGAGCAGCGGGCCTGGCTCGCACGCTACGAAGCGTCGTTCGCGGAAGGAGCGGAGCAGTGAGCCCCGTCACCACACTCACCGAGCGCACCACCCTGCCGCTCGCCCGCGCCATCAACGAGGGGCTGCGCACGGCTATGGTCGCCGACGAGCGCGTGCTGCTCATGGGCGAGGACATCGGCCCGCTGGGCGGCGTGTTCCGAGTCACCGACAAACTGCAGGCAGACTTCGGTTCGGCCCGCGTGCTCGACACTCCGCTCGCCGAAGCCGGCATCGTCGGCAGCGCGATCGGTCTCGCAATGCGCGGCTACCGCCCCGTCATTGAGATCCAGTTCGACGGCTTCATCTTCCCCGCCTTCAACCAGATCGTCACCCAGCTCGCGAAGATCCGTGCTCGCCACGACGGCAAGGTCGACATGCCCGTGGTGATCCGCGTGCCCTACGGCGGACACATCAACTCCATCGAGCACCACGAAGAGAGCCCCGAGGCATACTTCGCACACACCCCGGGCCTGCGCGTTGTCGCACCGTCGACTCCCAACGACGCCTACTGGATGATTCAACAGGCGATCGCCTCGAACGATCCGGTGCTGTTCTTCGAACCCAAGGCGAAGTACTGGCAGAAGGGGGAGGTGGATCCTGCCGAACCGACTGCGGGGCTCCACCAGACCCGCATCGCACGCAGCGGCACCGACTGCACCGTCGTCGGCTACGGCGCCATGGTGACGACACTGCTGCAGGCCGCCGAGGTTGCGCAGTCCGAGGGCACCAGCCTCGAAGTGGTCGACCTCCGCAGCGTTTCCCCGATCGACTACGAGCCGCTGCTCGCCTCCGTGCGCAAGACCGGGCGTCTGGTCGTCGCGCAGGAAGCCGTGGGCAACGCCAGCGTCGGCAGTGAGATCGCCGCAACGGTCGCCGAGCGCGCGTTCTACTCCCTGCAGGCCCCCGTGTTGCGCGTCTCCGGCTACGACGTGCCCTTCCCCGCAGCGGCCATCGAATCGCTCTATCTGCCCGACGCCGACCGGGTGCTCGAAGCCGTCGACCGCACCATGCACTACTAGAACTTCCGATCCAATCCCAGGAGCAACCATGAGCGAGATGACGTTCCCGCTTCCCGACGTGGGAGAAGGCCTGACCGAGGCGGAGATTGTCACCTGGCACGTCGCACCCGGCGACACTGTCGAACTCAACCAGGTCATCTGTGAGATCGAGACCGCGAAGTCGCTCGTCGAACTTCCCTCGCCGTTCACAGGCACGGTCACCGAACTGCTCGCCGAGGTTGGGCAGACGGTTCCTGTGGGAGAGCCGATCCTGCGAGTCACCACCGCGGCCACCGACGGGGCCGAAACCGCTCCGGCACCCGGTGCTGAGACGGCGCTCGCCGACGAAGAAACCCGCACAGCAGTCGCAGATACCGCCGCCAGCGTCGAGCACGAAGAGGGCGGCGGAGCCGTGCTCGTCGGCTACGGCACCGGCGGCACCGTGAAGTCGCGCCGTCGTCGCGGCGGCGAGCCGCTGTTGCACGGATCGCCCCGAGCGCAGGCGCCGATCCCCGTCGCCGAGGCCAGCCCGATCATCGCGAAGCCTCCCATCAGAAAGCTCGCCAAAGACCTCGGCGTCGATCTCGCACAGGTCGCCGGCACCGGGATCGCCGGAGAGATCCTGCGTGACGACGTCGTACGGCACGCCACCCAGGCCAGCCTCTTCCGCAACATCTCCACCCCCGAGGTGTCCGAAGCGCGTGAAGAGCGCATCCCCCTGAAGGGCATGCGCAAGCAGATCGCGAAGGCGATGGTGACCAGCTCGACGGAGGCCCCCCACGTGGGCGTCTTCACCGACGTCGACGCCACCCGCACCATGGAGTTCGTGAAGCGACTCAAGAACTCCACCGACTTCGCCGGGGTCAAAGTGTCACCGCTGCTCATCTTCGCGAAGGCGATGCTCTGGGCGATCCGCCGCAATCCCGAGATCAACTCGACCTTCACCGACACCGAGATCATCCGTCACAACTTCGTGAACCTCGGTATCGCCGCGGCCACACCGCGCGGTCTTGTGGTGCCCAACATCAAGGACGCGCAAGAACTCAGCCTGCTCGACCTCGCGAAAGCCATCGAGCAGCTCACCCTCACCGCGCGTGAGGGCCGCACGCAGCCGGCCGAAATGCAGAACGGCACCATCACTATCACCAACATTGGTGTTTTCGGCATGGATTTCGGCACCCCCATCCTCAACCCCGGCGAGTGCGCCATCATGGCGATGGGCACCATCAAGCAGAAGCCGTGGGTGGTCGACGGTGAGGTGCGGCCCCGCATGGTCACCACCGTGGGCGGTTCCTTCGACCACCGCATTGTCGACGGTGACGTGATCTCGCGCTTCGTCGCCGATGTGGCCTCCGTGCTCGAGGAGCCCGCGCTGCTGCTCGACTGACCGACGGGAGACCCCGATGACCCTCGACCACCCCGGCACTCTGCTGGGCAAGCTCGTCACGCTCGAACCGCTCGCCGCCGAGCACCACGACGAGCTTGTCGAGGCGGTGCGCGACGGCGAGATGTGGCGGCGCTGGTACGCGCGCGTGCCCTCCCCGGACGGCATGGCCGCCGAGATTCAGCGTCGGCTGGAGCTGCAGCGGCAGGGCTCCATGCTGCCCTTCACCGCGCGCCGCACCGACACCGGCCGTGTCATCGGCATGACCACCTTCATGCACATCGACGCCACCACACCGCGCGTCGAGATCGGGTCGACGTGGAACGCCGAGAGCGCTCACGGCACCGGAACGAACCCGGAGTCGAAGCTGCTGCTGCTCGCGCACGCCTTCGAAGTGTGGGGGTGCCCTGCCGTCGAGTTCCGCACCGGCTTCCACAACCAGCAGTCGCGCGACGCGATCGCCCGGCTCGGGGCGCGGCAGGACGGGATTCTGCGCGCGCACCTGCGGGAACCGGCCGGCTACCTGCGCGACACGGTCGTGTTCTCGATCACGCAACCCGAGTGGCCGGGCGTGCGCCTCGGGCTCGAGCATCGTGTGGCGCGGCATCTGGGGGAGGCACCGGGCGGCTTTCGCCTCGGCTGAGCCCGCTGCGACCGGGTGCAGGCATCGCCGCTGAGCCCGGGGCCGCTGAACTCGCTGAGACTGCCAGGCCTCGAGAACGCCGAAGGGCGCCCCGGCCGGTGAGCCGGGGCGCCCTTCGTGCGTGTGCAGCGGATCAGGCCGCGCTGGCCTGCAGCTTGTCGTGCGTATTGAGCGCGCGGAACGCGAGCGCTGCGAGCGCTGCGCCGACGAGCGGGGCCACGATGTAGAGCCACAGGTTGCCCCATGCGAAGTCGCCGTGCACGGCGAGGCCGAGGGCCACAGCCGGGTTGAAGCCGCCGCCGGAGATCGGGCCGACGATCGAGGCGCCCACGAACACGGTGGTGCCGATGGCGAGGCCGTAGAAGGAGTTGCCTGCGTGATCCTTCGAGGTGGCGACGTTCAGCACCACGTAGACGAGCACGAAGGTGAGCACGGCCTCAGCGAGGAATGCCGGGCCGGTTTCGATCTCGACGGGCGCTGCAGCACGGGGCCACAGGGCGGTCGCGAGCAGGGCGCCGAGCGCGCCGCCGATGAACTGGGCGACGATGTAGGCGATGAAGTCGCCGAGGGTCATGGCACCGCGCAGCAGGGCACCGAGCGACACGGCCGGGTTGAGGTGGGCACCCGAGAGGTGACCCGTCGCGTAGACCAGCACCATCAGCGTGAAGCCGATCACGAGGGGCGTGAAATCGCCCGCGTTGTTGATCGCGCCAACGATCGAGAAGACGAACAGGAGGGTCGCGAGGGCTTCAGCAACCGCGTTACGCACGGTACCGGTCATTTCGACTCACTTTCTTAGAGCTGTTGGAAGACATGCTTGCCCTTGATTATCTCAAAGCTGTGGCCGCGCTCGGGCACTGTCGACAGGCCCCGCACTAGGCATGCAGCTGCCGCGGCTCGCCGGGGCTGTGGCTTGCGGGTTCGAGTTGCAGGGTGACGTGCGAGGTGTCGAAGTGCTCGTGCAGGCACGCCCGCAGCTCGTCGAGAATTGCGTGGTAGTCGCGCTCGCTCCATGCCGCATCAGAGACGGTGACGTGCGCTGAGAACGCCGGCACCCCCGAGGTGATCGTCCACGCGTGCACATCGTGCACCTCGGTGACGCCGGGCACGGCGAGCATGTGGTCGCGGGCGGCGTCGACATCAATGTTCTTGGGGGACGCCTCGAGCAGCACATCGACCACATCGCGTAGCAGACTGATCGCGCGCGGGAAGATGAGTAGTGCGATGAGGATCGACGCGATCTGGTCGACGGTGTTCCAGCCGGTGAGCATGATGATCACACCGGCAATGATCACCGCAACAGAACCGAGCAGATCGCCCAGCACTTCGAGGTAGGCGCCCCGCACGTTGAGGCTCTCCTTCTGCCCGGCCTGCAGAATCAGCAGCGACACCAGGTTTGCGAGGGCACCGATCACCGCCGCCACGAGCATGGGCCCTGAGTGCACCTCGACCTCCGCGCCGAAGCGCGAAATCGCCTGCACCAGGATGACCACCGCGATCACCCCCAGCACGATGCCGTTGACGAGCGCGGCGAGCACCTCGACGCGCAGATAGCCGAAGGTGCGCTTCGAGGTCGCGGGCAGCCCGGCGATGAGGCTCGCGATGAGCGCAATCGCGACGCCGGTCGCGTCGGTGAGCATGTGCCCCGCGTCGGCCAGCAGCGACAGCGAGTTCGAGATGAACGCGCCCACCACCTGCACGACGAACACGCCGAGGGTGATCGAGAGCACGAGGATCAGCCGCTTGCGATGCTTCGCAGCTGCGGTGCCCGGAGAGGCGGATCCGCTGCCGATTCCGTGGTCATGGGAGTGGCCGTGGCCGCCCCCATCGGCGGCATCGGGCCGCTCAGGGTGCCCGGCGCTGAACTCGGGCTCGCACTCGTCCTGCATCGCTTCTCCCATACCTGTCACTCCTGAACGTTACCCGCCGCCGCCCTACCCGGCGAGGCTCCTGAAGCGGCGCAGGCGCAAACTGTTGCCTACCACGAACACGCTCGAGAACGCCATCGCCGCCCCCGCTAACATGGGGTTGAGCAGCCCCAGCGCGGCGAGCGGAATCGCGGCGACGTTGTAGGCGAAGGCCCAGAACAGATTGCCCTTGATCGTGGCGAGGGTGCGGCGCGACAGCCTGATGGCGTCGGCCGCGCTGCGCAGATCGCCGCGCACCAGCGTGATGTCGGCGGCCTCGATCGCAGCGTCCGTGCCGGTGCCCATCGCAAGGCCCAGGTCGGCGCGAGCGAGCGCGGGAGCGTCGTTGACGCCGTCACCGACCATCGCAACGACGCGGCCCTCGGCCTGCAACGCCGCGATGACATCGACCTTGTCGCCTGGGAGCACCTCGGCGTGCACGCGCGCGATACCTAGCTCGGCGGCAACCCGTTCGGCGACGGCCCGGTTATCACCGGTCAGCAGCACCGTTTCCAGGCCGAGGCGCTCAAGCGCGCGGATCGCCTCGGCGCTGGTGGGCTTCACCGAGTCGGCGACCGCGAAAAGACCGCGCGCCTCCCCATCCCAGGCGGCCACCACAACGGTGCGACCGGCATGCTCAAGCCGCTGCTTCTCGGCGAGCAGCGCGGCATCGACGGTCACCGCCCAATCCTCAAGCAGCGAGGTGCGGCCCACGATCACCGCGGTTCCCGCCACAATCGCGGTCACACCACGCCCGGCAACGTTCTGGAACGACTCCGCCACAGGCAGATCCGCCACCGCAATGCCCAGCTCCGCGGCGGCGCCGCGCCCGATTGCCTGCGCAATGGGATGCTCCGACGCGATCTCCACGGCACCGGCCAGGCGCAATAGCTCGGCCCGGTCCTGACCCGGCGCGGGCACCACCTCAGCCAACTCCATACGCCCGCTCGTCACCGTGCCCGTCTTATCGAGCACAATGGTGTCGACGCGGCGCGTGGACTCCAACACCTCGGGCCCCTTGATGAGAATCCCCATCTGGGCACCGCGACCCGTGCCCACCAGCAGCGCCGTCGGCGTAGCCAGGCCTAGCGCGCACGGGCACGCGATGATGAGCACGGCCACCGCAGCGGTGAACGCGCTCGCCGCCGAGAACCCCAGCGCAAACCAGGTGATGAGCGTCGCGAGTGCGATCACCAGCACGATGGGCACGAACACGCCGGAGATGCGATCCGCGAGCCGCTGCACCTCGGCCTTGCCCGACTGCGCCTCCTCGACCATGCGAGCCATCTGCGCGAGCTGCGTGTCGGCACCGACTCGGGTGGCGCGCACCACGATGCGCCCGCTCGTAGACACCGTGCCGCCCGTGACGGCATCGCCGACTGAGGCCTCCACGGGCACGGACTCGCCCGTCAACAGGGAGGCGTCAACAGCGGTGGCGCCCTCGACGATCACACCATCGACGGCGATCTTCTCGCCGGGCCGCACCACGAACTCGTCGCCGACACGCAACTGCTCGACGGGCACGCGCACCTCAGCACCATCGCGTCGCACCGCGACGTCCTTCGCGCCGAGTTCGAGCAGCGCGCGCAGCGCCGATCCGGCCTGCCGCTTCGAACGCTTCTCGAAGTAGCGCCCGGCCAACAAGAACATGGTGACGCCCGCGGCCACCTCGAAGTAGATGTTGCCGGCCCCGTCATGCGGATGCACGGTCAATTCGAAGGCATGGGTCATGCCCTTCTCGCCCGCGGTGCCGAAGAACAGCGCATACAGCGACCACAGGAACGCCGCCGAGGTGCCCACCGACACCAGCGTGTCCATCGTGGCGGCACCGTGCTTCAGGTTGACCCAGGCCGCCCGGTGGAACGGCCACGCCGCCCACACGATAACCGGGGCCGTCAGGGTGAGCGCCGCCCACTGCCAGTAGTCGAACTGCAGGGCCGGAATCATCGAGAGGAGGATCACGGGCACCGAGAGCCAGACCGAGCCGATGAGGCGCTGGCGCAGGGAGGCGAGTTCGGGATCTGGGGTGTCTGTGCGTTCTGCGTCTTCTGAGGTGGGTGCGGGCGCGGGGAGCGCCGCGGTGTAGCCGGTCTTCTCGACCTCGGCGATGAGCTGTTGCGGATCGAGGTCATCAGGGGCGGCGACGTGCGCCTTCTCAGTGGCGTAGTTGACGCTGGCCTCGACGCCGTCGAGCCTGTTCAGCTTCTTTTCGATGCGGGCTGCGCAGGATGCGCAGGTCATACCGCCGATTTCAAGTTCGTAGGTGGTGCTCACGGTGTCACGCCCTCGTCGCGGTGTAGCCGGCTTCGTCGACGGCGGTGCGGATCGCGGTGTCGTCGATCGGCTCGGCGTGCTCGACGCGCAGCAGGCCGGTGGCGGCGCTGACCTCGACCGAGGTGACGCCCGGCACTGCGGTGACCTCCTGGCGGATGGCCTGCTCGCAGTGGCCGCAGCTCATGCCGGTGACAAGGTACTCGGTGGTGCGGGGTGCGGCGGTCATGGCGGATCCTCTCGTTGCGGCTTCTCTCAGCATACCCCCATGGGGTATCAATTGCATCAACTCGGGCGCGCTTCGGGCTATTCCCGCCAACTCGGTGGTGGCGGTGGGCGATACTCTCGATCCATGTCTGCCCTGCGTATCGGCTTCGTGATGCTGCACACCTCGCCCCTTGACGTGCCCGGCACCAAAGACGCCGGAGGCATGAACGTGGTGGTGCGGGCGCAGGCCGACGCGCTTGCGAGCTCGGGCCACGAGGTCACCATCTTCACGCGCCGCAGCGACCCTGCTACACCGCCCCGCACCGTGCTCGAATCGGGGCTCGTAGTGGTGCAGATCGACGCCGGCCCCGCGCGGCTGCTCGCAAAGGGTGAACACGAAGCCGTGATGGCGCAGTTCGGTGAAGGCCTGCACGCCGCGTTGCAGCACACCCCTGTCGATCTGCTGCATGCCGAGCACTGGTTCTCGGGTATTGCGGCGCTGCCGGTGGCGCGCCGCGAGGGAATCCCGCTCGTGCAGAGCTATCACTCGATTGCGGCGCCCCCCGAGTCGCCGCTCACCGATGGCGAGCGGCCGGAATCGCCGGGGCGTTTGGCGGGGGAGCGGCGGCTGGCCCACGAGGCCGACCTGGTTATTGCGGTGAGTGAGGCTGAGCGGCGTACGGTGCTCGACAGGCTCGCAGGAGACCCGGCGCGTGTGCTTGTGGTGCCTCTCGGCGTCGATACCGAGCTGTTCCATCCGTGCACCGATCCGCACGGTGTTCAGAATCTCGGTGCGGCGGATCGCGGTGACACGGAGCACAGCGACACGGAGCGCGGCGCCTCGGCTCACGGCTCGGGTGACCGCGCAGAGGTGATCCTCGTGGGCCGGCTGCACCCGCTGAAGGGTTTCGATCTCGCCATCGATGCCGTCGCCGCGCTGCCGCCCGAGCTGCGCCCCACCTTGCGCATTGTCGGTGCGGCCCCGCCCGACGGCGACGACTACGTGCGCGCCCTGCATGAGGCTGTGGCGAAGCACGGCATGTCCGACACCACAGTGTTCGAGGGTGCTCTGCCGCGCGAGGAGCTCGCCAAGCGCGTGCGCTGCGCGACAGTGATGCTCGTGCCCTCGCACTCCGAGACTTTCGGGCTGGTCGCTCTCGAGGCTTCCGCGTCGGGTGTGCCGGTGATTGCGCGCGACACCGGCGGGCTGCGCGAGGCCGTCGTCGACGGCGAGACGGGGCTGCTGGTGCGGGGCGACGATCCGCGGGTGTGGGCTGCGGCGCTGTCTTCGCTTCTGGAAGATCCGCAGCGGATCGCGCCCCTCGCTCGCCGAGCACGCCCGCACGCCCTCGCTCACAACTGGGCGGCCTCGGCTGAGCGGCTGCTCGACGTCTATCGCGGGCTGCTGACGGCCGAGACGCCTGCGCCCCTCGGCTGATCGCCACCCAAGAAGCACGGCCACAAAGGGACCGCCCCGGCCGCAGAGTGCGGCCGGGGCGGTCTCAGGCGCTCCGCGCGTCGCCTACTTCTCGGCGAGGAAGGCTTCGAGCTCTTCGCGCGCCACGTGATCCGCCTTCTGCACCGGCGGCGACTTCATGAAGTACGCCGAAGCCGCCTCAACAGGGCCGGCCTGCCCGAGATCGAGGGCAACCTTCGCGCTGCGGATCGCATCGATCATGGTGCCCGCCGAGTTGGGCGAATCCCACACCTCGAGCTTGTACTCCAGGCTCATCGGAACGTCGCCGAAGCCGCGGCCTTCGAGGCGCACGAAGGCGAACTTGCGATCCTCCAACCACGGCACATGGTCGCTGGGGCCGATGTGCACGTCGTCTGCGTCGAGGTTTGCCGAGATGTTCGAGGTCACGGCCTGCGTCTTCGAGATCTTCTTCGACTTCAGGCGGCTACGCTCAAGCATGTTCTTGAAATCCATGTTGCCGCCGACGTTGAGCTGGTAGGTGTGGTCGAGGGCGATGCCGCGGCTCTCCATAAGGTGCGCGAGCACGCGGTGCGTGATCGTGGCACCGACCTGGCTCTTGATGTCGTCGCCCACAATGGGAAGGCCGGCCTCGACGAACTTCGCCGCCCACTCGGGGTCGCTCGCCACGAACACGGGCACCGCGTTCACGAAGGCGACGCCTGCGTCGAGCGCGGCCTGGGCGTAGAACTTCACGGCCTCTTCGCTGCCGACGGGCAGATAGCAGGCGAGCACCTCGGCGCCCGAGTCGCGCAGTGCCTGCGCCACATCCACAGGCTCAGCGGGCGACTCCACGACCTCGTCGCGGTAGTACTCGCCGAGGCCGTCGAGGGTGGGGCCGCGCTGCACGGTCACGCCGATCGGCGGCACCTCGGAGAACTTGATGGTGTTGTTGCGGCCGGCCCAGATGGCCTCGCTGAGGTCGGCTCCGACCTTTTCGGCGTCGACCTCGAAGGCGGCGACGAACTCCAGATCCGAGACGTGGTAGCCGCCGAGCCGAACGTGCATCAGCCCCGGCACCTCGGCGTTGTCATCCGCGTCGCGGTAGTACTCGACTCCCTGGACGAGTGAGCTTACGCAATTCCCGACGCCCGCGAGGGCAACCTTCACAGTCATAGCACCAATTGCTTTCTTTGCTGTTCTTCCCCGTGTCATCGGGGCGCACCAAGTTTCGATTTTACTCCTGTTGCTGAACGGGCCGAAATGGCTCGAAACGATCCGCCCGCGAGGAGCGGCGCGAAGCCGTGCGAGCGTAGGCTTGGCTCGTGAAGCGCTCGCCCACGGGCGCCGAACGAGGGGTGAGCTGCCGAATGAGCGAAACAGGCCTGCATCAGGGGCGGATGGTCGTTGCAACTGCGATCCGCGCCGCTCATGAGGCCGGTGCGATTGCCCGTGAGGGCTTTCGCGGCGGTGACCTCGGCGTCGCCATCAAAACCGATATGCACGACGTCGTCACCCATTTCGACCGCGCCGCAGAAGCCCACATCCGCGGGGTGATTCTGGAGTGCTTTCCCGACTCGGCGATCGTGGGCGAAGAAGCGGGCGAAACCGCGGGGGCGGGGCCACTCACCTGGTACATCGACCCGATCGACGGCACCTCGAATTTCGCGCGGGGCATCGCGATGTGGGCGGTGAGCATCGGGGTTGCTGTGGCCGGGGAAATGGTTGCCGGGGTGATCTACGACCCTGTTGCGGCGCAGCTGTTCTGGGCCGACGAGCGAGGTGCCTTTCTCGCCGAGCAGCCGGTGGACGCCACCGACGCGCTGGTGCGTAGCCGGCCGCTGCAGAGCGTGGGGGCGACCGTGCCAGCGCAGGCCACCGTCGCGTTGAACTTTCCGCTCGCCCGCGATCTGGTGCACTTCCCCGAGCTGGCGCTTGAGCAGTTCGCCGAGGTGACGCGCACCTTCGCCCAGGTGCGGGGTCTGGGAAGCACCTGCATCGCGCTCGCGTGGATCGCGGCGGGGTGGCTCGACGCGACGGTCTCGTTCGAGACGAACCCATGGGATGTTGCGGCGGGAGCGTTCATCATCCGCCGCGCCGGCGGGGTCTACCGCTCCTACGCGCACGGCGAGGCGTTGCCCGAGCACGGCGATCACCTCGGCCCGCACTACTACGCCGCGGTGGCGGGGGGCGACTTCGAGCTGCTGCACGAGATCATGCGCACACAGAGCCGTCGGCCCTGAGGGCCGCTGCTTCTGGTGGGGGGTGAGGATCCGAATGCTCCGCCCTCGTCCGTTTCAGCCGCTGGTGAGCTGTGCCGCGAGCTGCAGCAGCAGTGGCTCCGAGCCGGGGTGCCCGATGAGCTGCGCCCCCATGGAGAGTTGCCCTGCCCCGTGCGGGTTGGGCACGGTGAGCGTCGGTACCGCGATGGCCGGCAAGCCGGAGACGTTGACCATCGAGGTGAACGGGGTCCACTCGCACTGGGCGCGGTAGTCGGCGTCGGGGTGCAGGTTCATGAACGCACCGATGCGGGGCGGGGGCGTGGCGAGGCCCGGGGTGAGCACCACGTCGTAGCGCGCCCACTCCGCGCGCAGCCCCGCCGCAATGCCGCGCAGCGCTTCCGCCGCGGCGAGGTGGGTCTCGCGTGGTGTGGCGAGGGCGCGTTCCCGGTACAGGCGGGTGAAGGGGGTGAGGCGCGCCTCGGCCTCCGGTGACAGTGCGAGGAGCGAGAGCCCCGCCATCCAGCAGCTGGTGAAGACCTCGGTGTAGCGCGGATCATATGCGAAGCGGGCCTCCTCGACGTGGTGGCCGCGCGCGATGAGGCCGGCGGCTGCGGCCTCATAGGCGGCGTGCGCCTCAGCGGAGATCGGGGTCGGATGCGCCGATTCGAACGGCGACGCCGTGCTCATGCCGATGCGCAGCCCGGTGAGTTCGTCGGCTCGGCGCACCGCTGGGAGGCTCGGCGCGGGGGAGCCCGTCATCGCGTCGTACAGCATGGCGGCGTCTGCGACCGTGCGCGCGAGGGGGCCGCTCACAACGAGCTTCGGTGCACCGAAGTCGTCGAACGGTCCGCCGATGACGTCGCTGGGCACTGAGCCGAGCCCGGGCTTCAATCCGATGAGCCCGCAGGCGAGGGCGGGAATCCTGATCGATCCGCCTCCGTCGCTGCCGGGTGCGACAGGCAGCAGGCCGGCGGCGACGGCGGCTGCGCTGCCGCCCGATGAGCCGCCGGGGGTGCGTTCGGGGTCGAGGGGGTTGCGTGCCGGGGCGGCCACGAGGTTTTCCGAGTAGGCGTTGAGGCCGAGTTCGGGCACCTGTGTCTTGCCGAGCGAGACGGTGCCGGCCGCGCGCAGCACCGCGACGCTGAGGTGGTCGTGCTCGGCGACGGCGGTGGGCAGTGCTGCCGTGCCGCGGCTTGTGGGCGCACCGGCCACTTCGACGAGGTCTTTGTGTGCGATGGGCAGGCCGTGCAAGGCAGGCAGGGCGCCGGGAATCGCGCGCTCCTCGGCGGAGAGCGCGGCGAAGCGGGAGTCGGCGGCGTCGGCCTCGGCGAGGGCCTGCTCTGCGGTGACGGTGACGAATGCGCCGAGTTCGGGTTGCTCGGCGATGCGGTCAATGTAGTGCTCGGTGGCCGCGCGAGACGACAATTCGCCCGAGCGCAGGGCCGCTTGGAGTTCGAGGGCGGTGCCGGGGAAATCGCTCATGCCGCCACTCTAAGCGCTGGCCCTCGGCGGCGCACGGGCGGTCCAGACGTTGCCCACCTCAGCGCCCTTGTTGCGAACGGTTATCAAGAACTGTTAGAGTGAGACTCGTTCTCATTTAGAAAGTCACTCATGCCTCACGCATCACGCACCCACCGCCGCCTCAAGATCGCTTCGCTCGGAGCCGCGGCTCTCGCCACAGCTCTGCTGCTCACCTCCTGCAGCGGATCCGCTCAGAGCGCCGACGCATCCGATGGTCTCAAGGTCGTTGCCACAACTACCCAGCTCACCGACTTTGCCAGCCAGGTCGGTGGCGCAGACATCGCACTCACCGGGCTACTAGCACCCGGCGGCTCCGCGCACCACTTCGACCCCACACCCGCCGAACTGCTCGCCCTGAGCGAGGCCGACGTGCTCATCGTCAACGGCGCCGGCCTCGAAACCTTCATCGACGGGGCGATCGAGGCCTCAGGCTTCGACGGGCGCATCATCACCGCGGTCGACGGCCTCGACTCCGAGCTGCTGCGCGAGATCACCGCCGAGGGGGGCGAAGCCCACGAGCACGAAGCCGGCCACGAAGCCGACGCGCACGCCGCTGAGGAGGCCGCGGGCGACCACGCCCAAGGTGAAGAAGAGCACGACCACGACCACGGCGACGTGAACCCCCACATCTGGACCAGCCCGCGCAACGCCGCCGGCATGGTGCAGGAGATCGCCACCGGCCTGAGCGAAGCCGACCCTGCCCACGCCGCCGACTACGCCGCCCGCGCCCAGGGGTACCTCGACCAGCTCGACCAGCTTGACACCTGGATCGCCGCGCAGTTCGAGCGCGTGCCAGCTGCAGACAGGGTGCTCGTCAGCGGCCACGACTCGCTGCGCTACTACCTGCACGACTACGGCATCACCTTCGCCGGGTCGATCCTGCCGAGCTTCGAAGACAACGCCGAGCCGAGCGCCGCCGACATCGATGCCCTGGTGGCCTCCATCACAGAACGCGGCGTCAAGGCCGTCTTCGTCGAATCGTCGATGAGCCCCAAACTGGCGCGCACCATCGCCGCCGAGGCCGGCGTCGAGGTGATCGATGCCGAATCCCTCTACGCCGACTCGCTCGGTGCCCCCGGCGCTCAGAGCGGTGGAGCCGACACCTACATCGGTGCCACCGTGCACAACACGCGCGTCATTCTTGAGGCGTGGGGCGTCACGCCCGATCCGCTGCCCGCTAGTCTGCAATGATGACCGACGCACCCTCCGCAGCCGCGCTCGCCCTCGACGGCGCAGCCTTCGGCTACGCCGGTGTGACGCGCGTCGAACGGCTCACCCTCGAAGTGCCGCGAGGTGCCGCCGTCGCACTCATCGGCCCGAACGGCTCTGGCAAATCGACGCTGCTGCGCGGCATCCTGGGGCTGTCGGAGCTCACCGCCGGCAGCGTGAGCGTGCTGGGCGGCACGCCGGATCGGGCGCGGCGCAGCATCGGCACACTGCCGCAGGCAGACACCCGAGATGCCACACTGCCCGTCAGCCTGCGCCAGGTCGTCACCATGGGGCTGTACCGCTCGCGTGGCGCGCTGCAGCCGATCGGCCGCGCAGGTCGCGCCGCCGTCACCGAGGCGCTGGCGCGCGTCGGGCTCGCAGGGCTCGCCGGGCGCCGCTTCGGCGAACTCTCCGGCGGTCAGCAGCAGCGCGGCATCCTGGCGCGGGCGCTCGTGTCCGATCCGGAGCTGCTGCTGCTCGACGAACCCTTCAACGGTCTCGACCGTGAGAACCGCGACACGCTGCTGCGGCTCGTGCGCGAGCTGCGCGACGAAGGGCGCACCGTGATCGTGTCGACGCACGATCTCGAGATCGCGCAGCAGGCGTGCACGCACGTGCTGCTGCTGGCGAGCGGCCACGCCCCCGATGAACCGGGGCATCCGGCCGCCTTCGGCCCGCTCGACGAGGCGCTCACCCTTGACGCCGTGCAGCACGCCTTCCAAGACACCACCGTCGAACTCGACCACCACACCGTCACGACCACGAGAGAGACGGAGTAGTGCTCGTGCGGCTCGCGGGGCTTCTCGCACCTGCCGGATCCGGCCCGCTCACCGAGGCGATCGCCCCACTCATGGCGAGCCCGCTGGCTGCCGTCTCGCCCGTCGAAATCTTCACGCTGCCGTTCATGTGGCGCGCGCTCGTGACCGTCGCGATGCTCGCGGTTGCCGCAGGCGTGGTGGGGCTCTTCATCAGCTTCCGCGAACTCGAGTTCGTGAGCGACGGGCTGGTGCACGCGGTGTTTCCCGGGCTCGTGGTGGGTGCGGCGCTCGGCGGCGTCGCCGGGGTGCTGCCCGGTGCGGTGGTAGCGGCGCTGCTCGCTGCGGTGCTGTTCACTGTGATCGAGCGGCGCGGGATCGGGGCCGACGCGGCGATCGCAGTGGTGCTCACAGGCCTCTTCAGCCTCGGCGTGGTGCTGGTCTCGCGGCAGGAGGGCTACGTCTCGCAGCTGCAAGAACTCCTCTTCGGCCGCCTGCTCACGGTGACGTCTGCGCAGATCTGGCAGATCGCAGTGGTATCGGCCGCGGCCATCCTCATCGTGCTCCTCACCCGTCGTGCGCAACTCTTCCGCGCCTTCGACCCCGCTGGTTTCGAGGCCGCAGGGTTTCGCACGCTGCGCACCGACCTCGCGCTGGGAGTGGCAGTCGCACTGCTCACCGTGGCCGGGGTGCAGGCGCTCGGCGTGCTCATGGTGGTGGCACTGCTGACAGTGCCAATGGCGGCGGCTCGGCTGGTCTCGCGCGGCTTCGCGCTGCTCATCCCGATCGCGATCCTCGTGCCGCTCGCGGCCGGCTTCGCGGGGCTGTGGCTGTCGTTTGAATGGTCGGTGGGCGCCGGTGCGACGGTGTCGCCGGGAGCGGTGGTGGTGCTGCTGCTCGTGGCCGCCTACCTGCTGGCGGCGCTGCTGCGCACGCTGCGTGATCGGATGCGCGCATGAGCTACTTCGCGCTCGCCGCCATCGAGCTCACCCTGTTGGGCCTCCTCTCCGGTCTCGCCGGCACCCTCATCGTGCTCCGACGCCGCTCCTTCTTCGCGGTCGCACTGAGCCACGCCACCTTCCCTGGCGGCGTCGTCTTCGCGGTGTTGGGGTGGAACCTGCTGCTCGGGCAGGCGCTCTTCGCGCTGCTGCTCGTACTCGTGATGACGCTGCTCTCGCGCATCCCCGGGCAGGGGCGCCAGGTCGCGAGCGGCGTGGTGCTCTCGCTGGGCTTCGCCCTCGGCACACTGCTCGCAAGCCTCAACCCGGGGTTGGGAGTGCCCGTCGAAGCGCTGCTTATCGGGTCGCCGCTCGGCGTGACCATCAGTGACGTCGCCGCAGCGGGGGCGGTGCTGCTGCTCACGGGGGCCGTGCTCGCGATGACACGGCGCCGGATTCTGTTCCACACCTTCGACCCCGTGGGCTTCGCAGCCGCCGGATTCCGGGCCTGGCCCGTGGAGCTCGTGGTGGTCGGCGTGGTCGCCGCGGCAGTGGTGGTGGCGATGCCGGCAGTGGGCGCGATCCTCGGGGTCGCGGTGCTCATCGGACCCGCTGCTGCGGCGCTCGCGCTCACCGACCGCATCCAGTGGGTGCCGCCCATCGCGGCCGGGCTGGGTATTGCTGGCGGCCTGCTCGGGCTCTGGGCATCGCGGCAGTTCGGCATTGCGGCGGGCGGATCCGTGGGCCTCGTGATGACACTCGTATTCCTCGGGGCTGTCGCGATCCGCACCCTGCGTACGCGAACCTTGCCGCAGACCAACCACGCGCGGCGCCCGCGCAAGACCTGAGCGAGCCGCCAGACTCTGAGGAACCGCGCTACGGTGGAGGGCAGACGCGCAAGAAAGCCCCAAGAGAGGAAGCGCCATGCAGCCGAAACGGAACACGTGGCAGCGCGAAGCCGTGCGTGCGGCGCTGGCCGGCGCCCACGGCTTCGTCAGCGCCCAGCAGCTGCATCAGGAGCTGCGCGACAGCGGATCCACCATCGGCCTTGCCACCGTCTACCGCGCCCTCGCAAGCCTCACCGAAACCGGTGAAGCCGACTCGCTGCAGTCACCCGAGGGCGAAAACCTGTTCCGCTCATGCACGATGACCGGACACCACCACCACCTCATCTGCCGCAGCTGCGGCGACACCCGCGAACTCTCCGCCGCCGTGGTCGAAGAATGGACGCGCAAGGTCGGAGCCGAGCACGGCTTCACCGAGATCGAGCACGTCGTCGATCTCTTCGGCCTGTGCGAGCGCTGCCGCGCACGAGCCGAAGAGACCTCCGACGAGGCCGCAGCTACGCCGCCCGCTTCCTCCGCGCAATGATCCGCTGAGCCCGGCGTCGCGCCCGGCGCAGGCTCACCCGCTCCCGCCGCCGCTCAACCAGCGTGTAGAGAATCGGCACGAGCACCAGGGTGAGCAGCGTCGACGACACCAGACCGCCGATCACCACGATGGCGAGCGGGCGCGAAATGAACACGCCGCCACCCGTAAGCCCCAGCGACATCGGCACCAGCGCGAAGATCGTGGCCGCAGCGGTCATCAGAATCGGCCGCAACCGCAGACGAGTGCCGTGCTCGACAGCATCCTCGAGAGACGCACCCGCGGCACGCAAACGGTTCACAAGATCCATCAGCACGATCGCGTTCGTCACCACAATGCCAATCAGCATCAACAGACCGATGAGCGCGGGCAGGCCCAACGGGGTGCCTGTCAGCAGCAGGCCCAGGATCGCGCCCGTCGCCGCGAACGGAATCGAGATCAGCAGCACGAGCGGCCCACGGAAACTGCGGAAAGTGGCCACCATCACCAGCAGCACCAGCATGATGGCGGCGATCATCGCGGCACCCAGTTGCGCGAAGGCCTCATCCTGCTCAGCACTCACGCCACCGAGCTCGAAGCTGACACCGGCGGGCAGCTGCGCAGTGGCGATCGCGCGTTCCACAGCCGCGTTCGCCGCGTCCAACTTGCCACTGCGCGGCGTCACCGTGAGCGTGACCTGGCGCTCGCCGTCGGCGCGCGTGATCGTAGGAGCGGTCAACTCCTCCTCGACGGTCGCAATATCGGCGAGAGCGATCGCGGTGCCGGTGATGCGGGCCGCCGCCTTCTGTTCGGCCTCCGCCTGCTCCTGCTGCGCGAGCTGCTCAGAAGCCTCGGTCTGCGACTGACGCAGCGCCGAGATCTGCTCGTCGATGCCCTCGATGCCGCTCTGAGCGCCGGCGATAGCTCCCTCCAACGCAGCAAGTTGCTCCGCCCGCTGCTGGGCGGCACGCATCGCAGCCTCGTCAGCGGGATCCAGCGGCGGCTCAGGCACCACTGGCAGGCTCTGCAGCTGGGCGAGCTGCGAGTTCAGCTCGCCCAGCTGGGAGACGAGCTGCGCGCGCTGCGCCCCGGCCTCGCGCAGCTGCTTCGCCAGTTCGTCATTGGCGCGGGCGCGCTGCGTCTCAGCCTCGGCCTCGGCCCGCTCCTGCAGCGCGTCGGCGGCGATCTTCTGCGCCTGCGCCGTCTGCTGCGGGGTGACGGGCAGCATCAGCGAGCCGAGCTGCTCCGCCGTGCGCTCCGCACCGGGGGTGCGCAGCACGATGTCGCGTTCACGGCCCTCGAACATCATGCGGCCGACAGTCTTACCCTCAGACGCGGTGCGCACCGCGTCTGCCACGAGCGCACGGTCGAAGCCGAGCAGCGCGGCCCGATCCTCGTTCAGCTTCACCCGCACCACCGGCTGCTCGCCCGTGAGCTCGCTGCGCACAGACTGTACGCTCGCCGACTCGCTGAGCTGATCCTCGAGCAGCTTGCTGGCCTGCCGCAGCGCCGCAGGGTCGTTGCCACGGATCTGCAGCGCAATGCCGCCACCGCCCGCGCCGCTGACAAAGGCGTCCTGGGTGAGCAACTGCACCTCTCCCGCATCAGGCACACGCCCCACGGCACGCTCCACAGCGTCGCCCACGGTCTCCGCGTCGGCGCCGTCTTCAAGCTGCACATCGTAGGAGATCGAAGCGGGCATGCCCGCGGCGCCGCCGCCCACGGGAATCGACGTCATCACGTCGCGCACACCCGGCACCTTCGCGAGCGCACGCTCGACAGGTTCAGCGGCCGCGACAAGCTGCTCGGCGTCGCCCGTCTGCGGCGGGGTCTGCGTGAGCTGCAAGCTCTCATTGCCGGAGGAGCCCAGGAAGTCGCTCTGCAGGAACGGGGCCATTGCGAGCGTTGCGACAAGCACGAGAGTGGAGGCGATGAGCGTGATCGCCGGGTGCCTGCGGGTTGCGGTCAGGGCGGGCATGAGGGATCGCTGCAGCCTATCGGGTGCGGTGCGGGTCTCAGCAAGCTCGTCATCGTGCTCCGGATCCGCATCCTGCGCCCCTGCCGTGCGCGCACCGCGCCGGTTCATGAACCAGTAGGCGAGCACCGGCACGATCGTGAGGGCGACGAGCAGCGACGCAAGCAGCGCGATCGTCACGGTCACGGCGAAGGGCCGGAAGAGCTGCCCGGCGATGCCCGAGACCAGTGCGATCGGCAGGAAGACCGCGACGGTGGTGAGCGTCGACGCGGTAATGGCGCCCGCGACCTGGCGCACCGAGGCGACCACGCCCGCCACGGTGAGCGGCCCTGAACCACGACGCCTGCTGATGTTCTCGATCACCACGATCGAGTCGTCGACCACGCGACCGATCGCGATGGTGAGTGCGCCGAGGGTGAGAATGTTCAGCGTGTTGCCGCTCCACCACAGTCCGATGAGCGTGATGAGCAGCGACAGTGGGATCGAGACCGCCGCGATCACCGTCGAACGCCACGACCCGAGGAAGGCGAGGATGACAAGCACCGCGAAGAGCAGGCCCAAGCCGCCCTCGACCGAGAGATCGTGAATGGACTGCTCGATGTAGGGAGCCTGATCGAAGATCGTGACGAACTCGGCCTTCAGGCTCGGCGCGACCTTGTCGAGCTCGGCGGTGACGGCGTGCGAAATGTCGACGACATTGGCTCCGTGCGCGGGAAACACCTGCAGGGTGAGCGCCGGCTTCCCGTTGACGCGGGAGATCGATTCGGCAGGCACGGCCTCGGTGGTGACATCGGCGAAATCGGAGAGGTGCACGACGGCGACGGTGTCGTCTGCGCCGGTCGTGGTGAAGGGCAGGGCCGCGATCTCCTCGACAGTGCTGAGGCCGCTGCCCACGGTCACGGAGAGCTCGCCCCGATCAGAGGCGGCCTGCCCGGCCGGGAGGGCCGCCCCGCGAGCCTCTAGCGCCGGAGCGATCTGAGCGGTGTCGATCTTCAAACGGTCGACATCGGCGGGGCGCAGCGCGATTAGGATCCGCTGCTCCTGCCGCCCCGCAAGCTCCACCTTCTGCACCCCGTTCACGCCCTGGAGGGCGGGCACGACCGAGCGTGCGAGCTCGTCGGCGAACGCGGCGGAATCGCCTGTGGTGCCGGCGCTCAGCACCATCGCGGGCATGTCGTCGGCGCCGCCCGAGAACACCTGCACCTCGCTGCCATTCGGGAACGTCGACTTCAGCGAGTCTGCCGCGGCACGGATGGTGCGTAGCGTCTCCTCCTCACCCTCTTCGAAGGGCCATTCGACGGTGATGTCTGCGGTGCCGCTCGCGGTCGTCGAGGTGACGCGGGTCACGCCGGGCACTGCGCGCAGCGCCTGCTCAGTGGGTTCGGTGACCGTGCGCGCCATCTCCTCGGGGGCGAGCCCGGGTGACTGCACCGACACGAACGCGGCAGGCACCTGCATGGAGGGCATCAGCTCTTGTTTGAGTGAGCCCATCGAAATGAGGCCGAGCACCGCAACGGCGACGGTGGCGAGCCCCACGATCAAGCGGTTCTTCAGGCTGGTGCGAGTGAGAAAGGACATGTGCTCTTTCGATGTGAGCGGGCCCGGGCAGGGGAGGCTGCCATCGCCGGGCCTGCTGCGGGCGGATCGCCGCGGCTGCTGCGCGCACGGCTCGGTCGATGGTTCCATCCTGTCGTTCCGCACGGGTGGCCGCATCGTCCCCGGGTACTATCTCGGCTCATCCCGAAGGATGATTCTGGGAAGCCAGAAAGATGGCGCGGCGGCTGCTGAGAGGTGGCGCTGAGACGGTGGGGTGGATCGGCTGCTGCTGATCCGCCGCCGCTGATGGCTTGCTTCTGATGAGCGGATGCGGATCGCGATGCGTCGAGCGCGATGCCGCGACCACGGCATCAGCTGCGTGGCGTCACCCAGGTCCACTCGGCGTACTTGGCTGTGCGGCCGTCACCGCTTGATCTGCCGGTGAGCCGGCGCCGCACCCACGGCACGACATGCTCGCGCGTGTAGCGCAGCTGCTCGCGACGGGAGGGAGCCGCAACCGGTGCCGCATCGAGCACCCAGTCGATCGGTGCAGGGCGGTCGAGCGCGCGCAGCACATTCGCCGCAACGCGGTGATGGCCGATGGGTGCGAGATGCAGGCGGTCGGGTGACCAGTACTGCCGCTGCGCCAGTCCAGGGTCGCTCCAGTTGTCGGCGAAGCGGATGCCCAGTCGCGCAGCAATGCCCTCGGCCTCGCGCACGAGCGCGTCGCCCTTCGCGCGCACCCGCGCCCCGCCCGGCAGGCCGGCGGTGGGGTTCGCACCGGCGAGCAGCAACGGTTCAGCACCCGCATCGATGATGCGCTGCAGCGCCCGCTCGGTCTCACCCATGATCCAGGCAATGTCAGTGCCCGGGCGCAGCATGTCGTTGCCGCCGCCGTTGAAGGTGACGAGGGTGGGGCCCAGGGCGAGAGCCGGTGCCAGTTGCTCGGCGATGATCGGGCCGAGGAGACGGCCTCGGATCGCGAGGTTCGCGTACTGGATCGGCTGGCCAGCCGCATCGGCGAGACCCTGCGCCACAAGATCGGCCCAGCCGCGCACCGAACCGTCAGGCTGTTCGTCGCCAACGCCCTCGGTAAAGCTGTCGCCGATCGCTACGTAGCGAATCGCTGCCCGCTGCTGCTGCTCGTCCACCGCTCCAGCCTACGCCCGCAGGGCCGCGCTCAGCTGCTGCCGGCCCGGCACCGTCGTTCCGTCTGCGTACACTGTCTGCAGCGCTCCGAGCCGGGGCGCGCCCTCGCCGGAGCCGTCGAGCGCCGCGCGATCCGCCCGTCACCGGCCCAGAAGGATCCCATGAAACTGTTCCGTTCCATCCCGCTGCTCGGCTGGATCATCATCGCGATCGTGCTCGGCATCCTGCTCGGACCTGTCATGCCGGCCTGGCTCGGTGGCGTGTTCCTCACCTACAACTCGATCTTCTCGGGCTTCCTCGGCTTCGCGGTGCCGCTCATCATCCTCGGCCTCGTGACGCCCGCGATCGCCGAACTCGGCACCGGCGCAGGCAAATGGCTTGGCATCACGGCAGCCATCGCCTACGGTTCGACAGTCATTGCGGGCCTGATCGCCTACGGTGTGAGCCGATGGCTGTTCACAGCGTCGATGGCAGGCGGCGGCCTGCGCGAGCTGGGTGACGAGGGCGGATCTGGCTTCGCCCCCTACCTCAGCGTCACCGCGGCACCCGACGGGGCTGCGACCGAGATCGTGCTGTCGCCGGTGATCGACGTGATGAGCGCGCTTGTGCTCGCCTTCGTCGTCGGCATCGGGCTCACGGCGTTCCGCAGCCGGGTCATCTTCCGCGGCGCGGTGGAGTTCCGCACGATCATCGAGTCGCTGATCCGCCGCATCATCGTGCCCGCCCTGCCCCTGTTCATCTTCGGTATCTTCCTCGACCTCTCCGCGAGTGGGGCGGCGCTGCAGGTCGTCGGCAAGTTCCTGCTCGTGGTGATCGTCTCCTTCGCGCTGACGCTGGTCGTGCTGCTGCTGCAGTACTCGGTGGCGGGTGCCATGTCAGGCAGCAACCCACTGCGCGCGCTCTGGAACATGCGCAACGCCTACTTCACAGCGCTCGGCACCTCCTCATCGGCTGCCACGATCCCGGTGACGCTGGCCTCGACCAAGAAGAACGGCGTGTCCGACTCGGTCGCCGGCTTCGTGGTGCCGCTCTGCGCCACGATCCACCTGTCGGGTTCGATGGTGAAGATCACCTGCTTCTCGATCGCAGTGCTGCTGCTCACCGGCGGCGACGTGTCGTTCTGGGCCTACTTCCCCTTCATTCTCATGCTCGGCGTGATGATGATTGCCGCTCCCGGCGTGCCCGGCGGCGCCATCGCCGCAGCGGCGGGCTTGCTCGTGCAGATGCTCGGCTTCGGCGAGGCGGAGGTCGGCCTGATGTTTGCGGCCTACATCGCCCTCGACAGCTTCGGCACCGCCACCAATGTGACCGGTGACGGGGCCATCGCGATGATCGTGAACAAGTTGACCCGCGGACGCCTCGGTGAGCAGGCCCAGCAGGGCGCTGATGAAGAGGTTGAGCTGATCGACGGTGCCGTGGATCAGCGCCACTCGCTGGGCTGATCCGCACCTCGGTGCGGGTAGGGTGCGCCGAATGTCAGAGGTGGGCGAGAGGATGGAACTACATCGACGCTCGAGTCGTGCCGCGAAAGGGGAGCCACATGCCTGACCACGCCGGAAGTGGTGCAACACCGAGAGTGCAAAGCGTTCGCAACAGCACCGTCGAATTCCTGCTCTTCACCTCACATAGAGACGACGCAAGCATCGAAGCGCGTTATGAAGACGGCACCATTTGGCTGACACAGAAGCTCATGGCCGAGCTATTCGGGGTCGATGTTCGAACGATCAGCGAACATCTGCAGACCGTGTTCCGCGAAGGAGAGCTTGAGCAGTCTGCAGTTATCCGGAAAATCCGGATACCTGCATCCGACGGCAAGCATTACGCCGTTCAGCACTATGATCTCGACGCGATTATTTCGGTGGGCTATCGGGTGAACTCCAAGCGGGCGACGCATTTTCGACAGTGGGCCACCACTGTGCTGCGCGACTTCGCACTGACGGGCTATGTGCTCGATCGAAAACGCATGGAAAATGGGAGCTACCTCGGCGAGGACTACTTCGAACGCTTGCTCGAAGAGATCCGCGAGATCCGCCTTTCGGAGCGCCGGTTCCATCAGAAGGTGACCGATATCTTCGCCACCAGCCTCGACTACAACCCGGCTTCGCCGCTCGCGCGAACGTTCTTCGCCACCGTGCAGAACAAGCTGCACTTCGCCGTGCACGGACGAACAGCCGCCGAGTTGGTGCATGAGCGAGCCGACGCGCATAAGCCTCACATGGGAATGGTGACTTGGGAGAACGCTCCTGACGGCAAGATTCTGCAGCGCGACGTCAACGTCGCAAAAAACTATCTTGATTCGGAAGAGCTCGATCAACTCGCCCGCCTGGTGAGCGCCTTCCTCGAACTCGCTGAGGGGCGAGCGAGGCGAAGAATCCCCATGACCATGGAAGATTGGGCGAAGAACCTCGATGCCTTCCTGACGCTTGACGGTCGCGAAGTACTCTCCGGGGCAGGCGCGGTATCGCACGGCCAAGCCGAATTGCATGCGCGTTCGGAGTTCGAGAAGTTCCGCGTGGTGCAAGACCGAAACCACGTCAGCGCCTTCGACCGCTTCGAGCAGCTCACCGAAGGCTCGCACGACGACTGGCAGCAGCAGTGAGCAATCCCCAGGGAGACCAGCGGCCAATGGGGGTGAGCGCCGCGACAAGCGATGAGGATCAGAGCCGCTCTGAGACGTTCATCGCGTTTCTTGCGTGGCCAATACTCACGCTGATGCTGCTCGCATTTCCGTTTATGGCGGCTCAGGCCATTTCCTCCGAACTGGGCGAAGACTTTGATAATGCCGTGAAGCTCGTCGCTCGGTGGCTGGGCGGTTCTGCAGATGAGTGTGCCCAGTGCGCGGGAGGATTCGACACCGCTCCGGGGTTTGGCTATCTCGCAGTCGTCGCTGCCATCGCCATCGGCTTGGCGTTCTCCCTCCCGCCCGGCGGTGTGAGGGATCTTCCAATTGTGAACCAGCGGTTAGTTGTTGCGATCGTGATCGGAATCCCGCTCACCGCGGCCGTTCTGTCTGCCACGGTCATCTGGAACATGCTGGCGGGAACGACAAGCCTCGAAATGTTTCTGCTACTGGCAGGAGCCTGGCTCGTGTCGCTTCTCACGTCGATCGTGGACTTGAAGCGATCGACCCGCCACCTGCTGCAGCAGGCCGAGAGAGAGTGGGAACGGTACAGCAAAGCGGCAGAAAAGAAGCGCATCTTCCTCGATTCGGCGCCCAACATAGTGCGCTTTGGGCCAGCATGGCTCTTGTTCTGGATCTTTCCCCTACTCGCGTCGGTCTTGCTCCCCTACCTCGGCCTGGTTCTAGACTTGCGCGGCGGCGATATTCCAAGTGAGGCCTGGGCCTTCCTCTTCGCAGTGCCGATATCTGTTTACTCCTTGCAGTGCGCGTTCCCAGTGGCCTATCCACCTCGCCCTACCATTGAGACGGGCTGGAAGTGGCTGGCGGGGCTATTCGGATCTAGCTTGCTGGTCATTATTGTGATCGCGGCGGGGATGGCGCAGTCGTGGGCGTTGCTCGCTTCTGTGCTTCTTGTCGCAATTGCTCAGCTGCTGCTCACGCTTCCGGAGTTCGCGGAACAGTTTTCGTACATTCGTGTGATTCGTCTTGCCGCTACAGTAAAGCGGCTTGAGAGAGCTCACGATTGGCTTGTGCAGGTACGAAAAATGTATGAACTCGAGTGCGCGGCAGCTCGAAAGGAAGAAGCAGCGCAGCCGCTGGTGCGGGTTGAGATCTTTCGGAGAAGGCCGAAGAAGATGGGCCGCTCTGGCGACTCACTGTCGTAGTCATAGCCGGCCGCGACACGCCCGGGGTTGCGTGGGAGGCGATGCTGGTCTAAGCTCGATCTTTGGCTGTGCGCCGTCCCAGTGCGCAGACCGCGGGAACCGCTCGGTTCGAGACCGGAATGATTCATCAAGCCGGGGTTCCTGCAGACAAGAAATCTTGGGTGAGGCCGTCCGGCCTCACGGTATGAGAGGAAACACCATGGCAGCAGTGTGCCAGGTGACAGGCGCCGTTCCCGGCTTCGGTCACAACATCTCGCACTCGCACCGTCGCACCAAGCGTCGGTTCGATCCGAACATCCAGAAGAAGACCTACTACGTGCCGTCGCTCGGCCGCAAGGTGACCCTCACCCTGTCGGTCAAGGGCATCAAGGTCATCGATGCCCGTGGCATCGAGTCCGTCGTTGCTGATCTGCAGAAGCGTGGGGTGAAGTTCTAATGGCGAAGGACAAGGACGTACGTCCGATCATCAAGCTCCGCTCGACCGCGGGCACCGGGTTCACCTACGTGACGAAGAAGAACCGTCGCAACACCCCCGATCGCCTCGTGCTCAAGAAGTACGATCCGGTCATCCGCAAGCACGTCGAGTTCCGAGAGGAGCGTTAATCATGGCGAAGAAGAGCATGATTGCGAAGAACAAGCAGCGCCAGGCGATCGTCGACCGCTACGCGGAGAAGCGCGCTGAGCTGAAGAAGGCCCTCGTCGACCCCAACGGGACCGACGAGAGCCGCGAGGCCGCTCGCGTGGGCCTGCAGAAGCTCCCCCGCAACGCTTCGCCGGTGCGCGTGCGCAGCCGCGACGTCATCGACGGCCGCCCCCGTGGCGTCCTGTCGAAGTTCGGCGTTTCGCGTGTTCGCTTCCGCGACATGGCGCACCGTGGCGAGCTGCCCGGCATCACCAAGTCGTCCTGGTAACAGGCCACAGACGGTACGACCGCTGAACGCGGCCGCCACCGGCTGACGAACGGGCGCGGATCCTCAGGTATCCGCGCCCGTTTCGCGTATGTGAGGTGCGCAGCCTGGGATTCCGCCCCCTTTTTCAGGGTTTCTGCGGTGAAAACGGCGCAAGATCCGCAGGATTCCGCCGAACTAGGGTAGATTCGTACGCGATCAACCGATCGGCCTCACCCACCGGGCGGGGCCACCTGAACCAGATCAGGGGCGGACGCCTCGCGTCGATGCCCTGGAAGGACACAACATGGCACTCAACAAGACTGAGCTCGTTGCCAAGATCGCCGCAGAGACCGGCCAGAGCCAGGCCGCCGTTTCGAGCGTGATCGACGGCCTCTTCGCCGCCGTCTCCGAGACCGTCGCCGGTGGCGACAAGGTGTCGATCCCGGGCTGGATCTCCTTCGAGACCGCGACCACCGCTGCCCGCACCGGCCGCAACCCCCGCACCGGCGAGACCATCGAGATCCCCGCTGGCAAGCGCGTCAAGGTGTCGGTCGGCTCGAAGCTCAAGGCTGCCGTGAAGTAACTTCTTCACCTCAGAAGACCCCGGCCGACGCTCGTCGTCGCCGGGGTCTTCTGCGTTTCCGGGCGAAGAGCAGGGGCATGCCCAGGAGAGAGTGCAGGGCGGCCCGGGCCTTCCGAAGGAGACATCAGGCTTGCCGCGTTAGGCTGGTTCGGTGCCCCGATATCTGCGCGTGCTCGCTCCTGCCCTTTTGCTCGCGGCGACCCTCGTGGCGTTGTTCATCGGGCTCGGGATCGGTGGAGCCGCCGACGAGCGTACGCTCGCAGACCCGGGCACGCTCGTGCGATTCGGTGTTCCGCTCTCGCGCACCCTCGTGAACGTATCGATGGCTGGCCTCATCGGCTCTGTCGTGATGGCGGTCTGGGCGCTTGCGGGCACCGCCGTCCCCGGCCACGGCTCGAAAGCGCGCACGAGTGATGCCCGCAGCAGCGACGGACGCCGCGCATCGGAGCCGCCGGCGGAGACGCGAGCGGCGATGGACCTCGCCGCCGCCTCGGCCGCGGTGCTCACCGTGGCGAGCGCTGCGACGATCCTCTTCACCTACGTCGACGTTTCGGGCCAGCCGTTCTCACCGGATCCGCAGTTCGGGGCGGGGCTCGCGATGTTCGTGACCGAGATCGAACTCGGGCAGCTGTGGATGATCGAACTGCTGCTGGCTGCGGTCACCACCGTGCTCGCATTCGCGATCCGCGGCCGCCGGCTGACCCTGCTCGTGCTCGTCGCCGCCCTGCTCACTACGCTGCCGCTGGCTCAGCAGGGGCATGCTGCGGGTGCCTCCGGGCACGGCCTGGCCGTGAACTCGCTGCTCGTGCACCTGCTCGGGGCCGCGGTGTGGCTGGGCGGCCTGCTCACCCTGATCTTCGTGGCCCGGGTTGTCGACAAGCAGCGGCTCGCGGTGCTCACCGCCCGCTATTCAACGCTGGCGCTGTTCGCGTTCGTTGGCGTGGTGGCATCGGGTGTCGTGAGTGCCTGGCTGCGCATCGGGTCGTTCGACGCGCTGTTCGGCACCGGCTACGGGCAGCTGGTGCTGCTCAAGACCGCGGCGCTCGTGGTGCTGGGCGTGTTCGGTGCGGTGCAGCGCACGCGCTTGATTCCGCGCATCGCGAGCGGGGGCACGCGCATCTTCGTGTGGTTTGTGCTGGCCGAGCTTGCTGTGATGGGTGTGGCGAGCGGCGTTGCCGGCGCGCTCGGCCGCACGGCGACGCCCGTTGCGCTGGAGCCCGCACGTGACCAGGGCGGCCGGATCAGTCCAGCTGAATGGCTGACCGGCGATCCGCTGCCTCCCGAACTCACCTTCGAGAGCTATCTCACCGTGTGGAAATTCGACCTCGCCTGGGTGCTGGTGTGCGTGTTCGGGGCGGCACTCTATCTGGCCGGCGTGATCCGTCTCGCTCGCCGCGGTGACCGCTGGCCGGTGGGCCGCACGATCTCGTGGCTGCTCGGCATGCTGCTGCTGTTCTACACGACGAACGGAGCGCTCAACGCCTACGAGCAGTACCTGTTCAGCGTGCACATGCTGGGCCACATGATGCTCACCATGCTGATTCCGCTGATGCTCGTGCTCGGTGCGCCCGTCACCCTCGCGTTGCGCGCTGTGGAGCGGCGCACCGATGGTTCTTGGGGTGGGCGCGAGTGGATTCTGTGGGCCGTAGCAACCCCCTACTCGAAGATCATCACGCACCCCGCCGTGGCAGCGGTGGTCTTCTCGGGGTCGCTGTGGGTGTTCTACTTCACTCCGATTGCGCGTTGGGCGGCACAGGAGCACCTGGGGCACCAGTGGATGATCATCCACTTCCTCATCGCGGGATACCTGTTCAGCCTGTCGATGGTGGGCGTCGACCCCGTACCCTACCGCTTCCCGTACCCGCTGCGCCTCGTGACGCTGTTCGCAACGATGGCGTCGCACGCCTTCTTCGGTGTGACCCTGATGACCGGCGACGGGCTGCTGCTCGCCGACTGGTACGGCGCGATGGGCCGCACTTGGGGGGCCACACCGCTCGAAGATCAGTCGACGGGTGGCGGGATCGCGTGGGGCATCGGTGAGCTGCCGACGCTCGCGCTCGCGCTCGTGGTGGCAGTGCAGTGGTCTCGCAGCGATGCGAAGGAGCAGAAGCGCAAGGATCGCGCCGAGGAGCGCTCGGGTGACGCAGAACTGCAGGCGTACAACGCGATGCTCGCCGCGCAGGCTGAACGCGATGAGCGGGTGCGGGCGTCGGGGCGCGCGACTCCGGGAGTGTGAGGGCGGATCGCGCGGGGTGTGAGCGGCCCCGCGCGATGCTGCGCTCGGCTGGGAGCCTGCGTGCTGCGACCGGAGTCGGTTACGCCCCCGGTGCGCCCTCGTCGGTGACGGTGACGTCGGCGCGGTGGAAATTGAGGTGCGAGCGTGAGGCTGTGGGGCCGCGCTGGCCGAGGTAGCGCGAGAAGGTGGCTCCCGCTCCGTAGGGCCTGTCGGCGGGCGAGGAGAGCTTGAAGAAGCAGAGCTGGCCGATCTTCATGCCGGGCCAGAGGCGGATCGGCAGGGTCGCGACGTTGGAGAGTTCGAGGGTGACGTGCCCTTCGAAGCCGGGGTCGATGAAGCCAGCGGTGGAGTGCGTGAGCAGGCCGAGGCGGCCGAGTGAGCTTTTGCCTTCGAGGCGGGCTGCGACGTCGTCGGGCAGGGAGACTTTCTCGAAGGTGGAGCCGAGCACGAATTCGCCGGGGTGCAGAATGAAGCCCTCTGCGGGGTCGACCTCGATGAGGCGGGTCAGCTCGGGCTGCTCGACTGCCGGGTCGATGACCGCGTACTTGTGGTTGTCGAAGAGCCGAAAGTAGCGGTCGAGGCGCACGTCGACGCTCGACGGCTGCACCATCGAGGCCTCGCTGGGCGTGAGGCCGATGCGCCCGGAGGAGAGTTCGGCGTTGATGTCGTGATCGGAGAGCAGCACGCGATCGATTCTATGCGAGGGCGGCTGCGGGGCGGATCAGTTGCCCTGTACCTCTTCGGTGAGCACGAAGAGCAGTTCGGTGATGCGCTCGCCGAGGTCTTCCGCTCCGACGTGGGCACTCCCGCCAGAGATCGCAGCGAGCCGCGCTGACCGATCGTACAGGCCGTCAAAGGCGGCGAGGGCACGCTCGACTGGAAGCACGAAGCGACGGCCTGCCGCGTCGACCAGTTTCTCGACGACCTCGGCCAGTTCGCCCTTCAGCGAGTCGAGGAATCCCGCGAAGCCTGGTGGCGCGAGTTCGGGGTCGCGCATGGCGAGCAACATGAACTCGGTTTCGAGTGCGAACCAGGCCGATTCGGCCTCGAGCGGAGAGAGAAACTCCTGCACGTAGCCGGCGACCTCGGCCGGTTGCAGGGGCTCGGCGCAGCTCTGCAGATGGGGGAGGAGGCTTTCAGCGCGTTGGGTGAGCTGTGTCGCGCGTCGTTGGTACTGGTGCTGCAGGGTGGCGAGGAACAGCTCCTCCTTGCTGGAGAAGTTCGAGTAGAACGCGCCTCTGGTGAACCCGGCGCGGCTGCACACTTGCTCGACGGTGGCGCCCTGCAGGCCTTCTTCGGTGAAGACCTCGGCCGCCGCATCGAGCAGCCGGTTGCGGGTCTCCTGGCGACGAGCGCTGAGTGCCGGGTCCACGGCAGCGCCGGGCGCTGTGGGGTCGACGGCGGAGAACATGCCTGTCATTCTCTCACGCGCATCCGAAGCTGGGAACGTTCCGATACATCGGTGTATCGGAACGCATACACTGGTGTATCGAAGCGGTGCGCTCGTGCATCGCATCATCCTGCCCGCGCCGCCACCGAAAGGCACGCATGTCGACGCTGCTCTACGCCCTCGGACGCTGGGCGACCCGCGCCCGCTTCCTCGTGCTCGGTCTGTGGATCGTGCTGCTCGCGCTGCTCGGCACCGGTGCCGCGCTCTTCGGGCAGGGCGCCAACGCGCCCATCACCATTCCCGGCACCGAGTCACAGCAGGCCATCACCGAGCTCAGCCGCACCTTCCCCGAGGTTAGCGGCACGAGCGCCACCATCATCGTGGTCGCAGCCGATGGCCAGCGCGCCGATGACCCCGCCTACGAGCGCATTATCGACGACGCTGCGGCCGAACTCGAACAGGTCGACGGGGTCACCGCCGTGCAAACCCCCTTCAGCGAGCAGGGCGGAGGGCTCGCCGAGGACGGCAGCGCCGCGCTGATCACCGTGCAGATCGAGGGTGAGGTGAGCAGCGTCTCTGACGCCACAGTCGCGGGCATTGAGCGGGTCACCGACACCATCCGGGATCACCTCCCGCAGGGCGCCGAAACCTCTTATGGCGGCGAAGCCTTCTCCGCCGCCGTGCCCGGCATCAGCCCCACCGAGGCCATCGGCGTGGTGATCGCGTTCGTAGTGCTGATCCTCACCCTTGGTTCGCTCATCGCCGCCGGCATGCCCCTCCTCATCGCGATTCTCGGCGTTGCCGTCTCAATCGCGGGGCTCTTCCTGGTTACGGCGTTCGCCGATCTGACCTCCACCACCCCGATGCTCGCCCTCATGCTGGGCCTCGCCGTTGGCATCGACTACACGCTGTTCATCGTGAGCCGCCACCAGGAGCAGCTGCGGGCAGGCACCGCTGTCGACGAGTCGATTGCGCGGGCAACCGCCACCAGCGGATCGGCGGTCGTGTTCGCCGGCCTCACCGTCATCATCGCGCTCGTGGGCCTGGCCGTGGCGGGGATTCCCTTCCTCACCGCGCTCGGCGTCGCCGCGGCTGCGGCGGTCGCCGTCGCCGTGCTCATCTCGGTGACGCTCACTCCTGCGATCATGGCGATGGCCGGGATGCGCATCCTGCCCAAGCGGCAGCGGATCGCGCTCGCCGCAGCATCCGACACCGCTGACGCCGCTGCGGTGCACTCCGCTGCGGCCCCCGCATCCTCCCGTGCCGACCGCTTCTTCGCGGGCTGGGTGCGCGTCGTCACCCGCCGTCCGTTGCTCACCATCGCGGCCGTGCTCGTCGCGCTCGGCATCGCCGCCGTACCAGCGCTCGACCTGCGGCTCGCGCTGCCCAACGCCACCTCGCTGCCCGCCGACGATCCGGCCCGCGTCACCTACGAACTGACCGGCGAGCACTTCGGTGAGGGCCACAACGGGCCGCTGTTGCTCACCGGCTCGATCATCACGAGCACGGATCCCCTCGGTCTCATGGCTGACCTCGCCGATGAAGTGCGTGCCGTGCCCGGTGTGGCCGATGTGCCGCTCTCGACGCCCAACCGGGGCGCTGACACCGGCATCATCCAGGTGGTGCCCGAGGAGGGGCCGCACGCTGAGAGCACCACCGAGCTGGTGCACACGCTGCGCGAGCATCACGATGAGTGGCAGCAGAAGTACGGGGTGAGTCTCGCGGTCACCGGCTTCACCGCCGTTGGCATCGACGTCTCCGAAATGCTCATGCATGCGCTGCTGCCCTTCGGGGTGCTCGTCGTGGGCCTGTCGCTGATCCTGCTCGCGATGGTGTTCCGCTCTGTCTGGGTGCCCATCAAGGCGACACTGGGCTATCTGCTGTCGGTGGGTGCTGCGTTCGGTGCGGTCGTTGCGGTGTTCCAGTGGGGCTGGTTCGCCGATCTGCTGCACGTCAGCTCGACCGGGCCCGTGCTGAGCTTCATGCCGATCATTCTGATGGGCGTGCTCTTCGGTCTCGCCATGGACTATGAGGTGTTCCTCGTATCGCGCATCCGAGAGGAGTACGTGCACGGTGCAAGCGCTCGTGACGCGATCCAGCGTGGTTTTGTCGGCAGCGCGAAGGTGGTCACCGCCGCCGCGCTCATCATGTTTGCGGTGTTCGCGGCCTTCGTGCCCGAGGGCGACCCGTCGATCAAGGTGATCGCCCTGGGTCTCGCCGTCGGTGTGTTCGTCGACGCCTTCATTGTGCGGATGACGCTCGTGCCCGCCGTGATGGCCCTGCTCGGTGACCGGGCCTGGTGGATGCCCCGCTGGCTGTCGCGCGTGCTGCCGGCCTTCGACGTCGAAGGTGAAGGTCTCGCACGCGAGATCGAGCACCGCGACTGGCCGTCCGAGATGCCGAACGCCGTCGTCGCGGTGCAGCGGCTCGCGCTGCACGGCGGTCTGCGGCTGCCTGAGCTGCGCATCGCGCCCGGCGAGACACTGCTGCTCGACCCGCGCGATCCACTCTCCCTTCCGCTCGCAGAAGTGCTCACCGGCCGCGCCCCGATCGTCACCGGCACGGTGAAGGTCGACGGTCTGCTGCTGCCTGAACGCGCCGCGTCGCTGCGCGCACGCACCGCGTGGGCCACCCCGGAATCGCTGCGCGAAGCACTGCAGGATCACCCCGCTATCGTGATGCTCGACCTGCGGGCGGCAGCCGAACGGCCCCTGCCGCTCGCGCTCGTTGAGAGCGCGCATTCGGCGCTCGCCGCAGCGGGGATCGAGGCGGTGCGCGGATCGCGCCCGGCGCCCACGGTGATCGTGCTCGGATCGCGCGAACTCGCCGAGCGCCTGCTGCTTGAAGACACCGTGTTTGTGCAACCGCCATTGGCTGCCGGTGATCCGCACGGTCCCGAATCGCACACCCTGGAAGGAGCTGGCCGATGACCGCCACCCTCACCCCGCTGCGGGGTCGCAAGCCTGTGCACTGGACCACCCTGCTCGGGCTCGTGCTGGTGCCGCTCACCGTTGCGGCCGTGCTGCTGTGGGGGCTCTGGAACCCCACGGAGCGACTCGACACGGTCACCGCCGCCGTGGTCAACCAGGACAAGCCTGTCGAGGTCGACGGGCAGACCGTGCCGCTCGGCCGTGTGCTGGCAGGCGAGCTGATCGGGTCAGAGGGCGGATCGGGATCTGCCTCCGGCTCCGACGCCGAGCGCACCAACTTCACCTGGGTGCTCACCGACGCAGACGACGCCCAGCAGGGGCTTGACGAGGGTCGCTACGCCACCGTCGTCACGATCCCCGAGAACTTCTCGGCCGCAGCCACCTCGCTGTCTGATGGGCCCGACCAGGCCGAGCAGGCCCACATCGACATCGCCGAGAGCGACCGCGGCAGACTCGTCGATACCGCACTCAGCGGCATCGTCACTCAGACCGCCACCAGTGTGCTGAACCAGCAGCTCGGCGAGCAGTTCGTGGGCAGCGTGTTCGTGGGGATGAGCGAACTGCACCGCGGCATCGGGAAAGCCGCAGAGGGTGCCACCCAGCTCGCCGACGGTGGCGCGCAGCTCGCCGAAGGGGCAGGATCGCTCGCGACCGGCACCCAGCGGCTGTCGGACGGCACGCAGCAGCTCGCCGGCGGTGCCGGGGAGCTGGCGAACGGCGCGGGGGAGCTGGCTTCGGGTGCTGCGGGGCTGAGCGGCGGTGCCGCTCAGCTTTCTGCCGGAGCCAGTGGGCTCGCGGGCGGCGTACGCCAGTTGGCGAGCGGCGATGGGGCCGGAAACCCAGGTCTTGCCGGGCTCGCCACCGGGGTCGAGCAGTACACCGGTGGAGTGAACGAGGCGATCTCCGGGCTGCAGCTCGGGGCTGGTGCGGCAGTCGGGCCCCTGACTCAGCTGCGCGATGCGATTAGCGCGGGCTTGATTCCCGTCGATGACCGAGACGGGGCCGTTGCTCAGCTCAATGCGCTCATCGCCCGGTTGCAGGGTGCGGCGAGTGGTGCCCCGGAGTCTCCCCTGCAGCAGTTGAAGAACAACGGTACCCAGCTAGCAGGCGGTGTACGCGCCGCTGCTACGGGTGCCGAGGAACTGGCAACGGGTGCCGAACAGTTCGCCGGCGGAGTCGCCGATTTCGCCGCAGGAACCGCTCGGTTCTCAAGCGGTGCTGCAGCGCTCTCAGCAGGCGCCTCCCAACTCGCAACCGGCACCTCGGAGCTCGCGGCGGGCACCCCAGCCCTTGCTGAGGGTGCCTCGCAGCTGGCTTCCGGCGCGGAGCAGTCGGCATCCGGCGCGCGCGACCTTGCGGGTGGGCTCGGCGAGGCCGTCAGCGGCATCCCGAACTACACCGAGGCGCAGCGCGACAAGCTCGCCGAGACGGCGATTGCGCCTGTGGAGGCGCGCGGCGGCAGCGACGAGCTGTTCAACGCCTCCGGTGTGCCGCTCTTCGCGGGGATCGCGCTGTGGGCTGGTGCGCTCGCCATGTTCCTGGTGCTTGCGCCGCTGTGGCGCCGCACCCGCGAGGCCGCTCGCGGCATCGGGCGGATCACGCTGCGCAGCGCGGTGCCGGCGGTGGCGCTGGGTGCTGTGCAAGGTGCGATCGCGGGCGTCGTGCTGCCGATGGCGCTCGGCTACGACCTGGGGCGCGCTTCGGCGTTCTTCGGGCTGGCGCTGCTCGCGGGCATTGCGTTCGCCCTCGTGGTGCAGGGGCTTTCGGCGCTGCTCGGCGGGCTCGGACGCTTCATCGCCTTCGTGCTGCTGGTGGTGGCTTTCGCTGTGGGCATCGTCTCGACCGTGCCGGGCCCCCTCGCCGCGGTGGGCGATGCGAGCCCGATCGGGGCGGCGCTCGGTGGATTCCAGGCGATTGCAACGGGCGCCAGCGGTGCGGCGGGCGCGGCTGTCGCGCTGACACTGTGGGCGCTCGGCGGTCTCGCGCTGACGGCGTTCGCGGTGGCTCGGGTGCGGAAGGCGGCCCGGGCCGAGGGGTAGCCCAGGGCCGGCGGTCTCGGGGCGGATCGGGATTGCTCCGTGCCGAGATCGGCTCTGGCCCTGCCCGGCCCCGACGCCCCTGGTTCCGTTCGGGCCGGCGGCGTAGGGTCGAGGTATGACTATGCGAGCGATCGTTGCGGAGCGGGCCGGCGGCCCGGAGGTGCTCGAACTGCGTGAGTTGCCCGAGCCTGCGCCGGGACCAGGCGAGTTGCTCGTGCGCACCGCCGCCACCGGAGTCAACTTCATCGAGACGTATCAGCGCTCCGGCGCCTACCGGGTGGGCTTCCCGTTCACACCCGGTGCTGAGGCGAGCGGCCGGGTGATCGCCGTGGGCGCGGGCGTTGCGGGCTTTGCCGTGGGTGACTTGATCACCACAGCTGAGGCGCGCGCAACGTATGCCGAACAGTTCGTGGTGGGCGCTGATCGTGCGGTGCGTGTGCCCGAGGGCATCGCTGCCGACACCGCCGCGGCGCTGCCCCTGCAGGGCCTCACCGCCCACTACCTGTCGGTCTCTGCTGCGCAGCCGCAGCCCGGCGACACCGTGCTCGTGCACGCCGGTGCCGGCGGTGTGGGCCTGCTGCTCACGCAACTGCTCGTGCGGCGCGGTGTGCGCGTGCTGACCACGGCTTCCACACCCGAGAAACGCGCGCTGAGCCGCGGCGCTGGTGCCGACGAGGTGATCGACTACGGCGGTTTCGCCGAGCGGGTGCGTGAGCTCACCGGCGGCGAAGGGGTTGCCGTCGTCTACGACGGGGTGGGCAAGCAGACCTTCGACGACTCCTTGCGGTCGCTGCGGGTGCGCGGTGAACTGGTGTTGTTCGGGGCGGCGAGCGGCCCGGTGCCGCCGTTCGACTTGCAGCGGTTGAACGCGGGCGGATCCCTCTCGGTCACCCGCCCCTCGATGGGACACTTTCTGCGCACCCCAGAGGAGCGCGAGGCTCGCTATCGCGACCTCTTCGACGCGATCGCCGACGGCAGCCTCGACGTGCGCATCGGAGCGCGCTTCCCGCTCGCGGAAGCCGCAGACGCCCACACTGCCCTCGAATCCCGCGCTACAACGGGCAAAGTGATCCTCGAACCCTGACGCCCGCGCGCCCGGTGCGGGCGACGTCGGCCGGATACGGTGCGGGCGATGCCACCGAGCTCAGGGCACGCGCCTGATCCACGCCTCCGTCAGAAACTTCTGCTCGACCAGCCGCTCCGCAGCATCCCACTCGCCCTCAGTGACTTCGCTTGCGGTGCCGCCGTGGCGCTGCTTGAACACCTCGACCATCTTCTCGATGATCTCCTCACGGCTGAGGCCGGTCTGGCTGCGCAGCGGGTCCACCCGCTTTTGCGCGCTTGTCGTGCCCTTGTCGGAGAGCTTCTCGCGCCCGATCCGCAGCACCTGGGTCATCACCTCAGGATCCATGTCGTAGGCCATCGTGACGTGGTGCAGCACCGCACCAGATCCGAGCCGCTTCTGGGCCGCGCCGCCGATCTTTCCCTGCGGGCTCGTGATGTCGTTGAGCGGCTTGTAGTGCGCGTCGATGCCGAGCGCCTGCAGCGCCTCCAGCACCCACTCGTCGAGGTAGGCGTATGAGTCGGCGAAGCTCATGCCGCGCACCAGCTCGCCGGGCACGTACAGGGCGTAGGTGATGCACGCCTCGGGTGCCATGTACATCGCACCGCCGCCGGAGATGCGGCGTACGATCTGCGCGCCGTGAGCCGCGGCCTGCTCCTCATCGACCTCGTTCTTCACCGACTGGAAACTGCCGATGAACACGGCGGGTGCGTTCCACTCCCAGATGCGCAGCGTGGGGCCGCGCAACCCCTCGCCTACGGCCGCTGTGAGCACCTCGTCGAGGGCCGCATTGAGCACGGGCGAGATGGGCGGCTCGTGCAGAATCTGCCAGTCGTAGTCGCGCCAGTGGGCGGCGCCGGTGATCGCGCGGCGGATCGCCACCCCCACTGAGCCGGGCGTGAAACCGAGCAGGTGCACCTCGGAGGGGAGTGCGCCACGGATCGCCTCGGCGAACTCCTCGATCGTGCTCGATGGGTTCATGCCCTCGACGGCGCTGTTGATACAGCCGAGCGCGTCGTCGGGTTCGAGGAAGAAATCTCCCGAGAGCGTGAAGCCGCTGATGCGCCCTCCGACCACGTCGAAGTCGACGACCACCAGCTTGCCGCCGGGAACCTTGTACTCACCGTGCATGCTCATGCACTCAGCGTACGCCTCCCGGCGCAAACACCGCACTACTCAGCAGCGACGCGATCCACCATCCAGGTGATGAGATCCGCGAACACCTCGTCGCGATTGGTCTCGTTCAGGGTTTCGTGCCTCGCGTCAGGGTAAATCTTCACGGTGACGTCGCGCACTCCGCGCTTGCGGTAGGCGTCGGCGAGCTGTCGCAGACCGTCACCCCTGGTGAGCGGATCTTCGCTGCCCGACACGATCAGGATCGGCAGCTCGCTCGGAATGCCCGGCCCCGGCTTGCCGAACAGTCGCAGCGAGTCGGCCACACCGAAAAGCCGCGCAATGTCGGCGCTGAAGCAGAGCTCGTCGGCGATGAAGGCCTGCGTAGTTGCGGCGTCGCGGCTCAGCCACTCGAAGCCGTTGGCGCCCTCGGTCTTCCATTTCGCGTTGAGGTCGCCGCTCTCCATGTGTTTGAAGGTGCGGAACGCCGAGCCGGAGAGCACCAGAGCGTCCCAGGCCAGTGGGTGCTCGTTCACGATGCGCTGCGCCATGAGCGATCCCCACGAGTGAGCGAACATCACGACCGGAAGCCCAGGGTGCCGCTCACGGGCAATGCCGGTGAGCTGCAGGATCGCGGCCTCGGCCGCCCGCAGGCCGCCCGGGCCGAGTCGCCCGAGCTTCGACAGCTCGCCCCCGTGCTGCCGGCGCCCGGTCTCGCCGTGGCCGCGATGATCGTCGGCGTAGACGGTGAAGCCCGCCTTGGTGAGGGCGCGGGCAAAGGCGTCATAGCGCTTGGCATGTTCGCCCACGCCGTGCGCGATCTGCACGACCCCGATGGGCTCATCAGCAGTCCACTCGTAGGCCGCGATTTCGATGCCGTGCGCGTCGGTATAGCTGAACTCGGTGTAGCCCGGTGCTTCAGTCGTCATGCACTCATTCTGGCGGGCGGGCCTGGGCGGCGCCAGGGCGGAATGGGTGCTGCGGGGCGGCAGCAAGAGATATGGGATCTGCCGTCGCTATGTCGATCCAGGGCGGATCGGGCATAGGAACGGCAGATCCCATATCGAAGGAAGGGGCTGCCCGCCTGGGGTTACACCGTGCCGTGCATGACCTCGCCGTCGACGAGCGTGAGGGCCGCCTCAGTATCGAGCAGCGTTTCAGGTGCGTCGGTCAGCGCGTTTGCGGACCACACCACCACGGTCGCCCGATAGCCGGCAGCGATACGGCCGACCTCGCCCTCACGACGCGTCGCGGTCGCCGTGCCCAGCGTGAGTGCTTCAAGGGCCTCTGCCGGGGTGAACACGCGCTGCGGCTGGTACGCGTCGCGGCTGCGATCCAGCGCCGACTTCGCGGTGAGCGCGATGAACAGGTTGTTTGGCGCCTCGTGGGGCGCGGTGGGTGCGTCGGTGCCGAGTGCGAGCAGCACGCCCGCATCACGGAACTTGTGCCACGGGAAGCCCGTGTGTGCGCGCTCATCACCGAGCACCGCCTGCCAGTTGTCGAGCACGGCGGGATCGCAGTGCACCGGCTGCATCGACGCGGTCACGCCCAGGGCGGCCATGCGGGCGATCGTGTCGTCGGCCACCGACTCAAGGTGCTCGACACGGGGGCGGCGATCCGCACGCGGACCATTCACGCGCACGCACTCCTGCACCATGTCGAGCGCGATCGTGCTCGCCTCGTCGCCGATCGCGTGCAGCGCGAGCTGCAGCCCCGCAGCATCAGCCGCGACAGCGGTGGGCAGCGCGAACTCGCGCTCCCAGATGGGGCCGGGCAGATCGCCGTTCGCGTAGGGTGCGCGCATCGTGGCGGTGCAGGCGTCGATCACGCCGTCGAGGATGAACTTCACGCCCGCGATCCGCAACCACTCATCGCCATATTGCGCAGCGACCTCATCACGCAGCCGTGCAACCTCATCGATCTGGGCGAGATCTGTGTCGAGGTTGCCCGTCGCGGTCAGCATCCAGTGAGCGTTCACCGGGAACGGCAGGCGACCGTCACGATCGAGCAGGCGACGGTAGGTCGCGAGATCGGCGTGCCCGAACGACATCTCGGTGGCGCCGGTCACGCCGGTCTCGAGGTACGCGGCAAACGCTGCCGCAAGGAAACGATCGCGATCCGCATCGGTGGTGACCTCGTCGAGATACCTCCACGCGAACTGCACCGCAGCCGTCTCGATCAGGAAGCCCGTCGCATCCCCATTTTCATCACGCACAATCTCGCCACCCACAGGATCAGGGGTGTCACGGGTGATGCCCATGGCCTCAAGAGCCGCCGTGTTGGCCCACACCGAGTGCAGATCGTTCGCGTCGAGAATCACGGGCACATCAGACACCGCGGCGTCGAGCATTGCGGCCGTGGGGCGCTCGCCCTCCTCGAAGATGTCGAACAGCCAGCTCGTGCCCAGCACGCGCGGCGCATCGGGGTTGGCCGCACGGGCGGCAGCGAGGCGCTCCTGCACCTCGGCGACGGTTTTCGCGTCGCGCAGCTGCACCTTCGTCAGTGATTCGCCCAGCATCAGCATGTGCGAGTGACCCTCGATGACGCCGGGAGTGACCAGAGCACCGCCCAGATCGATCTCCTCCGCGTCGCCTGCGGCCAGACGCACCGCATCGAGGTCGCCCGCCGCGAGGATCCGCCCCTCGCGCACCGCGAAGCTCTCGCGGGGAGCAGCGGACGCATCGCCGGTGAAGACCGAAGCATTGCGGTAGATCGTGGTGGTGGCAGTCAAGGGAGCTCGCTTTCGTGGGGTGGTAGGGGTGATGCTGTCGATCGTAGCCGCTGGGTACTGTGGGCTCAGGCCTCGGCAGGCACGGTGGGTGCGGGAGATTCGGCTGCGGCGGATCGTGCGAGTGCGCGCTCCGCGCCGACCGACACCCGCGCGATGATGACGGTCGGGATGATCACGGCAAAGCTGATGAGGCCGGTGACGAGGGTGAACACGGGAACCCCGAACCACTCGATGAACGCCCCACCGATGAGCGGCGCGAAACTCGAACCGACGAGATACGCGCCCAGCAGGGGCCCGGACCAGCGGCCTCGGGCGTCGAGTCCAGCTGCAGTTGCGATGTAGAGCGTGAACGCAAAAGCGTAGACCGTGTTGACGGCGATGATCAGCGCGGCGAGCAGAGCGGGGTCGGCGGCGAAGCCGATCCAGATCTTGAGGGCGCCGCCGACGGCGAGTGCGACGGCGAGCGGCACGGCCCGGCCGATGCGGTTGCCGAGCACGGTGACGATCAGCATGCCGATGATGCCACCAGCCGCGGCAAGGCTCAGCGCGAAGCCGAGCGGCTGCTCGCCGAGGCCGACCGCCGCACCGAGCGCGGGCGCCATCGTCCAAATCGCGTCTTCGCTCGTTCCCCAGAGCGGGAACACCAGCAGGATTGCGATGCCGGCGATGGTGATGCGCCGCGGTTCGGCGATCTGCAGACTGGTGGTTACGTCGGCCGGTTCGGCGTGTTCGGGGGAGTCGGGCAGCCAGGCAGCGAGGGCGAGACCGACGAGGGAGATGAGGGCGAGGGCGCCGAAGACGCTGCCCTGCGTGATGCCGAGCACCGGGATCACGGCCAGCACGATCGTAATGAGCACGCGGTTGACGAGGCCGCTGGTGGCCGCCACCCGGTTGGGGTTCCTGAGTGCCGCGATCGCGGCGCCCGAGGTGGAGATCGCGGCACCGACTCCGGCGCCGCCGACGATGAGGCCCGTCACGGTCACTGCGGGCGCGGGCACGAGTGCTGCGGCGGTGAAGGCGACTACTGCGAGGGCGAGACCGGCCATGGCCAAGGGGCGGCGGGCGCGGCCCGAGGCGAGCCGGGCGGTGGCGAGGCCGACGACCGCGGAGGCCAGCAGCGCCCAGGTGAGCACGTTGCCGCTCTCGATGATGTCGAATCCGAGCGCGCCGAGTGCGGTCATGATGAAGGGTGCGAGGTTCGCCATCATCAGGCTGGCGAGCGCGATGAGGAAGGTCGCGCTGCCGTTGCGCAGCGTCAACGGAAAGCGGGGGTCGGCGATGGGGGTGGCGGTGTGCGTATTCACGGGATCTCTTCTCCGGCGGCTCTGGCGGGAAAACCGAAATCATTTCGGTTAATGTGAATATCGTGGCTCCTGTGGGAGGATCTGTCAAGCAGGAACGCGAAAGGAGGCTCCGTGGCGAGACCCCGTACCGCGCGACTGAGCCGTGAGATCATCGGCCGCGCCGCCATCGAGATGGTCGAAGACGGCCAGGAACTGCAGCTTGTGCCGCTCGCGCGCCGCCTCGGCGTGAGCGTCTCCTCCCTCTACCACCACGTCGCCGGGCGCGAGGGTGTGATTCAGGCCATGCGCCAGGTGCTCGTCGCGCAGTACATCAGGCCGCTCCCCGATGCGAGCGATTGGCGCCGCAAGATCCGCCAGGAGATCGAGCTCACTTGGCGCATGTACGCCGACCATCCGCGGGTGCTGCAGCTCATGCTCACCGTGGTCATCGACGAGCCGGATGTGCTCAGCGTCTACCGCGTGCTCACTGAGGCGCTTATCGAAGCAGGGCTGCCCGATCAGGAGATTCTCACCACCATCGAGGTCATCGACGCGTTCACCTTCGGAGTGACGCTCGACGCGCTCTCACCTGACGAGATCCTCGATCCGGAGCGCGCGGGTGGCACCCTGGGAATGCTGATCCGGGAGCACCCTTCGGGCAGTGAGCGCAACCGGCGGGTGTTCGAGCGCGGTCTCGACCTCCTCATCGCGGGCATTGAGGCGCGGGTGCGTGAGACCCGCGATCGAGAGTCACCCACGCGGCACTGATCGGACTCACCGGGTTCAATCGCGAGCGGCGCTGCGGAGCTGCGGCACTGCGGCGCTGCGGCACTGCGGCACTGCGGCGCTGCGGTGCCTTGCGGCTCTGCGGCGCCTTGCGGCAGCTGGCTGCGGATCACCGGGGGTGGATCGCGCGAAACCGTCTCCGTGGGTGACGTAGATGGGCGAATCGCGTGGGCTGGCTCTTGGAGGTTGATTAGGCGGAGCGATTGCCTCCTACTGCGACGCCCTGGGTGTGCGCCCACACGACCGCTTGGATGCGGTCGCGCACGCCCAGCTTCTGCAGCACGTTTGAGACGTGCGTCTTGATGGTCGCCTCGCCGAGGAAGAGCGCGCTCGCGATCTCGGCATTCGATCGACCCTCGGCCATGAGCGCCAGCACCTCGCGCTCGCGCTCGGTGAGACCGGCCCGGTCGAGCGCGGCAGCGGCATCGGGTTCGCCCGCGGTGTCGGGCGTCGCCCCGGGGCCAGGGGCACCCGCGCGGGTGGTGAGCGGCCCGGCGGCGCCCGGTGCGGACACGGACGGGGCGGGTGCGCCACCCGAGATGCGCTCGATCACGGCTCGTGTCACATCTGCGCCGAGCAGTGCCTGGCCGGCCGCAAGCGTGCGCACGGCGTCGATCAGCTGCTCCGCGCGCGAGGTCTTGAGCAGGAAGCCGCTGACGCCCGCCGCGAGCGCGTCGAAGAGGTAGGCGTCGTGCCCGAAGGTGGTGAGGATCAGCACGGGCGGACCGTCTGCGCTGGGGCTGCCGAGGATGCGCCGTGCGGCCTCGATGCCGTTCATCTGGGGCATTTCGACGTCCATGCAGATCACATCGGGGGAGAGGGCGGCCGCGAGCTCGACGGCCTCGACGCCGTTCGCGGCCTCGCCGATAACCTCGATGTCGGCTTCGCTTTCAAGGATGATGCGGAAGCCCGAGCGCACCAGTGCCTGGTCGTCTACGAGTAGTACGCGGATCACAGGCGCACTCCCAATCCTTCTGCAAGCGGCACGGTGCCGGTGCCGGCTCCTGTGCCTGCTCTTGCTCCTGCCTCTGCTCCTCCTGCGCCGAGATCTGCCACCGGCCGCGTTGCGGGCTCGGCGCTCCCGATGAAGCTCTCACCGACGCTCGGCACTGTCGCCCGCACCAGGAAGCCACCGGCCGGCGATCCGGTGCCCGGTTCGCGCCGACCCGCCTGCACTGTGCCGCCGACGGCCCCGATCCGCTCTCGCATGCCTCGTAGGCCAAGACCCGAGCCCTCGGCTGACGCACCGACTCGCTGACGCACCCCGTCGTCGCTCACCTCGACCTCGACCGCCTGCTGCTCGAAGCGCAGCCGCACCTCCGCCGAGGCACCGCGGCCCGCGTGCTTGCGCACATTGGTGAGGGCTTCCTGCACCACGCGGTAGAGGGCCACATCGACGAGCATCGGCAGGGGTCGCGGCTCGCCCGCCACGATGAGCGTGGTGGGCACGCCTGCACTCTGCGACTCCGCGACGAGCGTGGCGAGCTGCGCGATGCCGACGGTGCTCGACGCCCCCTCAGTCTCGGGGGTGCGCAGCGTGTGCACGAGCCGCCGCAGCTCTTCGACGGCGGTGTGGGCGCTCTGCTCGACCACTTCGAGTGCGGCAGCGGCGCGGGCGGGCTCTCGGTGGAGGCTGCGCCGTGCGGCGGCAGCCTGGATGCCCATGACCGAGACGTGGTGCGCGACCACATCGTGCAGCTCGCGAGCGATGCCGAGCCTGTCGAGGGCCACTGCCTGGGCGGCGCTGGTCTGCCGCTCGAGCGCGAGTTCGCGCCCCTGCGTTTCGAGGAGCGCCTGGGTGCGGGCCGCTCGCCACGAGCGCTCGCCGAAGTAGAAGGCCCCGCCGAAGTACATGAAGTTGGTGATGAGCTGGATCACCGCAAAGGTCGCATAGGCCGAGAACAGGCCGGATCGTGACAAACCGGGGAAGGAGTCGGTGTCTGAGGACGAGATGATGAGCGAGAGCACCAGCCATGCCATGAGCGCACCGCCGATCACGATCCGCGTCCAGACGGAGAGCGCACGCCGCGGCTCCCAGGCCCCCACCGTGTACAGCGCGATGAAGAGGCAGATGTTGACGATGAGGATCTCGGGCACGGCGAACTGACCGCAAACGAAGAAGCCGATCGACACCGCTGCGGCGACGGGCACCGGGTAGCGCCGCCGCACCGCGAGCGGCAGGGTGGTGAGCCCCAGGCCCAGCGCCCACACCCACGGCTCGGCGGGCTCGGCGATGAGGCCCGTGCGTTGATAGAGCAGCGAGGTGGTGAGCGCCGCGACCGCGAGCAGGAGCGCGAGCCCGATATCACCGCGCAAGCTCGCCCGGCTCGGCTGGGGTCGCACCCACTCGGCTGCGCTGTGTGCTGTCATGTTTCCAGGTTAGGGCGAGCCTCTGACATTCGCTTCCTCCCTCTGGCGGAGGCGGTTCCTCCCCGCGGGGGAGGTGCGATGTCAGAGGCTGCCCGTAGCGTGGAGACAGCTAGGGAAAGGAACGAGACGAGATGATCGAAATCGCAGGCGTCTCCCGCAGTTTCGGAGAACGCAGAGTGCTCAGCGAGGTGAGCTTCGGCGTCGAGGGCGGCCGCATGACAGGCTTCGTCGGCGGCAACGGCGCTGGCAAGACCACCACGATGCGCATCATCCTCGGGGTGCTCGCGGCCGACAGTGGCACGGTGACCCTCGCGGGTAGCCCGCTCACCGCTGCCGATCGGGCACGCTTCGGCTACATGCCGGAGGAGCGGGGCCTGTACCCCAAGATGAAGGTGCTCGAGCAGCTCGTCTACCTGGGTCGGCTGCACGGGATGAGCGCCGCCGCTGCGAAGGCATCGGCGAGCGGCCTAGTCGAGCGGCTCGGCCTCGGTGAGCGCGCGGGCGACACCCTCGAGAGCCTCTCGCTCGGCAACCAGCAGCGCGCGCAGATCGCTGCGGCGCTCGTGCACGAGCCGATCGCGCTGGTGCTCGACGAGCCCTTCTCCGGTCTCGATCCAATCGCCGTTGAGGTGGTGCTCGGCGTGCTGCGCGACTACGCAGCGCAGGGCGCGCCCGTGCTGTTCTCGTCGCACCAGCTCGATATCGTCGAACGCCTCTGCGATGACGTCGTCGTGATCGGCAACGGGCGCATTCTTGCCTCTGGATCCCGCGAAGATCTGCGCGCCCAGCACTCGGGGCGCGAGTTCGAGATCGAGCTCACCGGCGCCACCGCCGATGCGGGCTGGGTGCGTGAGCAGCCCGGCATCTCGGTCACCCACCTCGATGGCGGCTTCGCCCGCTTCCAAGCCGATACCGACGCTGCCGCGCAGGCCCTGCTCGTGCGTGCCGTCGCACTCGACTCGGCAGAGTCTGCAGTGCGCCGCTTCGGCCCTGTCACCCCGACGCTCGCCCAGATCTTCAAGGAGGTCGTGCAATGACCACGCAGATTCAGACCCGTGCCGCATCCCGCCCGGTCGGAGGTGCGCAGGGCGCCTGGCTCGTCGCCGAGCGCGAGATCACCACTAAGCTCCGCAGCAAGGCCTTCCTGGTGTCGAGCGGTGTGTTGCTGCTACTCGTGCTCGCCGGTGTGCTGTTCAGTGGCTTCATGGCGAACACGGGCGGGCTCGGCGGCCCGACGAAGGTCGCCGCGGTTGGCGAGGCGTCGACGGCGCTGCAGCCGTTCGCGGGGCACGGCTTCGAGGTGATGCAGGCGTCAGATCGCGCTGCCGCCGAGCAGCTCGTGCTCGATGGTGAGGTAGACGCGGCGGTCGTGCCCGGCGGTGACACCGCTGTCAATCTCACGGTGCTCGCAAAAGACAGCCCCCCGACCGACGTGCTGAGCGCGCTCTCGGCGACACCCTCCGTCGAGCTGCTGGCACCCACAACCGACAACCCGGCGCTCGCCTATGTCATCGCGATCGCCTTCGGCGTGGTGTTCATGATGAGCGCGATCACCTTTGGCACCACGATCGCGCAGAGTGTTGTCGAAGAGAAGCAGACCCGCATCGTCGAGATCCTGCTCGCCACGGTCTCGGCACGAACCCTGCTCGCGGGCAAGATTCTTGGCAACAGCATCCTCGCGCTCGCTCAGGTTGTGGCGATCGTGGCGGTCGCCTCGGTGGGCATGCTGGCGACGGGGCAGGATCTGCTGCTCGGCGAACTCGGCACCTCGCTCATCTGGTTCGGCATCCTGTTCGCCTTCGGTTTCGTGCTGCTCGCCACGATGTACGCCGCACTGGCAACGCTCGTGTCGCGGCAGGAAGACGTGGCCTCGGCGGTGAGCCCGGTGATGTGGCTCGTGATGCTGCCCTACTTCGCGATCATCTTCTTCAACGACAATCCGCAGGCGCTCGCCATCATGAGCTACGTGCCGTTCTCGGCCCCCATCGGCATGCCGATGCGGCTGTACCTCGGCACTGCCGAGTGGTGGGAGCCGCTGCTGTCGATGGGCGTGCTGCTCGTCTCGATCGCGATTGTGCTCTGGATCGGCGCGCGTATCTACAGCAACTCGATCCTGCGCACGGGTGCCAAGGTCAAGCTCAGCGAGGCCATCAAGGGGTAGTCCCCGCCGTACACGACGGGCCTGGCGGCGATCCGTATGGGATCTGCCGAAGATATGGTCGATTCGACTGTGAATCCCATATCTTCGGCAGATCCCATATTGTTGGGGCGTGGGCTGGGGCTGGTCAGGGGCTGGGCCTCCGGGCTCAGTTCACCTCGTCGGGATGGGAGCCGCTGCGGAAGCCGCGATCCAGCCCGGCAATGGCGACCATCGCCTGGTCGTCGAGTTCGAAGCCGAACACATCGCCGTTCTCGGTGATGCGGGAGGCGCTGCTGGCCTTCGGAATCACGACGTTGCCGCTCTGCAGATGCCAGCGGATCGCGATTTGCGCGACCGACACACCCCGCTCCCGCGCGAGCTCCGCGAGCACCGGGTCGTCGAGCAGTCGCCCGCGCGCGAGCGGTGACCACGCCTCCGTGGTGATTCCGTGCTCGGCGTGGAACTCGCGAAGCTCCCGCTGTTGCAGCCAGGGGTGCAGTTCGACCTGGTTGACAGCGGGCACGGTCTCGGTTTCGTCAAGCAGTCGCTGCAGGTGAGGGATCTGGAAGTTGCTCACGCCGATCGCCCGCACCCGCCCCTCTGAGCGCAGCCGCTCCAGCGCACGATACGTCTCGACGAACAGCCCCCGTGCGGCGCACGGCCAGTGGATGAGGAAGAGGTCGAGCTGATCGAGCCCCAGATCTGCAAGCGTGCGGTCGAAGGCGCGTAGGGTGCGGTCGTACCCCTGCTCCGTGTTCCACACCTTGCCGGTCACGAAGAGGTCTTCGCGCGAGAGGCCGCTGTCGAGTGCGCTGCGGATTCCTCTTCCCACGCCGGTCTCGTTGCCGTAGAAGGCGGCACCGTCGAGGTGGCGGTATCCGGCGGCCAGGGCGAGGGACACCAGCCGTTCGGCGTCGTCTGCCGGCACCTTGTAGAGGCCGTAGCCAAGCTGCGGCATCTCAACGCCTGGGGCGATGGGGATTCGCGGGGCGGGGAGGGGCGCAGCTGCAGCGGTCATGCTTCGACGCTACCGAACACCGCGCGCGCCGCCCAGCCCTGAATCGATCCCCGCCGCCGCGATTAAGGCCTGTGCGAGCCTTGGCTGACGGCAGCGATCCGCCCGGGAGAGTGCCCGACAAGGCCCGCGATCCGCCCCTCCCGCCTGTCGATGTCAGAGGCCGGGAGTAGGCTTGCCGCGTGAACAGCGCCCCTTCCTCCAACCGCTCCGAGATCAGGCCGTGGCCGGCCCTGTGGTCTCTGGTGCTCGGCTTCTTCATGATCCTCGTCGACACCACGATCGTGTCGGTGGCCAACCCGTCGATCATGCGCGGCCTCGACACGACGATGGTGGCAACGCTGTGGGCCACGAGCGCCTATCTGCTCGCTTATGCTGTGCCGCTGCTCATTACGGGCCGTCTCGGCGACCGCTTCGGCCCGCGCCGTATCTACCTCGTTGGGTTGACGGTCTTCACGCTGTCATCGCTTGCGTGCGGCCTGGCCGGCGGCATCGAAACGCTCGTCGCGGCCCGCGTCTTCCAGGGCCTCGGTGCGGCGCTCATGACGCCGCAGACCATGGCCGTGATCACGCGCATCTTCCCGCCGCGCGAGCGGGGCTCGGCGATGGCTGTCTGGGGTGTCACGGCGGGCGTCGCGACACTGGTGGGGCCCATCCTCGGCGGGTTTCTCGTCGATGCCTGGGGTTGGCAGTGGATCTTCTTCATCAACGTGCCCGTCGGTGTGATCGCATTCGTGCTCGCGCTGCGCTTCGTGCCGGTGCTGCCCACTCACGCGCACCGCTTCGACTGGCTCGGGGTGCTGCTGAGCGCGGTCGGCATGTTCCTGCTGGTGTTCGGTATTCAGGAGGGTGAGAGCTTCGACTGGGGCACCATTTGGGGGCCGATCACCGTGTGGAGTCTCATCATCGCGGGCGTCGTGGTGCTCGCGCTGTTCGTGTTTTGGCAGCGGGTACAGCGGGGCGAACCCCTGATCCCGCTGCAGATTTTCCGTGACCGCAACTTCTCGGTGGGCTCTGCGGTGATCGTGACCGTCGGGTTCTCAGTCACCGGTATGGCGCTGCCACTCATGTTCTACCTGCAGTTGGTGCGCGGGCTCACACCCACGCAGTCGGCGCTCATGATGGTGCCGATGGCGGTGCTGTCGATTCTGCTGGCCCGCCCCATCGGCCTGCTCATCGACAGGCGCGATCCGCGCCGTCTGCCCGTGCTCGGTCTGCTGCTCGTCGCCGCCGGTTTGGCCAGCTACGCATTGATGGCTCGCCCAGACATATCGCTGTGGCTGCTGCTGATTCCGAGCGCGGTGCTCGGTCTCGGGAACGCCTTCATGTGGGGCCCGCTCGCGTCGATCACCACCTTCAGCCTCGCGCAAGATCTCGCAGGGGCCGGCTCAGGCGTGTACAACACGAGCCGGCAGGTCGGTGCGGTGCTGGGCTCCGCTGCGATGGCGGCGTTCATGGGATCGCGGATCGCGGCCCATTTCGGCCCCGCAGCGGCTGACGCAGCTGGTGGGTTCGGCGGAGCGACCGGCGGATCGGGAGCTCTGCCCGCCGCCCTGCAGGGCGACTTCTCGGCGGCAATGGCGGAGTCGATTCTCATGCCGATGGGCGTGATGATCCTTGGTGCGCTCGTCGCGCTGCTCTTCGCGAGGCGCCCGAAGAGCGCCCGGGAAGCCGCCCAGGAGGCCGCAGCCGCCGCGAAGTGACACAGCAGCCCTGAGCGGCACCTCGATCGAGGCGCTTCTGGATCCGCCCCCGGTCAACCCGGCCCCACATCACCCCGAAAGGAATACCGCGCATGATCGTCGCATTCTCCGTCGCCCCGAGCGGCGGCCCACAGCGAGGCGACTCCGTCTCCGACGCCGTTGCCGAAGCCGTGAAGGTGGTGCGCGCCTCGGGGCTGCCGCACCGCACCAGCAGCATGTTCACCGAGATCGAGGGGGAGTGGGACGAGGTCTTCGACGTCGTCAAGCGCGCCACCGAGGCTGTGCTGCCCTTCGGATCGCGGGTGTCGCTCGTGGTGAAGGCCGATATTCGCCCCGGCTACGAAGGCGAACTCGACGCGAAGCTCACCCGCCTCGAGCGCGCCATCGTTAGCGCCGAGGGCGCAGGCGGCGAGTAACGGCTCGGCCAAGAACCCCACAAACGCCGCAGCGGCGGCCGCCCGGTGAGGGCGACCGCCGCTGCGGCGTTTCCGAAGTGGCTCAGGCGTTCGAGCTGCGTCGGCGCCGGGCAACGCCCAGGCCCACACCGCCTGCCGCGATCAGCGCGACCACAGCGGCGGCGAGCCCCCACAGTTCGGCACCCGTGGTGGAGAGCACCCCGCCCGGTGCCGGCGGGGTCGGGGGCACGCCGTCGAAGGTGTTCGCGACCAGCGCGGTGGTGCCGCCGGCAGCCACCACGATGCCGTCGCGGCTCGCGCCCGCGGTCTCCTCACCAGCCACGGTGATCGAAGTCGACTTCGCCCCGCCGGTGCCAGTCTCGGTGAGTGCGCAGCGCGCCCCCTCCGGCAGCCCGGTCTCGGCGTGCCGCTCGCCGGCGCTGAGGGTGAAGCGCTTCGTGATCGGATCGCTCAGCCCGCGAGCCTCGCAGACCAGTTCGAAGGCGTAGCGCTCCGAGCGGTGCTCTGCCGCAACCGGGTGCTCGTCAGCGCTGAGCACCGACTTCTCCACCACGATGCCGCCCAGGGTGTAGGTGTTGGTGAAGCGCAGCTGCGTCGCACCATCCTCCTGCTCCCTGATGCGCACCTCAGCGCTCTGGCCGTCGCTCGCAGGGGAGACCCCCGGCTGCGTCTCGATCGAGCGGCCGGTCTCGCCGTGCTCGCCGACAGCCCCGGCCTCGGTCGCCGTGCAATCGGCGCCGACGGGCATGCCCGGCACGGTCACCGAGCCGTTCTTCGGCACCATCACCGTAGACATTTCGCCCAGGTCGAGCGAAACGCGGGCGGGATCGGCCACGCCGCTCGGCACGGTGCAGGAGAGTTCGACGGGATACTCGGCCGGCGCATTCTCGACGCCGGCACCGACCACCTGCTTCGAGATGACGAGCGGTGCCGTCTTCACGGTGACACCGGCACGCTGCGGAGTCGCGGGCAGGTTGACCCGGTTTCCAGAGGTATCCCAGGCGATCACACCGTTCTGGTTCCACGCGAACTGCGGGGTTGCGAACTGCTCGAGCGTGGGGTGAAGGCCCTGAGCTGCCGGGTCAATCACGCGGTTCACGGTGTCGAACTCGATGACGACGTCGCCGCCTGGTGCGAGCGGTGTCGCGGTCATATCGACATTCACACGAATACCGGCGATATCGGCGATGTCCCCGGTGAACGCGGCGACGGGGGTCCACACATTCGCCGGGTTCGTCGCGGTGTCGGAGCAGGTGGGATCCGCCACCCACAGCGATCCGCCAGGCACGTCACCGACACAGGCAGCGGGATTCACGGTCACCTCGACCGTGGGTGTCGCCCCCGCGGGCAAACCGCTGAATCGGAAGACATCGGCGAGGTTCTCGCCGACGAGCACGGGCCGGAACGTCGACCCCCGCTCCGCGCCGCCCGCAAGCATCTTGTCGCCGATCGTCGGCATCATGTCGACGATCGTCATCCGTGCGAGCGGGTTCGTGCCCGTGTTGAAGTGCTGCAATTTCCAGGTGTCGCGCGCTCCGACCGCTGAATACGATGCGCAGGGGTTGCGCGTGTAGTCGGAGCCGATGGGCCGGTACACCGTGGGCAGGCACTCCTCGCCGGTGCGCACATTGAGTGCTCCGTTCACGAGATTCTCGCCGAGGGTGTCGACGTACTCGCCGCGCACCGTCTTCGCTGAGCCGACCACGGTGCCCGCACGCGGCTGCACGAAGTTCGTGTTCGAGCAGCGGTACGCCTCGACAGGGGCAGGCGGCTGCTGCCCGAAGTCGTTTGGCTGCTGGCACACCGCGAGCGGCACGCCAGTCTCGACGGTGACGGTGTTCGTCGCCTGAGTGCCCGTAGGAACCGGCAGCAGGGCGAGTCCGAGCCCAATGGTCATCGTCTCACCGGGCGCCATGCGAGACCCTTCCGGCCAGGTGAACACCAGCGACCTGCCGTCGGGCGAGCGCGTCACCGAAACATCCGAAGGGTCGGTGCTGAGGCCGCCCGTGCCGGTGCTCGTGAAGGTGGGCTGTTCGCCATCCCATTCGAGTGTGGTGGGGAGCGTATCGGTGACGTTCACGAGGGGCAGGTAGCCCGTGCCCGTGTTCGTGAAGATGAGCTGCCAGGGCATGCTCACGAGCGGTTCGACCTGGTGGGTGCCCGCGTCGTTCGGGGCGCGTTTGCTGACCCTGAGCGTGTGCGTGCCCGGGCCGAAGGTCACCTCGGCGTCGGCGTCGGCGTCGGCCCGGCCGTAGGCGCGGTTGTCTGCGACCACGCTCGCCGTGTTCTGCTCGCTGTCGCCAGTCCAATCGACTGCGGCGTCAGCGCGCAAGCGCACGGTGAAGCCGAGCGCGGCGGAGCCCCACGAAGAGTTCCACGACGTTGCGCCCTGCGGGAAGAGCCCGTTCCCTGCCGCGCGCGAGAAGTCGACGGCCACGCCGGTGATCTTCGCCGGGTCGCCGGTGAAGCCGTCGAACGCCGTCCATGCTCCGTCGACCTGCACCTGCAGTGCTGAGGTGTCGGCGTCCTGGGGGGCGGTGACGGTGCCAAACGACACGAACTCGAAGCGCTGCCAGAACGAGGCGGAGTCGTCTTCGATGCGCAGCGTGTTCAGCGGAGCGGTCGAACCGTTCGAGTTCGCGGTGAGCGCCACCTGCACGGGGTCGGTGGGCGAGGCCTCGATGATCGTGGTGTCGCTCGAGGAGCCGTGCTGCACGGCGACGGTCTTCTGCAGTGCGACCTGCACGGCCGCCTTCTGCAGATCGACGGCCGCCTGGGCGGTGTCGCTCGGCTGCGTCTCGGGTGCGATGACGGCATCCCAGCCGCGGGCTACCGCGAGGTTCGGCACGCTCACCACGGAGTCGATGTCGCCGCCCTCGACAGGCAGCCCGGTGAGTCGTGACTCTTCGCGCAACTGCACGTCGAGCTTCATCACGAGCGCACTACCGACGGCGATGCGGTTGCCGTTCGTATCGGGGTCGGTGCCCGAGAACGTCGTGGCGATGCCGATCACGTCAGGCAGCAGCGCCGTGAAGGCGGGGTCGCCGTTGAGCACCTGCTGCAGCGTGAACGTGGTGCGTGTGCCGGCGGGGGTGCCGTCGTAGAGCCACAGCTCGACCTCGCTGTCAGCAGTGTCGATGAAGGCGGGCAGCGTGCCGAAGCTCACCCCGGTGAGGTTGAAGACATCGAAGTGGTTGCCCGCACCGCGCACCTCGGCACCGTAGTCGCGGTCGGCGAACTGGCTTTCGTCGATTTCGACTACGGTGCCTGGCCGCAGCGTGTCAGTGATGCGGATCTTCGCGAGCTGCATGGCGTCCCGCGTGCCCTGCGGCGCTGTCGAAGCATTCGAGCCGGTAAGGGTGTAGCGGGCGCGCGGGTAGTCGGCCGCGGCGAGCTCGCCCTCGTTCGGAACGGTCATCTTGATGCTGGCTGCCGGTGAGCCCGTGGGGGCACCGGTGACGGCGTCGAGGGGCTGCACCTGCTTCACGAGGTCGACGTTCGTGGTGCCGTCGAGCACCTGGATGGTGTCTGCGGCGGTTGCCGTATCCGAGGTCGAGTCGCCGCGGATCCCGGTTGCGGCGAAGACGTTCTCGACGCAGCCATCGGCGGCGCCTACGCAGTTGAACGTCGTGTTGTGCTCCTTCACCCACTTCACCGATCCGTCGGCGGTGCGGGCGCGCTCGCGCAGCTGCCAGTCGAGGCGAAAGGTGCGGATGTCGGCCGAGGCCGCAACGCCGGTGCCGGCCTTCGGGGCGGTGAGGTCGCCTGCCTGGGCTGCGGCCTCGCGCGCGGCCGTGTTCTCGGTGAGCACGAGGCGCACGCCGAGCGTGCTGAGCTGCTGCTGGGGGGTGAGGGTGTACCCGGTGAAACCGTTGGCGTTCATCCAACTGCCGCCGGGGATCGGGGTCACACTCACCCAGTCGCTGCCGTTGTAGAGCTGCACGTCGGTGACGAGATCCCAGGCGAGCCGCGGGTCGACGGTTGCGTTTGCGGCGGATCCACTGGTGCGGATCGGGCGGATATGCGTGAGGTTGAAGGCCTCGAAGACGGTGCCTGCGCCGCTTGCGGTGGGCGCTGCCGGATCCTGCAGCACTACCGTGGCGTAGCCGGGCTCGGTTGTGGCCCAGCGCTGCGTGGTGGAGGTGCGTGCCCCGGACTGCGACGTGAGCAGGTCGTCGGCCCAGGCCTTCGACGCCCACATTCCGGTTCCGGGCTCCGGCCCGTTGTCCTGCGTGCCGCGCACGCCCACGTTCTCGGCGTCGTTGGCCCTGCCGGTGACGACACGGCTGTCGAGTTCGCCGGTACCTGTCGCTGAGGCGACGTTCTCGTAGCGCTTGGCGGTGAGGTAGTCGGTTGCTGTGGGTGTAGCGGCGTCACTGCGCAGGCTGGTGCGGGCGGTGAATGACAGGTTGGGCTTCACGTAGGTTTTCTGTGAGAGACCCTGTTCGTTGGTGTACACGAAGCGCACACCGGTGACGCCGGCGGGCAGCGGGAAGGCGTCTTGCTCTGCCGGGTTGGTGACGAGCGGGGTCGTCGCCCAGTTGCCGGCGGCATCACGGATGTAGATGTCGAGATTGGCCTGGGTCGCGGGTTCGGTCATGTTGACCGGCCTGCTGATCGGGGGGAGGATCTGCGTCGCGTCGAAGGCGTCCCAGAAGGTGCCTGCGCCGCCCCAAGCATCTTCGACGGTGATCGTTGTCGGTTTGGTGCGTCCACCGCCGGTGGTGGCTGTGGTGTCGAGCTGCACCACGACGTTCTGGCCGGGGAGCACGGTGCCGGGGCCGACGCGCTTGTCGATGACGACGTCGATGCGGGGGGCGACGAGCGCGAGCGTCGCACGGGCGGTGGTGGTGGCGTCGGGCATGCCTGCCTTGGTGCCGGTGACCGCGATGACGTTCGGCAGCGGCTGGGTGCGGGTGCCGGGTGCGACGAAGGTCTCAGCGGAGTTCGTCTTGATGCGGTAGCGCAGCTCTGCGGCGGTGTTCGGCGCGATCTTGCCTGCGTAGCTGATCGAGAAGCCTGTGATTGTCGCGCCGGCTGGCGGTGCAGGGAGCGGATCGCCCCGTGTCAGGGCGACGGTTGTGGGTCCGCCGGCGTGGAGCCAGGTGAACTCGGCAGTGTCGGCCCCGGCCGGCCAGATCGCGTCGAGGTTGCTGTTGTCGAAACCGTCGAAGGTGAGATCTGATCCGAGGAAGAGCGGATCGGAGCCCGTGCCGGGCTCGGCGATCGTGAGCGTGTCGAGGCTGGTGCTCTGGGGTGCGCTGGGGTTGATGGCGCGCAGCACGACGCCTACGGATTCGCCTGCGGTGATGTCTGCGAGGGCGGGGGTTTCGGTGCCGCCGGGAAGCGCGTAGAACCGCTTCTGAGCGTTGACCGCGATCGCTTCGGGGGCCACCTCGAAACCTGCTTCGGCTGGCTTCGACACCGGTGCCTGATCAGGTGCTTCCACGGTGGCGAGCACCTGATTGCTTGCCGTCCAGCCCGTTGCCACGCTGGCGCCGGTGCTGCGGTTCGTGGCGCGCTGCGTCACGGAGAATGCCTGAGAGACCGACGCGCCGGGAGCAATGCTCGCTTCTGCCGCGGTATAGGCGGTGCGCACGCCGGCGATCTCAGTGTTGGGGATTGCGGGCGTCCACGTCACCCAGTTCCAGGATCCGCCGGTGAACCGGTACACCTCGACAGTGGTGCTGTCGGCCCCAGCGGGTCGGGCACTTGTGGGGTCTGTGGGTGCGGTGAACCCGGCGAAGTCGACGAAGTTGAAGGGGTTGCCCGCGGGCAGTGCGCTCGCGCCGTCGGGGGCGAGCGCCGGGTCGGCGGGGTCTTGCAGTTTGATCGCGCTGGCGGGGATGTTCGAGGCCTGGGTTGCGCCGATGGTGACCGTCGAGGCGGCACCCGGTTCGTAGCTCTGCGCTGACGGGCTCCAGCTCTTCACCGGTGCGACGTCGATCGAAACGGGGTTGTCGACTTCGATGATCGCGCTCGACGACACCTCGAGTGCTTTCGCACCTGATTTGGCGGTGAAGGTTGCGGTGTTGGTGAGGTCGGAGCGGAGCACCGGATCATTCGGGGCGAGCCCCTCAGGAATGGTGATCGTGTATTCGAGCACGCCCTGCGCGCCCGTCGGCAGGCCCGTGCCCGCCGTGTTGCCCGCGCCTGCCTGCACCGGCAACGCCACCCCGACAGTGATCCGCAGCTGTGCGGGATCGCTCGGGAGGGTGCCGCTCAGAGGCTGCGTGGGGGAGTCGCCCGTGGCGATTCCGGGGAGATCGAGGGTGACACCGGTGCGCTGATTGTTGAAGCTGGCATTGAGGTCACTGATCCGCCAACCCGCGAATGCGGCGGGCAGTGCGTCCACAACAACCGCAGGGCCGTCCGCGTCTTCATCGTTCGCAAGGAACTCGACACGGTACGTCACAGAATCGCCAGGGCGGAGGTCGCGTACCTCCTTTTCCCCGTTCACCGTCTTACTGATGAGAATCGAAGCGCCCTCCGCGGCAGCCGCCGGCAGCACCTGCCCGCCAGCCGCGAGTGCGCCGCCGAACAGCAGCGCAGACAGCGCTCCCGCGAGCACGCGCGTTACGCGCCGCCCCTTCGGCTGATCCTGATTCTTTCGCCTGAGCGCTGAGAATCGCATACCTTGTGTCCCCCTTCGGTACGGTTCGAGCGCACCCCTGCGCTCGAAGCCCGGCTCCTGCGCTTGGGAATACTTCTGGGGGAAGCAGCGCAGAAGCCGGGCACACAGAAGACGGCAGAATCTCCGAATCGTGACGCGCGTTTGCAGAAATTTTTCTCACAGTGCCCGAATTGGAGTTCCCAGTGGTTCCACCGATAATCGGATGGAGGGGGCCTTGCGCACCGATTTCGGGGCACGAGGGGCTTATCTGGGTTTGTGTCGCAGGGAATCGGCGCGGATCCGCAACCAAGTGGGGGCTTGTGGTGATGAGCGATGATTGGCGACGGCACTCGGATTCCGAGCTGCTTGAGCTGAGCCGCGATGGCGGTGACGACGCCTTCGCCGAGCTGTGGAGGCGGCATCGCCGCGCCGGTTACGCAGCGGCTCGCAACATCGCCCCCTCGCTCGATGCCGATGATCTCGTCTCCGGCGCCTACCTGAAGATTTTCGAGCTTGTGCGTGACGGGCGCGGGCCCAGCGGCGCGTTCCGCCCCTATCTCTACAGGGTGCTGTCTTCGCTCGCCGTAGACGCCTACCGTTCGCCGGAGCATGCCGTCGCTGATCTTGAAACCTCGCCTGACGTGGTCGAAGAGGCTCCCGGCGCAGACGCTGCGTTCGACCGCGAATCGGCGGCCCGGGCCTTCGCATCGCTGCCAGAGCGTTGGCGGGCAGTGCTCTGGTACACCGTCGTTGAAGGGCTCCCGCCGCGAGAAGCGGCACCGCTGCTGGGCATTTCGCCGAATGGCGTTTCGGCGCTCGCCCTGCGGGCCCGGGAGGGGCTGCAGTCGGCGTGGGTCGAGGAGCACGCCGACATGCAGCTCGCCGATCTTGCCTGCCGGACCACGCGCCGCCGCCTGCAGAACTTTCAGCGCGGCAAACTGCCGGCCAGGCAGAGCAGAGAGGTCGAAGCACATCTCGACAGTTGCGAGGCGTGCGCCGCCGTCGCCGCCGAGTTCACGATGCTCAACCGCCAGCTCGCCCTCGTGCTTTCGCTGGTGGTGCTCGGAGGCGGATCCGCGGCCGCATTCGCGGCGACGCTCGGGGCGGGATCAGGCGTCTCTGCCACCGCGGCCGCTGCAGTTGCGGCGGCTGGTGGCGGTGCCGGGTCGGGGGGTGCCGGCGGCGCCGGTGGCTCTTCCGGGGCCGGGCTCGGCGGGGTGACGATCGCCGTCGTCGCAGTTGCTGCTTCGGTTGCGCTCGCCGCGGCAGCGGTCGGCGGGGTGGCGCTCGTGAACTCCTTCGGTGGAGGAACGGATCCGTCGGCTCCCGTGGAAGCTGCGCCAGCGGATGATGCTGCCGGAGGGGCTGGAGACCTGCTCACCCGGGCTGATGCCGCCGAGCCGGATGCGCGCAGCGCTGATGCAGTGTCACCGCCTGTGGTCACGAAGCGCGCCTCCGCGGAGGATGCGCCGGGATCGGGGGCGCCCGCCGAGGTGCCGCAGACTGTGGCACCGGGCACGTCGGAGACGGTACCTGGGGAGCCCGATCCGGGTACAACGGGCCCGACGGGCCCACAAGTGGAGCCCGCCACCCTCTTTCCGGGGGAGCCGTGCTTCACCCCCAATGTCGATGCTGGGCAGTTTTCGATCTCCGGGCGCGCAAGCGCGACGGGTTCGGTCGAGCTGCGCCTTCCTGCCGAACTGGGCGGCAGCACGGTTACCGCCGTGACCGGCGGCGACCGGAACTGGGCTTCGGAAGCGATGTCAGGGCTCGACGTGCTCGTCGCGAGCACGACGGCAGTCGAGGCTCGCCTCGTCACGGGGTCTGCTGCCGGGCTGTGGGTGAGCGTACCACTGCCGCAGTGCGGCCAAACCGGGCCGAATGTGGTCTCCGGGATCAGCGTGACGGGGGTCTGCCTGGCGGTGCCAGGCAGTCAGCTCGGAACCGTGCGACTCGACGGCGAACTCTCCGAGTACGGTGTGGTGTTCGCGCGGCACCGGCTGTTGGGAATCACCACCCCGATCACCGATCCGCTGCTCGAAGGAGCGCCGGACCTGCGCTACCCGTGGCTCACTTGGCACGGGATTCTTGCGCGCGCAGCGGCGTGGAGCCCGCACAGCTGGTCGGCGACATTCCCGCTGGTGGTCGCACCCGCTTCGGTTGACGAATACAACGCGGGCCTCTTCGGCACCCTTGAACTCAGGGTGCAGACCCCTGGCTTCTGGGGCATCGACGGGGGAACCACCTCGCCGTGGATGCCGATCGACACGCTGCAGGCCTGCACTCCGTAGCGGCGGCCGCCGATGCGGGGCGGGTGCGCAGTTCTCCGCCTGCAGCGGACGCACCGCGTGAATGTCGGCCGCTGCAGGTAGTCTCCGAACCATGAGCATGGGCGGTGGCATAGGAGGCGGGCGCGGATCGCGCGTATCCGCGGGCGACGCGGCGCGCCAGCGCGAGATCAACGAAGCGGCCCCCCAGATCCCGCATCTCGGTCAGCGCATCGCGGCGCTCTTCTCCCCGTACCGCTGGCAGCTCGCGGTGATCATCGTGCTGGTGCTGATCGCCGCCGGGCTCGGCATCCTGCCACCGCTTCTCACGCAGCGCATATTTGACGACGGGCTGTTCCCGCCGGGCGGGATGCCCAACCTCGAACTGCTGTCGTGGCTCGTGGCGGGCATGATCGCGGCCTTCGTGCTGTCATCGGCAATCGGCATCGTGCAAACCCTCTTCACCGCGCGCGTCGGCAATCGGGTAATGGGTGATCTGCGCGTGCGACTGTTCGCGCATCTGCAGTCGATGGAGCTCGGCTTCTTCACCCGCACCAAGACCGGCGTGATCCAGTCGCGCCTGCAGAATGACGTGGGCGGTGTCGCCAATGTGCTCACCAATACGGTCTCGAACATCATCGGCAACACGGTCACCGTGATCGCAGCTGCGGTCGCGATGCTGCTGCTCAGTTGGCAGCTCACCATCATCGCAGTGGTGCTCATGCCGATCCTCGTGATCGCGCAGCGTCGGGTGGGTCAGGTTCGCGCCCGTATCGCGGGCCGCACCCAAGAATCGCTCTCCGAAATGACGGCAATCACCCAGGAAGCCCTCTCGGTCTCGGGGGTGCTGCTCGCCAAGACCTATTCCCGGCAGCGAGCAGAGACCGAGCGTTACGCCGCAGAGAACCGCAGACAGATCGAACTGCAGGTGCGGCAGACGATGAGCGGCCAGGTCTTCTTCGCCCTCGTGCAGGTGTTTCTGTCGGCCGTGCCCGCCATCGTCTATCTGGTGTCGGGGTGGATCATTGCGCGCGGGCAGGGTGAGGGTTTCGACCCTGGGATCACGGCCGGCACGATTGTCGCGTTCACCACGGTGCAGTCGCGCCTGCTCTTCCCGCTCATGGCGCTCATGCGCATTGCGCTCGACCTCCAGACCTCGAAGGCGCTCTTCGCCCGTATCTTCGAGTACCTCGACCTCGAGCCCGCGATCACCGACGCCCCCGACGCCCGCGAGCCGTCGGATGCCCCCGGCCAGGCCGGCCGCGTCGATTTCGACGGGGTCTCCTTCCGCTACCCGGACGCCGGGGCGCAGCAACGGCCCACGCTCGACGGGGTCACGTTTCACGTGGAACCGGGCGAGTTCGTCGCCTTCGTGGGTGCTTCTGGCTCGGGCAAGACCACCATCGGCTCACTGATTCCGCGCCTTTATGACGCCAGTGCCGGCACTGTGCGCTACGCGGGCGACGACGTGCGCGAGCTGCGCCACGAAGCGCTTGTCGACCGCATCGGCGTGGTCACGCAAGAGCCTTACCTCTTCCACGCCTCGGTCGCCGCGAACCTGCGCTACGCCAAGCCCGACGCATCGCAGCAGGAACTGGAAGCGGCGGCACGGCTCGCCAATATCCACGACACCATTGCAGGCTTCGCCGACGGCTACGACACCATCGTGGGGGAGCGCGGCTACCGCCTCTCAGGGGGTGAAAAGCAGCGCATCGCCATCGCTCGGGTGCTGCTCAAGAACCCTCGGGTGCTCGTGCTCGACGAGGCAACCAGCGCACTCGACACCGTGAATGAGCGCGCCGTGCAGCGCGCGCTCGACGACGCACGCAGCGGGCGCACCACTATCGCAATCGCCCACCGACTCTCCACCGTCGTCGACGCCGACCGCATCTACGTTGTCGGCGAAGGCCGCATCCTCGAACAGGGCACGCACCACGAGCTCCTGCTGCGCGGCGGCGCCTACGCCGAGCTCTACGCCCAGCAGAGCTGAGCGGGAGTAGGATTTTCGCGTGCGCCCCATTACCCAGTCGAGCAAGTTGGCGGGGGTGCGCTACGACGTGCGCGGCCCGATCCTGCAGGAGGCCGAGCGGCTCGAGCGCGTGGGGCACAAGATCCTCAAGCTCAACATCGGCAACCCGGCCCCCTTCGGCTTCGAGGCACCGCCCGAGATCGTTGAGGAGCTGCGGCGCATCCTGCCCATAGCCCAGGGGTACAGCGACTCCCGCGGCATCCTGACCGCCCGCGAGGCGGTAGCCCGCTTCTACGCCGAGGAGGGCGTCGCCGGAGTCGGCCCCGACGACGTGTTCATCGGCAACGGTGTCAGCGAGATGATCTCGCTTGTGCTGCAGGCCCTCGTCGACGACGGCGACGAGATTCTCGTGCCCGCCCCCGACTATCCGCTGTGGACGGCGCAGGTGACGCTTGCCGGCGGTCTTGCCGTGCACTACCCCTGCGATGAGTCGAACGGGTGGATGCCCGAGCTTGAAGCGATCGAGCGCCTCATCACCCCGCGCACCACGGGCATCGTGCTCATTAACCCGAACAACCCCACCGGCGCTGTCTATTCGCCCGAGTTGGTGCGCGGTTTCGCGGCGCTCGCTGAACGGCACGGCCTGGTGCTGATGGCCGACGAGATCTACGACCGTATTCTTTACGATGGGGCGGTGCATGAGCACGCGGCGTTGCACGCGCGCGACACCCTCTGTCTCACGTTCAGCGGGCTGTCGAAGGCGCAGCGCATCGCGGGGTATCGTTCGGGCTGGGTGGTCGCCTCGGGTGATCGCGCGGTCGCGCGCGACTTCCTTGAGGGTCTGACCCTGCTCGCGAATATGCGCATGTGCGCGAGTGTGCCGGCGCAGCATGCGATCCCGATTGCGCTCGCGGCTGGGTCGAACGGCTCGGGGATCGTCGAGCTTTGCGCGCCCGGGGGCAGGCTTCGGGAGCAGCGGGATGTTGCGCACCGGCTGCTGACGGAGATTCCCGGCGTGAGTTGTGAGCGGCCGGGCGGCGCGCTGTATCTCTTTCCGCGGCTCGATCCCGAGGTGTATCCGATCGACGATGATCAGCGCTTCGTGATCGAGTTGCTGCGCGCGACGCGAGTGCTCGTCACGAACGGGCGAGGCTTCAATCTGCCCACGCCCGACCATCTGCGTTTTGTGACGTTGCCGTCGGTGCCGGTGTTGACCGAGGCGATCGGCCGCATTGCCGACTATCTCGAGACGGTGCGGTCGCGATGACGGTGCGGGTGCTCGCGGTGGGCAAGAAGCACGAGGCGTGGGTCACGGAGGGCATCGACCGCTACGAGAAGCGCCTGCGCAAGCCCTTCGATGTGAGTTGGCAGTTGTTGCCCCATTCTGCGCGTGAGGGGGATGCGGCGCGGGCTGAGGAGTCGGAGCGCATTCTCGCGAAGGTGGATCGCGATGCGTTTCTGGTGCTGCTCGATGAGCGCGGGCGCAATGTCGATTCGCCTGAGCTTGCCGCGACGCTGCAGGGAGCGTTTGCGGCGGGTCGTTCGGTGACTGTGGTGATCGGCGGTGCGTATGGGGTGGCGGATCGCGTGCGTGAGCGCGCCGATTTCGTGTGGAGCCTGTCGAAGCTCGTCTTTCCGCATCAGCTCGTGCGTTTGATTCTCGCCGAGCAGATCTATCGCGCGCAGGAGATCGCGGCGGGTCGGCCGTATCACCACGTGTGAGCTGGCCCGCTCGGCTCAGACTGATGCGGTGCGTTGCAGCCTGGGGAGGGCGTGTGAGCGAGGCGCGCCAGCGCACCCGCATCCCATCAATGTCAGTGGTGCCGCCTAGCGTGAGGACATGACCCCCTTTCGCTTGAGCACCCGGCTGCAGCCGCCCCCTCGGGGCCGCCTGTCGCTGGCCCGGCCTATGGTGCCGGCGGCGGGTTCTGAGGCGGGCGCCGTCGAGGTGCCGTGGCGGGTGGTTGCGCGTTCGGCGAGCGGTGTGATCGAGGTGGAGCATTGCGGTGACGGGCCGCTGCACTCGGTGCGCTTCGCTCTCGCGGGCGAGGGCATGTTGGGGCTGTCGCTGCCCCGCACGGTGTATCCAGAGGAGCGGCTGCGGGTGGTGGTGCGCAGCGCGAGCGGGTCGGCGGTTGCCGAGTCGGCCGACGCGATGCTGGTGCTGCGCTGGTTTCAGCCCGATGGGAGGGAGCTGCTGTGGCCGATCGCGCTCTGAATCGAGGCCCGCCGGGGTGGGTGTGCGGCGGCTTGTGCGGCTCTGTGCGGGGGTGTCATGCGACACGCCGGGGCGGGAGTGTGTGGGAAAAAACTTCCCTGCCTCCCGGCTTGTGGATAACCACCCGAAAGGGGCGGAACTCCGCCGAAAGTTCTCCCCAGATGCGCTCGGCTCCGGTGGAAATAAAGTGGAAAACTACAGCGTTGTAACTACTGCATCTTGTGGTTCACGCGGGTGTGGTTCACTATATGTAGTGCCCCGGACGGGGCGTATGACTTTTGGAAAAGGGGCGTGAAATGGCCATCACGGTGTACACCAAGCCGTCGTGCGTGCAGTGCACGGCGACCTACCGGGCGCTCGACAGCAAGGGAATCGAGTACGACGTGCTCGACCTCTCGCAGGACGAAGCCGCGCTGGAAACGGTGAAGGAGCTCGGCTACCTGCAGGCTCCCGTTGTGGTGACCGACGACGAGCACTGGTCGGGTTTCCGACCCGACAAGATTTCGGAGCTCGCCGGCCGCCTCGCGTAAGCGATCTGAGCCGAGTCGGCAGCGGGTGGGGGAATGCTCGTGGCCAGCTCGGACGCACTGACATCATTTCGAACCGCTGCGGCGGGCAGGGCCAGAAGGCCCCGCCCGCGGCAGCGGTTCAGCAGCGAGGGGGTCTCACGGCCCTCGGGGGTTCGCGCGGAGGTGACGAGCATGACCGACCTGGTGTACTTCTCCAGCGTCTCGGGCAACACGCACCGTTTCGTGCAAAAGCTCGGGCGTCCCGCCCTGCGCATCCCCCTCCACTCGCGCGACGAGCCGCTTCTGGTCACCGAACCCTACGTGCTGCTCGTCCCCACCTATGGCGGCGGTCCCGAAACGCGGGCCGTTCCCAAACAGGTGATCCGCTTTCTGAATGACGAGCGCAATCGCAAGCTGCTGCGCGGTGTGATGGCGGCTGGCAACACCAATTTCGGTGAGGCCTACGGGATCGCGGGCGACATCATCGCCCGGAAGTGCCACGTGCCCTTCCTCTATCGATTCGAACTCTTTGGAACCCCGGACGACGTCACAGCCGTCCACGAAGGATTGGAACAGTTTTGGGCTCTGCAGGAACCACAGCCGGAGGCACCGTGATGGAAGCCGGTCACGAGTCTTCGAAGATCAGCGAGATGGATTACCACTCGCTCAACGCGATGCTCAACCTCTACGACGCCGACGGCAAGATCCAGTTCGACAAGGATCGTGAAGCTGCGCGCCAGTACTTCCTGCAGCACGTGAACCAGAACACGGTGTTCTTCCACTCCTTCGAGGAGCGGATGCGCTACCTCCTCGACAACGACTACTACGAGCGCGAGCTCATCGAGCAGTACTCGCTCGATTTCATCGAGGCGCTGCGCGACGAGGCCTACGGCATGAAGTTCCGCTTCCCCACCTTCCTCGGGGCGTTCAAGTTCTTCACCTCGTACGCGCTGAAAACCTTCGACGGCAAGCGCTACCTGGAGCGCTTCGAGGATCGCGTCGTGATGGTCGCCCTCGGCCTCGCCCGCGGCAACGAGGAGCTGGCCCGCGGCATCGTGCGCGAGATCATCTCCGGCCGTTTCCAGCCCGCAACCCCCACCTTCCTCAACCTCGGCAAGGCACAGCGCGGCGAACTCGTCTCCTGCTTCCTCCTCCGCATCGAGGACAACATGGAGTCGATCTCCCGCGGCATTAACTCCTCGCTGCAGCTCTCCAAGCGCGGCGGCGGTGTCGCGCTCCTCCTCTCGAACATCCGCGAGGCAGGCGCCCCGATCAAGAAGATCGAGAACCAGTCCTCCGGCATCATCCCCGTCATGAAGCTCCTCGAAGACAGCTTCAGCTACGCGAACCAGCTTGGTGCGCGTCAGGGCGCAGGCGCGGTGTACCTCTCGGCGCACCACCCCGACATCATGAAGTTCCTCGACACGAAGCGCGAGAACGCCGACGAGAAGATCCGCATCAAGACCCTCTCCCTTGGTGTCGTCATCCCCGACATCACCTTCGAACTCGCGAAGAAGAACGAAGACATGTATCTCTTCTCGCCCTACGACGTCGAGAAGGTCTACGGGGTGCCCTTCGGTGACATCTCCGTCTCCGAGAAGTACCACGAGATGGTCGACGACGCGCGCATCAAGAAGACCAAGATCAGCGCCCGCCACTTCTTCCAGACCATTGCCGAGCTGCAGTTCGAGTCGGGCTACCCCTACATCGTGTTCGAAGACACCGTGAATCGGGCAAACCCGATCAAGGGTCGCATCAACATGTCGAACCTCTGTTCCGAGATCCTCCAGGTCAACACCCCGACCACCTACAACGAAGACCTCAGCTACGACCACATCGGCAAAGACATCAGCTGCAACCTCGGCTCGATGAACATCGCCAAGATGATGGACGGCGAGAACTTCGGCGAGAGCGTCGAGCTTGCGATCCGCGCGCTCTCCGCGGTGAGCGACATGAGCCACATCGCCTCGGTGCGCTCCATTGAAGATGGCAACGACAAGTCGCACGCCATCGGTCTCGGCCAGATGAACCTCCACGGCTACCTTGCGCGCGAGCACGTGCACTACGGCAGCGAAGAAGGTATCGACTTCACGAACATTTACTTCTACACGATCCTGTTCCATGCGCTGCGCGCCTCGAACACGATCGCGATCGAGCGCGGCACCACCTTCGAGGGCTTCGCCGACTCGAAGTACGCCTCCGGTGAGTTCTTCGACAAGTACACCGACAATGTGTGGGAGCCCGCGACCGAGCGCGTGCGTGCCCTCTTCGCAGATGCAGGCGTGACGATCCCCACGCAGGACGACTGGCGAGAGCTCAAGGCGAGCGTGCAGCAGCACGGCATCTACAACCAGAACCTGCAGGCGGTGCCCCCCACAGGCTCCATCTCCTACATCAACAACTCCACCTCGTCGATCCACCCGATCGCATCGAAGATCGAGATCCGCAAAGAAGGCAAGCTGGGTCGCGTGTACTACCCGGCCCCGTACCTCACGAACGAGAACCTCGAATACTACGAGGATGCCTACGAGATCGGGCCCGAGAAGATCATCGACACCTATGCTGCGGCCACGCAGCACGTCGATCAGGGTCTGTCGCTGACGCTGTTCTTCAAGGACACCGCGTCGACGCGCGACATCAACAAGGCTCAGATCTACGCATGGCGCAAGGGCATCAAGACGATCTACTACATCCGCCTGCGTCAGCTCGCACTCGAGGGCACCGAACTCGAGCAGTGCGTCAGCTGCATGCTCTGATGCACGGAGGCCCGCGCTCGTCGCGGGCCTCCGCTATCCTGCGGGTGGTGCGCGCCGCGGGATCCGCACCCTTGGATCGAAGCGATCCTGCAGCTCTCGGCAGGATAACTGAGCAGAAAGAACACCGATGAACTTCAAGCTGGGCCACGCAGTGCAGGCGATCAACTGGAACCGCATCGAGGACGAAAAAGACCTTGAGGTCTGGAACCGTCTCGTCAACAACTTCTGGCTTCCCGAGAAGGTGCCGCTCTCGAACGATGTGCAGTCGTGGGCCACGCTCACCCCTGCGGAGCAGCTGCTTACCATGCGCGTCTTCACCGGGCTGACGCTGCTCGACACGATCCAGGGCACTGTGGGCGCTGTGTCGCTCATCCCCGACGCGATCACCCCGCACGAAGAAGCCGTGTACACCAACATCGCGTTCATGGAGTCGGTGCACGCGAAGAGCTACTCGTCGATTTTCTCCACGCTCTGCTCCACGCAGGAGATCGATGACGCCTTCCGGTGGTCGGTCGAAAACCAGTACCTGCAGAAGAAGGCGCAGATCATCGTCGACTACTACGAGGGCGACGACCCGCTCAAGCGCAAGATCGCTTCGACCCTGCTCGAATCGTTCCTCTTCTACTCCGGCTTCTACCTGCCGATCTACTGGTCGTCGAAGGCGAAGCTCACGAACACCGCCGATCTCATCCGCCTCATCATCCGCGATGAGGCCGTGCACGGCTACTACATCGGCTACAAGTTCCAGAAGGGGCTCGAAGCCGAAAGCGAAGAGCGCCGCCAGGAGCTCAAGGACTACACCTTCGCGCTGCTCTACGACCTCTACGAGAACGAGGTGCTCTACACGCAGGACCTCTACGACGGGGTCGGCCTCACCGAAGACGTCAAGAAGTTCCTGCACTACAACGCGAACAAGGCGCTCATGAACCTCGGCTTCGAGCCGATGTTCCCCAAGGAGATGACCGACGTCAACCCCGCGATCCTGTCGTCGCTCTCTCCGAATGCCGATGAGAACCACGACTTCTTCTCGGGCTCCGGCTCCAGCTACGTCATCGGCAAGGCCGTCGCCACCGAAGACGAGGACTGGGACTTCTAACCACAGTGCGCCGCCCCCACGGGGGCGGCGCACTGCTTTCTGTTGAGGAGGTTCGAGGCCCTATGCAAAACCATCAAAACCGCCTCACCCCACCCCAAACCCCCTGATCAAAAAGCCTCTTCTCCACGCGTAGCGTGGATGTTCCCAGCCGCGGCTCACGAGCGCGGCACGAGCCCCACAGGGTGGAGCAAAGCGGCTCGCCGGCGCCGCTTCGGGTAGGGGCGCGTCGTGGGGGCGCCCTCTGCAATCACATGCGGATCGGCCGACACCACGGTGCCGACACCTGCAAGGGGCGCCATCACAGCACCGCCTCTGAGCGCCGCCGATCCGCCACCCCAAGAACCTACTGAGCCCGCCACCCCCGAGCCAGCTTGCGCAGTTTCTGCACCCGCCAGCGCCACATCGGCCAGAGCACGACGGCGGCCAGCGGCGCGAACCATCCGCCGATCGTGAGTTCGTCGCGCCATACCGCGGAGCGCGGGCCCGCCGGGATGATCGTGATCTCGTGATTCCAGGAGCTGATCAGCGCGAGAGGGCCCGAAAGCGGGCACCCCGCATCACGCATGGTTCGCGCCTGCGAGCCGACCGTCTGCGAGCCGGCCGCCCGCGAGTTGGCCTCCTGCGCATCGAGATCCACGATGACGATGCGCTGCGTTCCCGCCGGGAGCACCCCGAAGAAGCGCAAGGCAACATCGACCCGGCTGCCCGTCTCGAACACCGCCGGGAATTGCGCACCACCGCGGGGCCGCATCTGCAGCAGCGGCCGATACAGCTGCCCGGCGGCGGCAGGTGAGTGCGCCGCTCGCCACGCAGCATCAGCCGAGCAGTCGAGCGCCGCAGCAACAGCAATCCGCACCATATTTCCGCCCCCCTCGCAACGCGAGCGGCGAGTTCCGCCGTTCGTCAGACCTCAACGCTACTCTGAAGTGATGACAACGCTCGTGTGGCTTCGTGACGACCTGCGGCTTGCCGATCACCCGGCCCTCAATGCCGCCGCGCAAGACCCCGACGGCATCGTCGTGCTCTACGTGCTGGAAGACGCATCCGAGCATGTGCGGCCCCTCGGAGGCGCCACCAGGTGGTGGCTGCACCACTCCCTCGTCGCGCTGCGAAACTCCCTCGAACAGCACGGCATCGAACTGGTGCTTAGACGCGGCGCAGCCGAAACCGTCGTGCCGGCGGTGGCACGCGAATCCGGCGCCGACAGGGTGCTGTGGAACCGGCGCTACAACGAAGCACGCGCGCACGACGCACACATCAAAACGGCACTGAGAGCAGCCGGCATCGAAGCGCACTCCACCCCCGGTGACCTGCTCTTCGAGCCGTGGCACATCGCCAACGGGGAGGGAAACCCGTACCGGGTGTACTCAGCATTCTGGCGCGCCTGCACCTCCGGGCTGCCACCCGCGGCACCCCTCGGCCCACCAGACACGCTCACCGCAGCCGCTGCGAGCGTCGACAGTGACGCGCTGGAATCGTGGGGCCTGCTGCCGCACGCCCCCGACTGGTCCGGCGGGCTCGCCGAGCGCTGGACCCCAGGCGAACACGCCGCTCTCGACAAACTCACCACCTTCCTCGCAGACGGCGCGCAGCACTACTCGCGCCGCGACTTCCCCGCCGAACGCACCGGCTCAGAACTGTCACCGCACCTGCGCTGGGGCGAAATCAGCCCGCGACAGGTGTGGCATGAAGCGCTGCGTGCCGGCGGCGATGTGGGCCTGTTTCTCTCCGAGCTCGGCTGGCGTGAGTTCGCGAAACACACCGCCTACCACTTCGGCCCGCTCGCCTCGCGCAGCCTCGACACCCGCTTCGAAACTTTCCCCTGGCGCGAGGTCGACGCAGACGAACTGCGTGCCTGGCAGCAGGGCCGCACCGGCTTCGGCATCGTCGACGCCGGCATGCAAGAACTCTGGCAGACCGGCTTCATGCACAACCGGGTGAGAATGATCGCCGCATCGCTCTTCACCAAAAATCTGCGCTTCGACTGGCGCGTGGGGGAAGCGTGGTTCTGGGATACGCTTGTCGACGCCGACGACGCCAGCAATCCTTTCAACTGGCAGTGGGTCGCCGGCTGCGGGGCCGACGCAGCACCCTACTTCCGCGTCTTCAACCCCGATCTGCAGCAGAAGAAGTTCGATCCCGAGGGCCGCTACGTCGACCGGTGGGCGCCCTACAGCGCCGGCCTGCCCCGCATCCTCGACCTGAAGGCCTCCCGCGCCGAAGCCCTGCAGGCCTACCAATCAATCACGCGCTAAGCACGCTCTCCCAGCCGCGTCTCGATACCCTGGGAGGCATGTCACCACGCCTGCTCTTCCGCACCTTCGCGTTCGCCGAACTCGTGACCTGGACGGGGCTCATCACCGCCCTCGTGCTGCGGGGCACCGGCGTCTCCGACGCCCTCGTCGCCCCAGCCGGCGGGGTGCACGGCTTCGTGTTCCTCTCCTACTGCGTCATCACCGTGTTCGTGTGGGTGAACGATCGCTGGTCGTTCGGCACGGGCCTCCTCGGCCTCGCCACCGCCGTGGTGCCGTTCGCGACGCTGCCGTTCGAACTCGTCATGGATCATCGCGGCAAGCTGGGGCGCAGCTGGCGTCTCGGCGCCGGCGGCGAGCAGCCCCGCAACTTCATCGAGCGGGTGCAGGCGTGGGTGCTGCGGCACCCCTGGTGGGCGCTCGTCATTCTCGCGGTGGGCGTGACAGCCGTGTTCTCGCTGCTGCTGTGGATGGGGCCGCCGATTCCGAAGAGCTGACCGGGGCCGGGCTGCGAAGTGCCGACGGGCGCAGCGCGAGCAGCGCAGCACAGCTGAAACGGCGATGGCCGGGGGCGGATCCGATCCGCCCCCGGCCATCGCCGTTCTGTCGTTATGCCGCCTGTTCCCAGAGCGGTTCGGGCCGTGACTCGATGAGCCTGCGGGTGTAGTCCTCGCGGGGTGCGCCGAGGATTTGCGCGGTGCGACCGTGTTCGACGATCCGCCCGCGCTGCATCACGATCGTCTCCTCGCAGACGCGCGACACCACAGCGAGGTCGTGAGTGACGAACACGATCGTGAGACCGAACTGTTCGCGCACCTCCTCCACGAGTTCGAGCACCTGCGCCTGCACCGAAACATCGAGTGCGCTGGTCGCTTCGTCGAGCACGAGCATGCTCGGCTGCGCGGCGAGTGCTTTCGCGAGCGCGACGCGCTGCCGCTGCCCGCCGGAGAGGCCTCGCGGCCGCGAGGCCAGCTGTTCGGGGCGGATCCCCACCCGTTCGAGCAGCGCGCTCGCCTCCCGCTCCGCATCCGCGCGTGACGCTCCGCGGTGCAGGCGCACCACGTCGGCGACGGCGCGGCCCACCGCGATGCGGGGATCGAGGGAGAGGTATGGATCCTGGAACACCATCTGCGTGTGCGCGGCGAGCGCGCGCCGTTCTGTCGCGTTGAGCGGGCGCTGCGGTCGGTCGGTGCCGTCGATGGTGAGCGTGCCCGAACTCGGCTCTTCGAGGCCTACGATGATGCGGGCGAGGGTCGACTTGCCAGATCCTGACTCGCCCACGATGCCGAGGGAGCCGCCGCGTGCCAGCTCGAAGCCCACATCGGAGAGCGCGAGCACGTCGTCGCGGCCGGGGATGCGGTAGCGCTTGGTGATGCCTGCGGCGCGGATCGCGGCAGGTTGTGCGGCGGCGGGCTGCCCAGCCACTGGCACCGCGTCTCCGAAGCGGTCGAGGTCGATGCGGGGCGTCGCGGCCAGCAGCTGCTGCGTGTACGCCTCCCGCGGGTCGCGGAACACCGCCTCGGTGGCACCCTCCTCGACGACGAGGCCGCCGCGCAGCACCACCACCCGTTCGCAGAGCGACGCCGCGAGGCCGAGGTCGTGCGTGATGAACAGCATGCCCATGCCGCGCGCCTGCTGCTGCTCGCGCAGCAGTTCGACGATGCCGGCCTGCGTGGTCACGTCGAGCGCCGTGGTGGGCTCGTCGCAGAGCAGCAGTTCTGGCTCGTCGAGCAGCGCCGCCGCGATCATCACGCGTTGCAGCATGCCGCCAGACAGCTGGTGCGGGTACTGGTCGAGCAGCGCTTCAGCGCGCGGCAAGCCCACCTGTTCGAGCTGCGCGATCGCGCGGGCGGCAGCGTCGGCGCGGCTGAGCCCGTGCCAGCGCACCAGCGTCTCGGTGAGGAAGTCGCCGAGGGTGCGCACCGGGTTGATGCCGGAGCGCGGATCTTGGAAGATCATCGACGCGCGCTTGCGGCGGATCGTCTGCAGATCGGCGGGTGTCGCCGTCACCGTGTCGATTCCGGCGACGCGCACCGAGCCGGTGAGGGAGGCGTGTTCGGGGAACAGGCCCAGAGCGGCGCGTGTGGTGAGCGACTTGCCCGATCCCGATTCGCCCACGAGCGCCACCGACTCACCGGCGCCGACAGCCAGTGAGACACCGTGCAGCAGGGGGCCGTGGCTGGGCACGCGCAGGGTGAGGTCGTCGATCTGCAGCAGCGGATCGCCGCCGCCATGACGGGTGTGAGATGCTGCGGTCATGAGAAGTTGCCTCCGATTCGGTCGGAAAGTTCTTCGCCGATCACATTGATGGCGACGACCACGAGCACCACCACGGCGGCGGGCACGAAGGTGGGCAGTAGCGCACCGCTCATGAGCGCGCCGCGGCTCTCGTTGATCATGGAGCCCCAGTCGGCAGTGGGTGCCTGCACGCCGAGGCCGATGAACGACAGCGCGGCGAGGTCGGCGAGTACGTAGCCGAAGTTGAGGGTGGACTGCGCGCCGACCGTGGGCACCACGTTCGGCAGCACCCGGGTGAACGCGATCCATGAGCTGCGGAAACCCAGCACCCGGTAGGCCTGCACGTAGGGGCGGGCGCGCTCCGTGATGATGAGACCGCGGGTGAGCCGCGCCACATACGGCACGTAGGCGATCGTCATCGCGAGCACCGGTGCGAACAGGCCCTTCCCGAAGAGTGCGACACCGAGCATCGCGAGCAGCATCGCCGGGAAGGAGAACAGGAAGTCGAACACCCGCGATAGCACGGCATCGAGCCAGCCGCCCTGCCACGCAGCGACCAGGCCGAGTACCAGCCCGAGCACCGTTGAACCGAGCACCACAATCAGCGGGCCGATCAGCGAGGTGCGCGCGCCGAACATGAGGCGCGTGAGCAGGTCGCGGCCGAGCGCGTCGGTGCCGAGCCAGTGTGCCCAGCTGGGGCCGGCCAGAATGTTCTGCAGGTCGACATGGTCGGGGTCGTAGGGGGCGATGACCGGCGCGAGCGCTGCGGCCAACACGACAACCGCGACGAACACGACCGCGATCCGCCCGGTCACGGTGAACAGGCCACGCCGCTTCACCTTGACAGGCACGGTGAGGGCACGGGTGCCCTCAGGCGGTGCGGGTGCCGCGGCTGCGCGGCGCGAGGGGGTTGCTGCGGTGCTCATCGGGTCTCCGTTCCTGCGGCGATGCGCGGATCGATCAGCGGTTGGATGAGGTCGACGATGGTGTTGACCGTGACGAAAGCGACCACCACGACCAGCACGATCGCCTGCACGACGGGGAAGTCGAGGCGGTCGACCGACTGCACGAGCAGTGAGCCGATCCCGGCGAGGCCGAAGGTCTGCTCCACGATCGCGCTCGACACAAGCAGACCGGCGACGAGCACGCCGCTGACCAGCAGAATCGGGCCGATCGCGTTGCGCAGCACATGCCGCAGCACCACCGACGACTTCGTGAGGCCGCGGCTGGTAGCCACCTCGACGTGCTCGCGCACGAACTGCTCATTCATGGACGAGCGGGTGACCCTCGCCACCAGCGCCACGAAGGCCAGGCCGAGCGCGAAGGCAGGCAGCACCAGGTGCACGAAACGGTCAACACCCTCATGCCCGCTGCCGAACGACGGAAACCAGCCCAACTGCACCGAAAAGATGGCGATGAGCAGGATCGCGATGACGAACGACGGCACCGCGCCGAGCGCGGTGGAGGTGATGAGGATCGCGCGATCCGTGAAGCGACCGCGCCGCAGGCTCGCCCAGATACCAGCCGCGAGGCCCAGCACCGAAATGATCACCGCGGCCATCGCCACGAGTTCGAGGGTGACGGGGAGGCGCTGCAGCAGCACATGCGAGACATCGTCGCGGTACTGCAGCGAACGCCCGAAGTCGCCGCGCAGCACGCCGCTGATCCAGCTCAGGTACTGCTCGATAGGCGATTTGTCGAGCCCGTACTGGCGCGTCACCTCGGCGATGGCCTCAGGGCTCGGGCTGCGACCGCGCAGCAGGAACCGGGCCGGATCACCCGGCACCACGAAGCGCGAGAAGAACACCACCAGCGAGGCGGCGAACAGCGTCGCGACGAGGCCGACGATGCGGCCAACGATGAAGCGCGCGGTGCGCGCGCCCCGGCTCGGCCTGCGGCGGCTCTCGCTCTCCTGCAAGCGCACAGCCCGCGTCTGCGGAGCTCCCATTGCGGTTTCGCTCATCACTCGGCCCTCCCGATCGTCGCAGCCCAGGGGTAGTACATGTAGGAGATGGAGGGGTCGACACCCGTGATCCGCTCACCCAACCACAGCGTGGTGGGCAGATCGATCAGCGGAATCCAGGGCAGCTCCTCGCTGGCGATCTGCTGCGCCTCAGCCGAGAGGAAGGACCGCCCCCCGTCATCCATGGTCTGCAGCGCCCGGTTCACCACATCATCGAACTCTGGGTTCGACCACTGCCCGTAGTTCGAGAACTCGCCGGTGCGCAGCACCGCGTACATCTCGAGCGGGTCGGTGCTCGACAGGTACCAGGTGGTGGCGAACAGGTCGACGCCCTCGATCGCGGAAGGATCGGAGAAGAGCAGCGTGTAGGCGTTCGGGGTGCGAGTCTCGATCTCGATGTCGAGGCCGATCTCGCGGCCAGCCGAGGCGACCGCCTGCGAGACCACGTCGAACGACGAGTCGAGCGGGGCGGTCACATAGGTGATCTTCGCGCCCTCGGCACCGGCCTCCTGGATCAGTTTGCGGGCCGCCTCCAGGTCGTAGTCGTATGCGGGCAGCTCGTCGAACGCGAGGCGGGTGGCCTCGGGGTCGCCGTCGATCCACACCGACTCGGAGGTGAGCGCGTTGGTGGCGGTGCCGTAGCCCTGCACCGCGGCGCGCACCAGCGCCTCGCGATCCAGCGCCATCGTGAGCGCCCGGCGCACCCGCACATCGCCCAGCGGGCCGTCGAGGTTCGATACGACGAGACTCTGCACCGTGGTGTTCGTGCCGAAATAGACGGAGCCGGTGTCGCTGGCACGCAGCACGTCGATCGCGTTGTACGGGATGGTCCATGCGCCGTCGATCTCGCCGGTCTGCAGCGCGTTGACCCGGGCATTGGCGTCGTTGAGGATCACGAACGTCATCTGCTCGGCCTTCGCCCGCAGCTCGGGATCCCAGTAGTCGTCGAAGCGGTTGAGGGTGATCGACTCACCGGCTCGCCACTCCCCGAACGAGAACGGCCCGGTGCAGTTCACCCCCGTCGACTGGTTGCCGTAGTCGGGGCCGGCCGCCTCGGTGGTCGCAGCCGACTGGATCACGCCAGGCGCGGCCGACATGAGTTTGTTGAACTGCGAGTCCGGCACGACGGTGCGCACGGTGACTTCGTGCTCGCCCGTCTGCTCGATCGACTCGACGTTCTTGTACGAGTCGTACCAGAACGAGGCGACCTCGGGATCGAGGTGGCGCTTCAGCGAGACCACCACGTCGTTCGGCGTCATCGTGGTGCCGTCGTGAAACTTGACGCCCTCGCGGATCGTGTAGACCCAGCTGAGGGGGTCTGGGTGCGTCACCTCGGTGGCGAGACCGGGCGACTGCGACAGGTCGGAGTTCCACCGCAGCAGCGACTCGCACACGTTGGCGAGCACAGTGTTGTCGGCATAGTCGAAAGCGTAGGCGGGGTCGAGCGAGTAGGGCTCAGTCTGCAGCGCCCAGGTGAAGGAGTCGATGTCGCCGGCGGGCGCGGGCGTGTGTTCGGTGAGCGTGAAGGTGCCGGAGTTGCGGGCGGTGGCGCTCTGCCCGCACCCCGCGAGGGCGCTCACCGCGAGAGCAGCAACGCCCATGGTGGCGATGATACGGCGGTTGCGGGCGGCGCTGCCGGCCAGGCGGATCCGATCCGTCATGCGGCGGCCCCCCTCGGATCGACGGCGTCGCCGGTCGCTGCGCTGTCAGCCGCTGCGCGTGCGTAGACGCGCTCGCCGCCGACCCAGGTCTCATCGACGCCGACGCTGCCGATCTGTTCGGCTGGCACATCGAAGACGTTGCGGTCGAGGATCGCGAGATCGGCGTAGTAGCCGGGGAGGAGCCGCCCGGTGGCGTGGTCGAGGTGGTTGATGCGAGCGGTGCCCTGCGTGTAAGCGTCGAGGGCCTGCGCGAGGGTGAGCTTCTGGTGCTCGGGGCCGAGGGGCGGGCGCTCCTCGCCGTAGGCGACGCGGTTCACGGCGACGTGGATGGCCTGGATCGGGTCGGGGCTGGAGACCGGCCAGTCACTGCCCGCGGCGAGGGCTGCCCCGGCCGAGGCGAGCTCCCCGAAGGGGTAGTGGTGCGTTTCGGCGTCGCCAGCGAGGAACGGGAGGGTGAGTGTGTCGAGCTGATCCTCGTGGCACGCCCACAGCGCCTGCATGTTGGCGGTGGCGCCAAGCGGCGCGAAACGGTCGACATCCTCGGAGCGCACGAGCTGCAGATGGGCGAGATGGTGGCGGTTGCCGCTGGGGCCGTTCACGGTGCGCGCCTGCTCGATGGCGTTGAGGGCGTCGGTGACGGCGCGATCACCGAGCGCGTGGAAGTGCACCTGCACGCCTTCACGGTCGAGTGCCGTGACGAAGTCGGCCATCTGGCGCGGGTCGAAGAAGGAGATGCCTCGGTTGTCGGTGGCCTGACCGTGGTGGTCGAGGTAGCAGTCGTGCATCGCAGCAGTGAAGTTCTCGGCGACGCCGTCGACCATCACCTTCACCGAGCTCAGCGAGAGACGTTCGGGGTCGCAGGCGGCGGCGGCCTCGTCGCGGCGGGCGATAATGGGGCCGAGCTGTGCGTCGCCCTCTTCGCGGTTCCACCACTGCGCGCCCCGCACGCGTACCTTGAGCGTGCCGTCGGCGACCGCGCGATGGTAGACGGGCACAGTGTCGGGACTGCCCATGAACTCGCCGACGGCGGCGTCCTGCCAGGCGGTGATGCCGAAGGAGAGCAGGTATTCCTGAGCTGCGAGTAGGCCATCGTAGGCCTTCTGTTGGGTTGCGCGGGGGCGAGCGGCCGCGAAAAGGTTCATGGCACCCTCGTGTGCGGTGCCGGCCGGAGTGCCGTCGTCTTCGCGTTCGAAGCGGCCGTCTGCCGGGTCGGCCGTGGTGGCGTCGACGCCGGCGAGTTCGGCTGCGCGGGTGTTGAACCAGGCACCGTGGTGGTCGCGGTTCTCGAGGAAGACGGGGCGGTCGGGCACGATCGCGTCGAGCATCTGCCTGGTGGGGGTGCCGCCGGGGAATGCGTCCATCGACCAGCCTGCGCCGAGAATCCACTCGACCTCGGGGTGGGCTTCGGCGTAGGCCGCGATGGCGGCGAGCGTGCGCTCTGCGGTGTCGCACTCGGTGAGGTTGCAGCTGAGTAGTTCGATGCCGGCGCTGACGGGGTGCACGTGGGCGTCTTGGAAGCCGGGGATGAGCAGGCGGCCGGCGAGATCGACGCGTTCGGTGGCGGTCTCGGCGAGGCGTGCGACCTCTTCGGGGTCGGTGCTGAGAATGCGGCCGTCGGCGACGGCGATTCCACCTGGTCTGGGTTGTGAGTCCGTGCCGGTGTAGATCCAGCCGTTCTCAAATACGACGTCTGCGTGCGGGGTTGCGGTCACCGGAGCCTCCTGAGGTATCGTCATCGATCCGTGCTGCCACAGTAGGCCGATCAGTGGGTAATGTCAATTACGTTGACATTTACGTTGACACATCAGTGTCGTTGCCGGCCCTCGGGCCTACACTGGTGTCAAGAATCCGAACAATGGGGGTCGAGATGGTGCAGGCCGAGAGTGCACGACGAGTGCGACTGGATCAGCGCGGAATCGTCGACGCGATGTTGCGGCTGGCGCGAGATGAACCGCACGCGCGAATCACCTTCAAGCGACTCGGCGATGCCCTGGGTGTTGACGCGACCGCCATGTACCGGCACTTCCGCAACAAAGACGAGCTGCTCAAAGCCGCCCTCGACCGCATCACTGGCTGGGCTACGGAGGCAGGGCGTGAGAGCTCGGGCAGCTGGCGCGAGCGGCTGGAAGCTCACCTCATGCGTACAGCCGAGCTTGCGCTGGAGTACCCATCGATCGGTGCAGAGGCAGCCGTTATTGATCCCGGTGGCCCCGGCGACACCTCCGCCGTTGAGTTCATGCTCGAGATGCTCGCCGAGGGTGGGCTGCGCGATGAAGCGCTGCTGCGCGCCTACGCTGCGGTCTCCGGCTTCGCGCTCTCGCAGAGCGCAGCGCTCGCGAACGACGTGCTGCGCAATCCCGATGCCGCGCGCGACGGCTCCGAGCCGTGGATCAGCACCTTCGGCTCGGTCAACCTCACCGAGTACCCGCTCGTGAATCAGCACCGCGACGCGCTGCTCGCGATGGACGGCATGACCGTCTACCGTGCGGGCATCGCGGCCATCCTCGACGCCGTCGAACTGGCGACAGGTCCTGCCTGATCCCGCCTGATCCTGCTCGGTCCGTCGATATGGAATCTGCCGAAAATATGACGGGTCCCACCTCCTGTGCCATATGCACGGCAGATCCCATATGCGCGGACGGCTTCTCCGCACGCTCAGACGTCTGAAAACGGGAGCGGAGGAGCGTCGGGGCTAGGGTAGGAGGGATCGAGGCGAGCGGAGGTGCGAGGGTGACTGCAGAGCGTGGCGGCGGATCCGGCGGCGCCGAAGAGGCGATCGAGTTGCTGCGCGCCCTTATTCGTGAAGGGTGCGTCAACGATGGCACGCCCGCCTCCGGCCAGGAGATCCGCAGTGTGCGCGTGCTGCAGCGCTTTCTTGCTGACGTGATCGCACTGGAGCACGTTGAGGCCCACGTGCTCGAATCGGCGCCCGGTCGCGCCTCGCTCATCGTGCGCGTGCACGGCACAGACCCCGCGGCCCCGGCGCTGGGTCTGCTCGGTCACCTCGACGTGGTGCCCGTTGACCCCGACGGCTGGACCCGCAACCCCTTCGGCGGCGAACTCATCGACGGCGAGATCTGGGGCCGGGGCGCCGTAGACATGCTCTACCTCACCGCCGCGTTCGCGTGCGTGTTGCGCGAGGTCGCGCTCGCGCCGACACCGCCCCGCGGTGACCTTGTGCTGCTGGCGGTCGCCGATGAAGAGGCCGGCAGCAGTCTCGGCATGCACTGGCTCGTGCGCGAGCACCCCGAGATCGTGCGTGTCACTGAGGCGCTCTCCGAGTCCGGCGGGATGCGCATGGGGCGGCACGTTGCCATCGAGGTCGCCGAGAAGGGATCGGCCGGTCGTCGTCTCGTGGTGCAGGGCAAACCGGGTCACGCCTCGATCCCATTCGGGGCGACCAGTGCTGCCTACCGTATGGGCGAGGTGCTGCAGCGGCTCGAAGAGGTGATGCCCGCAGCGCAGCTGGGGGAGTTGTGGAACGCGTTTGTCGATGCCCGCATCGACGATCCCGCTCTCGCTGAGCGGTTGCGCGACCCCGTGCGCCTGGATGCGGCGCTGCCGCAGCTCGGCGGTATCGCGGGCTATGCGCACGCAGTCTCGCGGATCACGATTTCGCCGACGGTGGTGCGCGCCGGTTCCGTGCACAATGTGATTCCGGGGTCGGCGTCGATCGACCTCGACATCCGCACGCTGCCCGGCACGAGCGACGACGAGGTCGATGAACTGCTCGTGGCGGTGCTCGGTCCGATCGCCGATCAGGTGGAGATCCGCCATCTGCACGGTTGGGCCGCGACGGGATCGAGCCCGCACACGCCGCTGTTCGCGTCGATTATGCGCGCGATTGCGGAAGTTGCTGACGCGCCGACGGTGCCCATCATGGCGGCGGGCGGGTCGGACGCACGCGTGCTGCGCGAACTCGGCATCCCCGCGTACGGTTTCGGGCTGCTCGCCCCTGGCTGGAGCTATGAGCGCTACCGCGAGGGTGTGCACGGCAACGATGAGCGCATCGACGTTACCTCGGTGGAGCTGTCGATGGCGGCGCTGCGTCGCATTGTCGCCGACCGCATCGGCTAGCGGAGCCGCTCATGCCCAGCCCACCACGAGGCGGGCCGCCTGCTCGGGCACCGTCGGGTCGACCCCCGTCAGCTCGGCGAACCGCCGCAGCCGGTTCGCGAGCGTGTTGCGGTGGCAGAACAGTTCGGCAGACGAGGCTCCGATGCTGCCCGTGCGGAGGTAGCTGCGCGCCGCCTCCTCCAGACGCACCCGCTCCGCCTCCCCGCAGCTCGCGAGCGCGCGGTGCACGTCGGAGAGCAGGGGTCGTCCGGCGGCGAGCAGGCTGCGTGCCGCGACCCTCGCCCACCCTCGGCTCCACGTCATGGCCCCGTCCTCTCCGGGCTCGAATACGCGCGCCAGTTCGCGCACGGTGGCGGCAGTGCGGCTCAGACCGGCGAGGCCCTCGGTGGCGGTCATCACGCCGATGCGCAGGTCGAGCAGGCGGCGCCCCAGCTCTTCGAGTCGCGAGCCCGGCAATTCGAGGTGCCGGGCGAAGGCGACGAGGGCGTCGCCGAGGTGATGGGTGAAGACGCGGCCGCCCGCACGCTCCAGCTCCGACACCGCCACGCGCAGCGGGGCGATGTCCTCTTCGACGGCGGCGAGCACCACGAGCGGGGCGTCGACGGGCAGGTCGAGTTCGTCGGCGATGCGCTGCAGCTGCGGGCCGCCGGGCAGTGGCTCCTGGAAGAGCGAGGCGATGAGGCCCTGTCGCACGGAGGCCCGCTCTTCGCGCATGCGCTCGCGCTCGGCCGCGTAGGCGCGCTGGGTCTGCCCCACATACTCGTCGACCGTGCGCAGCACGATGCCCGTGTGGCGCACGATGAGCTCGGCATCGTCGGCGTCGGCGACTCTGGTAAGCGCTTCCCAGAGCACTGTGAAGTCGTGTCGGATCGCGGTCATGAGGGCGGGCAGGGGGATGCCGGCGCGGGCTCGGGAGACGCCCACTTCGGCGGCGGTCGTGATCGGGGCGTCGAGCCCGCCGGCGCGGAGACCCTCGATGAGGGTGATGAAGGAGAGTCTGCCCGTGCGGCGCAGCTCCGAGAGGGGGATCGGCGCGGGGTCATAGCCGGCGACGTTGCCCACGAGTGCGAGGAAGGTCTCGGTGAGCTCGGCGGGGTCGAGGCGGTCGAGCAGCTGGAGCCAGCGCTCGCGATCCCCTCGGGCAGGGGTGTCGCTCAATGCGCGGGCTGGGCTCGAGGGGTCGTTGGATTGCGGGGCCACGCCCGCAGTATATGTGCATATGCACAATGCAGGCGGCGAAACCAGGGGCTTTTCGTGCCTGCAACAGTGCGAAATGCTTGAGATTCTGGAACGCGTGCCGCCGCGACCGCGACGGCACGCCAGCACCGGATCCCGCATCCTCGACGGAGAGAGAGCATGAGCGAGACAACCAATACCTCGGCGATCGAGTACGACGCCACGCACGAACTGAGCATCAAGGACGCCAACAAGGTCGCCCTCGGCGCTCTGATCGGCACCGCACTCGAGTGGTACGACTTCTTCCTGTTCAGCGCCGCGGCGGCGCTGGTCTTCAACGTCCAGTACTTCACCAGCGAGAACGCCACCGCTGCAGCGCTCGCCTCCTTCGCCACCTTCGGTGTCGGCCTCGCGGCTCGCCCCATCGGTGGCATCATCTTCGGCCGCATGGGCGACCGCATCGGCCGTCGCAAGGTGCTGATGATCACGATCGTGGGCATCGGCCTCGTGACCGGTCTCATCGGCATGCTGCCGACCTACGCCGCCATCGGCATTGCCGCACCGATCCTGCTCGTGCTGCTGCGCGTGCTGCAGGGTCTCTTCGTCGGCGGCGAATGGTCGGGCGCCATGACCATCGTGGTCGAGAACGCGCCGCTGCACCTGCGCGCCCGCTACGCGGCGATCCCGCAGATCGGCTCCCCGATCGGCACGATCCTCTCCTCCGGCGGCTTCTTCATCATGACGCTGGTCTTCTCGCAGCAGAACTTCGACGCCTGGGGCTGGCGAATCCCGTTCCTCATCGCGCTGCCGCTGCTGCTCGTGGCGATCTACATTCGCTCGAAGCTCGAGGAGTCTCCCGTCTTCCGTCAGCTGGAAGAATCGGGCGAGGTCGTGAAGAGCCCCGTGCTCACCACCTTCCGCAACAGCTGGCGCCAGATCATCGTGGGCATGGCCGCGGCCCTGCTCGGCGTCGGTGGTTTCTACCTCGTGACCGCGTTCTGCGTCTGGTACGGCGTGAACGTGCTCGGCTACGACTCATCGCTGATGCTGCTCGGCTCGATGGTCGCCGCGGCAGTCGAGATTCTCGTGCTCATCTGGGGTGGCAACCTCGGCGCCAAGTACGGCGCGAGCCGCGTGATTCTGTGGGGCGGCGTGCTCTCGGCCGTGGTTGCGGTGCCCGCCTTCATGATGCTCTCCTCGGGCAATCCGGTGCTCGTGGTGATCGCGATGACCCTCGCGGTGTCTGCGCTCTCGCTGCCCTACGCCGCATCGGGCACCGTGCTCACCGGGCTCTTCCCCGCGAAGACCCGCTACACCGGGGTCGGCCTCGCGCAGAACACGGCAGGCATGCTCTCGGGCTTCATCCCGCTGCTCGCCACCGGTTTCGTGTCGGCGGCAGGCGATCACTGGTGGCCCGCCGCCGCGATGCTCGCTTTCCTGTCGTTGTTCACCGCCGTCGCGGGCGCCATGGCCCCGAGCCTGAGTGTGAAGCTGCCCGGCTTCAAGCACTGATCCGCACCCCGCATCATCCCATCCCCCGCAGTCTCCCGAGAGGATCACACCATGTCGCAGTCAGCCGGACACTTGATCGTGCGCACACTCGAAGCGCACGGCGTGCAGCGTGTGTACGCCGTGCCCGGCGAGAGCTACCTTGATGTGCTCGACGGGCTGCACGACTCGGCGATCGAGACCGTCGTGTGCCGCCACGAGGGGGGCGCCGGCTTCATGGCGCTCGCCGAGGGGCGGCTCACGGGGCGGCCGGGCATTGCGATGGTCACCCGCGGCCCCGGCGCGGCGAACGCGATGATCGCGATCCACACCGCGTGGCAGGATGCGACGCCGCTCGTGCTCTTCGTCGGGCTCATCCCGGTCGCCGACCGCGAGCGCGAATCGTTCCAAGAGTTCAGCCTGGCCGGCTGGTTCGGCACGACCGCGAAGCGCGTCATCACGATCGACGCACCGCATCGGGCGGGCGAGCTGGTCGACGAGGCGATGCGGATCGCCGCGGCCGGCCGGCCCGGCCCCGTCGTAGTGGGGCTGCCGGAAGATCTGCTGGTCGAGCTCACCGAGGCCCCGGTCGCTGGGCCGACCGCCGCACCAGCCCCGACGCCATCCGCATCGGAGATCGCGGTGCTCACCGAACGCCTGGCCCGAGCCGAACGCCCCGCCTTCGTGGTCGGCGGCGACGGCTGGCAGTCGGGCTGCGGCGCCGAGCTGGCGGCCTACGCCGAGGCGGCGGGCGTGCCGGTGTTCGCCGACTGGCGCGCCTACGACGCGGTGCCGCACGACAGCGGGGCGTGGGCCGGCTGGCTCGGGTACGGCCGCGCCGACGCCGTCGCGCAGGGCTACGCGCAGGCCGACCTGCTCGTCTTCGTGGGTTGCGCCCGCACCGACGTGCTCAGCGACGGCTACACGCTCGGCTTCGACGCGCAGACGGTGCTGGTCACGGGCGACCCCGAGGCCAAAGCCCACGCCGGCCGCATCGACCAGCAGATCGTCTCCACTCCCGCCGCGTTCACGAGCGCGCTCACGGCGACCGAGCCGGCTGCTGCGCGCGGTGCCCGCGACGACGCCTGGCTCACCGGCCGGGTCGCCGCGCAGGCCCGCTTCGCTGCGCACCGCGCCGACGCCTCTGTGCCCGGCGCGCTCGCCGATGCCGGGGTCGACCTCGGCGTGGCCTTCGGCGAACTCGACGCTCGCTTGAACGGCGAGGCGATCCTCACCTTCGGCGCCGGCAATGCGACGATCTGGGCGCACCGCTTCGTGCGGCACCTCGTGCCCGCCAGCCTCGTCGGCGCCCGCAACGGCGCGATGGGGCTCGCCGTGCCTGGCGCGGTCGCCGCCTCCCTCGCCTTCCCCGACCGCCGCGCGGTTGCCGTCTGCGGCGACGGCGACTTCCTCATGAACGGGCAGGAAATTGCCACCGCGATCGCGCACGGCGGCAAGCCGCTCGTGATCGTGGTCGACAACGGCATCTACGGCACGATCGTGCAGCACCAGGAGAAGCACTACCCGGGCCGCCCCTCGGGCACCCGGATGGCCAACCCCGACTTCGCGGCCTGGATGGCGTCGTTCGGCGGGCACGGCGAGCGCGTCGAGGCCACTGAGGAGTTCGCCCCCGCCCTTGATCGTGCCCTCGCGGCAGACGCCCCGGCACTGATCCACGTGCTCATCAGCAGCGAGGTCATGCCGCCGGCCTCCGATGAGATCACGGGCTGAGCGCCCCAGCACCGCCGCCGACCGTTCGACAGCCCCAAGGAGTCCGCATCATGCAGCTCGACCTGATTCTCACCGCGCGCGAGATTCTCACCATGAATCCGGCGCATCCCATCGCCCGTGCGGTGGGTGTGCTCGGCGGCCGCATCGTCGGCTTCGACGAGCAGATCGCTGGGCTCGATGCCGAGCGCAGGCTCGACTTCGGCGACGCCGTCGTCACGCCCGGGCTGATCGATGCCCACTGCCACACCGCCTGGTGGGGTCTTGGCCTCGCTGCGGTCGATCTCGCCAGGGCGCGCGGGCTCGATGAGCTCTACGCGCTGATCGAGGCCGAGGTTGCCCGGCTCGATCAACTCGGCGATGCTGCCGCGTGGGTGCACGGCACCGGCTTCAACCAAGCCCACCACGGCGGCGCGTTCCCTGATATCGCGCGTCTCGACGAGATCACGGGCGGTCGCCCGCTCTACCTGCGGCACACCTCGGGTCACGCGTCGATCACCAACTCGGCTACGCTGCGCCTCGTCGGTGCACTCGATCCGGGCTTTGAGAACCCGGTGGGCGGCGTCGTGGTGCGCGACGCCGAGGGCGCGCCAACGGGGCTCGTCGAGGAGGCGGCCCAGGGTCTGGTGCAGGCGCTGCTGCTGCCCTACTCCACCGAGCGGCTCGTCGAAGCGCTTGACGCGGCCACCTCGCGCTATGCGGCCGAGGGCATCACGAGCTTCACAGAGGCTGGGGTCGGCGGCGGGTGGATCGGCCACAGCCCCGTTGAGGTGGCCGCCTACCAGGCCGCCGCCGAACGCGGCCGCCTGCACGCCCGCGCCCAGCTCATGCCCGCGATCGACGCGCTGCGCCCCATTTCAGGTCACGCCGCCGACTTCCACGGGGAGGGCAATGGTCGCGGGTTCGACCTCGGCATCCGCTTTGGCTTTGGTGACGACGCTGTGCGCTTCGGGCACGTGAAGGTGTTCCTCGACGGCTCGCTGCTCGGTGCGACTGCCGCCGTCACCGAGGACTTCTGCGGGCACGATCACAACCGCGGCTACCTGCTCGACGAGCCCGAGAGCTACCGCGATCGGGCCTTGGGCGCCTACCGCGCCGGTTGGCCGCTTGCCCTGCACGCTATCGGCGACGCCGCCATCGACCTCGCCCTCGACCTCATCGAGGAAGCCCAGCAGCGCTATGGCCGCCTCGCCGCGCCCTGCCGTATTGAGCACTTCGGCATCGCCCGCCCCGATCAGCTCGAGCGCGCCGGTAGGCTCACCATCGCGGTGACGCCGCAGGCCGGCTTCATCGGACCCATCGGAGATCAGATGGCGGATCGCGTAGGCCCCGAGCGTGCCGACTGGCTCTACCGCGGTCGCAGTGTGGTCGACGCAGGCGTGCTGCTCGCGGGATCCTCGGACCTGCCGGTCGCCGACAACAACCTGCGCCGCGGCATGCAGTCGGCGGTCGACCGTCTCACCGAGAGCGGTGCCGCGCTCGGTGCCGCCGAAGCGCTCACGCCCGAGGAGGCGCTGCGCACCCACACCGAGTGGGCGGCGCGGGCGACCGGCCAGATCGCCGACAAGGGCACCCTCGAACGCGGTAAGCTCGCCGACTTCGCCGTATTCTCGGACTCGCCGCTCACCGCACCGAGCATCGCGCGGATCGACGTGGTGGCCACCGTGGTCGGCGGCGAGCTCACCTTCGACGCACGATCCTGATCCGCCCTCTCGAAAGGAACCGTCATGACGGAGCACCCCACCACGCAGCACCACGCATTCCTCGCCGACTGGGCCGTGCACTCCCGCTTCGGTGCCGTCGAGGGCACCGGGGGCGTTGAACGCCAGGCCGCGAGCGCGGCTGACGGCGAGCAGCGCGCCTGGTTCGCGCAGCTGCTCGAATCGCACGGCTTCACGGTGCGTCGCGACGAGATCGGCAACCAGTTCGGCCTGCTCGAACTCGTGCCCGGTGCCCCTTACGTGCTCACCGGCTCGCACATGGATTCGCAGCCCACCGCGGGCCGCTTCGACGGCGCCTACGGGGTCATGGCGTCGGCGCACGCGTGCTTTCGCGTGGCCGACGAGCTGCGGGCCTCGGGTGAGGTGCCGCGCTGCAACCTCGCGGTCGTCAACTGGTTCAACGAAGAAGGGTCGCGCTTCAAACCCTCGATGATGGGCAGTTCGGTGTTCACCGGCAAGCTGCCCCTCGCCGACGCGCTCGCGACGCCCGACCCGCACGGGGTGACCGTCGCGGAGGCGCTCGACGCCATCGGGGAGCGGGGTGACGCCGCGGTGTTCGGCGATGACGGGTTGCAGGTCGCCTCCTACGCCGAGATCCACGTGCAGCAGGGGCGCAGCATGGAGGAGGATGGCGTCACCATCGGACTCGTGAACGCTACCTGGGGTGCGCGCAAGTTCGAGTTCAAGGTCACCGGTGAGCAGGCGCACAGCGGATCGACGCTCATGGCCGATCGCCGCGATGCGCTACTCGGCGCGGCACGCCTCATCGTGGCCGCCCGCGAACTGGTCGACGAGTTCGAGCCTGGCATCCTGCACACGGCCTGCGGCGAGATCAACGTCTACCCGAACTCGCCCGTGGTGGTGGCGAGCGAGGTGCAGTTGCTGTTTGATCTGCGTTCGCCGAGCAGCGAGGTGCTGAGTGCCGCATACGACCGGGTTATGGAGACTGTCGAGCGGGTGCAGCGCGAGGATCGCGTGCAGATCGAGATCGTTGCCGAGCACAGCTGGGATCAGAACCCGTATCCCGAGGCGGGGCTTGAACTCGCCCGTGAGGTGGCGCAGGAGCTAGGGCTCACCCATGACCGGGTGATGACCGTGGCGGGGCACGACTCGACCAACATGAAGGATCAGGCGCCCACGGTCATGCTCTTCGTGCCGAGCGTCGACGGCGTCTCGCACAACCTCAACGAGTTCACCCGCGACGAGGATCTGCTCGCGGGCGTCGATCACCTCACGGGCGTGGTGCGGCGGCTCGCCGGCGGAGCGCTCGTCGCCGAGTAGGCGCTGCGCCACGCAGGCGGGCCTCCGTGGCCCGGGCGAGCCACGACAGCAGTCCGTTCACGACGAAGAAGATCGCGCCGATGAGCAGGTACATCTGCAGCGGGTTGCCCAGGGTCTGAACTGCGATCTCGCCGCGGCGCAGCAGCTCCTCGAAGCCGATGATGAAGCCGAGCGCGGTGTCTTTCACGACGATCACGAGCTGCGCGATGAGCGAGGGCAGCATGATGCGGAACGCCTGCGGCAGCACGATGCTGCGCAGCGCGCGACCGCGGCTCAGACCAAGGGCGAGCGCCGCTTCGGTCTGGCCGCGCGGCACTGCCTGAATGCCGGCGCGCACGATCTCGGAGATCGCCACCGAGTTGTAGATGGTGAGCCCGATCACGAGGTACCACAGCAGCGGCAGGTCGATGCCGATCACCGGCAGTGCCCGCGAGGCAAAGAAGATCGAGATCACCACGGGCACGGTGCGGAAGAACTCGGTGACGCCCACGATGCACCAGCGGTACCAGGGCAGGGCGGTCACCCGCAGCAGCGCCAGCGCAGTGCCGATGGCGAGGCCCAGCACGATCGAGATCGCGCCGGCCGAGGCCGTATTGCCGAGCCCGCCGAGCAGGAACTTCCAGACGGTCGTGAACTGCGGGTCGAAGGGGTTGAAGAGCGGCGACCAGTGCCGGGCTTCGAGCTGTCCCGATTGCTGCAGGCGCACGCCCACGTAGGCGGCGACGGCAAGCAGCGCGGCCCCCACGACCGCGGTGATGATGTGCGTGCGGCGGCGGCCTCGCGGGCCGAGCCTGTCGAAGAGCACGGAGGGCGAACCGGTCATCGGAGGACCGCCTTTCGTTCTGCGAGCGAGAACAGCGCACTGGTGGGTGCGATGATGAGCAGGTAGCCGACCACGACGCCGCCGAGCACCGGGATGACGTCGAGACCGCGGGTGGCTGCAAGAGTGTCGGCCACGCTGAATAGGTCGCCGCCCACGCCGATCGCGCCGACGAGGGCCGAGTCCTTGATCATGGCGATGGTGGTGTTCGCGAGCGGCGGCACGGCCGCGCGGAACGCCTGCGGCAGCAGGATCTGCGTGAGCGTCGTGCCGAAGCCGACCCCCAGCGCGCGGGCGGCCTCGGCCTGCCCGATCGGTACCGCATTGATGCCGCTGCGCAGCGCTTCACAGACGAACGCGGCCGTGTAGACCGCGAGCGCGCTCGTGCCGAACCAGAAGTATGAGCCGCGTACGCCGATCTCGGGCAGGCCGAAGGCGAAGAAGAACAGCACGACCGCGAGGGGCACGTTGCGCATGGTGGCGACCCACCCGGTTCCGATCCTGTTGAGGATCGGAACCGGGGTCACCGAGCAGACGGCGAGCAGCGATCCGAGCACGAGTGCCCCGAGGCCGCCCCATAGGCAGATGCTCAGCGTACGCAGCATCCCCTCGCCGAAGAGCGGCAGGTTGTCGAAGATGACGGACACGTCGAGGTCCCTTCAGATCAGTGCGCGTCGTCCGCGCGTCGGCGGTGAGCTACGCGCAGGCGATGAACTCGGGCAGCGAGGGCACCTCCGGCACCACCTTGCCGGCGGTGCGCTTCCAGGCTTCGGCGAAGCGGCCGTCCTCGACCGCGGCGTTGAGGGTGTCGTCGATGAACTCGCAGAACTCGATGTCGCCCTTGGTGATGCCAATGCCGAAGAGCTGGTCGAGGTACGACTCGCCTACGATCTTGAACTCGCCGTCGGCCTCGTCGGCGAGGCCGAGCAGGATGGTGCTGTCGGCAGCGATTGCGTCGACCTGACCGGTGCGCAGCGCGTCGGCGCACTTCGAGTAGACGTCGAAGAGTACGAGCTGTGCCGAGGGGTCTGCAAGATGCTCGGAGATCGCATCGAGGTCGGCGGATCCGGTGGCGCCGCACACCTTCACCGAAGCGTCGCCCACCGACTCGATACCGGTGATGGCATCGTTGTCGGCAAGAGCCATGGTGAGCGTACCCGCGTTGTAATAGGGGCCTGCGAAGGTGACGCGCTCCTGGCGCTCCTCGGTGATCATGTAGGTGGCGATGACCATGTCGGCCTTGCCCGACATCACGGCCTCGTCGCGCACCTTCGTGTTCGTCTCGATGAAGTTGATCTTGTCGGCGGGGATGCCGAGCTCGCCGGCGATGATCTTGCCGATCTCAACGTCGAATCCGGTGGGCTGGTTGTCGAGTCCCTTCAGCCCGAAGAGGGGCTGATCGAACTTGGTGCCGATGGTGACGGTGCCGGCCTCGGCGAGGCGCGCCATGGTGGAGCCCTCGGGGAAGTCGGTGGAGCTCGCTACGGCGGGCGCCTCTGCGGCGGCGGATCCAGAGTCGCCGCCCGAGCAGGCGGTAAGCAGCAGCGCGCCGGCTGCGAGAGCGGCGAGCGCCGCGGCGGTACGGGTACGGTGCAACATGACAGTTCTCCTTTGATGCTGTGTGGTTGTTGACGGGGTGTGGTTCAGTGCTGCAGTACGCGCGACAGGAACTCCCTGCCGCGCGCGGACGCGGGTCGGGTGAAGAACGACTCAGGGGTGGTGTCCTCGACGATGCGCCCGTCGTCCATGAACAGCAGGCGGTCGGCTACCTTGCGGGCGAAGCCCATCTCGTGGGTCACCACGAGCATGGTCATCCCTTCGCGGGCCAGCTCGGTCATCACGTCGAGCACCTCCTGCACCATCTCGGGGTCGAGGGCGCTCGTGGGCTCGTCGAAGAGCAGCGCCTCGGGCTGCATGGCAAGTGCACGCGCGATCGCGACGCGTTGCTGCTGCCCGCCCGAGAGTTGATGGGGGTACTTCTTGGCGTGCGCGGTGAGGCCGACGCGCTCGAGCAGCCGCTCGGCGGTGGCGCGGGCTTCGGCTCGTGGCACGCGCCGCACGCGGGTGGGGGCGAACATGATGTTCTCCTCGACGGTCTGGTGCGCGAAGAGGTTGAACTGCTGGAACACCATGCCGACCCTGGCCCGCAACCGGGTGAGGGCTCGCCCCTCCTCGGGCAGTAGTTCGCCGCCGATTCTGATCTCACCGGCCCGGATCGGTTCAAGCCTGTTGATCGACCGGCAGAGCGTCGACTTGCCTGAGCCGGAGGGCCCCACGACCACCACCACCTCGCCGGGTGCGAGCTGCAGCTCGACCTGCTTGAGCACGTGGTGATCGCCGTAGTAGGTGTCGACGCCGTGCAGGCTGATGAGCGCCGTCGTCTCGGGTGCTTCGTCGGTCATGATCCGCTCCGATCTGCATGCGGCGACGCCGCATGCGAGTGTGCCCCGCGCGTGAGCGCGGCTTCGAACTGTGAGGCGCATTCCAGCGCGGTCGCCTCGTCGCGCGCCACGATTTGCAGGCCGCCGACGCAGGCGACGGCGGCGTCGAGCGCCGAGAACAGGGCCGAGGGCCATCCGAGCTCGGCGCGGATCGAGGCTTCGTCGACTCCTGCGGCGGGAATGCTCCGACCGAGTGCCGGGGCGAGCACGGCGTCGTAGGTGTCGAGCGCGCGCGCGAAGGCATCGCGGTGTTCGGCCAGCTGGGCCCGTGCGCCTGAGGTGTCGCCTGCGGAGGCGGCAGCGGTCGCGAGTTTCGCGCGAATCGCCGGCCCGTAGCCCTTGGCGCCCGCCTCGTAGCGCATCCGGTGGGTGCGGTAGGACTCGGCGTGCATCACGGTCCAGAATGCGTCGAGCACCACGCGGTCGATGTCGATCTCTGCGACGGCGCCCCAGTGCGCGGGGGTTGCGGGCGGGTTCCAGTGGGGCAGGCGCATCGCCGCGATGCGCGGCTCATCGATCGGAGGGGCACCGCTTGTGCCGCTCATCGCCGCCCAGGCCAGCCGCAGCAGGCGGGTGTTGCGGGCGAGCGGTCCCACCACGTCGAATGAGGGCGCGAGCGGGTGCACGCCGTCGCGCGCCACTGTTCCCGTGCGCGGGCGCAGCCCGACCACGTCGCAGCAGGCCGCTGGGATGCGGATCGATCCGGCGGTGTCGGTGCCGAGGCCGATGTCTGCGAGGCCGGCGGCGATCATTGCGGCTGTGCCGCCGCTCGAGCCACCGGTCGTGAGTTCGGGGTGCGCAGGGTTGGTGATGCGCCCCCAGTGCGTGTTCTCGCCGGTGACTCCCCACGCGAACTCGTCGAGGTTCGCTTTGCCCACCACGCGGGCTCCGGCGGCAACGAGCGCCGTGACGACGGAGGCGCTGGTCGGGGCGGGTGCGGGGTCGTAGGCGCGGGAGCCGCAGGTGGTGATGTAGCCGGCGACGTCGATGTTGTCCTTCACGGCGAGGCGCGCGCCCACGAGGGCGCCGCCCGGCTCGGTGTCTGCGGCCGGGTCGGGCCCGCCGCTCGCGAGTGGCGGTTCGCTGATGGTCATGTTGCCGGGTGCCCGGCGCTGGCCGGGCAGGGCAATGGTGAGGTCACGCATGGATCGGGCTCCCCTGATGGCTGCGGACGAGGGCTTCGGCGGCGAGCGTCAGCGGGTCGAGCACTGGCATACCTGCGAACTCGGCGCCGAGCACTGAGGGCAGCTCGGTGCAGCCTGCGAGCAGTGCGCCTGCGCCCGTCTCTTGCAGCTCTGCCGCGACGCCGAGGAGCAACGCGGTCGCAGTGTTGAGGTCGCCGGCCTTCACTGCGCGGATCGCCTGCATGACGCGTGGCTGCGCCGCTTCGGGTGGCAGGAACGCAGGCACTCCCGCGGCTGCGAAGGCCTCCTGATAGACGCCGGAGGCGATGGTGCCGTCGGTGGCGAGGATCGCGACGCCCTCGCCGTCGACACCGCGCTCGGCGGCAACGCGCACGGTTTCGTCTACGAGACTAAGGAGCGGCACGTCGATGCCCTCCAGTGCCCGGTCGAGGAATACGTGCGCGGTGTTACAAGCGACGACGAGTTGTTCGGCACCGGCTGCGACGAGGGTGAGCGCTGCGGAGCGGATCGCGTCGGTCGGGTCGGCGCCGCCGGCGGTGAGGGCGTCACTGCGGTCGGGGATGCGGGGGTCGCCCCAGATGATGAGGGGGAGGTGATCCTGGTCACGTGACGCCGCGGTCGCGGTGATGATGTCACGGTAGAAGTCGGCGGTTGCGAGCGGACCCATGCCGCCGATGACGCCCACAAGCCCGGCACCGGACGACGCCGGTGTACCGGGGGAGATGCCACTGGTCATGCTCGCCTCCTTGCGATCGCAGAAACCAATATATCGGATTCAATGTATTGAATCTTGGCAGACTCAGAGCGTCGTGGCAAGAGGGCCGGTGAACTGCGTTACATTAAGGCACCATGGAGCAGTTGCGAACCGTCGAGCGCCGCCGTCTGAGCGACGTGGCCTTCGAGCGTCTGCTCGACGCGATCATCCGCGAAGACCTGCCCCCGGGCGCGCGCATTCGAGACGCCGAACTTGCCTCACAGTTGGGTCTCTCGCGTACCCCCGTGCGCGAAGCGGTGAATCGCCTCGTCGACCTCGGGCTCGCCGAATCGAAGCCGAGCGCGCACACGCGCGTCACCACGCTCACCACACGTTCGGTGGAGCGCACGCTCGAGATATTGCAGTCGCTCGATCGGCTCGCCGTCGAGCAGGCTGTGGCAAACATTGGGCCGGGTGAGCTCGCTGAACTGCAGCGGATGAACGACCGCTTCGCAGAAGCCATCCGATCGGGGTCACCCGTAGCGGTGCTCGACGCCGATGTCACCTTTCATCAGGCTTTGCGCGAGTATGCCGAGAATCCTGTGCTCATGCGTGTGATGTCGCAGCTCGATCCGCATGTGCAGCGCATCCTGTTCCGCAAGTTCAGTTCGCGGCTCGGCGCTCCGAACACAGTCCACCACCATGTGGCGTTGCTTGACCTGATCGCCGCGGGCGACGCCGCGGGAGCCGCATCATCGTCGGCCCAGCAGTGGCGCGAGCTGGGAGGTCAAATCGGCGAACTCTTCGCCGACTAAGTGCACACCGCGTCGCGCCCTGGTGCGTCGCAGGCCAGGTGGAGGAAATCCGTGATTTCCTCCACCTGAGTTGCGATCCACGCCCTGAGTGGCGGTCTGGGGTAGGGCAGGCCGGCCTCGGGACTGGCGGGTGGGGTTAGTCGAAGATGTCGCCGAGGAAGTCGAAGGGCTTCTTCTTCTTGTAACGCGGATCGCGGTGGCGATCGTCGACCCGGCGGTCGCCATAGGAGGAGTCGTAGCGTGGGGCGTCGTAGCGGGGCGCGTCGTAGCGCGGCGCATCATGGCGCTGCGCGCCGTAGCCGGGATCTGCTGCGCCGTAGGGCTGCTGCGGATAGCCCTGCTGCTGCGGGGCTGCAGGCGGTGCGGCGGGCGGTGCAGCGGGCGGTGCAGCGGGCGCTGACGAAGCGAGCAGCGCCTCGGCTTCGGACTGGGCTCGCTCAAGAATCTTGTCGAGTTCGCCGCGGTCGAGCCAGACTCCGCGGCACTGGGGGCAGTAGTCGATCTCCACGCCCTGTCGTTCGCTCATGAGCAGGGTGGTTCCGTCGCTGGGGCAGTTCATGCTCCGACAGTATTGGTGATCGAGGGTCGCCACGCAGTGGCGGGCCCGACTCGCGGCAGATTCAGAGCTTCGGGCGCGTGCTGGGGGGCATCGGGGCGGGCTTCGGCTGCCTGCCAGCCCGAAGCCGTATTCTCTCGGTATGTCCGACCCCTATGCCGGCGACGCAGAGCGCGCCAGACGGCTGAGCAAGCGCTTCGGACGCTTCATGGAGCGATGGCGCGCGATCATCCGCCGTTACCCCTGGCTGAACACCACCTACAAGATCATCGTCACGGTGCTGGGCGTGCTCGTCGTGATCGTCGGCTTGATTCTCGTGCCGCTGCCGGGCCCGGGCTGGCTCATCGTGTTCGTCGGGCTCACCATTCTCGGCACCGAGTATCACTGGGCGCGCCGCTTGCTGGGGTGGTTGCGGCGGGTGCTCGCGCGTTTTTGGGAGCGCTGGAACGCATGGAGGGCGGCCCGCCGGGCCCGCAAGGCCGAAGCCCGCGGAGCCGGTGAGCCGCCCTCGGAGGCGACGCCGTCTACTTGATCAACGGAATGTTGAAGATGAACGGCGGCTGTTCGTTGCGGCGGTAGGCTTCGGGAGCCTTCACCGCGGCGATGATGTGGAAGATGAACAGCACCAGTGCTGCGATGCCGCCGATGATCCAGCCGATGTATGGGATGACGGCGACGAGTCCAACGATGACGCGCAGCAGCGAGAAGTTCAGGTTGTCGCGGTGGAAGGCGTACGCCTTGGCATCGCCTTTGTCCTTCTCGATGAGGAAGAAGATGAGCGCCGGAATCCAGCTGAAGAAAACCGACAGCCAGTAGTTCAGCGTGATGTTGTCGAGCGGGTTGGATACCGGCTGCTGGTACCCGACACCCGGCTGCTGGTAGCCGCCGGGCGGCGGTGCCTGCCCGGCGGCGGGCGGTGCCTGGTACTGCGGCTGCGGCGGGGCGTACTGCGGCGCCGGGGGCGGCTGCGGTGCCTCGTGCTGCTGCGGTGCCGATTCGGCAGGCGCGGCTGGCGGTGCAGGCGGTGCCGGTGGCGCGGTCGGAGGCTCACCAGGGGTGCCTGTCGGCGGGATGCTGGTGGGCTCGCCGCCGGTGGGCTGCTCGCCCTGGCCTTCGGGAGGAAGCGTTGACATCGTCGGTCTCCTTCGAACTGCGGGTGTGTATTGACGTTACCGCAGGCCGCCCTGCGGCGGGAAGTGTTGCGGCGCGCCGATCTGCCTGAGCCCGGTGATCAGCAGCAGGCTTTCAGGCGCTGCCGCGGCTCGCACAGCTCTAAAATGCGTCGGGGCTGGGGGCTGCGGTGTGCAGGATCGAGACGTCAGCGTGGCGGTCGAATCGGTAGCCGGTGCCGCGCACGGTGCGCACGATGTCCTGGTACTGGGCGAGCTTCACGCGCAGGCGTCGCACGTGCACATCGATGGTGCGCTCGCTCGGCACCTCAGCCGCGGGGGCGTCGCTCCACAGCCCGGTGATGAGCTCTTCGCGGCTGATGGTGCGTCCCTCGCGCAGCACCAGGTACTGCAGCAGCTCAAACTCACGGAAGGTGAGTGCTGCTGGCACGTTGTCGAGCAGCACCCGCTTGCGGGAAAGGTCGAGCACGACACCCGCCGCGACCCGGTCTTCGGTGTCGGCCTCGTGCTGCTTCTGGCGGGCGTGAGCGGCGGGGTCGCCGAGGGCGAGCCGCACCACGTCGACGTCGCGACCGCCGGTGCCTTCGGGTGCCAGCGCCACTGCGGCGTAGGTGTCGGCTGCGGGGGCGAGCTCGGCGACGAGCTGCTTAATGCGAGTGACGATGGTGCCGAGTCGGGGGTCGCCGTCGGCGATCTTGTCGTCGGCGAGGCCGACATAGAGCGCGAATCCGCGCACCTCGGTGCCCTCGGGCACGTTGCGCTCGGGTGCGGTCTGCGTGGGGAGCGAGGCGGTGAGGTCGGGGCGGGCCGAGCGGAGGGTCTGGGGGGTGGCGTTCATGATGATGTCCTTCGAAGCTGTCGTGCCGCGCTGGTGAGCGATGCTCGGGAGAGGAGCGCGGCGGTGCGGCCCGTGGGCCGCGGGGTGCGGTGCTGCGAGCCGGCCTGGGACGCGGTGCTCGCTGGGTATGAATCGAGCGGCGGATCCGGGGATCGACGCCGGGCTTATGGATTCAGGCGGGTGCCGGGTGTGCGTACCCGGCGGGGCGAACGAGATTCAGAAGTCGCTCACATGCACATTCGACAGCGCATGACACCGCGACCGGACATCATCATGCCGGTCATCCCAAAGTTCACCTCGAGGGCGGACTGGGTGCGAATGGTCTCATGCATGAGGCTCAGTTAAGCAAAGTGCGACCCTGCGTGTCAAGATATGACGTCAGGTTACGGGAGACATTCGGCGATGCACAGCTCGTGACGCGGCACCGCAGGCAAGGCCGCGCCCATGCTCTCGCCCTATTGCAGGGCAGAGGTGAGTCGCATCGCGGACTCGGTATAGCGCCTTGTAAGCGAGCGTGTTCCCCAGCTCTCGAGGTCGAGTTCGGTGCTCAGCGCCGCGTATTCGTCGATGAGGTCACGCACCTCGGTGACGAGATCGCCTCCTGTGGCGAGCAGGCTGATCTCGTAGTTCAGCCCGAAGGAGCGCATGTCCATGTTCGACGAGCCGAGCACCGCACACTCGTCGTCGACGAGGAAGCACTTCGTGTGGAGCACGGCGGGGGCGGGATAGCGCAGGATGCGCACACCGGCTTCGAGGAGTGTGCTGTAGTACGACGACTGCGCGCGATCCACCATGAACTGGTCAGCAGCCTCGCTCACGTAGAGCTCGACGGCGACGCCGCGCTGCGCCGCGGTGGTGATCGCGGCGAGCAGGGATTCGTCTGGCACGAAGTACGGGCTCACGATGGCGAGCCTGCGCTTCGCGAGGTACATGAGCGAGGTGAAGACGCGAAGATTCGGCTCGGTGCGGAAGCCGGGCCCGGAGGGTATAAGCTGCACGGCGTTCACCGGACCACCGATCTCGCCGGCGCTCTCGTGCACCGCGGGAAGGAGACGCGGGTGGCTCGCATCGTGGGTGCCGCGGTAGGCGTGCACCTCGATGTACTCGCCGCTTTCGGTGTACCAGTCCACCGCGAACACCGCTTCGAGCGACGACACGATCTCGCCGCTCAGCTCGACGGTGATGTCGTGCCAGAGGCGCCCGGCGGCGAGATTCTTCGGTGAACCGTAGTGGGCCTCGATCATGTTCTGCGAGCCCATCACTGCCCTGACGCCGTCGACGACGAGCAGCTTGCGATGGTTGCGGAGGTCGATGCGACGCATACGCCGTTCGAGCGGGAGGAAGGGCAGCATGAGATGCCATTCGATGCCCGCCGCGGTCATGCGGGAGAGCATGCGCCGGAAGCCCGGGTACTTTCGTGAACCGATGTGGTCGAGCAGCACCCGCACTTGCACGCCCCGCGCCGCTGCAGCCTCGAGCGCCTGGAAGAAGCCCTCGGTGGAGTTGTCGCGGGCCATGATGTAGATCTCGACGTGCACTGACTCGGTGGCCGACTCCACGAGGTCGGTCATGCGATCGATGCTCTCCTGGTAGCCGCTGAGCACGCCGTGGTTCACGCCGGTGACCATAGGCAGTGCGGTGAGCACGCGGGAGAGTTCGACGACGGCGGCGAGCGGTTCCGAGACCGTCGCCGATTCGGGCACCCGCGGCACGCGCTCGGTGCCCTCGGCGAGCAGCAGATTCGCCTGGGCTTGGATGCGGGCTCGGCGGCCGCCCACGTAGGGGCTGCCGATGATGAGGAAGAGGGGCACGCCGAGAATCGGCACGAAGAGAATGAGCAGCAACCACGCGGTCGATGAAGACGGTTTCCGGTTCGTCGGCACGACGCCGATGGCGACGATCTTGACGATGTATTCGATGATGACGAACGCTGTGGTGGCGATTGCGAGCACGCTCATACCAGCAGGGCTCCAAGAGAGGTGGGTCGCAATGCTCTATCCCTTCGTTCTCGCCGCAGTGCCTGGGTGCAGCCGCGCGAGGATCCCCCTCAATATACAGAGGCGGCAGCGTCCTGATCGAGGCAGAGCCCGGCATCCGAGACCCCCGCGTGGTGCATAGCGATATCGTAGATGCATCGTGCCAGCGCGATTGCGAGACGACAGGGTTCGCAACGTCGCACGGCACGACGATGTGACCGCAGCGCAGGGAGCAGATCCATGGCCGAAAAAACTGAGCCGACGAATGTCGATCTGCAGCAGCGACTTGCAGCGGCAGAGGCCGAGAATCGGTCGCTGCGCGCGCGACTCGACGCGACGGAGCACGACGGCGGTACCGGTGCTGCGACGGCTCCGGGAGATCCGCGCACCGCTCGCCGCTGGCGGGCTTTCCTCTCGGGCCTCCTCATCGTGATTGCCGCGATCCTCGCGCCGATCGCGGTTGTCGGCGCCTCCGCGCACGCGCAGCTGACCGACACCGAGATCTTCGTTGCCAGGTACGCGCCGCTCGCCGAAGATCCCGAGGTGCAGGCGCTCGTCACTGATCAGCTGGTGGCGGCGATCGAGCGCGAGGTCGATATCCCTGCGGTTACCGCCTCGCTCGTCGACGGGATCGCGTCGCTCAACGTCAACGATCGGGCCGTCGAGGCGTTGCGGCTCTTCGAGGCGCCGATCAACGCCGGGCTCTCGAACCTGGTGCGCAGCACGGTGACGAATCTTGTCGAGTCTCAGGCGTTCGTCGAGCTCTGGCGTTCGGCGCTGCGCCTCACCCACACCCAACTGCTGAAAACCCTCACGGGTGATGAAGCCGCTGCGCTCGCCATCGATCGCAACGGGTCGCTCGGCGTGCAGCTCTCGCCGGTGCTCGCCGAGGTGAAGCGCGCGCTGCTCAGTCAGGGGTTCCCGCTCGCTGCGCAGATCCCGGAGATGAACATCGTGGTGCCGGTCGCCGCCGATGTCAATCTGGGCAACGCCCAGCTCGGCTATCGCGCCGCGGTGACCGGCACCGCTTGGCTGCCGTGGGCGGCACTCGTGCTGCTCGTGACAGGGGTGCTCGTGGCCCGCAACCGCCGCCGTGCGCTGTTTGGTGCGGCGCTCGGGCTCATGATCGCTATGGGGATTCTGCTCGTGGGCTTCGGCGTGACGGGCGTGCTCCTGCCAGCGGCGATCGAGTTGCCTTCTGGCGCGGTCAGTGCCGTAATGGCGGCCATTGTCGACCCGATCGCGCAGCTCGCTGTCGCGGTGCTGTTGATCGCGGTTGCGTTGACCGTGGTGAGCTGGTTCGCCGGCCCGGGGAGTCTGCCGACGAAGCTGCGCGGGCTCGTGGTCGCGGGCGCAGCTGAAGCGCGGGGATTCGCGGCCCGCCACTCGTTCAGCACCGGGCGTGTGGGGGTATGGGTCGAACGCTGGCAGCAGGCTTTGCGCTGGGGCGTGGGCCTGGTGGCGGGGCTGGTGGTGTGCCTGGCGCGTCCGCTCACCACAGGGGTTGTGGTGGGAACCGTGGTGTGCGCGCTCGTCGCGCTGCTGGTGATCGAACTGGTGCGACGACCCGACGCGGTCACCGACTGACGCGCCAGAGCCTGGCCCGCGGGCCAGACACTGGCGCAGGCGACAGCAGTCAGAACCCGGGATCTTGCCCGAGCGGTGTCTAGTGGTCGACGGTGCCGTAGAGGCGGTCGCCTGCGTCGCCGAGACCGGGCACGATGTAGGCGTGCTCGTCGAGGCCGTCGTCGAGGGCGCCCAGCACGAGCGCTACCTGACGGTCGCCCGCAGCCTTGCGGATCACCTCAACACCCTCCGGGGTGCCGAGCACGCAGATCGCCGTCACATCGTCGGCGCCGCGCTCGAACAAGAACTCGATCGCGGCAGCGAGCGATCCGCCCGTTGCCAGCATGGGATCGAGCACGAAGCACTGGCGGCCAGCAAGGGACTCGGGCAGGCGCTCGGCGTAGGTGGTGGGCTCGAGCGTCTGCTCATCGCGCACCATGCCGAGGAAGCCCACCTCAGCCGTGGGAACGAGCTTCACCATTCCCTCGAGCATGCCCAGGCCGGCGCGCAGGATCGGCACGATGAGCGGCAGCGGCTCGCTGAGGCGCACACCCGTGGTGGGGGAGACAGGAGTTTCGATCGCGTGCGGCTCGACGCGCACCTCGCGGGTCGCCTCGTAGGCGAGCAGCGTCATGAGCTCCTCGATGAGGAGACGAAATGTGGGCTGCGGAGTGTTCTTGTCGCGCAGTACCGTCAGCTTGTGGGTGATGAGGGGGTGATCCGCAACGAAGACTCGCATGCGCCTATCCTATTGCCGTGCCCACCATCCCTCCATCACAGCGCGACATCGATGCGATGGATCTTGCGCTCGCCGCGGCGCGGCGCGCTGCCGAGGCCGGCGAGATTCCCGTGGGTGCGGTGCTGCTCGATGCTGACGGCACGGTGCTCACCACGGGCAGCAACGTCCGTGAGAGCGACCCGGACCCGACGGGGCACGCTGAGATCATCGCCATTCGTGAGGCTGCCCGCCTGCGGGGCGACAGAATGCTCGACGGCTGCACCCTGGTGGTCACCCTCGAACCCTGTGCGATGTGCGCCGGGGTCATACTTGCCGCGCGCGTGCCGCGCGTGGTGTTCGGTGCATGGGACGAGAAGGCTGGCGCGGCGGGCAGCGTCTACGATCTGCTGCGCGACGGCCGCCTGCCGCATCCCGTGCCGGAGGTTGTGGCGGGGGTGCGCGCCGAGCAGAGCATCGCGCTGCTGCGCGACTTCTTCGAGCAGCGCCGGTGAGGGATCCGGCTCCGGCGCGACCGCAGAGTTCAGAGGTCGCACCGGAGCCGCACCCGCCCCGCAGGTGTGCGGCGCGTCGATCAGCTCCGCGGCGCCACCGTCACGGGCTCCGCGGCAAACGACACCCGCACCCGGTCGCCCGCCCCGTAGGCCGCCTCGGCGCCGTGCTGCACTGCGAGCGTGTCACCGTCTGCGAACTGCACGATGGTGCGGCGTATCGGCCCGAGGAATCCGCTCGACACCACCACTGCGTCGAGCTGCCCCACGCCCCGCTGGGAGCCGGCCCCGAGCCGCACATGCTCCGGGCGCACGTAGACCCGCACCTCGGCGCCGCCGGTCGCGGGCGTCCCCATGACGGGGAGTTCGGCGCCGCGCACGATCACCCGGTCGCCCTCGAGCCGGCCATTGACCTGGTTCGAGAGCCCCACGAAGTCGGCCACGAAGGGCGACGCGGGGCGGCGGTAGAGCTCTTCTGGCGTGCCGAGCTGCGCGATCCGACCGCCCTCCATCACGGCGACCCGGTCCGAGACCGCCAGCGCCTCCTCCTGATCGTGGGTGACGAACACGGTCGTGATGCCGAGCTCGGTCTGGATGAGCCGGATCTGCTCGCGCAGCCGCACGCGCACCTTGGCGTCGAGCGCCGAGAGCGGCTCATCGAGCAGCAGGGCCCGCGGCCGGGTGACGAGTGCGCGGGCGAGCGCCACGCGCTGCTGCTGGCCGCCCGACAGCTCGTGCGGAAAGCGCTCAGCGAGGTGCGAGAGGCCCACGATGTCGAGCATGTCGGCGCTGCGCGCCGACCGCTCGGTCCTCGGTACGCGCCGCATCTCAAGGCCGAACTCGACGTTGCGCGCCACCGTGAGGTGAGGGAAGAGCGAGTACTGCTGAAAGACCATGCCGATGTCGCGGCGGTTCACGGGCACTCCCGTGACGTCTTCGTCGCCGATGAGCACACGGCCGCCCGAGACCGGCTCGAGCCCGGCGATGCAACGAAGCGCGGTCGTCTTTCCGCAGCCCGAGGGGCCGAGCAGGCAGATTAACTCGCCCGGGGCGAGCTCGAGGTCGACGCCGTGCAGCACCGTGGTGGAACCGTAGGACTTGGCGACCCGCTCCAGGCGGACCGAGGAACCGGTGGTCGAGGGATCGGTGGGCACGTCAAGACTCCTTGGCGGTGGCGGAAACTGGGGCTGGCGCGGCCGGGGCGCCGGCTGCTGCGAGCGCGCTCGCGAAGGGGCCGCCGCCGCGTCGCGCGCGTCGCCGCGTCGCCGAGCTTGTGCTGCTCACCGCGAGCAGCACGGCAAAGGCACCGATGAGCGAGAGCAGCGAGACGATGACGGCCGCGAACGGGTCGGACTTCGACACTTGCAGCAGCGCGACCTGCAGGGTCGTGCGGTTGAGCAGCGATGAGACGGTGAACTCGCCGAGCACGATCGCGATGGTGAGCAGCGATGCCGCGAGCAGGCCTCGCCGCACCCCGGGCGCGATGACCCGCACGAGCACGGTGCCCCAGCCCGCGCCGAGCGACCGGGCGGCCTCGGCGCGGGTGCGGGCATCCATGCCCTGAAGATCGGCCACGATGGCGCGGTACGCGAACGGCAGCACGAGCACGCCGTAAGCGAGGCCCAGTGTCCAGACCCCCGACCCGATCAGCTGCCCGATTACCCGGTAGACGGGTGCGAAACCCACGACGAGCACGATCGCGGGGATCGCGATCGGCAGCACGGTGAGCAGGTCGAGCGCGCGCTCGAGGCGCGGGAAGCGCAGGTGCACCAGCACAATCGTGGGGAAGAACAGCACGAGCACGATCGCGAGTGCGATGGCTGCGAGCGCGAAGGAGTTGCCGATGCCCTGAAACAGCGTGCGGTACCTGCGCGCGTTCTCGGGATCGAACAGTGCCGCCCAGCGCTCGAGGCCGTAGCCGCCGGCGGTCTGCCGCAGTGTGAACTCGAGCATGGCGACCAGCGGGATCAGGAAGAGGCCGCCGACGACCGCGACGACGATGCGGGCGGCGACGGGCGAGGGGCGCCCGGGCACTCGCGCGCTCATCGCTGCCACCTCGCGGCGCGCGCCATGAGCCGCCCGTAGACGAGCATCACCGCGGTCATCACGACGATCATGCCGAGCGCGAGGGCGCCCGCCGTGCTCGCGCTGCTGCCGCCGGTCTCGCCGATGAGGGCGGCGCGGATCTGCAACGGCACGATCTGTGAGCCCTGGCTGATGAGCGCTGCCGCGGTCGCATACGACGAGAACGCGTTGGCGAACAGCAGCAGCAGCGAGCCGAGGAACGCGGGCGCGAGCACCGGCAGGCCGACCCGCAGCCAGTACGCGCCGCTCGACCCGCCCAGGGTGGCGACCGCCTCCGCCCAGCCCGGCCCCAGCGCGCTGACGGCGGGCAGGAAGGTAATGACCATGAGGGGCACCTGGAAGTAGAGATAGGGCAGGATGAGGCCGGGCAACTCGTAGAGCCAGACGCCGCCCGCATAGATGTCGACCCCGCCCCGCTCGCGCAGCAGCACCGTGACGATGCCCTGGATGCCGATGGTCGCGATGAACGCGAACGCGAGCATGACGCCGCCGAACTGCGCCAGCACGGAGCTGGCGGAGTCGACGACCCGGCGCAGCGGCCCCGTCTCCGGCAGAGCCGCGAGGGCCCAGCAGAGCACTGCTCCCACTACTGCGCCGATGGCGGCGGTGAGGGCGCTCACCCAGATGCTGGCGCCGAACGCCTCGAGCGTGGCGGGGGCGAGCAGCGCGCCTAGGTTGTCGAGGGTGAACCCCTCGTCGTCGAAGAACCCGCTGCCGATGGCGAGCAGCGTGGGCACGGCGAGGAACAGCAGCACGTAGGCCGCGAACGGGGCGAGCCCGAGTGCTGGGAGGATGCGCGACTTCATGAGGGAAGCGGAGCGGCGCCCCGCGCGACCCGGGTCGACCGGGAGGTGCGGGGCGCCGCGAGCCTTCACTTGATCGTCGCGGCCCAGCGCTCGGCGAGCACCGCGTTCGCGGCCTCGGTCTGCGCCTGGTCGGGCGAGATCCAGTCGTCGCCCTCCGTTCCGAAGGTCGCGGCATCGATGAGACCCTTGTCGGCGGCGCCCGAGGCCTTCAGTGCGTCGACGCGCACGGGCACGGCGTTCCCCTCGAGGAACAGGGCCTGCGCCTCGTCAGAGAAGATCCACTCCTGCCAGAGGCGGGCGGCCGCCGGGTGCGGGGCGTCGGCATTGATTGCCTCGTTGTAGAAGCTGACGTACGCGGCGCCGGGGATGACCGTGGTCTTCCAGCTCGGCTTGTCGGCCGCGGCCGCGACGTTGTTGAACGACCAGTCGAACACGGCCGGGGTCTCGCCCGACGCGATGGTCGCGGGAGTGGGGTCGAGGGTGAGGAAGTTCCCCGCTCCGCGCAGCTGCCCCACGAAGTCGATGCCGGGGCCGAAGTCGTCGACGCCGCCGCCGTTCAGCGCCGCGAGCCAGCCCAACGCAGCGAACGCCGCACCGGCCTGCGTCGGGTCGCCATTCAGCGCGACCGCACCGCGGTAGTCGTCGCTCAGCAGATCGTCGAGCGAGGAGGGCTCGGGCAGCTTGTCGCTGTCGTAGCCGATCGACATGACGCCCGAGTAGTTGTTCACCCACAGCCCTTCGGGGTGCTTGTTCTCATCGGGGATGTCGTCCCAGGTCTCGACCTTGTAGGGCGCGAACTTGTCGGTGTTCTCGAGCGCGACGGCCGCGCCGAGGTCGAAGACGTCGGGGGCGGTGTCCTGGCCCTTGAGGTTCTCGGCGGCCTGGATCTCCTCGGCGCTCGACGCGTCGGGCGACGCGGAGTTGACCGTGATGCCGTACTTATCCTCGAAGCCGGCGATGATCGCGCCGTAGTTGGCCCAGTCCTCGGGCAGGGCGATCACGTTGAGCTCGCCCTCGGCCTGAGCGGCCGCGACGAGGGCGTCGAAGCCGCCGAGATCGGCTGCGCTGGTTGCGGTCGAGGCGTCGACGGCGTTCCCCGAGGCGGTGTCGTCGCCGCCGCTCGAGGAGCAGGCAGCGAGGGTGCCGCCCAGCAGGAGGGCGGTGGTGACCAGGGCTGCGGAGCGCAGGAGTGCGCGAGAGTTCACGTGGATTCCCTTTCGTGACGTGGGTGCGGATCGCCGGGTCGGCGCTCGCGGCACTACACGGGGCGGTGCCGATCCGACACCACGCTAGGGAGCGCGGATGTCCTTGTGGGGCTCGGCGCGTGACGCGCCGGTGAACTCTCGGTGCGCGAAGGGTCAGTCGTAGGAGAGCGTGACGATCGAGCTGGTCGAGGGCGTCGCGGCGTTCGGGTCGACGTAGACGTCTGGTTCGAGGTAGATCACTGTGATGTCGGGCACTGCGGCCAGCACGCGTCGCTTTGCCTGGTGCAGCACGAACGAGACCTCGCGCATGGTGAGCTCAGGGTCGAGGTCGACCTTCGCAGCGAGGATGAGTCCGTCTTCGAGCTCACCGAGGTCGAGGTTGATGACCCGGGAGATCCTGGCGCTGTTCAGCAGCGCCTCTTCGATGTGTGCCCGGTGCTCGCTGCTCGCGGTCATCTCGATCCCTTCGTCGCTTCCGCATATTCTACGGGCGGGGTGCCTGGATCAGGGCATAGAACGCGGTGTCGCGCCGTCTTGGGGGAGCGCTCCGTACACTGGAGCCATGAGCGATACCGAGCAGCACGAGATCCTTCCGCGCACTGCCCTGATCGGCGTCGGATCCATGGGAGGGGCGATCCTTGCGGGTTTGCGGGCTCCCGAGGTCGACATCGAGTTGCCGATCGCGGTCACCACCGCTTCGCTCGCCAGTGCGGCCTTGTTCGATGATGCTGCCGACGTTGTCGCGACGGCCGCTGAGAGTGATCCTGAAGCCAACCGTCATGCGGTGCGCGGTGCGCGCGTGGTGATTCTTGCGGTGAAGCCGTGGAAGATCGTTGGGGTCGCGCGCGAGATCGCCGATGCGCTTGAGCCCGGTGCGATTGTGGTGAGTGTGGCGGCCGGTGTGCCCAGCAGTGCAATTGAGGAGGAGCTGCCCGAGAGCGTTGCGGTGGTGCGGGCGATGCCGAACACACCGGCGCTCATCGGCCGCGGGGTGACCGGGATTGCCGGCGGCCTTTCGGCCGGTGAGGAGCATGTGGCGGTGGTGCAGCGTCTGTTCGAGACCGTGGGCACGGCGATCGTGGTGCGAGAGGAGCAGATCAATGCGCTCGCGGCGGTTTCCGGATCGGGTCCGGCGTATCTCTTCCTGTACGCCGAACATATGACGGCGGCTGCGCAGCGGATGGGGTTCGAAGCGGATCAGGCGCGGTTGCTCGTGCAGCAGACGATTGCGGGAGCGGCCGAGTTGATGGTGCGCAGCGATGACGAGCCCGAGCAGTTGCGGCGAAACGTGACGAGCCCGAAGGGCACCACCGAGCGGGCAGTCGAGGTACTGCAGGCAGCCGACTGGGGTGCACTGTTCGACCGCGCGCTCGCCGCGAACGTGCGCCGCTCCGAGGAGCTTGAGCGCGGCGAGTAGCCCCGCGCGCCGCTGCACGCGCGCCGCGCGCGACCACCCGCCGAGAGGCGGATATCGCAGGTCCGCGAAGCATCCAGCTGCGAAATCCGCCTCTCGATGGGGTGGATCGGGTGGGCGCGCGCCTGAGGCAGGGCTCAACCGATCGCGGCGAAACGCTCCACATCGGCAGCGGTGCCGCTCACGATGATGAGGTCGTGCGGCGAGATCACCGTGTCCTGAGTGGCGTGAGTGAATGGCTGACCAGGGGTTTTCACGCCGACCACGGTGACGCGGTACCGCGTGCGCACCCCGCTGTCGGAGAGCGAACGACCCCTGATCGAACGCGGCGGGTACATCTTCGCGATCACGTAGTTGTCGTCGAACTGAATGAAGTCGAGCATGCTGCCGCTGAGCAGATGCGCCACCCGCTCGCCGGCCTCCCGCTCGGGATAGATGACGTGGTTCACGCCGATCCGCTCCAGAATCTTGCCGTGCGAGAGCGAGATCGCCTTCGCCCAGATCTGGGGGATACCCAGATCGACGAGGTTCGCCGCGATGAGCACACTCGACTCGATGGACGCACCCGTCGCGACCACCGCGATCTGAAACTCATCGGCACCGATCTGGCGCAGCGCCTCCATCGAGCGGGCGTCGGCCTGCACGGCATGCGTCACGCGATCCGCCCACTTCTGCACCAGCTGAGGATCGGTATCGACCACCAGCACCTCACGGTCCTGGCGGTCGAGCTGCCCGGCGGTCGCCGCGCCGAACCGACCGAGACCAATCACGATCACCGGGGCATCACTACGAATATCAACCAACGGTCTGCCTTTCTCGAAGTGCCCTCGACTGGGCGGCGTGAATTCCTACGCGAGTGCTAGCCAACGATCGGCCTTTCCTCGGGGAGCTTGAAGAGACGGGAACGGCTCGACGCCGCCACAGCCGAGGCCAGCGTCACCGTGCCGACGCGGCCGGCCCACATGGTCGCCGAAAGAATGTACTTCCCAGGGTCTGACACCTCGCTCGACAACCCCGTCGAAAGCCCGCAAGTGCCGAATGCCGAGATCACCTCGAAGAGCACCACATCGAGCGGGCGGCCCGTCAGCTGCAGCAGCGCAACCGTCGACACCAGCACGATCGTCGCACCCCAGATGAGAATCGACACCGACACGCGCAGCACCTCGTCGGGGATCCGCCTGTCGAAGACCTGAATGTCACGATAGCCGCGGGCCTCGGCGTACGCGGCGAGGAACAGCACCGCGAGCGTCGTGACCTTGATGCCGCCAGCGGTCGACGCCGATCCGCCACCCACGAACATGAGCATGTCCATCACCAGCAGGGTCGAACCGTTCATATCGAGAGGATCGATGATCCCGAGCCCGCCCGATCGGGTCATCACCGACATGTAGCCAGAGCTCAGCAGCGTCTCCCAGAAGCCCTGCCCGCCGAGCGTCGCAGGGTTCGAATACTCAAGACCAGCGATGGCGAGCCAGCCCACGATCACGAAAATGAGCGTCGTGGCAAGCGTGAGCTTCGCGTGCAGACCGAGACGCTTATGGGCGCGCCAACCGCCGCCGGTGACATACCGGTAGAGCGCGAAAATGACGGGAAAGCCGATGGCCCCGAGAAACACGCCGACAGCGAGCACGCTCAGCAGGTACAGATCGGTGCTGAACGGCTCCAGCCCGCCAGGCAGCGGCACAAAACCCGTGTTGGTGAACGCCGAGGCCGCAAGGTAAAAACCATTCCAGAGGGCGTGCCAGAAGTCGTAGCCGGCCGCCATGAGCCGGGGGGTGATGAGCGCGGTGAGCGCAACCTCGATGACCACCAGGCTCGTCGCCACCGCGACGAGCAGGCCGCCGATCTCACCCAGACCCACAGCCTGGCTCTCAGAAACGTCGCGGCCCATGCGCATCGGGTTGGTATCGCCTGCGGCGAGTAGGCGCTGCCGCAACCCCAAGCGGCGGGTGACCGTGAGACCCAGAATGCTCGCCAGGGTGAGCACGCCGATGCCGCCGATCTGCAGGCCGGCAAGAATCACCAGCTCACCGAACAGCGACCAGTGGCTGGCCATGTCCACTGTTGACAGCCCGGTCACGCAGATCGCCGAGACCGCCGTGAAGAGCGCATCGGCAAGCGGGGTCATGGTGCCCGAGCTGCTCGCCCAGGGCAACGATAGCAGCGCAGTCCACAGCAGGATCAGGCTGGTGAAGACGAGCAGGGCGAAGCGCGGCGGGGAGGACTGGATCATGGCGTTGATCCACGACTTCCCCGAGAGCGAAGCGGAGGCCCGACGGCTCACAGCGCGTGCCCTCACGGATCCTTCTTCCCCTGCGGCAGTGCGAAACCGGGAGGTCCGGTTCGCTCGATAGCAGTCATGCTACACAGGCGGAGCGGATCAAGCACGACGGGCCGTGGGGCGAGAAACGCGCAGGCCGACTACCCTGGGGAGCATGCCAGATATTTTCGGGGTCATCGCCGATGCCACCCGCCGCGACATTCTCCGCGCGCTGCTCGAACGCCACCAGCAGGACACTGAGATGAGCGTCTCCGAGATCGTCGGGCAGCTCGAGATCAGCCAGCCCACCGTGTCGAAGCACCTGAAGGTGCTGCGGGAGGCTGAGCTGGTTACCGTGCGCGAGGAGGGGCAGCACCGGTTCTACGCGCTCAACCCCGAGCCGCTGGAAATGGTCGAAGACTTCGTGATCCCATTCCTCTCAGCAGGCTTCGACACCGAGGTGACCGTCGAATACCTCTCCGAGGACGGCGATCGTGTGCCGGGGCCCGACGGCGACGATCCCTTCGGCGAACCCCACGCCGACGGCGAAGTGCTCTCCGAAGAGACGGCCGCTGCGGCTGAACGCATCGGCCGCGCCGCCGCGCGCGCCGAGCATCGGGTGAAGGAGCTGGTGGCCCGCTTCAAGCTGCGCGCGTAGCACGCTGCCGGGATCCGCTTCGCTCTCGTTTCGCGCTCATCGGCGAGAGTGAGTAATATAAGTGTTTTGTGGGCCGCGATACCTTCGGCCCGAGAGACGTTGTGAGGTAATCGTGGGTTCAGTAATCAAGAAGCGCCGCAAGCGCATGTCCAAGAAGAAGCACCGCAAACTGCTGCGCAAGACGCGTCACCAGCGTCGCAACAAGAAGTAGTCGCACCGGCGGCGCCGCTTGCGGCGTCACCAAACCGCGAGACGCGAAAGGGCGTCGGGCCACGGCTCGGCGCCCTTTCGTCGTATCAGCGGTCTACACTTGTCGATCGTGACAACTGTGCAGATCACCCTCATCGGCAAACCCGGCTGCCACCTCTGCGAAGACGCCCGCGATGTCATCGCGGCGGTGCGCGAGGAGCTGGAGCAGCGAGGGATCAGCACCGAGGTGAGCGAACTCGACATCACACAAGATGCTGCACTCGCGCGCCGTCACGCCGAGGAGATTCCGGTGGTGCAGATCAACGGCCGCCGTCACGCGATCTGGCGTGTCGAAGCTGCCAGGCTCACCGCCGCCATCGAAAAGGCAGCGCGCGGCCCGCGACTGTTCTCACGGAACTGACCACACCTGAAGGAGCCCCCATGACCCTGCGCCACATTGTGAGCTGGAAGTTCGCCGGAGAGACCCGCGCGGATCGCGACGCCCAAGCGGTTGAGGCGATCGCCATGATCGAGCCGCTGCGCGAGCGTGTGGCCTCGGTGCGCGCACTCTCGCTGCACCGCAACGAACTCTTCGACGGCGCCAACTACGACCTGACGCTCATCGCCGACTTCGACGACGCCGAAGGGCTCGCCGCGTACGCCGAACACCCCGAGCACCTGCCCGTCGTGGCCTACATGAAGACCGTCACCGCGGCGCGCGCCGCAAGCGACTTCACCGTCTGAGCAACATATGAGCCACAAGGCCGCACTCACCGCGCAGGAATTCCTCGACCACGCCGACCACACCCTGCTCGCAAGCGATACCACCCCCGAGCAGCTGGCCGATTTCATCGCCGACGCCGAAACGTTGGGGGTGAAGCGCGTCTGCGTGCTGCCCTCGCTGTTGCCCGTTGACAAGCGGGGGCGCGAGATCGTCACCGTAGTGGGCTTCCCCACGGGGGCGCACGCGAGCGAAGTGAAAGCGGCGGAGACGCGACGGGCTGTGGCCGACGGCGCCGACGAGATCGACGTCGTGGTGAACCTGGGCCTGGTGCGAGCGGCAGATTGGCGTGCCGTCGAAGCTGATCTGCGTGCGGTGCGCGAAGCGTGCCCCGGGCTGGTGCTCAAGGTGATCCTCGAAACGGCTGCACTGAGCGACGAGGAGATCGTGGCCGCTTGCCTGGCCGCGGAGGCCGCGGGCGCCGACTTCGTGAAGACCTCGACGGGCTTTCACCCCGCCGGCGGGGCGAGCCTGCACGCCGTGCAGCAGATGGCGCAAACGGTGGGTGGACGCCTCGGGGTGAAGGCCTCTGGCGGGATCCGCACCGCGACGACCGCGCGCGAACTGTGGGCTGCGGGTGCGACCCGCTTCGGCGTCTCCGCCACCGCGCGCATTCTCGCGTCGTGGGACGACGCGGGGCACCCGGAGGCTGGGGCCACCGGCTCCTACTGAGTCGGTTCAGCTGGCCGCGCGCACCCGATACTCGCTCGGGGTGACCCCGAGTAGCCGCTTGAAATCGGTGGTGAAGTGGGCGTGATCGGCGTAGCCGAGATCGCTTGCGAGGGCCGCGATGCTGAGTTCCGGGTGCTCGCGCAGCTGCTCGGCGCCCTCCTGAATCCGGCGGCGGCGGATCATCGAGTGCAGTGACAGCCCGAAGCAGCGATCGGCGAGCCGCTGCAGGGTGCGTGTGGAGGCGTGCAGCCGCTCGGACAGCTGGTCGACGCGCACGATGCCCGGGTCGGCGAGCGCGTCGGCGAGTGCGTTCGCGAGCGCCCCGTCGCACCCCGCGAGCGAGTCGGGCTCAGGCAGGCGCGCCGCGATCCACTCCGAGAGCAGCGCTGCGGCCTCGGCGCGGCGCTCATCGCCCGATGCTGCTGTGTCGGTGATAGCGCGGGTCACGGCTGCGTGCAGCTGCGGATCGTCGACGGGGCGTGCGGAGTCGCGGATCGCGCCGGGGTGCGGGGCGAGCACCGGCACGGCCGCCGGACGCAGCAGGGCCCCCACGGCCCAGCCACGACCCGTCAGCACCCGCTCGGAGCGACGGGTGGCGGGGCCGACAACGCTGACACCGGACGGCTCGACGACGAGATTGCAGGCGGGAAACGGCAGCACCTCCTGTCGAGACTCCTGCCCGGCCGGCAGATCCCACTCGGGAATCCACAACCAGCGCACTGCGCGCTGCACGCTTAGCGGCGGAGGCAGCCTGTGGAAGGAGGGCAGGCGCTTCGGATAGAGCACCCCGCGCCGATCCTCATGCATGGCTTCCTCCGTCATCGGCCGCGGTTCCAGCGCTGCGAGAACGTGGCGCGAATCTGCAAGCCGCACCTCGAAGTCGATCCTACGCTGAGGGCATGAACGCACACGAGACCCGCGCCGCGAACGGCGCCCACACCACCGCAGGCATGCCGCACGGCGCGACAAGCCTCACCCCCTTCCTCGCGATCCCGGGGGCCGCCGAGGCGATCGAGTTCTACCGCGACGTCTTCGGTGCGCGCGTGATCGACGTCACCGAGATGGGCGGGGCCGTGGTGCACGCCGACCTCGACTTCGGCACGGGCCACCTGCAGCTGGGCGAGCCGATGCCCGACTACCACCTCGTCGCGGCGCCCGCCGGTGATGACGACTGCTATTCGATGGGACTGTACGTGCCCGACGTCGACACCGTCGTGGAGCGGGCCGTCGCCGCGGGCGCCACCGTGCGCGAGGCCCCGGCCGATTTCGTGTCGGGCGATCGCTTTGCGAGCATTCGCGACCCCTTCGGCGTGCGCTGGTCGGTGATGACCCGGGTCGAGGATCTTTCAGAGGAGCAGAGCGTTGCCCGGGTGCGCGAGTGGGCGAAGTCGTTCGAGGGGTGAGCCCGCGGCGGGCAGCTACTCGGCCCCGGTTTCCGTTTCGGGCGTGTGCAGGTGCAGGCGCTCGCCGACGGTGTTGAAGATGCTGATGACCTCGGCGGGGCGGGTGCCCGCGGCGCGCATGCGGTGTGGCACGGCCGTGTCGAACTCGGCGGCCTCGCCGCGGCCGAGCACCAGCTCTTGCTCGCCGAGGGTGAGCTGCAGTCGGCCCGACATCACGTAGAGCCATTCGTGGCCAGGGTGGGTCTGGGGAGCCCGCTCGGGTGCATCCGGGTGGTAGGTGATCTTGAACGCGCGCACCTCGGATTCCTCACGGGTGAGCGGTGCGATGGTCATTCCTTCCCGGCGGATCGCGCTGCGGTGCACGCGGGGGTCGCGGTCGCGCGGTTCGAGCAGGTCGTCGACGCGGATTCCGAGCTGCCGCGTGAGGGGGAGCAGCAGTTCGAGGCTCGCCTGCCGCTTGCCCGATTCGAGGCGGGAGAGGGTGCTCGCCGACATGCCGGCGCGCTCGGCGAGGTCGTCGAGGGTCCATCCGCGCTCCTGCCGGGCCGCGCGCAGGCGGGGTCCGAGCCGGCGCAGTTCGTCCATCACCCACCATCCTTGCCAATTCTGCAAACCTAATTGCAAGTATTGCATGGTTGGCGGAGGCTGGTGGCATGAACGATCGAACCTGGGACACCATCGTGATCGGCGGCGGTGCCGCGGGGCTCAGCGCGGCGCAGGCGCTCGGCCGCTCGCTGCGCCGCACCCTTGTTATCGACGCCGGCAGCCCCCGCAACCGCTTCGCCTCGCACATGCACAACGTGCTCGGCCTCGACGGCACCCCACCTCTCGAACTGCTCGCCCGCGGGCGAGCCGAGGCCGAGCGCTACGGGGTCGAGTTCCGTGCGGCATCGGTGCTCGCGGTGCGCGACGGCGGCTCCGCAGGCTCCGGATCGCGGAGCGCTCTGCAGCTCGTGCTCGACGGCGGCGACACGATCGAGGCTCGCTCCGTGATCGTCGCAACCGGTGTCACGGACGCCCTGCCCACCATCCCCGGCCTCGCCGAGCACTGGGGTGAGCGCGCGCTGCACTGCCCGTACTGCCACGGCTGGGAGGTGCGCGGGCAGCGCATCGCCGTGGTGGCCGCGTCGCCGCTGGCGATGCACCAGGCGCGACTGCTGCGGCAGTGGACCGACAGCCTCACCGTCTTCACCGCCGGGCTTGGTGATCTGACGTCCGAGGCGCGCCGCGAGTTCGCGGCTCGCGGCGTGCACCTCGTTGCCGAGCCGGTCACGGAGATCGTCGGCGACGGGTCCCGCATCACGGCCGTGCGCACCGCCAGTGGAGAGGTCGCCGTCGACGCGGTCTTCACCTCTGGCGAGCTCGTGCCACACGATGGCTTCCTCACCGAGCTCGAGCTCGACCGATCGGAAACCCCGATGGGCTCGGTCATCGCGGTTGATCCGACAGGGCGCACGAGCCACCCCCGTGTCTGGGCCGCGGGTAACGTTGTGAACCCCGCTGCCTCGGTGCCGATCGTGATGGGCGCGGGAACGCTCGCCGGAGCCGCGGCGAACGCCGCGCTCGTCGAAGAGGACTACGCGATCGCCGTTGCCGCCGATGACCCAGCCGCAACCGCCGCCGCAGACCCCGCGCCCATCGCCCCCGGCCACCACGGGACCGACCACGAGGCCGCACACGACGCCCGCCACCCGCACCCCGACCCTGACGAGGATCCGGTGGTGTTCTGGGAGCGACGCTACGGCAGCGCCGGACCCATCTGGTCGGGGCACGTGAACCGCTCGCTCGCCGACGCGACCGCGGGCTGGGTGCCTGGCCGCTCGCTCGACCTTGGCTGCGGCGAGGGCGGCGACGTGCTGTGGCTCGCCGAGCAGGGCTGGCAGGCTACCGGTATCGACCTCTCGGAGACCGCCGTCGCACGCGCCGCAGCCGCCGCACGCGAGCAGGACCTCCCGGGAGCCCGTTTCATCGCGGCCGACCTGGGCGACTGGGTCGAGGATCCGGCCGCAATCGACGGCTCTGACCACGGCTTCGACCTCATCACCGCGAGCTTCCTCCAGTCGCCCGTCGAACTGCCCCGCGAGCGCATCCTGCGCGCCGCCGCCGAGCGCGTTGCGCCGGGTGGCAGCCTCGTCGTCATCTCGCACGGCGCGCCGCCGCCCTGGGCGCAGGGGCACGCCGGGCCCTTCCCCACCCCAGAGAGCGAACTCGCGCTGCTCGACCTCGACCCGGAGCAGTGGTGCATCACCGCCGAGTCCCGCAAGCGAGCCGCCACCGCTCCGGACGGCTCGGGCGCCATGCTCGACGACACTGTCATTGTGGCAACTCGCACGGCCGCGGGCCCGCCCGCTCAGTAGGTGGCGCAGGGGCTGCCGGCCTGGGCCGCCTGCGCTGCCGAGCAGCCCGGCCCCACCGAGGCGCGGCCGAGATAGAGGCGCACTCCGTTCGTGCCCAGACCGTCGAGCACCCCCACCCGCATCGCGGCAACCTCGTAGCGGCCAGCCGGCGGTGCTGTCGGCTGCCCGGGCACCCAGTCCGGGGGCGGCGGGCCGCCCGAGGCCGGGAGGTTCTGCGCGTTGACGGTGATGCGCAGAATGTTCGACAAGAACAGGCCCGTATAGAGGCGCGACACCAGCGTCAGCAGCGCGCCGGTCACGCTGGCGAAGCGGGTGGGCAGGCCCGTCACCACCGGCAGCACCCCGTCGACGACCCCGCTGATCACGCCTCCCGTGCCCGCCACAAGCGTGGCACCCAGCAGATCGACCACCGGTTTCAGCACCCCCTTCGTGAGGAGGTCGGTGAGCCCGCTCAACAGACCGCCGAGCAACTGCAGCTCGGTGGAGACGGTGCCTGGCTTGTTCACGCGCAGATCGGCGAGGCTGCCGTTCACCGTGACCGCGATCTGCCCCACATCGACGAACGGCGTGATCGCCAGGAGTCGCGCCTGCAGATGTACCGAGATCGTTGACGAGATCTGAATGTTGTTGACGGCGCTCACCAGGCTGGTCTCGATGTGACCGAGCCAATCGGAGAGGGCGGCCGTGAGGCTCTGGGTCAGTGCGGTGAGGATCGCCGGGTCGGCGAAGAGGTTCGTGTTGGGCGGCAAGCCATTGAGCCCGTTCCCGACTCGCTGCGGGTACGCCTTCTGCAGGAGCGCGCTCGTGCTGATCGCCACAGTGCCGTTTCTGGCGTCGATAGTGACCACGCGGCCGCTGTCGCTGAAGGGGGTGTTGACCAGCGCGCGGGTGGGCCCCAGATCAACGCTCGCCGTCAGCGTGTTCAAGGTGATCGACCCCAGCGACAGCAGCGGGGTGCTGATCAGGCCGTTGAGCAGTGCGGCAACCCCCGACTCGATCCCCGGTTTCACGCCGTTCTGGCCGATGAGCCCGTTGGTGATGCTCTGCACCTGGCCCAGCAAGGTGTCGAGACCGCCCGCAAGAGCGCCCGCGGTCGGCGAGGAAAAGGTCAGATCGGCCGACGACGCCAGATAGCGGCGTTGCAAGCCAGAGACGATATCCGACGCCGCCGAGGAGGCCAGAGCTTGCTGCGCCACACCGCTCTGCGAGCCCCACGCCTGCGCGCAGGTGTCGAGCTCGGCTTCACCCGAGACTGCCCCCACTTCGAGCGACAGATCGGAAACGTCGCTGAGGGTGTTGCCGAGACCCACATTGCCGAGCAGCGGCGAGTTCAGCAGATTCGAGAGCTTGAGCGTTGCGAGACGGGGATAGCCACCGCTCTGAGGGTTGGCGAGGCCGATACCGCCCGAGTTCGTGACATAGCCGCCGGCGCCGTGGGCGAGCCCGTCAGTGCGGGCCTGCCCGAACTGACTGACAACACCCGTGCTGTTGTCGGCAGGCAGCTCGAGCAGACCCGTGAGCGGCACCCGCAACGCGGAGAGCGCACTCACCGTCAACGGATCGATGAATGCCCCCTCAAGCCCCGAGACGGGTGTACCCGCCGAACCCACAGCCCGTGCACCGTTGTTCGTCACCGTGACGCCCTCGGCCCCGGCGAAGCTATCCAGGTTGGTGTTGAGCAGCGCGCCGCTGAGTGAGCGCCCCTCGCCGCGAGTGGCGAAAGCGCTCGCCGCCGCGCTGCACGTCGAAGTGCCGACCGCGCTGGAGTGCACCCACTCGGTATCGTTCCAGCTGGCGTTCGTGGTGATCGCGCTCTGCGCCACCAGCGCAGTCGACACGAGCAGTGCGGCCCCCGCCGCGCTGATGCCGCGCCCCCGACGCTGCCGCTGAGCGCGCCTCACGACCGCGCCCCCGAACGCCGCCGCAACGCGAGCACCGTGCCCACCCCGAGCAGCCCCACCGCCAGGGTGCTGAGCGGCAGCGCATCGGCGCCCGTCACGGCCAGCGGCATCACCGAACCGCTCGCCGGGAGCGAGCCACCGCCGAGAGACGGCACTGGCGGCGGCACCGGTTCGAGGCCAGCCGGAGCCGGATCCGTCAACTCGCCCGAAGCGTGCACGCCGAGCCCGACGATGGCCAGTTTCCCCGTGAACGCTTGGGGATCAGCCGTGGCAGGCAACGCCAGCGTCACCAGCAGCTGGCGCGGCTCCGAAGCCCACAGCTGCGCGAGCTCCACCCGCCGACCGTCGCGCGGCAGCGCATCGAGGCGCGTCGGGGCGAGCACACTCACCGCAGCCGACGAGCAGATGGCCTCACTAGCCTGACCTGGTTGAAACGTGAAAGAACCAGCGCAGCTTTCCACTCGCGCCGTCAGGCCGCGCAGCTCGTCAGGCACCACCGCAGTGACAAGCTCCACCGCCAGCGTGCTCTGCGGGGCACCGCGCAGTTCGGTCTCCACGAGCCAGTGCGCCGTATCACCAGGGGCGAGCTGCGCCCACAACGGAGTCGCGCTGTCCACGCTGATGCGCAGCACACCAGGGTCTCCCGTCTCAGTGATCTCCTCGAACACCGCAGCCGCACGCGACGCGGTCAGCAGCGCCCCCGCGCAACTCAGCGCTACGAACAGCACCAGCAGGCCTGACACTGAACGATGCCTGATCATGCTCCCACCTCCGCTGCATGCCTGGCGCGAGGCAGCGCACCGCTCGCGGGTGCCGGTGGTGCCGCGGGTGCAGGCACGGCCGCGGTGTCGGTGCTGGTGGGTGGATCAGGCTCGGGATCCGCCCCGGCGACCACCCCGGCTGCCGGCTCGGGATCCGCCTCGCGACGGCGCGGCCAGAAAGCCCAGGTGACGAGCACCCCGACACCGATCACGAGCGCCCCCATTGCAATCGGCGTCTGCATCAGCATGAGCGCGCCACCCAGAAATGGCACCGCGGCCACCACACGGCGCGCACTGCTCACCGTGTAGGGCAGTGCATCCGGCGTCTGGTTGGCATCACCCCGCAGTACGATCTCGCGCGCTGCCGGGTCTGCCCAATCCGGCAACGCCCCACCGGGAACCGTCGCCCGCACGTCGATCCCGCCGGTCGGCTGCGCAGACACCTCGCGGATCTCGACAATGCGGTGCGTAACCGGCATCGCAGCACCCGCACGCTGCACAGTCACCACATCGCCGAGCTGCAACTGCGGGGCGTCCACAGGCACCGTCACCGCGATCGAATCCTGCGGCATCGTCGGGCTCATCGAACCGGTGCGAAACGTGATCAGCGCAGCTCCCGAGATCGACGCGTAGGCGAACCACGCGACCAGGCCGACCGCCACGGCGACGAGCACCGCCGTCACCGCCGCTCCCAGAACCCTGCCGATCATGCTTGTCACCCCCTCGATCGCCCGACCCAGTTCCCCCAGTTCCCCCGGTTATTCCAGTTCCTCCGGTTCCCCGCTCACGAAGCCGGAGAGGCGCCCCTGAGTAGCGCCTCGCCGAGCCTCACCCCGACACTGAGCGGAACTCCCATGCCGGCGCGATCGTTCGACCCTGCAAGGCATCGAGCGACGTGGCGGTGAGGCCCGCCTGCAGTGTGGCCGGCAGCCGCAACGCGAAGCAGTAGTGCTGCGTCGACCCGGCCTGGGCGTCAAGCGTCTGCGTTGTCGAAGCCGCCGTGTCGAGGGTGACATCGCTGATCAGCGGGGTGCCCCAGCTGGCAGCGTTCGCAGCGGTGCAGGTGTGGGTCGGCCCCGCAGGCGTGGTGCGCTTCTCTGTGTAGACCGTGACGCGAATCGACTTCCAGAGATCCTGGTTATTGTCGACGACGGTCACCCCCGTTGCGGGCACGGCCTGATTCAGTGTCACCGTTGCCGCAGCAGAGTCGGAGGTCGTGCGCAGCGCGACGGGGGCGTAGATGGTGTCGCCAGGCGACAGTGTGATCGCACCGGCGGTGAAGGTGAGCCCGCCGCCGGAATTCGTCTCCCGGTTGGCCCAGCTGGGCTCCACATCCGAGAACGGCGAAGTGGTGTTCTGCCGCACCTCGAACGTGCTGGTGCCCACACCGGGCACTCCGCCTGCGCCGCCCCAGACCCACTCCGAGTCGTTCCAGCTGGCGAGTGTGTAGGTGGCCCCGATGCCGACCACGAGGGCCCCGGCTGCAATAGCGGCGATCTTCCGCGTGTTCCGCGTTTTTCGCGAGTTCCCCGATGGTGTGTGCTGTGTGGACAACGTCGTCCCCTCCCCTGAAGCGGCGGAGCCGTGCCCGCTCGCACGCGGCGCGTGGGGCTCCTGATGAACCCGCCCCCGGCCCGCGAAGAACATTGGATCGGCTGCGGTGAGCACACACTAACAGCAGAAAAATCCCAGGCCAAAGGCATAATCTGAGATTTCAGATAGAGGATTCTGCGACCTCAGCGGCAGGCGGATCGGCTCTCAGTAGTGCCGTCAGGGAACGCAGTAGCCCCGCGCCTCCACACGGGAGGGCACGGGGCTACTCGACGGTCGAGCTGCTTACGGCAGCAGGCGGTTCGGGCCGCGGAAGAGGTAGGTCACCTCTCGGATCGACGACTGCTGCAGCAGGAGCATGAGCACACGGTTCAGGCCCATGCCGAAGCCGCCGTGCGGGGGAACGCCGTAGCGGAAGAAGTCGAGGTAGAAGTCGAGCTCCTTCGGATCCATGCCCTTCTCGATGGCCTGCGCCTCGAGCACCTCGATGCGGTGCTCGCGCTGCGCACCCGTGGAGATCTCCGTGCCGCGGTAGATGAGGTCGTAGCTGTTGGTGAGCTCGCTGTCACCCTCGTGGCGCATGTGGTAGAACGGGCGGATCGACCACGCGTAGTCGGTGAGGAAGACGAAGTCATGGCCGTACTTCTTCTTAACGTGCGCGGCAATACGGCGCTCGCCCTCGGGATCCATGTCGGCGTCGGCGCGAGGAATCTCGTAGCCTTCGGCCTTCACGATCTCCTTCGCCTCAGCGAGAGGAATGCGCGGGAACGGGCGCGACGGCACCTCGAGCTCGATGCCGAAGAGCTTCTGAATCTCCTCGCCGTGCTTCTCCTTCACGGCGGAGAGGCCCGCGACGATGAGCTCCTCATGCAGCTCCATGACGTCTTCGTGCGAGTCGATCCAGCTCAGCTCGGTGTCGATCGAGGTGAACTCGGTCGCGTGCCGCGAAGTGAACGAGGGATCGGCGCGGAATGCCGGGCCCACCTCGAAGATGCCGCCGAAGCCGGCAGCCTGCGCCATCTGCTTGAAGAACTGGGGGCTCTGCGCGAGGAACGCCTTGCCCTCGAAGTACTCCACCTCGAACAGTTCGGCGCGCGACTCGGAGGCCGAGGCCATGAGCTTCGGCGTCTGAATCTCGATGAAGCCGCGGTCGACCCAGACCTGGCGCAGCGCGTGCAAGAAGGTGGTCTGCACACGGAACACGAGATTCTGCTCGGGGCGGCGCAGATCGAGGAAGCGCCAGTCGAGGCGCACATCGATGCCGCTGTCGGCGGCGATCGGGTTGTCGGGCAGTGCCTTCGCAACGACCTCGATCTGCTCGATCTGAATCTCGACGCCGCCGAGCTTCACCCGCTCGTTGTGCTGCAGCTCGCCCTCGACGGTGATGAAGCTGCCGTGGGTGAGCTCGCTGATCGTGGTGGTGCGCGGCACGAGGATATCGGAGCGCGGGTTCTCGGGATCCGCCTCGCGCAGCACACCGCCGTTCACCAGCTGCACCGCCCCGCTCTCATCGCGCAGCACGACGAACTGCACGTACCGCTGGTCGCGCACTTTCTCGACCCAGCCGGAAACACGCACGGGGCCGTCTTCACGGGCGGCCAGATCCTTGATCAATACACGCTCAGTCACCCGCACAGTCTACCGGGCCGGGCACGCCCCGGCGGCGTGTAATGCGGGGTGCTGCGCCCCCGCAGCCCGGGAACTCCCAGACACGGCGAACGTAGAATGGAGCCGTGAGCGACAAACTGCTGCATCTGGTGCGCCACGGCGAGGTGCACAACCCCGACCGCGTGCTGTACGGCCGCATCCCCGGCTTCCACCTATCCGAGCTCGGGCACCGCATGGCAGAGGCCGCGGCGCTCGAACTGGCGGGTAGCGACCGCGTCGCGGTGAAGCTGATCGCCTCGCCCCTCGAGCGGGCGCAGCAATCGGCGCGGCCCATCGCCAGCGCATTCGGCCTCGAAATCTTCACCGACGAGCGCATCATCGAACCGACGAACGTGTTCGAGGGCATGGTGAAATCGGGTGAGAACTCGGTCTTCAAGAACCCTCGCTACTGGTACCGCTTCGCGAACCCGCTGCGCCCCAGCTGGGGCGAACCGTTCCGTCAGATTGCCTCCCGCATGCGCGAGGCAATGGACGAAGCGTGGGAGACCACCCGCGGCGGAGACATCGTGATGGTGTCGCACCAGGCCCCCATCTGGGTGGCGCACCTCGACGTGACAGGCAAACCGCTCGCGCACAACCCTGCGAAGCGACGCTGCGACCTGTCGAGCATCACCACTTTCGAGAAGCGTGGCGAACGCTGGTTCGAGGTCGACTATCGCACGCCGGCAGCCGGGCTGACCGAGGGCGCCGTCGATGTGGGGGCCGTATGAACGCGCGCATCAGGGGGCGGATCCGCCGCACCGCGCTCGCCGTGCCGCTTGCCGCGGCGCTGCTGCTCACCGGCTGCGGCGGCGGTGAGAACCTCGCGCAGCAGTGGGAGGAATCGAGTGGCAAGAACTTCGTGTCCGGTGACGGCTCCTCGCTGAGCATCGCCCCCGCCGAGCGCACCGAACCCGTCGAATACTCGGGCAAGACCGAGACCGGCGACACCTTCGGCTCGGCCGATACGCTTGGCAGCGTCACCGTCGTCAACTTCTGGTACGCCGGCTGCGCACCGTGCCGTGCCGAAGCCCCCGACCTCGTCGCCGCCTACAACGAGTTCAGCCCGCAGGGCGTGCGGTTCGTGGGCGTCAACACCCGCGACCAGCTCGCGCAGGCGCAGCAGTTCTCCGAGCAGTTCGGCATCGAGTACCCCTCGATCTTGGACAATGCCGGCGGCCGTGAGGTGCAGCGCGCCTTCGCCGGCCAGGTGCCCCTCAACGCGGTGCCCACCACGCTCGTGCTCGACGCCGAGGGGCGCGTCGCGCACCGCGTGCTCGGGCAGCTTGCCGGTGAATCGCAGCTGCGCACCCTCATCAACGAGACCCTTGCCGAGAGCGGCGAGACGAAACCAGGCGAGCAGTAGCGGTGGATCTGCAGCACCTCGTCGCCGACGGCCAGCTGCTCGTCGCATCGCTGATCGCGATTGCTGCGGGCCTGCTCTCCTTCCTGTCGCCGTGCGTGCTGCCGCTCGTGCCCGGCTACCTCGCCTATGTGGGGTCGACAGCGGGATCGACCCCCGGTGAACCGCCCGCGCGCGGGCGCATGGTGATCGGATCGCTGCTCTTCGTAGCGGGGTTCACGGCAGTGCTCGTCGCCTTCCTTGCCGCCGCTGGCACGGTGGGCGTGTGGCTACTGGAGTGGGAGCAGCTCATCACACGCATCATGGGCGTGTTTGTGATCGTGATGGGGCTCGTGTTCATCGGGCTCTTCGGCGCGATGCAGACCACCAAGAAGTTGCGCATCAAACCGAAGTTCGGCCTGCTCGGCGCGCCGGTGCTCGGAGCGGTCTTCGCGATCGGCTGGACCCCCTGCATGGGGCCGACCCTCACCGTGATCATGGGTCTCAGCCTGCAGCAGGGCTCGGTGGGGCGATCCGTGATTCTCGCGCTCGCCTACTGCCTCGGCCTCGGCCTGCCGTTCGTCATCGCCGCTTTCGGCTTCGGATGGATGACGCAGACCATGACGTTCTTCAAACGGCACATCCGTGCCGTGAACCTGATCGGCGGCGCGCTGCTGATCCTCATCGGTCTCCTCATGGTGACCGGACTCTGGAGCCGGATGATGTACGCACTGCAGGCGGTGATCGGCGGATATGTCACGCCCCTCTGACTACGATGATGGATCGGGTGCCCGCGGGGCACTGCAGGTGGAGGCCCCTGAGATCGGCCTGAAGGGGTGGCTGCGCTGGTTCTGGCGGCAGCTCACGAGCATGCGGGTCGCCCTCATCCTGCTGCTGCTGCTCGCGGTCGCCGCGATTCCCGGCTCGCTCGTGCCGCAGCGCAGTGCCGACCCTAACGGTGTGATCCAGTACGAGCAGGATCATCCGAAGCTGTTCCCCATCCTCGATGCCTTCCCGATCCAGGCTTTCGATGTTTACGGGTCGGTGTGGTTCTCGGCGATCTACCTGCTGCTGTTCATCTCGTTGATCGGCTGCGTGCTGCCCCGCATCGTGCACCACTGGAAGGCGTGGCGGGGTCAGCCGCCGAAGACGCCCGCCCGCCTGCAGCGCATGGCCGGATACACCGAGATCCGCGTCTCCAACCCGGAGGCGAGCGAGGCGGATCGCGCGGCCTTCGCCGAGCGCGCCGTCTCTGAGGCGGCCCGCGTGCTGAAGAAGCTGCGCTACCGCGTGCAGGTGCAGCGCACTTCCCGCCGCGGAGTCGAAGAAGTATCGGTCTCGGCCGAGCGCGGCTACCTGCGCGAGACCGGCAACCTCATCTTCCATGTGTCGCTGCTCGGAGTGCTCATCAGCGTCGGTATCGGCGGCGTCTTCACCTTCAATGGCCAGAAAGTGGTGGTCGAGGGTGAAACCCTCATCAACCAGCTGATCGACTACGACAGCGCAACCTCTGGCCGATCCTTCGACAGCTCGAGCCTCGACCCGTTCAGCTTGCGTCTCAACTCGCTCGATGTCACCTACAACACCCCCGATGACGGCAACGTCGACGCGATCGGGCTGGTCAAGGACTACGTGGCGAACGTCACCCTCACCGAGGGCGAAGGTGAGGAGAGCGAGCACACGATCCGCGTCAACCACCCGCTGCGCGTGCATGGCTCGCCCATCTACCTCATCGCGAATGGGTACGCGCCGCAGATCACGATCCGCAACGCCGAGGGCACTGTCGTCTACAGCGAGGCGATGCCCTTCATCCCACAGGACAACCTCAACATGACCTCGCTCGGTGTGGTGAAGGTGCCCCACGGCATCGTCGACGCCGCCGGCGAGCAGACCCAGCTCGGCCTGCGCGGCTTCTTCTACCCCACGCAGACCGAACTCGACTCGGGGGCCTACACCTCGAACTACCCCGACCTTGAGAACCCCGTGCTCACCCTCGACGTGTTCACCGGTGACCTCGGCCTCGACAGCGGAGTGCCGCAGTCGGTGTACGTGCTCGACACCGAAGGCATGGAGCAGCTCACAGGCCGAGCCGTCGATCGCAAGTCGCTTGAGCTGCGCCCGGGCGACAGCGTCGAGCTGCCGAACGGGCTCGGCACGATCTCGCTCGATGCGGTGCCCCGCTACGCCTCGTTCGACGTGATGCAGAACCCCGCCCAGGAGTGGGTGCTGATCTTCGCCCTGCTCGCGCTCGGCGGGCTGCTGTGGTCGCTGTTCGTGCCGCGACGACGCATGTGGGTGAAGGCCGTGCCGAGCGAGGATGGCATTGTGCTGCAGTACGCGGGCCTCGCTCGCGGCGACGACCCTTCGCTGGAACGCGCAGTCGAAGAACTGAGGGAACGCCACCGAGAGGTGCTGTAGGGCTCGCACCTTTGGCGGAGGGGACTTCTTGCCCTTCTCCACACTCTGCCTTTCTCGCAACCTCCCCCTTCCTGCTGTCAGTGTGGGTGTCGAGAGGTGAAAAACGCGGGTGAACTGGGCGGGCCCGCACGCGATAATCGCCTTTCGGTTGCAGCCGACAGGGGCAGGGGCAAACAGGCGGATCGTGAGGCAGGCGCAGCTTGCGCAGGCCAGGCGCCGGTGAGTGCAGCGCAGCTCAGGGGCGGACGCGAAAGGGCGGGGTGCGGATCGCGTGATCCGCACCCCGCCCTGCGGCGCGAGCCGTGTCTAGAAGCGCCAGACAGCGGCCTGGAAGCCGGCCGGGGGTGCGGGGGTCCAGTGCTCGTTCTTGCTGACGAGGCCGGAACCGCCAGGGTTGTTGGATTCGATGATCGTGAAGGTGCCGTCGTCGTGCACCGCGGTGATTAGCACGGTGTGCACGCCCGTCACCCAAGAAGTGGGGGAGTCGATGTACTCGTACTGGATGATGTCGCCCGGGGCTGCCGTAGCCAGGGTGACGCGGGTGGCGTTGTCGTAGTTCGAGACGGGGTTGCCGCCGCCGCCCCAGTTGCCGCCGCCGGCGCGAATCCAGCGCTGGGCCGACATGATGCACTCGCCGGGAGCGCTCCAGCCGGTGGCGCGGCTCGTGCCGATCTCACTCTCGGCGAGGGCAATCGTGGCGGCCACGTCGAAGTTGTGGGGCACTGTCGCGATCTCCTCGAGTGCCACGACGGCCTCGATCGGTGCGCCTGCGAGTGCTTCGTCGGTGGTGGTGTCGAGTGTCTGGCTGAGCTGCGCGGCGGCTGGCTGCACGGCTGCGACGGAGAAGTCTTCGACGGGAGTCGTTGCGACGGCAGGTGCGGCGCCGAAAGCGAACGTGACGGATGAGACCAGGCCGACTACGAATGCCTTGGCGGAAACTCTCACGCGTGTACTCCAGGGATTGTTCAAACAAAAAGCGCCGGGCGGTGGCCCGAACGCCTCATCCAGTATGCGTTACCAATCCGTTATGTTCAAGTGCAGGGCTGAGAACGTTCCCAGTTTCACCCCCGAAGCGTCCGGTTTCGGATGCGCGGCGGGAACCCGCTAGACTGGACGACGTTGATCGTTTCGGTCGACGAGGAGGATTCGCCTAGCGGCCTATGGCGCACGCCTGGAACGCGTGTTGGGTTCACGCCCTCGGGGGTTCAAATCCCCCATCCTCCGCCAAAACCCCACTGCATCGCAGTGGGGTTTTCCAGTTCTTGAGCGATCGGCCTGTCGGAGACGGTTCGGAGCCCCCTCGGCAACACAACGGCGGGATCACCCGAGGGGTGCCCCGCCGTTGCGTTCCGAAACGAGATCGCCGATCCGCCTCCTATTTTGCGTCGCCCGCGGCCGCGGCCTTCTGCGAGAAGTAGACCGGGATGAGCGACAGCAGGATCATCACGGTGGCGACCACGTTCACCTGATTCACCTCGTTGGGGCGCGCCATCTGGTTCATGATCCACAGTGGTAGCGTCTCAACACCGGGCGGGGCAGTAAAGATCGTCACCACGATCTCGTCGAATGACAGCGCGAAGGCGAGCAGGCCACCCGCGATAAAGGCGCTGCGGAACTGCGGGAAGGTGACGAGTCGGAACGTCTGGGCGATGCCGGCGCCGAGATCCATCGACGCTTCTTCGAGGTTCGGGTTCATGCGACGCAGCCGTGCGATCACATTGTTGAAGACCATCACCACGCAGAAGGTGGCGTGCGCGATGATCATGCCCCAGTAGCCGATGTGGATGCCCATCGGCTTGAGCACCTGGTGGAACGTGTTCGAGAGCGCGACACCGGTGACAATGCCGGGCAGCGTGATCGGCAGCACGATCAGGAGGTTGACGGTCTGCTGCCCGAAGAACTTGAAGCGTTGCAGCGCGAAGGCGGCGAGCGTGCCCAGCAGCAGCGCGAAGGCCGTGGCGACGGACGCCACCACCACCGAGTTGAGCAGTGCCGCGTGCACGGCAGGGTTGGCGAGCGCCTTGCCCCACCATTCGAGCGAGAAGCCGGGGATGGGCCAGCCGGCGACCTTGCCAGCGTTGAACGAGTTCATGACGATCACGAACAGGGGAATGTACATGAAGCCCATGACGATGAGCGTGATGATCGCGAGGGCGATCTTGGTGCCGCGGTTGAGGCGAAGCATTGCGGTTCTCCTTTGATCCTTCTCGGGCGTCTACAGGTTGTTGAGGGCGCCCGTGCGGCGCACGGCGGCGAGATAGATGACGACGAGCACGATCGGCACGACCGAGAAGGCCGCTGCGAGCGGCGGGTTGAGGTTGATGTTCTGCGCGATGATGCTGCCGATCATCTGCGTCGATCCGCCCACGTACATGGCTGCGATGTAGTCGCCGAGGCTGAGCGAGAAGGTGAAGATGGAGCCTGCGATGAGCGAGGGCAGCAGCAGCGGTGCGACGATGGTGCGGATCGTGCGGAAGCCGCCAGCTCCGAGGTCGGATGAGGCGTCGAAGAGGTTGGTGGGGATCTGTGCGACTGCGGCGTAGACGGGGATCGCCATGTAGGGGAACCAGAGGTAGACGAGGGTGAGAATCACGGTGAGCACCCCGAGCCCGGGCCCCTCGATCCCGAGCGGCGACAGCGACCAATTGAAGAAGCCGTTCTCGGTCCAGACGAGGCGCATGCCGATGATCTTCACCAGGTAGCCGGCCCACAGCGGCAGCGTGACGAGCACTGCGAGCACGGCCCGCAGTCGCGGCCCCGCAACTTTCGCCATGAACACGGCGAGCGGCACTGAGAAGAGTGCGCAGATCGCGGTGACGGCGAGCGCGATGCCGAGGGTGCGCAGGGCGGTGTCGCGGAAGGCGGGCACTGTGGCGAGTTGCTGGAAGTTATCGAGCGTGAAGCCGGGCTTGACGCGGGAGGTGAAGGGGTCGGTGGTCCAGAACGCGGTGATGAGCAGCAGCGCGAGCGACAGGATGTAGACCCCGATGAGCCAGGTCATCGGCAGGGTCAGCAGCGAGGCCAGGCGGCCTTTCGGGTGCCTGTAGAGCGCGGTCGAGATCGGCTTGGGGCGGCGTTCGAGCAGGTTCTGGGAGCTCATGGGGGTCCTCGCTGACGGTAGAGCTGGGGGCGCTGTGGTGAAACGGGGGGCGGCGGATCGCGGATCGCGGAGGGGGTCAGCCGGTCGGGCGAGGGGCGTCGCCCGACCGGCTGGGGCGGATCGTTAGGATCCGCGCGGGGCGGAGGGGGTTAGCCCTTCACCGTGGCCCAGGCGCTGGTCCAGTCCTGGTAGTTGGTGCACTGCACGTCCTTACGGCCGTCGAGGCACTGATCGATGGGGGTGGTCCAGAACCACACCTGCGAGTAGTAGTCCTCATCGGTGGCGTTGTAGTAGTCGCAGTGGGCCTTGGCCTCGTCGCTGGTGTCGCAGAATGCGCCGTTCGCGGGGGCCATGCCGAAGTTCATCGCGATCTGGCCGTTGACCTCCGGTGAGCTGGTGTAGTCCATCCAGGCGTAGCCGCAGTTGGGGTTCTTCGCGTCTGCGGCGAGCATCCAGGCGTCAGACCATCCCGTCGAGCCTTCCTCGGGCAGCACGCTCTTGAACTTCTCGTCCTGCGTAGCCTTGCGCAGCACCTCCCACGAGGTGCCGACGACGGAGTTGCCGCCGGTGAACGAGGTGACGTTCGTGGCGGGCGACCAGTATTCCGACACCATCTTGTTCTGCTGCTTGAGCAGATCGGTGGCGGCGGCGAGCTGATCTTTGTCGAGCGCGTAGGGGTTCGTGATGCCGAGATCGGGCTCGTGCTCCATGAGGTAGATCGCGGCGTCGGCGATGTAGATGGGGCTGTCGTAGGCGGCGATCTTGCCGGCGTAGGGGCTGTCGGACTCCCACACGACGTCCCAGCTGGTGGGGGCTTCGGTGACGACCTCGCTGTTGTATTCGAGGATGTTGGCGCCGCGGCCGATCGGGATGCCGTAGACGTTGCCGTTGAGGGTGTCGTAGAGCTGACCCTTCATGCCCTCGACGATGTCGTCGCCGAAGTTGGGGATGAGCTCGGTGTTGAGCGGCTGCACATTGCCGTCGACGATGAGGCGGAGGCTTGCGTCGCCGGAGGCCGAGACGAGGTCGTATTCGCCGGTGCGCATGAGCTGCACGGCTTCGTCGCTCGTTGCGAAGACCTTGCGATTGACCTTGCAGCCGGTGTCGGCGGTGAACTGGTCGGCCCAGGCCGGCTCCACGAAGCCCGACCAGGCGAGGATGTTGACTTCCTTCTCCATGTCGCCGAGCTTTTCCATCATCGGCACGTCGGGCACGTCGATCTGCAGGCCGCTGGCGGTGTCGCCGCCGGCGTCGCTGCTTGCGCAGCCTGAGAGTGCGAGGCCCACAGCAGCCAGCAGGGCTGCGGGGGCGAGCAGTTTCTTGTTCATCAGTACTCCTTTGTAGTGAGTGGTGGTGCGGGAGGTTCGAGGGTGATTAGCGGATCCGGATCGGTGTTCCGGGTCTGCGATCAGGCCGGGGCTGGAGCGGTCGCGGGGCTCGGGGCGGCAGTCGCCTCGCCGGGCACGGTGACCGCGTGATCCGCCGCGAAGCGCAGACTCACCGCGTCGCCGCGACGGATCGAGGGCTCAGTGTGGGGTGTCTGGTTGTTCTGCTTCTCGGCGATGAAGCGCGTGCCGAGCTCGGTTTCGACGAGGTAGCGGGTGTGAGCGCCGGCGTAGACTGCCTCGACGACGCTGCCGGCGAGTGCAACGGTGCCTGCTTCGGGGAGCGTCGTCGGGTCTGCCAAGTGGATGCGTTCGGGGCGCACGCTGTGCGGCAGCTCGCTGCCGAAGATCTGCTGCGCCTGCTCACCGGTGATGAGGTTGGTGATACCGAGGAAGCTTGCGACGAATTCGGTGCGGGGGAATTCGTAGACCTCGCGGGGGCTGCCGACCTGCTCGATTTTGCCGTTGTTGAACACGGCGACCCTGTCGGAGAGGGTGAGGGCTTCTTCCTGGTCGTGCGTGACGAAGACGAAGGTGATGCCGACCTCGCGCTGGATCTGCTTGAGCTCGAACTGCATCTGCTCGCGCAGCTGCTTGTCGAGGGCGCCGAGGGGTTCGTCGAGCAGTAGCACCTTGGGTCGCAGGATCAGGGCGCGGGCGAGCGCGATGCGCTGGCGCTGGCCGCCGGAGAGCTGGGACGGGCGGCGTTCGGCTACGTGGGAGAGGCGCACCTGTTCGAGCGCTTCGCCGACGAGCTTTTCGCGATCCGCCTTCGACATACCGCGCACTTTGAGGCCGTAGGCGACGTTCTCGGCGATGGAGAGGTGGGGGAAGAGGGCGTAGTCCTGGAAGACGGTGTTGACCTCGCGGTCGAAGGGGGCTGCCCGCGTGACGTCGGTGCCGTGGAGCAGGATGCGGCCGGCGGTGGGTTCTTCGAAGCCGGCGATCATGCGGAGCACCGTGGTCTTGCCCGAGCCGGAGGGGCCGAGCATGGAGAAGAATTCGCCGGCGCGGATGTCGATGTCGAGGTCTTTGACCGCGACGAGATCGCCGAACTGCTTGTGGACGCCCTGGACTGAGACGGCGATGTCGCCGTGCTCTGCGGGGGAAGTGGTGTGTCGCATGGGGGCGATGCTCCTCAACGTCGTTGTCGAACCGGGCCCTGGTGGGCCGATGTTTAGAAAGATAACATATGGGTTTATAGGTTTGAAACCGAGTGCGATCTTGGCACGTTACGTTTTCATCACGTTGTGGCTCAGGCAATCCCCACTCGAATCGTGGGAAACTCGTCACGGATCCGCAGGAAGACCGGAGGTCGTCGGTGAACAGTTCGCTCGTGCAGTCGCCTCCGAGTCGCCTGCGCACCGCAGCCTTCGCGCCGATCGGCGAAGAGGGGCGCACCGAGCAGGTGGTATCCCGCATCGTGCAGGCCATCTCCGTCGGCGCCTTCACCGAGGGCGAGCGGCTGCCCAGCGAAACCGAGCTCTCCGGCCTGCTGGGCGTCGCCGTCGTCACCGTGCGAGAAGCCCTCGGGGCCTTGCGGCACCGCGGGCTCATCGAAACCAAGCGGGGCCGACACGGGGGTAGCTTCGTGCGGTCGAGCCACGGCGCCGTCGAAGAGGTCAACGCGCGCGCGCTCATGGAGATGCCCCGAGTCGCGCTCGCCGACCTGGGCGTGCACTACGAGGTGATCGTCGGCACCTGCGCCGACTACGCCTGCCTGCGGGCCACCACCGACGAACTCGACGTGGTGCGTGGCATCCTCGACACCGCACGCGCACTGCCCCCCGAACTCTGGCGCCGTCGCATCACCGAGGTGCAGCTCGAACTCGCGGCGCTCAGCCAGTCGGTGCGGCTCACCAACGAGCATGTGCGGGTGCAGACCGAGTTCACCCCGCTGCTCGGACTGCAAGACGTCGACACCGCGGAGCGGCTGCACACGCACGATGCGCTCGCCGCCCAGATCGAGGCGACCCGCGCTGGCGATGCCGTGGCCGCCCGCGCCGAGGTGCGCGAGAGCGTGCGCAACTCGGTGCGCTGGCTTGTGGCCTTCCGAGCCGAACTCCTCGCCGATCCGCGAGACGAATCGTTTCGTGCCACACTTGAGTCACGCCGGAGCAACCGGTGACGGCTCGAAGGGGAGTGACTGAGGTGGGGAAGGCAGCGGATCGAGCGCTCTCCGATGGGATAGCAGCGGTCGACGAGTTCTTCGACGGCGTCTTCGCGCCGCTCGACAGTTGGGCGCCCCGTCTCGCGTCCCAGCTGCAGGAGCACCTGGGCGCCGGCCCCTTGAGCGGGCACCAGCTCGCAGCGATCGTGGAGCCCGAAGCCCACGCGATCCTCGACGTCGCCGACAGGCCGCTCTACGGCGCAGGCTACTGCGCCAGTGAGGCCGTCGTCTCCGAGGGAAATCCGCTCGCCTGGTGGCAGGGGCCGGAACGCAGCCTGCTGGCCTCGTCGACCTTCGGGCCTGGCCAGGCGGCCATCGACCTGGTGCGTCTCGAGTGGTACCGCGTGCCGCAGGCCACGGGGGAGCGGCACGTCGCCGGGCCCTTCGTCGACTATCTCTGCTCGAACGAGATCACCATCACCTCGTCGATTCCGGTGCTGCTCGACGGTCGCTTCTCGGGCGTCGTCTGCGCCGACGTGCTGGTCTCCTCGCTTGAGGGTGTGCTGTTGCCGAGCGTCGCCGAGCTGCCCGAGGCGACGCTGGTCAACACTGCAGGCCGTGTGGTGGTGTCGAGCGATCCAGGTTACGAGACCGGCGACCGCTTCGCCGGCGGCGACATCGCGTCCCTCGCGGATGCAAAGCGCGTGGCCCGATCCGCGCGCTACCCCTTCGCGCTCGTCGCCCCGCGCTAGAGCAGGTGGCCGCCGCCGGTCACCTTCATGCGGTTGACGAGGTTCTTGACGTCTTGCGCGCGGCTCTTGGTGGTGACGAGCAGCACGTCGGCGGTGTCCACCACCACCACGTCGTCGACACCGACGAGGGCGACGAGGCGTTCGCTCTCGGAGACGACGATGCCGCTCGACGCGTCCGACAGCACCTGCGCGCCGTCGCCGAGCACGGCGAGGTCGCTGCCGCGGCCACGGGTGAGGAGGTTGGCGACCGAGGCGAAGTCGCCCACGTCGTCCCAGTCGAAGTGGGCGGCGATGCAGACCATCTTGCCCGCGGCTGCGGCAGGTTCAGCCACCGTGTAGTCGATCGCGATCTTCGGCAGTGTGGGCCACAGTCGCTCCCGGACATCGGCCCCGCGCTCGGTGCCCCAGCTGGCGGCGATCTCGCGCAGCGCGCGCACAAGCTCGGGATCGGAGAGCGCCATCTGGTCGAGCAGTACGGTGGCCCGCGCGATGAACATGCCAGCGTTCCAGAGATACCCGCCGTGGGCGAGGTATTCTTCGGCCATCTCGGCGTCGGGCTTCTCGACGAACTCGGAGACGTCGTACACATCGAAGGGTGCGAGGTCGCCGCGAGCCTCACCGCAGGAGATGTAGCCGAATCCTGTCGCCGGATGCGAGGGGTGAATGCCGATCGTGGCGATGTACCCGCGATCGGCGGCCTGCACAGCTGTGGTGACGGCGCGCTGGAAGAGTACGTCGCCGCGAATCACATGGTCAGCGGCGAAAGATCCGAGGATCGCGTCCGGGTCACGCAGTTCGAGCAGCGCCGCTGCGAGCCCGATCGCGGCCGACGAATCCTTTGGCTCGCTCTCGGTGATGAGGTTCTGCGGCAGCAGCTCGGGCAGCTGCTGCATGACGGAGTCGCGGTGAGAGACGCCGGTCACCACCATCACCCGGTCTGTGGGGGCGATGGGGGCAAGGCGGTCCCAGGTGGCGCGCAGCAGTGAGTCGCCGGACCCGGTGAGATCGAGCAGAAATTTCGGTGCGTTCGCGCGTGACAGGGGCCAGAGTCGGGATCCGACGCCTCCGGCGGGAATCACGCAGGTGAGTCGCTCGATGGCGGGGCGCAGGACTGTGGCGTCAGACATGGCTCCAGCCTAGGGCGTGTGCGGGGATGCGTGGGGCCGGGATCCGCATATTCATCAGATGAATGGGCGGATCCGCGCGCCCGGGCGGGCGTACGGGGGAGGGTCGGAAAAGGTGTCATAATGGGGGGCGCAGCGGATTCTCGGTTTGGAGAGATCATCGGGTGCGCCCGCGCTCGCCGAGACCGCGCCGTCAGCCGCCGAGCCTAGCTCGGCGAAGCAGGACCAAGGAGGAAGCCCGTGTCAGCCCAAACGGCAGAGGCCGCACCCGCGGCAAAGAAGAAGAGTCGCCCGGGCGGCACGCTCTACCGCGGCAACGAGGGCATGTGGTCCTGGGTGCTGCACCGTATCACCGGCGTCGCCATCTTCTTCTTCCTTCTCGTTCACGTGCTTGACACCGCCCTCGTGCGTGTCAGCCCCGAGGCGTACAACGCCGTGATGAGCGTCTACAAGACCCCCATCATGGGCCTCGGCGAGGCAGCGCTCGTGGGTGCGATCGTGTTCCACGCCTACAACGGCATCCGCATCATCCTCGTCGACTACTGGCGCAAGGGTGCCCAGTACCAGCGCGTGATGTTCTGGATCGTGATTGCCGCCTGGGCGATCACGATGGCCGGCTTCCTGCCGCGCCACCTGATGAACGTGTTCGGGCACTAGGCGAGGAGAGACAGACATGACGATGACCATCGAATCCCCCCGCTCGCAGGCACCCGCCAAGAAGCGCACCAACTGGGAGAAGTGGGGCTGGATCTACATGCGCGTTTCGGGCGTTCTGCTCGTCGTGCTCGTGTTCGGCCACCTCTTCTCGAACCTCATCGCGACGCCGGGCGGCGTGCACGCGATCGACTTCGGCTTCGTCGGCGGCAAGCTCGCCAACCCGTTCTGGCAGGTGTGGGATGTGCTGCTGCTGTGGCTCGCTCTGATCCACGGCGCCAATGGCATGCGCACCATCGTGAACGACTACGTCACCCGCCCCGGCCTTGCGAAGACCTTCAAGGTGCTGCTGTTCCTCTCGGCCGCGCTGCTGATCCTGCTCGGCACCTTCGTGGTGTTCACGCTCGATCCCTGCCCCGCGGGGGCCGATCCGGCGCTCGTAGCGTCGTTCTGCAACGCGTCGTAGCGAACCCGGCAGCCCAGGCTTACAGATTTCGAAGAATAGGACTCACGTGACCACAGACACCCATCAGGGCGAGGAAGTCACCGTCAAGGACGGTGTCACCTATCATCAGTTCGACGTCGTGATCGTCGGCGCCGGCGGAGCGGGCATGCGTGCCGCGATCGAGGCCGGCCCCAAGGCGAAGACCGCGGTCATCACCAAGCTGTACCCCACCCGTTCGCACACCGGTGCGGCGCAGGGCGGCATGGCGGCGGCGCTCGCGAACGTCGAGGACGACAACTGGGAGTGGCACACCTTCGACACCGTCAAGGGAGGCGACTACCTCGTCGACCAGGACGCCGCTGAGATTCTTGCGAAGGAAGCCATCGACGCGGTCATCGACCTCGAGAACATGGGCCTTCCCTTCAACCGCACGCCCGAGGGCAAGATCGACCAGCGTCGCTTCGGCGGTCACACGCGCGACCACGGTAAGGCCCCCGTGCGCCGAGCCTGCTACGCGGCTGACCGCACCGGCCACATGATCCTCCAGACGCTGTTCCAGAACTGCGTCAAGCTGGGCGTCAACTTCTTCAACGAGTTCTACGTGCTCGACCTCGTCATGACGGGCGAGGGCAAGAATCGCCGCCCCGCCGGCGTCGTGGCCTACGAGCTCGCGACCGGCGATCTGCACGTCTTCCAGGCGAAGTCGATCGTCTTCGCGACCGGCGGCTTCGGCAAGATCTTCAAGACCACCTCGAACGCCCACACCCTCACCGGTGACGGCGTCGGCATCATCTGGCGCAAGGGCCTGCCGCTCGAGGACATGGAGTTCTACCAGTTCCACCCGACGGGTCTCGCCGGTCTCGGCATCCTCCTCACCGAGGGCGCCCGAGGAGAGGGTGCGATCCTGCGTAACGCGAGCGGCGAGCGCTTCATGGAGCGCTACGCCCCCACCATCAAGGACCTCGCTCCCCGCGACATCGTGGCGCGCTGCATGGTGCAGGAAGTGCTCGACGGCCGCGGTGCCGGCCCGCACAAGGATTACGTCTACCTCGACTGCACCCACCTGGGCGCCGAGGTGTTGGAGACGAAGCTCCCCGACATCACCGAGTTCGCGCGCACCTACCTGGGCGTTGACCCGGTGACCGAGCCCGTGCCCGTGTTCCCCACCGCGCACTACGCGATGGGTGGCATCCCCACGAACAACGCCGCTGAAGTGCTCATGGACAACGACACCGTCGTGCCCGGCCTCTACGCCGCCGGCGAGTGCGCCTGCGTCTCCGTGCACGGGGCGAACCGCCTCGGCACGAACTCGCTGCTCGACATCAACGTTTTCGGCAAGCGCTCCGGCAACAACGCCGCAGACTACGCGCAGACCGCGAGTTTCGTCGATCTGCCCGCCGACCCTGCGAAGGAGATCCGCGAGCTCGTCGACCGCTTCCGCACCGGCACCGGCACCGAGCGCGTCGCCGATATCCGTCGCGAGCTGCAGGAGGCGATGGACCGTGGCGCCCAGGTGTTCCGCACCGAGGAGTCGCTCACTGAAGTGCTCGGTGTGATTCACGACCTGCGCGTGCGCTACATGAACGTGGGCGTGCAGGATCGCGGTCGCCGCTACAACACCGACCTGCTCGAGGCCATCGAGCTGGGCTTCCTGCTCGACCTTGCCGAGGTGCTCGCCTACACGGCGCGCAACCGCAAGGAGAGCCGCGGCGGTCACATGCGCGACGACTACCCGAACCGCGACGACGAGAACTACATGCAGCACACCATGGCGTATCTCTCGGGCGACCCCCACTCGGCCGACCCCGACGATCACATCAGGCTCGACTGGAAGCCCGTCGTGTTCACGAAGAACGAGCAGGGTGAGTTGAACTACCCGCCCATGGAGAGGAAGTACTAGGCCATGAGCACCGCTACCGCTGAAGCGACCGCCGTCGACTCCACCCAGGCCTCGGCCTCGGGCAGCGCTCCTGACGCACCGAAGCCGTTCACCGTCACCCTGCTGGTGCGCCGCTACAACCCGGAATCGGGTCGCGACGCCTACTGGGAAGACTTCGACGTCGAGATGTACCCCACGGATCGCATCCTCGACGCCCTGCACCGGATCAAGTGGGATCAGGATGGCACGCTCGCGTTCCGTCGTTCCTGCGCCCACGGCATCTGCGGCTCGGATGCCATGCGCATCAATGGCCGCAACCGCCTCGCGTGCAAGACCCTCATCAAGGATCTCGACATCTCGAAGCCGATCTACGTCGAGGCGATCAAGGGTCTGCCCCTCGAAAAGGATCTGATCGTCGACATGGAGCCGTTCTTCGCGGCCTACCGTGCGGTCAACCCCTTCCTCATGCCTAACTCGGCGCCTGCTGAGCACGGCAAGGAGCGCTTGCAGACCATCGAGGATCGTGAGCGTTTCGACGACACCACGAAGTGCATCCTGTGCGCCGCGTGCACCACGAGCTGCCCGGTGTTCTGGACCGACGGCCAGTACTTCGGCCCGGCTGCCATTGTCAACGCGCACCGCTTCATCTTCGATTCGCGCGATGACAACGCTCAGGTGCGTCTCGACGTGCTCAACGACACCGAGGGCGTGTGGCGCTGCCGCACCACCTTCAACTGCACCGACGCCTGCCCGCGCGGCATTCAGGTCACCAAGGCTATCGCCGAGGTGAAGGCTGCGATCCGCTCCGGCAAGACGAAGTAGCGCCCGCGCTGAGCGCCGGGCGGCTGCAAGAGACGGTATGACGACGCCCCGCGATCCGCGTCCCTCACCGCAGGGACGGGATCGTGGGGCGTCGCGCGTTTCTGCGGCTGGTCGCGGCTTGGCGGCACGTGGCATGGGCGTGTGGTCGTGGCTGCGCGTTTCTCGCCCGTTCCGCTCCTTTTTCCACTTCACCGATGTCGGTGGATCGGTGCTTGCTGCCGGGATGAGCTATCAGGCGGTGTTCGCTGTGTTCGCGGCGCTGTGGATCGGTTTCAGCGTGTTCGGCATTGTGCTGCGCGGGCGGCCGGAGTTGCTCGATTCGGTGATTGCGCAGCTCAACCTGTTCGTGCCGGGTCTTGTGGGCACGGATGACGACGGTGCGGTGTCGCTGGCGACGCTGCTGCAGGGCCGCACCCTCGATTGGAGCAGTGCGATCGCGGGTGTGGCCCTGGTGTATGTGGCGGTGGCTTGGTTCACGGGAACGCGCCGTTCGATTCGTATTATTTTCGGGCTCGAAGTGCGCCAGTACCGCAATGTGGTGCTGTTGAAGCTGCGCGATCTTGCGCTGGCGCTGGGGTTTCTGCTGGCGTTCATCGTGTCGGCGGCGCTCACGGTGCTCAGTTCGAATCTCACCGATCTGCTGCTGTCGTGGCTGGGCGGGAATGCAAATGGCTGGCTGCTCGGCGGCTTGGGCACCATTGCGCGTTACGGTGCGATGTACCTGTTCGACACGGTGGTGCTGGTGGCGATTTTCAGGCTGCTGGCGGAGGTGCGGTTGCCGCTGTGGAGCTTGTTGCGCGGTTGCGCGCTGGGCGGTGCGGCGATGTTCGGCATGAAAGTGCTGGGGGCGTCGCTGCTCGGCGGCACCCCGAACAATCCGCTGCTGGCGTCGTTCGCGGTGCTCGTGGGTTTGCTGATCTGGTTCAATGTGATCTGCCGCATTCTGCTGCTGACGGGGTGCTGGATCGCCACGGGGCAGAGTCGCGAATTGGGGAGGCCGGATCCCGCACGTTCGCGCGTGTTCGACGTGTTCTGAGGCTGTTGCGCACCGTGTAGGGATCGTGGCCTCGCCGTAGGGTGGAGGTATGGAGCATCTCCGGGATACCGAACCCTTTGACGTCGTCGATCTGATCACGCGCAAGCGTTTCGCCGGTGCGCTGACGCGTCAGGAGATCGACTGGCTTGTGGATGCGTTTACCCGCGGGGTGGTGGCGCCTGAGCAGATGAGTGCGCTGCTCATGGCGATTGTGATTCAGGGGATGGGGCGTGAGGAGATTAGAGATCTCACCGCGGCGATGATTGCGAGCGGTGAGCGCTTGCGCTTCTCGGGCCTCGGCAGGCCCGCAATCGACAAACACTCGACTGGGGGGGTGGGCGACAAGATCACGCTGCCGCTGGTGCCGCTGTTGACTTCGCTCGGTGTTGCGGTGCCGCAGCTGTCGGGGCGGGGTCTGGGGCATACTGGCGGCACGCTCGACAAGCTGGAGTCGATTCCCGGCTGGCGCGCTGCGTTGTCGAACACCGAGATGGAGCGCATGTTGCGTGAGGTGGGTGGGGTGATTTGCGCGGCAGGTTCAGGGTTGGCCCCTGCGGATCGCGCGATGTATGCCCTGCGAGATGTGACGGGCACGGTGGCGTCGGTGCCGCTGATCGCTTCGTCGATCATGAGCAAGAAGATCGCCGAGGGCGCTGATGGCTTGGTGCTCGACGTGAAGTTCGGTTCTGGCGCCTTTCTGCCTGCGGTTGCAGATGCGCGTGAGCTTGCGACGACGATGACGCGTTTGGGTGCCGATTCCGGGTTGCGCACAGTGGCGCTCATCACCGATATGGATGCGCCGCTGGGGCAGGCTGTTGGTAACGCGAACGAGGTGCGCGAGTCGGTTGAGGTGCTTGCGGGCGGGGGCCCCGCCGATGTGGTGGAGTTGACGCTGGCGTTGGCGCGGGAGATGCTGGCGCTTGCGGGGCGTGAAGATGTGGATCCTGCTGCGGCGCTTGCCGACGGCAGGGCGATGGATGCGTGGCGTCGTCTGATCGCGGCTCAGGGCGGTGATCCTGATGCCCCGCTGCCGGTGGCGCGCGACACTGAGGTGGTGCGGGCCCCCGCTGAAGGTGTGGTGCAGCGGGTTGATGCGCGCGCTGTGGGGGTGGGTGCGTGGCGTCTGGGTGCCGGTCGGGCGCGGCCGGGTGATCCTGTGGATCATGCAGCGGGTGTGGAGGTGCTGGTGCGCCCGGGCGACAGGGTACGGGCCGGGGATCCGCTGTTCGAGGTGGCGTGCGATGTTCCTGGCCGCATGGTGCGCGGCCTTGAGTCGCTTGCTGGGGCGGTGGAACTGGGCGAGGCGGATCCGCTTCCGCGCCCGCTCATCGTCGAGCGCGTAACCGCTGACTGAGGGCGCGTACGGTGCGCCCGGTGCACCCTTGTCGGCTGCCGGTTCGGCAGCCGACAAGGTGCCCGCTCAGCTGAGCGTTGCGAAGGCCTCCGGGATGGCCGCGGCGACGTCGAGCGCGGTGATCGGACTGCCGGCCCCGTGGGCCGTGGCGTCTCCTGAGGCGATGCGGGCGGCGGTGTCGTGCAGCAGCGCCGCGGTGGCGCCGAGCGCGGCGAGCGTGGCAGGGGTCTGCTGCACCTCTTCGGCGTGTGCCGTGACGAGCGCGCCGAGTATGCCCGCGAGCACATCACCGGTGCCGGCTGTTGCGAGCCACGGGGTGGCTGGACCTGCGCGCAGGATCTGGCCGTCGGGCGCGGCGCACACCGTCACTGCGCCCTTCAGCAGCACGGTGGCGTCGAGCTGCGTGGCGAGGCGGGCGGCGGCTCGGGCGCGTGCGAGATGTGCGTTGCTATCGGAGGTGCCAGCGTCGACGCGGGTAGCCCAGTCGTGGGGCAGCTCGCCGAGGCCTGCCGCGCTCCACAGGCGCTCGAACTCGCCGCTGTGCGGGGTGAGGATCACGGGAGCTGTTCTGGTGGACGCGGCTGTCTCGCTGCTGCCGTCGGTGTCGGATACGGCGAGGTCGAGCGCACCGGCATCGATCACAAGCGGTGCGCTGCCGCGCCGCAACTGCCGCAGCGCCGCATGCTCGGCAGGAGAACGCTCAGCCGGGTCGGTGCCCGACCCCAGCAGCCAGGCATCGCACGGGCGTGATGCCGACGCGCCGAACACGGTCTCGGGGTGCACCGCGAGCACTGCAGCCGCCGGCGACGGCAGCCCGTGAGGCGACGGCGCGTGCTCAAGCGGGGGCACGTAGCGCAGCAGGCCAACCCCGGTGCGCCAGGCGGCAGAGACCCCCAGCACCGCAGCCCCGGGATAGGTCACCGAGCCGGTGCGCACCCCCAGCACCCCGCGCAGGTACTTGTCGTCGCCCGCGCCCGGACGACGCAGCCACTCGGCTGCGTGCTCCCGGGACCAGTGCGTAATCACTCCTCGTCGCCCTCCGCCAGCTGATCGAGGTAGTCGCGCACCGCGCGCTCTAGTTGGGTCAGCGAACGCTCGGCAGCGGTGCGTCTCGCCCGGGCCGGGCCCTCATCGCTGAAGGTGTCGAGATAGATCTTGAGTTTGGGCTCCGTGCCGCTCGGGCGGATCATCACGCGGGAACCGTCGGCGAGGTCGTAGCGCAGCACATCGGCGGGCACCTCGGCCAACCCGGGCACCAGCAGATCCTGCGAGGAGGTGACCTCGGCATCGCCGAAAGCGGTGGGCGGAGCCTGGCGCACCCGCGCGGCAAGTGCGGAGGCCGCGGCCATGGAGGGAAGGCGCAGTGTGATCTGACCGCTCGCGAAGTGCCCGAAGCGCTCGCTCGCATCATCGAGCAGATCCCAGACCGTGCGCCCCTCGGAAGCCGCCTCGCGGGCCATCGCGATCGCATCGGCAGCCGCCGAGATACCGTCCTTGTCGCGCACGATCTCGGGGTGGGTGAGATAGCCGAGCGCCTCTTCGAAACCGAAGATGAGCCCGGGCACCCGAGACACCCACTTGAAGCCAGACAGCGTCTCGGCGTAGTCGAGACCGTACTCGGCGGCCACGGCGCGCAGCGCAGGGGAGGACACAATCGTGCAGGCCAGAGCACCCGACGACGGGGTGCCTGCGGTGGCAGCCCGCACCCGCTCGCGCTCGGCGGCGCGCCAGCCGAGCAGCAGACCGAGCTCGTTGCCGGTGAGACGGCGATACCCGGAAGCCTCATCGGGGTGCGGCAGCGCGATCGCGAGACGATCGGCATCAGGATCGTGTGCCACCACCAGTTCGGCGTCGATGCTGCGGGCGGTGCGGAAGGCGAGATCGAGCGCCCCAGGCTCCTCAGGATTGGGGAAGGCGACCGTGGGGAACGCACCATCAGGGCGATCCTGCTCGCGCACCGGCACCACCGAAGGCAGCCCCGCCGAGGCGAACACCCGCCTGGCGATATCGGAACCCACGCCGTGCATCGCCGTATATGCGATCCGCAGCCCCGTATCGGCGCCCACGGCCACACCGGGCGCTTCGGGGCGCTGCGGCAGCCCCCCGAGTAGCGCGGCCGCGGTCTCAGCAATGTAGGCGTCGGCGACGCCGCCCCCCAGCACGGTGTAATCGGTGGATCGCGGCAGTTGCGATACCGGAGTCTGCGCGACCCGTTCGATGTGTGCCGCGATCTCGGCGTCGGCAGGCGGCACGATCTGCGATCCGCCATCATCGTCGCCGAGATACACCTTGTAGCCGTTGTCGCGCGGCGGATTGTGGCTCGCGGTCACCATCACCCCAGCAGACACTCCAAGATGCCGCACCGCGAAAGCGGTCAGCGGCGTCGGGCCGGCCTCCGGCAGCAGGAACACCCGCACCCTGGCACCGGCCATCACCTCTGCGGCGTCACGGGCGAACACCGCTGAACCCACGCGGCCGTCATAGCCGACCACGATCGACGGAGGGGTGTCAGCGCGGCCGGCAGCGGCACGCTCCAAGAGATACGCTGCGAAACCGGCGCTCGTCTGCGACACCACCGTGCGATTCATGCGACGCGGGCCTGCGCCAAGACGCCCGCGCAAACCGGCAGTGCCGAACGCGAGCCTGCCACCGAAGGCATCGCTCAGCTCAGTCGCCGCCTCCTCATCGCCGTTGAGCGTCGCCGTGATGAGGCGCCTCGTCTCCGCCTGCGTATCGGGGTCGATGTCCTGCTCGGCCCAGGCGCTCGCCTCGGTGATGCGGTCGAGCAGCACCTCCTCGAAGTGCCCGGATCCGCCATCCCCCTGCGTTGCCTCATCAGGCAGTGCCATCGCGGTTCTCCCTTCCCGCCACGAGTGTTGCGATCGTTTCAAGCTACCACTGCGGCGGCTCGGCGCGCGTTCAGCCAGGCTCAGACTGCAGGCCCGCTGCCGGGACAGCCGTTGCCTCGGAAGGTTCAAGATCACCGCAGCCGATCGCAGCCTGCACCGCAAGCCAGCACTCGGCGGTGTCCTCGATCGATGACAGATCGCGATCGATGATCTTTTCAATGCGAGAAATACGAGCGATGAGAGTCTGCCGGTGCACGAAAAGACGCTCCGCGGCACGCACCCAACTGCGGTTCTCCTCAAGAAACACGCGCAGCGTCTGCGTGAGTGAAGTGCCGCGCTGCACATCGTAGGTGCGCAGCGGGCCCAGCACCTGATTCGCGATGCGACGCAACTGCTCGGCGCTGCTCGGAAGAAACAAGGACGTGCTGTCGTGCTCGCCGAAATGCAGCACCCCACTCTCAAGATGATTGCGGATCAGTGCGCTGCGAGCCTGCTGCAACGCCGTGGGCAACTCACCGAGATCATCGAACGGCGCGCTCGCCCCCACCCGGGTGCCGGAGACCGCAACCGCATCGAGCGCCCGCTCAAGCGGCTCACCCGCCTCGGCGAAGATCACTAGCTGGTCACCCTCCGCAGCGATCAGCACCGGAAGTTGCTGCGCAGCACAGGCCTCGCGGAGCTGCTGCACCGCCCGCCCACCGGCCCCCTGAGCGACCGCGACCAGCGACGGCTGCCGAATGCCGTGCGGTTCGAGCAGACGGGCCGCAGCAGGGCCGGGGATCGCGCCGGTGCAGAGCACCGCAAGCAGCAGTGCGCCATAACGCTGCTCAGTCTGCTGCACCAGCTTGTCACGGCCGCGCTGCACAGCCTCCGCAACCGACATCGCGAGCGTGATGTACCGCACCTCGTGCGCCGTCGACAGCACCGGAAAACCGATGTGGGCGGCATAGGCCAGCGCCGGCTCTGTGAACGAACCGCCCATCATCTGCTCATCAACGGTCACCGCCGCGATCCCCACAGCCTGCATACCGCGCAAATACGCGCACTGCTCGTCGGTCGTGCGCGGCACGCCGATGCCCGTCGTCATCACCAGTGCGCCGTCGCCCAGCCAACGCCACGGGTCTGGCTGCTCGCACACATGCGCCCAGGTGATCACCCGCTCCTCGCCGATGCCCGGCGTCAGCGACACCGTGCGAGCAGCGGGAAGGTCGAGCAGGGACCTCACAGTGAAGGTCATGACTCAAGCGTACATTCGCCGGAGGACATCATGCCTCGAGAGCGCGCTCGATCGCGGCTGCGGCCCGATAGCCAGAGTCGACCGCACCCGAAAGCGACTGGGCGAGCCCCGTGTGCTCGCCGGCGATCGCGACCCTGCCGGCGGCGAGCTCGAACGCGCCGGCATCAGCAGCCTCCCAGTCGAGACCGGGCGCGGTGTAGGAACCACGCGTCCACGGATCGTCGGCCCAGGTTGTGAGCAGCACCTCACCGTCGATCTCAAGCTCCGGGCGCATCTTCTTAAGCGCTGCAACCCAACCATCCGCGCCCTCCGTCACACCCAGCGCATCAAGTGCGAATGGGCCGCCCGCGAACGACGACAGCGCCGAGATGCGGTGCTCGCCATCGATCGACAGCGAACGCCACGACCACCAGGTGTGCTCGGGATGCTGCAGGGCGATGTCTTCGTCAACGCGCGAGAAGGGCACGCCGAGCTTCGCAGCGACACCCATGAAGCGATGGTCGAGCGCGCGCTGCTGCCCCTCAGGCAGTGCGAACCCCAGATCGAGCTCCCGCAAAATCGGCAACGGCACTGCCAGCACCGCAGCGTCTGCGTCGAAGCGCGTGCCATCGATGAGCGTCACCTGCACCGCGGACTCGGACTGATCGAGCGCCGCGATCGGATGTTCCAACCGCACACGGTCGCCGAGACGCCGCGCAAGCTCCAACGAGAGCGCCTGATTGCCGCCGACAAAGCGGCCACCATCCTCGATGTATCCGCCGACCGTCGACGACTCGTGCAGCAGCACCGCCTCAGCGCTGACACGCTCAGGGTCGGCCGCCGCCGAGGTTGTGGTGCGCCGGTAGACAGGGTCGAGCCGGTAGCCGGAGCCCAGCGCCTCCGCGAAGGCGCGCTCCAACGACACCCCGCGCTCGCCGTCGGCGATCATCCGGGCGAGCGTGTCGCGCACCAGCGCCGTTGTCTCGCCGAGCTCGGCGAAGGAAATGACGCGCCCGTTCACGGTGCGGCGTCCGTAGCGCACGTTGTGCGACATGATCGGCACGCCCACCTCGGCCGCGAGCCGGCGGATCGGAAACTCCGTGGGGAAGACGTACTCGCCCCCGCGCTCAGTCACCTCGCCGTTGCCGAGGCGCTGCGACCAGGTGCGGCCTCCCACGCGATTGCGCGCTTCGAGCACGGTGCACCGATGGCCTGCCTTTTCCAGCTCCCACGCGGCGGTGAGGCCGGCAAGACCGGCTCCGATGACGACGATGTCCATTGCGTTCCTCCTTGAACGATGAGCGGTGCCCGAACACCCATGCTAAGGACCGAAACCGGGCATCGAGCGCTCCGCGGGCATACTCGGGGCCGAATCCTTATGTTCGTACTACTGCTGAGGGGCCCGCCATACGAATCTATGAAAGATGCCTCGCAGCGGTAACGAAGGGGTAACGGGGCGGGGGTGGGCCCGAATGCGGCGGCTAGGTTCGGGAAGCGGCAGGGGGGACCACCCACCCGGTCGCAAGCGCCAGCCGGAGCCGCACCAGCAGCCCCGAGTGGCGCGACCATCACGATGAAGTGAGGAAGTTCATGGCACATCTCAGAGACACGAAGACTCGGCGCGGCGTGACACTCGTCGCCGGTTCGGCGGCGCTCGCGCTCGCGCTCGTCGGTTGCAGCGGCGGAGGCGGTAGCGAAGAGCCCGCGCCCGAGCGCGACCTCGGCACCCCGGTGGCGGGCCAGATCAAGGAAGGTTCCCTCGACGGGGTCACGCTCACCTTTGCAGGATCGGGCGGCGTCTTCCAGGACGGCCAGACCGAGGCGCTGTGGAACCCCTTCGCCGAGGCCTCCGGTGCGAAGTTCAACCAGGACGCCTTCGACGCGGGCAAGCTCAAGGCCATGGTCGACAGCGGCAACGTCAGCTGGGACATCGTCAACACCACCCAGTTCGACACGGCGCGCGGCTGCGGCACCCTCTACGAGAAGTACGACTACTCGCAGATCGACACCTCGAAGATCCCCGAGGGCACTATCACCGACGAGTGCATGGTGCCACAGATCCTCTACGGTCTCGTGGTCGTCTACAACACCGACAAGTTCGGCGACAACCCGCCCACCAGTGCGGCCGACTTCTTCGACACCAAGAAGTTCCCCGGCAAGCGCACCGTGAGCCAGTCCACCTACGTCGACCCGCAGACCGTCGAGTTCGCGCTCACCGCGCAGGGCAAAGACGTGAAGAACCTGAAGCCCGAAGATATCGAGGGTGCGTTCGACATGTACCGCAACCTCGGTGACGACGTGATCGGCTGGACCACCGGTGCCCAGGCGCAGCAGCAGCTCGAAGCCGGTGAAGCCGTGATGGGTCTCGTGTGGTCGGGCCGCGGCTACGGTGCGGCCAATGCCGGCGCACCGGTCGCCCCGATGTGGGACCAGTGGATGATCATGGTCGACTCGAACGGCATCCCGAAGGGCGTGAAGGACAAGCAGGCCGCCTTCGCTGCCGTGAACTACTCGATCGGCGCCGAACAGCAGGCGAAGATGACCGAGCTCACCTCCTACGGTGGGGTGAACGTCGACGCGAAGCCGCAGATGGACGAACTGCTCAGCCAGTGGATGACCACCGAGCACCTCGATACGGGCATCGCCCCGAACGTCGACTTCTGGGTGAAGAACTACGACGCACTCTCGGCCGCCTGGGCCGGATGGGCGACAGGAAACTAGCCCATGAGTGATGGCACTGTCACCGAGGCCATTGCGGTCTCTGGTGCGGATGCCGGACGGCGGAAGCGGGGGCCGAGAAATTGGCGCCCGCTTCTGCTGCTCGTCCCGGCATTCGTGATCGTCACCCTGTTCTTCCTGGCTCCCCTGATCGACGTCTTCATCCGCTCGATCACTGATCCCCAGCCGGGAGTGCAGAACTACGTCTGGCTGGTCAGCACTCCGGCGAACCTCAACGTGGTGCTGCGCACCTTCGGCACCGCGATCCTGGTGACCATCGTGTGCCTGCTGCTCGCGTACCCGTACGCCTACCTGATGACCATCGTCTCGGATCGCACCCGCAACCTCATGCAGCTGTTCATCATGATGCCGCTGTGGACCTCGATTCTCGTGCGTACCCTCGCCTGGATGGTGCTGCTGCAAGACACCGGCCCCATCAACGGGCTGCTCGCCGCATGGTTCGGGATCGGGCCGATTCCGCTGATCCGCACCACCTTCGGTGTCGCCCTCGGCATGTCGCAGGTGCTGCTGCCGTTCATGGTGCTCCCGCTCTACTCGTCGATGGCGAAAATCGACAAGCGGCTGCTGCCGGCGGCATCGAACCTGGGGGCGAACCCCGTCACGGCGTTCTTCACGGTGTACCTGCCGCTGTCGAAGCCGGGCATCTTCTCCGGCGGGGTCACCGTATTCATCCTCGGCCTCGGCTTCTACATCATCCCCGCACTGCTGGGATCCTCGAAGGAGATCATGATCTCGGCGCTCATTCAGCAGCAGATCAGCGTGTTCCTGATGTGGGGCCAGGGCACCGCACTCGGCATCTTCCTGCTCGTGTGCACGATCCTGATCCTCGTGGTCGTGTCGCGGCTCAACCGCGGCGGCAGCCTCTTCCCGGGGGTGAACCGCTGATGGTCTCGAAGCGCATCCTCGGCGTCTTCTCGGCGCTGATCGTGGTCTGGCTGATCGTGCCCACCCTCGTCATCATCCCGATGTCGTTCAACGAGGCGTCCTCGTTCAACTTCCCGCCCAAGGGGTTCTCGACCCGCTGGTACGAGAACTTCTTCACCGACCCGTCGTGGCTGCAGGCGCTCGGCTCGTCGCTGCAGGTCGCGATCCTCACCATGATCGTGGCGACCGCGGTCGGCGTGCTCGCCGCGCTCGGGCTCTCGAAGGTGCGGTTCCGGGGCAAGGGGCTCATGGAGGGGTACTTCCTGCTGCCGCTCATCGTGCCCGGCATCGTGCTCGCGGTGGGGCTGTACTCGCTGTTCCTGCGCCTGGACCTGCTCGGTACTCTGCCCGGTTTCGTGCTGGCGCACACGATCGTGTCGATGCCGCTCGTCATCACCAACGTGATGGCGTCGCTGCAGGGCCTCGACCCTCGACTGGAGCAGGCCTCAGCTTCGCTCGGCGCAGGCAGGGTGCGCACCTTCTTCAGCATCACCCTGCCGCTCATCGCGCCGGGTGTGACGGCGGGCGCGCTGTTCGCGTTCGTCACCTCCTTCGACGAGGTGATCCTGTCTCTGTTCATCCAGTCCCCCTCCCTGCAGACGCTGCCCGTGAAGATCTTCAACAGCGTCACCCAGACCAATGACCCCACGGTGGCCGCCGTGGCGGTGATCACGATGCTCACCTCGGTGATCGTGATGCTCATCGCCCAGTTCGCCACGCGGAAGAGAAAGCGACCGGTAGCGTGAACGCTATGACCCACAACGAGATCCCCGTGCCCGAAGGGCACGAGCAGGAGTTGCGCGCCGAAGGGCTCAACACTTCGGCGATCCACCAGATCGGCGAGGCCGGTATCAGCCTGAGCCAGGTGACGAAGCGCTACGGCGACAGCACCGTGGTCGACGAGATCGACCTCGTGATCGAGCCAGGCGAGTTCATGACCTTCCTCGGCCCGTCGGGATCCGGCAAGACGACCACGCTGAACATGATCGCGGGCTTCACTTCGGTCACCGAGGGGCACCTGCACATCTACGGCAAGCCCGTCGCGAAACTGCCCCCGCACAAGCGCGACATCGGCATGGTGTTCCAGAACTACGCGCTGTTCCCGCACAAGACCGTGGCTGAGAACATCGCCTACCCCCTGCAGCGCCGAAAGATCGGCAAGGAGCAGCAGAAGCAGATGGTCGCCGACGCACTCGCGATGGTGCGCATGGGCGACTACGGCGATCGCTACCCCTCGGAGCTGTCGGGCGGTCAGCAGCAGCGCGTAGCACTCGCGCGCGCCCTCGTCTACGAGCCGCGCGTGCTGCTCATGGACGAGCCGCTGGGCGCGCTCGACAAGAAGCTGCGCGAGTGGCTGCAGGGCGAGATCAAGCGGATCCACCGAGAGGTGGGCTCCACCTTCGTCTACGTCACCCACGACCAGGAGGAGGCGCTATCGATGTCTGACCGCATCGCCGTCTTCAACAACGGTCGCATCGAACAGGTCGGCACCTCGGAAGATCTCTACGAAGCACCGCAGACCCTGTTCGTGGGGCGCTTCCTCGGGGAATCCACGGTGCTGCTCGGCAAGGGCGTGCGTGACGGGGATCGCCGCACCGCGATCGAAGTGGCCGGTCACCGGGTAGTGGCGGACGGCCACTCGGCGCACGAGGACCTCGCGATCCTGATCCGCCCAGAAAACCTGCGGCTCGAAACCGCAGGCACCCCCGCGGGTGCGCACGAGAACTCCATTCCGGTGACCATCACCGATGTCACCTACCTGGGAGCCTCGCGGCGCTACTCGGTGCGGCTGCCCGACGGCACTGAGGGGGCGGTGCGGCTCGGCCAGGACGCCCGCATCCACAACCGTGGTGACGAGGTCGCCATGATGTGGAGCATCGCCTCGGGTGTGCTGCTGGTGAACACCGGCGAAGCTGGAGAGTCGACCACCTGAAGTAGTCGCAGACGTCGAAAGGCGGATTTCGCACGCGAACCGAGAGGTTCAGCTGCGAAATCCGCCTTTCGGCGTTTATGGGAGTGGGGGAGAGGAGGCTCCAGGGGGCACCCGCCCAGGAGGCCCTAGGCCTCCATGTCGATGTTCTTGGTCTCGGGGGCCAGGATCAGCGCGATCAGGGTGAGCACCGCGGCGCCGGTCAGGTAGACCCCCACGAAGACGGGGCTGCCGTCGGCGAGGCCCCACAGCCACACCGCGATGATCGGCGCAAGGGCCGCGCCGAGGATCGACGACACGTTGTAGGCCACTGCCGAACCCGTGTAGCGCACATTAGTGGGGAACATCTCGGGCAGGAACGCGCCCATCGGCCCGAAGGTGAGGCCCATGAGGGTGAAGCCGAGCGCCAGGAAGAACATCACCGCAGCGGTGCCGCCACCGAGCAGCGGCACGAAGGTGAACCCGAAGAGCGCGATCACCGCGGTGACGCAGATTAGCGTGCGACGGCGGCCGAAACGGTCGGCGAGTGGGCCGGAGACCAGCGTGAAGATACCGAAGAAGACCACGCCGAACACGAGCATCAGAATGAACTCGTTGTAGCTGTAGCCGAGGCCGGGCACGTAGGCGGCCGGATCGAAGGGAGTGCCGGCAGCTTCGGCAGCGGTCTGCGCGGCGGCAAGGCCGGGGCGGGTGCCAAAGGTGAGGGTGTATGAGGTCATCAGGTAGAAGAGCACGTAGGTGGCGAGCATCGCGAAGGTGCCGAGGATGAGCGCCTTCCAGTGATCCTTGAACGCCACGGCGAGCGGCATGCGCGTCACCTTGCCGCCCTGCTTGGCGTTCTCGAAGGCGCTCGACTCGACGAGCTTCAGACGCACCCAGAGGCCGACGATCACCATGACGGCAGAGAACAGGAATGGCACGCGCCAACCCCAGTCGAGGAATGCCTCGGAGGCGACGCCGGGGTGCTCGGGGTCGGCCAGGGCGTTGTTGATCACGAAGAACAGCATGTTCGCGATGATGAAGCCGAGCGGTGCGCCGAGCTGCGGGAAGGTGCCGTACCAGGCGCGCTTGCCCGCGGGGGCGTTCTCGGTGGCCACGAGCGCGGCACCCGACCACTCGCCGCCGATCGCGAAGCCCTGCGCGAGGCGCAGCACGAGCAGCAGCACCGCCGCCCAGACGCCGATGTTCTCGTGGGTGGGCAGCAGTCCGATGAGGAACGTCGCGATGCCCATAGTGAGCAGCGATGCCACCAGCGTGGTCTTGCGGCCGAGGCGGTCGCCGAGGTGCCCGAAGAACACGGCGCCGATGGGGCGGGCGAGCATTGCCGCGCCGAACGTCGCGAAGGAGGCGATCAGGGCGGTGGTGTCGTTGCCCGTGGGGAAGAAGAGCACGGGGAACACGAGCACGGCCGCGGTGGCGTAGACGTAGAAGTCGTAGAACTCGATCGTCGTGCCGATGAGGCTCGCGAGGATCACGCGCGACGGCGCATTGCGGGGCGCGTCGCCCCGGCTGACGGAAGTGGCGGAGATGGCGGACAAGATTGGAGCAGCTTTCGATCGCGGTGATGCGCCGGCCACGCAACGTCGCTGTAGTGTCGATGGCTCAGCGCCATTGACTGTGCAGCTCCCTCGTGAGGAACCGCACACCAGTGTACGCCCGCAGCTCCGCGTGCGAGGGAGCTGCGGGCGTGAGCCGCTGGGTGCCGCTACTGTCCCACCACCATGATTTCGTGCGGCAGCTTTGACAGGAGGCGCGTGGCATCCTCTTCGATGACGAAGGAGTCGAGGAGGCCGATACCGCACATGCTTTCGAAGTTCGCGACCATCCCGGCTTCGAAGACGCGGTCGTCGTTTTCGCCGTCGACGACGGTGAACTTCCATTCGCCCACCCAGTCCGGCGGGAATGCGATACCCATCTCGTAGCCGCCGATCCACACGCTCGTGTTGAGTTCGAAGACGCCGGCGTCGCGGTAGTAGTTGTAGAGCTCGGCGTTGACGTCGCCGATGCGCACGCCGGGGCGAGCTCGTTCGGTCAGGATATCGAAGGCGCCGGCGAGCATGTGGAGGAGTTGCACGGCACCCTTGGGGGGCTCCTTGAAGGTGTAGAGCTGGGAGCGGTTCGAGTGGTAGCGCTTGTAGACGCCGCAGGGGTCAACGTCGAGGAAGTCGTCTTCGGTGATGATGCGGTGGCCTGAGATCTCGTGGTAAACCCCGAGAGCGGCGAGGCCGACGAAGGCGACCTGGTGCAGGCCTGCGGGTTCTCCGCCTGCGGCTGACAGGCCGCGGATGAGTTCGCCGTGCGCTTCGAGTTCGGTCATGCCTGGGCGCAGCACGCTGGCGAGGTGGAGCAGTCCTGCGTCGCAGATCTCGGCCGCCTTCTTGACGGCGACGATTTCGGCTGGTGATTTGATCATGCGCACGCGGCGGGCGGTGAGCGTCGCGTCGACGACGCGGGCACCGGCGTCGAGGAGGGCGCCCTCCATCATGCGTGAGACGGCGGGGTTGGGGATTGCGGAGAAGAGTTCGACGCCGACGCGCGATCCCGCGACCCAGCCTTCACGGGTGATCTCGGAGACGATGAAACGCAGCATGCCGTTGCGTTCGTAGCGGGGGAGGAGCCTCACGTCGCGGGCGACGGAGGTTCTGCGGATCATCTCGGTGTGCTCGACGCCTTCGAAGAGGATGTACCCGGCATCGACGCGCACGACGGTGCAGGTGAGGGGGCGCCAGTCGCGGGGGCCGTTCGCCTTGTACCAGCGCAGTGCGAGGCCGTGCAGCCAGTTCTGCGCCTCCGGTGACGACAGGATGAGGGTGTCGACGCCGTCTTCGGCCATGGCGCGTTGGAGGCGCTGGAGGCGTGCGGCGTATTCGTCTTCCGAGAAGGCGACGTGTGGCTCGGTGCCTGAAATTCGCTGCTGCTGGTCGGCGAGGAATTGGGTAATCGTTGAATCGAGCATGCTCACCTCTGAGTGTCTCTGGGTCGAATCGGCGACGCCGGACAGGGCTCGACGTCGAGTGATTGTGATAATAACATATTATTGCAATGTGAGTGCGGCTGCTTCGGAGTGGGTGCTGCGGGGCTCAGTGGCGGATCCGCAAGCTTCGTCTGCTCTGCGCCAGGGTGCGTCAGGCGACTGATTCGTGGATGAGCGCGGCGGCTACGAGTTCTGGCGTGAGGGCCGGGGGGAGGTCGGTTTCGGCCTCGCTGGCGAGTGCGGCGATGTGGCGCGCGGCCTCTTCTGCGGTGATGCCGAGCTGGGTTGTGGTCCACTCGTTCAGGATCTGCAGCATGAACTCGGGGGTGAACACCGCAGGTTCGGCGAGGGTGCGGATTGAGAGGCCGTCCATCAGTGCGAGCATGCCAGCAGTCAGGTGGGCTGGATCGGCGCCTTTCGGAAGCCGGCCGGCCTCTGCGAGCCGACGCAGTGCGGCCTCCAGGGGTCGCGCCCAGAGCTGGTACACCTGGGTCGCGACCTCCCGCAGTTGATCCGATCGCCCGGAGGCTGCCCAGAGTTCGCTCCAAAAGCCCCAGCGCTCGGGAAAGCCGACGGTGCCGAGCACGTGCAGGCGGTGCATGGCGAAGATGTAGCGCACGGGATCGCTGCCGGAGCCGGTGCGCTTCGCGCTCTCGTGGGAGACCACGCGCATCATGGCGGCGAAGGTGGCGTCGACGAGCTTCTCGCGGGTGTCGAAGTAGTGCTGGATGAGGCCGAGACTCACGCCGGATTCGCGGGCGATATCTTTCAGCTTGGCCGCGACGACGCCGTCGCGGGCGATCACGCGGATGGCGCCGGTGAGGATCTCGGCGCGACGGCGCGTCGCGAGATCTGGTTCCCCCGCTGGGGCGGTGTGCTCGAGTGCGATAGTCACGGGGTCCCTTCTGGCGGAGTGCGGGCCACCCCGCTCCGATCGGTGTCTTCACCCTAGTGGGAACCAAGAGGGTCTTGCATCAATGCAATAATGCGTTATTATGATAGTCCAATCACGCTGACGAAGGAGTCACGAAGATGAGAAAGTCACCCCTGGTGCTGGTGTCCGTCGCGGCGGCCGCCGCGCTGTCGCTCGCTGCCTGCTCGTCGGGAGCGGCACCCGACGCCGCCGAGGGCGGCGGGTCGCTGGTGTTCGCAAGCTACGGCAGCGCCTATCAAGACGCGCAAAACGAGGCCTTCCTCGATCCCTGGGCCGCAGAATCCGGCGTGACCGTGCAGAACGACGGTCCGACCTCCTACCCGAAGATCCAGCAGATGGTCGAGTCCGGCAACACCATCTGGGATGTCGCCGACACCGAGCCGTACTTCCCCGTGGCAAACTGCGGCACCCTCGTCGAGAAGATCGACTTCAGCAACATCGACACCTCGAACTTCCCCGAGGGCACCTGGTCGGACTGCTCGATCCCGATCGCCCAGTACTCGACGATGATGATCGTCAACACGAAGACCTTCGACGGAGCCGACGCTCCCTCGACTCCGGCCGACTTCTTCGACCTCGAAAAGTTCCCCGGCACCCGCATGGTGCCGGGCTGGGCCGGCGCCGGAGCGCTTGAGTTCGCGCTGCTCGCCGACGGCGTCGCACCCGACAAGCTGTATCCGCTCGACACCAAGCGGGCCTACGCCAAGCTCGACACGATCCGCGACTCGCTGACCTTCTGGAACACGAGCTCCGAGTCGCAGCAGTCGATGGAGGACGGCTCGGCCGACCTCTGGCTTGCATGGTCGGGGCGCGGCTACGAGGCCGAACGCAACGGCGCCGAGATCGCACCGGTGTGGCAGGACAACCTGCTCGCCTGGGCCAGCCTCTCGATCATCAAGGGCACCAAGAACCCGGATGCTGCGCAGAGCTTCATCGAGTACGCCGCCCAGGCCGAGCCCCAGGCCCGCTTCGCAGAACTGCAGCCGTACGCGCCCGCAGACCTCTCGGCGAAGCCCGAGCTCGACGAGCTGCAGCAGAAGTGGAACGTTGCCTCGCCCGAAGTGCAGCAGCAGTCGATCGTGACGAATGTGCAGTGGTGGGCCGACAACTCCGCTGAGGCCGAGGCCGAATGGACAGCCTGGTCCACCAGCTAACCGGGAAGCCGCTGCGCCGCCGATCGGCGGCGCAGCGGCCCCGGCCGGCGCAGGCCGGATTCCGCTCACCCGACCCTGGAGGTTTCATGCGCGCCTCGCGCCTCTTCAGCGGCGTCGCCATCGTACCGGCGCTCGCCATCGTGCTGATCTTCTTCCTGTTGCCGATCGCCGTGATCATCGTGCGCTCGTTCACCGACCCCGAACCTGGGCTCGGGCAGTACACGGCGGCCCTCGCCGACCCCACGACGCTCCGGGTGCTCGGTCGCACCTTCGCGACCGCTGTCATCACGGTGATCGTGTGCATTCTGCTGGGCTACCCCTTCGCCTACCTGCTCACCCTGGTGGGGCCGACCGCGCGCACATTGCTTCTGGTGCTGGTGCTCGTGCCGTTCTGGACCTCCCTCATGGCTCGCACCTTCGCGTGGATCTCGCTGCTGCAGCGCGACGGCCCGGTATCGGCGATCCTCGGCTTCTTCGGCGCTGAGAACACGACCCTGCGCGGCACGCTCGCGGGCGTGGTGCTCGCCATCGTGCAGATCCTGCTGCCCTACATGATCCTCACCCTGTACACCGCGCTCGCGGCGATCGACAGGCGGCAGCTGGCCGCGGCGCAGAGTCTCGGCGCAAATCGCTACCGCGCGTTCTGGCAGGTCTACCTGCCGCAGTCGTTGCCCGGCCTCTTCGCCGCCAGCTCGCTGGTGTTCATCCTCGCGCTCGGCTTCTACATCACGCCCCAGCTGATCGGCAGCCCGAAGGAGGCCATGATCGCTCAGGTGATCGGTCAGCGCGTCGAGAAGATCGTCGACTTCGCAGGGGCCGGTGCGCTTTCCGGCATCCTGCTGATCGCCACGGTCGGCCTGTTCTGCGTGGTGATCCTCGCGGTGGCTCCGCTGCGGCGAGGCGTTTCGCAGATGATCTCCGGAGGTGACGCCCGATGAACGAACCGACCCGCATCCGTCTGCCGCTGCGCATCTGGGCCGCGGTCGCGGCGCTGCTGCTCGTGGCGCCAACGCTCGTCGTAATCCCGCTGTCGTTCTCCGACAAGCGCAGTTTCGCCTTCCCCATCGAGGGCTGGTCGCTGCAGTGGTACGAGAAGTTCTTCACCGATCAGCGCTGGCTTTCCTCGCTCGGCACGAGCCTGTGGATCGCGCTCGTCGTCGCGGTCATCGCGACAGCGCTCGGCACGCTCGCGGCGCTCGGTCTGCGTGGTCTGCGGGCGCGGCTCGCGGCGACCGCCCAGGTCACGATGATGCTGCCGATTCTGGTGCCCGGTATCGTCGCGGCAATCGCGATCTTCGGTATGTACCTGCGCTGGGGGCTCAGCGGTTCGCCGCTCGGCCTCGTGCTGGCGCACCTCGCGCTCGCTTTGCCCTTCGTGCTGATTCCCGTCGGCACCGCGCTGCGCGGTCTCGATGAGACGCTGGTGCGGGCTGCGGCCGTGCTGGGGGCCGGGCCTGTCGCGCGCTTTGTGCAGGTGCAACTGCCGATTCTGCTGCCCGGCATCGTCACCGGCTTCATCTTCGCCTTCGTCACGAGCCTTGACGAGGTTGTCGTGGCGTACTTCCTGCAGTCGCCGACGGTGCGCACGCTGCCGGTGCAGATGTACAGCTCGGTGACCGTCGAAACCGATCCGAGCATCGCTGCGGCCTCCACGTTGCTGCTCGTGCTCTCCACTCTCATCATCCTCATCCCCCGCCTCGTGCAGGTCGTTCGTGAACGACGTGCCGCGAAACGACTAGGAGACGTCGCATGACTGTCACTGCCACTGCCGGCGCGGAGCTTCGGCTCAGCGGCCTCGTCAAGCGCTACGGAGGCGCAGCCGCCGTGCAGCATGTCGATCTCGATGTAGCCTCTGGCGAGTTTCTGACGCTGCTCGGCCCGAGCGGGTCTGGAAAGACGACGACGCTCTCGATGGTTGCCGGTTTCACCACCCCGAGCGAGGGCAGCGTCGTCTGCGACGGCGCTGAGATCACCTCGGTGCCGCCGCACAAGCGCGGCCTCGGCATGGTGTTTCAGAACTACTCGCTGTTTCCGCACCTCACGGTGCGCGAGAATGTGGAGTTTCCGTTGCGGCAGCGCGGTGTGCCGAAGGCCGAGCGCACGGCGCGAGCGCTCGCCGCGCTCGAACTCGTAGAGCTGCACACGCGGGCCCAGGCGAAGCCGGGGCAGCTGAGCGGCGGCCAGCAGCAGCGTGTCGCGCTCGCCCGCGCCCTCGTCTTCGAACCCCGTCTGCTGCTCATGGATGAGCCGTTCGGTGCGCTCGACCGCGCTCTGCGCGAGCGACTGCAGCTCGAGCTGCGCCGCCTGCACCGCGAACTCGGGATCACCGTGGTGTTCGTGACCCACGACCAGGAGGAGGCGCTGACGCTTTCCGACAGGATCGCCGTGTTCAACGAGGGGCGGATCGAGCAGGTTGGCACGCCGGAGGAGCTGTACGAGCACCCCGCGACGCTCTTCGTGGCGCGCTTCATCGGAGAGTCGAACGCTGTCGCCGGCGAGACGATCGGTGGCGAGTTCGTAGGAGCGGCGGGTGTCAGGCTCACCGCGCACGGTGTCGCAGATGGTCCAGCTGTGGCGATCGTCAGGCCCGAGCGGGTGCGGGTGCTCCCGGCGGGGGCCCCGACGGCCGAGTGCGAACTGACGGGCGTTGTCACCGATCTCACCTATCTCGGGTCGCAGAGTCGCCTGGAGATCACCACCGGCGCCGGCACGCTGATCGTGCGCGCAGGCGTCGAATCGCCGACGCCGGCTGTGGGGGCCGAGGTGCGCCTGGGCTGGTCGGCGGAGCGAACCACAGTCTTTCCCACACGCAACGAAGCAACAGAAACGAGGAACCCATGGACCGCAACCCTCGCCCAGTCCACGTCAAGCTCGCAGAGCTGAGCCCAATCGATGCGGTATCCGCGCCAACGAAGGTGCGGATCAAGCGGGTTATCACCCGGGCTGAGCATCAGAGCGAGCTCACCCAGGGCGTCTGCTGGATGGATCCGGGAGAGCAGACGAACCGGTGGTCGAGCCGAGAGCGCTTCGACCCCGCCGAGGCCGACCACTGGTACGGCCCGGTCGACGAGACGTACTACGTGATTCGCGGGCATTTGCGCCTCACCTGGGACGAGGGCGTCTTCGAACTCGGCCCAGACGACACCGTCTACCTCGCCCCCGGCTGGACGTACCACCTGGAGAACGTGGGAGACGAGCCGGCCTTCTTTGTCTACAACATGACGCCGGCGCAGGAGTGAACATGGAAACGACGACATCTGAGGGGGCGCTCGCATGACGCGGCAGCGGCCCCTGGCACTGCACTTCGACGCGCGGGTGCTCGACCACGACACCGGTAGCGCGCTGCACGAGACGACCCCCAGCCCCTGGTTCGCGGTGAACGAGCCGCACACCGAGGGTCGGCTGCGCATCGAACGGATGCACGATCTGCTCAGCCGCGGGCCCGCAGCCGACGCGATCCGGTTCGCGCCGGGCAGGCTCGCTTCCGAGGAGGACCTGGCGCGCGTGCACGATGCCGAGTACATCGCCGAGGTGCGGCGAGCGACTGAGCGAGGTGGCGGATGGGTGACGGGTACCACCCGCCTGGGCGCTGATTCTTATGTGCCGCTGCTCGCCGCGGCTGGCACCGCGCTCGCCGCAGCCGAGACCGTGCTCTCAGGGGCGGCGCCCTTCGCCTACGCCCTGACCCGCCCGCCGGGGCACCACGCGCAACGGGCCCAGGCAGACGGGTATTGCTTCTTCAATGGGGTCGCGCTCGCGGCCGATGCTGCCCGTCAGGCTGGTGCGGATCGGGTGCTCGTGATCGACTGGGATGTGCACCACGGCAATGGCACGCAGGACATCTTCTATGAGCGTGACGATGTGCTGACGGTGAGTCTGCACATGGATCACGGCGCTTGGGGAGCGAGCCATCCGCAGACCGGCCGTCTTGAGGAGCGCGGGGCGGGACCGGGCGCTGGTTTCAACCAGAACGTGCCGCTGCCGCTCGGGGCGGGAAACGCCGGGTACCTGCGCGCCTTCGACGAGGTGATCGCGCCGCTCGCTGAGCGCTTCCAGCCGGACATGATCGTTTGCGCGAGCGGCCAGGACGCGAGTGCGTATGATCCGAACGGCCGCCACAACGTGTCGATGCCCGGCTTCTACGGGATCGGCGCGAGGGTGCGCGAGCTTGCCGAGCGCCACACCGACGGTCGCGCGATCTTCGTGCAGGAGGGCGGCTACAACCCCTCGTATGCGCCGTACTGCCTGCTCGCCACGGTGGAGGGCCTGCTGGGGCTCGACGCGACACCCGATCCGCTCGCCTACGTGCCCGATCAGACCCTCGGCCTTGATGACCTCTTCGCCGAGATCCGTGATCTGTCGGCTTTGCCTGGCGGGCCTGGGGCGGCGGCGTAGCCGCGACGGTTTCGGCGCACGCGGCTGTGGTGGGTGACTGCCGCTTGCGCCGAAGCCGAGGCGGATGTACGTTGTGAGAAGAATACTGAACACACTGTTCAGTGCTCATGCGGCTCCGGCCGCGGCATCAAGGAGGAGCCAATGGGCGCGGCACCGCGCGACACCCCGGGGAATGACGCTCTCGGCCGTCGTGTCGCATCGTTCCGCCACCTGCGCGGTATGAGCCTGCGCACCCTCGCCGCCGCAGCTGGCGTCAGCTCCAGCTTCCTTAGCCAGCTCGAGAACGGGCATACCAACGCAAGCGTCGCCTCGCTGCGCAAAGTCGCCGCAGCGCTCGGCGTCGCCCCGGCCCAGCTGCTTGACGACTCCGCAGCCCACACCCGCGGCGTGCTGCGCGCCGCCGATCGGCCCACCCTGCCCCTCGCCGGAGCACAAAAGCACGTGGTCGCCCTGCCCCCGCTGGGCAACCTTGAAATCTACGCCGGCCGCTTCCCACCCGGCGGTTCCACAGGGGCAGAGGCCTACACCCACGGCAACTCGCAGGAGTTCATCGTGGTCACCGAGGGGCGAGTGGTGCTCGAACTCGACGGCACCCGCTACGAACTCGACACCGACGACTCCATCGAGTTTCTGAGCTCGGTGCCGCACCGGGTCGTCAACGAACTAGACACCCCGGCCGCGATCCTCTGGATCAACAGCCCACCCACTCCCGACGAGGCACCCCACTCGTCCACACCCGACGACACTCGCACCACCCAACAACGAAGGAACCTCGCATGATCAACGGCAACGTGTCCCACTGGTGGCAGCAGATCGGCGCGCCCAAACCGCGCCCCGAGCTGCCAGGGAACCTCACCGCCGACGTCGCCATCGTGGGGGCCGGCTACACCGGCCTCTGGACCGCGTACTACCTGAAGCAGGCCCGCCCCGAGCTTCGCGTGGTGATCCTCGAACAGCGCCACGTCGGCTACGGCGCCTCCGGCCGCAACGGTGGTTGGTTGACCGCAGCGATCACGGGCGGCCGGGGCCAGTACGAGGCGACGCACGGCCGCGACGCCGCAGAGCGCTTCCAGCGCGCGATGAACGAGACCGTCGAGGAAGTCATCAGGGTCGCTGCCGCTGAAGGCATCGACGCCGACATCAAGAAGGGCGGCGAGTTCAACGTCGCCTACACCCCGGCCCAGGAGGCGCGCATCCGCGCCTTCGCTGCCGCCGAACAGGCATGGCAGTACACCGACCTCGAACTCCTCGAAGCCGACGCGGCGAAGGCGAAGATCAACGTCACCGGCACCCGCGCTGCGGTGTGGCACCCCCACGCGGCGCGCATCCAGCCCGCCAAGCTCGCCGCCGGCCTCGCCGACACCGTCGAACGCCTCGGCGTGGAAATCTACGAGCGCACCCGCGTCGTGGAGATCGCACCGCATCGGGTCACCACCACCCACGGCACAGTGTCGGCCGAGTACGTGGTGCGCGCAACCGAGGGATTCACGGCCAACCTCAAGGGCCTGCACCGGCTGTGGCTGCCCATGAACTCATCGCTCATCGCCACCGAGCCGCTCGCCCCCGAGGTGTGGGACGAACTGCACTGGAACCAGGGCGAAGTGCTCGGCGACTTCGCGCACGTCTACATGTACGCGCAGCGCACCGCCGACGACCGCATCGCCATCGGCGGGCGCGGCGTGCCCTACAAGTTCGGGTCGAAAACTGACACCGACGGTCAGACCCCGCCCGTCACCGTCGACACGCTGAGCGAGATCCTGCACCGCTTCTTCCCCGCCACGAAGGGTGCCGCCATCGACCACGTCTGGTCAGGCGTGCTCGGCGTGCCCCGCGACTGGGCCGCGACCGTCGGCCTCGACCGCCAGACCGGCATCGCCTGGGGCGGTGGCTACGTCGGCACCGGAGTCACCTCCACCAACCTGGCCGGCCGCACCATCACCGACCTCATCCTCGGCAACGACACCGAGATCGCAGGCCTGCCCTGGGTGAACCACCGCGTGCGCAAATGGGAGCCCGAGCCGCTGCGCTGGATCGCCACCAAGGGGCTCTACGCCGCCTACGGCATCGCAGATAAGTCCGAACTCGCAGGCCGCCCCACCACCTCGCCCATCGCCCACATCGCCGATGTGGTCACCGGACGCCACTGATCCGCCGCCGTCGCGAGCGACAGCCGAGAAAGGACACCGATGAACGACATCATCACCACCCACGCGGCCCACAACACCGCCGCAGCCGAGCTTGGCGCGCACGCCGCCAAGCCGACCGCGCTCACCGAAGGCCTCACCGAAGCCGCAGTGTCGACCTGGTCGAACGGCCGCATCGACACCGGCCTGTGGGAGTGCACCCCAGGCGACTTCACCGCCGAACGCAACGGCTACACCGAGATCTGCACCATTCTCTCGGGGCGCGTCACCCTCGAAGTCGAAGGCCAGCAGCCCGAAGAGTTCGGCCCCGGCGACGTGATGGTGATGCCCTCCGGGTGGAAGGGCGTGTGGCGCGTGCACGAGCCGCTGCGCAAGCACTACACCACCATCGACGACTAAACGGCACCCAAGGAGCCCCATGCACACCGCCACCACCGGAGGAGACCTCGCCGTCATCGGGGCGCACTTGCGCACCAACTCCGACCGCGACACCACCGCCGATCCCGCCCTCACCGCGATCCTCATCCGTGATGGTCGCATCGTCGCCCTCGGCGACGACGCCACGATCCGCGCCGCCGCCGAAGAACACCGCATCGAGGTGCGCGACCTCGCCGGAGCCACCGTCACTCCGGGCCTCTTCGACGGACACACCCACCCCCACTGGGCTGCGGAAGTCACCGCCGGTATCGACCTCGGCGGCCTCGGCACCATCGAGGAGCTGCGCGCCGCCATCGCCGCGGAGCATGCCCGCCTGCCCGAGGGCGCCTGGTTGCGGGGCTGGAACCTCGAATACGAACCCTTCGAGCACGCCGCCCTCGACACCGGTGGCCCCGGCGGCCTGCGCGGCGAGCTGATCGAAGACGCCGCCCCCGGCCGCCCCGTCGCGCTCATCTGCTACGACCTGCACACCGCCCTCGGCACGGCCCCCGCGCTCGCCGCCGCTGGCATCACTGGGGCCCGCGACTTCGACGACGCGAGCGAGATCGTGGTCGACGCTGACGGCACCCCCACCGGGGAGCTGCGCGAGCCCACCGCGTACAGTCTGCTCTTCGCGGCCGCACCGCAGACCTCGCCTGAGGCCGAGCGCGACGCCCTGCGCGACATGTTCCGCCGTCTGGCAGCCACCGGTCTCACCGGCGGCGCCATCATGGACGGCAAGGAGCGCACCGTCGAACTGCTGGGCGAACTCGAAGCGCGGGGCGAACTCGACCACCGCGTCACTGTGCACCACTGGCACGCCGTCGGCGACACTGACGACGATGTGGCGCGCGTCATCGCGGTGAAGGATCGCCGCGGCCGACTCTGGCAGACGGGCGCCATCAAGCTGTTCAGCGACGGTGTGATCGACACCGGCACCGCCTGGTTGCACGCCCCCGACAGCTGCGGTGACGGCCGCTCGGCGTTCTGGCCCTCCTGGGATCGTTTCGCCGAGGTGGTGCGCGCCTACCACGACGCCGGCATGCTCATCGCGACGCACGCGGTGGGCGACTACGCCGTCAGTCGGGTGCTCGACGTGTATGCGTCGCTGCCGCCGCGCGAGGGCCTCCCCTTCCATTCCATCGAGCACCTCGAAGTGCTCTCCGACGCCGATGTCGAACAACTGCGCAGCTGCGCGGCGGGCGGTGAGGCAGGCACTGTGGCGCGGGTCACGGCGTCGATGCAGCCGCTGCACATGCAGTGGCGTGCAGCGGATCACAGCGACGGTTGGGCGGCCAGGCTCGGCGAGGGGCGCAACGAGACCGGCTACCGGGTGCGCGATGTGATCGACGCGGGTGTCACCTTGGTGCTGGGGTCGGATTGGCCGGTTGCGCAGTACGACCCCCGCATCGGCATGGCGTGGGCGCGCGGGCGACACACGCCGGGTGACGCTTCCGCGCACGTGTTCGAGCCGTCGCAGCGGCTGAGCGGCGAAGAGGCGCTGCTGGCCTACACGCTGTGGCCGGCGCGCGCCCGCGGGCATGCGGATCGCGGTGTGCTCGCCGAGGGTGCGGTGGCAGACCTCACCGTATGGGGTGCCGACCCGGTCGCGGTCTCGCCCGATGAGCTGCCGGAGGTGCCGATCCGTCTCACCGTGGTCGACGGCCGGGTCGTCTTCGAGGGGTAGTGGCCCGGGAGCGCTCGCACCTCGCGTTTCAGCGCGGTGCGAGCGCTTCGGTGACCCGGCGGGCTTCTCGCAGCCCGCTTTCGATGGCGCCGTCGATGAAGCCGCCCCAGAGGTTCGCGTTGTCGGTGGTGGCGAAGTGCACGGCACCGGCGGGCTGCTGTAGCTCGGCGAGGTCGCGGGTGAGCTGGCCGGGGCGGTGGGTCATCCAGGTGGTGCGGGCGAGGGGGTCGGTCATCCAGTCGTGCGCGGTGGCTTCGACGACGGTGACGCCCGGGCGGCAGGCGTCGACGGCGGCCTGGATGCCTGCGAGGTCGTCGAGGTCGATGCGGGTGTGGTCGGGGCCGAAGCCGACGAGGATCGTGGAGTCGCCGCGCTCGTCACTGCAGTAGAACTCTGCTTTCAGCACGGAAATGGGGTCGTGCTGGCTGGCGTAGGCGAAGAACCGGGGTAGGTGCCCTGCGGCCCGGATCCACACTTTGGTGCCCTGCGAGGCGACCGTTTCGGCATGCTGTCGCTGCCAGGCTGCGGGGAGGGGCGGATCGAAGCTGATGCCGGAGATCGCGTTGACGGGCAGGGTGCTGATGACGCGGCGGGCGCGGATCCGCTCGCCGTCGGCGGTCTCGACGATGACGTGCGTGCCGGTGTTGTCGCCGTTCTCATGTTGGGTCACCGACACGACGGCGGTGTTCAGGCGGATCTCGCCTGGCACGTCGGCGGCGATGCGATCCGTGAAACCTCGCATGCCGTCGACCACCCGGAAGGTGGCCGAAGCTTCGTGCATCAGCTGCCAGTGGCCGCCGGTGGCGGCCACCCAGCGCAGCGCACTTGACAGGCCTACCTGATCGAGCGGGGCATTGACGTGCCCCACCCACACCGACTCGTTCGCGGCACGCGCCTCTGGGTCGAGGTCGAGGGTGTCGAAGCGATCCTGCAGGCTCAGTGCGTCGAGTTGCGTGATGCGCCCCGTAGTGGGCTCGGTGCCGCGCGGCATCGCCTCGCGCACATCGTCGATCACCAGCTGCTGGCCTTCGTCGATGAGCGCCATGAACTCGGCGAGATCGCCCTTTCGGGGAGTGCCGTCGGCGCCGCGCCAGTAGGCCTCCTCAGCGGCTGGGCTTCGTACGATCTCGCGACCGTATCGGGTGGCCTCGGCCCAGACGTGCGGCTGCACCCAGTGAATCCAGTTCGCGCCCATTTCGAGGTCGTGTCCGAGGCGGTGGTCGGTCCAGGTGCGACCGCCGATTCTGTCGCGCGCTTCGAGCGTCACCACCTCGAAGCCTGCTCGGCCGAGCTCTCGCGAGGCCACGAGCCCCGCGAACCCGGCGCCGATGACCACGACGTCGACCGACTGCATATGTTCTCCTCCGAGTGGCGACTCTGCCTGCAATGCTGTTCAGCCTAGCCGCCGGGTGCGCCCCACCCCGTCAGACGTTCTCACCGAAAACGGGGCGCTGATCGTACGAAGGTATGCGATCCGCCCCCGCCTTATAGGCGCGTCACGATGCGGGAGAGCAGATCGGCGAGGCGCGGCTCGGCAGCCTTGCCCTCGGCGAGCACCTCATCGTGGCTGAGCGGATCGCCCATGCCTGCGGCGGGGTTCGTGATGAGCGACAGCCCCAGTACCTCCATGCCGGCCTGCCGGGCGGCGATCGCTTCGAGCGCGGTCGACATGCCCACGATCTGGCCGCCGATCACGCGCAGGTAGTGGATCTCGGCGGGGGTCTCGTAGTGCGGGCCCGGCAGCTGCACGTAGACGCCCTGCTGCAGTGCGGGCTCGGCCTCGCGGGCGAGGTCGCGCAGGCGCGATGCGTAGAGGTCGGTGAGGTCGACGAAGTTGGCGCCCTCGATCGGTGATGCGGCGGTGAGGTTGAGGTGATCCGAGATGAGCACGGGCTCACCGGCCCGGAAGGCGGGGTCGATGCCGCCGGCACCGTTGGTGAGGATCATCGTCGTTGCGCCGGTGGCTGCCGCGGTGCGTACACCGTGCACCACGGCGCGCACGCCGCGCCCCTCGTAGAAGTGGGTGCGTGCCCCGATCACGAGCGCATGCTTGCCGCTCGCGAGGCGGATCGAGCGCAGCGTGCCCGAGTGGCCCGGCACACCAGAAACGTGGAAGCCAGGCACCTGCCCGGCGGGGATCACCGCGACGGTCTCACCGATCACGTCGGCGGCTTTGCCCCAGCCGCTGCCGAGGGTGAGGCCGATGTCGTGCCGCGCCACACCGGTGAGGCGGGCGATGGCTGCGGCGGCCTCGGCGGCGAGGGCGGCGGGGTCGGATGAGGAGGCTGCGTGATCCTGCGCGTCGTTCATGGTCACCAGCCTATTCGGCGCGCAGCACCCGGTAGCCGCGGCGAGGGTCGTAGCCGTGGATTTCGCGGGTGTCGAGCACGGCCATGAAGTCGAGCACTTCTGCGGTGATGATCTGCCCGGGCACGAGCACGGGGAAGCCGGGCGGGTAGGGAGTGACGAAGCCTGCCGAGACCGGCTGCTCGCTGCGCAACACCCGCTCGCGCAGCTCCTCCGGCAATACGTGCTCGATGTGGCGGCGCTGCTGGCCGCGGAAGAACGCGGTGCGCACATCGCCGTCGGGCAGCCCTGGGGCGTCGTAGCCCGGCGCGAACGAGCTGAAATCGGGCAGCGGCGGCATGGGGGCCGTGGCGGTTTCGGTGGGCTCTGGATCGCGTTGCGCCCGATCCTCCTCGAAGCGCTCCGCAAGTTTCACGAGCACCTCGATGAGGTAGGCGATCGCGCTGCGCGTGGTGCCGATGTTCGTCATGAAGAGCACCGTATTGCGGCTGGTCTTGTTGACCTGAATGCCGTAGCGGTTCATGAGGTGCTCGTGCTTGAAGGTGTCGCCGTCGACGCCGGTGCGAGTGATCTCGACGGTGACGCGCGATGGGTCGATCACGAACTCGTCGGCCGCCCACGCCTGCCACATCGAGGCGAGGCCGTCACGCAGCGGCATGGGGCGCCGTGTTTCGCGGTGCCCTGCGGGGATGAGCTCGTTCGCGGTGAGCACGCGGTAGGTGCGGCGCAGTAGCGGGTGCCGCGCGATCGCCTGGGAGAGGCTGGTGGCGAGGTCGAGCTGCTGCTGCACGAGGGTGAAGCCTTCGAGCTCGACCTGCCGCCGCCCGAGGTCGAGCGACGCCAGGATCTGGTAGTTCGGCGAGGTGGAGGTGTGGGTCATGAAGGCCTCGTGGAAGGGCTCTTCTGCCTCGCGCACCCAGTCCTGGTCGTAGACGTGGATCATGGAGCCCTGCCGCAGCGCGGTGAGCGTCTTGTGGGTGGAGTGGGTGGCGTACACGCGAATGCGGGCGTCGGGGCTGGGGATCAGCCGTTCTTCGAGCCACACGGCGTCGGGCGCCGGGGTGCCGTCGGGCCCGTGGAGCCGCTGCTGCTGGGCCCGGTAGGCGGCCGCGTGGGCGGAGGTCTTGAGGCGTTCTTCGAGGTTTTTCGCCGACGCCATCGCGGTGCGGCGACGGGTCACCGGGTGGAAGGCCGCGAACGCGAACCAGGCCTCGTCCCACAGGAACACGAGGTCGGGTTTGATGGCGAGGCACTCGGCCATCACGCGTTCCGGGTCGTAGACGATACCGTCGAAGGTGCAGTTGGTGAGCGTCACCATGCGCACCTCGTCGAGGCGGCCGGCGGCGCGGTAGTCGAGCAGCAGCTGCTTGATGCGGTCAAGGGGCACGGCACCGTAGAAGGCGAAGTCGTTGAGGGGGTACGCCTCGAGGTAGGCGGCGCGGCCGCCGGTGAGCATCATGGCGTGGTGGTGCGATTTGTGGCAGTTGCGGTCCACGAGCACCACGTCACCCGGGCTGACGAGCGCCTGGTGCACGATCTTGTTGGCGGTGGAGGTGCCGTTGGTGACGAAGAAGGTGTGTTTCGCCCCGAAGGCGCGTGCGGCGAGATCCTGCGCCTTCTTGATTGCTCCGGTGGGGGCGAGCAGTGAGTCGAGGCCGCCGGAGGTGGCGCTGGTTTCGGCGAGCAGCAGGTTGAGGCCGTAGAAGTCGGCGAGGTCGCGGATCCACTTCGAGTTGACCACGGATCCGCCGCGGGCGATGGGCAGGGCGTGGAAGACGCCGACGGGCCTGCGCGCGTGATCTTGGATGGCGGAGAAGAACGGGGTGTCGTAGAGGTGCGATACGCGGCGCAGCAACGACAGATGCAGTTCGAGTTGGTCTTCGCGGCGGAACACGCGGCGGAAGCGGCGGGTGAGCGCCCCAGCGAGATCCTCGATGTGTGCGCCCGCCATGAGGTAGAGGTCGAGTTCTGGGCGGATCGCGGCCAGGGTGTCGGCGAGGCCCAGCACCCGCTGCACCGAGGCGAGCGAGGACCGTTCAGAGGTGCGGCCGGTGCTCACTTCGGAGCGGGCCAGTCTGATGGCGTCGATGAGGTCGCGGCTGAGGCGCTGTCTGGTGCTGTCGCTGAATCCGGGCCGCACCACGCAGGCGAGAATGTTGGGGTTGGTGAGCACAGCGGCGACGGCGTCGTCGGCGGAGGGCACCACCACGAACTCGTAGGTGAAGGTGTCTGCTGATCCGCGCAGGCGCAGTGCTTCTGAGCGCATCAGGTCGCGGTCGGCGGGGGTGGTTTCGTCGACGATGAGCACTTCGAAGCGGGGCCGGGTGTCGGTGTCGGCTGCTGCTTCGGCCCGCTCCTGCTCGTCGAGGTGCTCGTCGCGCGGTTCTTCGGGCACGGTGTCGCTGCGCAGTCGGTTCACCACGCGGCCGATGCGGTCGAGGGCAGCGCGGTAGTCGCCGATCTCGAGCAGTTCGCCGATGCTGCGCACGTAGCGCTGCCCGAAGCCGGCCCAGTACATTTCAATGGTTTCGAGGGCTCTCAGGCTGCGGTGGATCTCGCTGTCGCCGGCGAGCGCTTCGGCGTCTTCGCCGCCGAGTGCGAGCCGTTTCACTGCGAAGCGCAGGTACTCCCAGGCGTCGCTCCGCAGGCGCCAGGTGCTTGCGGGCATTCCGGGGTCGCGTTCGAGGGCGGCGGATCCGGTGCTGCGGGGCGGCTGCGTCGCGCTGAGGCTGTGCGTCTCAGCGAGGGGGATCCCGTGCTCGATCCTCGTCATGTGCAGTCGTCCTTCCCAACCTCTTTGTTTGCTCGGCACCCGCTCGCGTTGCCGAGATCGATCCTAGGGTGTTGAGAATGCCTGCACGGGCACTCGGATGTGAACGGTAGTCATGTACGTCATACACGACGATTTCGCCTGTTTTTCAGCGAAATGCATCACCATTTCGAAGGTTGCCGCGAGCGTGATCCGCGACGGCGAACGCAGGGCGCAGCGCCTAGGATGGAAGGCATGGCGAAAGCGTATGAACGGAAGCATCGGATCGCTGTGCTCGGCGGCGGCCCAGGCGGATACGAAGCGGCGCTCGCGGGTGCCCAGCTCGGCGCCGAAGTCACGCTGATCGAGCGCGCCGGCGTGGGCGGGGCCGCGGTGCTCACCGATGTCGTGCCCTCGAAGAGCCTCATTGCAACAGCCGGCGGTGTGCAGGCGGTGCGCGATTCAGGTCGTCTCGGCGTCCAGGCCTTCGTGCCGGGCGGCGATGGCAAGCCTGTGCGGCCCGAGATCGCCGTCAACCTCGCAGCCGTCAACAAGCGCCTGCTCGCCATGGCCGGCGCGCAGTCCGTCGACATGCTGCAGAGCCTTGAGACCGCTGGGGTGCGCGTCGTGCAGGGTGAGGGCCGCCTTGACGGCACCGGTGCGGTGCTCGTTTCCACGGCGGCCGGCGACGGCGGCACCGACTTCGACAGGGTCGAGGCCGACACCATCGTTGTCGCTGTGGGATCCAGCCCCCGTGAACTCGACTCGGCGAAGCCTGATGGCGAGCGCATCCTCACGTGGAAGCAGCTCTACAACCTGCCCGCCATCCCCGAGCATCTCATCGTGGTCGGTTCGGGTGTCACCGGGGCCGAGTTCGCCAACGCCTACCGCACCCTGGGAGCCGAGGTGACGCTCGTCTCCAGCCGCGAGCAGGTGCTGCCGGGCGAAGACCCCGACGCTGCCGCCGTGATCGAGCGTGAGTTCAAGCGCCTCGGCATGAACGTCATGTCGAAGTCGCGAGCCGACTCTGTCGTGCGCAGCGCCGACGGCGTTGTCGTGACGCTCTCCGACGGTCGCACCATTGAGGGTTCGCACTGCCTCATGGCTGTCGGCTCGATCCCCAACACCCGCGGTCTCGGTCTCGAAGAGGCGGGGGTGCAGCTCACCGACAGCGGGCACATCCGCGTCAACAAGGTGGCCCGCACGGGGGTGCCCTCCATCTACGCCGCAGGCGACTGCACCGACTTCTTCCCGCTGGCCTCGGTGGCGTCCATGCAGGGGCGCACCGCAATCATGCACGCGCTCGGCGACTTCGTGCGCCCGATCGATCTGCGCAATGTCGCAGCCAACGTCTTCACCTACCCCGAGATCGCAACCGTGGGCTGGAACGAGCGCACCCTCGCCGAATCCGAGGGCCTCGCCCAGCACGTCACCCACACGGTGCCGCTCAGCGTGAACCCGCGCGCGAAGATGATCGGCTTCACCGACGGCTTCGTCAAGCTCTTCGCGTGGAAGGCCTCGGGCACGGTGATCGGCGGCGTCATCGTCGCACACCGCGCCAGCGAGCTCATCTTCTCGCTCGCACTGGCGGTCGAGCATCGCCTCACCGTCGACCAGGTCGCCTCGGCCTTCGCCGTGTATCCGTCGATGACCGGTGCGATCACCGACGCCGCTCGCGCCCTGCACCGCCACTGAGCGGGTGCGAGCGACCCCCGCTTCCCAACCCCAGGAGTTGCACAGTGTTCCGTGAAACCTCAGCGATCACCCGCCGCGCCGTGGTGCTTGGCGCGCTCGGCGTCGGATCCCTCGTCGGCCTGACGGCGTGCTCTGCGTCGAAGCCTGCGGCGGTGCCGTCTGACGACGTCGAGACCGACGTCGTGGTGCACATCATCGACAATCGCTACGTGCCTGCCGAGATCGACATCGCAGCGGGCACCGCCGTGCGCTGGGTGTTCGAGGGCACTGCCGAGCACGACGTCGTCGCAGCCGACGGCAGCTTCGTGAGCGAGCTCATGACCGAGGGCAGCTACACCCACGTGTTCAAGAAGGCGGGCGATTTCGCCTACGACTGCTCTGTGCACCCCGAGATGACGGGTGTGGTGCGAGTCAGCGCGCAGTAGGCCACGATCCACCGCGATCCGCCCTCGGATCTCAGGCAGCTTGACGCGCTGATCCGCTGCCGCGTGGCTGAGGGGCGCGAAGCACCCCTCAGTATCTCCGCTACGCGCGCTGGAAGGTCGCGAGGCTCTCGAAGTGGTGGGTGTGCGGGAAGATGTCGAAGGCGCGCAGGCCGGTCAGCTCGTACCCCGACTCGCGCAGCGTCTTCGTGTCGCGGGCGAGCGCCACCGGATCGCATGCCACGTACACGATGTTCGCCGGGGCGAGTTCGATGAGCTGCCCCGTTACGCCGCCGCCCGCACCCGAGCGGGGCGGATCCAGCACCACCGTGCCACGACGCAGCCTGTCGCGCACCGGGGCCGACGCCCGCAGCAACTCGGAGAGATGCCGATCCACGCGGGCAGTGAGTGCAAGCGCCCCCACCAGCTCCGACAGGTTCTCGGCGGCGTCATCGGTGGCTCCGGGCTCAGCCTCCACAGTGGTCACCTTGACGCCGGGGCCCGCAGCCTCAGCCATCGCAGCAGCCAGCAGGCCGGCACCGCCATAGAGATCAAGGTTGCCCGCCGCGGGGTCGAAGCGGCCCTCATCGATGAGCTCGGCGATCGCGTCACGCACCGCGGTGAACAGCACCGCGGGCGCTTCACGGTGCACCTGCCAGAAACCGCCGGCGCGCACGAGGAAGCCCCGATCTTCCACCAGCTCATGAATCGTGTCGTTCTCACCGGCGCGAGTCTTCTCGCCGGCGAGGCCGATCAACATGCGCGGATCTGCCGCGGCAGGCGCGATCAGGTCGACGGTCGCGACGCCGGGCATCAGATCGCCCAGCGGCGCGATCTGCGCGATGCCCTCGCTCGCGAGCGGCAGCGACTCCACCGGGATCACACGACGGCTGCGCGCCGCGTAGGGGCCGACCACACCCGTTTCGGGGTCGACGTGCAAGCGAACGCGCGTGCGGTAGCCGAGGCCGCCGTTCTCCTCGTCGCCGGGTGCCGGCTCGACGAGCTCGGCCAGCGCTTCGGCGAGGTTTTCACCCTCTTCGGCGGCGAGTTCGACGTCGCCGAAGCGGCGCATCGCATCGGTCAGCACCTCGGCCTTGAGCGCACGCTGGCGCTCCAGCGAGATGTGGCCGAACTCGGCACCGCCCGCCCGATCCTCAGGATCGCGGTCGATCGCGGCCTCGGCCCAGACGTGGTCGCGGCGATCGGCGGAGGCGTCGAGCACCTCGACCGTAGTGGCGCGCGCGAATGACTTCTTCTTCGCATCGGTCACTCGGGCACGCACTCGCTCGCCGGGGATCGCATCCGAGACGAACACGACACGCCCTTCGTGCCGGGCGACGCTCACCCCGCCGTGGGCGATGCCGGTGACGTCGAGTTCGATCGTCTCGCCGATTTCGAGCGGCGTGTGTGCGGAGTGTTCCCGTGAAGACATGGTCACCATTCTCCCATCCCGCCAGCCGCTTGGTGCAACGCGTTAGCGTTGCGCGGCTATGCCGCCGGAGGAGCTTGCGACGACGGTTTCGGGTTCTTGAGGGTTCCCGGAGGTTGTGAAACGGGGGAAGGCCCGCCGAAGCGGGCCTTCTGAAGTGGAGGGACCGACGGGAATCGAACCCCGGCCAGCCGCTTGGTGCAACGCGTTAGCGTTGCGCGGCTATGCCGCCGGAGGAGCTTGCGACGACGGTTTCGGGTTCTTGAGGGTTCCCGGAGGTTGTGAAACGGGGGAAGGCCCGCCGAAGCGGGCCTTCTGAAGTGGAGGGACCGACGGGAATCGAACCCGCGTTCTCAGCTTGGGAAGCTGATGTCTTACCATTAGACGACGATCCCAGGGCGATAGCGCCGCACCAACTATAGCAGTGCGCGGCGTGATCGCCTGCCGCCTGCTACTCGGTGGCTTCTTCCTCTGGTGGCGCCTGGCAGATCGCGGCGCTGGCGAGTGCTGCGGTCTGGTCGGCTGCGGTCCACGGCAGTTCGGGGCCGGCACCCGCCTCGGTCGCGAGCGCGGCAAGTTCGAAGGCGAGTGTCTTGACGAAGGCGGCTCCCGCAGAGGAGTTGTTGAGCGCTACGACCACCGAGAACCCGGACTCGGGGTCATGGTAGGCGGCTGTCAGCGTGCCCGTGATGGCACCGCTGCGCCCGTAGAGGGCGCCGATCTTCTCCATGCCGAAGGCCCATTCGCCTGCTGCGGTGTCGGGTTCGCTGGTGGGGTTGCCTTCGGCGTCGCGCTCGGGGTTCTGGAGGGGCACGGTTTCGGTGATGCGCTTCGAGGCTGCGCCGCCGAACGTGCCGTCGAGGTAGTGCTCGTAGAAGTTCTTGAGGTCGGTGACCGTGGTGACTGTGGCACCTGCGCCTCCGAGCATGGAGGGCGAGACCTCTGGCTTTTCAGCGACGCCGGCTTCGCAGACGGGCGCGCCGCCGCTCGACGGGTAGGCGAGGCCGGAGAGCGTGTTACCGCTCACCGTGGTGCTGGAGAGATTGGGGAAGTAGCTCGAACCCATGCCTGCCGGTTCGAAGACCTTGGCTTTGAGCAGGTCGGAGATGTCTTCGCCGGTTTTCACGTGCAGGGCGCGGGAGAGCACGAGCGCATTGGTGTCGGAGATGTTCACGTCGCGGCCGGGCCAGGGGAGCGGCGAGCCTGCGAGGCCCTGGGCGATGAGTTCTTGGTCGGGCCAGGGGCGGGTGGGGTTATTGACGAAGATATCGGCGATGGTCGCTTTGAAATCGGCGAGCCCTGAGGTCATGCCGCAGAGCTGTTCGTAGGTGATGTCGTCGATGCCGGATAGGCGGGTGAGGTCTTTCTCAACGAGACGGTCGAGCTTGATGGTGCCTTCTGCGACGTAGTCGAGCAGCAGTGCGCACAGCACCGGCTGGGTGGCTTGCGCGCCACGGATCAGGCTGTTGCCGTCGACGCCTTCACCGTAGCCGCGCACGTAGGCGTTGTCGCCTGACCAGACGCCCACGACGGCCTCAGTGGAGCCGCTCTGCTGCATCGCGGTGGCGATCGCATCGTCGATGCTGCTGGCGAGGCCCTTGTCGAGGGTCGCCACGTCGCTCGAGGCTGAGATGGCGGGCCCGCCGGTGCACGCGGTGAGGCCGAGTGCGGCGGTCGCGAGGAGCGCGACAGCCGCGAAGCGGGTGCGCTGTGCAAGTCTCGGGATCAAACTCGACCGCCAATCTCGGCTCGGAACACGAAGAACACACGAGATTCTAGTGCGCGCGGCTGGGAGTCATGCGGCTCGACTTACCAGGTAAGGCTTGCCTGAGTAAGATGGGACGGTGATGAGCTTTGCAGATGACGTGATCGCCGCAGTGACCGGCCACATGAACGGCGACCATCCGGAGGACAATCTGCTGATCGTCCGTGCGTTCGCAGCCCCTGATGCGGTGTCGAGCCGCATGGTCGGCGTGACCGGTGAGGCCGGTGTCTGGCTCGTGACCGACGCCGCGGGTGAGCGCGAGGTGTCGATTCCCTGGCCCGGCGGCGAGATTGCTGAGCGGCCGCAGATCCGCCGCGAGGTGGTGGCTCTCTACAAAGCCGCCTGCGAGAAGCTCGGCGTGCCCGCGCGGGAGGAGCACGGCAGCGCTTCGCACCACGGCGAGGCACACGCCCACGGCGAGGGCCACTCGCACGGTGCCCCGAAGGGCCGTCACGCCGCCGATGCGGATGAGGCGTCGGGCGAGAAGCCGTTCTCCGCGGTGATCCGTGAAAGCTCCTGGTCGGATCACTCCGACAGCGAAGGGGCCACCTTCATGGAGGACATCATGCGGGGCAAGGGCACGCTGCAGGATTACATCGACCTCGTGGCGCAGCACTTCTTCATGTACGAGGCGCTCGAGGAGAGCGCCGCCAGCCTCGCCGCCGATCCGGCGTTCGCGCCGTTCAACGTTGCCGGGCTGGTGCGCATGCCCGCTCTCGAAGCTGATCTGCGCCACCTCATCGGCGACGACTGGCGTGATCGCATCGCCCCGGTGCCTGCGACGGCCGCCTATGCGGCCCGCATCCGCGAGGTTGCCGAGGAGGGGTGGGCTGCTGGCCTCGTCGCGCACCACTACACCCGCTACCTGGGCGACCTGTCGGGCGGTCAGATGATTGCGAAGCGCGTTGCGAAGCAGCACGGGCTCGATCATGACGGCATTGCTTTCTACGACTTCGAGGCACTGGGTTCGCTGGCCGATTTCAAGACCGAGTACCGGGCCTCGCTCGATGCGCTCGGCGTCGGTCTCGACGCAGATGAGCAGGCGCGCATGCTCGATGAAGTGCGTGCCGCATATGCCTTCAACACTGCTGTGTTCAGGGATCTCGGCAAGGCTCGCGACGCCGTCGCTGCCTGATTGGGAACGCGGCCGGGCTGGGCCTGATCGGCGTGCACGGCGCGCACCCCGCTGAGCCGCGGGCGCGGGTGGTGCCGGGCTGCGGCGGCGGGTCGGCGAGTGGCGGATCCGGTTTCGGATCCGCCCCCTGTCAGGAAGCCGCGCCCTGCTCCGTGCCGCGCTCCGCGAAGAACCGCACCACATGGGGGTCGACTATCACGTCGCGCGGTTGCAGCGGGCGCCTGAGAAACAGCCCGTCGAGGGAGCGCACCCGGCTGAGCGCCACGTAGGTCTGCCCTGCGCTGAAGGCGCGCGGGCCGAGGTCGACCACGGCGGCGTCGTAAGTGTGGCCCTGCGATTTGTGCACGGTGACGGCCCAGGCGAGGCGCAGCGGAAACTGCTCGAACTCGGCTACCACCTCTTTTTCGAGCTTCTTCGTTTCGGCGTCGTAGCGGTAGCGGTAGCGCTCCCACGTTGTCGGCTCGACCTCGAACTCCTCGCGATCCACCTCCACCCAGACGGTGCCGTCGACCCGTGAAACGGTGCCGATGGTGCCGTTCACCCAGCGCCCGTCGGGGTCGTTGCGCAGGAACATCACCTGCGCGCCAGGTTTGAGTTCGAGCACCTCGTCGGCGGGGTAGGTGTTCTCGCGGAACTCGCCGTTGACCTCGGCGACGGCTCGCAGCGATGAGCCGCGAATCTCGGCGAGCCGTTCCGCGTTGATGCGGTTGACGGTCGCGTTCGTCGTGGCGAGGGTGATCACATCGCGCGGTGCCGGGCGGGCGCCCGCAGCGTTAAGCTCGTTCGCCTCATCCTCTGCGACGACACCGTGCCGCACCGCGCCCAGAATCTGCTTGAAGCGGTCGTCGCGCTGCCGGTGCACCTCGTTGAGTTCGATCACCGACATGGGCGTCGTCGCCCACACCTTCGCGTCGAAGAACCACAGCGAGCGGTAAGTGTCGGCGAAGTATGCGCGCTCGTGGGGATCGCGGGGCGGCACTGGCGGCAGTTGGAACGGGTCGCCGAACATGATGATCTGTGCTCCGCCGAAGGGGTCGTGCCGCTTGCCGCGGGCGAGCCGCAGGGAGCGGTCGATGGCGTCCATGAGGTCGGCAGAGACCATGGAGATTTCGTCGATGACGAGGGTGTCGATGGAGGCGAGCATCTTCTTGAGCTCGGCGGGCTGATCGAGATCGTGATCGGCGATGATGCCGGTGGGCAGGCGCAGCAGCGAGTGGATCGTCTGGCCGCCCACGTTGAGGGCGGCGACGCCTGTCGGGGCGCAGACCGCGATGATCTTGCTGGTGTTCCAAGAGAGGTGCCCGAGGATCGTCGATTTGCCGGTGCCGGCGCGGCCCGTCACGAAGATGTGCTCGCGGGTGTGCTCGATGCGCTCGTATACGGCGAGCTGCTCGGGGGAGAGGTCGGGGCGTGCCACCGGTCCAGGGTACCGCTGCTGGGGCTCTGGCGCGGTGCGCTGGTGTGGCCGTTGGTGCGCCGGCTTGAGCTGTCGGCTGCCTCGGGCTCAGCTCGCCGGCACCCGCACGGGGAGGAGGAGAGCGAGGCCGACGAGCAGCACGAGGGCGATGCCGATGATGCCGAAGATCGTGGAGCCGCCCAGGGCGACCGCGATGGTGAAGGTGAGCGGGGCGAGGAAGGAGACGGCGCGACCGGTTGTGGCGTAGAGGCCGAACATTTCGCCCTCTTTGCCTGGCGGGGTGAGGCGGGCGAGGAAGCTGCGGCTCGACGACTGCACGGGCCCCACGAAGATCGTGGCGAAGAGGCCCACGATCCAGAATGCTGGGGCGCCGAGGGGTGCGAGGGCGAACATCAGCACGAGCGCGATCACGAGCAGCACGAGCGAGACCGTCATCACGTTCTTGGCGCCCACGCGATCTTCGACGACGCCTCCGAGGATGGTGGCGAGACCCGAGATGACGTTTGCCGCGATGGCGAACATGATGACGGTGGCGGGCTCGAATCCGAAGGAGAGCGAGGCGACGATGCCTGTAAAGGTGAAGATACCGGCGAGGCCGTCGCGGAAGATCGCGCTGGCGATCAAGAAGAACAGGGTGTGGCGGGAGGTGCGCCAGAGCTGGCCGATGCTGCGGAAGATCGCGCGATAGCCGGCGACGACGCCTACGACCCGGCGGTCGCTGTCGGCTGAGATCTCGGGCACTGCGAAGAAGGTGGGGATCGCGAAGACGGCGAACCAGAGCGCGCACACCACCATGGCGAGGCGCACGTTCCAGCCGCCGTCGCTGGTTACCCCGAACCAGCCGGTGTCTGGCAGGATGAAGCCGACGAGCACGATGGTGAGCAGCACGATGCCGCCGAGATAGCCCATGCCCCAGCCGAAGCCGGAGACGCGGCCCACGTTTCGGCTCGTCGAGAGCTGAGTGAGCATCGAGTAGTAGTTGACGCTTGCGAATTCGAAGGCGATGTTGCCGATGGCGAGCAGCACGAGCCCGAGCATGAAGTATTGGGGTGCCGGGGCCACGAGCACCATGAGGGCGGTGCAGGCGACCACGATGCCCGTGGTGACGGCGAGGGAGTGTTTGCGGTGGCCGGTGGCGTCGGTGAGTCTGCCGAAGAGGGGGGCGAAGAGTGCGACGGCGATGCCCGCGATCGAGAGGGTGGTGCCGAGGGCGACAGAGGTCTGCTCTTCTGGGCCGAAGGCGGCTGAGGTGATGTAAACGGTGAAGACGAAGGTAGTGACGACGGCCTGGAAGGCTGCGGATCCCCAATCCCAGAGCGACCAGGCGAAGATCGTGCGTTTCTTGACCTGCGGGGCCGCGGGGTCGTGCAGATGATTCTCGTGCAGCGCGGAATCCGACGCGGTCTCGGTCATGGGGTCACTGTACTCGATCATGGCAAACAGATGGGAGCGTGCGGGTGAACCCTGAGAGTTGAGTGTGTTCGACTCAAGTTTACGGAATCCTACTTGACTGTCGCGCGACGCCGAGTAAACTTGAGTGCATCAGGCTCAAGGTCTTCCCTGAGGGGAGCGCCGTGGGCGTCAGGACCACGGATTCCTCCCCGCAGTGGGCAACGGATCCGAAACAGTACATACAGAAGGAGAACACATGTCACGTGCAGTAGGCATCGATCTCGGCACCACCAACTCGGTCGTCGCCGTGCTCGAGGGCGGCGAGCCCACCGTCATCGCGAACGCCGAGGGGTTCCGCACCACTCCCTCGATCGTCGCATTCACCAAGGATGGCGAGGTGCTCGTCGGAGAGACCGCGAAGCGTCAGGCCGTCACCAACGTCGACCGCACCATCGCCTCCGTCAAGCGCCACATGGGCACCGACTGGAAGAGCGACGAGATCGACGGCAAGCGCTACACCGCGCAGGAGATCAGTGCCCGTACGCTCATGAAGCTCAAGCGCGACGCTGAGACCTACCTCGGTGACAAGGTCACCGACGCCGTCATCACCGTTCCCGCCTACTTCAACGACGCCGAGCGCCAGGCCACCAAGGAGGCCGGTGAGATCGCGGGCCTCAACGTGCTGCGCATTATCAACGAGCCCACCGCAGCCGCCCTGGCCTACGGCCTCGACAAGGGCAAGGAAGACGAGCTCATCCTGGTCTTCGACCTCGGCGGCGGCACCTTCGACGTCTCGCTGCTCGAGGTGGGCAAGGACGACGACTTCTCCACGATCCAGGTGCGCGCCACTGCCGGCGACAACCGCCTCGGCGGCGACGACTGGGATCAGCGCGTTGTCAGCTGGCTCGCAGATCAGTTCAAGGCCTCCACCGGCGTTGACGTATCGAACGACAAGATCGCGCTGCAGCGCCTTAAGGAAGCAGCAGAGCAGGCGAAGAAGGAGCTCTCGAACTCGACGAGCACCCAGATTCAGCTGCCCTACCTCTCCCTCACCGAGAACGGCCCCGCCAACCTCGACGAGACGCTCACCCGCGCCAAGTTCGAGGACCTCACCAAGGATCTCCTCGAGCGCACCCGCAAGCCCTTCGAAGACGTGATCAAGGAGGCCGGCGTCAAGGTCTCCGACATCGCCCACGTGGTGCTCGTCGGCGGCTCGACTCGCATGCCCGCTGTCACCGAGCTCGTGAAGAAGCTCACCGGTGGCAAGGAGCCCAACAAGGGCGTCAACCCCGATGAGGTTGTCGCCGTGGGCGCCGCGCTGCAGGCCGGCGTGCTGAAGGGTGAGCGCAAGGATGTGCTGCTCATCGATGTCACCCCCCTGAGCCTCGGCATCGAGACCAAGGGCGGCATCATGACGAAGCTGATCGAGCGCAACACCGCGATTCCCACGAAGCGCAGCGAGACCTTCACCACGGCCGAGGACAACCAGCCCTCTGTCGCGATCCAGGTCTTCCAGGGCGAGCGCGAGTTCACTCGCGACAACAAGAACCTGGGCACCTTCGAGCTGACGGGCATCGCCCCGGCACCCCGCGGCATCCCGCAGATCGAGGTCACCTTCGACATCGACGCCAACGGCATCGTGCAGGTCTCGGCCAAGGACAAGGGCACCGGCAAGGAGCAGACCATCACCATCTCGGGTGGTTCGACGCTCTCCAAGGAAGACATCGAGCGCATGGTGCGCGAGGCCGAAGAGCACGCCGCCGAAGACAAGAAGCGCCGCGAGTCGGCCGAGCAGCGCAACAACGCCGAGCAGCTCGCCTACTCGGTCGAGAAGCTGATCTCCGAGAACGAAGACAAGCTGCCCGAGGACGTCAAGACTGAGGTGCAGGGCGATCTCGACGCGCTCAAGCAGGCGCTCGCCGGCGACGACGACGAGGCCGTGAAGACGGCTGCCGACAAGCTCGGCCAGAGCCAGACCAAGCTCGGCGAGGCGATCTACGCGGCCGCACAGGCTGAACAGCCCGCCGCAGACGCCGACGCCGCAGGGTCGAACGATGACGACGTGGTTGACGCCGAGGTCGTCGAAGACGAGGAGCAGAAGTAACCATGGCAGCACAGGAACAGCGCACGCCGGGCGAAGACCCGAACCGCGACGATGTTCCTGCGACGACGGGGCCGGAGGCGAATGCCTCCGGCCCCGTGCCGCAGGAAGACGGGCTCACCGTCGATGACATCCTGAACGCAGACCAGAGCACCGACGCGAAGGCCGCCGACGCAGCTGCAGCCGAGGCCGCTCCCGAGGAGAACCCCTACCTCGAAGATCTGCGCCGTCTCACCGCGGAGTACGCGAACTACCGCAAGCGCACCGAGGCCAACGCGCAGCTCGAGAAGCAGCGCGCCGTGGCCGCGGCGGTCACCCCGCTGCTCACAGTGCTCGACGATCTCGACCGCGCTGAGCAGCACGGTGATCTCGTCGAGGGCACCGCGTTCTTCACCATTGCGCAGAAGATGCGCGCCACTATGGAACGTCTCGGCTTGGTGAGCTATGGCGAGAAGGGCGAACCCTTTGACCCGCAGCTGCACGAGGCCATTGCGCAGGTGCCCGTGCCTGGCACCGAGCAGCAGACCGTTCTGGACGTGATCGAGCGGGGGTACCGCGTCGGCGACGTCGAGCTGCGCCCCGCCAAGGTAGCGGTGGCGGTGGGGGCAGATGGCTAGTCAGGATTGGCTCGAGAAAGACTTCTACGCGATCCTCGGCGTCTCAAAAGACGCGAGCGAGGCTGAGCTCAAGAAGACGTACCGCAAGCTCGCCCGCAAGCATCACCCCGACTCCAACCCCGGCGACGCCGTCGCCGAGGCGAAGTTCAAGGAGATCAGCGAGGCCTACTCGGTGCTCTCCGACAAAGAGCAGCGCGCCGAGTACGACCAGATTCGCGCCATGGGTGCTGGCGGCGCCCGCTTCACCGCAGGCGGGGGCGGCGGTCAGGGCTTCGAGGACATCTTCGGAGGCATGTTCGGCGGTGGTCGCGGCGGTGCCAACTTCAGCTACCAGGGTGGGTTCCCACAGGGCGGCCAGGGTTACGAGGACATCTTCAACATGTTCGGTGGCGGCCGCAGCGGCCCGCAGCCGGGGCGCGACATCCAGGCCACGACCACGCTCGATTTCGAGACCGCCGTGCAGGGCAAGACCGTCACGCTGCAGACCCCGAATGGTTCGGTGAAGGTGAAGATTCCGGCGGGTGTCTCGGACGGGCAGAAGATCAAGGTGCGCGGCAAGGGCGAGCCGAGCCCGAACGGCGGGCCCGCGGGCGACATCATCCTCACGGTGAGTGTTCGCAAGCACCCCGTGTTCGAGCGCGACGGCCAGAACCTGCGCCTCAAGCTGCCGGTCACCTTCTCGGAGGCCGCGCTCGGCGCGACCGTCGAAGTGCCGACCCTCGGCGGCGATCCCGTGCGCCTCAGGGTGCAGCCGGGAACGCCCAGTGGGCGGGTGCTGCGGGTGAAGGGGCGTGGTGTGCAGAGTGCCAAGGGCACCGGCGACCTGCTCGCCGAGGTGCAGGTGGTCGTGCCGTCGCACCTCTCCGAGGAAGCCCGCGCGGCGCTTGAGGCCTTCCGCGAAGTGGAGCCCCGGGAGAACCCGCGCGAGGATCTTCTGTCGCGCGCCCGTGGCTGAGAGCGGTGAGACCCATGGCTGAACCTCAGATGGATCGCTACACCCCGGTATTCGCGATCGCCGCCGCCGCGGAGCTGGCCGAGATGCACCCCCAAACGCTGCGACAGTACGACCGAATCGGGCTCGTGTCGCCGCAGCGCACCCGTGGCAACACCCGCCGCTATTCGCTGCACGATGTGGCGCGTCTGCGCGAGGTGTCACGGCTGTCGGCCGAGGGGCTCAGCTTGGAGGGGATCCGCCGGGTGCTGCGGTTGGAGGATCGGGTGCGCGAGCTCGAGGGCCGTGTGCACGAGCTCGAACAAGCGCTCGCTCAGGAGCAGCTGCAGCGGCCCGAGCGGCGTGTGTTCGCTGCCGGTGCCGCGGGCGGGGAGGTCATCACCCTGCGCCGCGGCACCCGCGTGCGGCGCAACGCCGAGGTTGTCGTGTGGAAGCCGTAACCGCGCTCTTCGCGCAGCTTTCGCGAGAGCCTGATTTCGATGCTCCTGAGTTGCAGGCCTACGATTCTGCCGATGAGCTGATGCTCGACACCGTCGCCGATGAGCTGCGCGGCATCGACGACGGTGAGCTGGTGGTGATCGGTGACCGTCACGGTGCGCTCACGCTGGGTGCGGCGAGCCTCGGTGCGCGGCGGATCCGCGTGCACCAGGATCCGCTGCTCGCCGAGCGCGCGCTTACCGCGAACGCGGAACGTCTCGGCCTTGCCGGGATGCACAGCTCGCACCCGCTCGACGAGTCGCTGCTGCGCGATGCGCGGCTGGTGCTGCTGCAGTTGCCGCGGGGCCTCGACGCGCTCGATGAGATCGCCTGGTCGATCGCGCGCTGGGCGCATCCCGAGGTGCGGGTGGTCGCCGGCGGGCGCGTGAAGCATATGACTCGTGCTCAGAACGAGGTGCTGGGCCGCTCCTTCGGCGAGGTCTCGGCGGGGCTCGGGTGGCGCAAGGCTCGGGTGTTGCGGGCGAGCGCGCGGCGTGACATCGGCCCCGCGCCGTTTCCGCAGTGGGGATCGGATGCTGCGCTCGCGTTTCGGGTTGCCGCGTTCGGGGCGACATTCGGGGGTGCCACGCTCGATCACGGCAGCAGGCTGCTGCTCGAAGGGCTGGGTGTGCCCGAAAGGCCTGGCGTGAAGCCCGCCCGTATCGTTGATCTCGGCTGCGGCAATGGGGTGCTGGCCGTTTCTGCGGCGCTGCGCTGGCCCGACGCCGAGGTTATCGCGACAGACCAGTCGGCCGCCGCGGTTGCTGCGGCTCGGCTCACCGCGGCAGAGGCGGGTGTGGCGGATCGGGTGGCGATCCACCGTGCTGATGCTCTTGAAGCCGTGCCCGATGGGTGGGCGGATCTGATCCTGCTCAACCCGCCGTTTCACACGGGGGCGACGGTGCACGCGGGAGTGGCGCACCGCCTGATCCGCGCGTGCCGTCGCGCACTCGCTCTCGGTGGCGAGCTGCGTCTCGTTTTCAATTCGCACCTGCGCTATCGGCCCCTCGTGGAGCGCGAGATCGGCCCGGTGCGCGAGGTTGCCCGAGACCGCACCTTTACGGTGCTGTCGGCGATGCGTCGCTGAGCTGGGTGTGCTCGCCAGTGCGGCCCACCGCGGCGCCGGCGAGGGCCGTCAGGCCTGACTATCGAGAGTGGTCAGGCCTTGCGGCGGCGCGGAGTGCCCTGCTCTGCGCGGGCCCGAATGAGGTCGCGGGCCGAGATCTGGTGCACGCGCACACCGTAGTCATCAGCGCTGAGGCCTGACAGAAAACTGCCCGGATCCACTTCGAGCGCGGTGCCGAGGCGCACCAGCGTTTCGGCAGTCGGGCTGGAGACGCCGCGTTCGATCTTGCCGATGCTGGTCCAACTGATCTCCGCGAGCTCGCCGAGATCTTCCAGCGAGATGCCAAGGTGCTGGCGGATCTCGCGTACGCGGCGGCCGATCTTTATCGCGGCTTCCGAGTGAATGTTTGGCACGCACCCAGCGTGCTCGACTCATGCATTCGGCACCAGGCCTTGCGAGTACTGGCTAAAAATGACCAGTGTGTTAGCGCATTATTCGGTGAGGATGAAAGCCCGAACTCGCCCGACGGTGGCTGACCGTGGGCGTACTCTGGAAGCGACATGTCGAACGCCACACGGGAACTGCTGCTGCGTCTTGCCCCGAGCATCTACGGGCCGACAATCCTGTTCACCCTCGGTGCCTACGCCATGCTGCCGATCGTGCCCCTCATCGCGGTATCGCAGGGGGCCGGGCTGGGCCTCTCAGGAGTGATCGCCTCCACGGTGGTTGTCGGCAGGCTCGTCGGCAACCTGCCGGCCAGCTGGCTCGTGGCGCGGGCGGGTGAACGCATCGCGATGCTCATCGCCTCCGGCGTTGCCCTCCTGGGGGCCCTCGGAGTCGCACTCGCACCCGGCCTTGCCGTGCTCGGCGCCTCAGCGTTCGTGATCGGCTTCGCTGAGGCAGCGTTCGGGCTAGCGCGCCACTCCCTCATGACCACGCGCGTGCCCGTCACGTTCCGGGCCAGAGCGCTGTCGCTGATCGGCGGCTCCCACCGCTTCGGACGATTCGCCGGGCCGTTCCTCGCAGCAGGGCTGCTCGGGATCACCGGTGACCAACACGCCCCCGTCTGGGCGTTCGTCGTCTGCCTCGCGCTCACCGCGCTGCTCGTGGGCTTTGCCCCTGACCCCGAGCGGCTGCTCTCGCACGGCCCTGCCGGCGAGGCGGGCCCCGGTCGAGGAGCCGGGGCGCCACGAGGATCGGACGGCATGCTCTCCGCGATCCGCCACGGACACGCTCCGCTGCTGCGCATCGGCGGCTCCGCAGCGATCCTCTCAGGCCTGCGTTCCGTGAAAGACGTGCTGCTGCCGCTGTGGGGCGTCTCGATCGGTCTCGACGCGACGAGCGTGGCGCTCGTCGTCGGCATTGCAGGCACCATCGACTTCGCACTGTTCTATGCCAGCGGCCAGGTGATGGACCGCTTCGGGCGGCTCTGGGCGGCGCTCCCGGCCATGATCGCGATGGCGCTCAGCTTTCTGGTGCTCGCCGCCACCCACGATCTCCCCGGCGCGGCCTGGTGGCTGACGGGCTGCGCTGTGGTGATCGGGATCGGCAACGGCCTATCGAGCGGCATTCTCCTCACGCTGGGAGCCGACCTCGCCCCGCGCGACAACCCCGCCCCCTACCTCGCCGCCTGGCGCACCCTCACCGACCTCGGGGGCGCCACCGCACCCCTCGCGGTCTCCGCGATCGCCGCGGCGTCCCTGCCGCTCGCGAGCGCCGTCGCAGGCATGCTCGCGGTCGCAGGCGCGGCAGGATTCGCGCGCTGGATCCCGCGCTACATTCCGCGTCTGCGGCCCCGTGTCGGCCGCAATCCCGATGCGGATCGCGGGTCCGACACGAGTGATCCCGGCCCAGGCGCCCCCTCCACCAGGTGACCGGATCCGCCACCGCCGCGCCGCGCAGCTCCCCGCTACGCCGACTCGGGGCGCTGCTGCGCCGATTCTGAGGAGACGCTGCATACACTTGAGTGCGTTCGCCCACCGGCAAACGCCTCATCGACCGAAGGACTCCCGCACACCGTGAGCACCACCGATCGCCAGCAGCCGCTCCGAGTTCTCATCGGATGCGACACCTTCTCGCCCGACGTCAACGGGGCTGCTCGCTTCGCCGAACGTCTCGCAGCCGGCCTCGTGCAGCGCGGCCACGACGTGCACGTCGTCGCCCCGTCGAAGCGTGCGACCAGCGCCGGCACCTTCGCGGAGACCATCGAGGGCGAGCGCATGACCGTGCACCGGTGGACGAGCTGGCGGTGGTACCCGCACGACTGGCTGCGCTTCGTGCTGCCCTGGCGGGCCCGCTCATACGCTCGCAGACTGCTCGACTCCGTGCGTCCCGACGTCATTCACATCCAGTCGCACATCGTGGTGGGGCGTGCGCTCGCGAAAGAAGGAGCCAAACGCGGCATCCGCATCGTGGCCACCAACCACGTCATGCCGGAGAACGTGCTCGATTTCACCCTGCTGCCCGAGCGGGCAAAGCGCGTCTTCGTGCGCTGGGGATGGAACGACGCCGACCGCGTGCTCACCCGTGCCGCGGCAGTCACCACACCCACCCGCCGCGCCGCCGACTTCCTGGAACGCAATACCCACCGCCGTGGTGTGCTGCCCGTCAGCTGCGGCCTGCGCGCCTCCGACTACACCGCCGACCTCGAACCGCGCACCGCGAACAAGCTCGTGTTCGTCGGCCGCGTCACCCTCGAAAAAGAAATCGACGTGATCCTGCGCGCCATCCCGCGCATCGACCCCGCGTTCGATGTCAGCTTCACCATCGTGGGCGACGGCGACCAGCGCAAGAACCTCGAGAAGCTCGCCACCGAACTCGGCATCGCGGATCGTGTGCGCTTCACCGGACGCGTGAGCGACCAGCAGCTGCGAGCCCACCTCACCGAGGCGAGCGCGTTCGTCATCGCCTCGATCGCCGAACTGCAGTCGATCGCCACAATGGAGGCCATGGCCTCCGGGCTGCCGATCGTCGCCGCCAACGCGATGGCCCTGCCGCACCTCGTTCACGAAGGCGAAAACGGCCACCTCTTCCAGGCAGGCAACGATCGAGAACTCGCCGAACAGATCGAAGCAGTGCTGAGTCTCACGCCCGAGGAGTACCAGCGTATGCAGCGTGCATCGCTCGCGGCCGTGCAGGTGCACGACATCGACCGCACCCTCGACACCTTCGAAGCGCTGTACCGAGGCGAAGCCTGACCATGCACGTGCTCGTCGTCACCGATCAGCACGCCGAATCGCTCGGCGGCGTGCAGGTGGCGATCCGCCTGCAGCGGCGATACCTCGAACGGCTGGGGCACCGCGTCACCATCGTCGCGCCCGCGCTGCACCGCCAGGGGTACACGCCACGCGACAACGCCTACATCGACCTGCCCTCACGACCGATCACCCGCGACCGCGAATACGGCATCGCCTGGCCGGGCCGCCGCACCGACCGGGCGCTCTCCCAGGCGCTCGCGCAGCTGCCTCCCGTCGACCTCGTGCACGTGCAAGGCGACTTCTGGGGTGCCATGATCGGGCTGCGCGCCGCCCGCGGGCTCGGGGCCGCGCGCGGTCTTCCCGGCGCCCTGCCGGTAGTGCACACGATGCACAACCACGTCGACGAGGGAACCCGTGCGGTCACCCCGCTTGCCCCGCTCGCGTTCTGGGGGCTGCGCGTGTGGCGGCGACTCGTGCTCGGGCGCGCGCGTGGCGAGGTGGCGAGGCGATCGAAGGGTGCCTGGCGTTACCTCGCAGAACTCGCCGCAGAGGCCACCGTGGTCACCGCCCCATCGCGTCACTTCGCCGACGAGCTGGAACGGCATGGTGTGGCCAGCGAGGTGCAAGTGACGCGCGGCGGCGTCGATGACGAGGAGATCGCCGGGGCGATCACGGCGCCCCGCACGCCCCGCAGCCGCCCGCGCCTCGTCTGGCTCGGTCGCATGAGCCACGAAAAGCGAGTGCTCGAATTCATCGACGCCATCGCCCTCGCCGACATCGACGCCGACGTCGTGCTGCACGGGGCGGGGCTGCTGCTGCCCAAGATGCGCGAACGGATTGCGCGCGCTGGGCTCGCGGATCGCGTCACCATCGCCGGGCCCGTGCCCTACCGCGACGCGCTCGCCGCGATGCGCGACGCCGATGCGCTCGTGCAAACCTCGATGGGCTTCGAAACGCAGGGGCTCACCCCCTTCGAAGCGGCCGCGCTCGGCACGCCCACCATCTTCTGCGACCCCCAGATCGCCGAAGACGTTGACGCCTCGGTGGAGTGGCGGGTCGCCGATGCGAGTGTGGCCGCGCTCGCCGACACGCTGCGGCTCGCCGTCGGTGAGCTGGCTGTCGGCGTGCGGTCGGCAACCCGCGGCGCGGGGGGCGAGGGTGCGCGGATCGCGGATCCCGATCCGCTGCGCATCCCCGACGCCGAAGGCCGCCGTTTTCTGCAATCGGCCCAGACCGAGCGCCTGGTCGAGGTGTACGAGCGTGCGATGGGCTCGGTGGATGGGCGCTGAACCCGGGCGATTTCCGATGGGCCCGATCGTCCGGTTAGAATGGGTGACGTTGTTCGCGTATGGAGACGTGCCGGAGCGGCCGAACGGACTTCACTGCTAATGAAGGGTCGGGCTTAAACCTGACCGGGGGTTCAAATCCCCCCGTCTCCGCCAGAGGAACAACAGAGATAAGCCCCCGACTCCCCTAGTAAACACTGGGAAGTCGGGGGCTTATCTGTTTGTGGAGATCGTGCCGATTTGCGCCTTTGCCCACATTTTGCCCACACTCTGCGCAGCCAGAGCGTGAATGTCGGTGGCGCGGCCTAGTCTCCCCGCATGGGTGGGATGCCGTGGAGTCCGTTGATGACGCTGACGCGCGTGAGCGATGGGGAGGCGTGGATGTACGACGGTGCTCTCCGAATCGCGATCATCCGTCGAGTGCGGATCGGGAGGCCGTCTGCGCTGCTGTGGCGGTCGGTGACCGGCGACGAGAATCCCGACGATCGCGCCTTGGTCGGGTATTTTCCGAGCCTGCAGATGGCCGCCGCGGTGACATGGCGGTCATGGGATCAGCGGCACAAGCCGGTGGAGCGGCACAGCCTCTCATGACGGCGGTAGTGATGGGAAGGGATCGCCGACTGGGCCAGGCCGCCTTACGATCTGCTACAGGGTGCCCCGGGTCATGTTTCCCGCACGCTTGCCCATAGGCCATCCCGGGGCGCCTGTGAGGAAATTTCCTGAATCAATCGCTCAATGACCTCGGCGGTGTCAGATTCAGAGATCAAGACCAGTCCGAGCGGTGTGTGGGAAGCGCGTTCCATGATCGCGACCCAAGCCTCGTTGATCTGCGGAGGCGTGGAGTCTCCGTATTCGAAGTCGAGTGCGACATCAGGCGTCATCCACAACGACGTCTTCTGAGTATCCTCGTCAGCGGCCGGAAACCAACTCATGCGAAAGCTCCCGTGCCGAGACAACGAACGTTCCAGGGCGAGCTGTAAGTGCGCGAGTTGCCGATCCTCGAACTCATAACGGGTGCCGCCGTAGATCATATGACCCATCGGGACACCCACTGACTTGATGAGAAGCTGAGCTGTGAAAGCCGACGCGAATGCGTTCCGGCGTAGGTAGGCGACAACACCTCAGGCCTGCGTGATGCCCTGCTGGGACTTTTTCTTGAGCTTCTGAGCGAGAGCCTCAGCGTCTTGCTCCGGAATGAGTACGAGTCCGCGAGGCGTATGCGAGGTGTGCTCGAGCACCGCGAGCCACTCCTCGTTGAGGACCGGCTGTCTGCTGCCCGAGAAGTGGAAAGCGAGCGGGATCGCAGGCGACATCCACAAGGACACGCGACCACTGCCGTCCGAGGGTTCCACCGTCCAACTCATGAGGAAGCACTCCTGTTTGCGGAGCTTTCTCTGCAGCGCAACTTTGATGTGCGCGAGTTGTCGATCTTCGAATGAGTAGCGATTCCCGCCGTACAACATGAGTCCCATGACCCTAGATTCCCACACCCGGAGGAAAACGTGAAGATCTGAACGGGGGTTCCTCTGCCGCTGGCCTCAGAGCTCGCCGGAGAATCTTATCGCCTGCATTCACCCCCAGCTAGCCCCCTCTAGCGCGACGGCGCTTTTGCATATGGTTGACGGCATGAAACGAGTTCACTACGGAAACTTGACCATTGATGTTTCGGACAACGTGGCAGATGCGGTCCTCGAACTGGCGCATGCCGCAGCCTCGAGACCCCACATGAATTTCGAAGAGTACGGGAACCCCGCGTTCGGGGTGAAACAAACACAGTATGCCCACGGAGCCGCGGAGCTAGCCGAGTTCTCTGGCTATATCAACGGACGCCAGCAGCTTTCTCGCGTCGTTCTGCTGCTCGGGGCAGGGTTCCCGATCGCCGTCTCAACGATCGACACTTCGCTCCACGATCCCGCTTCAAGCGCCAAAGACGAGTCCTCGCTGCGCCTTCAAGTTGAGGAGTACGGTGCCGATACCGACGGCGCGAACTAGACACTGAGCGCGCACCCAAACAGCGAAGGCCGCTGAGAGTATCGGCGGGCTATCCCTGGTAGTGGCTCTAGATGATCCGGATTGCCAAGAATGCTGAGAGCCACACAAAACTTGGAGTACTGTGCACTTAGGGTGCTCCGGATTCCCACCCCATTTCGTGGACGCTGCGATGTGGGTCTTCCCCCGAAGACCGGGGCACCCGCCTCTTCAGGCACACGAAAAGTGCCCCCGCCGCTCCGAAGAGCAGCGGGGGCGCAGAAGTAAGTGTGCTGTCTGCCTAATCGCCTTCAACTATCAGATCAGAGTCCCACCGAAGCGGCAAAGA
>NZ_JBBCTL010000004.1:0-465486 GCF_037148395.1 Leucobacter sp. MMO-125
TCTTTGCCGCTTCGGTGGGACTCTGATCTGATAGTTGAAGGCGATTAGGCAGACAGCACACTTACTTCTGCGCCCCCGCTGCTCTTCGGAGCGGCGGGGGCACTTTTCGTGCGCCTGCGGGGCGCGTAGCCTGGGCGCATGTGCGGGAGAGTCATCGTCGACTATGACGAGAACATGGACGTAGCGGGCGGCGGCGAGATAGCGGCGTGGATGCAGCAGCGTCCCGATGGTTACGCGCCGAGCTGGAACCTGAAACCCACCCAGGACATCCCCGTCGCGCTGACGGACCACAAGTCAGGCGAGAAGCAGCTGCGTTACGCCTATTGGAGTCTCGTACCCATCTGGTCGAAAGAACTCAAGACGAAGTTTCCCACCTTCAATGCGCGGTCTGAGACTGCAGCGGAGAAGGCGAGCTTCAAGGCGTCGGTGAAGAGCCGGCGCTGCATCATCCCAGTTACGGGCTTCTACGAGTGGACCGGCCCCAAGTCGAAACGAACACCGCACGCGATCTTCGGCCCGCGGCCAGTTCTCCCGATGGCTGGCCTGTACTCGTGGTGGCACGAGCCCGATGCCGGCGACAATGAGGGCTGGCATCTCACGGCGACGATCCTCACGCGCGCCTCAGCCGGAGTGATGCAATCGCTGCACGACCGCATGCCGGTCTTCATGGCAGACGAGCTCGTACGGGATTGGCTCGACCCCGAGACCGAGGGTGATCAGCTGCTCGTCGACGCGGTATCGGAGGCGTCGGTGCCGATCTCTGAGCAGCTGCGCGAGTGGGTGGTGCGCCCGCTGCGTGGTGACGGGCCAGAGCTGATCGAGCCGGCTTAGTCGCCGTCGTAGTTCTCGAGGTAGGCGTTCTGGCAATTCATCGATCGTCGCATAATTCACGACTCGCCTACTCGGCTTGCGAATCACGATCTCGCGCCTACAATCGAACATATGTTCGAAGCGGTGATCGGCCCCAAAATGCAGGTGAACGACGACACGGTCATGGTCTGGATGGAGCACGACCTGCCCGCACGCCTCGTCTACCGCCGCTCCAGGTGGCGGGTCATCGGCACCCCGACGCCGATCATCGAAGTGCCCGACGAGGAGATGCACCCGCTCATCACGCACCCCACAGCCCGCCGCACAGGCTGGCGCTGCACGGTGCAGTCCGCGTCGAGCAGCGAAGTGCGCACGCTCGCCCTGCGCCGTCACGCCGGCGAGTGGAGGGCAGAGGAGCCACGATGAAACGAGGCGACCTCTCACCGACCGCGGAGAGCGATATCGATCGGATGCTCGACCGGTGGAACGCGAAGAGCATCCCGCTCGGCCTCGCGAAGAGGCAAGCAGAGCGCACGGGGCTGCCGCACATGTGCGAACCCGTACCGGTCACGGTGTCGCTACAGATGATCCGTACCTGGGTCGATGACCAGGTGCTCGACGGCGAGGTCATCGCGTACACGTCGAAGGCAGTGCTCGTACGGATGGAGCTCCCGGGCTGGACGGGGCCTCAGGAGGTTTGGGTCTGGGCGAACGCCGTCGAGCGCAAGAGCCCGAAGAGGCCTAAGCCTGACGCACGCTGAGCATCTGCCACCCTGCGGGGATCAGCTTGCGTAGCTCGTCCATGGTCTCGGCCTCGATCTCGCCCGCGATGTCGCGCCCAAGCACCGGGAACGCGGCCAGGATCGCGTCGGCAAGCCAGACATCCTGCACCTTCGGGATTCCTTCCCTGCCGGGCATGTATTCGGTGATGAGCTGGAGCAGTCGTTCCCGCGCGTCTCCGTCCGGTACCGTGAGCGCTGAGATGGTGTCGGCAGCTTGCTCGATCAGGTCGGCTCCGGTGTGATGCACATGGACGCTCGCGCGCAGGGCGGTTGCGTACTCTCGCAGGTCCGCGATCCGTGCGCGGGTCTTCTCATCGGCCATGGTCAGTCTCCTCTCCGAGAATGGCGCGAGCAAGGTACAGGGCGAGGTCCACCGTCGCTGCGGCCTGCTCGCCATGAATCTGCGCGCCGAACAGGCCGCGCGCGAACCGCAACATGTCAAGCATCGGGTCCACCGTGCGAGACAGGGCGAGAATCGCATCGACGTGCGGCTTCGAATCTGTCGTGAAGATGCACCTATCGGTGGAAAGCCCCGGCCCCTCATACACATATATGTCGTAGTCGGGGTCGAACGGGTCGCGGATGGGCGCGGCCCAGAGGTCCAGCCCCGCCTCGTCGCGCATCTTTTCGAGCTTGCTGATCGCACGCTCCAGAGTCTCGGTCGCGGTCGGCGCGGTTCGTCTATTCGTCATGGTTTTCTCCTGTCAGGTCTTCGGGGGTGATATCGAGACGAGCAAGCACAGCCAGCTCGGCGGTAGTGAGTGGGCGTGTCATCCGGCGACCTCCGCAAATGCCAGATCCCAGGCATCACGCTCAGCCGGCGGCGCGAGCAGTGCTGCGAGGATCGCTTCGGCGAGCAGCGGCGGCACAGCGTTCCCTATCGCGAGGAACCGGGAGCCCTGATTCCCTGGCCACCGCATCGACGGCGGGAAGCTCTGCAGCGCAGCGGCTTCGAGGTAGGTGAGGCGCAGCGAGGTTCCCGACTGCTCCCCGTGCTCGTGGTGCTCACGCGCGGTAATGCGCGGGTCGCCCGCAATGGTTGTTGCCGGCGCGTCGAGCCATTCCCAGGCCGCGAGTTCCTGCCGGAACACGAACCCGCCCGGCTCCATCCCGCCGGCGTTCCCGCGGATCGTGAATGCTGGCTGATCGAGCGTTCGGCCTGGGCGGTCGCCGCGGCGCTCCACCATGCCGGCACCCATCGCCTTGCGAGCGACAAATCGAAATAGATCGGCTTGGCCCGTGATCGTCTGAGCGGGCGCATCGATGGAGCGGGAGTGATACTCAGTCATGCCGGGCGGGCGCTGATTGCCCCGCAGCACCCAGTCATCGCTATCCGTCCACCTGGCGAGCTTCGCGATGGGCTCGGCTCCGCCCGTCTCTGTCCCGCCACCTGTGATCGTGGGTGACGGGCGCGACGCAAGGCCGAAGCCGAGCGCCTCAGCCATCGACACCCACTTCTCCACACCCGGGTCAAGGCGGCCCGGATCGGTCGAGTAGTAGCGCGAGTGCGTTGGCACCGGCGGCTCCACTTTGCCGTCGAGGCGGGCCATGAGGATCGCCCGCTTCCTGGTCTGTGGCACCCCGTACTGCTCTGCGCGGAGGATGCCCGCCCACACCGAGTAGCCGATGCTTCGCAGCACGATCGCGTAGGCGTGCCAGACAGGTAGCACCTCGGGTACTTGCTCGAGCGCGACCAGGCGGGGGCGGTGCTGCCAGATGTGCGCGAGCGGGGTGAGGACGAGCGCTGTGCGTGGGTCGAGGGTTTCGGTCAACTGGTGCAGTGCGGCGGCATCCTCGAAGCGGCGCTCGAAGATCGCTTCGTGCACATCGTCGAGCGCTTTTCGGCCCTCACCTTTCCCGGCCATTGAGAAGGTTTGGCAGGGCGGGCTGGCGATGTACATTTCGTGCTCAGGCACCAGTTCGGAGTTGAAGAGTCCGGTCCACACGTCCCGGTAGACCGTCCGCATGCCGTTCGCTGAGCGCATGCGGATCGCGGACGGGGCGATCTCCACCCCATACTCACGAATCCCGAGACGTTCACACGCGACACCCCAGCCCAGGCCCGCGAAGTGGTCGACCGCGATGATCGGAGCGCTCATGCTGTACCGCCTCGGTGCGTGCGTGTTTTCACGTTGTCCTCCTGGTGGAATGAGGAGAGCGCCCCACTGATGCGATGGGGCGCTCTCTGGGTACGAAAATGCCCCGCTACTGGGCGGGGCTCGGTGATGTCAGCAGGTGCTTTCAGAAGGGCTGGTTGTCATCAAACCCACCCCCGAAATCTGCGTTCTGAGCAGAGTTCGTGTCACCGGATGACCATCCGCCCGTCTGGGGTGCTCCTGCCGTGGCAGGGCCTCCCTGAAAGCCGCCCTGACCGCGATCCTGTGTGCGGCTGACCTGAGCGGTGGCGAAACGCAGCGACGGGCCGACCTCTTCGACCTCAAGGTCGAGCGAGGTGCGCTGCTGCCCCTGGTTGTCGGTGTAGCTGCGCTGCGTGAGGCGGCCCTGCACGATGACGCGCATGCCCTTCGTGAGCGATGCCGCGATGTTGTCGGCGTATTCGCCGTACGCGCGACATCCCAGCCACAACGCTTCCCCATCGGACCAGTCGCCGGACTGCTTGTCGCGGACTCTCGGGGTGGATGCGATACGGAACGTGCACCACGACTTCCCCGACTGAGAAATGCGCGGTTCGGGATCGGCTACGAGGTTGCCGATTACGGTGATGAGCGGTTCGCCGGCCATCAGTTATCGCCCCCGCTTGTCTTCAGATCGATATCTGGGATGATCGCTTCCGGCTTGAACATGACCTTGTAGTGATAGGCGCTCACAGCCGATGTTTCGAGCTGCTCGATGAAGTAGGTGACGTTGTCGGAGAGTCCGAGGAAGTGCTTCTTGTACTCCCCGTCTGCGACCTTGCACGTCACTTCGAGCTGTGATTCATCCATGTCAGGTTCGATGGAGCACTTGCCTTCAATGCTGAGCAGGTAGGTGTCAGTGATTCCGTTGAGGAACACGATGCGCCGGTCCACTTTGAAGTAGTCCGATTCTCGCGAGATGTTGTGTGATGCCACGCTCGCGTCGCTACAAGCTGCGAGTCCGAGGACTGCTCCTACCGCAATGACTGCGGGGATGATTTTCTTCATTGGTTCTCCTTCTGGTTGATTCGGTCTGCGACCCGCTGCACAGCATCAGGCCGGAACGGGGTTACTTCTTCGGTTTCCATCACGAGCACCCGCACCCCAACCGGGTTGCCCGCATGCTCGTAACGCTTCACGGCGTGCAGGTCGACCACGCGGGAATCCTCCGCGAGCAGGCCGCCGTCTTTCATGCCGTCAAGGAGCGCCCGGGCGAGCTTGTCGACATCCGGTTTCACTCCGGGGAGCAGCCACCTCGGGCGCTGCGGTTTGGGCAGGTAGAACACCGCGAACACAACAACTGGGCAGTCGAATGACGCACCCGTGTCTGCTGCGGCTGCGACCTTTGCCCGCCACGGCTTCAGCTTTGTGGCGTTCGCGTCGCGAAGCCATGTCTTCCCGCCACCCTTCGCGACAGTTTTGGACCCCTGAGGGATCGGCAATCCCTCGACTGAGAATGCGACACCACTCATGCGGCCTCCCTTCGTTCTTTCATGAGGGCCGCGAGCTTTGCCCGCGCCTCGGCTAGTTCCCGGTCGCGGTCAGCGAGTTTGGCTTCCACGGACCTCCGCTTCTGGTGCGCGATCCGGTAGGCGGTCATGAGATCGCCGCCCGGCACCGCGCGCTCGCTCTGCCTAAGCCGCGCGAGCTCCGCCTCACGGCCCTCGGCCTCGGCCAGTAGCGCTGCGATCCACTCCGCTGCGATCTGCGCGAGCGTCCCCGGTGGCGTGTAGTGCAGACACGCACTGATCACATCAGCGTCGCGCTCACGTACTGCAGCCACGAACTCACGCAGCACCGGAAGATGCTCATCGACGACGGTCATGTGATCACCTCCGTGTCGATCCATTCCTGAATCTTCAGCGGGTCGTTCTTGATTGCGCGCTCGGTGTAGGCGTGGGGGTAGCGAACTGGTGCGGGTGACTGCTCCACGATCCACTTTGAGAGCCGCAGAGCAGCTGATTCGTCGATCACGGTGTCGCAGATTGTCTCTACCAACTCGGCGATGCGACGTGGATCGACTGGACGAGAGGTGGAGCTGTTTTCAAGTCCGTCAGTCTTGCTCGCGCGCGTTACATCAAGACTGACTGACTTAGTAAGTAATCTCTCTATCTCTAGCTCTGACTCTGACTCTGACTCTGGTTTCGTTTGGGTTCCGCTGGGTTCCGTCCGGTTCTGTTTCGAAACCCCCTGGGTTACTGCTGGGTTCCCCCTCGGTTTCCGAGGACGGCCACCCTTCGCCCCATTCTCACGAGCGATCCGGGCCAACTCCTCACGCTCCGCACGAGTCTGCTGATGCTCCGCATAATCCCTGATCACATAGCAACCAGCGTCATCTTTCACGAGCAGTGGGCGACTCGGATGCGACCCCAACAACGCTTCAAGATGCGCCAACGGCCACATGAACTCAGCATCCTCAGAAGCAAACACTCCGTCGTTGTCAGCGATACGCGCCTCACCCAACATCTCAATGAACGTCCACCGAACCTCTACTGGCAGGCGCGTGATCTTCGGGTGCCTATGAAAGTCCACCACGATCTGGGTGAACAGGCGCTTATCCTTCGCCAACGTCTTCCTCCTCTCTGTTTGGCGCTTCCCCTACAGCCCGCATCGCGACGGCCTCACGGCACGCCCATGCGAGATCGGGCATTCTGTTAGCGGTCGCGTAGTGCTCGGCGGCGAGGATGTCTGAGATGCGCCCGTTCCCGAACGCGATCTGGTACGCCTCCTCAAAACGGTTGCCCGCTCCTGCTTCCGTCGTCGTCAAGCCACCACACCTCCCCGTCTGGGTACTCGACCGGGGTTACTCGCGCCCGGATCGCTGTCTTCTCATGAGTGGAATCACCACGCACCCTGACCCCCCTGCGTTCGAGTTCGTCACGGTCAGCGTTGGATTCCTTGTAGCCGTTGCAGATCCCACACGCAGCGATCAGGTTCGAGGGCCGGTCGAGCACCCCCGACTTCGCTCCCCCGTGGCCTCGGTTCGCACGGTGGTCGGCACAGGTCGCGTCGCCCATGCAGTCGGGGGCGATGCGGAGAACGCAAAGGCCGCGGTCCCGTTCGAGAACCGCGGCCTTCGTCTTCGCAGGAATGCTCTTGCTCATGGCACCTCGCAGAGCTCGTGCCCGAACAGGGTCGCTTTCCCGCAGTGCACGCAGTGCGCGCGTCCCTCGGCGTGCCGGCACCCGCACTCGCCGCAGTCGATGATCCGCATGCCAGCCGGTGTCGTGGTCATGGGTTCTCCTTCCGGCAGGGGCAGGCAGACGAAAGGCTCGGGCTGTGATCAATCCAGCCCGAGCCAAAACAACGCTCACAACCAGGTTTCGGGTTCATCAGGAACCACCTCGATACGAGTTGTACGCTGCCGTGACAGCCTTGTTGATGTTCAACATCGAGAAGATCCGCGCCTGCAACGCCTTCGAGAGATCCTCAAGATGGTGGTACTCCGCTTTCAGATTCAGCCACGCCTCATATTCAGCACGGGACTCGACCTCGGCTTGAGCGCGCGCGTACGTGACGTTCTTCCCTGCGTCGATCCAGTGCGCCATGCGACTGTTCTTCTTCTGCGAGTAAGCGACCTCAGCCGCATACCGACGACTGTTCGTGTCTCTCAGTGCTTCAACGAGTGCGTCGAACAGGTCATTCGCTTCGCCGATCTTCTGTTCCATCTGTGCCGGGTTCGCCGGCTGGAACGTTCGCATCTGCTCCGCTCGCCGGGTCAGGTTGCTGTCCGTCATCGTCCACCTCCTCCGCATCGACCATGTTCTGCTCCTGCGCTTGCAGCACCCCAAGGCGTGCGGCACGCTTCACCCGCAGTTCGTCACTGCCGGCTCTTGCTTCTCGAATCCGTGCTGAGACATCCTCAAGCTCGTTGAGCGTTTCGCATGCTTCGATCAGCGCCGCCCAGTCAGTGCCGCTGTCGTCAACGACTTCGGCTTCGTCCTGCCGGGCGGACATCTCGTCGTCGGTGTACATGCCCGAGAGGTCTTGCGGGAACGCTTTGCGGAACGCGAGCGCTTCGGCACACTTGGCAAGCTGCCCCGGCCCCCGCTGCTTCCACATTGCAGTCAGATCACCCTTGCGGGTGTACTGGGCGTACTCATCCCACGTCGCAACACCAACCGCGGGCTTGTCCGGGTTCCAGTCGTGCCGGTACACGTTCACTCGGGCGGCGAGAGGGTGCTCGCCGTGCAGCGCCTTCACGAACACAGGAACCCATTCACCAGTCTGGGTCAGCCACTCCGCAGCGTCTTGCCCTGCATACTTCGATGAGCGTTCAGCAATGACTCGGAACCCATCGATAGCAGTCTGAATCGACCACTCCACGGTGCCGCCGCTCAGCCGGCCGATGCAGTAGATCTGCTTCGCAAGCGGGTCGAGCCCGGTTCGCTGGCACGTGTGCATGAACCGCGCCACAACTGGGCGAGGGGCGAGCTCCTTCTGCCCTTCCTTCGCGCCGTAGCTGTGTTTGAACACCAGACCTGACGCTTCGACAACAGCCTTCTCTTCGGCTGTCCATGCCGCCGCGTCTGATGACTTCGGCATAGTTGCTACCGCACTCAAAATGGAGCCTCCTCAAGTTCCTGTTTGGCCGCATCCAATGCGGCGATTACCTGCTCAGCAATAGGGATAATCAGCCCCATCGCAGCGATGATCTTCGGGTGATCACGCGGCACTTCCAGACGCGAGTACCCGCCTTCTCGTTCGACCCATTCGTCATGTTCACCTCGCACGAGCGTGAGCGTCCCGAACAGCACTCGCTCGGCTTCCGGGAAGCAGAACAGTTGCGCGGCGAGCTGCCGCCACTCCCCCGCATCCGGGTCCGGCTTGATGACACCGTGCCGTGTTTTGCACTCCGCAAGGGTGAACGGGTCACGGTCTGAGATACCGTCTGGCGTGCACGCGATCCGCTCATGCGTTGGTGAATGCACGAACGCTTTGTTCTCAGGCACCCCGAGATACGCGAGAATCATCGGCTCCCATCGGTGCCCCGATTGCGTGGTCTCGTTCCCGAAGAACGACTTCGGTCGGATCTTCGCGGCGACGTACTTCTCGATCGAGTTCGGGTTCGCGAACATCTTCATGTCCGATGCCCCGATGTAGGGGGCGCGAGCGCGCAGCCATTCCGAACGATCTTCTCCCGAGACAACGATGCGCTCGCGCCAACTCATGCCGCTTGCCCGTCGACCATCTCAACGAACGTCGCCACAAGCCCTCCCACGTCGGGGCGACCCCGCTCAATGATCACCGTGTATCCGCGCTCGGCAGCGATCTCATCGATCCTGGCAAGCGACCCTTCATCCATCAGGTCACCGTTCTTCACGATCACCAACCGAAGATCCGGCTGGCCAGCGGTGGCGATCGCGAACGCCGCCTCCTCACGCTGCCCGGTGTTGACCTGCGAGAACGGCACCCCGTCGAACAGCACACCCTCATCCGATACAGACAGTGCGGGGTGCGGGAAGGTGGCCTGCTTCAGCCCGTCCGCCTTGAGCTTCTGAATGTGCTTCACCAAGGCCGCAGCCTCTTCGTGATCCTTCCGCTTCGACTCGGCCTCTTCCTCGAGCGCACGGTAGATCTGCCCGAGCTGCACGTTCCGGTTCACCTCGTCCACGTTCGCGACCTGCGCTTCGAGCTCGGTCGTGGCAATGAGTGGCTGCTCAGCGGCCTTCTTTGCCTCTGTACGTGCCGCGCTCTCCTCGGCATACTGTTGCCGCAGTCGCTCGATCTGCGCTTCCAGATCGTTGATCTGGTCCGTGATCCTGTCCTGAGCTGCACTGTGCTGCTGCTCAGCCCGGACAGCCTGATCGATCCGCGCGTTGTGGGCCCGCGCTTCTTCGAGCCTCGCGACAAGATCAGCGGTCGACACGGGCGCATCCGGCGTACCAGGTGCGGGCCGTTCAGCGTTCGTCACTGCACCATCAGCGGCACGCGCAGCCTGCCCCTTCTTGAGCCGCTCATCCTCGGCGGCACGCTCTCGTGATTCGAGCTCATCGAGATCGAACGGCAGATCGACCGCCCGCAGCAGCATGTCCCTCTGCGGCTTCGGATCCAGAAGCAGGAAACGTGACGGATCGAAGATCAGCCCGCCTGTCAGGTTCGCGATTACCTCTGCCGGCTTCGCATGCTTCGCGCCGTCGAGCGCATGGACCGTCAGCACCGACTTCGGCTTTCCATCCTTGCCGCGCTTCCACTCTCGCGTGATCTTCACATCGAGTTCGGTGTCCGTGAATTCGGCCCGCGCCTCTTCCTCACCTTCGTGAATGGGGTGCGGGGTGAGCCGAATGCCACGGGCATCGAACAACTCCACGATGCCGTCGATAAAGCTCGACTTCCCGGCTGCGTTCTTACCCTGCACGATGACGGACCCACCATCGGTGGATACTTCCACCGTGCCGCGGATGCCCTTGTAGTTTTCGATCTTGAACGTCTGCATGATCTCTACGACCAGCCTCTCTGCCGATCCATCTCGGCGTCTCTGGAATTGGTTTGTGCCGCGTTCCACGCGGCGGCGTCCTGCTCTACGCCGCAGATGGGCTCCTGACCTTGGGATGCCGGCCACCCTGACGGGTCGTCGGGGCACCATCCGGTGTCTGGGTCGTACTCAAGATCACGGCCCCAAGGATCCTCACGCGGCTCCATCAGGTGTCTCCCTCTTGTGAATTGGGCGATCGCATGCGGGGTTCGATACTCCGCGCACGGGATGGTTGCCGCAGTTCCCGCAGCGCACCGACGGATGCGACTGGTCCACGTCGGATACAGTGAGGCCCCCACCGAGGTTGGTGGGGGCCGGGGTGCCGTAGTCGGTCGGCGCAGTCATGGCGTCGAGGTAAGCGTCACTCATCAGACACCTCCGGCCAGATACGGCGGGCATCGGTGATCTCGGTGGCGGTGAGTTCGTAAGGTTCCTCTTCCGCGTGATCCATGAACACGATGCCTTCTTCGGCGTACTCCATGACCTGAAGAGCAACCTCATCAAACGTGGGCCCGGTTGAAAGCTTTGCCACCCACACTTCGCCGGGCTTCGCTTCGTGCCACTGCTTCGGTTCAGGATGAGCAGCGAAGTAGGCGGCGGCGGCTTCAGAGAGCGCCGGGTTCGTCTCACGCCATGCCGCCTGACCTTCGTGACGCATGTGCAGTCTGCCGGTGCGATCGTCGAGAACGTTCACGGCACGAGCCCGGTTGCCCGGCTGGTGATTCTCGGCTTCGTAGACCGTCAGGTAGGCATTGAAACGCCATCGCCCGAGTTCCTGGTCGCGTTCGTGCTGAAAGAACTCACGCAGAGCTTGAACGTCACCGTCGTAGATATTTGTGCGGCAACCAAAGTCGGGCGCAACGGCTATGCCTTTCGCAACACCGGGCGCGGTGATCGGGACCACCTGCGTTCCGTTGCTTGCTGTGAACTTCTCCATCACTCCACCTCCTTGCAGCGTGCTTGGTGCGCGTCGTCCCACTCGATTGCAGGACCAAGCTCATCGGTCACATGTGCCCCGCACTTGTTGCAGGTGATCGTGACGCTCATTTCTCCTCCTTGAGTCCGACCCACACCATGAGTGCGGGCCCGTAGATACGAATGAGGGCCGCCACCAGTACCACCAGCAACGGCCCCAGAACCTCGTTCGGGATCACCTCAACCATCAGAGCCGCCCTTCACCGTGTCGAACATGGGACGCAGCATCTCGATCAACGCCGCACCCACCGTCGTGTTCTGATGCATCCGCCCGATCTCAAGCAAAGCCATGAACACATCCGCTTCACTGTCTGCCCTCACAACAGTCACGATCTCTCTTGCCATCACCGGCTCCTTCCTTCTTCCAAGTCGTTGTGCGGGGGATGCGCCCGTGGGACCTACCACGGCACGCTCGTCTGGGTCGCCGCATGCGCGGTTCACCCGTCGGCACTCCCCCGAGCACCGGCCCTCGCCAATCTGGGACTTCCGTGCTCGTGCGCCGATCCGCGAGCGCACGCACGAGCGGGCAGTCACCGCGTTTTGATCCATTCGAGGATCCCGAGCGACTTGAGTTCGGTGATCGTGAAAGCGTCACTAGTCGACGACTCTGCAAGCCTGATCAGGCGCTTGATCGCTACCTCGTTCTCGCTCTCCTGCTGTACAGGAGGCTTGGGGACCGTCTTGGCAGCCTCTACCGTCCACACTGGGTGTCGATAGTTGGTGCCGCTGTCGTTGATGCGCTTCGCGAACGCCTCGATCTCAATCTTGTCGTCTGTCAGATCGCGGACCGCTTGTCGCAGGTTCTTCTTCGCCCGCCCGATGCGAGCACGGTCTTTCTCCCATTCCGCGAGCGAGCTCTCATGACGCTGACGACTACGTTCCGCCTGCTCCTTCAATCTCGCCGCGAGCGCCTCAATTACTGCTTCCTTGCTGAAACCGGCCATGACAACCTGCCTTTCATCTCGTTGTTGTCGTGGCGGTCGGAGGTTCGAACTCCGTGACGCACCGGGTATCCCAGTCGTGCGCCAGCACCATGCACCGCCCGCGCTTCACCCCGCGCCGGTTCCCCCACAAAGGGGGGCCAAAAGACTCTGCCGCCGGGACATACCGGTCGGACTCTCATTCACCGCGCCACTACCGCCCCCACCACGAGACGGTCAACATGACCTGGATCCATATGTGCAGTTCCCTCTGGGGACCGGGCTCGTAGTAGAGCATCGGGATTTCGGGAAGCTGTTTGTAGTTGTGAGCCGTGAGGCCGTGCATTGCGCCCGACTCGAACGGGACTGGTGACCTGAAAACGGCAATGCTGTAGCTGTGCCAGGGTCGGAACCCCAGCGAGAGATGGGCGGGCGCCTAGACGACGCGGATGATGTCCATGCGGATGAGATCTTCAACAGTCAGATGCCGAAGAGACTTACGACGCCCACGCTGAGGACAAGCGACGCTCTCGAGATCGTCCTCGGAGATCACCCCTCCGCGAACCATCTGCTTCAGGGCCGCGTTCGAGCGACGGCGCTGCGCCTCGTCCACCTTGCGGATCTCCTCAATGAGATATGGCTGGTTCATGACGCCCCCTCCTCAGTCGCGCGGAGGGCATCGTTTACAGCGGCCAGCTCTTCGAGGACCCGTGCACGCTTATCCTTGAGCCACTTCGCTTTGCGCTGCGCGTTCGCTGCCGAGACTGTCATCCACTCAGGCGTGCACTCCACCAGCACTGCCCGCCCGCCCCAGTGGTTGATGATGTCGACGCGGCGCTGAGCTGCCGACCGTGACCGGAAGATCCGATCAGTGGAAGGCCAGAAGAACGGCTTGTACCCCTGCGGCCAGTACTCATTCTCCGGGGGCACGGTCCCCCACTTCTCGATGGCGTACTCACGCCACCCGGCGGGCTCCGAGAGCGGTTCCCCGTACATCTCGTAGTCGTAGTTCTCCTCGGCGTCGTGAACCCACTCGGCCTTGTACAGACGCTGCGCGCTCATGCTGCGATCTCCTTCTTGGGAAGTTCCAGGTGCCCGTGCTCACGGACATAGTTCTCGATGCGGGTCCAGGCGTACTCGACACCTTTCGGTGTGAGCTTCCCCGTTGCGTAGGCGTGACCGTTCTCGGCTGTGCCTTTGACCGTTGTGGACAGCCCGCGCCGCTCACCGGAAAGCGTGGCCTCACCCTGATCAGCGCGGTGCCCGACCACGAACATGTCGAGCTTGCGGCCCAGGAACTCCATGACCTGCGGCTGCTTGACCGCGAACCCTTCAGCGAGCGCCCACTTGATAATCTCCCTGGCGAACGCCTGCCGGCTGACGTTGCCCTTGCCAAGGTTGTGAGTTCGAGCCTGAGCAGCAAGCGGAGTCAGCGTCTCGATCTCCTGCGCCTGCTCCTGCACCTTGGCGTGCAGTTCACCCACAAGCTCAAGCGTGCGCTCCTCGAGCGACTTCGGAGCCGAGTAGCTGCCGGTGCGACGGATCTCCGGCAGCACCGTCTCGAACACCCAACGCTCGAACTGCTCAGCTGCGGGGAGGCGGGAAGAGACGATCATGCGGAGCACGTCTGCCTCGTTGATGACCCTGGCCTTCTGCGTTCCGCCTGCCGTCTGAAGGGGGTGGTGATTCGCCACCCCCTTGCAGTGGGCCTTGATCGCGTTCACGGGGTCCGCATATCCGAGGACCTGGGCTACGTCTCGGGCGACGAACCACGGCTCTCCGTCGATCGTCACCGTGCGGACCGCCCAGCCCTCGAAGTTGAAGCTCTGCTCTACCGCACTCACTTTGCGCCCTCCGATGGCTCGAGCTGCTCGCACTCCGAATGCATTGACTCGTCATACGGGCCAAGGTTGCTTCCGCAGCTCCTGCAAGGGCGAGAGGTGTTATTCTGGATTTGGGACATTGCTTCTCCTAGTTGTTGATGTTCTGGCCCGCTGTTACCGCAGCGGGCTTTCTCGTTCCGTACGTGTGCGCCTCGATAAAGGCGTTGATCGAAGATGCGGGGATCCTGCGCTTCGACTTCCCCTCGCCGAAGTTCGCGGTCACGAACGTCCCGTCCTTCAAGCGGTCATAAACCCAGTCCTGGGACATGCCCAAGAGTCGGGCGACCTCTGACACGGGGTAGTGCCGTTCAACCTCCCCCGGGCGGATGGGCATCTCTGCGCGTATCATCAGGCCACCTTCTTCTCTGCAGCTGCCTGAGTGGGATCCGCGATGAAGGCGCATAGGCGGCCAATAGTGTTGGCAACGTACTTCTCAGTCACGTTTTCCGCCTTGCCCGTTTCGACTTGAGAGAGGTATCCCGCCGAGCGGCCCGTCAAAGCCGCGGCTTCTGACAAGGTGAGGCCGGCAAGCTCTCTCACTGTGCGGATACTCATCCCCGCTGCAACTGCTGAATCATTCCTCATGGGGAAGAAACTACCAGAGTTCCTCACAGATAGAAACCACAACACTGTAATTCTTCCCCAAAGCTAGACTTGATTGGGGAACTTATGTAGTGTTAACCCCATGCACGAGAGCCAAAATGGGGAAGAACTCGAAACTCGGATCTTCGATGTCGATTCCATGACAGCAGAAGACCGAATGAAAGCTGGCGTGTTAGTCGGCCAGATCATTGACGCACGCAAGATCAAACGAATCGCCCTCGCTGAAGCAGCGAACGTCGACCGGAAGACCCTCCGAACGCTCGAGAGTGGCACGCGCGCACCTCAGCCTGAGGTTCTCAAGCGTGTTCTCGAAGCACTAGGGCTTCCGCAGAAGGGCGACTTCGACCTTCGCTACAGTGATCGCACGCGCGCCTTTATGGCTAGCGTCGCCCCGATCTTCGACCAACTCCCCGCAGAGGCAATGGATGACGCACAGAACGATGTCGTCGTGCTCCTAACAGGCAAACTTGCGCGGGCCACCCACAACAGCGGGGTAATCAGCCACATGGACAACTTCCGGCGTAGGAATGACAGTAGTGCCAGCGAAGATGAAAGTTCGACGGAAGAGAAGGCAGCAGCATTCGACGCGAATAAGATCAAGCGCCGTGACGACGATTCGGAGTTCTTCTAATGCTCAACCATCAGTTCTACGACATTCTGGATAACCTCGGGTACACCGTCGAGTACGCTGACCTGTCCGGCAGGGATCGCCTTGGTGAATGCATTCCGGCAAAGAAGCTAGTTCGACTCCATCATGACCTCACCGAGCGCGAACACCCATTTGTGCTCGGACACGAGACCTGGCACGCCATCAATGGCGATGAACCAACCATGTTCGGGTGCTTCGATGCCCGCATGGAACGACGTGCTGACGAGTGGTCTGCCTCGCGCTGCATCGATATGAATCGCTTTCGGGAGCTCGAGGAACAGTTCTCGGGCCACGTGCCGACGATTGCGTTCCACCTGGGCGTGCCGGACGAGGCTGTCAATGTCTACACGAGCATGCTACTCAGGCTTGGGGACGATCTGTTTATGGGCTCGAAGATGGGGGCCGGGCAATGGCGAATGAAAATTGAGGTTGCCTGATGGCCAAGGGGCGCGCCACAAACGGAGCGGGAAGCGTTTATAAGACCGAGAAGGGGTGGCGAGGCAGCATCCTTCTAAACGGTCGCCGCCGCTACGCATCAGGGAAGAACAAGACCGAGGTTACCGAGAAGCTTCGCCAGCTCAAGCGCCAGGCTGATGAAGGCTTTGTCCAGTCGGGCCGCTCCCCGAAGCTGAAGGATTGGATTGAGCATTGGCTCGATGCCACTGCCCCGCTCGCCGATCCTGCCGAGTCCAAGCGTGCCAAGCGCCACAGTTTCAAGACCGATGAAAATTACCGTGATGTGGTGCGCCTCTACTTGCCTGACTGGCTTGGGAACATCATGTTGTCGAAGCTCCTCCCCGACCATCTTGAGGACGCCTATAGCGATCTCGCGGCGAAGAAGCTTGCACAGTCCACGATCTACAAGCTGCACTCAGTGATACGCGCGAGCCTCACACTCGCTGTGAAGCGCGGACATGTCCCTCAGAACGCCGCGAAGAACCTCATCAGCCCACCGCAACCGACAGCTTCAAAGAAGATGGAGGCCTTCTCGCGCGCCGACCAGCGAGCTATACGGACTGCCCTCGTTGAGTCGCGGTCTCGCACACGATGGGAGATCGCTCTCACTCTCGGTGCCCGACCGGGCGAGGTCCTTGGGCTGGAGTGGCAGCACATGGACTTCGAGGAACGATCCATCCTGATTGAGCAACAGATCCAAATGATCGACGGGACACTTACCTTGGTCCCGTACACGAAGAACGCGACGAGCCGTCGCAAGATCCCGATGCCAGAGTTCATAGCTGTTCTGCTCCTAGAGCACCGTGAATCTCAGCTATTGGAGCGCGGTGCAGCCGGGGACAAGTGGGTGGACTGGAGCCCTGATGGTCGTGCGCACGCATTCGTGTTCACGTCGCGCGCCAAGCCTGGCCGGCCGATCACCCCTAGCGGTGATCGTACGCAGTGGAAGCGCATCCTAACGAGCGCCGGGCTTCCCGAGTCGGCCCCCTACCGTGCTCGACATACCGCTGCTTCGGAGATGATCGCTGCGGGGCTCGACCTGACCGTTATCGCTGAGATCCTCGGACACGCGAACACGACGATCCTGCAAGAGGTCTACGCTCACGCGATCGAGGAACGCAAGCTCGCTGCGGCGACAGTCCTGGATCTCGCCTTCGCGTCGACGCATTCAATTGATGCACTAATTGATGCACCAAACGAAAAAGAGCCCCGCACCTGAACGGGTGCAGAGCTCTTCTTCCCTGTGATATCAACGGAGTTGGGTGGTGCCCTGGAGAGGAATCGAACCTCCGACACCTTCTTTAGGAGAGAAGTGCTCTATCCACTGAGCTACCAAGGCGGGGCCCACAGGGCCTCTGCGAGTCTATCAGCCCGCAGACAGCACAGCGGGCGGGGTCGAAACCCCGCCCGCTGTGTGAAACTTCTTGACCTTTAGCCGAAGCGCACGACGCCGCTGGGGGCCCCATCGAGGAACGCGCTCGCAACCACGGTCTGGTTGCCCTGGAAGCCACCGTGCACGGCCTGACCGTTGCCGATGTAGACCGCCACGTGGCGACCCGACCAGATCAGCACATCGCCGGGGGCGTAGTCGCCGCTGGTAACGAGGGTGCCGCCGAGGCCCGTGTATTCGCCAATCTGCGTGCCGAGGTCACCAGCGGGGATGCCGACGGCGCGCAGCGACTTCTCGACCAGGGCGGTGCAGTCCTGCATCACGCCGAGCTGGGCGAGGGCCGCGTTCACGATGCCCTGAGCGCCGACACCCGCGGGGATGTCCTTACCCGAGAACGACGATGACGTCTGAGTCTTGAGCTCCTCAGCACGCTTGGCAGCCTCCTCGGCTTCCTTCTGCTGACGTTCCTGCTCAAGAGCCTCGGTCGACACGGCACCGTCAGGAGCGGCGATCGGCACGATCGCCTCCTCAACGACGGGCGTCTCGAGGCTCTGCGCTGCGGCAAAGCCATCAGGCAGGCCCTGCGACTCGGGTGCGGTCGCATAGGCAGGAAGGCTGAAAGTGCCGACCAGTCCGAAGCTGAGTGCCGCAGCACCCGCCATCTGTGCGATTCGCTTTGCCTTCTTTGCGGTCGGCTGGGCGGCGTCACCGGAGGCTACGAGCTCCGTGCTGGGATTCTGTGTCACGAGATTATCTGCCTAACGTTGCTTTGCGGTGTCTCTGCGTGAGAAACGGCCCTTTCGAGCCGCGACCGTTTAAGAGTAACTGAAGATCACGGGAATGTCACGCTCAGGTCACGAAACCCTCAACCTCCCTTGAAACTTCAAGGATCATTGGGTTTCTCGGGCGAAAAACTCTCTCGACGCCGAGAGATCAGATGACGCCCTGTTCGAGCATCGCCTGGGCAACGGTCACAAAACCCGCCGAGTTCGCCCCGAGCACATAGTCACCGGGGCGACCGTAGCGTTCAGAGGCTTCATACGCCGCGGCGTGCACATCGCGCATAATGTCGTGCAGTCGCGACTCGCTCTTGTCGCGATCCCAACGCGAACGCGCGGCGTTCTGACTCATCTCGAGCGCAGACGTCGCCACACCACCCGCATTTGCGGCCTTCCCCGGCGCGAACAGCACGCCCGCCTGCTGGAAGAGTTCAACCGCGCCCGGCGTGGTAGGCATGTTCGCTCCCTCCGCCACGGCGCGCACGCCGCCCGCGATGAGTGCGCGTGCGTGATCCTCATGCAATTCGTTCTGCGTGGCGCACGGCATTGCGATCTCCGCAGGCACATCCCACACCGAACCGGTGGCCACGAATCGCGCCCCTGGCCGACGCGCCGCGTACTCCGAAATGCGGGCGCGTTCAACGCCCTTCACCTGCTTCAGCAAGTCGACGTCGATGCCGTGCTCATCGACCACATAACCGCTGGAGTCGGATGCGGTGATGGCCTTGCCGCCCAGCTGCTGAATCTTCTCGATCGCATAGGTCGCCACATTGCCCGAGCCCGAGACCACGGCCCGCCGGCCCTCAATCCCTTCGCCAGCGCGCAGCAGCATTTCCTCAGCGAAGAACACCGCACCGTAGCCGGTAGCCTCGGTGCGCACCTCAGCACCACCCCAGCCCACACCCTTGCCCGTCAGCACGCCGGCTTCATAGCGCTGAGTGATCCGACGGTACTGGCCGAACAGGAAGCCGATCTCGCGTGCACCCACGCCGATGTCGCCCGCAGGGATATCGGTGTGCTCACCGATGTGGTGCACCAGCTCAGTCATGAAGCTCTGGCAGAACCGCATCACCTCGGCGTCGCTCTTGCCACTGGGGTCGAAGTCGGATCCGCCCTTGCCGCCGCCGATCCGCTGCGAGGTAAGCGCGTTCTTGAAGATCTGCTCGAACCCGAGAAACTTCACCACTGAAAGATTCACGGAGGGATGAAAACGCAGACCGCCCTTATACGGCCCCAGCGCAGAATTGAACTGCACGCGGAAGCCGCGATTGACGCGCACGAACCCCGCATCATCAGTCCACGGCACCCGGAAGATCAGTTGCCGCTCCGGTTCGACGAGTCTGTCGAGAATGCCAGCCTCGATGAAGTCGGGGTGCTCTGCGAGCACCGGGGTGAGGGTGTCGAGCACCTCATGGACGGCCTGCAGAAACTCTGGCTCTGCAGGGCTGCGATGCTTGACAGTCTCGGTGACGGCGCGGATATGCGCCTCGGGGGTGGGCAGCGTCAACGTGGACTCCTCGGTCTATCAGCTCCATTGCGAACAGGAGCGGTGCACTCCCGTCTGTTACCTGTGTCCGCCCGCTTGCACGGGCACGCCTCTACACCGAGACGAAAATGTGGGCCGCGATTTCGAACGGCAGATCGATCGCCTCATCGGATGCATCGGCTTCGATGTGCACCATGTCTCCGCGGCGCGTGAACGTTGCCGAACGGCCGGGCACCACGCCCGCCGCCGCGAGCTGTTCGAGCAGTTCGGGGTCGACCTGCATGGGTTCGGCGAGGCGCTTGATGTTGGCGGTCACGGATCGGTCGTGCTCGATGAGCAGCTCGCCGAGCCCGGTGACACCTGTCTGGAACGAGCCGGTGCGCGTGCCGCCGAGCTCTTCGAGGCCGGGGATCGGATTGCCGTACGGTGACTCGGTGGGTCGACCGAGAATGTCGAGGAGTTTGCGTTCAACGCGCTCGCTCATGACGTGCTCCCAGCGGCAGGCCTCCTCGTGCACGTATTCCCACTCGAGCCCGATGACATCGGCGAGCAGCCGTTCGGCGAGGCGGTGCTTGCGCATGACGTGCACCGACTTCATGCGACCCTCGGCCGTCAGTTCGAGTCGGCGATCATCGGTGACGATGACAAGACCGTCGCGCTCCATGCGTCCCACCGTTTGGGATACCGTCGGCCCGGAATGCCCGAGACGCTCTGAGATGCGCGCACGCAGCGGCACGATCCCCTCTTCCTCGAGCTCGAGGATGGTGCGGAGATACATCTCGGTCGTATCGATGAGATCAGTCATCGCCGTCCTCTCAGCACGTCGAAGTTGCTCCCACGGCGCCCGGCGCCGGGAATACCCAGCCTAGAGCATTGGGGGTGTCGGTTTCCGCGCTGCGAGCGAAGGCGCTGAGCTCGGGGGCCCGGTGCATGAGTGTCCGAGGCCGTCGATAAGATATGAGGCATGGCCGACATCACGATCCCCTCCGACCTTCTTCCCGCCGATGGCCGCTTCGGCTGCGGGCCTTCCAAGGTGCGCGACGAGCAGCTCAGCTTTCTCGCTTCGCTGCAGCCCGGGGTGCTCGGCACCTCGCACCGTCAGGCACCCGTGAAGGATCTGGTGGGCAGCGTTCGCTCGGGTCTCGCCGAGCTCTTCCGCGCCCCCGAGGGGTACGAGATTCTGCTCGCCAACGGCGGCGCAACGACGTTCTGGGATTCCGCAGTGCACTCGCTCATCGAGCGTCGGAGCCAGCACCTCACCTTCGGCGAGTTCGGTGCGAAGTTCGCGAAGGCCGCTGCTGCGGCTCCGTTCCTCGATGAGCCCGATGTGCGCAGCGCAGATGCGGGCTCGCGTTCCCAGCTCGCGGCTGTCGAGGGCGTCGATGTCTACGCCTACCCCCACAACGAGACTTCTACGGGTGTGATGGCTCCGGTGCAGCGCGCGGCCGGCGATGCTGGGGCGCTCACCGTCGTCGACGCGACGAGCGGTGCCGGTGGCATCGACTTCGATTCGAAGGAGGTCGACGTCTACTACTTCTCCCCGCAGAAGAACTTTGCCTCGGATGGCGGCCTGTGGTTCGCACTCGTCTCGCCGGCAGCGATCGAGCGTATCGAGCGCGTCACCGCCTCGGGCCGCTACATTCCCGAGACCCTGAATCTGGCCGGTGCGATCGAGAACTCCCGCAAGAACCAGACGCTCAACACGCCGGCGCTCGCAACCCTCGGGCTCATGGATGAGCAGGTGCGGTGGATCAACGCGCAGGGCGGCCTTTCCTGGGCGGCGGATCGCACCCGCGAGTCGTCCCAGGTGCTCTACGACTGGGCCGAGCGCTCCGCGGTCGCCACGCCGTTCGTCGCAGACCCCGACCATCGCTCGCAGGTGGTCGTCACCATCGACTTCGACGAGTCCATCGACGCCGCCGCGATCTCGCAGGCGCTGCGCGCCAACGGCATCGTCGACACCGAGCCCTACCGCAAGCTCGGCCGCAACCAGTTGCGCGTCGCCACCTTCACCGCGATCGAGCCAGACGATGTGCGCAAGCTGACCGGCGCGATCGACTACGTGCTCGAGCGCCTCGGCTGACTCGCCCGGTGCTGGGCCGTCTTCGAGCGAGACGGCCCAGCACCGGCCCAACACACGCAAGAACCCTCCGATCACACGATCGGAGGGTTCTTGCGTTGGGGAGGGCTACTCCTCTTCTGAGCGGTCCCGCCCAGTCGAGACGTCACCATCGGCGTCATCCGCCTCGTCGTCGGCTTCATCGTCAGCGTCATCGGCGTCGTCGAACAGTTCGCTCTCGTCGACGTCGTCTTCGCGATCCTCGTCGAAGTCATCGTCGTCCGAATCGTCATCTTCCGAATCGTCTTCGATGTCGACCCCGTCGAGTTCATCGTCGAAGTCGCTGAAGTCGTTGTCGAGGATGTCGGATTCGGCGTCTTCGTCGTCGAGTTCAGCTGCGGCCTCTTCGGCGGCAGCAGCCTCTTCGGCGGCCTGCTTCGCCTGCGTCTCACGGTACTGCGCCAGTCGCACCGACCACGGCACCCACTCGGGCGCCACGACCGAACCCTCACTGGGCAGCAGTTCGACCTCGAGCACGTTCACCGGCGATTCTTCGTCGACGCGGGCAAGTGTGGCCGCCCAGCGCCAGCCGGGGTAACCGGCCAGGCTGCACTCGAAGAAGAGAGTGAGAACGTGGTCCTCGTGCACTTCGTGGCCGGCCTCGGCACCGATCGACCCCGGATCGGCGATCTCGGCAAGCGCCTCTCGCGCCTGCGCGCGAGCGGCAAGCAGCACCGGGTCTGCGGTCGCGGGCTCAGACATCGAAGTCATCCGCGACGTGACGCAGCACCGTGGCAACCTTGCGCGATTGGGCGCGCTCGGGGTACTGCCCGTTCTTGAGCCTGCCGCCGATCCCGTCGAGCATCTTCACCAGATCTTCGAGAATAATCGCGAGCTCATCAGCGGATTTGCGAGATCGCTTGGCGAGCCGCGGGGTCTCGAGCACGCGCACTGAGAGCGCCTGAGGCCCCTTGCGCCCATCGGCGACGCTGTACTCCAGCCGGGTGCCTGCCTGCACATCGGCACCGTCAGGGATCACCGACGCGTGCAGATACACCTGCGCTCCGTCATCCCCCTGGATGAACCCGAAGCCCTTCGCCTCGTCATAGAACCTGACCTTGCCGTTCGGCATGCCTCGTTCCTTTCCTGTCCGGCGGATCTTCCGCGCAATGAGGGCCGAGCGCCGAGCGCTCGCATACCCGACCAAGTCTATCCGTCAGAGCTTCGCGTCACACGCAGCGCTTCCCGCGATAAAATGGAGCGGATGTCCACAGAACCCAGCAATCCGTCGCTTCTCGAGCGCATTCTTGCGTATGCCTCGCTTTCCATCATCGCGGTGGCACTCTTGTCCTTCTTCGTCACGCTCATTGTGGGGATGAATGATCGCTACGCCATGGCCGAGGGGTTGTGGCCCTTCGTGTATGGGTTCTCGCTGTTCGGCCTGCCGGTCGGCTTCGTGCTATTGATCCTGCTGCTGATCCTGAGTCAGCGGCGTCGCCGCGCCGAGTTCCGGCGCGAGAACGAGCGCTGAGCGATACTCGCACGATGAGCGGCACCCTCGCGCTCGCCTCCGCCGTAGCGGGGATGGATCGCGCCGAGCTTGATCGGCTCGTGCGCAGCAGGCGCGTGCAGTCGCCGGCCGCGGTGCTCGATCCGATCGGTCTTGCAACCGAGCTGCTGCGGCCTGAATCAGTGGCGCGCACACTATCGAGGCTTGATCGGAGCAGCCTCGCCGCATTGTTGGATGCGGATCACGCTGCTCCGTCGACGCTCGACGCGCTTGCCGCGCTGGGGCTTTTCGGCCACGACGAACGCAGCAGCGAGGCTCAGCACGGTGACCGGGTGCCTCTGCCCGAGGTCGAAGCGGTGCTGCACGACGCGCTCGCGGCCGCGGGTATCGACCCCGCTGACGTGCAGCGCAGCGAGGATCGGATCTCGGGTTCGAATGTGGATCCCTCACTCGCATCAGATCCCGCCGTTTCCTGGTTCGCGACAGGGCTCACCGCTGTTGCGCAGGCGGCCGAATGCCTGCGTGTGCTCGGCGAACGCCCTGGGCGCCTCAATCGCAACGGCACAGTCGCCGTGTCGACGGTGCGCGCGCTTGCGGAGGCGACGCGCATCGACGCAGATCAGACGGCCCGCACACTGACTGCACTCGACAGGGCAGGGCTCATCAGCACCGTTGCTGCAGAGGCTGTGCTGGTTCCGTCAGCCGATTCGGTCGCGTGGCTGCTGAGCCCGTCCGCCCCACGCTGGCTCACCCTCGCAGAGGCCACGCTCGACGCGATGAGCCGAGAACTGCGCATCACGCTGCTGCACGGCGATCCTTCCGACCTCGCCGTTGCAGTCAACACGCTGTCGCATCGCTTCCCGCTGCTGCCAGACGCCGAGTTCGCGGCGGCGCGATCCTTCGCCCTCGACGCCGAGCATCTGGGGCTCACTGTGCGGGGCAGGCTCAGCGAGGCGGCTCGGCAGCTGCTCGCCGGAGATCTGGCGGCGGCGAGCGCGCACGTCGACCACGTCTTCCCACCCCCATCGCCGGGGGTCTATGTGCAACCCGACCTCAGCGTTGTCGTGCCCGGCCCGCTCTCCCCCGACGATGAGAGCGTGCTGGCCTCGCTCACCGCGCCCGAGCATGTGGGGGTGGCCTCCACCCGTCGCGTCACGGAGGCCTCCGTCTCAGCGGGCCTCGAGCGCGGGCTCTCAGCGCCAGAAGCACGCGCCGCCTTCGAGCGGCTCTCACTCACCGGGATTCCGCAACCGCTCGACTATCTGCTGAGCTCACTTGCCGAGCGCCTCGGCAACATCGTCGTCGAGGAGCACCACGGTGACGACTGCCGCACGCGGATCACCGTGGCCCGGCCAGAGCTCGCCGAGACGCTGCTCGTCGATCGCGCCCTGCAACACCTGCAGCTGCGACGCGCCGCCAGCACCAGCACCAGCACCAGCACCAGCACCACGCTCCTCTCCCGGCTGCGCATCGACCACGTGCTCGCCGCGCTCGCCGACGCCCGCTACCCTGCAACCGCCCGTCGACCCGCACCCTCGGACGGCGCTCCGGGATCCGCCGCCCCTGTCAACGCGGCGAGCGCAGCAACCGCAAGCACAACGCGCCCCCCGAGCAACCCCGGCACCGCACCGGATGCGCAAGCACACGATCTCCTCACGGCACTCGTCGACCGCGTGTTCACCGCGGCCCGCTCCGAACCGGGATCGGGCGACTTCACACGGCGGCTCGAACTTGCAATCAGAGACCGCAGCCCGGTGCGCGTCACAGCGGAGGCGCGCGGCGAAAGCCGCACCTTCACCCTGCTGCCCGTGTCGGTGAATGCCGGCAGGCTGCGGGCCAGCGACCAGGCCGCCGGTGTCGAACGCACCCTGCCGATCAACACGATCACCGCCGTCGACCCCGTCTGACACGCGCCCCGCAGCTCACCTGCACCGCGCTGCAGGATCCGCGCAGAACACCCTCCCGCGACCACCGCAGACACCATCCACCGGGGCAGATCCACATCAGAGCGGCGTAGACTCGATAGCTATGACTCTCGGGCCCCTCATCGTGCAGAGCGACCACACCGTGCTCCTGGAGGTCGCGCACCCCGACGCAGAAGACGCCAGGCACGAGCTCGCCGTGTTCGCCGAGCTGGAGCGCGCTCCCGAGCACATCCACACCTACCGAGTCACCAGGCTTGGCCTCTGGAACGCCCGCGCAGCCGGGCACACCTCTGAAGAAATTCTCGGCACACTAAACCGCTACGCCAAGTTCCCCGTGCCCACCGGCGTCGCAAGCGACATCGAAGACACCATGCGCCGCTACGGCCGCCTCACCATCGAACGCGACGCCGATGGCGCACTGGTGCTGCGCTCAGACGACCCCGCGATCCTCCGCGAAGTCACCAGCGCGAAAAAGATCGCACCGCTGCTCGGCAACCGCATCGACGAGCGCAGCTACCCGCTGGAGCCGTGGGCGCGCGGCGAGCTGAAGCAGCAGCTCGTGGTGCGCGGCTGGCCCGCAGAAGACCTCGCCGGCTACACCCCCGGCGAGCCCTACGCCATCGACCTCGAACAGCAGGGCTGGCAACTGCGCGACTACCAGGCGAAGGCCGTGGACGCTTTCCAGCGCGGCGGCTCCGGCGTGGTGGTGCTGCCCTGCGGGGCAGGCAAGACGATCGTGGGTGCGGCGGCAATGGCCGCCGTCGGCGCGAAGACGCTGATCCTCGTTACCAACGCGGTCTCAGCCCGCCAGTGGCGCGACGAACTGATCCGCCGCACGAACCTCTCCGAGGACGAGATCGGCGAATACTCGGGCCAGGTGAAGGAGATCAAGCCCGTCACCATCGCCACCTACCAGATCCTCACCAGCCGCCGGAAGGGCGAGTACCAGCACCTCTCGCTGCTCGACGCCGAAGACTGGGGCGTGATCGTCTACGACGAGGTGCACCTGCTGCCCGCGCCAGTCTTCAAGCTCACCGCCGACCTCCAAGCGCGGCGCCGCCTCGGCCTCACCGCGACCCTCGTGCGCGAAGACGGCCGCGAAGGCGACGTGTTCAGCCTCATCGGACCGAAGCGCTACGACGCGGCCTGGAAAGACATCGAGGCTCAGGGCTTCATCGCCCCAGCAGCCTGCTTCGAGGTGCGGGTGCAGCTGCCGGAGTCGGAACGCATGGACTACGCGGTCGCCGAAGATCAAGACCGGTACCGCATCTCATCATCGACGCCTGAGAAGCAGCGGATCGCGCGGCGCATCATCGAGAAGCACCCAGATGAGCAGGTGCTCGTTATCGGCCAGTACATCGACCAGCTCGAAGCGATGTCCGATGCGCTCGGCGCCCCGCTCATCACCGGTCAGACCCCCGTCGACGAGCGCGAGCGCCTGTTCCAGGCGTTCCGCAGCGGCGAGGAGCGCATTCTGGTGGTCTCCAAGGTTGCGAATTTCTCGGTGGATCTGCCAGACGCTTCGGTCGCCATTCAGATCTCCGGCTCCTTCGGATCGCGTCAGGAGGAGGCGCAGCGCCTAGGGCGCTTGCTGCGGCCCAAGCGGGAAGGCATCACTGCGTCGTTCTACACGCTGATCGCGCGCGACACCGTCGATCAGGATTTCGCTCAGAACCGGCAGCGCTTCCTCGCCGAGCAGGGCTACAGCTACACGATCCTCGACGCCCACGAGGTGTAGCGGGTGGTGGCTACGGCCCGTCGGCTTGCCCACAGCCAGCGCAGACCGCGCAGACAGCCCAGCTCCTCCGAGCAGCTCGGCGACACGCAACACGCAATCGCGCACACTGTCAGCCGCTTCATAGCAAACTTCCAGATACTGAAGTCATGACTACGCAGAACAAGGGACCCCGGATCCTTATCGTCGACGACGAGCCCAGCATCCGTGAGCTGCTCAGCACGAGCCTGCGATTCGCAGGTTTCGGCGTGCGCGCGGTTGCCAACGGCGCGCAGACCATCTCGGCGGTGCTCGAGGAAGAGCCAGACCTCATCATCCTCGACGTCATGCTGCCAGACATGAACGGCTTCAGCGTCACCAAGCGGCTGCGATCCGCTGGCTACACTGCACCGATCATCTTCCTCACCGCGAAGGATGACACCGAAGACAAGGTGGAGGGCCTCACCGTCGGCGGCGACGACTACGTGACCAAGCCGTTCAGCCTCGACGAGATCATCGCGCGCATCAAGGCCGTGCTACGCCGCACCATCCAGGAGGATGAGGACTCGGTGCTCGCCGTCGGCCCGATCACGATGGATCAGGACACCCACGAGGTGTCTGTCGACAACACCCCTGTCGAGCTCTCCCCCACCGAGTTCAAGCTGCTGCGCTACCTCATGCAGAACGCGAACCGCGTGCTCTCGAAGGCGCAGATCCTCGACCACGTGTGGGAGTACGACTTCAACGGCGACGCCGGCATCGTCGAGTCGTACATCTCGTACCTGCGCCGCAAGCTCGATCCGCTCACCGAGGAATCGCTGATCCAGACCAAGCGCGGCTTCGGATACATGCTGAAGACCGAGACCAAGTAGGGTGGCTCGCCTCGCCGACCGCTGGGCCGATGTCTCGCTGCGCGCGAAGATCACCGGCGTCACGGTGTTCATCCTCTTTCTGGGGCTCATCGTGGCCGGCGTTGGCACCCTCTCGGTGCTGCGGCCTATGCTCGCACTGAATCAGACGAACACGCTCATTCAGCTGCGCAGCAACCCAGCCGACGCGCTCGCGCAGGGTGCTGACATCAACAACCTCACCCGCAACGATATCCTCTACGCGGATCGCCTGTACTACGTCGCGCTGCTGGGCTCTGACGGCACCCTGCAGTACGACAACGCCAGGGGCGAGGGCACCTCGTCGACCCCGCAGGTGCCCGAACCCGACGCGATCAACCGCGAGGGCTTCACCCCACTGTCGAGCCCCGACGGCACGGAGTGGCGCGCTATCGCGCTGCCCATCGCCGAGAACGGTCAGATCCGCGGCACCCTGCTCATCGCGGCATCGAGCGGCTTCATCAATCAGGTGCTCGCGCAGTACGTGGTGATCTTCACAGCCTTCGGCATCGCGGTGATCCTGCTGGGTGCGGCGCTCACCCGCCTGCTCGTGACCGCCACGTTCCTGCCGCTCGCCGAGGTCGAGCAGACCGCGCTTGAGATCTCGCGCGGCGACTACTCGAAACGCATCATGGTGTCGAGCCCGCACACCGAGGTGGGACACCTCGGCGAATCGCTTAACGTGATGCTCGACCGCCTCGACGGGTCGCTCGAAGATCAGGCTCGCACCATCGAACGCATGCGCCGCTTCATCGGTGACGCCAGCCACGAACTGCGCACCCCCCTCGTGTCGGTGCGCGGCTACGCCGAGCTGTACCGCATGGGCGCCCTGCAGAACGACGAGCAGGTGGGTCAGGCCATGGAGCGCATCGAAAAGGAAGCGATCCGCATGACCTCGCTCGTCGAGGATCTGCTGGCGCTCGCCCGGCTCGACGAACGCCGCTCGCTCGAACTCGCCCCGCTTGCGCTCGGCAGACTCGCACACGATGCCGCGCTCGATGCGCGCGCCCAGGCCCCCGACAGGGAAGTCAGCGTGGTCGAAGACCCCACTGACCCGCAGGTGCTCGGTGACGAGCACAAAGTGCGCCAGCTCATGACCAACCTCATCGGCAACGCGATGCGGCACACTCCCGAGGGCAGCCCGATCGAGATCGTGGTCTCGGCGGTGCCGCCGGAGGAAGGCAAGCCGGCCATGTCGCGCTTCGACATCGTCGACCACGGCGAGGGCATCCCCGAGCAGATCCGCGATCGCATCTTCGGCCGTTTCTGGCGGGCGGACACCTCCCGCAACCGTGAAACGGGCGGATCGGGCCTCGGTCTCGCTATCGTGAAGTCGATTGTCGACGCCCACGGGGGCAGCGTCAAGGTGCACGAAACCCCCGGCGGCGGCGCGACGTTCCGCGTCGAGCTGCCCGCACCCGGCACCGACTCCTGAGGGCGGCAGCGCTCCCGCAACCGCTATGCGGCGCGGGAGCGCGTGCGCGACCAGGCGCCCGCAATGCACAGCGCTGCGAGCGCCGCGACCACCAGTGCGCCACCCCACCAACGCGCCGCACCCTGCTCCCACATCGTGTCGGGCTCGGCCAGCGAGCCCGCAACCGCGGCACGCTCGACCTCATCAGCAATGACGAGCAGGCCATGCAGATCGATGCTGTTCGCACCCAGCGCCAGCGTCCAGCGCGTGGGCACCCCCATCGACGCAGCGTTCAACACCGCGCTGTCGACCAGCGGGATGAGACCACCGTTGAGCACCATCTGCGCCATCAGCACCACGATCAGCACCGGCATCACCTGGTTCTGCGAGTTGACGAGCGCTGACAGCAACAAGCCCATACACGCGCCCACGATGATCGTCGCGGCTAGGGCCATTCCGAGCTCGACACGCGCGCCCAGCCCGATCACCCCATCACCCGTGGGTGGATCCGCAATCACCCCCGACACCCCACAGATCACCGCGGCACCAAAGAACGCAAGGGCCGAGAAGACCAGCAGCTTCGAGCCGAGATACGCCGAGGTGCTGAGCCCCACCGCGCGCTCCCGCTCATAGATGCTGCGCTCACCAACGAGATCGCGAATACTCATCGAGATCCCCATGAACACCGCACCAATCATGAGCAGCGTGAGGATCATCTGCGGCTCTTGCGCGTTCTTCGCCTGCTGCACCTGGGTGAGCCCGGTTTCGCCGGGCACCACGATCGGCAGCAACCCCACGAACAACGGGAGGGCGAGCAGGAAGAGCGTGTAGCCGCGATCCGCGACCATCAGCGCGAGCTGACGCTGCACGAGGGTAGCGAGCTGCGCCCCGCGCGAGGTGGCCCGAGACGCACGCTCGGCTGTCGGCAGCTTCTTCGGCACTGACGGGCCGGCCGGTGCGGAGATGCGCTGCGCGGTCTCCGTCGCGGCCCAGCGGGCCGCACAGCCTTCCGGGTCGGCCGCAAGACGCTCGAAGATCTGCGACCAGTCATCGGTTCCAAAGAATGCCAGGGCGTCGCTTTCTGGGCCGATGAACGCGGGAGCACCGCCGGGCACCAGCACCACCACCTGGTCGCAGAGCGCGAGACAGGCCACCGAATGGGTGATGGTCACGACGGTTCTGCCGCCATCTGCCAGCGAACGAAACTCCTCCATCAGCTGACGGTCAAGAGCCGGATCGAGGCCCGATGTCGGCTCGTCGAGCAACAGGAAGGCCGGCTCTGTCAGCAGCTCCAGCGCAACCGACGCCCGCTTGCGCTGACCGCCGGAGAGGCTTGAAATGCGCGTGCCGACATGCGCTTCGAGGTCGAGCTGCGCGAGCGCGCGCTGCACGCGGGCCTCCCGCTCCGCAGGGCTGACGCCATCGCCGAGCCGCAGCTTCGCAGCGAAGCGGAGGGCGCGGATCAGCGTCAGCTGGCCGTGGATCACGTCTTCCTGCGGCACCAGGCCGATCATTGGCTTCGCACGGTCATAGTCTTCATGCACGGTGATGCCGTCGAACGACACCGTGCCCTCGCTCGCCTGGCGTAGCCCGGTCACCGTGCGCGCAAAGGTCGACTTTCCGGCGCCCGACGGCCCCACCACAGCAGTGAGGGTGCCCCGCGGCGCATCGAGGGAGATATCCCGCAGCAGCGGCCTGCCGTTCGCCAGCCGAAAGCCCAGACCGCGGATGCGCAGCCCCTCCCCCTGCACGACAGGCCGTGTCAGTGCCTCGGCGGCAGGCCTGTGGGTGACAGAAATCGGGGCGGCGGCATGCGACGGGTCTCCCAGGAGGAGCTGGGTCCCCACCGGGTGCGGGGCTCTGGCAGGAGCGCCTCCGTGCTGGTGCTGCGGCTCTGCGCTCGCGGGCTGGGCATCGAAGAGCGGCGGCGGGTCGAGCTGTCGAAGCGCGGCGCCGAACACGTCTCGCGTGATCGGAGCGCGAGTCGGCTCGGCTGCGGGGACGAGCCTGATGAGCGGGCCGGTTCGCGGATCGCCGAGGCGCAGCTCGGTGGAGGCCATGATGGCCTCACGCGCGATTCGCTCCTCACCGATGTAACTGCCGTTGCTCGAACCGAGATCTTCGACGAACCAGCCCTGCTTGTAGCCGATGACCAGGTGCCGACGCGACACGATCGGGGTGTCGAGGCGGAGGTCGGGATGCCCTGACCTGCCGACCACGAAGAATGTGCCGGGCAGCACCGTATGCCGCGTTCCGTCGCTGATGACTTCCAGCCTCGGCGAGAGCACCGCACCGCCGGTCATCGGCCCACCTGCCGAAACACCAGCGTCACCCCGCCGAGCATGATGCGCTGCGGAAGCAGGTAGGGGGTTCCCGGTGCCGCCAAGGGCGCCGAGGCATCGGAACCGAGGCAGGTGCCGTTCGTGGAGCCCAGATCGGTAATCCACCAGCGGCTGCCGTCGAACTCGAGCAGCGCGTGCATCAGCGAAATCATGCGGCTCGGGTCGACGATCTTCACGAGCTGCTCCGCGCTGCCGCGTGTGGTGCGGGGGCGCCGGCCGAGGATCACGCGGCGGGCGAGGAGCTTGGCTGCGGTGCCGTCTGGGAGGAACAGTTCGACGCCGCTCTCGCCCGGGGTGACCGGTGTAGCCGGCCCATCGGCGGGAGACGCAAGAGGGGCGGGGCCGGCGGGAGCCACGGGCCGCGGCCAGCCACCGCCCGGGAACGTGGTCATCTCGGCGTTGGTGTCGGGGTGCCCTTCGCTCACCAGTGCGTCTCGCAGCCGGTGCAGCATGTCATAGAAGCGGATCGCCTGCACCGGAAGCTCGGCACCTGCCGCGAGCTTCGCATCGGATCGCGCAAGGAAGCTCTCGACCATCCGCACCCGAAGTTCGTTGTCGCAGCTCTGCCAGATATGGTGCCGAAGGGCTTCATCGGCCGACGGGTGCTCGGCGACGTCGAAGGCCAGCGACGCATCGGCGGCAAGAGCCTGCTGCAACTGCGGAAGGGTGGATCCCGGGTGGAGGTGGGGCCTGTGCGAGCCGCTCAGGGCGAACTGCGACATACTCGGAAGTTCCTCCACGGGCGCTGGCATGACTCCTGAGATTCTAACAGCTCACGCACATGCGATCATCCCGGAATACACAAACGCGGCGGCCGCACCCGAAGGTGCGACCGCCGCGTTTGCAACAGGCTGTGGACTTAGAAGTCCATGCCGGCACCGGGGTCAGCCGGAGCCGCCGAGGCGGGCTCAGGCTTGTCGGCGACAACAGCCTCGGTGGTGAGGAAGAGGCCGGCGATCGATGCCGCGTTCTGCAGCGCCGAGCGGGTCACCTTGGCGGGATCGAGGATGCCCTGGGCGACCAGGTCACCGTACTCGCCGGTGGCGGCGTTGAGGCCGTGACCGGTGGGGAGGTTGGCGACGCGATCCGCAACAACACCGGGCTCGAGGCCCGCGTTCTGAGCGATCTGACGCAGCGGTGCCTCGATAGCAGCGCGCACGATCTTCGCACCCACGGCCTCATCAGCCGAGAGCTCCAGCGTGTCGAAGACGTCCTTGCCGGCCTGGATCAGGGCGACACCGCCGCCGGGCAGCACGCCCTCTTCGACAGCAGCCTTGGCGTTGCGCACGGCATCTTCGATGCGGTGCTTGCGCTCCTTGAGCTCGACCTCGGTCGCAGCGCCAGCCTTGATGACGGCGACGCCACCGGCGAGCTTCGCAAGGCGCTCCTGCAGCTTCTCGCGGTCGTAGTCGCTGTCGGTCGACTCGATCTCGCGGCGGATCTGAGCCACGCGGCCCTGGATCTGCTCCTCGTCGCCGCCACCCTGGACGATGGTGGTCTCGTCCTTGGTGATGATGACCTTGCGGGCGCTGCCGAGCATGTCGAGGGTGGCGTTCTCGAGCTTGAGGCCGACCTCCTCGGAGATGACGGTGCCGCCGGTGAGGATCGCGATGTCCTGCAGCATGGCCTTGCGGCGATCGCCGAAGCCGGGAGCCTTGACAGCAGCCGACTTGAAGATGCCGCGGATCTTGTTGAGCACGAGGGTGGCAAGCGCCTCACCCTCGACGTCCTCAGCGATGATGAGGAGCTGCTTGCCCGACTGGATCACGGGATCAACGACGGGGAGCAGATCCTTGATGTTGGAGACCTTGCTGTTGACGATGAGGATGTAGGGATCCTCGAAGACCGCCTCCTGGCGATCAGCGTCGGTGACGAAGTAGGCCGAGAGGTAGCCCTTGTCGAAGCGCATGCCCTCGGTGAGCTCGAGCTCGGTGCCGAAGGTGTTCGACTCCTCGACGGTAACGACGCCCTCCTTGCCGACCTTGTCGATCGCCTCGGCGATGAGCTTGCCGATCTGCTCGTCAGCGGCCGAGATCGAAGCGGTGGCGGCGATCTCGTCGGTGGTCTCGATCTCCTTCGCGTTTTCGAGGAGCTTGGCCGAGACAGCTGCGACAGCCTTCTCGATGCCCTTCTTGATCGCGATGGGGTCGCTGCCGGCGGCAACGTTGCGCAGGCCCTCGCGCACGAGCGCCTGAGCGAGCACGGTGGCGGTGGTGGTGCCGTCGCCCGCGACGTCGTCGGTCTTCTTGGCGACCTCCTTGACCAGCTCGGCGCCGATCTTCTCGTACGGGTCGTCGAGCTCGATCTCCTTGGCGATCGAAACGCCGTCGTTGGTGATCGTGGGGGCGCCCCACTTCTTCTCGAGAACGACGTTGCGGCCGCGCGGGCCGAGCGTCACCTTGACGGCGTCGGCGAGGATGTTCAGACCCCGCTCAAGTCCACGACGCGCTTCCTCATCAAACGCAATGATCTTTGCCATGTGTTTCGCCCCTCCCGGACGTCTCTACTGATGGTGGGCTCCGTGCCGGCGCCGGGCACCGACGCACGGATGTTTTAGCACTCAGTCGATTCGACTGCTAACACCAATCTTGGCACTCAAGCATGCCGAGTGCAAGCAGCGCTGCTCGCGAGGAGCGAACACGCAGGGAGCGCGAAGTGCTCCGCCGAAGACTGCCCCGGCAGGCGAGGGCTACGGCGCGGGCAGCGTCGCGGGGTCGACAGGCTCGCCGGTTTCAGGGTTGACCGGCCAGCCGGAATCCGGGTCGATCAGCCAGCCCGTGCCCGGATCAATGAGACGCCCGGTTTCTGCGTCGATCTGATAGCCCGTCGCGGGATCGACCTGAGGCTCCTCCGCGGCCGGGCTCTGGGTCTCCCCCAAGCCGGGCCCGGCATAGTCGGCTCCCAACAGCACGATGAGGCGCGCGCCGTACTCCTGATAGGTGTCGGCCGGGTAAGTGGAGATGCCGCCCAGCTTCGCGGCAAGACCCGCAGCAGCAGAGGCGTCAGCGGGGTCGGAGTAAAAGACTGCGGAGATCTGCACATCGCTGGCAGCCGCGCTGCCACTGAACAGAATGGTGCCCCACTGCTGCTCGGTGATGATCTGATCGACAGCCGCGGCAAGATTCGGGGTGGGGGTGCCGTTGAGCACCGCGACAGTTGCGGCGGGGTCGAGAACCGCCTCAGGCGCTTTGGTTGAGCTCGACGAACTCGAGGGAGTATCGCCAGTGAACTTACCGGCGTTGCCGATCCCCGTGACAATGGCGATACCAACGGTGGTGAGCAGCGCAAAGCCGAGCAGCCCAGCGATCAGGTACTGCCAGACATAGCGAGGACGAGGAGTGATGCGGTGCGCGCCGACACGACCACTGCGCGGCACCCTGTCGAAACGATCTTCCGGGTAGTCCTGGCGCACGCCACGAGTGATGCTCGTGTCTTCGATCTTCTGCGCCAAGCCTGCTCCCGTTCCTTCGCCCGCGGCCCCTGCCCCGCGGATTCCACTAGCGTACCCCGACCATCCCTGACAGTTCTCCAGCTGAGGGGTGAGTTGATCGCGACAACGCTTCGCGTTGTCTACAGCGAATCTCCTCCGCGCTCCGCACGTCGACTGGCTCGTAAGCCAGCGCCGGATCGCGACAACGCTTCGCGTTGTCTACAGCGAATCTCCTCCGTGCTCCGCACGTCGGCTGGCTCGTAAGCCAGCGCCGGATCGCGACAACGCTTCGCGTTGTCTACAGCGAATCCGGCGCATATATCGCGCGGGCGAGGCCGTCGATCACGTCGGGGATCCGCGTGCCGCCCGCGAAGAGCACCGCATCGTCGACATCAATGATGCGACGATGCTGCCCCGCCGAGGTGAGCGCGATACTCGGTTGCGCCTGCAGCAGCCCGTCAACCCCGCCGGCACTGTCGAGGCCCTTCGTCATCACGATGATGATGTCGGGGTCCATCGCGATCAGCGCCTCCTCCGTCATCGGCTTCTCGCCGTTCCAGCCGATCTCGGCGGCCACATCGACGGCACCCACCGAGCGGATCAGTGAATCCACACCGCTGCCCTCACCGAAGAGATAGAAGACGCCCGCGGTGCCACGCACATACAGGAACGCCACCCGAGGCAGTTTCGAGGTGTCTTCGGGCAGCAAGCGCTGCACCTCTGCCTCCTTGGCTGCAATGGCCTCGCGCAGCGAGTCGACAAGGGTGGGGCCTGCGGTGCCTACCCCGAGTGCGTCGGCAACCTGCTGGGCGGTGACAAAGCTGCTCTCGGCATCGACCGCCCGATCCACGGTGACCACGGGAATCCCGGCATCGCGCAGCTGCAGCACCACATCGCTGGGCCCGATACTGCCGTCGGTGATGATGAGGCTTGGGTTGAGCGCGAGCACGCTTTCGGCGTCGATCGAGTGGCCGTCTTTCGTGACGACTGGTACATCGTCGGAGCCCGGGAAGGTGGTGGAGATGTCGCGACCCACAATGTTGTCTGCGAGACCGAATGCGGTGACGAGTTCGCCGACCGATCCGCTGAGCGAGAGCGGCACGATGCGCGAGTTATCGGTGACCGTCACGTCGGTGTCGCCGGAGCGGTCGTGGGAGACAACGGTGACGGGGAGCTGCGCCTCTGCCGCCTCGGCGAGCGGAGGAATGCTGGGGCCGCCCACGAGCGCGGTCGTAGGGCCCTCATATGCGGTCGGGTCTTCGAGCGGGGTGACCTCGCTCAACGGTGGCAGATTGATCGGTTCGGCCGCTGCAGCGCCTCCCTGCGAGCCGCCGCTCTGGCAGCCTGTCACACCGATCCCGAGCAGCGCCACGAGCGCGAGCGCGGCCACGCGACGCTTCGTTCCCAACTTCATACGACGGCGCTCCTCAATCCATCAGACGAATACCGGGTTTAGCCTAACCCAGCTAGGTATGATGATTCTCGGACTTCGAAGATCCACCCCATTTCCACACCGGCCGAGCCGCGCTCGCCGCGTGTGTCACGCAAAGGTGTTCCGAGCTCGCATGACCCCATCCTCGTCCGCCACGACGTCACGTCACGCGACGACGAAGACAGTGCTCTTCGTATGTCTCACAGTGGCGCTCATCGTCTCGATCGTGCTGTCGGGCAGCACGGGGCAGCTCGGAATCCCACCGCAGGAGGTGCTCGGTTCGCTGCTGCACCGCGTCGGCATCGACTGGCTGCCGCTGCCGAGCCACCCGATGGGCGATCAGACCCTCTGGACCGTGCGCTTCCCCCGCGTCGCGATCGCGGTGCTGATCGGCGCGGGCCTCTCCGTGGCCGGTCTGCTCATGCAGGCGATCTTCGGAAACCCGCTCGCCGAACCCGGCGTGATCGGCATCTCCTCGGGAGCAGCTGTGGGCGCAGGGCTCGCGATCGTCTTCGGCGTCACCGTGTTCGGCGAGTGGACTACGGCGGTGTTCGCCTTCGTCGCGGGCCTCGGAGCCACTCTGCTCGTCTATGCGATGAGCCGTGCCGACGGCCGCACCGAGGTGGTCACGCTGGTGCTCACCGGCATCGCAGTGAACGCGATCGCGGGCGCCGGTATTGCCCTGCTCACCTTCCTCGGCGATACGCAGTCGCGTGAGCAGATCGTGTTCTGGCAGCTCGGTAGTCTCGCCGGCAGTCGCTGGTCGCAGGTCGCGATCATCGCCCCGGTGATCGCGGTGGGCCTGCTCGCGGCTTACTTCGCGGCCCGCAAACTCGATCTGTTGTCGCTCGGTGAGCGCAATGCGCGACACCTCGGCGTCAATGTCGAGATGCTGCGGATCACCATGATCTTCGTCGTGGCACTGCTGACCGGGGCTGCGGTCGCCTTCGCCGGCATCATCTCCTTCGTAGGCCTCGTGATCCCGCACTTGATGCGCATGATTCTCGGCCCGGCGCATCTGCCGCTCGTGACCGCTTCTGCGCTGGGCGGGGCGCTGCTGCTCACCCTCGCCGATCTCGCGGCCCGCACGGTTGTGCCGAACGCCGACATGCCCATCGGCATGCTGACGGCGCTCGTGGGTGGCCCGTTCTTCTTCTGGCTGTTGCGACGCACCCGCAAGCGGAGCGGGGGGTGGGGATGATGGCCCGCCATATCGAGGTGCCGCAGCGCGCCATGCTCGGCGAGACCGTTTGCGCGGCGGAGTCCGTGCACCTGGAGCGCGGCGGTCGCGTGCTGCTCGATTCTGTTTCACTTGAGCTGCGGGCGGGCGAGGTGCTCGCTCTGCTCGGCCCGAACGGCGCAGGCAAGTCGACGCTGCTGAGCGTGCTCTCGGGTGATGTCACCCCGGATCGCGGATCTGTGCGTTTTGGCGACCGCGACATCTCCGACTGGTCGCTCTCTGATCTGTCGCGGCGTCGCAGCGTGCTGCTGCAGGACAATCAGCTGCTGTTTCCGTTCACCGTGCATCAGGTTGTCGAAATGGGGCGGGCGCCGTGGCGCCGCACTCCGCTCGAAGAAGACGACAATGCGGCGATCTCCGAGGCGATCACCGCAGCCGACGTCGCGCATCTCGGCAATCGCAGGGTGCCGTCGCTCTCCGGCGGCGAGCGAGCCCGCTCAGGCTTCGCGCGGGTAATGGCGGGGCGCACGGGTGTGCTGATGCTCGACGAACCCACTGCCGCACTCGATCTGGGTCATCAGGAGGCAGTGCTCGGGATCGCGCGCGAGCGCGCCAAGGCCGGCGACGCCGTGCTCGTGGTGCTGCACGACCTCAATCTTGCCGGGGCGTATGCGGATCGGATCGCGCTGCTGCGCGACGGCAGCATCCTCGCCTGCGATGCACCGGATCGGGTGCTCACCGCGGAGATCGTGAGCGAGGTGTACCGCACCCCTGTGGAGGTGGTGCCGCACCCCGTGACGGGTAAGGGGATCGTACTCCCCCTGCGCGTCTGACACGGGGGCGGATCCGCGATTCGGATCCGCCCCCGCACCGGTCTGCGCAGGCAGCAGTGTGCCGTTCCGCAGCGCGGCGTCATCGAGTCAGCCCAGATATACCGAGATGGCCCACGATTCACGTGAATCGTGGGCCATCTCGGTATTCGTAGGCCGGCTCAGACCTCGGTCGACGACGCGTCGTCGGTGCCTGGCTCAGCGGTGGGCTGCTTCTTACCCCGGCCGGCGATGAGCATGCCGACGGTGACGCCGATCACGAGCACCGCAACGCCGGCGATCACGATCGGCACCCAGGGCACGCTCGGCGCTGCGGCCTGCTGCGGCGCAGCCACCTCGGCGGGGGCCGGCTCTGCAAGCGCTTCGACGCTGCTCGCCGCGAGCAGGCAATCGACGGTGGCGGTGACGTTGACGGGATCGAGTTCGTCACCCGAGACGTAGCTGCCGTACTCACCGTTGAACGCTTCGGCACCCTCAGCCGTGAGGCGGGCGGGAGCCGACACGATCTTCAGATCACCGTCCTGCGCCGACACGGCACCCGCGAGGTCGATCTTCGCAGCCCGCACCTCTGATGCGCTGGCCGCGCCGCCCGCGTTCGCGGTGTCGGTCGCGCCCATTGTGAGCATCAGATAGGCGGTGTCTTCGCCCGCGAACTCGATCACGGGATTGGCAATGTCGAGCTGCATCGCACCGTCGTGGCCAGTGAAGTGCACGGCGCCGGTGAAGGCAATCCGCCCCTCATCGAGCGTCTCAGAGACGCTTCCCGTGGCCTGGTTCCAGATGAAGTTGGGCGTCTCGTAGCGCATATCCTCGCTCACGGTCCATTCACCGTTCGCAATCGATCCGCTGATGTATGAACGAAAGCTCTCTTTCACCCCCCAGGTCATCTCCGCGGTCTGCACGGGGCAATTGCCTGCGGCCACGGACGCGGCAGGGGCCGCTGTCGCGGCTGCTGGCGCCGCCAGAGCCGCTGCAGCAACGATAGTGGCCGTGAGAAACCCTTTGATCACTGCCGTTGTGTTCGTCATTTCTCTCCCGCGTGTCCTCGGCGCTGCACGACCACCAGACCGGTGGTCGCTCCTGCGATCACGAGCAGCGCGATCGCCGCGACCCACCATACCCACACGGGGCCCGCATCCGCTCCGAGCACTCCGGCGGCCATCGGTTCGGCCTGCTCTGCGATCTTCGCGGTGGCGTCCTTCTTGGCCTTCTCCGTTTTCACGGTCTCGGCCTTCTCGGCGACCTCAATCACCGCACCGGCGTTGATGCTGCCCTGCAGGGTGATCGTGTGCGTGCCAGGTGCGAGATCTTCGGGCAGGGTGCCAATCCAGCGCACGGTGCCGTTCTCATCAGCGCCCGCGGCCTCGTCGAGCACGATCGGATCCGAGTACACCACCACGAGGATGTCCCGCTCCTTGCTCTCGAAGCCGGAAGCCTCGATCTCAATCTCGCCGCCCGGCACGAGCTTCTTCGCCGGAGTCACCACGGTCACGCCCGTGGTTGCCGGAGGGGCCGCAGCGGGGGTGCGCTTCGTCTGCTTCGCCGACACCGTTGTGGTGCCGTAATTTGCTCCGCTCACCGCGCCCACGGTGAAGGTGACCGGGTCGATGCCGAAGGAGCCTCCACCCGCTCCGCTGCCCGTCGATCCGCCGCCGCTGATGGCACCGGCGACGGGTGCCCCAGCCCAGGTGGCCTCGCCGTTCGCCCCCACTGACTTGGCCGCGACGGCGAGATTGAGGGCGTACGATTCGCCGCGCACCGTGATGGTTCCCGAGAGCGCGTTGTGCACGGTGATGACGGGGTTGGCGAAGGTTTCACGCATGAGTCCGGCGTGCCCGGTGAAGGTCACCACGCCCGAGTACTGCACGGTGCCGGTGTGCGAGGCGGCGTTCCAGGCGCTGCCGGCCTGCGGGAAGACGTAGCCGCCCGCGCCGCCGCCGACGCCGTTCCCCGTTACGCTGCCCTTCGCGATGGGACCTGTCGCATAGGCCGCGAAACCTGAGGACACACCCCAGCTGAGTGAGCCGGCCTGCTGTGTGCCCTGCGCGGGCACGGGTGCCGGTGTCTCGGGCTTCGGCTCGGGCTTCGGCTGCGGAGTCACCGGGTCGGTGGGCTTCGCATCAGAGGCCGCGCCAACGGTGAAGGTGACGGGATCCATCTGGCTGCCGGCGGTGTAGAAATCGAGGAAGTGCGTGACGGCTTCTGCCCGGAGCGTGCTGGGCGCGCCGGACCAGGTCACGGCACCGTTGTCTTCGCTTCGCTTCGCCTTGCTCAGGTCGATATCGGCGAGCGCCAAGCGGGCGTTGTCGATCTTGGCGCTCAGCACGGCTCGTGATGAGCTTTCGACGGTGATCTGCGGATCGGCGAGCGTGAGCGCGAGTGCGCCGCCGTGCCCGGTGAACGTCACCCCTCCCGCGTAGTGCACATCACCGGTGCCGTTCTTCGCGTTCCAGGATCCGCCATCGATCTGCGGGAACTCGAACACGCCGCCGGAGCGCTTCGCCGCACCGAGCATCGAGATGCTGCCGCCGGCACCACCCTCGACGTAGCTGCGGAAGCTATCCTTGACGCCCCACTTCAGTCCGCCCTTGGTGAGGTCGGGGTCGGGCTTGGGCGTGCGATCCTTGCCTGCGAAGTTGATCGCAACCATCCGCTCCTGGGCGGCGTTCTTCGTGTTGACGCCGCCGGCGTAGGTGTAGATGCCGAAGTTCCCGCCGTTTACGAGATCTGCGGGCTCTTTCAGCGTTACCGTCCAGGTGAAGGATCCGCTCGCGGGATCGATCTCTGTCCACTCGCTTCGGATCGTGTCTCGGTACTGCGCGGGAACGTCCTGCTCCAGGGTGTCCTTCGCAAGTGCCCAGGCCCGGTTACTCTTGTCGATCTTGCGCTGGTCGCTCGGCGCACCCTCAGAGGGACGCCAGTGCTCACCGAAGTGACCGAAGACAGCAAAGGTGCCCTGGGGCTTGTCGGACGGGATCGGGTTGCCGAGGCCGCCGAGATCGCAGACAGGCTGCGCCGTGAAGCACTTGTTCACGTAGGGATCGTAGCCGGTGCCCTTGACGACGAGCTTGTCGCCTTCCTTCACCTGACGGCCGTCGTAGGGGGTGACGCCATCGGCGAGGAACACCTTGAGGTCGGCTTCGTACGAGGGTGCGACGGGCCGCTCGGTGTCGGTGTAGTTGAGCGCGAGCTTGGTCTCCTGCGCCTTGTTGTTCACACCACCCGCACCATAGGTGTAGATGCCGTAATCACCCGTCACCGTCGCGGCATCCTTCGGATCAGCCAACGTCAGCTCAGCAGTCCACGAACCATCAGCGGCAAGCGGCACCCACTGCGCACGCACAATGCTCTGGTAGCCACGATCATTCGGAACCTGATTCAGCACACTCTCCGCAAGCACCCACCCCTGCGGGCCAGCCTTCCGCGCCGACGCCGCAACACCATCAGCCGGGCTCCACACCGGAGCAAACTTCCCGAACACCACATACGAACCCTGCGGCAGCGTGTTCGGAATCGGAACACCACGACCACCCACATTCGCAGCCGGATCAAACCCGGTGCCCGTGATCCTCAACTTGTCACCCTTGTACACCTGCGCACCCGGAGCAAGCGGAGTCGTCGAATCACCCAAGAACACCTGCACCCCAGGCGACCACACCTTCGGCCGCTCGGTGTCGGTGTAGTTGAGCGCGAGCTTGGTCTCCTGCGCCTTGTTGTTCACACCACCCGCACCATAGGTGTAGATGCCGTAATCACCGGTCACCGTCGCGGCATCCTTCGGATCAGCCAACGTCAGCTCAGCAGTCCACGAACCATCAGCGGCAAGCGGCACCCACTGCGCACGCACAATGCTCTGGTAGCCACGATCATTCGGAACCTGATTCAGCACACTCTCCGCAAGCACCCACCCCTGCGGGCCAGCCTTCCGCGCCGACGCCGCAACACCATCAGCCGGGCTCCACACCGGAGCAAACTTCCCGAACACCACATACGAACCCTGCGGCAGCGTGTTCGGAATCGGAACACCACGACCACCCACATTCGCAGCCGGATCAAACCCGGTGCCCGTGATCCTCAACTTGTCACCCTTGTACACCTGCGCACCCGGAGCAAGCGGAGTCGTCGAATCACCCAAGAACACCTGCACCCCAGGCGACCACACCTTCGGCGGCGCGGCGGGAGTGGAGAAGGTGAAGACATCGGTGGCCTGGCCCTGGTAGCGCGCGACTCCGGTCGGCGCGAGCGTTGACGCGAACACGCCCTCCGCGGCCGTCCACTGCTGCAGTGAGTTCGTCTCGGCCGAAGTCCCCGTCGCAGCGATCGTCGCCAAGACAATGCGGGCAACGGAGTCGGCTCCAGCGGTGTCGGTGGTGCTCATCTCAGCTGAGACGGTGGCCGCGCCGTCGGCCGCAATGGTGATCCGCGGGTTCTGCAGCGCGATCGTGAAGCCGTGCGCGGGGTTATCCCAAATCACACCACCGGTGTAGGCGATCTCACCGGTGCCCGCAGCTGGGTCGAAGCTCGACGCGGCCGACTCGGGGAAGTGAGTGGTTCCGTCAGGGTTGAGTGTTGCACCGCCGTACGGGGTCTGCGTGCCTCCCACGCCCGCGAGGTAACCGCGCCAGCTGGCCTTGAAGCCCCAGTCGAGCGATCCGCCATTCTCACGCACCGCTTCCAGCGTTGCGGGCGGCGCCGCGGCGAGCAGCGAGGGAGCCGCTGCTGCGGTGTCGTCGACGGGCTGAGCGGTGTCAGCTTCGGAGGGCGTTTCGGCGGCAGGCTGCTGCGGTGCGGCTGGCTCTTCAGCGGGGGCCTCGCTCGGCGTGCCGTTGCTGGGGGCCTCGGGGATCGCGGTCTGCTCGGTCAGCGGATCGGCGGGCAGTTCTTCTGCGGAAGCGGCGGTGCCGCCAAGCAGCGCACCCCCCGCGACCAGGGCCGACACCAGCAATGTTGCGAGTGACGCTCGCAAACCCTGACGTGCAAACATGCGCAACGCACTCCTTGATGGATGGAATTGGGGTGTGCACGGGATTGCGGCGGAGCCGCAATCGGTGTCACATCCGACTCAGATGAGGTATGCCTAACTCGAGGCATCGCAGAATAGTCTGACGAATATCATCCGATGATGCAAGTCGGGGTGATCCGCCCCTCCCGCGCACTCGCCATTCCCGGCCCGCAAGCAGCCTCGCGGCGTACACTGACAGCGCACCGCAGCGCGCAAAGGAGCATCATGAGCCAGCCCATCGGATCCGACAACAACTACGAAGTAAGCCTCGAAGATGCCGAGTGGCGCGCCCGCCTCTCCCCCGAGGAATACGCGATCCTCCGCCAAGCCGCCACCGAGCGCGCTGGCACCGGCGCACTGCTGCACGAGGAACGCGACGGCCTCTACCACTGCCGCGCCTGCGGCAACGAACTCTTCGTCGCGGGCACCAAATTCGATTCAGGCTGCGGCTGGCCCAGCTTCTACGAGAGCATCCGCCCCGAGGCCGTCGAACTCATCGAAGACCGCAGCCTCGGCATGGTGCGCACCGAAGTGCGCTGCGCGAAATGCGGATCGCACCTCGGCCACGTCTTCCCCGACGGCTTCGGCACCCCTACAGGCGACCGCTACTGCATGAACTCCCTCGCACTGTCGTTCGAGCCGGAGGCCGGATCCGCCGACGAGCGCCGGTGATCGAGATGCCCGCAGAATCATTGACGCCCCGCCCTGCGCTACAGGCGGTTCGCAACCGACGGTCCCACTCCAAAGTCACCGAAGACGCTCCCTCACCGACTGAAATCGCAGAACTCGTCTCAGCAATGTCGAGCATCGCCGACCACTCCGGCCTGCGCCCCTGGCGCATCATCAGCCTGCGCGGGAACGCTCGCAACAAGCTCGGCAAAGCCTTCGCCAAAGCAGAGGGCGGATCGCGCGGCAAGTACATCGCGAAAGCGCAACGCGCGCCCCTGCTGCTCACCATCGTGGTGAGCCCACGCAAGAGCAAAGTGCCGCTGTGGGAGCAGGAAGCCGTCGCGAGCGGCGTCGCCCACACCCTCGGACTGCTGCTGCACGAGGCCGGCTGGGGCACCTTCTGGCGCACCGGTTCGCTCACCCGCGCCAAAGCGGTGCGCAAAGCACTCGGCGTGCAGAAGCCCGAATACCTGCTCGGCTGGATCTACGTCGGTGGCATCCCCGACACAGACCGGCGCAGCAAACCACGCAAACCCATCGACCTGTCACGGCATCTCAGCGAACTCTGAAACGCCCCTCCGGTCACGACCGTGAGCGCCGCCCAGGCAACGACGCGATCAGCACAGCCACCAGAGCCACCACTGTGCCCATAGCCATCAACGTCGTCACCCCGCCAGCGAGCGGCAAGGACGCCTCAAGTAGCACCGAAGCGATGAGCTGCCCCGCAACATTCGACATACTCAGCAGCAGCACCCCTGTGAGCCTCACGAGCATCGCAGCTACCGCGATAAAGATCATGCCGATCGCCCCACCCGCATAGAACCAGGGCTCGCTCGGCCAACTCGCAGGCCACCCCTGCACCGCCAACGACACCGCAGCCGCCACAACCAGCACCGCAGTGCCCACCACGAAGTTCACAAAAGTCGCCGCGATCGCGCTCTGCGCCGCAGCCCGCACCAAGCCGTTCACAGCCGACTGCCACGCCATACCGACCCCAGCGATCAGCGGAACCACGACAAGCCACGGCGATCCAGAACCCCCCAGCCCGCCAGCTACAGACACCGCAACAGCCACCACCGCGAGCCCCGTGCCCACCACCCGCGGTAGCGACGGATCAACGCGACCACCAGGGCCGATGCCGATGCGATCCATCAGCAAGCCGCCAAGCACCTGGCCCGCCACAATGCCAACAGTAAACAGCGCCAGCCCGATCACCGACGCCACCAACCCCTGCGTGAGCACAAAGAACGCGCCGCAAGTGCCCCCGAGCAGACCCCACACCGGGTAGCCCCCCGAACGCACCTCAGCAGAGAGCAGGCGCATGCCACGCCGCGCCCGTGGGGTGGCAAGCGTGATCAGCGCGAGCAGCAGCATCCCTGAACCAAACGAGACAGCGGCCGCAAGATATCCGTTGCCGATCTGCTGGCTCAACCCGCCATTGATGCGCGACTGCACCGCAACCAGCATGCCCGCAGTGCCCGAACCGAGCAGTGCGACGGGAACCCTCAACCTCACATGCACTCGGACAACCTTACTCCCGCGGCAGGAGCAGGGCGAACGAGCGGTGAGGGGAGTGGGTGCGGCGCAACGAGCGCAGCGAGTGGAGCCCAGCCCGCGCTTCGCTCCTTAGCCGGCGCTTGTGAGCGCCGCGGCTCTGCGACGAAACGCTGACGCGTTTCTTACTTGAGCCGCCTGTCGGACTTACTTTCCGTGCTTGATGCAACGCGCCAGCGTTGCGCACGGGAAGCCGGTGGAGCCTGCGACACCGGAGTCGGTTCGCAGGCCAGAAGGCGGCGCAACGAGCGCAGCGAGTGGAGCCGCCTGTCGGACTCGAACCGACCACCTGCGCTTTACAAGGGCGCTGCTCTACCAGATGAGCTAAGGCGGCAAAGGGGCGGTAGCGTGCGCTACCGCCCCGGATAGCTTACTCCGACTTCTTCGTGTCTGCAGAATCAGTCTTGTCTGAGGCCGCGCTGTTCTTTTCGACCTCGCCCTTCACCTTCAGCAGGTACGACTCGAGGTCGCCGTCACGGGCCTGGTTCCACTGCTGACCGTTGACGATCACGGTGGGGGTGCTGACGAGACGCTGCGCCTGATCGGCGGGCTGCAGCTCGGTGCCGCCGGGGCCGAACATCTGGGCACCCTTGGCGAGGCCCTGCACGCCGGTTTCGCTCACGGCCTTGTAGTTCGCCGAGATGAAGCTGCCGAAGCGCACGTCCTTGACGCACTGGCGCAGTTCGGTGGTGAGCTCGGCGCCGGCGCTCTTGGCCTGTTCGAGCAGCTGATCGTCGGTGAGGCCGGTGCTGCCTTCCTTGGGCTGCACTTCTGCGCTCAGGAGCGTGTTGTGCAGCTTGAACGCGACGTCGGGCTGCTGCTCGACGACGCAGGCGAATAGGTTCGCTGCGCGCGTCGAATACTTGGTGCCGAGCGATGCGCTGTCGAGGAAGTTCAGCGGGTACACCTGCAGATTGACGTCACCACTGCCCACGTAGTTCTCGAGCATGGTGCCGTACTGCTGTTCGAAGGCACCACAGGCGGGGCACATGTAGTCGACGTAGATGCTGACATCGAGGGGCAGCTGTTTGCGATCGACCTCGGGGGCCTTGCGCTCTGAACCGGCCTGCAGTGCGGGCGTCTCGACCACCTTGAGATCCTTGGTGAAGACCACACCACCGGATGCCATGTTCTCGGGGCCCGGGCCGGCGGGCTTCATGGTCTGGGTGAGGACGAGCGCGACGACCGCGAGGATCGCCAGCACACCGACGACGATGCCACCCTGCAGCATCAGGCGGCCGCGCTTCTCGCGGCGCTTCTCGGCTTCGCGGGCGAGGCGCGCCTGCTCGCGGGCGCGCTCTCGGCGCTCGTTCTTCGTGAGTTTCTCTGCCATGGCTCTCTCCAGGTCGGGCCGCAGTCGGCTCCGGTTCTTCGTTCGGGTGCGTGGGCGGCGCTGCTCGCCGCCCACGCCCTACTTCTTCTTGTTGGCGCGACGCTCGGCGCGGTTCGCGGTGCCGCCCTCAGCGGGCACCTGCTGGCCGAAGGCTCCGCGCTGCGTGGGCTGCTGGGGCGCCCCGGCGGCCTTGCCGCCAGCCGCCTGCGCCCCGCTGACAGACGGCGCGCCGTCTTCGTCGGGGGCGGTGTAGCTGAGCTTGGACTGATCCGGAGTCTGCTGCTCTTCGAGCCCGCCGCCTTCGAGGTGCACGTGATCCTGCGGGCCTTCGGCGGGGCGCACCTTTACCTCGAGGTTGTAGAGCAGCCCCATCGACTCTTCCTTGATCTGGCCCATCATGCCCTCGAACATGGTGAAGCCTTCGCGCTGGTACTCGACGAGCGGGTCGCGCTGCGCCATTGCGCGCAGGCCGATGCCCTCCTTGAGGTATTCCATCTCGTAGAGGTGGTCGCGCCAGCGACGGTCGATCGTGGCGAGCACGACGCGGCGTTCGAGCTCGCGCATGGCTTCCTCGCCGAGTTCTTCTTCGCGTTTGCGGTAGGCGACCTCAGCGTCGGAGAGGATCTCACGGCGCAGGAAGCCCTTGTCGACGCGGGTGCCTCCGGCCTCAGCGATGAGCTCGTCGACGGTAATGCCGATCGGGTACACCTGTTTGAGGTCGCTCCAGAGGGCGTCGAAATCCCACTCACCGTCGTGTCCGTGGGAGTCGAGGATCGCGTCGAGCGTCTGCTCGCGGAATGCGTCGATGCGGCCTTCGATTTCTTCGCCGTCGAGGATCTGCTGGCGGTCGCCGTAGATGGCCTTGCGCTGGCGGTCGAGAACGTCGTCGTACTTGAGCACGTTCTTGCGAATCTCGGCGTTGCGCTGTTCGACCTGGCTCTGCGCGCTCTGGATGGCGCGGGAGACCACCTTCGATTCGATCGCGAGGTCGTCGGGGAAGCCCTCACGGTTCATGAGTGCGGCTGCGGCGCCCGAGTTGAAGAGGCGCATCAGGTCGTCGGCGAGCGACAGGTAGAAGCGGCTCTCGCCCGGGTCGCCCTGACGGCCGGAGCGGCCGCGCAGCTGGTTGTCGATGCGGCGCGATTCGTGGCGTTCGGTGCCGAGCACGTACAGGCCGCCGACGGCGCTGACCTTCTCGGCTTCTTCTGCGACGGTGCGCTTGACGGCGTCGAAGACGTCGTCCCAGGCGGCTTCGTAGGCTTCGGGATCTTCTTCGGTGGAGAGACCGCGGGCTGCCATTTCCTGCACGGCGAGGAACTCGGCATTGCCGCCGAGCATGATGTCGGTGCCACGGCCGGCCATGTTGGTGGCTACGGTGACAGCCCCCAGTCGACCGGCCTGCGCGATGATCGCGGCTTCGCGTGCGTGGTTCTTAGCGTTCAGCACCTCGTGGCGCACGCCCTTCTTGGCGAGCAGGCGGGAGATGTATTCGCTCTTCTCGACGCTGGTGGTGCCGACGAGCACGGGCTGGCCCTTTTCGTGACGCTCGGCGATGTCTTCGACCGCCTGCTGGAACTTCGCCTCTTCGTTCTTGTACACGAGGTCGGGCTGGTCTTTGCGCTGCATGGGCTTGTTGGTGGGGATGGGCACCACGCCGAGCTTGTAGGTCGACATGAACTCGCCGGCCTCGGTTTCGGCCGTGCCCGTCATACCCGAGAGCTTCTCGTAGAGGCGGAAATAGTTCTGCAGGGTGACGGTGGCGAGCATCTGGTTCTCGGCCTTGACCTGCACGCCTTCTTTGGCCTCGATGGCCTGGTGCATGCCCTCGTTGTAGCGGCGGCCTGCGAGGATGCGGCCGGTGTGCTCGTCGACGATGAGCACTTCGCCGTTGAGCACGACATAGTCCTTGTCGCGGGTGAAGAGCGCCTTCGCCTTGATCGAGTTGTTGAGGAAGGAGATGAGGGGGGTGTTCACCGACTCGTAGAGGTTGGTGATGCCGAGGTGGTCTTCAACCTTTTCGATGCCGGGTTCGAGCACGCCGATGGTGCGCTTCTTCTCGTCGACTTCGTAGTCAGTGCCGGCTTCGAGCTTGCGGGCGATGCGCGCGAACTCGGCGAACCAGCGGTTGGCCTCTCCTGAGGAGGGGCCGGAGATGATGAGCGGCGTGCGGGCTTCGTCGATGAGGATCGAGTCGACCTCGTCGATGATGGCGAAGAAGTGGCCGCGCTGCACGCGCTCTTCGGCGCTGGAGGCCATATTGTCGCGCAGGTAGTCGAAGCCGAACTCGTTGTTGGTGCCGTAGGTGATGTCAGCGTTGTACTGTTCGCGGCGGGTGGCGGGATCCTGCCCGGAGACGATGCAGCCCGTGGTCATGCCGAGGGCGCGGAAAACGCGGCCCATGAGCTCGCTCTGGTAGCTGGCGAGGTAGTCGTTGACGGTGACGACGTGCACGCCCTTACCTGCGAGCGCGTTGAGGTAGGCCGGCATGGTGGCGACGAGGGTTTTACCTTCACCGGTCTTCATCTCGGAGATGTTGCCGAGGTGCAGGTTGGCACCGCCCATCACCTGCACGTCGAAGGGGCGCAGCCCGATGGTGCGTTTGGCGGCTTCACGCACGGCGGCGAATGCTTCGGGGAGCAGGTCGTCGAGGGTTTCACCCTTCGCGAGCCGCTCGCGGAACTCGTCGGTCTCTCCGCGCAGGTCTTCATCGCTGAGGTCGGCGAAGGAGCTCTCGAGCTCGGTGACCGTTTTGGCCAAGCGCTGGAGCTTCTTCAGGGTGCGACCCTCGCCGACGCGAAGGAGCTTTTCGAGAACTGTCGCCACGTTGTGTCTCCTGTAAGGTTCTGCACGGTGGTCCGCTTCGCGACTTCACCGCCGTTGCCGAATTGTGACAACTCCTCAGCTTAGCAAGGCGTAGCCCAGCATCGGCTGGGGACTTGCCCGGATGGAGATGCTGTGGGCGAACCCTCGCACGCTGTGCTCGTGATCCTCCCTACGTACAACGAAGTCGGCACCCTGGCGGCCGTGGTTTCGCGGGTGCTGCATGCGGTGCCGGAGGCGCAGGTGCTGGTTGTCGATGACGGCAGCCCCGATGGCACGGGCGCGCTCGCGGATCGTTTGGCGGTGGCGCATCGGCGGGTGAGGGTGTTGCATCGCTCGGCAAAGGGCGGGCTCGGCACGGCGTACATTGCGGGCTTTCGGTTTGCGCTGGCGGAGGGGTTCGGGCTAGTTGTCGAAATGGATGCAGACGGATCGCATCTCGCCGAGGAACTGCCGCTGCTGATCGATGCTGCGCGCCGCGCGGGCGGTGCCGCGATCGGGGCGCGCTGGGTCGAGGGCGGGCGCATTGTGGGCTGGCCGCGTTACCGGCGGTGGATCTCGCGCACTGGCACGCGGGTGGCGCGGATCGCGCTGCGTTCGGGCTTGCACGACTTGACGAGCGGGTTTCGGGCGATCGACGCTTCGTGGCTGGCGCGTCTCGATCTGGGGGCGCTCGACTCCGAGGGGTACGGCTTCCAGGTGGAGTCGGCGTGGGAGTTGGAGCGGATGGGTTGCCCGATTATTGAGGTGCCGATCACGTTTGTTGAGCGTGTCGGCGGCCGTTCGAAGATGACGTGCGGGATTGTGTTCGAAGCGCTGTGGAATGTGCTGCGCCGCGGCTGGCGGCTGCGGCAGACTTCGTAGTGGACGCCGGAATTTTCAAACGCGCAAGACATGTTCGGGCCAACATCTTCGGCTGACAGCACCGCAGCAACTCCCGGAGCACCGCACAACTGAGCCCGCCGCCCCTGCGATACGCAGGAGCGGCGGGCTCCATATGAGGATCAGCGCCTCACGCAGCAGCGGACGCTGCGCTCGGCGACAACCCTTACTCCTCGGTGAGCGTGATCACCCCGTAGTTCCACCCCTTACGGCGGTACACCACACTGGGGCGACCCGAACCGTGCTCGACGAAGAGGAAGAAGTCGTGCCCCACGAGCTCCATCTGATCGACAGCGTCTTCGACAGAGAGCCGCTCAGCGGGAAACTCCTTGCTGCGAATCACCACGGGCGAGTACTGCTCGTCGCTGCCCTGCTGCTCGGGGATGGGCACAGCGCCGGTTGCCACAGCATCGATCACCTCGGCGGGAGCCGGCGTTACATCGACCTCAGCGAAATCATGAGCTGCGGCATCTCCCAGAGAGAGACGTCCGTGGCCGCGGCGATCCTTGCGCTTGTCTTTCATACGGCGAATGCGTTCCAGCACGCGCCCGTAAGCCATATCAAAGGCCGAGTACTTGTCTCCGCCGGCAGACTCCGCGCGAATCACGGGGCCCGGGCCGATCAAGGTGATCTCAACAAGATCACCGTGCTTCGGGCTGCGATCACTCTGCCGCGAGACCTTCACCTCAAGCGACTGAGCCCTGGGCAGCAGGCCCGACACCTTCTCGGTCTTCGATTCGACATAGCTCTCGAAGCGGTCAGTGATCCCGACGTTCTTGCCGCGGATGTTCACGTCCATGGTGACCTCCCAGGTGACTCAGGCGGGTGGGCCTCTGTGGCGCACCGTTACGCCTTTCCCGAACTCTACTGCACTCGGCAGCAGCGTTTCCACCTCATCACCGGGCTCCCAGCGGAAACCCCGGAAACTCATTGAAGCCCCGCCGCACCCATCCGTTCGAGCACCGTTCTCAGACGAGAATCCCGCGCGTGTCTCGGCGTTGCGCGTGACATAGCGCCACAATCGCTACCACCACCGCACCCTCAGCTTCGAGTGCGTCACGACACGCAAGCACCGTCGATCCCGTGGTGATCACGTCATCGACGAGGATCACCTCGCGGCCGCGCAGCACGGCACTTCGTGAGGCCCGCACCCGCACTCTCGCGGCATTGCGGGCGCGTTCACCCGCCGCGAGCCCCACCTGGCTGCGCCGCCCCCGCCCCGCCCGCAACGCGGCAACCCGCAAGACACGCACCCCCTGCCCGCGCAGCGCGCAACTCACGAGCAGCTCGACCTGGCGAAAGCCGCGCCGCCGAACGCCGGCGCGGCGAGAGGGTGCCGTGATGATCACGGGCGCGGCCGGCCCTCGGCATACGGCGAGGGCCGCCACGAGCGGCACACGCAGCTGCTCCCCCAGTTCACCCGCAAGCCCAACCCTGCCGCGATGCTTGAACGCCACCAGCGTCGCCCGCAGCACCCCCGCATAGGGCCCCCGCACGAAACAGGGCGCTCCGATATCAGGGCGCAGCAGTGGTGCCGAACGGCGCAGCTCCACGCGACACGGCAAGCAGCAGTCACGATCGGGCTCACCGCAGCCGACGCAAGCAGCGGGCCACAGCAGCGCAAGCAGGTCGAGGCCGAGCTCGGTGAAATTCAACAGGGGCGCCATGCACCGATCCTGCCGCGCCGAAGACCCTCCGCCGCGGCGTTCGCCGGCATCTGTGGAGAACTGCCGCACCCACCGCTGAGACGCTCACTGTGAGCGAAGCCTGCTCCCAGTGCGAGAAGCCCAGCGAGTCAGTTGCGGCGGCGGATCCGCGACACACGGCAGTCCCGCGGCGAGCGCGCACCCGCCCCGATTCACCCCCGCTTCGCGAGCAGCGACACCCCGCTATCCATGCGCTGCCAGCCGCTACCCTGCGCCGCGAAAAGATCGCCGCTCTCGCTGCGCACGCGCAGCTGGGTGCGTCCGCCCCCGCCCGACACTTGCGTGCCACCCGAGATCGAACCGCCCTGCTCCACGCCGAAGCGACCCGGACCGCCGACAGTCACCTTACCGGCGTCGTCGACGCGGGTCAGGGCAACAAAGCTCTGCTGCCCCACCCAGTCGAGATCCGTCGGCTTGCCAGCCGCCCACATCTGCACATCGGCCGCCTCGGTCGTCGCTACAGGCACACCGTTCTCGCCTCGCACCACCCCGGCAACGAGCACCTGGCTGCCCGATTCGCTGGACACGAGCGCCGCGATCCGCGCCCCCTCAGGCGACACCCGCACCGCAACCGGTTCGCGCCCCGCAAGCCACGGTGCCGGGATTGTCACAGACGAACCGTCAGGGCCCCACACCTGCAACTGCTGCGCCGAAGACCGCTGCACCGTCCAGACATGGCCGAAAATATCGACCCCGGGCTCGAGCAGCCCACTACGGGCATCGACCAGCACGCGACCGTCAGCGTCGAGGCGCGTCACACCCTCGGCGTTCAGCACCGCCGCCGTCTTCCCGTCGAGCGAGAGCGCCACCGCCTTCGGCGCGAACGCCGCGATGCCCTCCGTGAACCCCGGCGCAGCCGCGAAACGGTCGGAGATGAGCGTGCCGAAGCGCCCGTCGACGAGCACCGACGGCTCATACACTTCGCTGAGCACGCTCGGCCCGGTGCCCTCTGGGGGAGGCTGCACCTGCACCCCGTCGACGAACATATCGAAGCCGTTGACATCGGCAACGGTCTGCAGGCTCATGCGCACCTGCTGATACACCTCGGCGAGCTGATTCTGACCACCCTGCAAGAGCGCACCGGAAAGATCAATCCGCGCCCGGCCATCGACCACGGGAACCGCATTCGACACGAGCGACGTGCCCGAGGGGAATCCGCTGTGCACGGCCTCGCGCAGCCGCTCCGATGGCCCATCGAGCAGTCTGCTCACGATCGCCGTCGGCAGCGACGAACGGTTCAAGAACCAGCGCGTGTCGGGCACGAGTAGTTCGCCAGGCCCCACGAAGTACAGCTGCCGCGGCGACCAGATCGAGGTGAACGTGGTGCTGTCGAGGATCACGCCAGCCGGTGCCGACGAGATGCGCCACTCCCCGGAAACCTTCGTGAACTCGAACCGCATATCCGTTGCCGGCCCCGGCGGCACCGGCAACATCACACCGCTCTCGTCGACCTTTGCAACTGCGGCGAGCGACAGCACACCCGCAGCCTCGCCCTCCGCTCGATACGGGCGGCTGCCGTCATCGATGAGCACTCCCAGATGCGGATCCCACTGCCCCGCATACTCGGGCGCCAGGAACTCCCGCGCCACAGCGTAGTCGTCAGCACTCGAAGACGCCGCTTCGACAAAACCGCGCACCACGTCTTTCTGGCTCGCGCCAGAGGACGGCCCCGAAGGAATGCTCTGCCACGTCTGGTCGACCTGCTGCAGATTCGTGAGCCCCGGCTGCACCGCCCCGGAGGAGGGAATCGCCGCGCACCCCGCAAGCAGCGTTACCGCAGCAAGCGCAGCCGCCGCACTCGTCCACCTGGTCATCGCCGCTCCTTTCGGATGCGCCGGCCCGGGCGCCGCAACCACCCACCGGTCTTCTGCTGATCGCCCGCATCGGCCTCGACGTCATCCGGAACAAGCGGTAACGGCGACATGAAACTCGTGATCGCATCCCCGCGCGGCAGCGTCAGTCTGAAGTTGGAGCCCTCACCGGGCCGTGACCAGGCCTCCAGAATGCCGCCGTGCACCGCGGCATCCTCCTGCGCAATCGCGAGGCCGAGGCCCGTGCCGCCGAGGGTGCGTTTGCGCGAGGGATCCGCCCGCCAAAAACGATCGAAGACGTGCTCGACATCCTCCGCCCGCATGCCGACCCCCCAGTCACGCACCGCGATCGAGATCGCCGCAGCATTGGAATCGATCGTCACCACGATCGGATGCCCCTCGCCGTGCTCGATCGCGTTGCCCACGAGGTTCGAGACGATACGGCGGATCCTGCGGGCATCGACCTCGACAGGCGCGTACCCGCCGAGCGGCCGCACCTCGATCAGGCTGTCCGACAGCGGCTGCAGGCCGTCAACAACCTCGTGCGCGAGCGACACCAGGTTAGTGGGCTCGGTATCGAGCGTCACCCGCCCGGCGTCATAGCGCGAGATCTCGAGCAGATCACCCAGCAACGACTCGAAACGCTCAACCTGCGTTCCGAGCACCTCGACGGCGCGCTGCTGGCCGGGGCCGAGCCCTTCGGCGCTGTTCTGCAGCACCTCGCTCGCAAGCCTGATCGTGGTCAGCGGCGTACGCAGCTCATGCGACACGTCCGAGACGAAGCGCTGCTGCATTTCGGAGAGATGGTCGAGCTCACGGATACGGGCTTGCAGGGTGTCGGCCATGTCGTTGAAGCCCTCTGACAACGCATCGAAGTGCTCATCGTTCTGCCAGGGCATGCGGGCGTCGCTCTCGCCTGCTGCGAGCCGCCTGCTGGTGTCGGCTGCAGCGCGGATCGGTCGGAACACGATCCGCGTCATGATCCATACCAGGATGCCGATGAACGCCATCATCGCCGCCGCCGTGATGAGCAGCGTACGCTGCACGAAGCTCAGGGTGTCTTCGGTGTCGGCGAGGTTGTAGCCAATGAAGAGATCGTAGCTGCCGGCCTCCGCAGGGAAGGTCAGTGTCGAGCCCACCACAATGCCGGCAGACTGCGAACCGTCGTCGCCGTGGAACGTGACGGCCTGCCAGTGCTGCGGCGGGGTGCCGCTGCCGACAGCGCGGCTCAGCTCCGCACTCACCGCCTCGCGCAGCATCGCGCTCGTCGCAGCCGAAGAAGGTGCCTCGGGGTAGGACGGTTGACCGGGCTGCCGTCTCAGGTACACGAGCTGGCTTGCCGAAGTGTCTTGCACCGTGCGCCGCACCGACACGGCCAGCTCTCTGAGCCCCACCGCGTCGGTGGCCTCAGAAGCATCGATCTGACGCTGCGCGGCGAGCGTCGCGCGCGCTGAATCCTGCAATGCCTGATCGCGGCGCGACGAGTAGAGATCGTCGCTGATGCTCGTCAGTGTGAACACGCCCGCGACGAAAATGATAAAGCCCGTCACCAGGCCCGTGATCGTCATGGTGCGCAGCATCAACGAACGCCGCCACCTGGCACGGAACGGTCCGAGCACCGGTTGCGTGGCCCTGAACCAGCGCAGCTGCAGACGCCGCAGCGCAATACCCACGCGGGATCGCCCCCGGTGCGGCAGGGGCGGCTGCGCTCGGAGGGAGGGCACGGGCACCCCTACTCGACGGGTGTGCCGGCGCGGTAGCCGACTCCGCGCACAGTTGTCACAATGGTCGGGTGATCAGGATCTTGCTCGATCTTGGCCCGCAGCCGCTGCACATGCACGTTCACAAGCCTCGTGTCGGCCTTGTACTGGTAGCCCCACACCTTCTCGAGCAGCACCTCGCGGGTGAACACCTGCTGTGGTTTGCGGGCAAGGATCGCCAGCAGATCGAACTCGAGCGGGGTGAGCGGGATCGGCTGCGAGCCGCGCCGCACCTCGTGCGCCGAGACATCAATCGTGAGATCGCCGATGCGCAGCGTCTCGGCGGCGTCCTGCTGTGGCTCCCGCAAACGCGCGCGGATGCGTGCGATCAGCTCGGCAGGGTTGAACGGCTTGACGACGTAGTCGTCTGCGCCGGCTTCGAGACCGCGCACCACATCACGCGTGTCGGTGCGTGCGGTGAGCATAATGATCGGGGTGCCTGATTCGGCGCGGATCTGCTCCGCCACCTCAATGCCGTCGAGGCCGGGCAGCATCACATCGAGCAACACCAGGTCCGGTCGCATCTCGCGAAACTTTTCGACAGCCTCGGCACCATCGACCGAGAAATCAGTGGCGAAGCCCTCACCCTGCAGCACCATGCCGAGCATCTCGGCAAGGGCCCTGTCATCGTCAACCACCAGGATGCGCGCGCTCATGGTTCCCATTATGGCCGCTCCTCCTCTGAGTCGGTGGATTGCGGCGACACCAGCCGCTCAGTAGTGCTCGAAGCGGCCAGGCAGCAGCTCCCACGGCTCCCGGCCGAGATACTCGCACACCGCCTGGTAGACGCAGTGCTCTACGAAGTAGCGGCGGTGCTCGGCATCATCGACGTGCAGGCCACGAGCCCGCTGGATCGGCATGCGATACATGATGATCGTGCGAGCGGCGCGATCAACCGAGTAGAAAAGCGGAAACTTGCTCTCACCGCGCCCGGTCGGTGCCGTCTGAAAACCGATCTGCACCTCGCGCAGCTCATCGGGAAAGCTCGATTGCAGCAACTCGACTGCGCCGCGCGCATCGGCCTCGAAGCGCAGCACGCGTGCGTTGGGGTCTGGCAGGCCGGCACCCGTGAGGGAAGATCGCATCGCCCGCCGCCCGTGCCGCCGCTGCGCGCGCGCAGGGGCGGGGGCGGAGGGCTTGCGATCGCGTCGGAACATGACACCCAGTCTACGGCCGTGCCGCCCGCGCGGGGACCCGCGCCTGCGTCCGCGCGGGACGCGCAAGGTCAGCGGGTGTAGACGGTAAGCGCGCCCTCTCGCGGATCGGGTGCGAGCACGGGATACCCGGCGATCAAGCCCCCACTCACGTAACGCACCCCGGCATACACGGGAACCGAGCTCGTGAGCAGGGCATCAGCGGGAGCCTGCACCACAGCAGCAGCACCGGCAGGCAACTTCTGCGTCCGGGGCGCACCGCCACCATCGGCCTGCTCGATCACCAATTTGGCTTCAACGTCACCGGGGTTGACCACGACGAGCTCGCCACCCGCAACTACGGGCACCGCTGCAGACACCTCAGCAGCAATGACCGGGGCCGGTGCGAACCACTCGTAATCGTGCCCCTCGGCAACCGTCGCGGAGCCGAGCGCCGCAGCGATCACCGGCACATCCGCGCTCACCATCACCGCCTGGGCACCCTCGGGCCAGTGCGGCACGAGCAGTTCACCGACCGACGCCCCGCTGAGCGCGATATCGCCGAGATCGGTGATGCCACCGCTCGCGTCGACGGCGCGCACCTGGGCGCGGCCCTCCTCACCGCCGGGCGCGAGCACCCGCACGGCCACAGGGAAGTCATCGCCCTCACCGGAATCGCTCGGGCCGTGGCCGTGGTCGCTTCGATTCGCAACCCCCGGAATCACGAGCGCAGTCTCCGGGTCGACCTGACGGGTCACCGACGACACCGCGAACGGTGAAATACCGGAGGTCTGGCCCACGCCGAGCGATGCCGTGACGGGTGCGCCCGTGCTGATCACACGGACGGCGACCCGCTCCCGCTCGGGGGCATAGCCATTCAGCGACACCGTCTGCATGGTGCCAGCGGCAACGAGCACACCCGCCGTCTGCACCGCATCGACAGGGCCGGACTCGTCATAGACGCTGATCTGCACAGTGGCCGGAACAGAGCCAGGATTGCCCAGGCTGAGCGTCGTCGACACCCCGAGCATTGTGGAACCGCCGAGCAGCCACTGCTCGTTCAACGGCTCAGCGCAGGCGCTCGCCGCCGCACCGCTCAGAGTCTCAGTGCTCACAGCCTGGATCTGCGCGGCGGCCAGCGGCTCATCGGCGGGCGCTTCGATCACCAGCGGCGACGATGCTCCGCCCTCCGGCCGCACCAGGCTTCCGACCTCGCTCGGTGCGCCCGAGATCGCCACAGCGGGACTCCCTGTTGGCACGGCCACCCCGGGCTGGGAAGGATCGGCGCCAAGCTCACCGAACGGACCGGCGCAAACCAGGCTGCGCACCGTGTTCTGGGTACTGTCGACGGTCACAGCGATCGGGGCGCGCTCAACCGCGGGCAGTTCGGTCTGGCTGAGCAGCAGCACCGCGGTCGCGCACACGCCAACCACGACAAGGCCCGTCGCAGCGCGCGCGCCGCCGCGAAGCACTCGGGAACGATCACTCATCGTGGGTCTCCGTTCTCGGGATGCTCGGGATACTCGGGATGCTCGGCCACAGGAAGCCCGCTCGCCGGGCCCTCCTGGCCCGCAGGAGCGGTGGCCCCAGCACCCTGATCCGCCACTGATTCGACCGGGGCCACAGCAGGCGCAGCAGCCACCGGTGCCGCAGCATCAACCGGGCTCGCCTGCACCGGCAGCCCAGACCCAGCACCGGCGCGCTTCGCCGCGCGGCGACTCGGCCGCTTGCGACGCTCGGGCCGGTAGGTGACCTCACCCGTCGGCAACGCCAGCAGCACCACAGCGATCAGCACCACAAGCTGAATGCCCCAGATCGTGCTCCCCGTCAACGAGGTGCCGCCGAGCCTGGTGCCCGCATCGCCCTGCGAGTCGGCAACGGACTCGGGATCCGCCACCCGCCACAGCAGCCCCTGCGAGGTCAGACCCGCGCTCGCAAGCGCAGCATGCTGGTCGAACACGCGCTGCAACTGCGCCCGCTCCACATCGCTGCCACTGTTCACCAGCAACACAAACCCAATACCCTCGTCTCGCAGGCTCTCGCGCATATCGGCTCCGCCCACGCTCGCGAGACCGCCCACAAGCTCGGCAAGGCGACGATCCTCCGCAGTCTCAACGGGGGCCGCAAGCGAGGAGCGGATGCGATCAAGCCGCAGACCGCTTCCCGTCACCAGCTCGGCGCGCACGCTATGACCCGCCTCCGGAGTGAGCACCAGCGTGCGCACATCGGCATCGTTCTCACCCGCAGCCTGCACCAGCGCAGGCATCTGCGCGCTCGCCGGCACGAACGGCACACGGTTCAACAGCAGGTTGCCGGCCACCGGCACCACCGCGAGCAGTGCAGCCACAAGCGCCACCGCAACAACAGGCGCCGCACCGCGCCGCAGCGCCGTCGCACCCACCGCCGCAAGACTCAGCACCGCAATCCAATACACGGCAAGCCCCGAACCCGTCCACACGGACACGCTCTGCTCACCGACGATCGCAATCTGCAACTGCCCGGCCGCAATCGCCGTCAACATACCCAGCCCGCCGAGCACAGCATTGAACACCGTGACCGCAACACGGCCCGTGAACAAGCCCAGCAGCGCGAGCAGTGCGATCGGAGCCATGAGTACCCCGACCAGCAACGTGGCAGGCGGCCCGCCCAGACCGATCCCGTCGAGAATGGCACCCCACCCCTCAAGACCGAACTCGGGAAAGCCGAGCAGCAGGTGCCAGGTGGTGCCCGCGTCAAAAGGCACGATCACGCCCGGATCGCGCAGCAGATCCAGCGGGCGACCGTTCACGAGCAGATAGACGACCTTCGGCGCGAACAGCACCGCAGGCAGCAGCGCCGTGGTGAGCACGCGCGCGGCACCCCGCAGCGTGCTGAACAGTCCCACTACGAGCAGCACTAGCGCCGCGGGAATGAGAATCGGTGCCGCAGCGAGTGCCACGGCGGCAAGCAGCGATGCCGTACCTGCCCAGCTCCACGACTCACGGCAACGGGTCGCAGCCAGCAGCAGCCACGGCAGCACGATGGCGAGCACCAGAGTGGGCAGACGCCCCGATTCGAGCGAACCGAGCAGCACCGGGCTCAGCGCAAAGCCGAGACTCAGCAGCACACGCGCTGCTCGCGACTCCGTGAGCTGCGCCCCCCAGATCCAGCCGCCCAGCGCGGTGAGCGGGATCGCCGCGATCATCAGCAGCACGAGGGCGTGCGACGGGTTCCAGAAGGTCAACGTTCCCAGCAGGGCGAGCACCCAGGTGAACGGATCAGCGGGCACGCCGCCGAGGGGGCGCGTGTTCCACCACAGCTGATCGATCGCGCTGAGCGGTGCGAGCCCCCCACCGGCAAGGCTCGTCTGCGGGAACGCCCACCAGGTAAGCGCAACCGCAGCAACCAAGGCGGCGACAAGCACCCCAAGGCCACCGCTCGAAATGAAGTGCAGCTCACGCCGCTGCCTGCCGGAGGAGGCGAGGATCGCCTCTCTGTCGATCATGCGCGCGGTGCGCACGCTCTTGGGATCCACCCGCAACTGCCTGATCGCGGGCCAGCCAGCAGTCGAATGCGCGCGGATGCGACGGCGCGACGCGATGACCGCGTGCGGCCTGAAGAACACGGTGAGCGCCGCCACGAACTCGCCGAGCATGTAGCCCGGCTGCTCGCGGATCAGCGACCACAGCACGCGCAGCACGGCGTATACGGGCAACCCAAGCCACTCGAAGAAGGCGACGGGTGCCGGAGCGTACGAGATCCGCCGTTGCAGTTGCGAGGTGCGGGCCTGCCGGTGCGCCGCACGCAGCACCGAGCGGCGACGGTCGAGGTGGGGGCCTGCCACGCCGCTCTGCGCGAAGCGCACCCGCGACGCTGGTGCGACCTCGACACGGTGCCCCGCAAGTCTGGCGCGCACGCAGAAGTCGAGCCCGTCGTCGTAGACGGGCAGCGCAGGATCGAAGCCGCCGAGCTGCTCCCAGATATCGCGCCGCACGAGCATGCCGACAGGGCCGACGCCCAACACATCCTGCAGGTGGTCGTACTGCTGCTGGTCGAGTTCCTGCCGGCGCAGCGTCCAGCGCGAGCCGTAGCGGGTGAGGCTCTGGCCCAGCTCGATGATGCGCTCCGGGTGATCCCAGTCGACGAGCTTGGGGCCGGCGACCACCACCGAGGGGGCGCGCTGCACGCTGCTGAGAATGTGTTCGAGGGCCTGCGGCTCCGGGCAGGAGTCTTCGCTGAGCAGCCAGATCCAGTCGTCGACGCCCGCAACGGCCGGAACCGTCTGCACGGCGCGTGCAACAGCCTGACCGAATGAGAGCCGTGACGACAGGCCCACCACACGCTCGGCACCGCTGTGCATGAGCTGCTCGCCGACCCGCTGCGCTCCCCCGTTGTTCACAGCCACGATCGCATCCGGTGCGACGGTCTGGCCCGCGATCCCGGCGATGGTCTGGTCGAGCCATTCGCCGCCCCGCTGGGCGACAAGAATGGCGGTTACTCTCGTACGCATATCGCGCTCAGTCTAGGCGGCGATGCCTGACGATCCCCGCCGCCATGCCAGGCAGCGGCCAAATAGCCATCGCCCCGGCCGCACGATTCGTCGAGGGCGCAGCTGGGGCGATGGTGAAGTTGAGGGTGCGGATCAGCCGCTGTGCGACGGCTCAGCCGGCCTCGCGGCGTAGCCTGCGGCGCTCACGCTCAGAGAGACCGCCCCAAATGCCGAAGCGCTCGTCATTCTGAAGCGCGTAGTCGAGGCATTCGGAGCGCACTTCGCAGCTCTCGCAGATGCGCTTGGCCTCTCGAGTCGATCCCCCCTTTTCGGGGAAGAATGCTTCAGGGTCGGTCTGCGCGCAGAGGGCGTCGACCTGCCAGGCGAGCACTTCTTCGTCACTGCGAACCCCCGGAACACCGAGGAAGACGGGGTCGACGAACCAGTTTCCCGGAACGGGGGTCTGCGACGGATCCGACACTGTCGCTCCTTTCCTCTCCTCCGGGGCACGCGATGCGCGCTGATACCTCACAATTACATCGGTGTGATTCGTTCAAGTCAAGCCGGGAAGTTTAAACCCTCAATCACTGCTTGAGGGTGGAAGACACGCCAGCGTGTCGCAAACGTGTCACCAGCGCCCGCTCTAACCCCAGATCACCAGCATGCGGTAGCTCATCACAGCCACCGCAAGATGCACCACCGCGAGCACCAGATTGGCCCAGCGAGTGCGATCCACCAGCGCCCAGAACCCGGCAGCCGGCGGCAGCAGGAACGCCACAATCAGGTACATCCAGAATTCAAGCGGATCACCCACCGCGGTATTGCCCGCGAACGGCGCAGCAATCGAAATGACAATCTGCGCGAGCAACAGCAGCGTCACCAGCAGAGTTGCACCCATCGTGAAGTCGTCAGGCCCCCGCTTCCGCAGCGCCGCGACCAAACACAGCGCTGCCCCGGCAAGCGCGACCGCAATCAGAACGACGGTGAACCAGAGGATCACGCGGCACCCCCCACATCGCTCGCACCGTTCGCAGCTGCATCCGCACCCGCGCCCGCAGCCGAATCCGGGGTCGGAAAATTCGTAACCACCCTCGTGCGCCCGCGTTTCACCTCGACAAGCCCCACAAGCCGCCCATCAGGCGCAACAGCGGCCACCAGTTTCGCATCGGGGCACACCTCCGGATCCACGTCCACCCGCTTGCCGTGCCCCAGATCGATAGCCTGCTCCGCCGTCAGCACCAGCTCGGGAAACAGCGCGGTCGCCACCGCAGCCGGCTCAGCAAGCGCGCCGATCCGACCCTCCACCAACTGCTCAATGGAGGTGACACCCTCCACCGCAAACGGGCCAACCTCAGTGCGCCGCAGCGCCGTCAAATGCCCGCCAACTCCGAGCGCAGCCCCCACATCACGGGCGAGCGCGCGAATATAGGTGCCAGACGAACACCGCACCGTCGCCTCGATATCGAGCACCGCATACTCGCCGCCGTCAGGGCCCACAGCAAGACCGGCCCGCGGCTCACCGATCTCGAAGGCGTGGATCGTCACCGGCCGCTTCTGCAACTCAACATGCTCACCGGCCCGCACCCTGTCGTAGGCGCGGCGCCCGTCGACCTTGATCGCACTCACCGCGCTCGGCGCTTGCTCGATGTCACCCGTCAGCTCGGCGACTGCTGCAACGATGCGGGCCGGATCGGCCGCGAGGCGGGCCACCTCAGCCGGATCCGCAATGCTCACGGTATCGCCCTCGCGGTCGTCGGTGACCGTCGCAGAGCCGAGGCGGATCGTCGCCGTGTAGGTCTTGTCCAGGCCCACGAGGTGGGTGAGCAACCGCGTCGCAGGGCCGGCGCCGAGCACCAGCAAACCCGTTGCCATCGGGTCGAGGGTGCCAGCATGCCCCACCTTGCGGGTGCCGAGCGCACGCCGCGCCTTGGCGACGACGTCGTGGCTGGTCCACCCCTCAGCTTTGTCGATCAGCAGGATCGCCCCCTGCGGGGGCAGCGGGCCGGGCGCGTTCTGAGCCTGATTCGTCACCCCCCAAGCCTAGCCCGGAGCGTGCGGGGTGAGCGGTCTCCGTTCACACCGCGGATCGCAGCTCAGGCCGAGGTTCTCGCCGAACACCTCAGTCTGAGCTGCGATCCACGCCCTGAGCTGCGGCGGGTGATGCATCCAGAGCCCCATGCTCGGAGTTGCGGATCGCTAGGCTATGGGCCGTGGACACCACTCCGATCGCGAGCGCACTCAACGCCTGGTACGCGCGCACCGCGCGAGAACTGCCCTGGCGCGCCGCTGCAGTGACGCCCTGGGCGATCCTCGTCTCCGAATTCATGCTGCAGCAGACCCAGGTCGACAGGGTCATCCCCCGCTGGACCGCCTGGATCGAGCGCTGGCCCACACCCTCAGCACTCGCCGCGGAGGAGCCAGGCGAAGCCGTGCGCGCCTGGGACCGCCTCGGCTACCCGCGCCGCGCACTCTGGCTGCACCGCGCCGCCATCGAAATCACCGAACAGCACGGCGATCAGGTGCCCTCAGACGTGGATCAACTGCTCGCCCTCACCGGTATCGGCCCGTACACGGCGCGAGCCGTCGCAGCCTTCGCATTCGGCGAACGGCACCCCGTCGTCGACACCAACACCAGACGCGTGCTCGCCCGCATGATGCACGGGAAAGCCGCCGCAGGCATGCCCGCGCCCAGCGACCTGAGCGACATGGAGCAGCTGCTGCCCGAACAGCCCGAAGCGGCTGCCGTCTGCAACGCCGCCGCGATGGAGCTCGGTGCCGTGGTCTGCACTGCGCGCGCACCCCGCTGCGACGCCTGCCCGGTTGCACAGTGGTGCGAATGGCGCGGCGCGGGCTATCCCGACAATGCCCCATCAAAGCGACCACGGCAGGCCAAGTTCGCAGGCAGCGACCGCCAGGTGCGCGGCCGCATCATGGCCGTGCTGCGCAACGCCGCAGCCCCCGTCTCAACAGCGCAGGCCCTCGCCGCCGCAGCCGATGGAGGCGTGCGCGACCCCGAGCAGCCTCGCCGAGCCTACGACTCCCTCATCACCGACGGGCTGATGGTCGAGTTCGACGGAACCGTGCGCCTGCCCTGAGCAGACCCGCACTGCCCGTGCCGCGCACAGCCCGCGGCTGCGTCAGCGCGGATCAGCGCTCGTCGTCGTCTTCTTCGCGAGGCTTCACATAGGGGTCGGCCTCGCCGGCGTACTGGGCGCCGGCAGCGAGTGCCGCAGCCTCTTCGTCGCGGCGCTTCGCCTCGGCCAGCAGATCATTGAGGTGCTGCGCGCTCTCGGGAAGCTCGTCGTGGATGAACTCGAGCACAGGCGTGAGCCGGGTGCCCAACTGCTTGCCCACCTCGGTGCGCAGCATGCCGGTGGCAGCCTTCAGCGCCGCCGCCGAATCGGCCTGCTCCTTCTCATCGCCGTACACCGTGTAGAACACACTCGCCTGCTGCAGATCACCCGTGACGCGCACATCGGTGATCGTCACGAAACCGAGGCGCGGATCCCGCAGCCCCTTCTCCAGCCTGCGCGCGATGATCTGCTGGATGCGCTCTGCCACCTTGCCGGCCCTCGGATTGCTCATACCACCAGCCTACCGCCAGCCCCCGACACGCAGCGCACCGGCCCTGTCGCTCCGAGCGGCCGGATCCGCGAAGATGGACCCGTGAGCAGAGCCGACGAAGACCGCCTGCACGATCTCGTGCGGCTGCGGAAGGTGCGCGACCGCATCGACCGCGACTACGCCAGCCCCCTCGACGTGACCTCGCTGGCCAGCGGCGTCGGCTTCTCGGCGGGGCATCTCAGCCGCGAATTCAAAGCCGCGTACGGCGAATCCCCCTACAGCTACCTCATGACGCGCCGCATCGAACGCGCCATGACACTGCTGCGCCGCGGCGACCTCAGCGTCACCGAGGTGTGCTTCGCCGTGGGATACGGCTCGCTCGGCACCTTCACCACCCGATTCACCGAACTCGTCGGCATGTCGCCCGGGCGCTACCGGAGGGAGGGCTGCGAACCGCTCGCCGGGCTGCCAGGCATCATCACGATGCGCGCCACGAAACCGGTCAGGAATCGAGAAGTTTCTCGCTCAGACGGTGAGTAGCGTGACGAGCATGAAGATCAACATTCACGTCACATTCCTGCCCCACACCGACCCCGAGGCCTCCCTGGCGTTCTACCGCGACGTGCTCGGATTCGACGTTCGCAATGACGTCGGATACGCAGACATGCGCTGGATCACGGTCGGCCCGCCCAACCAGCCCGATACCTCTATCGTGCTCACACCCCCCGCCATCGACCCTGGTCTCACCGACGACGAGCGCCGCGTCGTGCGCGAACTCGTCGCGAAGGGTGCCTACGCCTCAATCGTCTTCGCGACCGACGAACTGCAGCCGCTCTTCGAGAAGGTCGAGGCCTCCGGCGTCGATGTGCTCCAGGAGCCCATGGACCAGGACTGGGGCACCCGCGACTTCGCCTTCCGCGACCCCGCGGGCAACACCGTCCGCGTGCAGCAGCTCGCCTGATCCGCCCCCCCTGCATACTCTGAGCTTGCCCCCGCCTTCCCCCTAGCTCAACAGCAGCAGGGTGCAGGCCGGAGCAGCTGCAATGCAGACAGGGGCGGGGCGGATCGGCGCATTGCCGATCCGCCCCGCCCCTGTTCGCGGGAACCGCTCGCTACGCGCGCGGCTTCTCCACCATCTCAGTGGTCTCGATCTCGTCACCCGGCTGGATGTCGTTGTACTTGCCGAGGCCGATACCGGCCTCGAAGTCGGTCTTGACCTCGGTGACGTCGTCCTTGAAGCGACGCAGCGACTCGATGGCCAGGCCATCGGCGATCACCACACCCTCACGGATGACGCGTGCCTTCGCGTTGCGCGTGATCGTACCGCTGCGCACGATGACACCGGCGATGTTGCCGAACTTCGAGGAGCGGAACACCTCGCGGATCTCGGCCACACCCGACTGGACCTCTTCGTACTCAGGCTTGAGCATGCCCGTGAGCGAGTTCTCGATGTCGTCGAGCGCGTTGTAGATGACGTTGTAGAAGCGGATGTCGATACCCTCGCGCGCAGCACGCTCGCGAGCCTTGACGTCCGGCCGCACGTTGAAGCCGATGACGATCGCGTTGTCGATCGTGGCAAGATCCACGTCCGACTCGGTGATCGCGCCGACGCCGCGGTGCAGAATACGCAGCTGCACCGAATCGTCGACCTCGATCTTCATCAGCGACTCCTCGAGCGCCTCCACAGCACCCGACACGTCACCCTTGATGATGAGGTTGAGCGACTCGACCTTGCCATCCTCGAGAGCCTTCGTGAAGTCTTCAAGGCTGATGCGCTTGCGGGCCTTCGCGAGCTGGGCGTTGCGCTCGGCAGCCTCACGCTTCTCAGCGATCTGGCGGGCCGTGCGGTCCTCGGAGGTGACGATGAAGTTATCGCCGGCGCGCGGAACGCTCGACAGACCCTGCACCTGCACCGGACGCGAGGGAAGCGCCTCGAGCACGGGATCGCCGTTCTCGTCGCTCATCGCACGCACACGACCGTAGGCGGTGCCCGCCACGATTGCATCGCCGACGCGCAGCGTACCCGACTGGATGAGCACTGTCGCGACGGATCCGCGGCCCTTGTCGAGCTTCGCCTCGATCGCGACACCGCGCGCGTCCTTATCGGGGTTCGCACGCAGGTCGAGACCGGCGTCCGCGGTGAGCAGCACGGCGTCGAGCAGATCGGTGATACCGACGTTGTTCTTGGCCGAGACATCGACGAACATGACGTCGCCGCCCCACTCCTCGGAGACGAGACCGAACTCGGTGAGCTGCTGGCGCACCTTATCGGGGTTCGCACCCTCCTTGTCGATCTTGTTGACCGCGACCACGATCGACACGTTCGCCGACTGGGCGTGGTTCAGCGCCTCGATCGTCTGCGGCATGATGCCGTCATCGGCAGCGACCACAAGGATCGCGATGTCGGTGACCTGCGCACCACGGGCACGCATAGCGGTGAACGCCTCGTGACCAGGGGTGTCAATGAAGGTGAGCGCGCGATCCACGCCATCATGCACGGTGTGCACCTGGTAAGCGCCGATGTGCTGCGTGATCCCGCCGGCCTCGCCGCCGCCCACGTCTGCCTTGCGAATCGCATCGAGCAGTCGGGTCTTACCGTGATCGACGTGGCCCATAACGGTGACCACGGGAGGCCGCGGCTGCAGCACCTCGTCGCCCTCGTCTTCGAGCTCGCCCTCGATATCGATATCGAAGCCCTCGAGCAGCTCGCGGTCTTCGTCCTCAGGCGAGACGATCTGGATCTTGTAGCCCAGCTCGTCGCCGAGGATCTCGAAGGTCGCCTCGTCAAGCGACTCCGTCGCCGTCGCCATCTCACCGAGGTGGAACAGGATCGTCACCAGGTTCGATGCACTCGTATCGATCTTGTCGGCGAAGTCAGAGAGCGATGCGCCGCGACGCAGACGGATCGGCGTGTTGCCGTCGCCGCGAGGAACCTGCACGCCGCCAATCGACGGTGCCTGGCGCATCTCGAACTCTTGCCGCTTCGCCCGCTTCGACTTGCGTGCCTTGCTCTTGGAGCCGCCACGGCCGAACGCGCCGGCAGTGCCGGCACCACGACCACCGCGACCGCGACCGGCAAAGCCGCCGCCGGGACGGGGCCCACCGAAACCGGTGCCAGCGCCTGCACCGGGGCCGGTGCCACCGCCGCCGGGACGGTTGAATCCGCCGCCACCACCGGGACGACCGCCGCCGGGACGACCCGGACCACCGGGACGACCAGCACCCGCACCGGCACCCTGCGGGCGAGGAGCGGGACGGGGGATGTTGCCGGGGTTCGGGCGACCTGCGCCACCACCGCGATTCATACCCTGGTTCGGCGCGAAGGGGTTGTTGCCGGGACGCGGCGGGCGGGGAATGCCCATGCCCTGGCTCGACGCGAAGGGGTTGTTACCCGGGCGGGGGCCTGCAGGCTTCGGGCCGGGCTTAGCACCCGGCTGCGATGCGGCCGCGGGCTTCGCGCCGGGCTTCGGTGCTGCCGCCGACTTCGGGGCAGCAGCCGATTTCGGAGCCTCCGCAGCACCAGCGGCGTCATCGGCCTTGGGGCTTGCGGGCTTCTTCGGAGCCTCAGCAGCGGGAGCTGCGGGCTCTTCGACTGCCTTCGGCGCCGGCTTCGGGCCGGGCTTGGGCGCTGCGGGCTTCTTGGCAGCCGGCTTCGCCTCGGACGGCGCATCGTCTTTCTTGGTCACGCCATCCGCCTCGAGGGCAGCCTTGACCTTGCGCGCCACCGGGGGCGCGATTGCGGACGAGGGCGCCTTGACGAACTCGCCCATCTCCTTAAGCTTTGCAAGGACGACCTTGCTGTCGACACCGATCTCAGTAGCGATCTCGTGTACGCGTGGGTTTGCCACTTTTCTCCTGTCTGGGTTCACGCCAGACAGGCGAGAACCTTGGTTATCGGACGGGCCTCATTGTGAGCCGCTCATTAGTTGTCCATGAGTGTTTTCAGCCTGTTCTCTAAAGGGCCGGCGTCGGGCTTCCCCGACACCTTCAGCGCACGCGGAAAAACTCCGCGCGACACCGCTCGATTCAGACACTGCGCCGTGGGGTGCACCCAGGCTCCCCGCCCCGGAAGCACCGCACGATCATCGGCTATCAGCCGTCCATCTTGCAGCACCACTCGCAGCAGTTCATCACGCGACGCACGCTTGCGGCACGCGACACAGGTCCGAATCGGATCCATCTTACCAGCTTCCTCCACGAGGCATCCTCCCGGGCGCTCCCCCGGCGTCCGCTCGCAGCGATCCCGGGCGTTGTCTCAGGTGGCGGATCGCAGTTCAGGCGGAGGATTCTCCTGCGACTCCTCCACCTGAACTGCGATCCACGCCCTGAAGAGAGCGCCCCAGTGGGTGATCTCAGTCGTTCATAATCGAATCGGGCTGGATGTCGATCTTTGCGCCCGTCAGTTTCGCGGCGAGGCGGGCGTTCTGGCCCTCCTTGCCGATCGCGAGCGAGAGCTGGAAGTCGGGCACGAGGGCGCGCACCTGCTTCAGTGACTCGTTCAACATGAAGACGTCGGTCACCTTCGCGGGCGAGAGCGCATTCGCGACGAACGCCGGTAGCTGGGAGGAGTAGTCGACGATGTCGATCTTCTCCTCACCGAGCTCACTCATCACCGCGCGCACGCGGCTGCCCATCTCACCGATGCAGGTGCCCTTGGCGTTGATGCCGGGCTGCTTCGCGCGAACAGCGACCTTCGTGCGGTGCCCCGCCTCACGGGCGAGTGACACGATTTCGACGATGCCTTCGGCGAGCTCGGGCACCTCACGTTCGAACAGCTTGCGCACGAGACCGGGGTGGGTGCGCGACACGATCACCTGCGGGCCCTTCAGCCCCTTCGAAACGCTCGTAACGTAGACGCGGATACGCGCGCCGTGCGGGTACTTCTCGCCCGGTACCTGCTCCTCAGGGGGCAGGATCGCCTCAAGATCGCCCAGGTCGACGTGCACCATGCGTGGGTTGGGGCCCTGCTGCACGACGCCCGAAACGATCTGGCCTTCTTTGTCCTTGAACGCGCCGAGCACGGCGTCGTCGGTGAGGTCGCGCAGGCGCTGGTTGATGACCTGCTTCGCCGCGCTCGAAGCGACACGACCGAATTCGTCGGTGGTGACGTACGCCTCGCCGATGATCTCGCCCTGCTCGTCAAGCTCAGGCACGAGCACCGAGATCTGACCGGTCTTGCGGTCGAGGGTGACACGAACCTCGTCTTCTTTAGGAACCGGGATGTTCTGGTTCTCCGCGTGGCGCAGGTATGCGGACTGGATCGCCTGCTCGATGATCTCCACGAGCTCATCGAAGGGAATCTCCTTCTCACGCTCGATCTGTCGCAGTGTGACGAGTTCGATCTTCACGGCGCCTCCTTGAGTTATTGAAATGTCTATTCAGCTATCGATCCGGCATCGGATCAAACCAGCATTCTAACCCACGTGTCTCCGCAGCGGATCGGGGCCCCGGCCGGGTCACGCCCGATAGCCCTGTGGCGGCTGGGCGACCGGCTGGGGCGCCCGCCCAGATCGGGCGCAAGGGAAGCCGGGCACCCGTTGCGAGGTGGGCCCTCGTCAGGCCAGTAGAGCTTCTTGCAACGTCGCAGAATCGGCGAAGGCCACGTGTACCGGATGCGCCCGACCGTTCTCGATGACGAAACCGCGACCCGGCGGGAAGTCTGCTCGACGCACCCTACCGAGATCTTCACGGAACGGGCTCTGGGATTCGTGCTGGTCAGGCTGCAGCGACAGCCCCCACTTCGGCTGTTTGAGCGCCTGGTAGAGATCCCACACGGCACTCGCGGTGCCTGTCTCGAACTCGCAAAGCACCAGCACCCCGGCCCGGCGCGCGACTTTCACGAGGGCGACGAGCTGCGGCAGGGCCTGGGTCCCCTCAGCCTCCGCGGGCCGCTCGATCACGATCACGCCGCGGGCCCCTGACACCGCTGGAAAGGCGGGAACCTGAGCCTCCGCAGCTACCGTCGCCACGCCACCGACGCCGTCGGAACCGGCCGCACTGACGGCTCCAGCGCCCACAAGGCCGGTAGCTGCAAGCCCGACACCCATCCCACTGCCAAGCCCACTATTTAGTGCCCCGCCTCCCAGCAGCGGGCCTCGTGCCGGGACTTGTCCGCCGAGGGCCACGACCAGCTCGGCGGCGACCCGCTCGATGTCGGCTGCGCCGCTTGCAATTCGATCCCAGTGGCGGCTCCCTCCGATGCCGCGCTCATCGAAGCTGAGCAGCACCGTTTCGAGTACTTCGCCCCGCTCCGCCGCAGCTCGTTCCACGGCGGCCACGCAGCACAGCGCCGCTTGGGAGAGGCCAGCTCCACTCGGACCGGCGATCACGCCGAGACCGGAGAACGGCATCACCACCGGCTCGAAGCTGCGCACGTCGATCCCGAACACCGGCCGACCGTCGATGGTCGCCGGCAGCTCAGAGAGTGGCTGCCGCTCGGGCGCATTCACAATGCGCGGTGCGGGCTCGTCGTCCCGCTGGCTCACTTCGGCGGCGAGCGCTTCGATCGCCGCCGACTGCGCGATGAGGTCAGCACCCCCGGCAACCGCGAACTGGATCTCACGGTCGTCTCCCGAGAGAAGCGCCCGCCCTGGCGGGGCGTCCTCGAGCGCATCGGCGAGCACTCCGAGGGAACCGTAGTCGTGCGAGTTGGCGAGTCTGAGCACGAACTGACGCTGCAGGCTCGCACTCATCGACGCCGGAATCGCCGAAGCCCGATCGCTCGTGAGGATCACATGCACACCGAGAGCGCGTCCGCGCATCATAATGTCGCCAAGCAGCTGAAACGGCGAATCAGAGCCTCCCATCGATTCTGTGGCTTGCCGGAAGGCGGCGAAGCCATCGATGAGGAGGAACACTCGGTGCTCCCGGCGCTGCGGCTCAGCAGCCCGATAGGCGTCAAGCCCGCCCGCGCGCACCGCGGCATAGCGTGGGCCGCGCTCATCGATCAGTTCACTGAGGTGGCGGAGCACTCGATGCATGAGCTCGGCATCGGCGAGAGGCGCAACGGCGCCGACTGTCGGCAGCGGGCTGATGGTCTGCAGCGCGCCTCCTGCGCAGTCGATGCCGTAGATCTGCACCGGCTCGCTGCGTGCTGCAGCGCTCAGCGAGGTGACGAGAGTGATGAGAGCGCTCGTCTTTCCGGTGCCGCCAGCCCCGATGATGGACACATTGCCGGCTTCTTCGAAGTCGATACACACCGGGTCTTGGGCTTGCGCGGCAGGGTCGTCGCGCAAGCCGATGGGCGCATTCGAACCGTCAGCGATCCGCTGATCCAGAGTCGCGAGCGTGAGTAACGTCGGCAATTCGTCGAGCCACGGCCGGCGCGGCGGCACCAGCGAAAGTGAACGCGCAGCTTCGACGATGCCGTCACGCAGTCGTTCAATGTCACGAGCCTGGCGGCTGCCTCGTGTTGGCGACCGCGCTTCGGATGGGATGTTCCACGGCTCTCCCTCCACGAAACCGAGGGACCGCAGCTCGATGTCGGCAGCGCGATGCTCCGCCAAGGGCCGCCCGCCGAGATACCCGGTCTGGAAGTGGGTGATCCTGCCGGGCCCCACTTTGATCGCGCCACGACCCGGGGTCTCCGCGTCGAACAGCGCAGCATCCTTCACGCCGATCACGTCGGCGCTGTCGGTTTCATCAGCCATGCGCAACGCAACCCGCAGGTTCGTGTTGGCCCGGAGGTTGTCGGTGATGACGCCGGCCGGCCGCTGCGTCGCCATCACCAGGTGGAGGCCGAGGGATCGACCACGCTGGGCGACGTCGATGACCCCGGCGACGAACTCGGGCACGTCGCTCGCGAGCGCCGCGAACTCGTCGATCGCGATGACGAGCACCGGCGGGGCTTCCGCAGCCGAACGCCGCTCCATGGAGATGAGATCTTTAGCACCGTGCGCGGCGAGCAACTCTTCGCGGTAACGCAGCTCGGCGCGCAGGGAGGTGAGAGCCCGGCGCACGAGGTGCGGGCTGAGGTCGGTGACGAGCCCAACCGAGTGCGGCAGATCCACGCACTCAGCGAATGCGGCACCGCCCTGTAGTCCACCAGCAGAAGCGTGAGCCTATCGGGGCTCAACTTCGCGGCCATGCTCATGATCCAGCTCTGCAGGAATTCAGATTTTCCGGCACCCGTGGTGCCCCCGACGAGGGCGTGGGGGCCGTGTGTGCGCAGGTCGAGCACCGCAGGCCCCTCCGAACCCTGCCCCACAACCGCTGCGAGCGAGATCGGCTCACGATCTTGCCCCTGCTGCCACTCGGAGATCAGAGATCCACTGTCGGCCCAGGCCTGAGCGATCGGTGCTGCACCGCCGAGCAGATCGGTAGCGTGCAATTCGCGCAGGTTCACGGCCCGCGGGAGGTCAGTCTCATCGAGCACCCGCGCTGCAGTGTCTTCAACAGGTGCGAGCCGACGCGCGAGATCGTAGGCCAGCGGCGATTCAACGTGCTCATGCCGCGACAGCGGCACGATCGTAGCCGAACGCACGAAGTGCACGCGCCCCTCGCCGCGGCCGAGCTCAACGAAGGTGCGGCAGGCTGCCGGCAACGAGGCACGATTGCCCGCGACCCAGAGCACATGCACACCGTAGTCAGGGCCGGTCTCTGCGAGCTCGATGAGGCGTGCCGGATCGACAAGGCCATCTTCGAGCACCAGCACAACGATGGCGGGCAGCGTGGGCAGCTCCGAGACAGCCTCGCCCTGCGCGTCGTCGTTGCGGGTGTGGGCGGCAAGGTGCGAACGAACAGCGGTGCGTGTGCCGCGAGCCGCCATACGAGATTCGAGCACACCCTCGATGGCGGTGATCAGCCGAACCGAGCTCGTCTCTGAGTCGGCGATCTGCCAGCCTGAAATGGGGCTGGCAACTGGATCGACGTGGGGCAACCACTTCAGCCACCCCCAGGTTTCGTCATGCTCTGCGCCGGCGAAGCATGCGAACACGAGTTCATGAGGCGAGTGCAGCCCCACCAGTTGCAGCACCAGCGATGCCGCGACGCCTTCGGCCCAGTACCGCTCGCCGACAACACCAAGCGAACCGCAACGATCGAGCCGTTCGATGACCGGCACAGGCGCAACGTGCGCGAACTCGTCGGCGAGCAGACGCACCCGATCCCATTGCATGCGCGGGGCTTCGCCTCGCTCAGGCATCACCATCTCTGTGCGGCTGGGAAGTACTCCGTCGCCGAATCGAACCTCCAAGAATGCGCGGTGCTCAGGGCGCCGGGTCCAGAGCAGTTCGTCCCGCTGCTCGATCGCGACGCGCACCTCCTCGGTGGTGGGCGTCTCAGCCGCCCGCACCCTGATCTCTTGTTCCCGCAACGCAGCGAGCTCGGCCCGTTCTCCCGCCAACTCTCGTTCGAAGCGGCCAGTTTCTCGGGCGAGCTTGCGACGCCCGCCGATCCGCCCATCGAGCCACGACCCGATCATCATGATCGGCGAGAACGCAACCATCATGAGACTCATCGGCGACTGCGTGATCGCATACATCGCACCGCCCATCAGCATGGGGGCGAGCATTGCGAGCATCGGCATCCGACTGGGATCAGCGGGCGTCGGGGGTGCCGGCAGCTCACGCTTCGACGCCGGAAAATGCGGGGACACCCGTGGGCACCGGGTGTGCGTCACCCGATGAGACAGCACTGGGGAATGAGGTGAGGGAGCACCCGGAGTGATGCGCAGATCGACCGCCCCCAGTCGCAGCGTCGTCGGGGCGGTGATGGGGTACCCGAGCAGGCGCTCCTCGGCGACGAGCACCCCGTTGGCCGAGCCGAGATCTCTCACGGAGATGGCACCGGCGCGATCGATACGTACCTCCGCGTGGCGGCGCGACACGCTTTGATCAAGCAACTGCACCCTGCAGTTGTGGTCGCGTCCGATGACATTGCTGCCCGCGATCAGGCTGAAGTACACGCCTCGCTGTTCGCCGTTCAAGACTTCAACGGATGCCGCGGTCTCGATCACGCGCTGAGCCGGGCCGGAGAACCCAAACTCCGGCACTGGCTGGATCACGTGACCGGATTGCAGACCGGAAACCGCGACTGGTGTGGCGGGGTCGAGCAGCAGCGCATGAGCGCCATCGCGGCCGGTACGCAGCGTGAGCGGCGCCAATCTGCGGTTCGCGATCTCCAGGAACCGTGGATCAGCACCAAAGCCTGCGCGGATCAACGCCCGTGAGACATCGGCCACAGTCGCCGTAACGTCGCACGACAGCGTGACATCACGCTCGCCGCCGTGCGGCAGCGCCACCGACACCTTCAGTTTCACGGCTCACACCTCTCCGACTCGCGCAGCACCGATCACTATCGCTTCTGCTTCGGCGGGTTCACTACGGGATCATCCCAGGCAGGGAAAGGCACCCGCACCCCGGGGACCGTGAGTTCGTCTTCGAAAGCTTCATCGTGCGTGCGCTTGACGATTTCAGCTGTAAGCACGCTGTCACTCCCCCAGAAGGGACCGGCAGACACGCTCATCACGTACCACCCGTTCGCCTGCACGCGATACTCCAGCCTGTACCCGTCCCCCGCATCGGCGTACACCTCGTGGTGAAACTCAGCCACATCGTTGATCTGGTATTCCCAGCCCTGAGCGTCGAAGTACGCGAGCATCGAATCAAGGTCGGCCCGATCCCCCACCGCTCCCGGAAGCTCCATCGCACGATCAGCTCCTAGGTAGTAGGAATCCTCACCTCCGGCTCCTGGCAGTGCGCCTCCCGGAGCAAACAACCCGTTCGACGGAGCCATGCCCCGGGTGAGGTACTTCCATTTGTCCCCACTCACCTGCATCTGTGCCTCAGCCAAGAGATCCTGCAACCGGTGATACCGCTCACCCAGCAGAGCGAACTGCTCCCCGAGGGGCATCCGCTCCACTTCAGACCGGGTGAGCCCAGCCACATCTCGCACATCGCTCTTCAGCATCACGCCGACCTCTCCGTTCTCCTTCTCGGCGCGGACGCACCCAGACACAGCCGCCACACACAGCAGTAGCGCGGCCACCGCGAATACTCGAGCTACTCCCGATCTCATAGGACATTCCTCGACTTCCCTGTCGCAAGAACCGATGCGGCTTCTCTCACCGAGCTTGTCCCGGGCGACAGATACCCGACCTCGTCGCTCGGCGCACCGTTTTCATCGAACTCCGGCACGAACATGTCATGAACGTTGGTTTGTTTCTCGCCATTGCCCCCCCTCAGCCGAGAACTCAACGGCTCCGATCTGCCGCGGATCGATCCGATCGCTCAGGTAGAAATCCGTTCCTTCCTGAGCTTTAATCGGCACCTGCGCTAGCGAATCCTTCTGTGCTTGCGTTGCATACAGACGCCCCGTGTCTTTGATCCCGTGTCTCAGACCTTCAGAGGTAGTGTCGGCCGCGAACCCGGCGGATCCGTAGGTCACGACGTTGTCGACTTTGAAGTCCAGCGAGCTGTGCTGCAGCGCTTCCGCAACCGCGGTCGAACCGTATGAGTGAGCGAACACCGCGAACTGTTCAAGAGGAGCGTGTCTCGTGCCACGACTGGCCTGAATGCCATCAAGAAAGCTCGCGATATTCTCCGCGGCCCCGGTCGCGCGCGTCATCGACCCCACACCCCACAACGAGGGAGCTCGATAGCCGATCACCATCACTACCGCATACGATCCGCCCGGAAACCCCCTTTGGGCTTCCTTGAAAATCTCCGCAACGCCGTCCACTCCGTTGCCGATTCCTGCGACGCTTGAACCCATGCCTGCATAGTTCACCCCTACATGAGATGCGCGATCGAGGTCACCGAGCGAGATCCCAGCGGTCAGGGCACCATCGTGAACGCCCAGATTCACCAACTGGATCTTCGTTGTTTTAGGGAGCTCGACTCCGACTTGCCCTTCAGCATTGATGAGCGCCTCATTCAACCCTTCGATGTGCTGTATGAACTCTTTGAGAGCAAATCGTCCACGAGGGCGTATGCCGTATACGAGCTCATATCCTGCAACAGGGTCAGTCAGAGCACGCTCGAGCACGGCTCGCCCCGCAATGTCCTGCACCCAAGCCGGAACTCCGTTCGTCCGAGCCAGCACTGCGAGCACTTCAAGAGGAAGGCCCCGAACGTCACCCTTTCCGTACCTCCGCGACTCGCGGATTGATTTCCACGCTGCAGCGACTTCAGGCTCAGAAAGTTCACCCGAGAGAATCTTTTGCAAACTCGAATCTTCAGCGAAGTCTTGCGACTGCTCTGCTCCGCCGAGAACGGCGGTGAACATGCCTGATTGGACGGCACCGCCGGAGAAGCGAATCAGCTCGCCGAGATCCGTATGATCCAATGCGTTCACAAGTGCGCACTCGGCAGCCCTCCGGTCTTCGACCAAAGCTCGCCACATGCGTTGCGCTGCTGAGATTCGTTCCAGTGCGCCCACCCATACTTGAGCTGCACCGACCCAATCTGTCTCGGCCTGAGCCCGCGCCGCACGCCTCGCCGCTCGTTGCATTGCAGCCGCAGGATCGTCCAGCTCGGATCCGCCACGCATTGCCCCGACAGAGCTCGCAGGCGGACACACACTCGGAGGTTCGTGCCAAGCGTCGGGCACGCAGGAGGAATTCACCTCAAGACCGGCACAAGCTGCTTCGAGTCGACGTGACGCTGCGATGATCAGGTGAAGATCGGATTCCACCGTCGCAACGACAGCGCGGGCCGCACGGTGAATTCCCTCGATTTTGGAACTATAGGTTCCGAAGGCCTGCGCACCTGCAGCCACCGAATGCGTGAATGCGCGAGCGGCGGGCACCACCCGTCCGTCGAGCCGGGTACGCAGCGTCGCGAGGCTCACCCCCCGCATTGCACCGAGAGTACCTGAGGCCTGCGCAACGTACCCGACCATGTCTTCCACCTGACGCACTACGCGGCGCAGCACGTGGGCCGCCTGAGATGCATCGTCCGGCGTTCCGACAATGGGCGACCGCTCTTGCAGCACACCGCCCTCGATCACGGGATAGGTAACGGTCATGTCGAGGCCGCAACTGCGTTGCCACAACTCACGCTTTGCGCAAGACGCGCATCGGTCTGCTTCGCAGCATCAGCGATGGTATCCACCGCAGTGCCGGAGCACGCCAGCGAGGCTGAAAGCTCTTCCATGCCATTCGCGACAGCCTGAATAAATGCATCGATACGACCGGTCACGCCCTCGTAGGTGGCGGCACCGCGCATCGGCAATGTCAGCACATCACTCGTGGCAACCGCACCGCTTGCTCGTCGCAGCCCGGACGCTGCTACGTCCAAACCTGCGTTAGAAACCTTCACATCGGGCACCACACGCCTCTCCCTTCTCCCGAACCGCTCACCTCGCGCTAGTTGATCCGCGCCGCGATCTGCGCGTCCATGTCGCGCATGGCGTTCGCGGTCTGGGTGAGAAAGCTCTGGATCTCGGTGAGCTTTTCGATCACGGTGTTTGCACTCACCGTGTACTGGGCGTAGGCATCGTTGAACTTCACGGATGCTTGGTCGGTGACGAAACCCGACGACACGAGCGCCGCGATCTGCTGCTGCAACTGCTGCAACTTCTGGGTGATCTCGTCGCGTCCCACTCCCAACTGGGTGGCCGACTGCTCGATCTCGGCATAGGAGACGCTGATGTTTGCCATGGTGATTCCAATCGCTGGGGCCAACGAGCACACCTCGCCAGCCAGGATGAATTATCGATGCGTATCGATAACCCAAACTCTAGTAAGACTATGCGTTGCAGAAGAGAACCATGAGACAATCTGTGGATAACTCAGCACGATCACCCACCGACCCCAACTGTGAGCGAAGCACCGCGGAACGCACGAGGCCCCGGATCGCCGTGCGATCCGGGGCCTCGAATGTCGCGCGATTCCGCGCCGAAGTACGTTACTGCGAAGCCGCGAAGAGCGCAGGAACCTCGCTCAGCGCCACCCGTTCCTTGGTGCCGGCCTCGCGATCCCATACCTCGGCGAACCCCTCAGCTGCATCGCGGCCTACGACCACGACGCGGGGCACACCCAGCAGTTCGGCGTCGCCGAACTTCACGCCGGGAGACACCTTGGGGCGATCGTCAAATAGCACGTCAGCACCCACTGATTCAAGGCTCGACGCAAGCGACGAGGCGATGTCGTACACGGCAGTGTCCTTGCCGGTCGCCACGAGGTGCACGTCGAACGGCGCCACTGCGGCCGGCCAGATGAGGCCACGGTCGTCGTGGTGCAGCTCGGCGAGAATCGCCATGATGCGAGTGACTCCGATACCGTACGAGCCCATGGTGACGGTCACGAGCTTGCCGTTCTCGTCGAGCACTTTGAGGCCCAGCGCCTCGGCGTACTTGCGGCCGAGCTGGAAGACGTGGCCGATCTCCATGCCACGGGCGGTTTCGATGGGGCCCGATCCGTCGGGAGCGGGGTCGCCATCGCGCACGGTGGCGACATCGGCCACACCGTCAGCGGTGAAATCGCGCCCGGCGACGAGGTGCGCCACGTGCTTCTCAAACTCGTTTGCACCGGTCACCCAGGGGGTTCCGTCGATAACCCGCGGATCAAGCAGGAAGCGGATACCGCTCGATCCTTCCAGCCCGAGCACGGCCTTGCCATGCGCAGCAGGACCGATGTATCCCTTCACCAGCTCCGGGTGCTTCTCGAAGTCGGCGGCGGTGGCGGGCTCGACCTCGCAACCGGGGAACGCCACCTCGACGCGCTTCATGTCGGCGTCGCGGTCTCCTGGCACGCCGATCACCACGAGCGAGCGTTCGCCCTCAAGGTCGGTGACGGCGAAGACGAGGCACTTGAGTGTGTCGGAGGCTTCCCAGGCGCGGCCGTCTTCGCGCGGCAGCACCGCGTTGGCGTGGGACACAAGGGTGTCGATCGTGGCGGCGTCGGGCGAATCGAACACGATCGGCTGCGGCAGGCCGGCAACCACCTCGGCCGGCACGGGGCCGGGCACGGGAGTCTCGTAGGCTTCGACATTCGCGGCGTAGCCTCCGGCGGAGCGCACGAAGGTGTCCTCGCCGATCGCGGTCGGCAGCAGGAACTCCTCGCTGCGCGATCCGCCCATCGCACCGGCATCGGCCGACACAATCACGTACTCCAGACCGAGACGCGCAAAGATGCGCTCGTATGCGTCGCGCTGCTTCTGGTAGCTCGCGGCCAGCCCCTCATCGGAGACGTCGAAGGAGTAGGCATCCTTCATGGTGAACTCGCGTCCGCGCAGCAGTCCGGCGCGGGGCCGGGCCTCGTCACGGTACTTGTCCTGGATCTGATACAGCGACAGCGGCAGGTCTTTGTACGACGAGACGATGTCCTTCACCATCAGCGTGAAGGCTTCTTCGTGTGTGGGCGCGAGCAGGTAGTCGGCGCCGTGCCGATCCTGCAGCCTGAACAGGGCGTCGCCGTATTCTTCCCATCGCCCGGTGGCCTCGTAGGGCTCGCGCGGCAGCATCGCCGGGAAGTGCACCTCGTGTGCACCGGCCGCGGCCATCTCCTCGCGGATGATCTGCTCGATCTTGCCCTTGACGCGCAGGCCCAGCGGCAGCCACCCAAACACGCCGGGCGCCTGTCGGCGGATGTAGCCCGCGCGCACGAGGAGCTTGTGGCTGGCCACCTCGGCGTCGGCGGGATCCTCACGGAGAGTCTTCAGGAAGTAGTTGCTGAGCCGCGTAATCACCCCACTATCGTAGCCCTCGCGAGTGGGCGATCCCATTTCTCACCTCCACGCAGGCCGCGGATCGCAGTTCAGACTCGTGGTTTCGCGTGTTTCGATCAGCCTGAGCTGCGATCCACGCCCTGAGCAGGGCGGCATGCGGCGGCGGTGACGCGCGGCGGCCCTATCCTGGGGGCATGAGGGGATTGCACTGGCTGCGGTGGATCGCGCCTGTGCTGGTGCTCGGGATCGCGGCCGCGCTCCGTTTCTGGGCGCTGGGGCGCCCCGGCGTGCTCGTGTTCGACGAGCTCTACTATGTGCGCGACGCGATCAGCCAGCTCGCGCACGGCTTTCCGACGGTGTGGCCTGACGACGACCCTTCGATGGCTGGGGGCCGTGCGAACGCGTTCACCGATGCTCCGTCGAACGCGGTGCACCCGCCACTCGGCAAGTGGTTGATCGGCTTGGGGATTCTGGTCTTCGGCCCCGACAACGGGTGGGGATGGCGCAGCGCGGTCGCTCTTGCGGGAGTGGCGACGGTGGGGATCGTGATGCTGCTCGGCTGGTTGCTCACGCGCAGCCTGGTGATGTCGTGGCTCGCCGGGCTGCTGCTCGCAATCGACGGGGTGCATGTCGTACTCACCAGGGTGGGGCTGCTCGACGGGTTTCTCACGCTGTTCATCGCGATGGGCGCACTGTTCGTGTGGCTGGACATCGAGTGGTCGTCGCGCCGGGCCGAGGGTCGTTTGCGGACGCGGCAGCGGCCGGGTGGGGCCGCGGGGCGGATCGGGAAGTCTGGGCCGGTCCTCGTGTGGCGGCCCTGGCTCATCGCCGCCGGGCTTGCCTTCGGCGCTGCTGCGGCTGTGAAGTGGTCGGGGCTCTACCCGCTGGCGTTCTTCCTCGTCTTCGTGTCGCTGCGTGATCTGCTCATTCGGCTACGCCGCTGTGAGCGCGGCGCTTTCTGGAGGTCGGTGCTCCAGGCCGGGGTCGTGGCGGTGTCGGCATTGCCCGCCGCTGCCCTCGCCTATCTTGCGAGCTGGGTGGGCTGGATCACGCACCCTGGTGGCTGGGCGCGCACGCCCGGCACGCCCTGGCCTACGGCTCTTGTCGAGTACCACGCCGAAATGCTGGCCTGGCACAGCACCTTGACCGCGCCCCATCCGTTTCAGTCGCATCCGTTGAGCTGGCCGCTCGCGCTGGTTCCGACGGCGATGTATGAGGCGCGCTGGACCGAGGGATGCCCGTGGCACGAATGCGTCTCGGGTGTTTCGCCGCTGCCGAATCCGCTGGTGACGTGGGGCGGCGCTGCGGCGCTGCTCGTGCTCGCTTGGCTGATCGTGCGGCAATTGCTTCGCTCGAAGCGAGGGTTCGCGGCTGAGGCTGCGACTGCGATCAGCCCGCTCCCCCTGGCGGGCGCCTTCGTGCTGACTGGTTTCCTCTCCGGGTGGCTTCCGTGGGCGCTGACCTTCTCGCGTTCGGCGGTGTTCCAGTTTTACGCGGTGGTGTTGACGCCGTTCTCTGCGCTGGCACTCGCAATGGTGCTCGGTCTGCTGTGCGGCCTTCCGTTGCGTTCCGGGGGCGGATCCCGGTTCGTGCTGGCACTCGACGGCGAGCCGAGTGCGGTGCTCGGGCGGCGGATCGCAGTGACTGTGTTTCTGGTGGTGGCGGCGGTGCTGGCGGTGTTCTTCGTTCCGGTCTGGACGGGGATGCCCGTCGCCGACTGGTTCTGGCAGCTGCACCTGTGGCTGCCTGGATGGAGCTGACGGGGGCGGCTGGCTTTCTCCAATCGCGGAGCGCCCGAGGCCACGATGCCGATGCTCAGAGCAGGCGTCGTTGCAGCGCCCAGGCGGTGAGTTCGTGCCTATTTGAGAGCTGGAGTTTGCGGAGCACCTTCGACACATGGGTTTCGACGGTTTTCACCGAGAGGAAGAGCTCTGCTGCCACTTCTTTGTAGGCATAGCCTCGGGCGATCATGCGCATGACTTCCTGCTCTCGCGCTGAGAGTCTGTCGAGTTCGTCGTCGGCCGCGGCGGTCTCGCCCCCTCCGGCACCGAAGGCGTCGAGCACGAATCCGGCAAGCCGCGGCGAGAACACCGCGTCTCCGCCGTGCACGCGCATCGCCGCGGCGGTCACCTCGGAGCCTGACGCAGCCTTAGTGAGATAGCCGCGTGCGCCGGCACGGATGACGCTCACCACGTCATCGGCGGCGTCGGAGACGCTGAGGGCGAGGAAGCGCGTGGCACGCAGCGCGGGATCTCCTGCGAGTTGTTGCACCACCTCGGCCCCGCCGCCTCCGTTTCCGCCTGGCAGGTGCACGTCGAGGAGCACCACGGCGGGCGTCAGCGCGGCAATGCGGGCGACGGCCTCATCGACGTTCGCAGCCTCACCCACCACGTCGAGTTCCGGGCCGAGTTCGGCCCGGAGTCCGGTGCGAAAGATCTGGTGATCGTCGACGATCACCACCCGGATTGAGGGGACCGTCTGCTCGTGTGCGGTGGCGTCTCGTGCACCGTCTCCGCCTGCACCATCAGATTCGTGCGGATCGGTCATTGTGTGCTCCCTCGTGGCTCGTGTGTGTCGGGTGCGGCCGCGGGCCGCGCATCCGCCTCTGGCACCGACTGCTCGACAGGCATCGCGAGGCGCACCGAGGTGCCGCCTCCTGGGCCCGGCACAATCTTCGCGGATCCCCCTGCTCGGTCCATGCGTCCGAGGATCGATTCGCGCACGCCCATGCGACCCTCGGGCAGCTGTTCCGCGTCGAGGCCAGGCCCCCGATCAGTGATGTCGATGGAGATGCGGTGCGGTGCAGCCTCGATATAGACCGTCACGTCTCCGCCGGCGTGGCGCGCAGCGTTGAGCATTGCCTCCCGCGCGGCCAACACAATCGCCTCGGGGGCGGTGGCACTGCCGCCGACGGAGACAATTTCGAAGCGCACGGCGTGCACCTCTTCGAGCGCCGTGGCGTGCGCCCGAAGATCTGCGTCGACGGCCGCACGCGGTGCCGGCGGGGCACCGTCTGCAGAACGGAACAGCCACTCACGCAGTTCTCGTTCTTGGCCGCGAGCAATGCGCGCAACGTCGCTGCCTGGTTCGGACCGCTGCTGGATCAGCGCAAGTGTCTGCAGAACGGAGTCGTGCAGGTGCGCTGCGATGTCCGAGCGTTCTGCCTCGCGAGCACGAGCAGCACGTTCCGCGATCAGCTCGCGATTGATCCGCAGCAGCCACGGCGCGATCGCGAGGGCGACTCCGGCGAGCACGGCCAGTGACGCGGCAACCACGGTCCAGGCGTTCGGCTCGCGTGACGTGACGAAGATCATGAGCACCCCGACAGCAACAAGCGCGAGTGCCCCGAGCACGCGGGGCAACTGATTGCGGTCAGGGCGATCGCGATCCGCGATCTGCCACCAGGTGAGCCCAACGCCGACGAGCACCGCAAGCGCGGGCAGCATCAGCTCGAGTTCGAGATGAGCCCCCAGGCGGTCGAGCACGAGCCCGACCCCTGCTATCAACAGACACACCCCGAGCAGCAGTTCAGCAATGGGCCATCGTCTCCGGAACCCGGCCTCACTCGCGCCAGGTGGCTCGGTTCGGCCGGGCGCTCGGGCATCCCCCGCCGACCCTGAGGCATCCGTGAGCGCTGCCAGGCGTGCAGGCCCCGCCGAGGCCGCCGACGCTCTCGGGCCGACTGAGGGAGGCCTCGAATCGGTGCCATGCGGGGCTGTTCTCGTGAACCCGCCTGATGCCGGAGCGGGCTGCCGCGGCTGGTCGGCCGCCGGCCTCGTGAGGGCACGGCGCAATGGCAGCACTCCGTCTTCGTCGCCAGCCAACGGCACCGTGCCCCAGAGCCAGAGATACAGCAGCCCGCCGGCTCCACCGAAGACGCACGAGGCGAGCATGACCCCGCGCACCATCGCGAGCGGCCAGCCGAGGTGTTCGGCGAGGCCGGCGCAGACGCCGGCGAGAACGCCGGCGTCTCGCGATCGCGTCAGAGGTGGTCGTTGCATGGTTCCATCCAAGCACGGGCCACCGACACCAAGGGGCTCGGGGTCGAAACCTCAGGGGTCGCTCAGGGTGAACCCCGATGGCACAGTGTCGGTGGTCAGCGTCAGACTCGAAGCATGAACGATTCACCAGATTCCGAACGCCCCGAAGGCGCCCCCGCCGGGCACGGCTTCTTCGCCTGGCTCCGCGACCTCGACATCGTGCGCGGCTCCGATCGCTGGCTCGCCGGCGTGGCCGGAGGGCTCGCCGCCAGAACCGGCATCGACCTCCTCATCGTGCGCGGCATCTTCATCGTGCTGGCACTGCTCGGCGGTCCCGGCGTGCTCCTTTACCTGGCCGGCTGGCTGCTGCTGCCCGACAGCAGCGGCCGCATTCACCTCGAAGACATCTTCCGGGGGCGAGCGTCAGCCGGGGTGGTGACTGCGGCGATCGTCATCGGCGCACTTGTCGTCATCCCGGCAGCCTTCGGAACCGCGTTCGCAGGGGTGCCGCTGCTCGGCATCTCCGGCCCCTGGGGCTGGGATATCTGGAGCGCGGTCAACATACCTGGCTGGATTCCGCGCACCGCCGCCTGGCTGTTCTGGATCGCGATCATCGTGTTCGGTCTGCTCTGGCTGAGGAAGGCCACGCTGAACCGGGGCCGTAGCCAGGCGCAGCAGCAGCACCAAACGCAGCAGCAGGCGCAGCAGCACAACCAGTCCAGCGCGGGTGCCGGCCCGCATTCCGGCACCGAATCCACTGAGGCTGCGACCGGGTCGTACCCTGCTCAGCCGAACGGTGCCGCTTTCGCGGCGACAACCGACGGCTCGGGCACCGAACCGCTTGGGACCCCTGGATCCGCCCACCCCACAGCAGAGCAAGACACCCGCTCATTCACCGAGCGCACCGACGACTTCGCGCGGCGCGCTGCTGACGGGGCAGCTGCCTGGGGCGAGCGCGTCGGAGAGAAGGCCACACGCTGGGGCGACGAGGTCGGTCGCCAGGCCGACGAGTGGAGCGCGCGCTACGCGCAGCACCACGACGCGCACCGCATGGGTGCTGCGCAGGCGGTGCTCACGCTCGCACTCGCGCTGCTCGCTGCCGGAGGCACTGCGCTCTGGGTGATGGGGCTCGACACGCCACCGCAGGTGAGCAGCGTCGCTCCGGCGCCCCTGCTCGCGGCAATCATCGCAGCACTCGCCGTGCTCGCCGTCTCGCTCATCGTGGCGGGAGTGCGCGGTCGGCACACCGGCTGGGTCGGTTTTCTCGCAGCGTGCGGGGTGTTCGCGCTGCTCCTCACAGTCGTGCTCCCCTGGGGCACCCGCTTCCACCCCTTCGGCACGGCGCACGTCGACGGGCTTAGCCCGGCGGGAACCGTCGTTCTTGTGGGCACGACCAATGTCGATCTGCGCGACCTTGACGATCTCCCCGAAGAGCCGAAAGATCTTGAGATCTGGATGCTCGCTGGCACAACTTCGATTCAGCTGCCTGAGCATCGCCCCACCGCGGTCCGAGTGCGGGTGCTCGCGGGCACCGTGGAAGAAGACGCCTCTGGGCGAGACACCCCCCGGCTCTCCGGCCTCTTCCTCTCGCACGACACCGGGAACACCGCGGCCACCAACAGCGACGCCTTCGCTGACGAATCGACCGCGCACGTTACGGTCTACCTGCTGGCAGGCACCGTGAACATCGAGGGCAGTGGCACCACCGCCGACAGGCTCGCAGAGCGCAGCACGGCCGAGCGGGACCGCCTCTCCGATCAGAGCCGTCGCGATCTCGCCGAGCAGCAGGCTGCCGACCGTGAGCAGCTCGCGGAAGCCCGGCAATCGCTCGATCGAGTCGAGTGGCAGTTGCAAGAACCTGGCCTCAGCGCCACGGAGCGGCGACAGCTCGAACAGCAGCGCAAAGATCTGCTCAACACCGTGAACGACCTCGAACAGGAGATGGCGCGATGAACACGAACCACCCCGACTCCGACCCCACCGGCCCGGTGGACGCCTCCGGCGCTGCAGGCCCAGTGGGAGCCACTGGGCCTGCAGACGCCACATCACCGGCACAGCACCCGCCGACGGCGAATGCTGCCGCCCCGAACGCGGCTGCCCCAAACGCCGCACCCCCTTCGAATCCGTCCTCAGCCCCGAGTAAGGTGGGGCCCCGCACAGCTCCGATCGTTTGGGGCGCGCTGATCCTCGCGTTCTGCGGCTACGCCGCGCAGCGAGCATTCGGCGGCGACAGCATCGACACCGCGTGGTGGATCACAGCCACGGTAATCGGCCTCGGAGTGCTGCTGCTCGTGGTGGGCGGCGCGATTCTGCTGCGCGGGAGGCGCTAGCAGCGTAGAGAAGCGCTGACTCCGCGGAGATGCGCTGACTCCGCGGAGAAGCGCTGCCGCTGCAGAGACGGCCGGCGTCAATGAGCCCAGCGCATCTTCGCAGGAGGAACGAGTCGCCAGCCCCAGCCGCAGAACCAGCACTCAGGCTAGCCCCAGCCGCAGGACCAGCCCCCTCCGACTAAGGCAGCACTCGGGGGTTTTCGCGCGTTGTCGTGGGGATGCGGGGAATCTCTCGCGTCTGGGCAGAGATCCAGTGCAAGGGCACCTGCACTGCCACACGAGTGCCGCCCCCGGCGTCGGGGCCCCAGACGATGCTGCCGCCCAGTTCGCCTTCGACCAGGGTGCGCACGATCTGGGTTCCGAGACCGTCGCCGACGGTGCCGCCGGGCAGGCCGGTTCCCGTGTCGATAACTTCCACCGAGAGCCTGTCGTCACTGCGGTTGGCCTTGATGAGCACCTCGCCCTCGCGACCGGCGAGGCCGTGCTCTACGGCGTTCGTCACGATCTCCGTAAGGGCCAGCGCGAGCGGGGTGGCGTACTCCGAGGGAAGCTCGCCGAACTCGCCTTCCTTGCGCAGGTGCACTGTGGTGTTGTGCAGGCTGGCGACCTCGGCGGCGAGCCCCAGCACGCGGTCGAACACCACGTTGAAGTCGACGATCTGCGACAGCCCCGTCGAAAGCGTGTCGTGCACCACGGCGATCGCGGCGACGCGGCGCATGGCCTGACCGAGCACCTGCTTCGCCTCTTCGCTGCGGGCTCGTCGCGCCTGTACTCGCAGCAGCGAGGCGACAGTCTGCAGGTTGTTCTTCACCCTGTGGTGAATCTCGCGGATCGTGGCGTCTTTGGTGATCAGTTCTTGAGCCTGCTGTCGCAACTCGGTCACATCGCGGGTGAGCACGATGCCGCCCACGCGGGCTCCGTCACGGATCACCGGGATCGACCTGAGATTCACGGTGCGTCCGCGCGCGGTGATCTCGCCACGCTTCGCCACCTTGCCCTGGGCGATAAGCGGCAGCGACTCGTTGGTGTCGAACTGCCCCTTGACGATTTCAGCAATCACCTCAGCGAAGTTTTCACCCTCGAGCTCGTCACGGAAACCGAGCCTGTTGAAGATCGTCTGCGTGTTGGGGCTCGCGAATGTCGCGGTTCCTTCAAGGTCAATGCGCACGAGTCCGTCCGAGGCGCGCGGTGCGCCGTGCTCACGACCGGCGGAGGTGCCCGGCGACGGGAAGAGACCGTGCTGGATCATCGCGAACATGTCGTCCGAGACCTCGCGGAATGCCGCACCGATCCGCGACGCCTTCTGGGTGTCGGCGACGCTCGTGTGCACTGTCGCAACCGCGAAGGGGCCATGCTCACCGTTCTCGGTGCGGCGGCTCACCGAGTAGGCGGAGAGACGCATCGGGTTTTCCTCGTACCAGGCGGGTGATGTCGAGATGACGGGTTCGCCGGTGCCCATCGCCTCGTCGACGAGTTCGCGCCAGTCCGGGCGCAGAAACTCACCGATCACGTCGCGGTAGAACAGCGTGACCGAACCGGCCGGGCGACTGTGCGCCACAGCGAGGTAGTCGCCGTTTTCCGTGGGCACCCACAGCACGACATCGCTGAGGGCGAGGTCGGCGAGCAGCTGCCAGTCAAGGGCGAGCAGCTCGAGCCACTCGATCTCCTCTTCGTTCAGGGTCGAGTACTTCGTCGCGAGATCACGCAGAGTAGCCACCCCCTCAGCCTAGGGCACCACAACCTCAGGAAGACCAATTTTTCCCACCACCGAAATGCGGGTGCAGCCTCTCACCGTCCACACGTTGGCCCAGATCCTCCGCATTTCAAGCAAACTGACAGAACTACAACTCAGCACAGATATAACACAGCTTTTTTGACCAGTTTCCAAACGCACTTGACTGGCATCACTGGGTATTCTCTAGCATGGACCTTCCACTGACTCCACGACATCTGCCGCTGAAGTCACGACGATGCACTGTCGCATCATCGCCTGGCGCGACATTCGCCGGGTTGAAAGGAGACCGCTATGTCATCTTCCGCCGCTCTCAGGCCAGCCAGCAGCACTCAGGTGCGCGCAAGTCCTCCGCCAGCTTCCGAGCGAGCTGCGCAGCCCGCACCCGCTCCCGCTCCCGCTCCCGCTCCAGCCGCTACAGAACGCAGCAGCCCAGCCCGGCACCTGCGCGCGGTGCCCGCACTCACGGCTCCTGCCCGTGACCGAGCCGCGGATCCGCCCCCCGATAGGCTCATTCCCGCCCCGCCTCCGCAACTGATCCAGAGGCTTGCGCTCTACGCCTTTGAAGCGCTCGAAGGCACTCGCGCGATTGCACAGCTCGGCGGCTGGGTCACTCCCGCAGTCGTGCAGCAGCTGCAGGAACGCCGGGCGGCCCGCACCGAGCGACGCACGCTCTACCACGACGAACGCCGCATCGTCGCGACTCCAGGCCGCGCGCATATCGGGCGCCCACTCCCGCACATCATCGAGGCAACCGTCGTGCTCTACGCCCAGCCACGGTCATGCGCCGTCGCGCTGCGCTTCGAGCACTGCGCCGGTCGGTGGCGAGCCACCGACCTCACAGTACTGTGAGACGACCCGGCGCAGCTCGCACGCGATCGCGCACGAACGCTCGCTCCAGGCGCGGGTGTGGGGGCCCCGAAATCGAGGCCCACACACCCGCAAACCAAGCGGGCGAAACCACTACTCAGCGCGAAGCTTCGCCACCTCGTAGAGCGCCACACTCGCCGCGATACCCGCGTTGAGCGACTCGGTTGCAGAGGAGATCGGGATCGACACGACGGCGTCGCAGTGCTCGGTGACGAGACGCGACAGGCCCTTGCCTTCGCTGCCGATCACGAGCACGAGCGGGCGATCGGCCAGTTCGAGCCCGGGCAACGAAACATCGCCGCCGCCGTCGAGCCCCAGCACGAACACGCCCTGCTTCTTGAACTCTTTGAGCGTCTGGGTAAGGTTCGATGCCATCGCCACGGGGATACGGGCCGCGGCACCGGCAGAGGTCTTCCAAGCGGCCGAGTTGAGGCCGGCGGAGCGGCGCTGGGGCACCACGACGCCCTGCCCGCCGAAGGCTGCGGTAGAGCGGATGATCGCCCCCAGGTTGCGGGGGTCGGTCACGCCGTCGAGTGCGACGATCAGCGGCACCTGATTGCGGGCGATGATCTCGTCGAGCATTTCGAGGGGGTGCGCGTACTCCATCGGAGGCACCTTGAGCACAACACCCTGGTGCACCGTGTCGCGCTCGGTCATGCGATCCATCTCGGGACGCATTACTTCGAGCACGGGCAGGTTGCGGTTCGTCGCGAGGCGCAGGATCTCACGCGTGCGATCGTCCATCTCGATGCGAGCGGCGATGTACAGCGTGGTAGCGGGGATACGGGTGCGCAGCGCTTCGAGCACCGCATTGCGGCCGGTGACCAGCTCCGACTCGTCCTTCTTCGACCCGCCGCGACCACGCTCAGGCGAACGACCCGAGCCGCCCGCGTGCCGCAGCTTGGCAGCTTCGTAGCGCTCACGCGACTTCTTGGCCTTGTATGCGGCGTGATACTCGCGGTCTTCGGCGCGAGGTGTGGGGCCGCGGCCTTCAAGGGCTTGACGCCCCTGCCCGCCCGAGCCCACGGCCTTGCCGAGACCCTTCTTGCGCACGGCGCCGGTACGGCTCTTCTTATTACTCATGACAGGCTCCAGCGAGTTCCGTTCGGGGTGTCTTCCAGCGCGATGCCGGCTGCCAGCAAGCGGTCGCGAATTGCGTCACTTGCGGCGAAGTCTTTGTTCTTGCGGGCCTCGGCGCGCTCATTGGCGAGCTGCTGCACGAGTGCATCGAGCGCGGATGCGCTCGCGTGTTCGCTAGCGGATCCGCCTGCGGCGCCGGCCCACGACGCTGCGCGCGGGTCGAGGCCGAGCACGTCGAGCATAGCGGCGAGCTCTGTGGCGCGGGCCACCGCGGTAGCGGCGTCGCCGGAGTCGATCGCGGCGTTGCCGGCGCGCACGGCACCGTGCACAGCCGCGAGCGCCTGTGGCACGGCGAAGTCGTCGAGCATCGCTTCGACGAACGCCGAGGGCAGTCGCTGCGCGGCACCGGTCGCACCGGGTGCGGGAATCTGCTCGGCTCCTTCGAGTTCAGCTGCGCGCTCCAGGAAGCTCTCGATCCGCGAGAATGCAGCATCCGCTTCTGCGAGCGAGTGCTCCGAGAACTCGAGCACCGAGCGGTAGTGGGCGGATCCGAGGAAGTAGCGCAGCACGATGGGTCGCGCGGCAGCGAGCAGATCCGCTGCGAACAGCGAATTGCCCAGCGACTTCGACATCTTCTGGCCGCCGGTGTTCACAAGGCCGTTGTGGATCCAGTGGCGTGCGAAGGGGTGCCCTGCCGCCTGGGATTGCGCCAGCTCATTCTCGTGGTGCGGGAAGCGCAGATCGAGCCCACCGCCGTGAATGTCGAATTCCTCGCCGAGGTAGCGCGTCGCCATCGCCGAGCATTCGATATGCCAGCCCGGCCGGCCACGCCCCCACGGGGACTCCCACGAGGCCGATACCGGCTCGTGCTCGCGGTGCGCCTTCCACAGCGCGAAGTCTTGCGGGTTGCGCTTGCCCCCAGCGTTCGCAGAATCGGCGGCGTCTTCCATCTGCTCACGGCTCTGGCGCGTCAACGCACCATACGCAGGCCAGCTGGCGGTATCGAAGTAGACGCTGCCGGAACCGTCGGTGGCCGCATAAGCGTGGCCGCGCTCGACGAGCCGTTCGATGAGCGCCACCATCTCGGCGACGTTCGCGGTCGCCCGCGGCTCGTAGCTGGGCGGCAGCACGCCGATGGCGTCGTAGGCTGCAGAGAAGTCACGCTCTACCCGATAGGCGAGCGCCCACCACTGCTCGCGTGAGCCTGTCTGCTGCGCCGCGCGAGCATTGTCGAGGATCTTGTCATCAATGTCGGTGACATTGCGGATCAGCGTGACCTCGTGCCCGGTCGCCGTGAACCAACGTCGCATCTGGTCGTAGACGAGCGCGCTGCGCAGGTGCCCGATGTGCGGGGCCGACTGCACGGTCGGGCCGCAGACGTAGAGGCCGATCCTGCCCGCCTCGCGGGGCTCAAGATCGACGACCTGCTGCATGCGCGAGTCGTAGATGCGTTGTTTCACCCTCTAAGTCTACCTGCGGCCGGCCGCACGGCAGACGCGGATGCGACAGACGCGCGATCGATCCCTGGCGCGGCGAACCTCAGCGCGCCTCAGTCGAGGGTACCGCTGAGGAAGAACTGCACCTGCTTCGCGATGCTCACCGCGTGATCGCCGAAACGCTCGTGGTAGCGGCTCGCGAGCGTCGCATCGACGGCCCCCATCGGGTTGTCGGCGAGCTTGTCGCTGAGCACCTTCTCGAAGACCTTGGCGTGCAGCTCGTCGAGATCGTCGTCGAGATCGCGCACCTCCTCGATGACCCGCGCATCGAACGCGCTGAGCAGCTCGACAATCTTGCTCGCCATTTCGACATCGAGCGCCCCCATGCGCACAAAGATCTTCTTCAGCCCCTTGGGGATTGCGCTCTCGGGGTAGCGGTAGCGGGCGAGCTGCGCAATGTGCTGCGCCAGGTCACCCATACGCTCCAGCGATGCACTCATGCGCAGCGCACCGACCATAAGGCGCAGATCGGAGGCAACGGGCTGCTGCCGGGCGAGGATGTCGATCGTGAGCTGGTCGAGCTGCGCCGCGAGCACGTCGATCTCCTCGGCACCGTCGAGCACCTGCTCCGCAAGTGCGACGTCGGAGTTGCCGAAGGCTGCGGTGGCGTTCTCGATCGCCGCCTCTACGAGCTCGGCGATCTTGACCAGGCGCTCCTGCACCTCGCGCAGTTCCTGCTGAAAGACCTCACGCATGCCGTTTCCTCTCTAAATCCTGCACCCAACGGGCACCCTCACCAGTCTGGGCCGGGCCGGTGAACCACGGCGCACGGGCAGGTGAACAACAGTTGAACTCTGAATCTCCGGTCGGGGGCCACCTCTACGATAAAAGACATGGACCCCTCCCTGCTCGTTCTCGCCTCGACGGCGCTGGGTGCGGTTGTCGGCGCAGGCGTCGCCGTCGCCATTCTGAGCATGCGCCGGGCGGGCCGTCTCCGGGCAGCTGAGCTGCGCCCAGAGCTTGAAGAGGTCGCCACCACGATCCTCGACGAAATCGACATGTTCGCAGTTGTGCTCGATTCTTCACTGACCCCCGTATACGCGAACCCGATCGCGCGCCAGGAGCGTCACATCAGCGACGACGACATTCGCAATCCCGAGTTCCTGCAGCGGGTGCGACGGGTGATGACCACGGGCATCCCAGACACCCATGAACCAGATCCGAACGACCCTTCCGATACGGTGCGCATTCATATCGTGCGCATCCAGCGGCGCTTCGCCGTGGTTCTCGCCGAGGATCTCGGCGAAGAACAGCGCGTGAACGCGATGCGACGCGACTTCATCGCAAACGTCAGTCACGAGCTGAAAACCCCGATCGCAGCAATCGGCTTGCTCTCCGAGGCGGTGCAGCAGGCCGCCGACGACCCTGCGGTAGTGCTCGATTTCGCAAAGAGCCTGGTGAAGGAGTCGCGCCGGCTGGGTGAGCTGAGCCGCGACATCATCCAGCTCTCAGAGGCGCAGTCTGCGCTGCGCCCCGAAGACCGCGAATCGGTATCCCTGCGCAACCTCGTGCGCAGTGAGGTCGAGTCGCACCGGGAGTTCGCGGTGCAGCATGGTGTTGAGCTGGTGGTCACCGACGAATCCGATACGGATCGCGATGCCGTGATCCTCGGCCGCCCTGCTTCGCTCGGCGCCGCCGTCGCGAACCTGCTGAGCAACGCGATCAGGCACTCCCCCGACGGCGGCAGGGTGGGCGTGGGCATGACGATCCGCCGCCGCAGCTTCATCGTAACGGTCACCGATCAGGGCGCCGGTATCGCCCCCGAGCACCAAGCCCGCATCTTCGAACGTTTCTACAGGGTCGATGGTGCCCGCACCCGCGGCGACGGCGGCACTGGTCTCGGGCTCAGCATCGCCCGCCACACGATGCGCGCGCACGGCGGAGATGTCGATGTCTGGTCGCAGCCGGGGGTCGGCTCGAGTTTCACGCTCACGTTCCCGCTCCACGATCCCGAGGGCTCGACGAAGAGCTCGAAGCGTGCAAAGAAGGCGCGCCGAGCCACGCGCGGATCCTCCGAGACCGCGTCCGCCCCCGAAGCTGCCCAGTAAGCCCAGAAGAAAGGACCCCGCAGTGGCCCAGCACATTCTGCTCGTCGAAGACGAGGAGTCTATCTCCCGCCCGCTCGCCTTTCTCCTGGAACGGGAAGGCTACCGGGTCACCGTCGTCGACGACGGTGCCGAGGCTGTCACAGTGTTCGGCAGCGCGCGCCCCGACCTGGTGTTGCTCGACCTCATGCTGCCTGGTCTGCCGGGCACGGAAGTCTGCCGCGCGATCCGCCTCACCTCTCGCGTGCCCGTGATCATGCTCACCGCGAAAGACAGCGAGATCGATATCGTTGTGGGGCTCGAACTCGGCGCCGACGACTACATCACGAAGCCCTATTCCACGCGTGAACTGCTCGCGCGCGTGCGGGCGGCGCTGCGGCGTTCGGGCGCAGGCGATGAGGAACGCGAGGAGGAGCTCGACGAGATGGTGCTCGACGAGCTGGGGATCCGCCTCGATTCGGAGCGTCACGCAGTGACGGTGCGCGGCGAGGAGATCGCGATGCCGCTGCGCGAGTTCGAGCTGCTGGAGATGCTGATGCGCCACTCGGGGCGGGTGCTGACACGTGGCCAGCTCATCGACCGTGTCTGGGGCAGCAATTATTACGGCGACACCAAAACACTCGATGTGCATATCAAGCGGATCCGGGCGCGCATTGAAGAGGAGCCGTCGAAGCCGACGCTCATCTCGACCGTGCGCGGAGTGGGCTACCGCTTCGGCTGATCGCGCACGACGCTCGCCACTTGCTCTACCCGAGGGAATCAGCCGAGATACACGAAGCGCCCCCGGATCCGAGGATCCGGCGGCGCTTCGTGAGTTGCGGCTTCGCCCTTACTGGGGCTGGTCCTCGTTGTTGTCGGAGATGTGCGACTCCGCCGCTTCCTGCTGCTTCTCCGTGGACTGCTCGGCCTTCTTGCTGGGGCCGCTGAAGTCGGCGGGCAGCACGTAGTCGCGGTACTCGGCGAGCGTGCCGTCGAGCACGGGAACCTGGTACTCGACCTCGGGGCTGCCTGCGGCCTGGAAGTACGCGGCGACAGTCGCACCGGGGGTCAGGCCGGGCAGCGATACGAGCACGGGGGTCTGCTCGCCATCAGGGTTGCCGAAGCGGGTGTTGCCCGTGGGGATCTCGAACTCGGCGCTGGCGGCGGCCGAGCCCTTGCCCACGAAGTTGATGATGAGCTTCTGCACGCTGCCGCTGCGGTTGACGGCACTGAACACCACGTTGAAGTTCTCACCGGTCTCGTCGGCGATGAGCATGATGTTGCGCACGTCGACGTTCTTGGTGGAGATGTCGCGGCCATCGCTGGGCGCGTAAGGCACGGTGGTGCCCTGGGGTGCGATGAGGCTGCATCCGGTCGCGCCGAGCGCGAGCGCCGCCGCGAGAGCGATGGACGAGGCGATCCGAATCTTCAAGAGGTCCTCCGAGCGGTGGTTCGATGACATGCGTCGCATACGCGATCACAGTTTGAACTCATCATACCGGTCCCCGTTTGCCACGTGCAGCTTAGGTAAGCCTAACTCTGAAGTGACGAGTGTGGTATTCTAGTACTTGAACTGCTGTAAAGGAGCCAACTCGATGCAATTTGAGGTCGGAGAGACCGTCGTCTTCCCCCACCACGGTGCCGCCAGGATCATCGATGTCAAGAAGCGCAAGCTCGGCGGTGAAGAGAAGCTCTTTTTGAAGCTGCAGGTCGATCAGGGCGATCTCACCATCGAGGTCCCGGCCGAGAACTGCGAACTCGTCGGCGTGCGCGATGTCATCGACAAAGAAGGCCTCGAGCGTGTGTTCGAGGTGCTGCGCGCCCCCTTCACCGAAGAGCCGACCAACTGGTCGCGCCGCTACAAGGCCAACACCGAGAAGCTCGCCTCCGGCGATGTGATCAAGGTGTCAGAGGTTGTGCGCGATCTGTGGCGCCGCGACCAGGAAGTGCGCTCGCTCTCCGCCGGCGAGAAGCGCATGCTCGCAAAGGCTCGCCAGATCCTGGTCTCCGAACTCGCGCTCGCCGAGAAGACCGATGAGGAGAAGGCCTCCGAGGTGCTCGATCAGGTGCTCGCCTCCTAAACCGAACACACCTCGGGATCCCCCATCCCACCACGTGAAACGCCCCGCCCCGTGCGGGGCGTTTCACGTTTCCTGCGCCCTGCAGAAGCCGAGCGGCAGCCCGACTTGCCGGGTACGCTGGGGCTATGAGCCCCCTCACGAACGACGTTCCCGGAACCACCCCGCACGAACTGCCGTCTCTGGGCGTCGTGCTCGTCGCCGCGGGTCGCGGTGAACGGCTCGGCGCAGGGACGCCCAAGGCCTTTGTCGAACTCCGCGGCCGAGCCCTCCTCGAATTCGGGATCGGCGTCGTCACCTCCCTCCCTCACCCCGGGCACCTCGTGGTGGTCGCCCCCGAGTCGCACGCGGCGCAAGCGCTCGACATCGTCGAGCAGGTGCTGCCCGCAGCATCCTCCTGGGAGGTCTCCGTGGTGCCCGGCGGGCGCGAACGCCACGAATCAGTGCGCTTCGGCCTCAACGCACTCCCCGACAGCGTCGAAACCGTGCTGGTGCACGATGCCGCCCGACCCTTCGCGAGCACTGCGCTCTTCGAGCGGGTCATCGCGGAAGTGCGCCGCACCGGCGACGCTGTGGTGCCGGCGCTTCCCGTTGTCGACACGCTCAAGCGCGTCGACCCAGAGGGGATCGTGCACGAAACAGTAGACCGCGCACCGCTTGTAGCCGTGCAGACACCGCAGGGCTTCGTGCGTGAGACGCTCGCGGCAGCGCACGCCACCGCGCAACTGCAGCACGAGGGCGGGCTCCCCACCGACGACGCCGAGGTGGTGCAGCGCGCCGGTGCGACGGTGCGAACAGTGCCAGGCGAGCAGCGCGCCCACAAACTCACCACACCCGCTGATCTCGCGATCCTGGAGCACTTCCTCACGGCTAACCTGCTCGGCCTGGAGGCGGAGGCGTGAGCGCCCCCGCGGAAGCCGCGCACCCCGCCGCCCCGCAGATCCGGGTGGGCACAGGCTTCGACGTGCACGCCTACGATGCGGCCTCGCCGCTGCGCCTCGCCGGCCTCGATTGGCCTGGCGAGCCCGGCCTCTCCGGGCACAGCGACGGTGACGCCGTCTGCCACGCCATTGTCGACGCGCTGCTCTCAGCGGCAGGGCTCGGCGATATCGGCAGCCTGGTGGGTGTCGACCAGCCCGACACCGAGGGTGCTGCAAGCACCGGCTTCGTGCGGCTCGCGCTCGCCAGACTGGCCGCGCAAGGTTGGCAAGCGGTCAACGTGTCGGTGCAGATCGTTGGCAACAGGCCCAAGTTCGCGCCGCGCCGCGAGGAGGCGCAGCGGATCATGACCGAGCTCGTCGGAGCACCGGTGAGCCTCGGCGCCACCACGAGCGATCACCTCGGTTTCACCGGCCGAGGCGAGGGACTCGCGGCGATCGCCACAGCCCTCATCGTGCGGGCCTGACAGACCCGCAGCCCCGGGTGCTGGATCGCCGCGCTCAGTCGACGATCGGGCACCCAGGCCGAAACTCAGCCCGCGTAGCCACCCACGAGGCGCACTGCGCCGCCGTCGACGCCCTTTGCGCCCTGTTCGAAGCCTGCGAAGTCGCGCGCCTCGGTCGACACGGTGCCGGCGACCCAGGTATCGAGACCCTCTGCGGTGAGCGCCGCGGCGACCTGCGGGGCGCGATCCGCCGCCACGACAGCGAACATGCCGATGCCGAGGTTCCATGCCCCCTCGAGCGATTCGAGCGTGTGACCGCCGAGCTCTGCAAGATGGCGGAACACGGGCAGCGGCGACCACGAGGCGCGATCCACCTCGACCCACGCCCCCTGCGGCAGCACGCGCGCAAGATTCGCAGCGATCCCGCCGCCGGTGACATGGCTCAGCACGTGGATCGCGCCGTCGAGCGCGGGATCGTCGAGCACGCGCAGCAGCGGAGCCGTGTACAGCGCGGTGGGCGTCAGCAGCGCCTCACCGTAGCTCGCCCCCAGATCGTCACTGCGATCGCCGTAGCCGATGCCGCGCTCGGAAAGAATGTGGCGCACCAGCGAGAAGCCATTCGAGTGCAGCCCCGAGGCCGCCATCGCGAGCACCACATCGCCGTGCTGCACAAGCGCGGGCTGCAGCATACGATCAGCCTCCACAACGCCCGTCGCCGCACCGGCGACGTCGTAGTCGTCGGGGCCGAGAAGACCAGGGTGCTCGGCGGTCTCGCCGCCGACAAGAGCCGTGCCCGTGGCCTCGCAGGCCTCGGCGATACCGCGCACGATGTCAGCAATGCGCTGGGGCACCACCTTGCCGCAGGCGATGTAGTCGGTCATGAACAGCGGCTTCGCGCCGACCACCACGATGTCGTCGACGACCATCGCGACGAGATCCTGGCCGATGGTGTCGTGCTTGTCAATGGCCTGCGCGATCGCCACCTTCGTGCCCACTCCGTCGGTCGAGGAAGCGAGCAGCGGGCGCTTGTAGCCCAGCAGAGCGCTCGCATCGAACATACCGGCGAAGCCGCCGACTCCGCCCAGCACCTCGGGGCCGTGCGTGCGGCCAACAGCCGACTTCATCAGTTCGACGGCGAGGTCGCCCGCCGCGGTATCGACTCCGGACTGGGCATAGATCGACGCGTTTTCGCTCACAACTCCAGCGTACCGTGCCCCAGGGCAGCTTCGGCCTGATCCGCGCGCAGCCTCAGACAGGGCCTCGCGCACACAGCGGCATGTGGGACACTAGTTTCTGCGTCTGCCTGACGCCCCATCGCATCCCAGGGAGCATTCACACAAGCATGTGCGGCATCGTCGGTATCGTCTCGCAAGAACCTGTCAATCAGCAGGTCTACGACAGCCTCCTCCTGCTGCAGCACCGCGGCCAGGACTCCACGGGCATCGCCACGCTCGACGGCGATTTCTTCCACTCGGTGAAGGCAAAGGGCCAGGTGCGCGAGGCCTACCGCACCCGTGACATGCGCACCCTGAAAGGCAATATCGGCCTGGGCCACGTGCGCTATGCCACCCGCGGTTCGGCAGCGGCAGAAGAAGAGGCGCAGCCCTTCTACGTGGGCGCCCCGTACGGCATCATCCTGGTGCACAACGGCAACCTCACGAACACCCGCGAGCTCACCGCCGAGCTCTACAACATCGACCGACGGCACCTCAACACACACTCCGACACCGAGCTACTCCTCAACGTGCTCGCGAACGAGCTGCAGGCCGGCATCGCGGGGCTCTCCCTCGACTCTGAGCAGGTATTCGAGGCGGTCTCCCGCGTGCACCAGCGCGTCGAAGGCTCCTACGCCACCATCGCGCTCATCGCCGGCTACGGGCTGCTGGCCTTCCGCGACCCGAATGGCATCCGCCCGCTCGTGCTCGGCCGTCGCACCGCCACTTCCGGCGCCGACGAGTGGGTGGTCGCCTCCGAGTCGCTGGTGCTCGAATCAGGCGGATACGAGATTGTGCGCGACGTCGAACCCGGCGAGGCGATCCTTATCTCGCCAGACGGCACGCTGCAGTCGCGCCAGTGCGCAGAGCGCACCCGCCTCGTGCCCTGTGCGTTCGAATACATCTACCTCGCCCGACCCGACTCCGTGCTCGACGGCATCGCCGTGTACGACGCGCGCCTGCGCCTCGGCGACGTGCTCGCCGAGGAGATCGCCGAGCAGCTGCCGGACGTCGAGATCGACGTGGTCATGCCGATCCCCGATTCCGCGCGTCCCAGCGCCATGCAGGTCGCACAGAAGCTCGGCATCGAGTATCGCGAGGGTTTCTTCAAGAACCGCTACGTGGGTCGCACCTTCATCATGCCCGGCCAGGCCGTGCGCAAGAAGAGCGTGCGCCAGAAGCTCAACGCGATGAGCATCGAGTTCAAGGGCAAGAACGTGCTCATCGTCGACGACTCGATCGTGCGCGGCACCACCTCTCGCGAGATCGTCGAGATGGCGCGTGCCGCGGGCGCGAAGTCGGTCATCTTCGCCTCGGCGGCTCCCCCCGTGGTGTTCCCGCACGTCTACGGCATCAACATGCCCTCACGTGCTGAGCTGATCGCGCACGGCCGCAGCAGCGATGAGGTTGCCGCCGAGTTGGGCGCTGACCACCTCATCTACATGAGCGTCGAGGGCATGAACCGCGCCATCATGCAGGGGCAGGACCGGGTCACCGAGCTGGAGCAGAGCTGCTTCACGGGCGAGTACATCGCGGGCAATGTCGACGCAGAATATCTGGCCTGGGTCGAAGCGACGCAGGAAAGCTGACGACCGGGCCCGCACACCGATACACGAAGCGGGGCCTCGCTTACTAAGCGCGGCCCCGCTTCGTGTATCGGAGAACTGTTACGGTTTGTCGCCGGGAGCGGTGTTGCCGCCTTCGCGAGGCTCGGGGCGAGCGGTGTTCGAGCCACCCTCGCTGCTCGGAGATTCGGGGGCGCCGTCACTGCCCTTCTCTGCTGCATCGTCGTTGCGTACTTCCTTCTTGAGGATGCGCATCGACTGGCCCAGGCTCTTCGCCAGACCCGGCAGCTTCGGCGCGCCGAAGAGCAGCAGCACAATGAAGAGGATGACCACCAGGGTGGGGCCGCTCAGGTTACCGAACATGCGGGAAGGCTCCGATCGTCAGGTCAGATGGTTATGGCTGCTCGGGTCGCTGCGGCGCGGCTTCCTGCGCTGCGGCCGGAGCCGGAGCCGGAGCCGGAGTGGCCTGTGCGGCGGGAGCGGCCGGAGCCGCGGGGGCTTCGGCGACGGTGTCGGCGCGAGGAACTGCCGTGTCAGCGTCGTCGTTGCGTACTTCCTTTTTGAGGATGCGCATCGACTGGCCCAGGCTCTTCGCCAGCCCTGGCAGCTTCGGCGCACCGAAGAGCAGCAGGACGATGAAGAGGATGACGATGAGGTGCGCTCCACCCAGGTTTCCAAGCATCGGGTGAACTCCGTTCGTGAGTGATGGCCCGATTATCGCACGTCGCGCTGAATGGCGACACCGACGCCGCTGCCGCGCTTCGCGAGGAACCCGAGAACAATGGAGAAGAGCCCGGCGATACCGAGGCCGATGGCCCCGCCGATGATCGCGCTGATACCCACGGCCTGCGCCATGGTGTACTCCGCGTCTTCTGGCACGGGGAAGAGCAGGCAGGTGAGCATCGCCACAATCGCGCCCAGCACAGCGCCGCCGATCAGCACCCGCCCGTAGCGCACGGTGCGCTGCAGCACCACCTCATGCTCAGTTTCTTCGATCACGGCTTCATGGGTGTCGAGGGCGTCTTCGGCTGGGGCCGGGGCAGCCGGTACGACCTGCGCGGTCTCTGTTGCGGTTTCGACGGCGGCGCGCTGCTCGCCCGCATCGGGAATGCTCATGCCTCTATTGTCTCAGCCTGCGTCTGTGCGTCACCTCCGATGTCGGTGCGAGGATGCAGGCAGCGGGTCGCGAGCGGTTCTACATCGCAGCTCACGCGAGCGGGAGCAGGCCGTGCAGATCGGCTCGGGATCCCGAGGCAACGACCCGAGCGGTGTCGAGAGCGGTCTCCCAGTCGAGCTGCCCCGTCGCGAGTGCGATCCAGGTAGCCGGGTCGGTTTCGATGACGTTCGGCGGGGTGCCTCTGGTGTGCCGAGGGCCCGCAACGCACTGCGTTGCCCCGAAGGGGGGCACCCGCACCTCGACGGAGTTGCCCGGCGCGCGTTCGGCGAGTTCTTCGAGCAGGTAGCGCACCGCTGTGGCGAGCACGGTGCGCGTGTCTGATCCGGCCCGCGCTGCGGCGAGCGCGGCCAGCCCGTCTTCGATCGACACTTTGCGCTTCGCCACGGCTCCCACTGTAGCGGCGCAGCACCCCACTATCCTGGAACCGTGAAGATTCTCGTCCTGGGCCCCGGCGCCCGCGAACACGCCATCGTCCTCGCCCTCCGCGCGGAGTCAGCCGATCACGAGATCGTCTGCGCTCCGGGCAACGCCGGAATCTCGGCGAGCGGGGTCGAAACCCCCGAGCTGGCTTACTCAGACCCAGATGCTGTCGCCGCATTCGTGCGTGAGCGCGGCTTCGATCTCGTGGTGGTAGGCCCCGAGGCTCCGCTGGTTGCCGGTGTCGCGGATCCGCTGCGCGCTGCCGGCGTCCCCGTGTTCGGGCCTGATCAGGCTGCCGCCCAGCTGGAGGGTTCGAAAGCTTTCGCGAAGCGGGTGATGGAGGCTGCTGAGGTGCCCACTGGTCGGGCGACAGGGGTTGCCTCGGTGGAGGAGGCCGCTGCGGTCCTCGACGAGTTCGGCGCTCCCTACGTGGTGAAGGCCGACGGTCTCGCGGCTGGTAAGGGCGTGCTGGTGACTGAGGATCGGGCGGCTGCGCTCGACCATGTGGCGACCTGGGCACCCCACGGGGATGTGTTGATCGAGGAGTTCCTCGACGGGCAGGAGGTGTCGCTGTTCTTCTTTGCAGATGGTCACGACGTGCTGCCGCTGACCCCCGCGCAGGATTACAAGCGCATCTTCGATGGCGATGAGGGCCCGAACACGGGCGGCATGGGTGCCTATTCGCCGCTGCCGTGGCTGCCCGGCGGCGTGGATGCGTTCGTCGAGGAGATCACCCGCACGGTGGCGCTGCCGACGGTGCGCCAGCTCGAAGCCGAGGGCACGCCGTTCGTGGGCCTGCTCTACTGCGGCCTCATCGTGACGTCGAAGGGTGTGCGCGTCATCGAGTTCAATGCGCGTTTCGGCGATCCTGAAACCCAGGTGGTGCTGGCTCGCCTCGAATCACCGCTGAGCCGCTATCTGCTGGCTGCGGCGCAGGGCGAGCTTGCGGCGCAGCAGGCTCCCGAGTTCTCCGATGAGCCGGCAGTGATCGTGGTGGTGGCGAGCGAGGGCTACCCCGGTGAGGTGAGCACGGGGCGCGCGATCACGGGTATCGCAGACGCCGAGCAGGTGCCCGGCGTGCATGTGGTGCACGCCGCAACGGCACGCGACGCCGAGGGCGGCTGGGTTGCGACAGGCGGCCGGGTGCTCGGTGTGGTCGCCCGCGGTGCCGATTTCGCTGCGGCGCGCGAGCGCGCCTATGAGGCTGTGGGGCGGATCTCGCTTGAGGGTTCGCAGCACCGCACGGACATCGCGGCGCGCGTCGCATAGCGCAGCCCCAAACGAGAACGGCGCCCGCACCCCTGCTCGGGGTGCGGGCGCCGTTCTCGTGTGAGTGCGAGGGCAGCGCCGCTTAGAGGCCTCGGATGAGGGCGTCGAAATCGGGGTCGCCGGTGAAGCTGTCTGCTTCGGGTTCGTGGCGTCGCTTCGACTGCTTCGGCAGATCGGTTGCTTCGTCACTCGCTTGCGGATCCGCCACGGCATCAGCCACAGGCTCGGCGCGCGCAGCGCTCTCGGCAGCCTCAGTCTCGGTGTCGGTCGCCGTGCTGCCGTCGGCGGCAGCGTCGTCATCAGCATCTTCGGCATTGATGATCTGCACGGATCCGGTGTCGAGTTCGAGGTGCTCGCCGAGCTGCGGCTCGGCGTCGACCTCAAGCAGCAGCTCGCTTTCGGTTTCAACGACTTCGCCGTCGACTTCTTCGGGGGCGAGCTCGATGGCTCCGGCGGGGGCGCTGTCGGAAACGTCGCGCGGCAAACGCGCGACGGGCACGGTTTCGTCGCTCGGAGCTTCGGCGTCGGCGTCGGGCGCCGCCGGGGCGGGCGGGTCTTCTGCGGTGATGATACCTGCGGCAACGCCTGCATCGATCGCCTGCGCCAGTGCAGCGAGCAGCACCTCCCACCCCTGCTGCGAAGCTGCGGCTCTCTCGGCGGGGGCCGGCAGCGCATCGAATCCGGTTTCGGTGACCGTCACTCCGGTTTCTCCGGCCTGGCTGCGCAGTGTCAGCAGCACCGCCGTGTCACGGGTGTCTCCGGCCTCGCGCCAAGTGAAGCCGACGGCGTGGCCCTCCACCCACACATCCACCTGACCGGCGGCATCACGGCTGACCGCGTCATCGCCGGAGCCCTCGCTCCAGCGCTCGGCGATGCGGCCGCCGATCCGCGTCTCCAATTCGAGTTCAGGCCACCACTCGGCGCGTCGCACGGGGTCGCTCACGAACGACCACACTCCGGTGCGCGCGGCTCTCATCCGACTCCGAGCCACCACCGGTCCCAGCGGGATCATGTTTCTCCTCAGCGTTACTCACCGGGTCATTCTCTCCCTCGCGTCCGGCTCCCGGCGAGCCTGCAACACGGAGGTTCCCCTCGATAGGAAGCGTAGCCCCACCCGCTGACAAGGAGGTCTCATTCGAGTGGCAATTCGCGTGGAAGAATGGGGGTCGTGACCGATATCGCTTCGCCTCAGCAGCTCGCAGCTTGGACGCACATCTATTCAGGAAAGGTGCGCGACCTCTACGTTCCCGCCGACGGCTCCGACGAGCACCTGCTCGTGGTGGCGAGCAACCGCGTAAGCGCCTTCGATCACGTGCTGGAGCCGCCGATCCCGGGCAAGGGTGCGCTGCTCACGGCGCTGTCGAACTGGTGGTTCGCCCGCATCGACCTCCCCAACCACCTCGCCGGTGCCGATGCACCCGCGGTGCCAGCAGAGGTTGCGGATCGGGCCGTGGTGACCCGCCGCCTGGAGATGTATCCGATCGAGTGCGTGGTGCGGGGAGCGCTCACCGGATCCGGCTTCGCCGAATACCAGCGCACGGGCGCGGTCTGCGGCATCGAACTGCCCGCCGGCCTGCAAGACGGCGACCTGCTCGACACCCCCATCTACACCCCCGCCTATAAGGCCCCGCTCGGCGAGCACGACGAGAACATCAGCTACGAGCAGAGCGTCGAGCTCGTCGGCGAGAAAGTTGCGTCAGCCCTGCGCGACGCTTCGCTGCTCATCTTCACCGCGGCCCGCGATCTGGCTGCCGAGCGCGGTGTGGTGCTCGCCGACACAAAGTTCGAGTTCGGTCGCGATCCGCGATCCGCAGATCCCGCCGAGTTGGTGCTCGCCGACGAGGTGCTCACGAGCGATTCGTCACGGTACTGGGACGCCTCGGCATACTTCGACGAGCGCAATTCGCGGGCGGATCGCCTGGCCTCCTTCGACAAGCAGATCGTGCGCAACTGGCTCTCGGCCAACTGGGACAAGCAGGGCGAACCGCCGGTGCTGCCAGAGGAGATCGTGTCACGCACCCACGCGCGCTACGCGGAGCTGTACACCCGGCTCACCGGTTCGCCTGCCGGTGAGTGACCAGCACCGCGGCCACGCACCGGCGAATGCTCCTGCCACTGCGGGTAGACTGATGTTCGACTTCTGTGTTCTCGAGTTGGAGGCTCTCTAGTGCCCACGATTGTTGTTGATGTCATGCCGAAGGCCGAACTGCTCGACCCGCAGGGCAAGGCGACCACGGGGGCGCTCGCGCGCCTCGGCCATGGCAAGTTCGAGAACGTGCGCATTGGCAAGCGTTTTGAGTTCACCGTCGAGGGCGAGGTCGACGAGGCCGTGCTCGCCGAGGTGCGTCAGCTCGCCGAGGAGATTCTCTCGAACTCGGTGATCGAAGACGTCGTGGCGATCAGCGTTGACGGCGAGGCTCGCTGATGTCGACCCGCATCGGCGTCGTCACCTTCCCCGGCTCCCTCGACGACCGTGACGCGCAGCGCGCGATCCGCCTCGTGGGTGCTGAGCCAGTGGAGCTGTGGCACGCGGATCACGATCTGCAGGGCGTTGACGCGATCGTGCTGCCCGGTGGGTTCAGCTACGGCGACTACCTCCGTCCGGGTGCTATCGCGGCGGTCTCGCCGATCATGACCGAGGTGGTCGAGGCTGCTGGCAAGGGTATGCCCGTGCTCGGTATCTGCAACGGCTTCCAGGTGCTCGTCGAGTCGCATCTGCTGCCCGGTGGCCTGATCCGCAACGCACACCAGCAGTTCATCCGCCGCGATCAGCGTCTCGTGGTCGAGAACGCCGACACCGCCTGGACCAACAGCTTCGAGCAGGGCGAAGAGATCGTGATCCCGCTCAAGAACGGCGACGGCGGCTTCATCGCCGACGACGAGACGTTGAAGCGTCTGGAGGGCGAGGGGCTCATCGCTTTCCGCTACGCCGGCGTCAACCCCAATGGTTCGCTTGACGATATCGCGGGCCTCACCAACGAGCGCGGCAACGTGGTCGGCCTCATGCCGCACCCCGAGCACGCGGTCGAGCCCGGCTTCGGCCCCGACATGCCCGACGCCATGCGCTCAGGCATCGACGGCCTGCGCTTCTTCGAGAGCGCCGTGGCCGCTCTCGCGGCCCGGGTCTAACACCCGCACGTCGTCACCGTGAGGGGCGGGGATCACTCGATCCCCGCCCCTCACGGCTTTCATGCCCAGCCTCAAGATGTGGAATCTGCCGAAAATCGGGCGAACCCGGGCCTGAATCCCATATCTTCGACAGATCACATATCTAAGGCGGGGACGGCTCGGGTCAGACCACGGGGGCCGCAGGGGCTGCTTCGGCGGCAGCCCTGGCGGCAGCGGGCAGCGCCTCGACCACACGGGAGATCGCGGCTGCGTCGTGGGCAGCGGTAACGAACCACGCTTCGAAGGCACTGGGTGGCAGATTGACGCCGCCCTCGAGCATGGCGTGGAAGAACGCCCGATGCTGCTGTGTTTCCTGCCGCTGCGCCCCGGCATAATCGTGCGGCCCGTCGGAGAACTCACCAAAGAACACGCTGAACAGCGTGCCCGCACGCTGCACCCGATGCGGCACCCCGGCGGTGTCGAGCGCACGTGACACCTCGCCGGAAAGCACCTCGGCTGCGCGCCCGAGCGCCGCATAGGCGGCGTCATCTGCGTGGCGCAGCGTGGTGAGTCCCGCAGCGACAGCGAGCGGATTGCCAGACAGTGTGCCGGCCTGGTAGACCGGCCCGAGCGGTGCCAGCATCTCCATTAGCTCCGCCCGCCCGCCGAGCGCCGCAAGCGGCAGCCCGCCGCCGACCACCTTGCCGAAGGTGAACAGATCAGGCGCGAGCGCCGACGCCATCCGGGCCCGCTCGATCCCCCAGTAGCCGGAAGCCCCCGCCCGAAACCCCGTGAGCACTTCGTCGAGGATCACCAGTGCGCCGTGCCCGTGCGCAAGCCCGATCATAAACTCCGTAAACCCGGGCTCGGGAGGCACCACCCCCATATTCGCCGCAGCAGCCTCCGCAATCACCGCGGCGATCCGGTCGCCGTGCTCGGCGAACGCCGCCGCCAGAGCTGCCGGATCGTTGTAGGGCAGCACGATCGTCTGCGCCGCGGTCTCCGCGGTCACTCCCGCCGAGCCGGGCAGCGCGAGCGTGGCAAGCCCCGACCCTGCCTCGGCCAACAGGCCATCGGAATGACCGTGGTAGTGGCCGGCGAACTTCACGATGAGCGGCCGGCCGGTGGCCCCGCGCGCGAGCCTGATCGCCGTCATCGTCGCCTCGGTGCCCGTGGAGACGAGGCGCAAGCGTTCGAGGCCGGGCACCCGCGAAATCATCTCCTCGGCAAGCTCGGCCTCCTCGGGAACCGAAGCACCGAAGCCCAGCCCCCGCGCCGCAGCCGTCTGCACCGCCTCGACCACAGCAGGGTGGGCGTGCCCCAGCAGGGCGGGCCCCCACGAAGCGACAAGGTCGACGTACTCGGCGCCATCGACGTCGGTGACATACGGCCCGCTCCCCGAAACGATGAAGCGCGGGGTGCCACCGACCGAGCCGAAGGCCCGCACCGGGGAGTTCACCCCGCCGGGAATCACACGCTCCGCGCGCTCGGCGAGCTGCGCGCTGCGCATCGCCGATCCGCCCCTCATCGCAGCCACCCCGCAAGCTCCACAGCGAAGTAGCTCAGAATCGCATCGGCCCCCGCACGCTTGATGCCGAGCACCGACTCCTCGACCGCGCGCCGGCGGTCAATCCACCCCTGCGCGGCAGCCGCCTCGATCATCGCCGCCTCACCGGACACCTGATAGGCCCAGACAGGCACCGGGCTCGCCGCCGCGACATCCGAGAGCACATCGAGATAGCTCATCGCAGGCTTCACCATCACGATGTCGGCGCCCTCGGCGATGTCGAGCTCCGCTTCGCGCAGCCCCTCGCGTCGGTTCGCCGGATCCTGCTGATAGCTGCGCCGGTCACCATTGCTCGAAGGATCGGCACCGAGCTGCGAATCGACCGCCTCACGGAACGGCCCGTAGAACGCTGAGGCGTACTTCGCGGAGTAGCCGAGAATCGCGGTGGCCTGATGCCCGGCAGCATCGATCGCGCCGCGCACCGCCGCGACCTGGCCATCCATCATGCCCGAGAGACCGAGCACCGCCGAGCCGGCCTCGGCCTGTGCGAGGGCCATCGCACAGTACCTGTCGAGGGTGGCATCGTTGTCGACCTCGCCGCGCGCGTCGAGCACCCCGCAGTGGCCGTGATCGGTGAACTCGTCGAGGCAGAGGTCGGTCTGCACGACGAGCGCATCACCGACCTCCTCCGCGACAGCACGGGTGGCGACATTGAGGATGCCCCCGGGATCGTCGGCGGCGCTGCCGCGGGCGTCGCGCACGGACGGCACGCCAAAGAGCATGATGCCGCCGATGCCAGCAGCGGCGGCATCCGCTGCGGTTCGACGCAGCGAGTCGAGGGTGTGCTGCAGCACTCCCGGCATCGCGGAGATCGCGCGGGGCTCGTCAATGCCTTCACGGACGAAGGCCGGCAGCACCAGCTCGGCGGGATGCAGCCTGGTCTCGGTGGCGAGACGGCGCAGCGCAGGGGTGGCGCGCAGGCGACGCGGGCGGACGGTGGGGATCATGCGGATCTTCCTTCCGGGTGGTGCGGGAGTTCGGGATAGTCGGTAGTGGGCGCAGCCGCACGGTCGAGGAGCGCGGCGAGGGTGTCGAGCAGCCCGTCAGCGGTGTGGCGGGTCGCGACGGCGTCGGCCCGGAGTCCGTGAGCGGCGAGCGCCCGAGCTGTCGGGGCTCCGATCGCGACGAGATGGGTGCCCGGCGGGAGCGGCGCGAAGCGGCGGGCGGTCTCGGCGGCGCCGGATCCGCTCATCACGAGGATCGCATCGACAGCCCGCCCCCGGGATTCGAGCCGGGCATCGCGCGGGGTGGGGAGCGTGCGGTACGCGGTGACGCGGTGCGGGGCGTGACCGGCGGCGGTGAGGGCGTGTTCGAGCTCGGTTCCCGCGATCTCGGAGAGCGGCAGCAGCATCTGCTGGGCCGCGTCACTCCCGTCGGCCGTGCCGATCACGGTGAGCAGCGCCTCGGCGAGACCGACCGCAGAGAAGTCGTGGTCTGGCTGCACGGCCACCTCGAAGCCGTGCTCGCGCAGCGCTTCGGCGGTAGCAGGGCCGACAGCTGCTATGCGCCGCATGCCGGGGCGCGCACCCGCCGCGACGACGGCATACACCCCGTTCGCGCTCGTGCAGACGAGCCAGTCGTAGCAGCCCAGGTTCCAACGCTCAACAGCGGCGGCAAGCGCTGCCGGATCCTGCGGCGGCACCGTCGTCGTGAGTAGCACGATGACGGGGAGACCGCCGCGTGTGCGAATGGCCGCCGCGAGCTGTTCGCCTGGGGGGCCGCCGCGCGGCACCAGGATGCGGCACCCCGCCAGATCGGAGGTGGCCGGCCGGCGGCCATTCTGGTGGGAGGTCACGGGGTGGCCTCGGAGCCGGCGGGCTCGGTGTTGCCCGACTCGGGATGCGAGCCCCCGAGCGGGGCGATCTGCGCCGCACCCATGTCGAACAAGCGCCGCGCCACGATTTCTCCTAGGCGGCGCGGTGTCTCGCGGGCTGCGGTAGACGGTGCTGCGGAGTCAGCAGCGGATCCGCCACCCGTGTCGGCGCCGGAAACGACACTGGCACCCCCACCAGCCCCAGCCTCAGCCCCAACCGCCCAGGGCAACCCCTCCTCGGCGAGCAGCCGCTGGGTTCCGTCGAGGCTCGACACCTCGGCGCGCAGCACCAGGCGTGCATCGTCAACCCTGGCTGTGGCGCCGACAGGGGCCGCGCAGCCCGCTTCGAGCGTCGCCAAAACGGCCCGCTCGGCGAGCGCGCACGCCCGCGATTCAGCGTGATCGAGCGCGCTGAGCGCAGCCACGTAGGGGGCGCGGCGCGCATCTTCGCTGCGCACCTCGATCGCGAGGGCGCCCTGCCCCGGGGCGGCGGGCGCCTCATCGAGCGGAAAGCGCTCGGTGATCGCTTCCTCGCGCCCCAGCCTGTCGAGGCCCGCGCAGGCCAGCACCACAGCATCGAGATCGACACCCACCCGGCCAAGCCTGGTGTCGACGTTGCCGCGCAGATCGACGACGTCGAGATCTGGTCGCCTGCCGAGCAGTTGCGCGGCGCGGCGCGGCGAGCCGGTGCCCACCCTTGCCCCCGCAGGTAGTTCGGCGAGCGTCAGACCGTTCCGCGCGCACAGCGCGTCGCGAGCGTCGGCGCGCACCGGGATGGCGCCGATTTCGATACCGGGGCACGCGCCCGTGGGAAGGTCTTTCAAGGAGTGCACTGCGAGGTCGCATGCCCCGTCGAGCAGGGCGTCGCGCAGCGCGCTCACGAAAACGCCCGTGCCCCCGAGCTGCGCCAGCGGCGCAGCGGAGACGTCGCCTCGGGTGGTGACGATCACGAGCACGACTTCGAGCCCCGTGGCGACCGAGACGGCCTCTGCCACAGTGGTGGATTGTGCGACGGCGAGGGCGCTGCCGCGTGTTCCGATGCGGATCAGCCCGGGGTCGGCCGCAACAGGGGTGTCGGAACGGCGCACGCGCGGGGTGCGGGGGCCGGTGGCGGTGATGCGATTGGTCATCGCGTGCCTCCTTCTGAGTGCGGGGCGGCTGAGTTCAGGGAGTCGAGGACGCTGCGGGCGGCGGCGCGGGCAGCCGGCACGACGGTCGCAAGCCCGGTGCCGCTCACCCAGTCGCCGGTGATCGCGACGCGGGGCGGCGGCACGAGCTCGGAGGCGGCGGATCCGGTGGCGGATCCGCGGCCGTCGCCCGATCCGCGAGCCGAACCGGTGCACCACTCGCGACGGCGCATGTCGCGCACGGAGGCTGGGTTGAGCGCGACGCCGAGAATGCGCGACGCATCCGCCAACGCGATCTCGCGCACCTGCTGATCGGGGAGCCCCGCGGTCTCGGGGGCGCTGCCGTGGCGACCGTAGGAGAGTCGCAGAACATGCGGGGTGGGGCCAGGTGCCGTCGCGCGCTTCGGCCACTTCGCCGTGACATGGGTGAGAGCTTTCGCCCGGATGCCGTGTTCTCCCTCGGCGACCAGGGCACCGGTGCCGCGGGGTGCGGCGTCGAGACGAGGGTCGTCGACCGCGAGCAGAACGACTTCAACGCGGGTTTCGGGGTCGGTCGCTGGGGCGCCCAGCAGCGCGCGGGCGGCGGTTTCGGGCACGGCGAGCACGACGGCGTCGAAGCGCAGGACGCCCGTGAGTGCGGTGCTTGGCGGCGCGGTGCGTGTGGTCGCGATGTTCGCGGCGGCTGTGCGGTCGATGCGGACCCGGATGCCGCCTCCGGCAGCGGCGATCTCGCGCACCGCTGTTCCAGTGCGCGTCTCGATGTGCAGACGCTGCAGCTCTGCGGCGAGCGCTTCGACGAGGGAGCCCATTCCGTCTCGCAGACCAGCGACGGCGCCGCCCGCGGCGGAGCGCCCGTGGCGCAGTTCACGGGCGGCCGCGATGAGGGAGCCGTGGCGCTGCAGGGCGGCTGCAAGTCCGGGCACGGCGTCGATCGACAGTTCTTCGGGGTCGGCGGAGTGCACGCCGCGCACCACGGGCCGCACGAGCCTGTCGAGCACGCGCGCGCCGAGTCGCAGGCGCACCGCTCTGCCGAGGGTTGCGCCGCGGCCGAGGGAGCGTGGCAGCAGCGGTTCGACGGCGGCGCGCAGCGCCCCTTGCAGCCCGAGCACGCGCCGCGTGTCGGCCGCGAGCGGAGCTGTGGGGATGCCGACGGCGCCAGCAGCCGGCAGCGGGAGCGCCCGGCCCGCGGAGATCACCCAACTGCCGAGCGGGGCGGGGCGTTCGATGCGGTCACCGAGGCCGAGATCTCCGAGGAGTGCGGCGACGGCGCCGCCGCGCGTGGCGAAGGCTTCGGCGCCCACGTCGACCGGCACGGATGCGAGGGTGTCGCGCTGCACGCGGCCCCCGATGCGGTCTTGCAGTTCGAAGAGCACAACATCGGCGCCGCCGAGCGCGAGTTCGCGGGCGGCGACGAGCCCCGAGACCCCGCCGCCCACGACAGCCACGCGACGGCCTGAGCTGCCCGCTGCGCAGGCGAGGTCGGCGAATCCGGTGCCTTCAGCACCGTCAACACTCTCAGTGCCGTCAGCGTTGTCATCGACTTCACCGAGCATGCGCGAGCTCTACGATACGGGTGAGCACTTCAGGGTCGGTGTCGGGTGGCACGCCGTGCCCCAGGTTGAGCACGTGGGCGGGGGCGCGGGTTCCCCGGCGCAGCACCTCGTCGAGGTGCGCGGCAAGCCGCTCGGGCGGCGCTCCGAGGTAGGCGGGGTCAAGATTGCCCTGCAACGGCACGGTATCTCCGAGTCTGCGGCTCGCCTCGTCGAGCGGGGTGCGCCAATCGACGCCGATCGCGCTCACCCCAACGGCGGCGAGTTCTTCGAGCAGGTGGCCAGAGCCCACTGCGAAGTGGATCGCGGGCACGGTTTCTTCGCACGCGCTGTAGCCATCGCGGTGCGGGTGCCGATACGCGATATGCCGCACGGCGTCGAGGGTGCGTCGGGATGCGGGCGCCACATGGGCGCGGTAGTCGGCGGCGCTGAGCGATCCCGCCCAGGAGTCGAACAGTTGCACCGCACTGGCACCGGCTGAGACCTGCGCTTCGAGAAAGACGCCGCTGAGTTCTGCGGCCCAGTCGAGCAGTTCGCGCCAGGTCTCCGGTTCGGCGTGCATAAGGGTGCGGGCTCGCAGGTGGTCGCGGGAGGGACCGCCCTCGACGAGGTAGGCCGCGAGGGTGAAGGGTGCACCGGCGAAGCCGATGAGCGGTGTGTTGCCGAGCTGTGCGACGGTCAGCGCGACGGCGTCGCGCACGGGGTCGAGGGCTTCCCGAAGGCGATCGGCGGTGAACTCGGCGCGGCAGCGCCTGACATCGGCGGCGCTGCGAACGGGATCCGCGAACACCGGACCTCGCCCGGCAACGAGATCGACTTCGACGCCCGCGAGTTTCAGCGGCACGACGATGTCACTGAAGAAGACTGCGGCGTCGACGCCGTGCCGCCGCACAGGTTGCAGGGTGATCTCGCTCGCGAGTTCGGGGTTCACGCAGGCGTCGAGCATACGGTGGTCTGCGCGGATGCTGCGATATTCGGGGAGCGACCGACCTGCCTGGCGCATGAACCAGACGGGAACCCGCTCGGGGCGGTGGCCGTTGAGGGCTCTGATCAGAGGGGCGTCGCTCGTTCGGCCATCGACGAGCGGGTGCGAAGCTGGGAGTGAGTTCATCGATCGAGATGCTAGCTTATAGATCTGATGTTTCACATCAGATCTACTCAGCTGGGCGTGCGGCGCCGCGCTGATCCGCTCCCCATCCCGAGAACCCTGCCGAGAATCCATGCTCCTCTGCCTCACCGTCGATCACCGCAACGCCGATCTGGCGCTGCTCGAACACTTCGAACGGCGCACCGACACCGTGACCGCCACGCTCAGCGATCCCGCACTCACCCGCGGTGCCGTCGTGCTCGCGACCTGCAATCGCTTCGAGGCCTATCTCGACGCCCCCGGCCTCGCCCCCGAGCACGCCCTCGACGGACTCGCGCGAGCCACCGGTCTCCCACACGGCGAACTCGCCGCAGCCTGCTCGGTGCACCGCGGCGAGGCCGCTGCCGAGCACCTCTTCGCAGTGTCGAGCGGTCTCGAATCCGCTTCGGTGGGCGAGACCGAGATCGCGGGGCAGGTGCGCCGCGCCATCGACACAGCGCGCGCATTGGGCCGGTCGAGCACCGAACTGGAACAGCTCTTCCAACAGGCCATCGTCGTCTCGAAGCGCGTGAAGCATCGCACCGGCTTGCAGAGCAGAGGCCGATCGCTCGTGCAACTCGCACTCGCGCTCGTCGACAGCAGGGTCGGCGACTGGCAGACCTGCCGCGTACTCCTCATCGGCACCGGCGCCTACGCCGGAGCGAGCCTTGCGGCGTTGCGCGCGCACGGTGCCCAGCGCATCGCGGTCTACTCCCCCTCAGGCCGGGCAGCATCATTCGCGGAGTCTCACGGCATCCGCCCCGTGGCGCACAACGACCTCGATGCCGAACTGCGCCACAGCGACCTCGTCGTCGCGTGCAGCACCGTGCACGAACCCCTGCTCACCCGAGAACGCTTCGACGACACCGTCACCGAGGGCAGCCCTCCGTTCTGTGCCCGCTTCGGCAGGCTCTCCGTCTCTGAACGAGGCCGAACGCGGCCCCGGCTGCTCATCGACATGGGTCTCCCCCGCAACATCTCCCCCGGCGTTGCCGCGGTGCCAGGGGTCGAACTGCTCGACCTCGAGACCATCGCACTGCACGCGCCGATCCCCGAACTGGGAGCCGAACTCGAAGCGCGCGACATCGTGCGCACCGCGGCGGCCGAGTTCACGGCGCTGCGCGCCGAGCGCGACGCGATCCCGGCACTGCAGGAACTGCGATCATTCGTGAACGGCATGCTTGACGACGAGATCAGGCGGATCAGCCATCGCGCGAACGGCGGCGCTGCCGAGCCTGCTCGCACCGTCGAGACCGAGGCCGCTCTGCGGCACCTGGTCGGGCGCCTGCTGCACCGACCCACCGTGCGCCTGCGCGAACTCGCCCGCGCAGGCCGCGCCGCAGAGGGCCGCGCCGCAGTCTCCGCGCTCTTCGCCGAGACCTCGGAGCACCTCAGCGCCTGATCCGCTGATCGCATCGGGGTCGCATCGGTGAGCGCTGAAGCTGCCTACGGCCGGTAGTACACCGCGACACGGCGACCGTCATGTTCGAGCACGTCGACCGGGGTCTCGAAAACCCGCTCCAGCACCTCGGAGGTGATGATCTCATCGGGGGTGCCGGAAGCGACGATCCGCCCCTCGGCAAGCGCCACAATGCGGTCGGCGTACGCCGCCGCGAAGTTCACATCGTGGATCACGAGCACGACAGTTTTGCCCAGCGCATCAGCAGCCGCCCGCACCTGCCCCATCATGCTCACCGCGTGGCGCATATCGAGCCCCGTCAGCGGCTCATCGAGCAGCACGAAGTCGGTATCCTGCGCCAGCACCATGGCCACGAAGGCGCGCTGCCGCTGACCGCCGGACAACTCATCGATAAAGCGCTCCTCGAACCCGGCCAGATCGAGAAACGCGATCGCAGCGTGGATCGCGCGATGATCGGCCTCGGTAATCCGCCCGGCTGAGTGCGGGAAACGACCGAAGGTGACGAGCTGACGCACGGTGAGGCGCGCCACGAAATGATTCTCCTGTTTCAAGATCGAGACCACCCGGGCGAGCTGCTTCGGCTTGGCGGCACGCACATCAAGCCCACCCACGGTGACGCGCCCGCTGTCGGCTTCGAGCAGGCGCCCGATGATCGTGAGCAGTGTCGACTTGCCTGCCCCATTCGGGCCGATCAGCGCCGTTACACCACCGCGTTCGAGACTGAGATCGATGGGGCCGAGCACACGCCGCCCCGCGTACGTCTTCGCAACATCGCTCAGCTCGATACCCTGGCCGCGGCCCGGTTCAGACTCAGCGGCGCGCACCGCAGCCCCGGCCGTCCCTGCCGGGGCGTCGAGCCCCATTCCGATATGCGCGTCGGTCATCGCAGCCCCTTCCTGAGCAGCACGATCAGAAACAGCAGGCCGCCCGCGAACTCGATGATCACCGTCACGAGACCGGCCGCGGCGAACACGTGCTTGAGCACGAAGGTGGCGCCCAGCAGCGTGACAAGCCCGATACCGATGGCGAGCGGAATCGTCTCGGCGTGCGAATCCCCCCTCGCGAACTGGTAGGCGAGCGTCGCCACCAGGAAACCGTAGAACGTCATCGGGCCGACCATCGTCGCCGACACCGAGACGAGCACGGCCACAAGCACCAGGATCGTGACTACCTCGCGCCGGTAATTCACGCCCAGGCCGATCGCCACATCGCGACCGAGCGCGACCACGTCGTAGCTGCGCCGACGCAACCAGACGAAAATCAAGATCCCGCACACGATCGCAGCCGCGATCGGCAGATAGTCGGGATTTCCCTTACTGATACTGCCGAAGAGGCGAGCGCTCAGCACATCGAACTCGCTCGGGGTGAGCGTGCGCTGCATCACCATGGAGACCGAGCCGAAGCCGATCCCGAGCACCACACCCACGAGCAGCAGCAACTGCAGATTTGCTCGCGGGCCCGAGAACAGCCAACCGTACAGCAGCGTTGCGAACAGCACCATCAGCGCGCTCTGCGCAATGATCTTCGGAATCCCCTCCATGCTCGCCGCCGTGGTGCCGAAGACGAACACGAGCGCCGTCTGCGTGAGCACGTAGAGCGCATCGAAGCCCAGGATGGAGGGGGTGAGAATGCGATTCGAGGTGGCAGTGTGAAACAGCACCGTGGCGAGCGCCTGAGCGACGGCGACGAAGGCAATCGTCGCGAGCGAAGTGAGACGCGACTGCACGATAATCCAAAAGCCGGGGCTGCCCGCGGGCGCCGGATTGCCGGTGACGAGGATCGCGACGGCGAGCACCGCGGCGACGACGAACACCACAACGATCGGCAGCGCCGCGCGCCAGCGCGACGCACGCGACGACGGCGCGGCCGGCGGCTCCCCCGTGCTCGCGAGCCTCACAATACTGCTCTCCACGATCACCTCTGCCGCAAAAGCAGCGCGATGAACACGATAGCACCGACGAGGCCGAGCACCATCGAGACCGGAATCTCGAAGGGCATTATCACCACTCGCCCGACAATATCGCAGGCCACCACGAGCGCGATGCCGCCCAGACAGACCCACGGCAGGTTGCTGCGCACATTGTCGCCGCGGATCATCGAGACCATGTTGGGCACGACAAGCCCGAGCAGCGGCAGGAAGCCGACGACCACGGTGGTGACACCGGCGGCGACGGCCACGAGCGCGGTGCCCGCGATGAGGATCGCCTCGTAGCGCACGCCAACGCTCGTCGCCATGTCTTTACCGAGGCCGGCGACAGTGATGCGATCCGCCATGAGAAACACAAGTATCGTGACCACAGCCACCACCCACAGCACCTCGTAGCGGCCCCGCACCACCGCGGTGAAGCTGCCCATGAACCAGGTACCGAGCATCTGCAGCAGGTTGAACTGCGCGGCGAGGAAGGTGGTGAGCGAGCTCACGATCGCGCCGAGCATGATGCCGATGAGGGGGACGATGAGGGTGGTGCGGATCACGACGCGGCGCAGGATCAGCATGAACAGCATCGCCCCGATAAACGCGCAACCGCTCGCGATGACCATCTTGCCGACGAGCCCAATCCCGGGCAGGAGCAGCGAGGCGAGCAGCAGGCCGAGCGCCGCCCACTCGGTGGTGCCCGAGGTGGTGGCGTCGACGAAGCGGTTCTGGGTGAGCATCTGCATCACGAGACCGCTCGTGGCCATCGCGGCACCGGCCAGCACGAGCGCGATCGTGCGGGGCACCCTGGTGATCCAGAACATTTCTGATCCGAACTCGCTGCCCGCGATGTCGTAGACACCGATCACGAGCGATGCCGCGAGGAGACCCAGCACCGCGATAATCGCGGCGAGCAACGCCCCAGTGCGGCGCCGCGTGGGCAGTGCGGCGCCGCTCAAGACCGGCGTGCTCGAAACTGTGGGGCTCATGCCGCCGAGAACGCCTCCTGGAGCTGCGTGAACAGCCCGGTGTAGGCCTGGATGCCCTCGGTGAGGTAGAAGTTGGGATCGAGGATCACGATGCGGCCCTGCTGCACCGCGGAGACGTTCTGCAGCGCCTCGGAGTTCGTGATGAGCTCATCGGCGGGCGCCGAACCGGGCTCGCGCTCACTCGGGGCGAACGCCGCATCGCGATCAAGCGCCACGATCCAACCGGGGTTCGAAGCTGCGATCGCCTCGACGCTGATGTCGTCACCCTGGTGATCATCGCTCGCACCCTCAATTTCGAGAGCGGGCTGCCAGCCGAGGGCGGGGAACACCGGGCCGAGGCTGCGGCCCACCACTGGCGCGATGTATCCGATACGACCCGCGGAGGTATTGACGGCCATGACGGTGTCGGTGCCGTTGTAGGCCTGCTTCGCGCCGGAGATCGCGCTGTCGAGCTCGGCGTTCAGCGCGGCTGCTTCGTTGTCGTGATCGAAGATCTGACCCAGGATCTCGGTCTGGCGCTTGAGCTCGTCGAAGGTGTCCTTGCCATCTCGGGGCGCGATCTCGATGACGACGGCCTGAGGGTTCTGCTCCTTGATCTGCTCGTAGTAGTCACCGAAGCGGTAGCCGCCGATGATGAGGTCGGGCTGCTCTGCAACGATCACCTCGAGGTTCGGTTCGCGGTGGTTGCCGACGTTGGCGACCTCGGGGTCGTCGGTGTAGCCGGGCCAGACCGAACCCATGACGTCCTTGGGCACGGCGGCGAGCTCGATGTCCCACTCGGCGAGGGTGTCGAAGACCGTGTTGTCGAGCGCGACGACCGTTTCGGGCTTGACCGGCACCTCCACCTCGCCGTGATTGTCGGTGATGGTCACTGTGGCGGCGGCAGATTCGGTGCTCGGCTCGCTCGCGGGTGCGCCGGAGGCGCAGGCCGAGAGAACGAGCGCTGCGGCCAGAGCCAACGCTGCGGCTGCACTGCGGGTGGTGCGGATTGACACTGTGGGCTCCTGGGGTTCGACGGGCAGCTGACATGTGCCGGCTGCTTCGATGTGATGGGCAAAAAGAATGCACCGATACGGCGCGCGCATCGATGCTTCGCGATTCCTGAGGTGCCATCACGGCCCCCGGAACGCCAAGGTAAGCCTATACATACCTTCATCTGATGTTCAAGCGGGAAAGAATGCGCTCCTCATAAAACCCTGCTCAGACCGTAAATGCGTAGGCCATGAGCATAAGCTTCGTGCCCATCGCGTCGAACTCATATTCACGCTCGGGCACCCGCTCGAACCCCATCCGCTCGTACAGCCGCTGAGCCGCAACCATCTGCGAAGACGTGTGCAGCACCAGACGCCGAGCCCCGCGCTCTCGGGCGAGCGACACGCAGTGCCGCATCAACAGCTCACCGACGCCCCGCCCGCGAGCTTCCCGCGCGACACCCAGCAGTCGCACATCCATCTCGTCGGGGGCACTGTCACGCTGCAGCCGTTGCCCCGGAAACGGGGTCGTCACACTGCCGAGCACCGCGCCCGAGACTCGATCCACCGCAACCCACAGCTGCGCCGACTCTGCACGACCCCGCACATCGACGATCTCACCGAGATACTCGGGATCAAGTCGATAATCTCCCCCGTAGGCGGCGCGCAACAGCTCACTCGTCGCATCGGCCTCATCGAGGCGCATACTGCGAATCTCAACCCCCGCGGTCACCCCCGGGGCGACTGCAGCACGGAGAAATCGGGCTGCCCATCAGCCCCCGCAGGCAGCGGGCGCCCGTCGGGGAACGTCGGCCAAGGCAGCAAGGGCTGCGCCCCCGCCACCGGCGCCTGCTGGATCACCGTCGGCTGCGGCTGCGCCCGATACGCCTCAGCCGCCGGAACCGCCGAACGCGCCCGGCGCACAGCATCGCGTGCCGCAGAACTGAACGACCACCGCAGCAGCAGCGTGATCGATAGCCCCAGCGCGGTCAAGATCAGCAGAGCCGTCGCGATCTTCCAGTAGAGATCGGGAATGTGCAGATCGAACGCTTCGATGCCGACAGGAGCGGTGAAGAGGATGCCCGAAAGCACCGCGAGCACACTCGTCACGAAGGCGAAACGGGTCACCACATCGGGCAGCCTCGCGCTCATACCGAGCAGCAGCTGGCAGCACAGGATCACCAGCCTCGTCACCAGGATCACGAACACCGACTTCCAGAAAATCTCGAGCACCAGGCCGAAGGCCTGGTAGGGAGTCATCCAGATCACGATGAGCAACAGCCCCAGAATGTAGGCGTTGGCGATGAGCGCAACGGGCGCGTACCACTCCGACTTCTGCTCGCGACGGGTGTCGAGTGCGGTGAGCAGCACGAACACCGCGAAGAGCACGAACGTCGAGAACACACGCTCGAACTTGCCCTCAAGTTCGCCGATGAACAACAGCGAGATCGAGGCGATCGTCAGCGCTGCAAGCAGAATGATGCTGACCTTCAAAAAGGTCGACAGCCCCTCTGCCTTCGCAGCGCGCTGCTTCGAGGACGCCGCCTGGTGCGGCGCACCCTGCGCAGGCTGCGACACCTGCGGGTTCTGGCCGGTTGCGTTCGGATTCTGATCGCTCATGCACCAAGTCTTGCGCGTTCCCCCATGAAACAGCAACCGCCCGGCGTGACGGCGGTTTCCCCGGCCCGCATCTGGCGGGCAAGCCCGCCACAGGGGCGGGATAGACTGGGGCTGCATGTTTCGGCTCGCGGAGCCGATCCCGATCCCTCACTCACTGGAGCACACCGAGCGTGACCGACACCGCCGCCCCCATCGACGCCCACCGCCCCGATACGGTGGCCGACGCGATCGCCACCCCCGAGAAAGAGCAGCCCTACGGCGCCCTCGGCCTCAAGCCTGACGAGTATGCGCAGATCCGCGAGATTCTCGGCCGCCGCCCCACCTCTGGCGAGCTCGCCATGTACTCGGTGATGTGGTCTGAGCACTGCTCCTACAAGTCGTCGAAGATCTACCTGCGCCAGTTCGGCAAGAAGGTCAACGACAAGATGAAAGAGCGTCTGCTCGTCGGCATGGGCGAGAACGCCGGCGTGATCGACATCGGCGAGGGCTGGGCCGTCACCTTCAAGGTCGAAAGCCACAACCACCCCTCCTACATCGAACCGTTCCAGGGTGCCGCCACCGGCGTCGGCGGCATCATCCGCGACATCATCTCGATGGGTGCCCGCCCCGTCGCCGTCATGGATCAGCTGCGCTTCGGCGACATCGATGACCCCGACACCGCCCGCGTGGTGCACGGCGTCGTATCGGGCATTTCCTCCTACGCGAACTGCCTCGGCCTGCCCAACCTTGGCGGCGAAACCGTCTTCGACAGCGTCTACCAGCAGAACCCGCTCGTCAACGCGCTCGGCGTGGGTGTGCTCCGCCACGAAGACCTCCACCTCGCCAACGCCTCAGGCGCCGGCAACAAGGTCGTGCTCTTCGGCGCCCGCACCGGGGGCGACGGTATCGGCGGAGCCTCCATCCTCGCCTCCGACAGCTTCAGCGAGGGCGGCCCCACCAAGCGCCCAGCCGTGCAGGTGGGCGACCCCTTCGCCGAGAAGGTGCTCATCGAGTGCTGCCTCGAACTCTTCCGCGGTGACCTCGTCGAAGGCATCCAGGATCTCGGCGCCGCCGGCATCTCCTGCGCCACCTCGGAGCTCGCAGCCAACGGCGACGGCGGCATGTTCATCGAACTCGACAGCGTGCTGCTGCGCGACCCGTCGCTCACCGCCGAGGAGATCCTCATGTCGGAGAGCCAGGAGCGCATGATGGCCGTCGTCGCGCCCGAGAAGCTCGACGCATTCCTCGCCGTCACCGAGAAGTGGGACGTTGAGACCAGCGTGCTCGGCGAAGTCACCGACACGGGTCGCCTCATCATCAACTGGCGCGGCGAAGAGATCGTCAACGTCGATCCCCGCACGGTCGCCGTTGACGGCCCCGTCTACGAGCGCCCCGTCGCCTACCCGTCGTGGATCGACGAGCTGCAGGCCTCGGGCGTGCGCGCTGCAGGCCTTGCCCGCGCGGCCTCGGGGGACGAACTGCGCGCGCAGACGCTCACCGTCGCAGGCTCCCCCAATCAAGCCTCGGTCGACTGGATCACCAACCAGTACGACAAGTACGTGCTCGGCAACACCGCACTCTCCTTCCCCGACGGTGCCGGCATGATCCGCGTCGACGAAGAAAGCGGCCTCGGCGTCGCCATCTCCACCGACGCGAACGGCCGCTACTGCCAGCTCGACCCCTACGTCGGCTCACAGCTCGCACTCGCCGAGGCGTACCGCAACGTGGCCGCCTCCGGCGCCGTGCCCACCGCGGTGACTGACTGCCTCAACTTCGGCAGCCCCGAGAACCCCGAGGTCATGTGGCAGTTCTCGCGCGCCGTAGAGGGCCTCTCGGATGCCTGCCTCGCACTTGAGGTGCCCGTCACCGGTGGCAACGTTTCGCTGTACAACCAGACCGGCGACACCCCTATCCATCCGACCCCCGTTGTGGGCGTGCTGGGCATCATCGACGACGTTGCCCGCCGCATCCCCACGGGCTGGCAGGATCAGGGCGAGCACCTCTACCTGCTCGGTGTGACCCGTGACGAGCTCGACGGCTCGGCATGGGCGGAGGCCGTGCACGCGCACCTGGGCGGGAGGCCGCCCGTTGCAGTGCTCGACGACGAGCGCGCACTCGCAGAGCTGCTGCAGGCGGGTTCGCAGGGCGGCCTCATCTCTGGCGCCGTCGACCTCTCCGAAGGCGGCCTCGCTCAGGCGCTCGCAGATGGCGCGCTGCGCTTCGGTGTCGGTGCCCGCGTGTGGATCGACGAGATCATCTCGCGCGACGGCGTCGACGAGACCGCAGCGCTCTTCTCCGAGTCGCAGGCGCGCGTGCTCGTTGCGGTGCCTCACGAGGAGGAAGTGAAGTTCCGCGGGCTCTGCGAGGGTCGCGGCTTCCCCGTGCTGCGCATCGGTGTCACCGACGGTGCCGGCGCCGACGCCTCGATCGAGGTGCAGGATCGCTTCACCCTGCCCCTCACCGAGCTGCGCGCCACCTCGCAGGCGACGCTGCCGCAGCGCTTCGGCCCGGTCATCAGCGAGTAGCCGACCGCCGCCTCCGCACTGCGATCGAACGCCCCCGCCACACAGCGGGGGCGTTCGTCGCTTCCGGGGCTGCGCGGTCAGAGCATGGTCAGAGTGCGGTGAGCAGGGGGGCCACGCGGGCGATCACCGCGGCATTGAGCTCATCGGCGGGTCGCGTGGCATCGAGCACCAGGTAGCGCTCGGGATCGGCCTGCGCCAACTCCACAAAGCCTTCCCGCACGGCCAGGTGGAAGTCACTCGCCTCGGATTCAAGACGGTCCACCTCACCACCGCGCGAAACGCGCCGAGAGGCCGCCACCGCAGGGTCAAGGTCGAGCAGCACCGTCACCGCTGGCTTCAGCCCGCCGGAAGCCCACTCGCTGATGCGGCGCACCTCGGCCACATCAAGCACTCGGCCAGCGCCCTGATACGCGAGCGAAGAATCGATGTAGCGATCCTGCACCACGATGGCGCCGCGCTCAAGCGCCGGCCGCACCACCTTGGCGACGTGCTGCGCCCGATCCGCCGCATAGAGCAGCGCCTCTGCGCGGGGATCCACCTCTCCGATGTCATCGCCACCGTGCAGCAGCAGACGACGCACCTCAACTCCCAGCCGGGTGCCCCCCGGCTCGCGGGTGCGCACCACCTCATGGCCACGCGCCTCAAGCCAGGCCCCCAGCAGCTCGGCCTGCGTGCTCTTGCCCGCGCCGTCGCCGCCCTCAAGGGTGATGAAGATTCCGCTCATGCGTCCAGTCTGCCATTGCCCGCGACTCGGCGACCCGCAGTGCCGCTGTTCACGCCTCGCCGCGGCGGCGCGGCGAGGGACCACCGAGCAGACCAGGCGCGGGATAGCGGGTGCCCGTGCACCGGTGCCACACCAGCGCCACAGCCACAATCGCGGTCGAGGCCGCGAGCACCGGCACCAGCAAAAACATCACACCCGCCCCAGTGACGAAGGCGAGCACGGTGTTCGCGATCGCAGGAGGGTGGATGATCCGCAGCACCGCCATCGCAGCGACCGAGCACCCGGCGACGAGCGCGATGCTCCACCAGTGCACCGGCAGCACGAGCGCACCAGCCACCCCCACCAGCGCTGCGACGAGCTGCCCACCGATCACCGCGGCAGGCTGCGAGACCGGCGCTTCGGGAAGCGCGAAGACCAGCATGCAGGTCGGCGCGAAGCCCACGAATAGCGGCAGCAGCGCGACGGATTCGCCCAGCAGCCCGAGCAGGGCGACAACGACCGCAACCCCGAGAGCGGCAAGCACCAGCCGCCGCCACGGCAGTCGCGGCTGGTTAGGCAGGAAGACGTCTCTGAGGCGCACCTCTTACTGTCCTGCGGCTTCAGCGGCTTTCTTCGCCGCATTCGCCTTGCGCGTCTCCGCTGCTTTCTTCGCCGCGGCCGAACGCGCCGGATCAACAGCCTTCTTCGCAGCGGTCTTCTTGGCCGCGGGCTTCTTCGCTGCGGGCTTCTTGGCCGCCGTCTTGCGCGCGGGAGCCTTCTTCTTCGCCGGCCCCTTGGCGCGCTTGATGGCGAGCAACTCGATCGCACGCTCAAAGGTGATGTCGTCGACGCTGTCGCCGCGCGGAATCGTCGCGTTGGTCTCCCCATCGGTGACGTACGGGCCGAAGCGCCCATCGCGCACCCGCACCGCCTTGCCACTCACGGGATCGGCGTCGAACTCCTTCAACGCTGCGCTGGCCTTCCGCGCGCCGTACTTCGGTTGCGCGAACAGCTCCTGGGCGCCCGCGAGGTCGATCGAGAAGATCGCATCTTCGCTCGGCAGTGTCCGAGTATCGGTGCCTTTCTTCAGGTAGGGGCCGTAGCGCCCATTCTGAGCCGTGATCTCGGCGCCGGACTCGGGATCCGCTCCCACGACCCGCGGCAGGTCGAGCAGCGCGACAGCGGTATCCAGATCGATCGTCGCGGGATCCATGCTCTTGAACAGCGATGCGGTGCGCGGCTTCTGCCCCTTGGGCAGCTCCTCACCCTCGTCGGGCAACTCACTCACGTAGGGACCGAAACGGCCGTTCTTCGCGATGACGCGCTTGCCCGTCTGCGGGTGCAGGCCCACAACCCGGTCTTCGGCGGGCTCGGCCGCAACGAGTTCATGCGCGCGTTCCGGGGTCAACTCGTCGGGCGCCATGCCGTCCGGGATGTTCACGCTGCGCGGCTTGAGCGCACCGTCGTCGCCGACTTCGCACTTCTCGTCGAACACTTCGAGGTAGGGGCCGTATTTGCCGTTGCGCAGCGAAATCTCGTCGTCGATCTTGATCGTGTTGATCGCGCGGGCGTCGATCTCGCCGAGGTTGTCGACCACTCCGCGCAGACCCGGGTGGGTGTCGGTGCCGAAGTAGAACTCACCTAGCCACTTGCCGCGAGCGGCCTCGCCTGCGGCGATGCGGTCGAGGTCGTTCTCCATCTCGGCGGTAAAGTCGTAGTCGACCAGCGCGCTGAAGTGCTCTTCCAGCAGGCGCACCACTGAGAAAGCGATCCAGCTGGGAACCAGCGCCTGGCCCTTCTTGGTGACGTAGCCGCGATCCATAATGGTGCTGATGATGGCCGCGTAGGTCGAGGGACGGCCAATACCGAGCTCTTCGAGCCGCTTGGTGAGGCTCGCCTCGGTGTAGCGGGGCGGCGGGCTCGTCTCATGGCCCTTGGCTGCGGGATCGGCGATCTGGAGGCTCTGTCGCTCGGAAAGCTGCGGCAGCGAGACGTTCTGCTCGGCGTCGCCGCGCTTCTCGTCGCGGCCTTCCTCGTAGGCGAGCAGGAAGCCTGGAAAGGTGATCACGGTGCCGCTGGCGGTGAATTCGAGCGCGGTGGCGGCGCTTTCGCCGGCCTCCACCACGGAAGCCCCCACGGTGACAGTGTCTGTGGATCCCTTGGCGTCGGCCATCTGGCTGGCGACGGTGCGCTTCCAGATCAGCTCGTAGAGGGCGTACTCGCCCTGGGTGAGCTTGCCTTTCAGCGCGCTGGGACGCTGGAAAGTGTCACCGGCAGGGCGGATCGCCTCGTGGGCTTCCTGTGCACCCTTGGCCTTACCCGTGAACACACGGGGCTTCTCGGGCAGCGTTTCGGCACCGTACAGCTCGGCCGCCTGTTTGCGGGCCGCCTGGATCGCCTGGCTCGAAAGCGTGGGCGAGTCGGTACGCATATACGTGATGTAGCCGTTCTCGTAGAGCGACTGCGCGAACGACATGGTCTGGCGTGAGCTGTAACGCAGCTTACGGGAGGCCTCCTGCTGCAGCGTGGAGGTGGTGAACGGGGCCGCCGGTCGACGGGTGTGCGGCTTGGTCTCCACGGAAAGCACCGTGGCTGCGGTGTCGTCGCCGAGCAGTTCGGCAAGGCGCTCAGCGCGCTGTTGTTCGAGGCCGACGACGTTGGCCTTCAGCGCTCTGGGCGTGAGCTCGCCATCGTCACCGAAGTCGCCGCCGGTCGCCACGCGCCGCTCACCGACGCGCACGAGCTTCGCTTCGAAGGCTGTTGCATCGGTTGCATCAGCGCCGGGCTGGAACGTTGCAGTGAGATCCCAGTACTCGGCCGCGCGGAATGCCTGCCGTTCGCGCTCGCGGTCGACAACGAGGCGCGTCGCTGCCGACTGCACACGGCCGGCCGACAGCTTCGGCGCGACCTTGCGCCACAGCACGGGTGAGATGTCGTAGCCGTAGAGCCGGTCGAGGATGCGACGCGTCTCCTGAGCGTCGACGAGGGAGATGTCGACGTCGCGCGTGTTCTGCTTAGCCTGCTCGATCGCCTCGCGAGTGATCTCATGGAACACCATGCGACGCACGGGTACCTTGGGCTTCAGCACCTCAAGCAGGTGCCACGCGATGGCCTCGCCCTCGCGGTCTTCATCGGTGGCGAGCCAGAGCTCGTCAGCTCCCTTCAGGGCGCGCTTAAGTTCGGAGACCGTCTTCTTCTTGTTGTCGTTGACGACGTAGTAGGGCGCGAAGTCGTTGTCGACGTCGACGGCGAACTTGCCGAAGGGCCCCTTCTTCAGCTCGCTCGGGAGCTCGGACGGCTCGGCGAGGTCACGAATGTGCCCGACCGAGGCGATGACCTCGTAGTCGTCGCCGAGATAGGCGCCGATCGTGCGCGCCTTGGTCGGCGACTCGACGATCACGAGTTTCTTCGTACCCTCCACGGGGTCTCCTTCGTTGCTCCGAGCTCACGGCTGGTGAGTCGTCTGCTCGACGACTGCCGGTTGCTGCACCGGCACGCGGTTCTGCACCGACACGATACACACTCTCGTGTAAGAAACCACTATCGGCGATGCGCGGTGCTCCTCTATTCATACCATCGCTGCGGCCCAGAACACCGCGCTACGGGCCTCAGCCGTATCCTGAACCCCACGGATTCGGCTCGCGCGACGGTGCTTCTGATCGTCCCGGCCGTCCGGTCGCCATTCAGCTCAACGGGCCTGCTCACGGCGGCCCGAGGTAGCTGAGCGGATCGATATCAGGATTCGTGTTCGACGGCGACGATGCAAGCGTGAAGTGGGTGTGCGGCCCAGAAGTGCAACCGCTCATCCCCGCGCTCGCAACCCGCTGCCCCGCCACCACCCGCGCACCGGGCACCACGCCGAAACGCTGCGGCGAGCCAGGCGCGACGTGGTTGTGCGAGCTGTAGAGGGTGCGATCACCGAGATCATGCCGTATGAGCACGGTGTGGTTGACGCCTCGCCACCATTCGGGGTGGGCTCGGCAGGGTTCGGGCGCTCCTCCCCCGTCTGGCCCTGCACGCACCACCACTCCGGCGTATGGAGCGTAGAGCGCCCCCTCCGCAGTTACCGCAAGATCGAGCGAGTACCCATCGTGGAATCCCTGCGAGAGAGCCCGGCGATCCGACGGCCATGCCCAACCGTTCGCCCCCACCGGGCCTCCCGCCGCCCAGTCCGAGCTCGGCGGTTGCCCGGCTCGCGCGGTGGCGGTTGAGCCGCCGAGCGGCAAGGCGATCCGCACCTCGACCCGTGCCTCACCCGAGGCCGACGAAGCCTTGCACGCCACGAGCACCCCACCCGCTTCGCCGGCGACGCGCTCGGCGAGTGCGCATGGTTCACCCTCGATCCAGCCGGTTGCCGCATCTGCGGCGGCGAGCGCGGCGGCGTCGGCCGCTGCCGCAGCGCGGTGCCCGGCCTCGAGCTGAGCGCTCGCTGCGATCACCGGCAGGCCCAGGCAGAGCGCCGCAGCGCCGCAGGCGAGCAGGGCCGGGGCACTCATGGCGAGGCCCCCTGTTCGCCGCTCACCGCGGCGCACGACCGACTCTCGATGGCAATGGCCGCGAGCATTCCGCGCCCGGGGCTGGCTCTGAGGGTGACGCAGAGGAGCGAGCCGCTGCGATCCCGCTGCACGGTGATCGCGCCTTGAGCCTCATCGAGTCTGGCGCGGGCGCGGTCGGTGTCACCCCTGGCTTCGAGCCGAGCGACCTCAGCCGCGAGACTCACGAGGGTGATGCGGTGGGCTGCGATGAACACCCCGCCGATCACGAGACCGAGCATCACCAGCACCGCCGGCATCACCACCGCGAACTCTGCGGTGACCGTGCCTCGCTCGTCGCGTATGAAGCCGCCCGCAAGGCTGCGGGCACCGGCGGCGCCGGCCGCGTGCACTCGGAGCTCCCCGGGTGCACGCCCCGTTCCGTCCGTGGCGCTACCCACCGGAGCCGAGAGCATTCTCGACCAACTGCACGAGCATGGCGCGAATCTCGGCCGACCGCATGATTGCCACGAGCAACCCCGCGAAGGCGACCGCAGCGAGAATGACGACAGCATATTCCGCCGTAATCGCTCCTCGCTCGTCACCGAGCAGTTCGCGGGCGGCCGGCGGCTTGCGCGTTCTGCGTGCGGCTGCGCCGCTGCGGCGAGCGGGCGCCACGAACACGGGGTGGTGGTCGCCCGGAGGCGATGGCGGTTGTTTCGGCAGCGCAACACCGCGATCAGATACAAGTTCGAGTTTGGTATTCATGAGGTGTTCCCTTCGTCACACACGGCCCGGCGGTCGCCGGTGCACCTATCCTGCGGCAGTCGAACAAGCCCTGAGATGCCGCTCAGCGATCTGTGGAAAGGTCGCCGCGATCCGCCTCGAATGCCCCATTGTGAGCGAAGTGCGAAGCGGATCAAGTGCCCAGCATCGCGATGAGCACAGGCAGCACCCCGAGCACGATGAATGCGGGCAGCACGCACACGCCCATCGGCACCAGAACCCGCACACCGAGCCGTTCTGCCCCTTGTTCGAGCCGCGCCTGCGCTCGCGCACGTGCGGCCACCGCTTCCTCCAGCAGAAGCCGCTGCAGGGGCGCTCCGGTGCTCTGCGCCGCCGCGACAGCGGCCGCAAGCGCCCCCGAGCGCTCGAACGCCGCAAACGGCACCCACTCAGCTCCGAAAGCGTCGATGGCATCCGCGGCACGCAGCGCCGCAGCGCCCGGCGGCGCCCCTCCGCCCAAGGCCACCCACACCAGTTCGAGCTCGATCCCTGCAACGCAATCCTCGCGTTCGAGCCGGCGCAGCAGCGCACGACCCCACGCCACCCCGGCCGCGAGCAGCAGCGTCCCTGCTGCGAGCAGTACAGCCCCCAGCGAGCTCAGCAGCACGGGCACAGGGTCGAATCCGAGCAGGGCTCCGAGCGGCAGCGCGAGGGGCGGCAGCGCCGAGACCAGGCGCACCGTCGCGCGCGGCCCCGCGAGCAGCACCGCCCGGCGAGCGCGCAGCTGCTCCAGGCCCCGCAGGGCGGTGCCGATGCGGTGCAGGGCCGGGGCGAGCGGTGCCCCGCTCTGTTCGGCGAGCCGCCACGCGACGGCGAGCACCCGCCATTCGGGGGCCCCGCAGCCCGCAAGCGCTTCTGGCGGTGAGTAGCCGTCAGCAATGCGTTCGGCGATGCCCGCATAACCCAACCCCCCAGTATCGCCCCGGCCCCGCTGCCCGCCCCCTGCGCGCGCATCGGGCGGATCCGCACACGCGAGCACCACCGCCCGCGAAGGCAGCACCCCACCGCGCAGCAGCGCCGCGCAGCGGAGCGCCAGTTCGGCCGCGTCTCCGGCCCCGACCGTGGGCCGCCCGCGCCGCACCCCCGTCACGGCCGCACCTCCTCGACCCGGAGCAGACCACCGCGATCGAGCCGCAATTTGCCAACCCCGGTCACGCGGTGCAGGCCTCTGCGGCGTTCGAGGTGGATCACCCCGTGCAACGCCGACGCAGCTTGCCGTGCCAGGGCCGGCGGGTCGAGCCCGGCGAGGGCGCCGAGGGCTTCCAGGCGAGCGGGCACATGCTCGATACGGTTCGCGTGCAGCGTGCCGGCGCTGCCGTCGTGGCCGGTGTTCAGGGCGGCGAGCAATGTTGCCACTTCTGCGCCCCGGCACTCGCCGAGCACAATTCTGTCGGGGCGCATGCGCAGCGCTTCACGCAGCAGGCTGTCGAGTGCAACCTCGCCGAGCCCTTCAGCGCTCGGCCTGCGAGCTTCGAGCGAGAGCGCGTGGGGGTGGCACAGTCGGAGTTCTGCGACGTCCTCGATCATCAGGATTCGTTCGCGAGGGTCAGCCAGGCCGAGCAAAGCGCCGAGCACCGTGGTCTTTCCGCTCCCAGTGCCGCCGGTGACGAGCAGATTGCGGCGCGCCGCAACCGCGCCGCGAAGCGCATGAGCCATGGCCTCCGAGCAGAGCCCGCCACGCACGAGCGCGTCGAAGTCCGGGGGCGTAGTCCGGGGCACCCTGATCGAGACCGCAGCGCCCTCGACGGCCACCGGCGGCAGTACGGCGTGCACTCTGATGCCGTCGCCGATCCGCACATCCGCGCACGGCTGCAGCTCGTCGAGGTGGCGTCCACCGGCCGCGATCAACTCACAGGCCAGCCGGTGCACGGCGTCTGGTGCCGCGCTCCACCCGTGAATGCGCTGCAGGCCACCGCCGCGATCCGCCCAGAGGTGCCCCACGCCGCCGCTCACCTGCACGAGCAGGTCGCGCAGAGCCGGGTCGTCGAGCAGTGGCAGCAGGCCTCCGAAGGCGCGGCGTTCGGCGATGCCGAGGCGCGCTGTTCGTGCAGGATCGCAGTCGGATGCCTGGACAACTGAACCGGGCACGGGAGTGCTCCGGGGGTTGGAGACAGCTTCGGCGATCATGTCTCTCAGAGAAGCATCTTCTGACGGGCGGCAACCCGGAATCGAAGCACTTGTGGATAAGTCGGCCGATCTTGGCGCAGCGGCGAATTGTGAGCGAGATGCCACGCGACGTCGACCCCTCCGACGGTATAGCCTGACACCACCACGCATTCTCCCGCGCGCGGTCTTGGCAGACAGGAGCTGAGGCCGCGGGCGGATGACCAGAAAGACGGATAAGGGCGTCCATGACTGATCAGAACGGCACCATCGAGAGTCACCCGCTGCAGCACGGCGAGGAGGTGGAGGTGTACCCGCCGTCGGAGGAGTTCCGCGCGCAGGCCAATATCAACGACTCCTCCGTCTACTGGCAGGCGGCTCAGGATCCCGAGGCGTATTGGGCGGAACGCGCCCGCCAGCTCAAGTGGTCGAAGCCGTTCACCGAGATTCTCGACTGGTCGAACCCGCCGTTCGCGAAGTGGTTCGCCGATGGTGAGCTCAACGTCGCCGCCAACTGCCTCGACCGCCACGTGGCGGCGGGCCTCGGGGACCGCGTGGCGATCCACTTCGAGGGCGAACCCGGCGACACCCGCACCCTCAGCTACGCCGAGCTGACGCACGAGGTGAAGCGCGCCGCGAACATGCTCACGAGCCTCGGCGTCTCCGCGGGTGACCGCGTCGCGATCTACATGCCGATGATCCCAGAAGCCGTGATCGCGATGCTCGCGGTTGCGCGTCTCGGAGCAGCCCACTCGGTCGTGTTCGGCGGGTTCAGCGCTGAGAGCCTGCGCGCCCGCATCGATGATGCCCGCGCCGAGCTCGTCATCACCGCCGATGGCGGCTACCGCAAGGGCCGGGTCTCGGCGCTGAAGCCCACCGTCGACGACGCGCTCGCGCTCGACACCGGCACCCCGCTCTCCGTCGAACGGGTGCTCGTGGTGCAGCGCGGCGGCAACGAAGTTGTCATGCAGGAGGGCCGCGACCTCTGGTGGCACGAGGAGATCACGGCCTTCGACGGACAGCACGAGGCGAAGGGCTTCCCCGCGGAGAACCCGCTGTTCATCCTCTACACCTCGGGCACCACGGGCAAGCCGAAGGGCATCCTGCACACCTCGGGCGGCTACCTCACCCAGGTCTCCGCGACGCACAGCGATGTCTTCGATCTCAAGCCTGAAACCGACGTCTACTGGTGCACCGCCGATATCGGCTGGATCACGGGACACAGCTACGTTGTCTACGGCCCGCTCGCGAACGGTGCCACACAGGTCATCTACGAAGGCACCCCCGAGACCCCCGATTGGGGGCGCTGGTGGAGCATCATCCAGAAGTACGGTGTGAGCATTTTCTACACCGCTCCCACGGCGATCCGCGCCTGCATGAAGGTCGGCCGCCAGGTGCCCGAGCAGTACGACCTCTCCTCGATCCGTGTGCTCGGCAGCGTTGGCGAGCCGATCAATCCTGAGGCGTGGCGTTGGTACCACGAGGTGATCGGTGGCGGCAAGGCACCCATCGTAGATACCTGGTGGCAGACTGAAACCGGCGCCATCATGATCGCGCCGCTGCCCGGACTCACCGGCCTGAAGCCTGGCAGTGCGCAGGTGCCGCAGCCCGGCATCAGCGCCACCGTCGTCAATGACCAGGGCGAGCAGGTCGGCCACGGCCAGGGCGGGCTACTCGTGCTGCAGCGCCCCTGGCCCTCGATGGTGCGCACCGTGTGGGGCGACGACCAGCGCTTTATCGACACCTACTGGGCTAAGTTCGGTGATCAGTATTTCGCGGGCGACGGCGCGCGTTTCGACGATGACGGCGATATCTGGTTGCTCGGCCGAGTCGACGATGTACTGAACGTGTCGGGCCACAGGCTCTCGACCGCCGAGATTGAATCGGCGCTCGTCGAGCATCACGCCGTCGCGGAGTCGGCGGTGGTCGGTGCGCACGATGACACCACGGGACAGGCTGTCGTGGCGTTCGTGATCCTCAAGTCGCAGCAGACGCTGCTCGCGCCCGAACAGGCAGAGGTTGAGCTCAAGCAGCACGTCGCCGCGCATATCGGGGCCATCGCGAGGCCGCGGCGGGTGCTCGTCGTGTCCGAGCTGCCGAAGACGCGGTCGGGCAAGATCATGCGCCGCCTCCTCAAGGATGTTGCCGAGGGCAAGCAGGTCGGCGACACCACGACCCTCGCCGATACGAAGGTCATGACCACAATCCAGGAGCAGCTGCGCGCGGGCCAGTAGGAGCGGTCCCTGGCCGCAGATGAACGAGGCGGGGGGGGTGCCCTGATAGGGTCCGCCCCGCCTCGTTCGCGTCTTGCGAGAAGTGCGCGGTTAGTCTTCGACCTTGAACACGAACTCGATTTCGACGGGGGCATCGAGCGGCAGCACGGAGACGCCCACAGCCGAGCGCACGTGGATGCCGAGGTCACCGAACACGCGACCCAAGAACACTGAAGCACCGTTCGCCACACCGGGCTGACCAGTGAATGAGGGGTCGGAGGCCACGAAGGCCGTCACCTTCACCACCTGCGTGATCTTGTCGAGCGAACCGATCACGCCACGCGCGGCAGCCAGGGCGTTGAGCGCGCAGAGCCGCGCAAGCTCTTCAGCCTGCTCTGGCGCGACGAGGCCTTCGCCATCACCGACCTTGCCCGTGGCGGGCAGCTGCCCGTTCACGAAGGGGAGCTGCCCCGCCGTGTACACGTAGTTGCCGTCGCGCAGCGCCGGAACGTAGGCGGCAACCGCAGCGGCCACCTCGGGAATCTCGTAGCCGAGATCGCTCAGGCGCTCCTCGATCACAGACGTCATTTCAGGCCTTCCTCTTCAAATATGCGACGTTGCCGCCAGCCGGGCCCTCGATAATCTGCACGAGTTCCCACCCCTGGGCGCCCCAGTTGTTGAGGATCTGGGCCTCGTTGTGCAGCAGCAGCGGCGTGACGAAGTACTCCCAGCGAGGTGCTTCGGTCGATTCACTCACGTGCGGATCTCCCTCGGTATGTGCGGTGACGGTGCATTGCGGGCGACGGCGAAACAGGCCGTGGGGCCTGCCGCCTTGCTGTTTTGTCAGCTATGTCGCTTACCCTTGATTCTATGACCCGTCAGACATCTCAGTCCGCGCGCGTGCGCACCTTCAAGCCGCGCAGCGCGGGTGGTGCCCTTGGCGGCATCCTCGGTGCCGTCGCGATGAGCGTGATCGCCGGAGTGCTCGTCACCGCAGCCGTCACCCCTGTGGTGGCGTTGAGCGGCCACACCGCGAAGACCGCAGTCGATATCTTCGAGAAGCTCCCGGGCCACCTCGATCCAGGCCAGCTGGCCCAGCCCTCGACCCTCTACGCGAAGGGTTCTGATGGGGCCGACTACGAACTAGCAACGTTCTACGACCAGAACCGCGAGATGGTCGGCTGGGATGCCATCTCCCAGTACGTGAAAGATGCCGCGGTCGCCGAGGAAGATCCGCGTTTCTACACCCACGGCGGTGTCGACATCCTGGCGACGAGCCGCGCGGTGCTGCAGAACGCGGCCGGCCAGAATCTCTCGGGCGCGTCCACGATCACAATGCAGTTCGTGCGCAACGTACTCATCCAGGAGGCGTACTCCATCCAAGACGAGGGGGCGCGCGACAAGGCCTACGAAGACGCGATGCGCCAGGATGCCGACCGCAAGCTCAAGGAGATGCGCTACGCGATCAGCATCGAGAAGCAGTATCCGAAGGATGAGATTCTGCTCGGTTACCTCAACATCGCCCTCTTCGGTCGTCAGATCTACGGCATCGAGTCGGCGGCGCAGTACTACTACGGCAAGTCTGCCAAGGATGTTTCGCTTGCGGAGGCTGCGAGCCTGGTCGCCATCGTGAACAATCCCTCGCTGTATCAGCTCGACGTTCCCGAGAACCTCCCCGCGAACCTTGAGCGCCGCAACAAGATTCTCGACAGCATGTTCAAGCACGGCAAGATCACCGAGGCCCAGCACGCCGAGGCCATCGCCACGCCGATCGAGCCGCAGATCACGCCGCGCGTCGCAGGCTGCTTCGTTGCCGAGCAGAACTATGGCCTCGGCCACTTCTGCGACTACGTGCTGCGCTATATCAAGCAGGATCCGAACTTCGGCTCCGATCCCGCTGAGCGCGAGTTCCGTTTCCGCCGTGGCGGTTTCAAGATCTACACCACCATCGATCTTGATATCCAGGCAGCTGGGCTCGCAGCCATACGCGACACGGTGCCGGCACTCATGGACGGTATCAAGGTCGGTGCCGCAAGCGTCAGCACGCAGGTGGGCACCGGACGCGTGCTGGGGATGGTGCAGAACCGACCCTTCAACGATGCTGAAGCGTTCCTCAGCGAGAACCCCGGATACACCACGGTCAACTACAACACCGACTTCGACTACGGCGGCTCGAACGGCTTCCAGGTCGGGTCGACCTTCAAGCCGATCACGCTGGCCGAGTGGATCCGCACCGGCCACTCCGTGCGAGACATCGTGCAGATGGACGGCCGCACCGTGCAGTTGCAGTCGTTCCGCGACTCCTGTTCGCCCGATGGCGTCTACGGCTACGGCCCCTGGACCTTCCAGAACGACAACCTCGGAGTGCGAGGCAACCGCCCGGTGCTCACCGCGATCACCCAATCGGTGAACGGCGGCATCGTGTCTATGCAGCAGAAGATGGACCTCTGCGACACCTACAAGCTCGCCGAGAAGCTGGGCATCCACCGCGCCTCGAAGCAGATGCACGACCAGAACTTCGACAACTACGGCACGACGAAGCTCACGCGCGTGCCCTCCGGCACCTTCGCCGGCACCGACGAGATCGCGCCGATCACCATGGCTTCTGCTTTTGCGGCCTTCGCCGGCAACGGCACTGTGTGCACCCCGGTGCCCATCGATCAGATCCTCGACACGAACGACGAACCAGTGCCGTTTACGAAGAGCAAGTGCACCGAGGGCGTCGCCCCAGAAGTCGCTTCAGGAGTGGCCTACGCGCTCGAAGAGACCGTGAAGAACGGTCTCGCGCGGCACGCCCGCTCGGCCTACGGGGTGCCACACCTCGCGAAGACCGGCACCACCGACGACATCATAGACAACTGGACCGTCGGCGCAAGCACCACTGTCGCCACGGCCACCTGGGTGGGCAATGCCGACCCCATCTGCTACGAAGACGGCGTTTGCGAGCGTGTTTCCACCCAGCCCTTTGGTAACCTCATGTTCGCGGATCAGACGATCTGGCCCGCCATGATGAACGTCGCCGATCAGAAGTACGGCGGCACCGCCTTCCCGCAGCCCAGCTCGGCCTCGATCCGCCAGACCATGGTGACCGTGCCCGACACGAGGGGCAAGTCCTACGACGAGGCTGCCAAGCTGCTCACCGACGGAGGGCTAACGGTCTCCGACGGCGGCGAGATCGACTCCTCGATCGCCCAGGGCCTCATCGCTCGCTCGGACCCCGATGGCGGAGCTTCTGTAGCGCTGGGATCGGGCATCACGCTGTATCGCAGCAACGGTCAAGCGGTGGTCGTTCCTGACGGGCTCGTCGGCGCGACTGGTGCCGATGCGGAAGCCCGCCTGAGATCCGCCGGACTCAACGGTGCCGACTTCTCCTGCCAGGCTGGCGGCAAGCCCGACCCGAAGAAGGACCTTGTGGCCTCCACAGATCCCGCGAGCGGCGCAGAAGCACGCGGCAACAGCAAGATCTCGGTCGTGCTCGCCTGCGCAGACAAGGGTTGACCCGGTGAGTTCTGCGCAGCGCAGCGCTGCGGCCGTTCTCGGAACGGCCGCAGCGGGGATCGCCATCTGGTCGACGCTCATCGAACGGCGCCTCTTCACCGTGCGTCAGCACACCGTACCGCTCCTCCCCGAGGGCGCGGTACCGATCCGCGTGCTGCAGCTCTCCGATCTGCATCTGGCTCCCTGGCAGTCCCAGAAGATCGATTGGGTGCGCTCGCTCGCCCAACTACGCCCAGACCTGCTGGTGCTCACCGGCGACCTTATGGGGCATCTGCAGGCCCGTCCTGCGCTGCTGCGCGCACTGCGCCCCCTGGTGGAGTGCACGCCAACGGTCTTTGTGCACGGCTCCAATGACTACTACGGGCCAGTGTTCAAGAACCCTACCCGCTACCTCATCGAACCCAGTCGGCTCAGCACGCGCAGGCCCGACATCGATAACACGAGACTCACCGCCGGCCTCGAAGAACTCGGCGCGATCAACCTCAACAACAGCGCCGCCCAGCTCGAACTGCGCGGCACTCGCGTCGAGCTGTTCGGGATGAACGACCCCCACGTGCGCTACCACGACCCGGAGGCGATGCGCTCGGCTCTGCACGCGCTGCGCGCTGAGCACGACGAGGCCGCCGACCGTGGTGGCAACGCGCTGCGTCTCGGTGTCGTGCATGCGCCCTACCAGGAGGCTCTGGGTGCACTCCTCGACGAGGGTGCAGACGTGATCTTCGCAGGGCACACCCACGGTGGCCAGGTGCGCGTGCCAGGTGTGGGCGCGCTCACCGCCAACTGCGATCTGCCCACCGCGCAGGCCCGCGGGCTCAGCGTCTGGTACGACGCGCACCGCGCCGCGTTCTTGAACGTGAGCGCCGGCCTCGGCAACTCCATCTACGCTCCGGTGCGCTTCGCGTGCCGCCCGGAGGCGTCGCTGCTGACGCTTGAGGCGGCCCACTGAGCTCAGCCCCATGCGGGTTCAAGCAAGACCGCTGCACGGGCGCAACCGAACACTGCCGGCACACGACAGAGGGGCGGAGATCCGATGTGATCCCCGCCCCTCTGTCGTACAACGTGGCTACGCCGCGAGCTTCGCCGCAACAGCCTCCGCGATCTGCACAGCGTTGAGCGCAGCACCCTTGCGCAGATTGTCGTTCGAGATGAAGAGCACCAATCCGCGACCCTCAGGCGCCGACTGGTCTTCACGGATACGCCCCACGAAGGAGGGATCCTGGCCTGCCGCCTCAAGCGGAGTGGGAACCTCGCTCAGCTCGACGCCGGGTGCGTCTGCGAGCACCTCGCGAGCGCGATCAGCGGTGATGGGGCGCGCGAACTCGGCGTTGATCGAGAGGGAGTGGCCAGTGAAGACGGGCACGCGCACACAGGTGCCAGCGACACGCAGCTCAGGCAGTTCGAGAATCTTGCGGCTCTCGTTGCGGAGCTTCTTCTCCTCATCGGTTTCGCCTTCGCCATCATCGACGATCGAACCGGCAAGTGGCAGCACGTTGAAGGCGATGGTCTTGGTGTAGACCTCGGGTTGCGGGAAGGTCACTGCGGAGCCGTCGTGCACGAGCCGCTCGATTCCGCCTGCCTCGACCGCGGCGCCAGCCTGGCCGGCAAGCTCACGAGCGCCGGCAAGCCCCGAACCGGAAACCGCCTGGAAGGTCGTGACGATCAAGCGCTCCAGCCCGGCCTCGCTGTCGAGCGCCTTCATGACAGGCATTGCGGCCATGGTGGTGCAGTTGGGGTTGGCGATGATGCCCTGCCCGGCTTCGACGACGCCGTCGAGTGCGTGCGGGTTGACCTCGCTCACGACGAGCGGCACATCGGGGTCGAGGCGCCATGCGCTGGAGTTGTCGATGACGATGGCTCCGGCCTCAGCGAATGCGGGGGCGTACTTCTTCGATGCTGCGCCGCCCGCTGAGAACAGGGCGATGTCGATGCCTGACTTATCGGCGGTGTCGACGTCTTCGACAGTGATCGACTCACCGCGGAACTCGAGTGTGGACCCTGCGGAGCGAGCGCTCGAGAAGAGGCGCAGGCTCTTGATGGGGAAGTCGCGCTCGTCGAGCAGGCGGCGGATGACCGCGCCCACCTGACCAGTCGCGCCGACAACGGCGACGTTGAAGCTCAGCTGCTCTGCCATGTGGATTCCCTTCAGCGGCCGGTGCCGGCGTAGACCGTGGCGTCGGTGTCGGAGTCGAGGCCGAAGGCGGTGTGGAGCACGCGCACGGCTTTGTCCATGAGATCTGCACGGGTCACGACGGAGATGCGGATCTCGGAGGTCGAGATCATCTCAATGTTGATGTCGGCCTCGTACAGCGCGCGGAACAGCTGCGCCGAGACGCCGGTGCTGGTGCGCATCCCGGCACCGACGACCGCGACCTTCGCGATCTGGTCGTCGTACTGCAGGCTCTCGAACTCAAGCGTCTCGCGCTCGGCCTCGAGCGCTTCGATGACGCGGCGGCCATCGCCGAGCGGAATCGTGAACGAGATGTCAGTGCGGTTCGTGTGCGCGGCCGAGACGTTCTGCACGATCATGTCGACGTTGGCGTGGGTCTTCGCCACGATCTCGAAAATCTTGGCAGCCTTGCCAGGCGCGTCGGGCACACCACCGACCGTGACCTTCGCCTCGCTCTTCTCAGCGGCGATACCTGTGATGACCGGCTCTTCCACCTGATCTCCCTTCGGATGCCCCTTCTGGGGGTCGTAGACGATGGTGCCCTGCTCGTCCGAGAACGAGGAGCGGACGTGCAGTGCGACGCCGTGACGGCGGGCGTACTCGACAGCGCGCAGGTGCAGCACCTTGGCGCCGGATGCCGCGAGTTCGAGCATCTCCTCGGCCGTGATCGCATCGATCTTGCGAGCCTTGGGAACGACGCGCGGGTCGGTGGTGAAGATGCCGTCGACGTCAGTGTAGATTTCGCAGACGTCGGCCCCGAGCGCGGCGGCGAGTGCGACAGCAGTGGTGTCGGATCCGCCCCTCCCGAGGGTGGTGATATCGCGGGAATCGCGGCTGAAGCCCTGGAAGCCGGCGACGATCGCGACAGCGCCCTGATCGAGCGCCTCCCGCACCCGGCCAGGGGTGACATCGACAATCTTGGCCGAACCGTGCTCGGAGGTGGTGATCATGCCCGCCTGGCTGCCGGTGAATGACAGCGCCTCGATGCCCATGCCCTTGATGGTCATCGCCAGCAGCGCCATCGAAATGCGCTCGCCTGCGGTGAGCAGCATGTCGAGTTCACGGGGTGCGGGGATCGGGGTGCACTCCGCTGCGAGGTCGAGCAGTTCGTCAGTGGTGTCACCCATGGCGCTCACCGCGACGACGACCTCGTTGCCCGCGCGTCGAGTCTCGACGATGCGCTTGGCGACCCGTTTGATGCTCTCGGCATCCGCGACCGACGAGCCCCCGAATTTCTGCACGATCAACGCCACGCGGGTCCTCCTCAAGTCTACGAGAAAGACCAGTCTATCTGACCGCGCCGCCCCTCAGATGCGCTGGCCTCGGTCACGCTCCAGGGCACGGCCAGCAAGCCGATCGTGCGACTACTCGATGCTGCGGCGTCCCTCAAATGCGCGACCCAGAGTGACCTCATCGGCGAACTCGAGATCGCCGCCGACCGGCAAGCCGGATGCGAGACGAGACGCGGGGACCTCGATGCTCGTGAGCAGCCGCGAAAGGTAGGCCGCGGTGGCCTCGCCCTCCAGATTGGGGTCGGTGGCGATGATGACCTCACGCACCTCGGCCTCACCGAGTCGGCGCATCAGCGCCGGAATGCTGAGATCGTCAGGGCCGATGCCATCGATGGGGCTGATCGCCCCTCCGAGCACGTGGTAGAGGCCGCGGAACTGCCTGGTGCGCTCGATCGCGACAACGTCTTTGGGTTCCTCGACCACGCAGATGAGGCTGTGATCACGGCGGGGGTCTCGGCAGATCGAGCAGCGCTCCTGCTCGGTGATGTTGCCGCACACCTCGCAGAAGCGCACCTTCGCGCGCACCTCGGTGAGCAGCTCAGCGAGGCGCGACACATCGAAGTTCTGGGTCTGCAGGATGTGGAAGGCGATGCGCTGCGCCGACTTCGGGCCGATGCCGGGGAGCCTGCCGAACTCGTCGATCAGGTCTTGGACGATGCCGTCGTACACGTTGGGTGTCTCCTCGCAGTAGGTGAGTCGGATCGCGCAGGGTCAGGGGGTGCGCGGAGGCAGGGGGCGCTCCTCCACGAAGCGGGCGCCGAGCACCTCGCGCACGACGGCCTCACCGTAGCGGGTGAACGCCGGAGCGGAGCGGCGGGCCGGTGATTCCGGTGCAGCGGGCGAATCGCTGGCCTGCTCCCCCCGCAGCGCAGCGGGCGGATCGCCAGCCAGAGGCGGGGTCGGCAGCCGAGGGGCAGAGCCGTGATCTGGCGCTGGCCCCGCGGGTGCCGGTGCTGCTGGCGCCTCCGCGCTCAGCTGCGAGAGTTGGTGCGGGTTCTGGTCCGGCGCCTGTCCGCCTGAGCTGGTCTCACCGCCTGAGCTGGTCTCACCGCCGGGGCGGGTCTTCCCGTCAGAGTGCTCGGCGGCGTAGGGGTCTTCGGCGACCCCGGCATAGGGGTCGCCGTCGGGGTCGTAGGAGGCGGGGATGTAGTCGTCATCGGCGGGCTCCGAAGCCACAGGGTCTGGCAGCACGGCGCGGGCACCGCCCCGCGAACCGTCCTCGGATACGGGTGGCTGCGCTGGGGGCTCAGGCGCCTCCGCGGTCTCGCCGGGCTGAGCACGAGGCACTGCGGGTGCGAGTGGTGCCCCATCAGCGGGCGGAGCGGGCGGCGGATCCGCCCAGGCCGGCGCGGCAAGCGCTGGGCCGAGCCCGCTCAGTCGGGCTGCTGCTCGCGCGACAGGGTCGTCGGCGTCGCTCACACCACGGCTCGCGGCTCCCGGCGGCAGGCTCGTTGCCGCCGCTTCGTCACTGGAGCTCGCCGTCGACGCGGTCTCGCGCAAGCCGCTCGGAGGCTGCTCAGTGCCAGCGACTCGATGAGGCTCCTCTGCGTCGGGGTCGCGCGGAGCATCCCCTGAGCCATTGCCGCCCTGCGGAGCGGTTTCGCGATTGTCACCGGCCGGAGCAATGCGCTTCGGCACGTACTTGACGTTGATGCCGATGGCCGCGTTGATGGTCTCGCGCAGCGGCCCTGCACCGCTCGCCTTGAAAGCTGCGAGGTCTGACTGAGAGCCGAGCCCCACGGTGAGCACCTCACCGTCGAGCGCGAGAGGCGTCACCACTCGCACTGCGTTCCAGGCCTCGCGATCCGCCTGCAGAATCTCCTCGAGCAGTTCGGGCCACAGCTCGACGAGGTCGTCGAAGCCGCCGGGGGCGGCCTCTGCTTCTGCCCCAGGCACGCCCGTTTCGGAGGCCTCTGCAGCTTCGGAGGCGTCATGCTGCGCAGTCTCGGCTGTCATCTCAGCGGCGGCAACGTCCCCCGCTGGGCGGGCAGCTGGCTGCGTCGTTGCCGCGGCTGCGTCTTGCGAACCCGAGGAGGGAACGGCAGCTGCCTGCTGCGCAGTTGCCTCACCCTGCGGCGGAGCGGGGGGCGCTTGGAACGCTGCGTCACGACCGATCCCCTCGATCTGTGCCGCGCTGAGCACATCGGAGATCGGTCGCCCGAACCCCGCCGCACCCGTGTTGGGGTGGCTCGCCGAGGCCGCAGAGTTCTCAGACGTCGAGGGCAACATGCCCGAGCCAGGAGCCGGGTCATGGCCAGAGGCCGAGGCAGCAGACTCGGTGCTCGCGGTGGCCGGCGCGGTGCCGGCTCCGGCCGGATCTTCGCGCAGGAACTCCCTGATCGACGCCGCGGTCTCGGCTGCGTTCGGCTGCGCCTGAGCGGGCGCCGCCGCGGCGGCCTTCGAAGCGGCCAGAGGAGCAGGGGCGGCATTCGCGGAAGCAGAGGCAGGGCTCGTGGTCGGTGTCGCTTCGGGAGCGGGAGTGTCGTGCAAGGCACCCCTGGCAGCGGCCACCGCGGCGAGCGGGTTGGGCCGGGGCTGCGCGGGAGTGGCAGGCGTGACGGCCTGGGTTAGGTCTGCACGCTGAGCCGCGGGGGCAGCGTGTGTGGCGGAGGAGGGCGCTGCCGCGCCACCCGCAACGAGGTGCTGCGTGCGAGCTGCTGCTGTCACCGGCTGAGTGGACTGCTCTACCAGGGCGCGGGCAATCATGAGTTCGAGCTGCAGCCGGGGCGCCGTGGCACCGGCCATTTTGTCGAGCGAGCCGCTCACTACATCGGCGATACGCGACAGCTCACCTGGCCCGAAGCTCTGCGCCTGTTCGAACATGCGGGTCAGCTGGTCTTGGGGCACACCCCTGAACACCGCTGCGGCGCCGTCGACCGTTGTTGCGTTCACCACGATGAGGTCGCGCAGCCGCTCGAGCAGGTCTTCGACGAAGCGACGGGGATCCTGCCCGGTCTGCACGACGCGGTCGGTCGCGCGGAAGGCCGCTGCCGAATCGTGAGCGCCCAGCGCAGCAACGACGTCGTCGAGCAGTTCGGTGTGCGTGAAGCCCAGCAGGCCGGCAGCGCGCTCGGATGTGACGAGGTCACTTTCAGAGCCTGCGATGAGCTGGTCGAGGATGGAGAGGGTGTCGCGCACCGATCCGCCGCCGGCGCGCACCACGAGCGGCAGCACGCCCGGCTCGACGCGCACGCCCTCGCTGTCGCAGAGCGACTGCACGTAATCGATGAGCGTGCCCGGCGCGATGAGCCTGAAGGGATAGTGGTGGGTGCGCGAGCGGATCGTGCCGATGACTTTTTCTGGTTCGGTGGTTGCGAACACGAATTTGACGTGGGGCGGCGGCTCTTCAACGATCTTCAGCAGGGCGTTGAAGCCTCCCGGCGTGACCATGTGCGCCTCATCGATGATGAAAATCTTGAAGCGATCGCGCGCGGGAGCGAAGACGGCCCGCTCGCGAAGGTCGCGTGCATCATCGACACCGCCGTGGCTTGCAGCGTCGATCTCGACCACGTCGAGCGATCCGCCGCCGTCACGGCTCAGTTCGCGGCAGCTGGCGCACACACCGCACGGCGTATCCGTGGGGCCCTCTGCGCAGTTGAGGCAGCGCGCGAGAATACGCGCCGATGTGGTCTTGCCGCAGCCGCGCGGGCCGCTGAAGAGGTAGGCGTGCCCAATGCGCCCGGTGCGCAGGGCGGTCATGAGCGGTTCGGTCACCTGAGACTGACCGATCATCTCGGCGAACGATTCTGGCCGATAACGGCGATACAGTGCGGCAACCACGGGACCATGCTACCGGCGACCACTGACATTCTTCGTGGAGCGGCTGCGATCCGCTCGCCGCCTCTCAAGCGGATCGCAGAGCCTGCCTCACCCGCGTCACGGTCACGCGACGAGAGCGCGGGTCTGCCTGGCGATCTCCGCCTCCTCATCGGTGGGCACGACTAGCACCTCGACCCGTGAATCATCGGCGCTGATGCGACGCGCACCTCGATCCGGGGAGGCATTGCGCGACGCGTCGATGCGAATCCCGAACCATTCCAAACCGGCGCAGACCTCCGCGCGCAGCGCAGCGTTGTTCTCGCCAACGCCGGCAGTAAACACAATCGTGTCAGCCCCGCCCAGCTCCACGAGGTAGGCGCCGAGATAGCGGCGAACCCGGTGCGTGTAGACCGCGATGGCAAGAGCGCCTTCACTGCTCCCAGCATCGGCGGCGGCACGCACGTCACGGAAATCACCGGACCCCGTGAAGCCACGCAGGCCAGAAGCGTGGTTCAGCAGCGTGTCGAGATCATCGACCGAATAGCCCTCGCGCATGAGGTGCAACAGCGCACCGGGGTCGACATCGCCGCTGCGCGTTCCCATCACCAAGCCTTCGAGGGGGGTGAATCCCATCGAAGTGTCACGAGACTGTCCGGCCGCAACAGCACACACCGACGCACCATTGCCGAGATGCAGCACGATCTGACGCAGCGACTCGAGCGGGCGCCCCAAGAACTCTGCGGCACGCCTCGACACCACCTGATGAGAGGTGCCGTGAAAGCCATAGCGGCGGATCCCGTAGCGTTCGGCAACCTCGGTATCGATGGCGTAGGTGTATGCCTCCCGCGGCATGGATTGGTGGAAGGCCGTGTCGAAAACGGCGACGTGGGGCACTCCGGGAAATTGCTCCCGCGCGGCAACGATCGCCTGATATTGCCCGGGATTGTGCAGCGGCGCAAGCGCCCCCAGCTCAAGGATCTGCGCCGCAACCACGTCGTCGATGCGAGTCGGGGCGCTGAACACGCTGCCGCCCTGCACCACACGGTGCCCCACGGCTGCGATACCGAGCGCGGCAACAGGCGTTCCCGCCCGCTCGAACGCCGCAACCATCTCGGCGAACGCTGCCGCATGGTTGGCAACCCGCGCCCGCAGCTCCTCCTCACGGCCGTCATCGCTACGGTGTACCAGCTGCCCTTCGGGCTCGCCGATGCGTTCGATCAGGCCTGAGGCGATTCGTTGCTCGGTTTGCGGCTCGATTAGCTGATATTTCACCGACGACGAACCAGCGTTGATCACCAGAATGCTGCTCATGCTCATCGCCCCATTCCGGCCTGCACCGCTGTGATCGCGACGGTGTTGAGGATGTCGTCGACGGTTGCGCCCCGTGACAGGTCGTTGACTGGTTTGGCGAGTCCCTGCAGCACCGGCCCCACGGCCACCGCACCGGCAGAGCGCTGCACCGCCTTGTAGGTGTTATTGCCCGTATTCAAATCGGGGAATATGAAGACCGTTGCGTGGCCGGCGACCGCTGATCCGGGCAGCTTCGCAGCCCCAATCTCCGGGTCGCTCGCGGCATCGTACTGCAGCGGCCCCTCGATCAGCAGATCCGGGCGCGTCGCCCGCGCAAGCGCAGTCGCTTCGCGCACCTTGTCGACATCGGCACCCGATCCCGACTCCCCCGTCGAATACGAGAGCATCGCGACCCGCGGCTCCACACCGAACTGCGCCGCAGTGTCGGCCGAAGACACAGCAATATCGGCAAGCTGCGCCGCAGTCGGATCAGGGTTCACCGCGCAGTCGCCGTAGACCAGAACCCGGTCGGCAAGCGCCATGAAGAACACACTCGACACCACCGAAACACCGGGCCGCGTCTTAATGATCTCCAGGCTGGGTCGAATAGTGTGCGCAGTCGTGTGCGCGGCGCCGGACACCATGCCATCAGCGAGTTGCAGATGCACCATCATGGTGCCGAAGTAGCTCACATCGCGCATCACCTCACGCGCCTGCTCCAGGGATACCCCCTTGTGCGCGCGAAGCGTTGCGTATTCCATCGCGAAGCGCTCCCGCAGCGGAGAGCTCGCCGGGTCGATCACCTCAGCCGCGTCGATCGACAGGCCGAGCTCGCCTCCGCGCTTACGCACAGCCGACTCGTCGCCGAGGATCGTCAGCCGGGCTGTGCCGCGCGCAAGCAGCGTGCTCGCGGCGCGCAGAATTCGGTCATCGTCGCCCTCGGGAAGCACGATGTGGGCGTTCGCCGCAGCTGCACGATCAAACAGTTCATACGCAAACATGACGGGTGTGCGCACTCCCCCGCGGTGCAAGCGCAAACGCTCCCGCAGCACGGCAGCATCCACATGTTTGTCGAACAGGGCGAGCGCCGTGTCGAACTTGGTGGGCGACTCCTCGGTGAGCAAACCGCGAGCGCGGGAGATACGCTGCGCGGTATCGAAGGTGCCGAAACTCGTGCGCACCACTGGCAGCGTCGAGTCGATCCCGTCGAGCAACTGCTCCACCGCACGCGACAGTTCGAACTCACCGTTCAGCACCACAGCCGCAATGGTGGGGAAGGTGGGCGCCTCGTGCGCCATCGTCACCGCGAGCAGGGTTTCGGCCCGATCCGCCGCGATCACCACAGCCGCGCCCTCAATCAGCCGCGGCAGCACATGCTCCATCGCCATGCCCGCGATCACGACATCGCGCACCTCGCGGGCCAGCAGATCCGCTGAACCGCGCACCAACTCCCCGTCGACAGCCTCGATCACACCGCTCACCGGAGGCGCCACAAGCAGCAGCTCCTCGGGCACCGCCCACACGGGAGTGCCCGCAGGCAGCGAAGCGGCCACCTGACGCTCGATCTCGCCAAGATGCTGCGGGTCGGCGCGGTTGACCAGCGCCGCAAGCACCTCAGCGTGCTCAGCACGAAGCTCAGCGAAGCCCAATTCAGCGAGCTGCGCGATCTCCGAGGGCGTGCGGGCCGGCTGCTGGCCGAGATGCTCAGCCTCCTCATTCGAACGCCCGCCAAGCACCAGCAGCACAGGCGTGTCAAGATTTGCGGCAATGCGCGCGTTGAAGGAGAGCTCGGTGGGAGCCGCTACATCACTGAAATCAGAGCCCACCACCACAACCGCATCGCAGCGATCGCGCAGCCGCCGATACGCCGCCACAATACGGGCCATCGCGGCCTCAGGGTCGGCGTGCGCCTCGTCGTAGGTGACGCCCACGCACGCCTCGTAGGGCGCATCAGCGGTCGTTCGGGAGTGCAGCAGCTCAAGCACACGGTCGCGTTCGGCTGCTGAGCGGATCAGCGGCCGGAAGACCGCAACGCGCGGTGCGTCCGCCCGTAACGCGTCGAGCACACCGAGCGCAACGGCGCTCTTACCAGTGCGTCCCTCGGCCGAGGTGAGGTAAATACTCGCTGCCACACGTCAACCCTACGCCTCTACCGCCGACACTGGCCCCGCCCACCCAACGGCCCTGAGCCTCCCCTCGATACGGGGTACGCCGAAAATGTGGCGTCTCCCCCGGCAATCCCATATTTTCGGCAGATCCCATATCCCAGGCGGAGGGTTGGGGTTTGGGGTTGGCTAGTGGAAGCCGAGGTCTGGATCGGGCAGCCCGTACTCGTGCGTCAGAGCCGAACGGGCGGCGTACCAGCCGGGAAGGCCGTGCACTCCAGGCCCGGGAGACGCCGACGACGAGCACAGGTAAATGCCCGCCGCGGGCGTGCGCCACGGCTCACGGGCAACAACCGGGCGCGCGAACAGCTGCCGCGGCGTCACCGCACCGGCGCTGAAATCGCCACCGACATAGTTTCGGTTGTATCCGGCGAACTCGGCTGCAGTGGTCACCCGCACATCGAGGATCCTGTCGCGGAAGCCCGGCGCGAAGCGTTCGATCTGCGCAATGACGGCCTGAGACACGTCGACATTCGAGCCCTGCGGAACGTGCGTGTAGCTCCAGATGGGCGTCAACTCAGCACCGCCCTCGCGCACCGGAGCCCGCTCAGGGTCGAATCCGGCCGCCTGCACCAGCAGCACGTACGGGGTGCTGGGGTGTCGACCCCGGGCCACCTCGAGCTCGGCAGCCGCCCCATCGGCACGGCTGCCGCCCAAGTGCACTGTTGGGGCGGCAGCGACCCGTTGATCCGCCCAGGGAATCGGCCCGTCGAGCACGAAATCGACCTTGCTCGCGCCGTCTCCGTATCTAAAACGGCCGAGCGCACGCCGGTACCGGCCAGGTAGGGCGGAGCCCGCGATCCGCACCAGTCCACGCGCCGAGGTGTCGAATAGCTTGACGCGGTAGGCGGCGAGCTCGCGCACATCGGAGATCGGATGCGCGGTCTCGATGCGCCCGCCGTGCACGAGGAGGTCGGCCGCGAGTGCGTCGGTGATGGCTCGCGATCCGCCCACCGGCACCGGCCAGCCGTGTGCGTGCCCGAGGGTCCCGAGCACCAACCCGACGCCCGCCGAGGCGAGCGCGGGCATGCGGCCGATGCTGTGGGCGGCGACGCCGGAAACCAGCGCGGGTGCTGCTGGCTCACTGAACCGCGCGTTCCAGAGCGGCGTGCCCTGCTCGACGGTGCGCAGCGCGGTGAGTATCGCGGCCAGCGGATCGCGCGGCCAGCGCAGCATAGAACCGCCGAGCGCGAAATCGACAACACCCTCAAGATGCTTGAGCAGCGGCCGGTAGAGGCGGGCGTAGGCGGGCCCATCTCGGCCGAGTTCTGAGGCGGTGCGTGCTAGATCGCGGTAGGCGATGGCTGCCCGATCACCGCTCTGGACGCCGTCGAGGGGGTTGGCGTAGGAGGCGTCGGGAACCACGAAGTTCACGCGGCGTTCAAGATCGAAGGCGCGGAAGAATCCGGTGGCGAGGGCCATGGGGTGGATCGCGGAGCAGACGTCGTGCAGCACGCCCGGGCGCACGAACTGCTGCGTCCGGGTGCCGCCGCCGATGGTCTCTGCTGCCTCGAACACGGTCACCGGAATGCCGGCGCGCGCGAGCGTGACCGCCGCAGCCAGGCCGTTCGGCCCGGCCCCGACAACGGCGGCACCTCCTGAGGTCATGTGCCCAGCGTAGCGTCAGGCCCGGTCACCGGGTCCGTCCACTTAGAAAGACCCCCATGCACGCTCCGACCCAGCGCCGGGCCCACCGGCACCAGCAGGCTCACACACATAGAAAGACCCCCCATACACCTGGCAGAGCCCGACTACCCTTGCTTCGTTTCCGACCTGGGGGAGTTCGCCGAGATGCCACCGCATGGGGGGCCTTACTAGTCTAGCCGATGTTCTCCTCGGTGTCGTTCACGGTGCTTGCTGCGGCGCGCTTGCGGCGCAGGGCGATGGCCGCTGCGACGGCTGCCCCACCGAGCAGCACGAGTGCGACTGCTCCGATGATGAGCGGCGTGTTGTTCTCGCCGCCGGTCTTCGACAGGGTCTTCGCCCCGGGCCCGCCGTCGTTTGGCTGGGGTGCGGGGTTGGGTGTTGGTTCGGGGGCTGGGGCGTTCGCCGTGGTGATCGTGATCGATGACGCGGCACCGGCCTTCCCGAGGCCTGAGATCGGGGTGACCCGGGCGGTGTAGCGAGTGGCGGCAGTGAGCCCGGTGAAGGCGTGACTCAGCTGCTGCGTGCCTAGCTGCGCCGTTTGCACGGAGTTCGCGGGCAGCGGGTCACCGGTGAACAGTTCGACCAGGTAGCGGTTCGCGTTCGCTGCGGCCTGCCAGCCGATAGTTGCCGTGGAGTGGGTGACCGTGGTGGTGGCGAGTGCGGTCGGCTGGGCGGGCACGGGCGAGTCTGCGTAGATCCGCTCGAGCAGCGCGTTCGCGTCAACGATGCCGGCACCGAAGACCTCGGCGTCGGAGAAACCCGTGTAGGGGTTCACCGGTCCGCCTTGTGCGGTGCCGCGGGCTGTTCCGATCACCAGCTGTCCGAGTGCTGCGCCGCGCAGTTCGGGCGAGTATGACAGGCCGAGCGCTGCGACGGCGGCCGCGTTGGGCGCGGCGGCCGAAGTGCCGTAGAAGCGGTACTCGGGAGCACCGGGGGCGCCTTCGTCTTCTCCGAAGAACGTGGTCTGGGTGCCGTCGACCGCGGCGATGTGCGGCGTGTTCACGATCACGGGTTCGGGAAGTCGCGCGGATGGTGCCGCGGCATCGATGCGCACCGGCTCGTAGAGCAGTGTGCCGGGGCCGAGCGAGCTGTAGTCGCGCACCTTCTGGGTGTCGTCCCAGTGCAGTGAGGCGACGCTGATGCCGGAGCCGTCGCCGCCGTGGCCGAACACCGTTTCGCCGACCCAGTCGGTGGCGGCAGGGCCGAGATCCGCATTGCCCAGGTGGGTGCGCTCCGCGATGGCGGGGCCGCCACGGATGAAGGAGAGGAACACTGCCGGTTTGCGCGCGGCGGGGTCGTATCCGGTGCGCACCATCACCATCCGCACCTCGGTGTCTTCGTTGACGACCACGCTGCCCGTGAACCCCGGGTGGGCGGGAGCAAGCTGTGAGGCTCGGCCGATCAGCTGGACGTCGTTGCTCGCGGCGTCTTGCACTTCGTAGAATCGCAGCTCGTAACTTGTGGTGACCCCGTGGAGCGGTTCGCCGATGGAGCCGAAGGGACGCATCTGTGCTTGACCTCCGTTGAGGCCGCCCCGGATCTTAAGGGTGTCGTAGGGGGTAGTGACCGAGGGGTCGGGGTCGAAGTCGAGGCAGTCGGCGGTCGGCGGGGGCGTGCCGATTGTCGGGTCACCCGTCGGCTCGAACACCCAGCTCGGGCAGGCGGTCTCTCGGTATGCGGTGGTCTGCCACGATGAAATGGGCTTGCCGGTGCTCGCCCCGCTGGTGCCGATAGCTGCGGAGTTGCCGGCCGAAGTGAAATAGGTGATGCCTTGAGCCTTGACCTGCTCGATGGCAACTGAGACAAGGCTCTGCTGATAATAGGTTTCGCTCAAGAATGAGATGTCGTCTACGATGATGTCGGCGCCAGCGTCTGCGAGCTTGAAGATGTTACTCGCCATGTCGAGCTCGCTCGATCCGGAGTCAGCGAAGAGCAGTTTCGCACCGGGTGCGATGCCGTGCACGAGCTGGGCCATGGCGCGGCCTTCGTCGCTGGCCCCGACTTTCCCGTCGGAGACGATGTCGACGGGCAGCTTACGCCTGCAGGGGTTGTCTGCGCCCGGGAGTGCACCCGTTGCGACGTCCTGTTCCCAGCTCCTGGGGGACGAAGTCTGATTGAAGGAGTCGGAGATGATGCCAATGGTGACGCCGGTGCCGTCTACGTCGAAGCCGTCGCGCGCGAGGTCGGCGTGCAGCGGCGCATCCGCTTCGATGGGGATGGGCCCGCACGGGGCTCCCGCGGGGGTGGCCACGGCGGGGCCTAGGGCTTTGCCGGTGAGCGCCGCGATCTGGCCGGGCAGACCGGCGACGGCGGCAGATCGGTCGGTTCCGCTGAACGGTCGCAGTGCGGGAATGGCGCTCACGACGCCGGGCACCGCTGCGAGCACGTCGAGCTGCTCGGGGGCGATGGTGACGGTGGCCGCGGCGAAGCCGGTCAGCACGGTCTCGATCTCGGCTCCGGCTGCCGTGACGGCGGCGAGTTGCGCGGCGTCGGGCACGTCGGTGAAGGTCACCGACACGGTGAGGCGGTCGGCCCCGTCGAAGGTGAGACTGCCTTCGCCTGCGACAGGCAGCGACACCGCCTCAGCGATCTCCTGGGGTGTCGTTGCACCCGACTCTGCGGCTTCCACGATGCGTTCGGAGAGGCCCCCCGAAGGGGCTTGCTCCTCACCCTCCGCGTGTGCCGGCGTAGTGAACAACATCAGCATGGGGAGCGCAAGAGTTGCTGCGATCCCCCGGCGCATCGATGCGCGCATAGTCTCCCCTGTCCGCGGATGCCGTATGGCGTCCGACCAGAGCAGACACTACCCGAAAACTTGAACACAGTCCACAACTGTAGGAGCTTTTGCCCAGGCGACACGGGCACTGAGTGCAGCAGCCACCCGTTCGAGATTGCCAAGAGCCCCTAGTCGGCTGCGTGGAGCGGCGTCACAACGCCGCTCCACGCACTCAGGAGTTGGTGGTCTCCTCGCCTGAGTCTGCCTCCACTACCCCGACAGAACCGGTCGCAACCGCTATTGCACCGGTGAGCAGCTCTTCTGCGTGGGCCTCATCAACCTCACCCGCGAACTGCGCCTGATAGAGCTTGTAGTATGCTCCACGCTTCGCCAGCAGCTCTTCGTGGGAGCCCTGCTCGACGATGCTGCCGTTCTCCATCATGAGAATGGTGTCGGCGTCGCGGATCGTGGACAGGCGGTGCGCGATGACGAAGGAGGTGCGGTCGGTGCGCAGCGCGCGCATGGCCTGCTGCACGAGCACCTCGGTGCGCGTGTCGACCGAGGAGGTGGCCTCGTCGAGGATGAGCAGCGACGGATTCGCAATGAAGGCGCGCGCGATCGTGAGCAACTGCCGCTCACCCGCCGACAGCGAGGAGGCATTCTCCGAGATCTCGGTGTCGTAGCCCTCGGGAAGCTGCCGCACGAAGCGGTCGACCATCGTGGCGGTCGCGGCCTCGACGACCTCGTCATCGCTCGCGTCGAGGCGCCCGTAGCGAATGTTCTCGCGGATCGTGCCGTCGAACAGCCATGCGTCCTGCAGCACCATCCCCACCTGGCTGCGCAGCTCTGCACGCGTGAGGTGGGTGATGTCGACGCCGTCGAGCATGATGCGCCCGCCGTTCAGCTCGTAGAACCGCATGATGAGGTTGACGAGCGTGGTCTTGCCCGCACCGGTCGGCCCAACGATCGCAATCGTGTGGCCGGGCCTCGCTTCGAGCGACAGGCCCTCAATGAGCGGCGTCTCGGGGTCATAGCTGAACGAGACGTTCTCGAACTCGACGTGCCCGTCAGTGCGCTCGGGCAGACGCTCGGATGCCTCATCGGGCTCCTGCTCGTCGGCGTCGAGCAGATCGAAAGTGCGCTCGGCGGAGGCCACACCGGACTGCAGCATGTTCGCCATGCTCGCCATCTCGCTGATGGGCTGCGAGAACTCGCGCGAGTACTGGATGAAGGCGGTGACATCGCCGAGCGTCATCTGGCCGGCGGTGACGCGCAGCGCTCCAACCACGGCGATGAGCACGTAGCTGAGGTACTGCACGAACTGCATGGCAGGCATGATCGTGCCCGACAGGGCCTGCGCCTTGTAGGAGGCATCGAAGAGGCCTTCGTTGCGGCGGTCGAACTCTTCTGTCATCTCAGCATCCCTGTTGAAGATGCGCACGAGCTCGTGACCCGTGAACGACTCTTCGATGTGGCCGTTGAGTTCGCCCGTGTGCTTCCACTGCGCCACGAAGAGCTTCTGCGCGCGAACGCCGACGACGCCCGCGATGATGCCCGAGAGGGGCAGGGCGATGAGAGCGATGAGCGCGAGCTGCCACGACACGATGAACATCATCGCGGTGATGCCGATCACCGTCAGCACCGACTGCACGAGCTGCGAGAATGCCTGCTGCAATGCCTGCTGAATGTTGTCGACGTCGTTGGTGACGCGCGACAGCACATCGCCACGCTGGCGCCCGTCGAAGTAGCTGAGAGGCAGCCTGTTGATCTTCGCCTCGATGTCGCGACGCAGCTGGTACACGATGCGCATCACCATGCGGTTCAGCAGGTAGCCCTGCAACCACATCAGGAAGGACGCCACCAGGTAGAGCGCGAGCACGGCGAGGATCAGGCGGCTCAGCAGACCGAAATCGATGCCCTCGCCGGGCACCACATTCGCGCCTGCGAGCACATCGGCGAACTGCGAGTTGCCCTCGGCGCGAGCCCCCGCGATGATCTGTTCGATGGGCACACCGGCAGGGAGCTGTTTCCCGAGGATGCCGTTGAAGATCACGTCCATCGCCTGGCCGAGAATCTTGGGGGCGATCACGGTGAGCACCACCGAGGCCACGACCAGCAGCACCACGAGCGAGAACAGCCATTTCTCAGGCGCGAGAAGGCCGAGCAGTCGCTTCGCGGACGGCCAGAAATGCTTGGCCTTCTTCACGGGCTGTGAACCGGTCCAGTCTCCGTTGTCGGGCTGGTAGTCGTCGGGCAGCTCGAACTCGCCGGTGGTGGCGGCTGCCTCGGCGCGCTTCTTCGTCTTCTTCTCAGCCATCAGGCCGCCTCCGCCTCTTCGAGCTGCGATCGAACGATCTCCTGATAGACCTCGCTCGATTCGAGCAGTTGCTCATGGGTGCCGCGCCCGACGATCTCACCGTTTTCGATCACGAGGATCTGATCGGCATCGGTGATCGTAGAAACGCGCTGCGCCACGATGATGGTCGTGGCTCCTGCCGTGGCCTCTGGCAACGCAGCGCGCAGCCGCGCATCGGTAGCCACGTCGAGCGCTGAGAAGGAGTCGTCGAAGAGGTACACCCGCGGCTTCGCGACGAGCGCACGCGCGATCGACAAACGCTGGCGCTGTCCTCCCGACACGCTCGTGCCGCCTTGCGATACCGGCTCGTCGAGCTGGCGCTCCTTGGCGCGAACGAAGTCGTCACCCTGGGCAACCCGCAACGCCTCCCACAGCTCCTCATCACTCGCATCGGATCGACCAAAGCGCAGATTCGATGCGATCGTGCCGGAAAAGAGGTAGGGCCGCTGCGGCACGAGGCTCAGTGCTTCGGCGAGCTGAGCACGGGTCAAGGCGGAAATCGGTGCGCCATCCACGGTGATCGATCCCTGCTGGGGATCGTACAGGCGCAGCATGAGGTTAAGTAGCACGGTCTTGCCTGCACCCGTCGAACCGATGATCGCCGTGGTCTTGCCGGGTTCGGCGACGAAGCTCACCCCGTTGATAACAGGGGCCTCAGCCCCCGGAAACCCGAAGGTGACCCCGTCGAACTCGACGCGCCCCGAACTCGGGGTCGCTACGGTCTCGGACGCGGGGAAGGAAAGCGTCGACTCCGTGTCGAGAAGCTGCCTGATGCGCTCGGCGCACACCACTGCGCGCGGAATCATCATGGTCATGAAGACGCCCATCATCACAGCCATCAGAATCTGCAGCAAGTACTGCAGGAACGCGGTGAGCGAGCCGACCTCGACAAGACCGGCGTCGACGCGGTGGCCGCCGAACCAGAGCACGGCAGCGGTGGCGCAGTGCAGCACCATCATAATGACGGGGAACATGAGCACGAAAATGTTGCCGACCTTAACCGAGACTTCGGTGAGGTTGCGGTTTGCTACCTCATAGCGATCAGCCTCGAAGTTCTCGCGAACGAAGGCGCGCACGACCCTGATGCCCATGATCTGCTCACGCAGCACACTGTTGATCGAGTCGACGCGATCTTGCATCTTGCGGAAGAGCGGCAGCAGCAGCCACACCAGAAAGCTCACGATGATCGCGAGCACTACCACCGACACCCACACGAGCCAGGACAGGCCAGCGTCTTCTCGGAACGCCATGATGATGCCGCCGATAGCCATGATGGGTGCCGAAACCATGAAGTTGAGCGTCATCAGCACGAGCATCTGCACCTGCTGCACATCGTTGGTGCCGCGGGTGATGAGCGTGCCTGCACCAAAGCGGGTGGCCTCGAGCGTGCTGAGCGAATCGACCTTGCGGTACACCTCGCGGCGCAGATCGCGTCCGACACCCATCGCGGTGCGTGCACCGAAGTAGACCGCCACCGCCGCGGTGAGGAGCTGACCCAGCGAGACAATGAGCATGAAGCCGCCCGTGCGCCAGATGAACTCGGTGTCGCCGCGGGCAATGCCGTTATCGATGATTTGCGCATTGAGGCTCGGCAACCACAACGCGGCGATTGTGGAGAGCAGCTGCAACACGACTACCGCCGCGATGAACGGCCAGTACCGTTTCGCGTGTCGAAGCGTCAAAGAGATGAGGGCCACGAGAATCCTTTCGTCGTGTGCCATTCTGCGACGCACCACCCACATTCATGGCCAGTCGGCGGCAACGGAAGGGCCCAACCCGCGTCAGCGGGGGCCTCGAATCGGATCAGAACAGCCGGGCAACTGTACCAGCTTCCGGCTCCGACCGCTACCGGCAGACCCCCGAATACGCGAAAGGGGCGGAACCACCCGAAGGTGATCCCGCCCCTGCTTCGCTGTGCGAAGAGCCGAAGTCCGAGAGGACTTAGACGAGCTTGACGCCCGCGCCAGCTTCCTCGAGCTTAGCCTTGGCCGCCTCGGCGTCCTCCTTCTTCGCGCCCTCGAGCACGTTCTTGGGAGCCTCCTCGACGAGAGCCTTCGCCTCGCCCAGGCCCAGGCCGGTCAGCTCGCGCACGACCTTGATGACCTGGATCTTCTTGTCGCCAGCCGACTCGAGGACGACGTCGAACTCGTCCTTCTCCTCGACGGCCTCGGCAGCGCCACCGGCGGCCGGAGCAGCGGCGACGGCAACCGGAGCGGCAGCCGACACGTCGAAGGTCTCCTCGAAGGCCTTGACGAACTCCGAGAGCTCGATGAGGGTGAGCTCCTTGAACTGCTCGAGCAGCTCTTCAGTCGAAAGCTTAGCCATTGTGTATCTCCTTGATGTTTGCCCTCACGCGGTGCGCGAGAGGCGGGTGTTTGTGTAGCGAAACGGCGTATGCCGATCCTTACGCGTCCTGCTTCTCCTGCAGCGCGCCGAAGCCGCGTGCGGCCTTGGCGGGCAGAGCGTTGAACAGCTGTGCCGCACCGACCAGAGCAGCCTGCATGGCGCCGGCGGCCTTGGCCAGCAGCACCTCGCGGCTCTCGAGATCGGCAAGCTTGCCTACCTCAGCGGCGGTCAGGGCGTTGCCATCGAAGTAGCCCGCCTTCACCACCAAAAGAGGGTGTGCCTTGGCGAAGTCACGCAGAGCCTTGGCGACCGCAACGGTGTCACCGTGCACGAAGGCGAGAGCCGAAGGACCGGCGAGCTCGTCATCGAAAGCGGTGATCCCGGCGTTGTTGGCCGCAATCTTGGTCAGCGTGTTCTTCGCCACAGCGTACGTCGCGTGCTCGCGGATGCTGTTGCGGAGATCCCGCAGCTGGGCAACCGTGAGACCGCGGTACTCAGTCAGCAGAACGGCGGTCGACTCTTCAAACTTCTGCTGAAGATCGGCAACCGTAGCGTCCTTCGTAGCCATGGCGCTCCCTAGCTTGTCGTACCCGTGCAGCGGATGCCGCTCGGGGGCCGTGCCGCTCGGATGCTCCCCTGAAAACAAGAAAAGCTCCGGCGCGCACGCACGGAGCTTCTGTGAAGAATTGGGATCGGGATCCCACTCTCAAGGAGTTCGTACCTGCGCAGGTCTTCGCTTACGCGAACGTTACGGGATTCTGACGAACCCTACCGACGGTCTGTGGCCGTAGAGAACCCTACCACACCACACACACAAATGCGATCCGCTCCTCCCCCAGGAGCGGATCGCATCTGTCAGCTGAATGCCTTGGTCGGCTCAGGCGGCGGGCTTCAGCATGTAGCCTGCGCCGCGCACGGTGTGCACCATCGGGGCGCGGCCCGCATCAACCTTCTTGCGCAGGTACGAAATGTAGAGCTCGACCACCGTTGACTTGCCGTTGAAGTCGTAGGCCCACACACGATCGAGGATCTGCGCCTTCGACAGCACGCGGTTGGGGTTGCGCATCAGGTAGCGCAGCAGCTCGAACTCGGTGTTGGTGACCGCAATGGGCTCCCCAGCCCGCTCCACCTCGTAGCTGTCCTCGTTGAGCGTGAGATCCCCCACACGCAGCACCGGGTCAGGCTCCTGGGCAAGTGCCACCTGCGAACGCCGCACAAGACCGCGCAGCCGCGCAATCAGCTCTTCCAAGCTGAACGGCTTCACCACGTAGTCGTCGCCGCCCGCGGTCAGGCCGTTGACGCGATCCTCGACCGAGTCGAGCGCTGTCAGGAACAGCACCGGGAACATGTGCCCGTCGGAGCGGACCCGCGACAGCAACTGCATCCCGTCGAAGTCGGGCAGCATGATGTCGAAAACAGCGACATCAGGATCGAATGAGCGAATCTTCTGCAGTGCCTCTTCCCCATTGGCAGCAGTTTCGACATCCCACCCTTCATATCGCAGCGCCATTGCGACGAGCTGCGTGATCGATTCCTCGTCATCTACGACGAGGGCGCGCACCTTCCCACCATCGGCGCGCTTCAATATTTGAGATTCCATAGTTCTGAGTGCCCCTCACCCGGCACGTCTCGCGCTGAGAGAAGTCAACGCCGAAGCGCACCAGATCGTTATCTCCCCCCGGACGCCTGAGTCCATATGAGCGCCTGGGGAACTTGTCTTCACGAGCCTAGTGCTTTCCTTTCCTGCAGCGCATCCAACAAACGATGATGAGCGCCTTCTCTCGATGGATTGTCAGCGAATTTTCCGCTTCGCGCGAAAGAACCTGCCGCATTTTGCCACTTTGCGCGACAGCAGGTGCCTTTCAGGTGCCTTCGCGAGCCGTGTCGAAGCCGCCGCCGAGACGTGGAAGACTGGGGTGGTGACCGAGCAACAGCCCTCCTACCTGAACCGGATGGTCACCGACGGCACTGATCGCATGGCGTGGATGCGAGCACGCGCGCGCGGCATCACCGCGACCGATGTGGCGAAGCTGACCAGCCCGCGTTCGATCGAGGCCGCGGCTCACGAGAAACTGCACGGCAGCAGGTTCACCGGCAACGCCTACACGGCGCACGGCAAGGCCCGGGAACCTGAGATTGCCTCCTGGGTGCTGCGCGAGCATCTCATCTCGCCGAGCCAGGCCCTTTTTCACGCTGAGACCGACCTGCGCCACCTCGCTACCCCCGACGGGCTCGTACTGCGAGAGAACGGCATCATCGAACTCGCCGAGATCAAGACCACCAACAAGCAGTGGCGCTCGATCCCCCGCAACTACCTGCGCCAGGTCTGGTGGCAGCAGTATGTGCTCGGTGCCGAGCGCACACTGGTGGTGTGGGAACGGCACGAGAATTTCGTGCCCGTCGGTGATCCCGAGTGCCGCTGGGTGGATCGCGACGAAAGCGAGATCGAGCAGCTCGTCGGGCTCGCCGGCCAGTTGATCGACGTGCTCATCACCCGCACCAGTTGAAGGTGCGGCGAGCAGACGAGCCGCTGCGATAGGAGCCTGCGGTAGCTGGTGGCCGCTGCTGATGTCAGCGGGGGCGGATCACCAGAACGAGACCGGCCCGGCCTGCTCCGGGTGCACGGAAGTGTCTCCCTTCGGCTGTGCTGCCGGGAGGTTCGCGAGTCGCTGCTCCACCCGGGTCGCGTGCTCGTAGTTGCGCGCCATCAGGTCTTGCAGCGCATCGGCGACCCGCTCACTGCCAGGCACGTCGACCAGTCTGAGGCTTTCACTGCCGTGCAACAGCTCGATGTCTCCCGCGCCTCGCATCCGTTGCAACAGCCCCCGCCGTGAGCGCACTTCGCGCACTCGCCCGAGGGACACCTCGCTGCGGTGCCGCGAGAAGAGCCCTCGGCGCAGAATCACACGGCGGGTCGTCACGGTGGTGCGGTGCGCGAGCCATGCGAGCACTGGCAGGATTCCGAGCAGCAGGGCCAGCAGAACGGCGCCGGCACCCGCCGCGAGGTTCATCCACGCGGCGGGGAGGGCTCCCACCCAGTACCCGGCAGCTGCGGCGATCACGAGCAGCGCGAGCACCGGCAACACGAGATGGCGCCCGTGGCGACGGAAGCGGAGCACGACGACCTCCGGCTGTGCATAGCTCACCGGAGCCGGGCCGAGCACCGACTCGACCTCGGCAGTGACCGAACGGGGTACTCGGGAGGGCATGCCCCTATTCTGCCGGGTTCTGCTGAGGTGCAACGCCGAATCCGTCGAGACCGGTCGCGGCAGTGCCGCCAGCGCGCTGGGCGGCCGCGCCTGCGGCACCCGTCACGGACTCTGCGGCCTCAGCAGCTTCGGCGGCAGTCTGCGCAGCGGTCGCGGCGAGATCCTGCGCGGCGACGGCAATCTGCTCGGCCGCGCCAGTATTCGCCCCGGTGCCAGCATCGGAGTCACCGGTACTATACCGAGCCTCTCCGGGCGTCGCGACAGCAGCCCGAGCGCGATCAATGCGGGCCTGATCCGCCTGCCCCTGCGAGGCGCGGCCAGCCGCCGCACCCGCAGCGCCGCCGGTGACCGCACCGTTGAGCATGCCCACCAGGTCGATGCCCACGGTCTCACGAGCCATCTCGAGCATGCCCTTGATGTTGCCCATCGCGTCGCCGGTGACCTTGGCCGAGCCATCGGCAGATACGACGGTCATGTTGTCGATCGCGCCGATTGCCTGCGCGTACTCGCCCGCGATCTCCGGCAGCAAGTGGATGAGCTCCTGTGCCAACACGGCCTGCGACTGCGTCTCGAGCGCGCGGGCTCGAGCATCGATCGCGGCGGCCTCTGCCGTGCCCTTCGCTTCGAGCGCCGAAGCCTCGGCCCGGCCCTCGGCCTCCAGTGCCTCCGACGCAGCGATACGCGCGGCACGGTTCGCAAGGCCCTCGCGCTCCACGGCCTTTGCGCGCCCCTCGGCGGCCGACACCGCGGCCGCCGCTTCAGCCTTCGCCAGCGCCTCGACTCGGTAGGCCTCGGCCTCGGCGACGGCGCGCACATCGGCGTTCAGCTGCTCGGTGCGCAGCGCCACGCCCTTCTGCGCCGTGATCTGCTGCTGCTCAACAATGGCCTGCTGCTGAATCGCCTGCTCCAAGGGCTCGGCGGCCGCCGCCTGCGCGGTTGCCCTGTCGGTCTCGGCCTGGATTTCGGCCTGGCGCAGTTTCAGCTCGCGATTGCGATCGAGCAGTACTTTCTCGGCCGCGATCTTCGCCTCCTGCGACGCCTGATACGCATTCGTCTCAGCGATATCGGCCGCCTGGCGCACCTTTGCCGCCTCGGGGCGACCGATGTTGGTGATGTAGTCGGCACCGTCGCGAATCTCCTGGATCTGCAGCGTGTCGACCACGAGGCCCTGCTTCGTGAGCGCTTCCTCGGCGGCTTCGAGCACGCTCTGGGCGACAACGGCGCGATCTCTGATGATCTGCAGCACGGTGAGCCCGCCGATAATCGAACGCAGCGAACCCGACAGCACCTCCTGCGTCGACTCATCGATCTCGTCGGAGTTCGACAGGAATCGCTGGGCGGCGGCGCGGATCATCTCCTGGGTGCCTCCCACCTTCACCACGGCAACGGCCTGCGCCTGGATCGTGATGCCGTCTGTGGTCTGCGCCTCGGTGGTGATCGACAGGCGTCGGGAGCGCAGGGAGATGGTGAACGACTTCTGCACGAAGGGCACGACGAACACGCCGCCACCGGTGACCACCTTCTGCCCGGATAGATCGCGCGACCGCTGCCCCGAGGCATCGACAACTTCCTTGCCTTTGCCGCCGGTGACGATGATCGCCTCGTCAGGTTTTGCGATGCGGTACCGCTTGATGATGACGAGTGCCACCAGCACCAGCGCGATGACCGCGCCAAAGATGCCGATGATCGCCGGGCTTGCGAGCAACATTCAGTCTCCGTTCATTGAGTCTTGGGGTCTGCTGCAGGGTCTAACCGGAGGCGCCTGGCGCAGCATCCGGGGTGGGCGGAACCGAGACCGGCTCGACGCGCACCGAAGTCGAGGTGACGGTTTGCGTAACCCGCACCGCCGCGCCACGCGGGATCGCGGTGTCGGCCGAGGCGGCGAGCGAGATCCGCTCGCCGTGGCGGGTGATGGCGACCTCGCCGAGCCCGCCCTCAGGGATCGCGAGCACGACCGCCCCCTCGGATCCGACAAGGTCGCTGCCGCTCACCGCAGTGCTCGACTCGGCGCCGCGGATCATGCGCGACAGCCACCAGGCGGCCGCACCGCCCACCGCCCCCGCCAGTGAGCCGATCACTGCCGCGACCGGTGTGGCCATGCCTGCGCCGACGCTCGCGAAGGCCGTGAAGCCGAAGATCGCGGTGAACGCCGCGATGGTGGTGAGGCTGAGCGGGCCGTCGCCGAAGTCGAACGCGTCGAAGATGCCGTCGAGCACCAGGGAGACGAGCAGCAGCACCCCTCCGATGACGCCGATGATGAGGAAGACGCCGCCCGCCATCAGCGAGCCGTCGAGCAGCCGCTCGAACCAGGTCATGATGCCATCCATCGAGGGCCCCCTCTCGAGCGATCCGGTACTGGCAGCGTATCAAGGGCCTCGGACATCGTCACCGCCGGGCAGACGCAGCGGCGGCGGGCGGCGGGCGGATAGCGGATAGCGGCGCGGTGTCGCCGCGGGGCTCGCTGCCGCCGCGGTCAGGCCTGGCGACTCAATCGCGGCACCGCTGCGAGCAGCTGCCTGCCGTAGGTGCTGCGGGGCTCGGTGAAGAATGTCGATCCTCCGACTTCGACGGTCTCGCCTTCGCGCATCACCAGCACCTCTTCGCACAGCTCATGCACCACGGCCAGATCGTGCGACACGAGCAGGAGCGCCACCCCGGTGGTATTTCGCAGTTCACGCAGCAGCTCCACCACGCTCGCCTGCACCGACACGTCGAGCGCGCTCGTGGGCTCGTCGGCGACGATCACCCGCGGTTCGACCGCAAGTGCGCGGGCGATCGCAACTCGCTGGCGCTGCCCACCCGAGAGCTCGTGAGGGTAGCAGCGCGCAAGGGCTGGGTCGAGCCGCACCGATTCGAGCAGCGCGGCGATGCTGGCCTGCACTGCAGCGCGCGTCGCGATTCGGTGCGCCCGCAGCAGCTCACCGAGTGTCTGCCCGACGGTCATGCGCGGATCGAGCGAGGAGTATGGGTCTTGCGGCACTAATTGCACCGCCCGACGCGAGGCTTGGTCGCGGCGCGTCGGCTGCTGCTGCCCGTCGAGCAGGATCTCACCAGCGATGAGCGGCAGCTGGCCGGCAATGGCGCGGGCGAGCGTGGTTTTGCCGGATCCCGACTCCCCTACGATGCCCAGTGCTCCTCCGGCTGGCACGGCCAAGGAGACGCCGTCGACGGCGATCGTGCGACCGTAGGCCACCCGCGCGCTGCGCACCTCGAGCACGGGCGACTGCTCGGAGGCGCGCTTCGGTGGCTCTGCCGCGAGACCGGAGCGCGAGTCTGATGCGAGCTGCGGCAGTGCGGGCACCGCATCGAGCAGCGCGCGGGTATAGGGCGCGCGGGGGGACTGCACGATCTGCGCGGTATCGCCCGATTCCACCGCTCGCCCGCCGCGCATCACGATGACGCGGTCGCACAGCGACGAGACGACGGCGAGATCGTGGCTTACGAACACCAGGGTGATGCCGCGGCTGCGGCGCAGTTCGTCGAGCAATTCGAGCACGCTGCGCTGCACGGTCACATCGAGCGCGGTGGTGGGTTCGTCGCAGAGCAGGAGGGCCGGGTCGCCGGCAAGGGCCATCGCGATCACCACGCGCTGCCGCTGCCCGCCCGAGAGCTGGTGCGGATAGGCGCGCGCGATCCGCTCTGTGTGAGTAAGGCGCACCTGATCCAGCAGCTCGTGCACCCGGCGCAGGGCGTCGGAACGTGTGCCGTCGTGGGCGGCCTCGACGGCCTCTCGCAGCTGCACGCCGACACGTGTGAGCGGGTCGAGCGCTGTCAGCGGATCTTGGAAGACCATGCGCACCGGCCCGCCGGCGCTCGCCTCACCCGCTGCGATGCGTGTGCCGACGGGCATCATGCCGAGCAACGCGCGAAGCGTGAGCGTTTTTCCAGAGCCCGACTCCCCCACGATACCGACGGCCTCGCCCGGTTGCACCTCGAATGAGAGCCCCTCGACGAGCGCAGGGCCGGTCTCTGCGCCCGAAGCCTCTGCTGCGACACGCAAACCCCGCACGCGCACCTCGCCCGCGCGCAGCGCGGCACCCGCACCTGCCGCCCCAGATCCAGAACCAGAACCAGAACCAGAACCAGAACCAGAACCAGAACCAGAACCCACAGACCCCGCGCTCGACCGCTGAGGCGACGCGAGCGGCTCGGTCACGCGGGCGAGACCGCCGCTCGCGTTCCCTCGATCTCGGCTCACGCGGCCTGAGCGACCTGACCGGCCTGAGCGGCCTGACCAGCCATGTCGGCCGGCGCCCACACGCAGCGCGTCTCCGACTCCGTCGCCGATCAACGAGAGCGACACCCCGGTCACTACGACAGCGAGACCTGGCAGCGCCGAAAGCCACCAGTGCGTGGTGATGAAGGCTTGGCCATCGGAGATCATGGTGCCCCAGTCGGGCGTTGGCGGCTGGATGCCGAGCCCGAGATAGCCGAGGGTGACGATCGCCACCATGATGAGCACGATCTCGGTGGCGAGCAGCACGATCGCCTGCGGCAGCACGTTCGGCAGCAGATGCCGCAGCAGCACTCGCGCGTGCGACAGCCCACCGCCGCGGGCCGCGCGCACCCAGCCGGACTCCCGCAGCGAGGCGGTCATCGCACGAAGCACCCGCGCGTAGCCCACCCACCCCACAAGCGCGAAGGCCACGATGATGCCGCCTTCGCCGGCTCCCACCGCGAAGACGATCGCGATGATGATCACGTAGAAGGGGAAGGCGATCACAGTGTCGATCACGCGGGAGCCCACCCAGTCGACAGCGCCTCCGAAGTATCCGGTGATGAGGCCAACCGTCACCCCGATCACGAAGGGTGCCACCGCTGCGAGCACCGAGATGCGCAGGTCGGTCTGGGCTGCGAAGAGCATACGGGAGAGCACGTCGCGCCCCAGCTGATCAGTGCCGAACCAGTGCTCGGGCGAGGGCGGCAGCAGCCCGCCGGTGAGGTTCTGCGCGTTCGGCGGGTAAGGGGCGAGCACGGGAGCCAGCAGCGCAGCGAGCAGGATCAGCGTGAGCAGCGTCGCACCGGCGACGAACGCCGGCGAACGGCGGAGGCGACCCAGGGTGTTCATCGCGCAACCCCCTCGGCAGTCGGCCGCGCCGGTTCAGCTGCATCGCTCACGCGCAGACGCGGATCGAGCAGGGCTGCGAGCACGCCTGACAGCGTGGTGACGAGCACCACGAGCACCGCGCAGTACAGGGCGACGCCCTGCACTACCGGGAAGTCGCGACTGCCGATCGACTGGAACAGCAGCGTGCCGAGGCCGTCGATGCCGAACACCTTCTCAACAACAAGGGTGCCGCCGATCAGGTACGCAGTGTTGACGCTCAGCAGGGTGAGCGTGGGCAGCGCCGCACCGCGCACGACGTGGCGCCACAGGATACGGCGCTCGGGCACCTGCGCGGCGCGCAGGGTGGTGACGAAGTCGGCTGAGAGCACCTCGAGCAGTTGGGCGCGCAGCGAGCGGATCAGCGGCGGCGCCATGCCGAGCGCAACCGCGAGCGACGGCAGGAACAGACTGCGCAGCGGCTCCCCCGGCCCCGATCCGACCCCGCCGACGGGGAACCACCGCAGCTGCACTCCGAACACGATAATGAGCAGCAGACCGATCCAGAAGAGCGGCATGCCCATACCCACCGCTGGCAGCACGCGCACCAGGTGATCGACCCAGCCGTCTCGGCGCAGCGCTGCGGCGAGCGCGAGCGGCACCGCGATGATCACCGCGAGCGCCACAGCGAAGACCACGATGCCCAGACTCACGGGTGCGCGAGCGAGGATGAGTTCGCGAGTCGGCACCCCCGTGACGAGGGAGTCGCCTGTGTCGAAGCGGGTTACTACCTGTACGAGAAAATCGGTGAACTGGTGCCAGAGCGGCTGGTCGAGGCCGAGCCGGGCGCGCAGCTGTGCGACGGACTCGGGAGTGGCACGCTCGCCCAGGATCATGGCGGCAGGGTCGCCGGGCACGAGGCGCAGCAGGAAGAAGACGGCCACCACCACGCCGAGCATGACCGGCACAATGCGCGCGGTGATCCGCCCCACCGCCCGCAGCGCTCGTCGCAGCCTGTCGTTCTTCACGGTCTCACCCTACTCACGACCTCCGACATCGAACGTCGCAGCCCGCGGCCCCGCTGTGTGCGAGGCCGCGGGCCGCGACGTTCATGCAAGGATCAGGCCCTCAGGACTGTCGCGCTACTTCCCGCCGCCGCTCAGCCAGGCATCCTGGAAGCGCACGCTCGAGTTCGGCAGCACGGTGAAGCCGTGTACATCGCCGGTGGTCGCCTTCAGGTTCGAGGGGAAGAACAGCGGAATATAGGGCACATCGTCGGCGAGGATCTGCTGGATCTCGGCGTAGATCGCTTTGCGCTCGTCGCCGGGAGGCGTGGTGCGCCCCTCCTCCATGAGCGTGGTGACCTTGTCGTTCGTGTAGTGCGTCCAGTACGACTTGCTGAAGCCCTCCGGGTCGGCTTGGAAGGTGATGAACCCGTTGGGGTCGGGGGCGTCAGACTGGCCGCTGTTGAGCATGACGTCGTAGTCGTAGGCGAAGAAGCGCTCGCGGAAGACTGCGATATCGAGCTGCTCGATCTCGACGTCGATGCCGATCTTGCTGAGCGACTCCTGCACGATCTGCGCGATCTGCGCCCGCTGCGAGTTGCCGCTCGCGATGAGCAGCGTCGTCTTGAACCCGTCAGGGTAGGCCGACTTGGCAAGCTCGGACTTCGCGGCGGAGACGTCGAAGTCAAGGGCCTTCACGGTGTCGTTGGCCGAGTAGGTGATGGTGGGCGGCAGCAGTGCGTTCGCGACCTCGGCCGTGCCGAAGGTGGTGGCGGAGGTGATGCCCGGGCGGTCGAGGGCGTGGGCGATGGCGCGCCGCACATGCGGATCGGCGAACTGCTCGCGCTGCGTGTTGAAGAAGACCTGTTCAGTCGACCATCCGTCGGTTTTCGAGAGCACGGTGTCGGCTGCTGCGTCGACCTCGGCGGCATTGGCTGCCGGAACGGTATCGATCGCGTCGACCTGGCCGGCTGCGAGCTGCTGGCGCAGCTGGGTGTCGTCGGCGACGACCTTGTAGACGAGCCCGTCGAGGTAGGGCTTGCCCTCCTGCCAGTAGTGCGTGTTCTTGACGAACGACAGATCGCCGTTCGGATCCCACTTGTCGACCACGAATGGGCCGGTGCCGACGGGGTTCTTGAAGAACTCCTCTTCGCTGACACCGCCGAAATCGGCGGGGAAGATGCCGTTCGAGAAGCCCGAAAGCTCGGACAGGAACGGCGTGTACGGGGCGGTAAGGGTAATGGTGACCTCGCGGTCGCCAGTGGCCTCGATGCTCGCAATGGGGGCGGTCAGCGGCAGCGGGCCGCCCACTTCGAGGTGGCGGTTGAGCGAGAAGACGACGTCGGCGGGGGTAACCTCGGTGCCGTTCGAGAACCGCAGCCCGTCGCGCAGGGTGAAGGTGTAGACGAGGCCGTTGTCGCTCTCTTCGTACTCCGCGAGCCAGGGGCCGATCTTGCCGTGCTCGTCGAAGGCGACGAGTGGTTCGAAGATCTTGTCGATCGCGAAGGCGTTGTTGGCGGTGATCTGCTGGTTCAGGTCGAGGTTGTTCACCGCGGCGACCCTGCCGAAGGTGAGCGTGCCGCCCGCGACGGGAGTGGCGGTTTCGCCCGCGGTCTGGGGGCTCGCGCCGCCTGCGCAGGCGCTGAGCAGCAGGGCTGCTGCGGCGAGCGAGGCTGTCGCGAGCGCAAGGCGACTGCGCGACGCGGTGTGGGGCTTTCTGGGCACGGGGTCCTCCGGGTGCGGTTTGGGATCGGGCGCTGGCACACCCGACGTGGTCTATGCACATACGCTAACCGAAGCCAGATCAATGGACCACTTTGCCTGTGCCCGGCAGAACCACGTGTTTCTTCCGCGTAACCCGGTCGGCGAACCCGCCCAGAGCAAACTCTGCGCACAGTCCGAACCCTCAGATCTCCCGCAACTCCGCCGGATCGATGGGACGGCCTCCGAGCAGCACCCCAACGATGGATTGCGGATCGCTCAGCGCCCCGGGCAGCCGCGGGTCTCGGCGCAGGAGCACGCCGTCAGCCACCGCGCCATCGACGATCCGCCCCGCGAGCGCACCGCGATCCGCCACCGCACCGACATCACCCGCACGCCCCGCAACCCGCGCCAGCAACTCCGCACCCGAGCGCGTTGCGGCCAGCAGTGCCTCACCGGGCGAAAGCCCAGCTTCGACCAGCGCATCGACCTCGCGCCCGTTGCTGCCATGCTGCTCAGGAGTGCCGTAGTCGGTGCCGAGCGCGACGCGCAGCCCGGCGTCGCGCGCCCGCAGCACCGCACCAGGGTGCGCGCCGACAGCCTCGTCAACCCGCGCCCGCAGACTCGCGGGCAGCGCGCCCGCGTCGATCATGCGCTGCACGAGATGGTAGATGCGCAGCGTTGGCACCAGGGTCATATCGCGCTCGGCAGCCCGAGCGGCCTGATCCGCCGTCAAGAACAGACCGTGCTCGATACTCAGGGCACCCGCCTCGATCGCATCATCGATCGCGGCACCGCCCCACGCGTGCACCATCACCCCCGCACCGACACGCTCAGCGCGATGCACGGCGTCGCGCAGCTCGACGGCGGAGAACGTTGCATCGAGACGGGCGCCCGACGTCGAGCCGATCCCTGCGGTGCCGTACAGTTTCACCCAGCTGGCACCCCTCTCGAGCACCGATTCGACAGCTCTGTCGAGCCCGCCGCACGCATCGGCGAACGCCCTGTCGATGATGCTGACCGACGCCTGCACCCGCGGCCGCGCAGTACGCGGCATCGGGCGCAGCATCAGAGGGTCGAGGCCACCGGCGTCGCGAATGCTCGTCACGCCCGCTGCAAGCGTGCGAGCAAGCGCCCGCTCCGTGGCCGCAATGGTCTGCGCCTCGCCCAGGAGCTCGCGATCGGTGGCATCGAAGGCGTGCCAAGCCGCGTGCAGGTGAGCATCGACCAGACCCGGAATCAACCAGAGCTCATCCGCACCCCATGTCGCCGGAGCATCATCGCTCGCGCGCTCCGGCCCGCCGAGCGCGAACGCACCCGATGCCCACGAAACACGGCACGGAGCGGTGAAGCCGCCCCGCGCATCGAGGACGCGCACGCCGCGCAATGCCCTGCCCTCGTGCGCAACTGGCTCTGCTACCCCGCTCACGCCCACTCCGTCCTGCCGCACCCGGCCCGCGATCGCAGCAGCAATCTAGCACTCTGCGCTCCGATAACCGCTCGGCCGCCGGGCCACCCGCCGCGCCTCCCCCGAGCCGGCTCCTCGGTTTCCAGCGCACCGGCCCGACGCACACCACCGGTCGAATAGAATGGTGCGGTGACCAGCACCTCCGATGCCCAGCCCACCCGTGCCGCCACGATTCTGCAACTCGTGCGCGCGCTCTTCCACCTCGTCGCCGTCGCCTCGGTGACCGTGTGGGGCTTCGTCGCCTGGCCGCTGCCGTTCCCCGGGCTCCTCACCGGCTTCGCGTTCCTCGCACTCTCGGTGCTGCTGTGGGCGCTGTTCCTGTCACCGCGCCCCGTGCTGCGCACCGACCGCTTCGCGCAGGCCCTCTTCGAGCTGCTGCTCCTCGCGGCAGCAGTCGCCGCGCTGCTTGCGCTCGGTGTGTTCTGGGTCATCCCGGCGCTCTACGGCGTCGCCGGTGCCGTGGTCGGCTACGTCGCATCGAGCCGCAAGGCCTGAGCGGATCAGCCAAGCCGGCCACCCAATGGTGATCTGATCACCGGGCTGAGCCCCCCGCTCAGAAATCAGCAACCCAGCACACCCCCGCAAGCCTGCCGTAGCCGAGGAATACAACCCCATACGGCGCCGTTGCAATGGGCATGGCTCACAGCACCCATTCGACTGGCTCCGCCCCCGCCCCGCTACGCGCGGTCGCCGGGGCCAACGCCCAGCAGCTCGTCCTCGGTCTCGACACCTTCGGCGATGTCACCCGCAGCTCAGACGGCTCCCCCGCGCATCACGCGCAGGTGATCCGCGACGTGGTCGAGCAGGCCGTGCTCGCCGACCGCCTCGGCGTCGATGCGATCACCCTCGGCGAGCACCACCGCGACGACTTCGCGCTGAGCAGCCCCGAAATCGCGCTCGCGGCCATCGCCGGCCGCACCGAGCGAATCTTGCTCGGCACCGGGGTGACGGTGCTGTCGAGCGACGATCCGGTGCGAGTGTACGAGCGATTCGCGACGCTCGACGCGGTGAGCAGCGGTCGCGCCGAGGTGATCCTGGGTCGCGGCTCCTTCACCGAGTCCTTCCCGCTGTTCGGTTACCGGCTCGAAGACTACGATGCGCTGTTTAGCGAGAAGCTCGACTTGTTCTCGCGGTTGCGCCAAGAAGGCGCCGTGACCTGGTCGGGTCAGCACCGCAGTCCGCTGGTGGAGCAGGAGGTGTTCCCCAAGACCGAGCAGCCGCAGGGGGTGCGCTCGTGGATCGGCGTCGGCGGCAGCCCGCAATCCGTGCTGCGCTCCGTGCAGACGGGTATCCCGATGATGCTCGCGATCATCGGCGGCGATCCGGCCCGCTTCGCGCCGTTCGCGCAGCTCTACCGGCAGGCCCAGGATGAGCTGGGGCGGGATCCCATGCCGCTCGGTGTGCACTCACCAGGCCACATCGCCGAAAGCGACGCCGAAGCCCGCGACCAGCTCTGGCCGCACTTTGAGGCAAACCGCAACCGCATCGGCGCCGAGCGCGGCTGGCCGCGCACCTCGCGCGCAGAGTTCGAGCACGAGGCCGACACGGGCTCGCTCTATGTCGGCTCACCCGAGACTGTGGCGCAGCGGATCGCGAGCACGGTGCGCGTGCTCGGCGCCGACCGCTTTGATCTGAAGTACGCCAACGGCACGATGCCGCACGAGCAGCTCTGCGCCAGCATCGAGCTCTACGCCACGCGGGTAGTTCCCCGGGTGCGAGAACTGCTCGCTTCCTGAACTGGGGTTGCGGATCGCCGCGACGTGTCGCTCTCGGCCGGCCCGCCTGGCACGGTCGCCCGCCCGATCCACCCGATCCGCCCGACCCGCCGTGTCCACCCGCACATCCCTACACGCACCGATCGACGTTCCAGCACCTGTTTCCCGTGAAACGGGGTGCTGGAACGTCGATCGGTGCGGGACGTGGGACGCAGGCGGCCCGGCTGAAAAGCCCAGCGCTACGCGACGAGCGTGCGCCAGGTGCCTGTTTCGGCGTCGGTGGGCATGCCGTCGAGGATGCGGATCGTGCGCGCATCGGGGTCGGTGAGCACGGTTGCGAGGGTGGCCCAGCGTTCCCCGTAGCCCTTCGACATGTCAGCATGGCAGGTGAGCGGAGGCTCCCCTTCGCCGCTGAGCAGCACGCGCACCATCTCGTCGGTGGCCGCGGGAACGCCCGCGGCGAGGCGCTCGCGCACCAGCACCAGGCGCGCTGAGGAGTCGGGCTCGAACAGCTCCGACTTCTGCTCGGCGAGCGGGGTGCCGTGCTGGAAGTGATTGGTGCGCTGCACCGATCCAGCCTGCTCCTCGATCACGAAGACCCCAGCCGGGCTCATTTCAACAGACACCGCCCGCTGCGCATCGAGCATCGTGAACGCCGACGACGAAGCGATCGGTGCCTCGCGGATCAACGCGATCGCCTCGTCCACGGAACGGCACTCCGACAGCACCACGCTCGAAAGCACATGCATGGGCACCCCATCGGGGCCGTCCTGGCGGTGCCCGAGGATGTTGAAGTGCAGCGCAAGCCCGGCCTCGTTAACGCCGATCTTCGACAGGATGCCCTGCTCGGTGAGACCGGCATAGCGCAGGCCGGGGCCGATGACGGAGTGCGTGTGCCAGAACGGCTCCAGCTCGATGTGCCAGTCCCAGGTCTGCACACCGAGTCGGTGCCCGCCAATCTGCGCGGTGAGCGTCGAGCATTCGCTGCTCGCCGCCCCACCGAGGGCGATGATCTCGGTGCGCGCGTTCAGCGCGATCACCTGGGCGACGTCGACCCCGGCACCCTCGGCAATGCCCGCGAACTCCTCGAGCAGCGCCGGCCGCCACGGCTGCAGCGCGGCGATGACGCGTTCGGTGCCCTCGCGCTCCAGCTCCTCGCTCACGCCCAGCAGGCGGAACAGCTCGGCGTACTTGGCGTATGCGGCCGGCAGGGTGGCCCGCAGCGCGGCACCCCGGCTCAGCCCCAGCTCACGCGGGGTGGCGCCGGAAACATCGATGTGCAGGCGTTCGGGTCTGGTGGTCATTGGGATTCCTTCTGGGTGAGTGCGGGGTCGGGGCGGGCGGGTGCGGATCAGGATCAGAATCGGAGACCGCACGCCCGCGGCCCGGACCCGATATCTCGGCTATCGGATCCGGGCCCGGATTGTCACGAGGCTCAGGCCTCGTCGGTGAGCAGCGCCTCGCGGAGGCCGCGCTGCGGATGCCATCCGGGGCGGGGTGCGGAGGCGATGAGCAGCTGAGTGTAAGGCTGCTGCGGGCTGTCGAGCACGGCGTCGACGGTGCCCCGCTCGATGATGCGGCCCTTGCGCATCACCACGACGTCGTCGGCGATGTCGCGCACCACCGAGAGGTCGTGCGTGATGAAGAGATACGACAGGCCATGCTCGGCGCGCAGCTTCTTGAGCAGGTCGAGCACCTGCGCCTGCACCGACACGTCGAGCGCCGACACTGCTTCGTCGAGCACGATGATCTCGGGCTCGGCTGCGAGCGCCCGGGCGATCGCGACGCGCTGCTTCTGGCCGCCCGAGAGCGCGGCCGGCTTGGCGTCGGCGTGGCGTTCGGTGAGGCCGACCTCGGTGAAGAGTTCGAGCACACGGGCGCGGCGGCCCGCCTTGTCGAGGTCGGGGCGATGCGCGCGCAGCATCTCGTCGATGGTCGCCGACACCGGCAGCGAGCGGTTGAGTGAGCCCTGCGGATCCTGGAACACCATCTGCACCAGCTTCGCCCGCTCGCGCAGGGCGCGCCTCGCAGTGGTGGGCTTCACATCGTGGCCCGCGATCCTCACCGTGCCTGAATCAGCTGATTCGAGGCCGACGACCACGCGGGCGAGCGTCGACTTGCCAGAGCCCGACTCCCCCACAACGGCGAGGCAGGTGCCTGCTCGCAGCTCGCAGGAGACGTCGTCGAGCGCGGCCACGCTGGCTTTGCGGCTCAGGTGGAAGGTGCGCTTGAGGTGCTCGACCTCGATGATGGGCTGCCCGCTCATGCGCCTGCCTCCTCTGCGTTGTCGCTGCTCTCGACGCCCGCGGCGTGCGTTCCCGCTTCGGGCACGGGGTGGCCGGCAGGGTAGAGCAGGGGCCGCGCGGCCATGAGCGCGCGGGTGTACTCGGTTTTGGGGTGATCCCGGATGTCTTCCGGGGTGCCGATCTCGAGGATCTCGCCGTCTTTCATCACCGCGAGCCTGTCGCAGACCGCGGCGGCGAGGTCGAGATCGTGAGTGACGAAGATCATCGACAGGCCGTGTTCGCGGCGCATCTCATCGAGGATCGCAACGACTTCGGCCTGGGTGGTGACATCGAGGGCCGTGGTTGGCTCGTCGGCGAGCAGCAGTTTCGGCGATCCGGAAATCGCACCGGCGATCACCACGCGCTGCAGCATGCCGCCCGACAGCTGGTGCGGGTAGGAGTGGAGCACCCGCTCGGTGTCGGTGATGCCCACCTGGCGCAGCAGCTCGGCAGCGCGCGCCTGCGCGTCTGCTTTGCTCATGTTGCGGGCGTCGCTCATGCCCTCGATGAGGAAGCGGCCGACGGGCAGCACCGGGTTGAGTGCGCCGTGCGGGTTCTGCGCGATGAGCGCGAGATCGTTCGCACGGATCTTCCGCAGCGGCTCCCCGCTCGAAGCGAGCAGATCGGTGCCGTCGAGCTCGATCCGCCCCTCGACCCGAGCCCCTGAGGGTTCGATACCGAGGATGCACTTGAGCGTCATCGATTTGCCGGATCCCGACTCGCCGACGAGGCCAAGGGCCTCACCCTGCGCGAGCGCGAAGGAGTTGCCGTGGAGGATTTCAGTCTCGGCCCCGGTCTCGGGATCGGTGACGGTGAGGACGAGGTTCTCGATATGCAGCATCAGCGGGTCCTTCCTGAGGCGCGGCGACCGCCGAGCTGTTCGCCGACGTAGCCGAAGGCGGCAACGGTGATCACGATGGCGAGACCGGCGAAGATGCTCTGCTCCCAGTAGCCCTGCTGCAGCGACGCCTGACCGTTCGAGACCATGAGGCCCCAATCGGGGGTGGGCGGCTGCACGCCGAGGCCGAGGAAGGACAGCGCCGCGAGCTCGATCATGGCGTAGCCGAAGTTGATCGTCATGCCTGTCAGAATCTGCGTGCGCACATTCGGCAGGATGTGGCGCACGGTGATCACGAAGCCCGAGATGCCCTGCAGCTGCGCCGAGGAGACGTAGGGCAGGTTGCGCTCCCGCAGCGCGACGGAGCGGATGACGCGCGCCGAGTAGGGCGTGAAGCCGATGGCGAGCGCGATCGATGCGGTGAGCAGCGACGGCCCGAAGATCGCGACGGCGAGGATCGCGAGCAGCATGTTGGGGAACGCGAACAGGATATCGAGGATCCGGCTGATGAAGGCGTCAACCTTGCCGCCGAACCAGACCGCGGTGAGCGCGAGCGTCGTCGCGAGCACCGCCGTGACAACGATCACGATGAGCGGCCCGATGAGGCTGGTACGCGCACCCCAGATGATGCGGGAGAAGATGTCGCGGCCCGACTGGTCGGTGCCCATCAGGTGCGCGAGGCTCCAGGCCTCGTGACGGGAGGTGACGCTGCCCTCGTAGGGGTCGTAGGGTGCGACGATGGGCGCGAGCACTGCCATGAGCACGACGAGCACAATGATCCCGAGGCACACGATGCCGATGGGGCCGAGACGTTTCGCGAGGACGCGCCAGCCACTGACGGGCACGTCGTTGCGGTGCTTGCGGAGCAGCTGCACCGCAACGGTGTCCTGCGAGGTGGTGTTGGTTGACGGTTTGCGCGTGAACTTCTGCTGAGTCATCGTGCCGCTCCCTTGCTCAGCCGGACACGGGGGTCGATCACTGCATAGAGCAGGTCGACGATGAGGTTGATGAGGCCGAAGGCCAGCACCATGATGAGGGCGATCGCTTGCACCACCGCGAAGTCTTTCTTCTGCACGGAGTTGACGAGCAGCGAACCGATGCCGTCGAGGGTGAAGGCGTACTCGATCACGAAGGCGCTGGCGAGCAGGCCCGCAATCTGGGTGCCGAGCACCGTCGATACCGGCAGCATGGAGTTGCGGATCGTGTGGCGCCAGAGCACGAACTGTTTGGGCACACCGCGCGCGATTGCCATGATGACGTGCTCGGAGCCCTGCTCCTCGCGCACTGCGGTGCGCGTGATGCGTGCCACGACGGAGATGCCTGGGAAGGCCAGCGCGAGCGCTGGCAGGGTGAGGTGCCAGAGTCTGTCGGTGAATCCCTCACCGGATCCCGAGACCGGGAACCATCCGAGGTTCGAGCCGAAGATCGCCATGAGGATCAGCGCGGCGAAGAATGTGGGAACTGCGAAGCCGAGGTTCGAGCCGAACACCACGAGCTTTTCGAAGACGCCCGATCGGGTGGCGGCGAGCACGCCGAGGCCCACACCGAAGACGATGATGAGGATCGCGGCGAAGGCCGCAAGGAACAGCGTGGTTGGCAGGCGCGACATGACGAGGGTCGAGACGTCCTGCTGCGTGAGCAGCGAACGGCCGAGGTCTCCCTGCAGCACATCGATGAGCCAGTGCCAGTAGCGCAGCAGGAAGGGGTCGTCGAGACCGTACTGGGCGCGAATCGCGGCGAGTACCTCCGGGCTGACGGTGCGTCCCTGTACGAGGAACTGCTCCGGACTGCCCGGCGCGAGGTACATGCCCGAGAACACGATGAAGCTGGACACGACGAGCACTGCGATGAGCGCTCCGATCCGTTTCAGCACGTAGATCATTGACGATCCCTTCCTGCTGCGGTCACCGATTACTCGGCGGAGCCGAGGTCAGCGGCCCACGGGTAGTAGAGGTAGACGAACGAGGCGGGAGCGCCGGTGACGGCTTCGTTCATGTACATGCGGACGCTGAGGTCGTTGATGGGAACCCAGGGCTGCTGGTCCATGATGAGCGCCTCGGCCTTGACGGTGAGTTCGGCGCGCTTCTGCGGGTCGGCCTCGGCCAGCGCGGCGTCGAGGGCCGCGTCGACTGCGGGGTCGGAGAAGCCCGAGTAGTTCTGGTCACTGCCGGTCTTCGCAACGCTGACGAGGTGCAGCAGCGGATCGGGTGCGCTCATGTAGTTCGTGGTCACGAAGCCGTCGTAGCCCTCACGGGCGGCGGGATCTGAGAAGAACTGGCCGAACTGGGCGCTGGGCACCCCGACGGGCTCGAAGGTGATGCCGAGCTCCTTGGCGCCGTTGGCCATCTCGTTGAGGATGTCGGCGTAGAAGCTGCGCTCGCTCGGGTAGGCGATCTTGATGGGCTGCGAGAGGTCGACGTCGCTCTTCTTGAGGTCGGCCTTAGCGGCTTCGATGTCGAAGCTCAGGTCGGGCAGTTCCTTGTCGCGCAGTTCGGCGACACCCTCGATGGCGTTCCAGGGAGCCTGCGGCACCACGGAGCGCGACGGCGTGCCGGTGCCCTCGTAGACGGTGTCGGCGATGGCCTGGCGGTCGGTGGCGCGGGTGATGGCGCGGCGCACATCGGGATCACCGAAGAGACCGTTGCCGGTCGAGATGATCGCCATGATCTGCATGCCCTCACCGAAGTAGAGGTTGCCCGTGGAGCTGTCGGCGAGTTCACTCAGGGCGGGCAGCGGCACGTCGTAGGAGCCCTGGATCTCACCGGCTGCGAGCGCGGTCGAGATGGCGGTGGGGTCGACGACGAAGCTGATGTCGATCTGCTTGGCCTTGGCCTTCTTGTCGGCGTTCCAGTAGCCGTCGTAACGATCGAGGGTGATCGACTGGCCCTGCTTCCAGTTGCCTACCGTGTACTGGAACGGGCCGGTGCACATGACGCCGGTGTCGGGGTTGCCGTAGTTCTCGCCGGCGGCCTTGCGCTGCTTCTCCTGCACGACAACGCCGAGCACGGTCGAGAAGGACGAGGGCAGCAGCTGGTCGGGGGTGTTCAGCTTGACGGTGATCTCGGAGTCGCCGCTCTTGACGACATCGGCGATGTTCGCGGTGACGCCGCCGGTCCAGAAGCTACCCTCTGCGGGGTCGTTGTGACGCTTGAGCGAGTAGACGACGTCTTCGACGGTCATCGGGGTGCCGTCCCAGAAGGTGACATCGTCGCGAATGCCGATCTTCCAGCTGAGGCCGTCCGTGGTCTCGGCGCCCGTCGCGAGGTTGGGCTTGACCGAGAAGTCGGGCTGCATCTGGAAGAGCGGCTCACAGAGGTTCGCCACCACGGTGTTCTCGGAGTAGTTGAAGGCCTTGGCGGGATCGAGGCTGGCGAGCTCGCCGTAGGTCGAGTTCCAGGTGACCTTGTCGGCTTCACCCTTGGGGGCGGGGGTGGTCTGCAGCAGCTCGAGGTCGGCAGCGGCACCGCCGCTCTCCCCTCCGCCACGGCTTCCCGAGGCGCAGCCGGCGAGTGCCAGGCCCGTGATGGCAAGCAGGGCGATGGCCGCCCGTGTCTTTGCGAGAGTCACGTTGTTCTCCATTCGAAGTTTCGTCATTGAATCCTCTTGGTCCGGCACTGCGCTGGACGAAGACCCAGGAGGATCGTAACACCCAAAACGATTTGTGAAAAACGTTTTGGGTGCAACGTTTCGATAACGGAACTGGCCTTCTGCCCGGGTTCGGTACCCCACGCACCACCACCCTGCGGCTATCCTGACGAGGTGCAGCGCAGCAATGGCAGACCGACAATCAAAGACGTGGCGCGGGCCGCCGGCGTCTCCCCCACCACCGTCTCGCACGCCCTCAACGGCAAAGGGGTGGTGCGTCAAGAAACCGCAGAGCGCATTGAGCGCATCGCCTCCGAAATCGGCTACCGACCGAGCGCCATCGCACGCGGCCTGCAGAGCTCACGGCTCGGGCTGCTCGCCCTCGTGATCAGGCCTTTCCACAGCCTTGACACCTTCCTGCCCGAGGGCGTCGACTACTTCCTTCGCATCGCGGGCGCCGCCTCGCTCAGCGCTATGGAGCACGGCTACAGCATGATGCTCATCGACGATCCAACGCGCCCCGGAGTGCCCCCCAGCGCTCTCGCCGCCGACGCCTACATCGTGACGGAACCTTTCGAGAACGACCCCGTGCTCACCATGCTCTCCGAGCAGCGCATTCCCTTCGTCACCGTCGGCGCAGACCCCGCGCGTCGCGGCATGTTCCCCGAAATCGACGAGGGTGCCGAACTCCAGGCCAGGCTCATCCTGTCGCACCTTGCCGAAGCCGGCGCGCAGCGCATCGCACTCGTCACAGGAACCGACCTCAACGACTGGAACCTCGGCTCCCAGCGCACCCTCGCCGAGTGGAGCCGCGAACGCGGGCAGCGCCCGCTCGTCATCTCCCTGCCGGAGGCCGAGGGCGAGCGCGTCGGCGACACCGTCATCGACGCCTTCTTCTCGGGCGATCCCGCCGAACACCCCGACGGGATCTTCTGCCTCACTGGCCGGCACGCGGCCGGCGTCACCGAGGCCGCGATCCGCCGTGGCATTCGTGTGCCAGAGGATCTGCTCGTCGCCGCAGGATCCGGCGCGATGCAGAACCGCACTTCGAAGCCCACGGTCACCACACTCGACCTGCATCCCGAGGAGACCGCGCAACTCGCCGTCGAAATCGCCGTCGCGCTCGTCGAGGGCCGCCCCGTCGCGTCGCCGGTCGCCGTGCCCGCCGCAACCCTCGACATTCGCGAGTCCACCAGCCGCTAACGCACCTCGCGCAGCCGAGCGCAAGGGGCGCGAGCTGCACCACACACGCAAAAGGGGGCGGCGCCGCAGCGCCAACCCCCTTCGCGAACCGCGAGGCTACAGATCAGGCGAGTCGCTGCTGCAGGTTCTCGTCGATCGCCGCGAGGAACTCCTCGGTGGTGAGGTAGGCCTGATCCGGACCAACGAGCAGCGCGAGATCCTTGGTCATCTTGCCCGACTCGACGGTCTTGATAACGACATCCTCGAGGGTGTGCGAGAACTCGATCAGCTCCTGGTTCTCGTCGAGCTTGCCGCGGTGCGCGAGACCGCGCGTCCAGGCGAAGATCGAGGCGATCGGGTTCGTCGAGGTGGGCTTGCCCTGCTGGTGCTGGCGGTAGTGACGGGTCACGGTGCCGTGCGCAGCCTCGGCCTCGACGGTCTTGCCGTCGGGCGTCATGAGCACGGAGGTCATCAGGCCGAGCGAGCCGAAGCCCTGGGCCACGGTATCCGACTGCACATCGCCGTCGTAGTTCTTGCAGGCCCAGACGTAGCCGCCCTCCCACTTCATGGCCGAGGCGACCATGTCGTCGATGAGGCGGTGCTCGTAGGTGAGGCCGCGCGCGTCGAACTCGGCCTTGAACTCGGCGTCGAAGACCTCCTGGAAGATGTCCTTGAACTGACCGTCGTAGGCCTTCAGGATGGTGTTCTTCGTCGAAAGGTAGACGGGGTAGTCGCGCGACAGGCCGTACTTGAACGAGGCGCGCGCGAAGTCGCGGATCGAATCGTTGAAGTTGTACTGGCCCTGGATCACGCCGCCGCCCTCGGGCAGGGTGACCACGTCGAACTTCTGCGCCTCGGAGCCGTCGGCGGGCTCGAAGGTGATGGTGACCTTGCCGGGGCCGGCCTTGAAGTCGGTCGCCTTGTACTGGTCGCCGTGGGCGTGGCGGCCGATGATGATCGGCTTGTTCCAGCCCGGCACGAGGCGGGGGATGTTCGAGATGATGATCGGCTCGCGGAAGACGACACCGCCGAGAATATTGCGGATCGTGCCGTTGGGCGAGCGCCACATCTTCTTCAGGCCGAACTCCTCGACGCGGGCCTCGTCGGGGGTGATGGTGGCGCACTTCACGCCGACGCCGTGCTTTTGGATCGCGTGCGCGGCGTCGATGGTGACCTGGTCGTCGGTGGCGTCGCGGTGCTCCATGCCGAGGTCGTAGTATTCGAGCGCGACGTCGAGGTAGGGGTGGATCAGGCGGTCCTTGATGAACTGCCAGATGATGCGCGTCATCTCGTCGCCGTCGAGCTCGACGACCGTACCTTCAACCTTGATCTTCGCCAACGCTTCTCCCACTCTCGTATTCCATCTGTATGAAGCCGCCGCCTATCCTACCCGAGCGCGGCTGGGATATCTCGACATCGAGATAAATCGTCCTCTCGTCCGCCACGAATCACCTCGGCGACGCGCAGATCGCGGTCGAGCACCACGGCGTCCATGCGCCGCCCGACGGCAAGATCTCCCACGTCATCCCAGCCCATCGCCAGCGCCGGGTTCACGGCCGTCAGCTGCGCCGCCTCCCGCAGTGCATCGTCACGGTCGGCGGCCGCGCCCTCAACCCAGTCGCGCAACAGCCTGTCCATCGTGGCGGTGCTCCCTGCGATCGTGTCGCTTCCCGCCACGCGCGCAACGCCGCCCGTCACCTCCACATCGAGCGACCCCAAACGGTAGGCGCCGTCTCCGCACGCGGCGGCACCCATCGCGTCGGTGACGAGCATCGCCGCGCCGCCCTGCGCGGCCGCCCACCTCGCAAGCGCCGGGTGCAGGTGGGTGCCGTCGGCGATCAGCTCGACGGTGACCCGCTGATCCTGGAGCAGCGCGAGCACAGGCCCTGGCTCACGGTGGTGCAGCGGGCGCATCGCGTTGAAGAGATGGGTGGCCACCGTGGCGCCGGCGTCGATCGCGCGCGTCACGCAGGCGTAGTCGGCGTCGGTGTGCCCGATGGCGACCACGACTCCTGCGCGCACGAAGCGCTCAATGGCCTCGATCGCGCCGGGCAGTTCAGGTGCAATGGTCACCATCGCAATCGCATTGCGGGGTGCGGATCCGGCTCCGCCGCCCGCCACCGCCTCGGGCCGCGGCTTCGCTACTCGACCCGCACCCTGATCAGCGTGCGGATCCGCCAGCTGACCGGCGAGCGAACCCGCCCGCAGCAGCGCGTCGATCTCCGCAGGGTCGGGCGCGCGCAGCAGCGCCTGATCGTGCGCTCCGGCGCGCTCCGGGCTCAGCCACGGGCCCTCCAGGTGAATTCCGCGCAGCACCCCAGCAGCGACCAGCCCGGCGAGCATCCGCACCCCGGCGAGCATTCGCTCAGGGGTGTCGGTGACCAGGCTCGCAAGGCTCGTCGTCGTGCCGTGCGCGAGATGCGCAGCCCGCGCGCGCCGCGCGAGATGCGCTGAGCCCTCGGTGTAGCCGGATCCACCGCCACCGTGCACATGCACATCGACGAAGCCGGGCACGATGACAGCGTCACCGAAATCACGATCGACGGGCGCAGGCGGGCGCCCGCCGCCGACCGCCGTGATCGTGCCGCGCTCGAATGCCACCCAGCCCGGCGCGTGCACAGCCGCTGCCGTCACCACCGTGCCAGCAGCGATGAGGCCTGTGCCCGACAGTGCGCTCGTCACGCCGATCCCTCGGGAAGCTGATCCTGCACGTATTCGTAGTAGTCGGAGAAGCGCAGTTGCGAGGCCGCTGCCCGGTCGATCACCACGACGGCGTCGGGGTGCAGCTGCAGCGCGCTCGCGGGGCACACACTCGCGAGCGGCCCCTCGATCATCTGCGCCACAGCCTCGGCCTTGCCCTCGCCCTGCGCCACGAGCAGCAGCTGCCGCGCCTCGAGAATCGTGCCGAGCCCCTGCGTCACGCAGTGCACCGGCACGCTGTCGGGCGCGTTGAAGAACCTCGCGTTGTCGGCCCGGGTCTGCGGTGCGAGCGTCTTGACGCGGGTGCGCGACGCGAAGGAGGAGGTGGGCTCATTGAAACCGATGTGGCCGTTGGCGCCGATGCCGAGCAGTTGCAGGTCGACGCCGCCGGCCGCGCGGATCAGCCGTTCGTAGCGCGCGCAGGCCGCTTCGAGATCGGCGGCGGCCCCATCGGGCACATGCACCCGCTCGGGGTCGAGGCCGAGCGGCTCGGTTACGGTGCGGCGGATCACCGATCGGTAGCTCTCGGGGTGCGCCGGGTCGAGGCCGACGTATTCGTCGAGCGCGAAGGCGCTCACGCCTGTGACGTCGAGCTGCCCGGCGCGCACCCGGGCGGCGAGCGCGGCGTAGGTGCCCAGCGGAGAGGAGCCTGTGGCGACGCCGAGCACGGCTGGTGCTGCGGATTCAGCACGGGCGCGGATCACCCCGGCAACCCTCTCGGCGGCGTACTCGGCGACGGCTGCGGCGTCGGCGACGATGGCGATCTGCACGGGGCCTCCTTGGCGGGTTCGGTGTGCGTTGGCCTCGGCGGCGAACCGGAGACCTTCCCCGCCGCATCCACAAAAGGACTAGACCAATACCGTGGTGTTTAAGATAGGCGTAGACCAATCGAGGTGTCAAGCACATGACCAGCACGCCGAAGTACTACACGCAGAAACTCCGCATCCTCGACCTCATCGAGGAGGCGGCCCCCGGTGATCCGCTCCCCACCGAACGCGACCTCGCCGGACGCTTCGGCACCTCGCGCACCACCGTGCGCCAAGCGCTTACCGAACTCGTCACCGAGGGGCGTATCGAGCGCAGCCAGGGCCGAGGCACCTTCGTCGCGGCCCCACCGCTCATCACCGTGCGCCAACTCACCTCCTTCAGCGAAGACCTCAGCGGCGCCAGGCTCGACAGCGACGTACTCGGGATCACGCTCGAAGCAGCCGACGGCGAAACCGCCGCCGCACTCGCGCTCGCGCCCGCAGCCGAGATCACCAGAGTCGACCGGGTGCGCCGAAGCGACGGCGTCGCGCTCGCCCGCGAAACCGCGCTGCTGCCCGGCCACTACCCCGGGCTCGCTGCCGAACTCGCCCAACACGGGTCGCTGTACCGAGCCCTGCGAGAGCGCTACAGCGTCGCACTCGACGCCGTCGACGACGAAGTCGGCACCGAGCTCGCCGAACCGGCCGAGGCGCGCATCCTCGGCATCGAGGTCGGCCGCCCCCTGCTCGTCGTGCGCCGCACCGGCCGCGCCGCAGACGGCACTCCCGTCGAGTTCACGCGATCCGCATTCCGCGGCGACCGCTTCCGCTTCCGCGCGAGCACCGCCCGCGGCTGAACGGCGCGGCGCGGCGCTGCCGCGCAGCAGCACGCAGCCACGCCCAACCGCCGCCGCCACGCGAAGATCACGGTTCGGTCACGGGCGCGCAATCAGCAGGGGTCCGGGTTGCAAATATTTAGTTCGTTAGCTTTACTAACTCACATGACGGTCGCAACGCCGCGCTCCGAGTTCACTCCAGAGCCCCCCTCACGCATCCAGACGCCGGGCACGCCCGCGCACGGCGCCGCGCGCACGACAGCCGCCCCGACAGGCGCGGCAACAGCCGCAAACACCGCTCCAGCAACCACCACCGCAACCGCCGGCCCCGCAGCAGCCTTCGGCTCACGCGCCCTGCGCACCGGCATCAAAGCCACCCCCGGCGACGCGAAGCAGCACAATCGCACCCTCGTGCTGCAGACCCTGTACGTCACCGGCCCACTCAGCCGCGCTGAGATCGCCCGCACCACCGGGCTCACCAAAGTCACGATCTCCGTGATCGTCGCCGAGCTCATCGGCGACGGGCTGCTGCACGAGCTCGGCCCTCAGGAGTCGCAGCGCCCGGGCAAGCCGGCGATCCTCGTCGACCTCGCACGCGACGCGTTCGTGGTAGTCGCCCTCGACCTGAGTGACCACCGGCTGCTGCGCGGCGCGCTTATGAGCCTCGACGGCGAGATCGTGTTGCGCTCAGAGATCGAGCTCGGCGACGCCACCGGAGACGCAGCGTGCGAACTCGCGGTCGGGCTCGCAATTGCGCTCCGAGACAGGGCCAAGGTGCCCGTGCTGGGGCTCGGCGTTGGCACCCCGGGCGTTGTCGACGATGCCGGCACCGTGCGCACCGCACCGAACCTCGGCTGGACCGAACTGCCGCTGCTGCGCATCCTCGAAGAACGCACCGGGCTGCCCACCGTCGTCGCAAACGATGCGAACGTCGCAGCCCTCGCCGAGTACAGCTTCGGCGATTCGAGCGACAACTTCATTCTCGTCACCATCGGGCACGGCGTCGGCTCCGGCCTCATCATCGGCGGCCAGCCCGTCGCCGGCAGCCGATTCGCCGCTGGCGAGATCGGCCAGGTCATGGTGGGCACCGATCTCGGCCTCGAAGCACCGTATTCGCGCGAGCAGGTGCTCGAGCACTGGCTGTCGGTGCCCCCGCTCACCCGTTCGCTGCAGACCGCCGGCCCGGAGGGCCGCGACCGCGTGCTGCGCGAGGCGGGGCAGCGGCTCGGGGTGGCGCTCGCTCCCGTTGTGGGCGCTCTCAACCTCGCCGAAGTCGTGCTCGCCGGCCCACCCGAACTCATCGAGGGCACGCTCGCCGAGGCGACGCTTGAGATTCTGCGCCGCCGCACCATGCCGGACACGCACGACGGGCTCGTGCTGCGCACCAGCACGCAGGGTGACGACCTCATCCTGCGCGGCGCGACGGCGACGGTGCTGAAAGATCGGCTCGGCGTCACCTGATCCGAGCGCAGCACCCCCACAACTTCACATCCAAGGAACGAACGCGGTGCGGCCTCGGCCGGATCGCACTCCACGCCCCGCGGCCCGCTGGTCGGCGAGGTTCATCGAAAGGAAACACCATGAAGAGAAAGCTCACTGGCCTCACCGCGGCGGCCGTGGCCTCGGTGCTGCTGTTCACTGGTTGCAGCCAGGGCAGCAGCAACAACAGCGATCAGAACGCCGAAGGCAAGACGATCACGCTCTGGCTTGCCGGCGGCGACACCCCCGACACGCTGCGCGACTACCTCAAGAAGGAATTCAATAAGAAGACCGGCGCCACCCTCAAGATCGAGGAGCAGGGCTGGGGCGATATCGTCACGAAGCTCACCACGGCGCTGCCCGATGAGAACAACACCCCCGATGTCACCGAGATCGGCAACACCCAGTCGCCGACCTTCACCAATGTGGGCGCTTTCCTCGATCTCAGCGATATGTACGACGAGCTCGGCGGCGACAACCTGATCCAGTCCTTCGTCGAAGCAGGCAGCGTCGACGGCAAGGAGTATGCGCTCCCCTACTACTTCGGTTCGCGCTACATGTTCTACCGCAAGGACGTCTGGGATGCGGCGGGCGTGCAGGTGCCGAAGACCCTCGACGAGTTCAACACGACGGTCGCCACGATCACCGAGAAGAACCCGAAGGGCATCACCAACTTCTCCGGTTTCTACCTCGGCGGCCAGGACTGGCGCGACGGCATCTCGTGGATCTTCGCGAACGGCGGCGATATCGCGAAGCTCGAAGATGGCAAGTGGAAGGCAACCCTCGATTCGCCGGAGTCGTTGAAGGGCCTCGAGCAGCTGCAGCAGCTCTACCTCACCGCTTCGAACGCGCCGAACGACGCGAAAGATGCGAACCAGTACCAGTTCTTGAACGACTCGGATCAGGTCAAGGATGAAGCCGGCAACGTCACCGGCGACCTGTCGCTGGCTGCTGCAACGATCATGGCCCCGGGTTGGGCGCACTGGTCGATCGGTGATCTCGTCGAGGGCGAAGACGGCGAGCCCGCACGCGAGTGGAACGACAAGGTCTTCGGCACCTTCGTGCTGCCGGGCAACGACGGTAAGCCTGCCCCGGTGTTCGCCGGCGGTTCGAACATCGCTATTTCGGCGAAGTCGAAGGAGCCGGAGCTCGCCAAGGAGCTCATGCGCATCATCTTCTCCGAGGAGTACCAGACGATGCTCGGCGAGAACGGTCTCGGCCCGGCGAACCAGAAGTTCACTTCCTCGCTCGGGGACGACCAGTTCGCGAAGGCGCTCATCGAGTCGGCTTCGAACTCGAAGCTGACCCCGGCAGCCCCGGGTTGGGCCGCTGTCGAGTCGAAGAACATCATGGAGGAGTTCTTCGCGCAGATCCGCGATTCCGATGATCTCGCGCAGCTGGCGAAGGATACGAACGCCAAGCTCGATCCGCTCCTCAACCAGAAGTAACACCGCGGCCGCGCTGCGGCACCCGAGTCGCAGGATCCACAGCCGTCAGGCAGGATCTTGCGACTCGGGTGCAGCGGGCCGCACCCGCAGCGTCGCCCGTGCGTGACGCCCCCGATCAGAAAGGCCGGCGATGACCGCAACCGGCACTCCGCGAGCGCCCCGCCGGCGCCGGATCCGCATCACCCCCTACGCGCTGCTGCTGCCCGCGACACTGATCGTGCTGCTCGCGCTCGGGTATCCGATCGTCTGGCAGTTCGCGACTTCGATGCAGCAGTTCGGCCTCGCCCAGCAGTTCGGGCAGCCCCCGGAGTGGGTGTGGTTCGCGAACTATGTCGAGCTGTTCTCGAACCCTGCGACCTGGCTCGTGGTGGCCCGCTCGGTGGCGTTCTGCTTGATCACCGCGGCGGTGACGATGGTGATCGGCGTGGGTTTGGCTCTGCTGATGCAGGCCGTCGTAACCCCGCTGCGCCTCACCCTGCAGATTGCGCTGCTGCTGGCCTGGGCAACCCCGGTGGTCGCGGCGATGACGATCTGGAACTGGATCTTCGACTGGCGCCGTGGGCTCGCGAACTGGGTGCTGTCAGGTCTCGGGCTGCCGATGCAGGGCCACAACTGGTTGCAGCACCCGCTGAGCTTCTTCGCGGTGGCCCTCATCATCGTGGTGTGGATGAGCGTGCCGTTCGTGGCGTTCTCGGTCTATGCGGGTCTCACCCAGGTGTCCGGCGAAGTACTAGAAGCCGCTCAGATGGATGGCGCGAATCGCTGGCAGCGACTGCGCTTCATCATCATCCCGATCATCAAGCCCGTGCTCGGCATCGTCATGCTGCTGCAGATCATCTGGGATCTGCGCGTCTTCGCTCAGATCAAGCTGCTGCAGGATCGCGGATCGATCGCCAGCCAGACCGATGTTCTCGGCACCTACATCTACCAGCTCGGCGTCGGTTCGAGCGATTTCGCTATGGCGAGCGCGATGTCGATTTTCGTGCTGCTGCTCACCATCGCCCTGAGCTGGGCGTATGTGCGCAATCTGCTGAAGGAGGATGAGCAATGACTCGCACGGATACCGCGGCGATGACCGCTCCCGTCGAGGTCGTGCGGCGACGCGGCCGAAACCGTGTGGGCGGCCGTGTGGCGCGCTGGCTGTTGGGCGCGCTCGCCCTGGTGGTGGCGGCTCTCTGGGCGTTCCCCGTGTACTGGATGCTCAACTCTTCGCTGCTGCCGAACGCGGTGCTGGAGAAGACGACACCGACGCTGCTGCCGTTCGGCGGCTCATTCCGCAATTTTCAGTCGGTCATCGCCGACGGCTCGTTCTTCAGCGCGCTCGGCATCAGCTTGGCTGTTGCGGGGATCGCGGTATCGTGCTGCCTCATTTTCGCGTTTCTGGCGGCGCTGTCGATTAGCCGTTTCCGTTTCAAGGGTCGCCGTAGTTTCGTGCTCGCGGTGCTGTTCATTCAGATGCTGCCCGCTGAGGGCATGTTCATCGCGCAGTACAAGTTGATGGGCTCGCTCAATCTGTTGAACTCGGTGATCGGGGTGAGCATCATCTACATCGCGGCGGTGGTGCCGTTCACGATCTGGATGCTGCGCGGTTTTGTGGCGGGTGTGCCTGCCGATCTTGAAGAGGCCGCGATGGTTGACGGGCTCAGCCGCACGCAGGCGTTCCTGCGCATCACCTTCCCGCTGCTCGCGCCGGGCCTCATCGCGAGCGGGGTGTACGCGTTCTTGCAGGCGTGGAACGAGTTCACTGTCGCACTCGTGATCCTGCAGGATTCGGGGTCGCAGACCTTGCCGCTGTGGTTGCGCGGGTTCATTCAGCAGTCGGCGTCTCGCGCGATCGACTGGGGCGATGTGATGGCGGCGTCGACGCTTGTTGCGGTGCCGGTGATCATCTTCTTCCTCTTCGTGCAGGGTCGTATGACGAGCGGTCTCGTGAGCGGCGCGGTGAAGGGATGAGCGAGTTGGAGGGTCTTGCGCGGGAAGTTCGCGCCACGCTGATGCCTGGCTTCGACGGCTATTCAACGCCTGCCTGGGTGGTGCAGGCGCTGGGTGATGGGGTGCTGTCGGTCTGCGTGTACGGCGGCAATGTGCGCGATCGCGCGCAGTTGACGGCGCTCGGTGCCGAATTGCGGGCGGCGGCGCCGAACGCGCTCATCGCGATCGATGAGGAGGGTGGTGAGGTGACGCGGCTGCACTATCTTGAGGGTGCGCCGTACCCCGGTGCAGCAGTGCTCGGCAGGATCGGCGATCTCGCCTACACAGAGGAGATCGGCCGCCGGGTCGGCAATGACATTCTCGCTTCCGGGTTCAATCTGGCGCTCGCGCCGGATGCTGACGTGAACAGCAATCCCCGCAATCCTGTGATCGGCACGCGCAGTTTCGCTGAGGATACCGCGGTGGCTGCGATGCATGTGGCGGCCTGGGTGCGGGGGCTGCGCAGCACGGGCGCGAAGGCCTGCCCGAAGCATTTTCCGGGGCACGGCGACACCGCCCAGGATTCGCATCTTGCGCTGCCCACTATCGACGCCGATCTTGCTGTTGTGGAGGCTCGGGATCTGCCGCCGTTTGCGGCGGCGATAGCGGCGGGGGCCGAGGCGATCATGACCTCGCACATTCTGCTGCCGCAGCTCGATGCTGATGCGCCGGCGACGTTCAGCAGGACGATCTTGCAGGGGCTGCTGCGCGAGCGGCTGGGGTTCGAGGGCGCCATCGTGTCGGATGCTCTGGATATGCAGGGCGCGAGCGGTGGGATCGGGATCCCTGAGGCTGCAGTGCGCGCGCTTGCGGCGGGCTGCGATCTGCTCTGCCTGGGCACAGGCACGACGGCTGCCAGTTTGCGCGAGATCGAGGATCATGTGCTCGCGGCGGTGCGCGACGGCAGGCTTTCGGAGGCGCGGGTGCGTGAGGCGGCGGATCGGGTGCGGCTGCTGGCCCGGTCTCGCGAGCACGGCTCAGAGGCCGCAGTGGTTGCTTCGCCCGAGCCCTCGGCTGAGGAGGTATCGCGGATCGCGGCCTCTTTCGACGGCGGAGCTGCGGCACGCGATTGGCTGCGCGAGCACCCCGAGGCTTCGGTGCTGCGCGTCGAGTCGGAAGCGAACATGGCTGTCGGCTTCGCCCCGTGGGGGCCGTTCGCCGCTGCCGCCCACCCGCTGACTCATCAGCGCGCTGCCGTTGCGGCGTTCTCGCGGCGGGGCAGCGCCAGCGTCGACGAGTCGACGCCGACGCCGTGGCCGCTGCGCGCTGAGGCGCGGAACGGCCTTATCGTGATCGGGCGGGAGCTGCACCGGCACGAGTTCTCGCGCGACGGCATCGACGGCTTGCGGGAAGCCGATGTGCCGCTGCTGCTCATTGAGATGGGCTGGCCGGAGGCTGCGGAGGGCGGAACCCGCCGCTACGCTGATGTCGCCTGCTTCGGTTCGTCTGCGCTTGCGGGCGCGGCGCTGCTCGCGCTGCTCGCGGAGCCGGCGGGAGGCGGGGCATGACTGATACGTTGCGGATCGGCATGGACATCGGCGGCACCAAAACCGAGGCTGTTGCGCTCGATGGTGCCGGCGGGGTCGTGGCTGCGGCGCGCATCGCAACCGTTGCGGGGGCGGATGGTGTGGTCGGCACGGCGGAGCACGTGATCGCGTTGCTCTCCGAGCAGACGGGGTGCGCGGTCGCCGATTTCGCGTCGGTGGGTGTCGGTATTCCCGGTCGTATCGACCGCGAGCGGGGCGAGGTGCACAACGCCTACAACCTGGGTCTTGCGCGGCTGCCGTTGGCGGCTCGACTTGCTGAGGCTACGGGGCTGCCGGTGGCGATCGATAACGATGTCACGGCTGCCGCGATCGGCGCGGCCCACCTGATGCGTCTTGACGGCGTAGTGGCCTACTTGAATCTGGGCACTGGTCTCGCAGCCGGCCTGGTGATCGATGGCGCCCCGCTGAGGGGAGCGCACGGGGTTGCGGGCGAGATCGGTCACCTGCCGATCGATGCGCTGGGGCGCCCCTGCCCCTGCGGGCAGCGCGGTTGCCTCGAAACGGTGGCGAGCGGCTCGGCGCTGAAGCGCTACTGGCCTGCCGGCGGAGACCATCCCGGCAGGGTGCTGCTCGCGGCGGTCGACGCAGGCGACGTCGAGGCCGCCCACGCCTTTGAACAGTTGGTGCGCGGTGCGGCTGACTGCGTGCGACTGCTGTCGTTGACGCTCGATCCGCACACGGTGATCATCGGCGGGGGCCTGCGCTTTCTGGGGTCTCGCTTGCTCGATGGGATTCGCGACACTCTCGACGGCTGGGCGGCGCAGTCGCCCTTCCTCGGAATGCTCGATCTCTCGGGCCGAGTGGAGCTGCTCGCCGCCGACTCCTCGGCGGCCGCGGTGGGCGCAGCACTCGCCAGCGAGGGCGGGAGACGCTAGCCTGGGTACATGAGCGCTCTCAGACTCGAAGAACTGTCCGCCGCGACAATCGTGGCCGTGAACATGCTCGGCCTGAAGCCTGGTCAGGAGCAGTTCATCACGCCCGTCTCGTACGCAGCGGCAGCAGCTGTGACGCCGGCGCACACCGCTTGGCAGCGCGTGGTGCTCGACAACGACAGGGTTGTCGGTTTCGTGCACGGCAATTTCGACCCTGATGCCCCGCAGGAAGAGTTCCGCGCTGCTCTCTGGCGAATCAATATCGATGCTGAGGCGCAGGGCATGGGTGTCGGCGCGTTCGCGGTGAACGCGCTCGTCGAGGAGGCGCGTCGGCGTGGTGTCGACCGCCTCACTGTGCTGTGGGAGCCCGGCGATGACGGCCCCGAGGGCTTCTTCCTGCGCATGGGTTTCACACCGATCGGTGAAACGCCCTACGGCGAGATCATCGGCGCAATCGACCTTTCAGATTGACCCGCGCGCTCCGTCCGGGCCCGCTCGGCTCGGGCGGTCGCGGCATTCTCGTCTCTGTCGCCTCTTCGGTGCTGTTCGGCGGCATCTACTTCGTCACACCGTTGCTCGCTCCGGCGTCGGCTGAATCGATCTGGGGTATTCGCAACCTCATCACGATCCCGGTGATCGCGTTGGCGCTGCTCGCTATCAGGCAGTGGCATCTCATTACCGAGGTGGGTCGGCGCCTGAGGCGGTCACCGCTGCTGGCGCTCGGGGTGGCGCTCTGCGGTGTGCTCGTCGCGGCGCAGCTGTGGGTGTTCACCTGGGCTCCGCTGCACGGGCGTGGCATGCAGGTGGCCCTCGGCTATTTCCTGCTGCCGCTCGTGCTCGTGGTGGTGGGGCGCTTCTTGTACGGTGATCGTTTGGTGTGGTGGCAGTGGCTCGCAGCGGCGTGCGCGGCCGCCGGTGTGGTCTTCGAGGTGATCCGAGTGGGCGGGGTGTCGTGGGAGACGCTGCTCGTGGCGCTCGGCTACCCCGTCTATTTCGTGCTGCGGCGGGCACTCGGCATTGCTCACCTGGGCGGCATGTTCTGGGAGTTCTTGGCGCTCGCTCCGGTTGCTGTGGTGATGCTGGTGGCTGAGATCGCTGGCGGATCTGCAACGGCCGCGAATCCTGCGTTGTGGTGGGCGGCCCCGCTGTTTGCCGTGGCCTCGGGAGTTGCGCTCATGTTCTATCTCGCGGCTTCGCGTCTGCTCACGATGAGCTTGTTCGGCCTGCTCAGCTATCTCGAGCCGGCACTGCTGATGATCGCTTCATTGCTGAACGGCGAGCGTATTTCGCCGGAGGAGTCCGTCATTTACGGAGCCATCTGGGTGGCGGTGCTGGTGCTGGTGGCCGGTGGGGTGTCGCGCTTGCGGAGGGGGCGCGGATCGTCTCCTGCGGATACTCCGCGGCACGACGTGTAAGGTTCTGGCATGAGCGACGCCACAGACGCCTCCTGCGAGCACGACAGCCACGGCTACATCGATCACAAGGATGATCTGCTGAAGCGGCTGCGACGTGCCGAGGGTCAGGTACGAGGCGTGCACCGCATGGTCGAGAACGACGAGTACTGCATCGATATTCTCACGCAGGTATCGGCGGCGACGAAGGCCCTCGAACGGGTGGCACTCGCCCTGCTCGACGATCATCTCGCGCACTGCGTGGCTTCGGCGGCCGCGGAAGGCGGAGAGGTCGCAGCTGAGAAGCTGCATGAGGCTTCCGCAGCCATCGCCCGCCTGGTGCGCTGAGACTCTGCGGTGCCGAGGTTCTACGGCACCGAGCTTCTGCGGCGAGCGGTGTTGCGGCTCCCTCCAATCGGCGGGTCACTGAACGGCAACGCGTTGGAGGTGTCCTCGGTGTCTGCTGTGAGCGAAGCATGCCCGCCGTAGACTGGGAAGCGCGCCCGCGCTGATCCACCCGAACCGAAGGAATCACATGGTCAACGGCCCCGAACACGCGCCCGCAGACGACACCTTCGAGATGGCCGCTCCCGGCCAGATCGACGTCACGCCCGAGATCGACGAGATCGCCGAGCTGCGGCGCAAGGGCCGCGCTCCGAAGCTCGACGACGGCCCGGATGCGGCGTGGCGGCAGGGCTACCCCTACGACGTGAAGATCTCCCGTCGCGCGTACGAGCGCGAGAAGCGCAAGCTGCAGATCGAACTGCTCAAACTCCAGGCCTGGGTGAAAGAGACGGGCCAAAAGATCGTGATCCTCTTCGAAGGTCGCGATGCCGCTGGCAAGGGCGGGGCCATCAAGCGCTTCACCGAGCACATGAACCCGCGCGGTGCGCGCGTGGTGGCGCTCGAGATTCCCACTGAGCGCGAGCAGACGCAGTGGTACTTCCAGCGCTACGCCGCGCATCTTCCCGCGGGAGGCGAGATCGTGATGTTCGACAGGTCCTGGTACAACAGGGCCGGGGTTGAGCGGGTCATGGGCTACTGCACGCCTCAGCAGTACCTCGAGTTCACCCGATCCGCCCCCGAGTTCGAGCGCATGCTCGTGAACTCGGGCGTGCACCTCATCAAGTTCTGGTTCTCGGTGGGCAAGGCCGAGCAGCACGAGCGCTTCGTATCGCGCTCCTCCGACGAGGTGAAGCAGTGGAAGCTCTCCCCCACCGACCTCGCTTCGCTCGACAAGTGGGATGACTACACCGCCGCGAAGGAGGCAATGTTCTTCTACACGGACACCCCTCACGCGCCCTGGACCGTCGTGAAGTCAAACGACAAGAAGCGGGCCCGCCTGGAGGCCATGCGCTGGGTGCTCTCCCGCTTCGACTACCCGGACAAAGATGTGAAGCTCGTGGGCAATCCGGATTCGAAAATCATTGGCCCGCCCGCCACGGTTTACGATGAGGGTGAGACGCCCACCGGCACCTTCCCGGTGGTGGGTTCGCCGAGGTAGTCGGGCCCGCTCGCGCGGCGCCCGCTGACATCCAAGGAGCAGGCCATGACCGACGATCGAAACCCCGCATCGTCAGCTCCGGGTCGCACGGGTGCCGCACCCCGCCGCATGCGCCGCGGCCTGCGCAACACGCTCATCACGCTCGGGGTGCTCGTGATGCTGCTCGGCATCGCCGCGGGCGTCGCCTACGCTTTACTGTCGAGTAGCTACAACGAGGTGCAGCGGGTGAGCATCACGCAGGATCCCGCCCTCGAACGACCAGCTGCGGTGCAGCCCGCCCCCGGCGAGCACGCGCCGATCAACATACTGCTGCTCGGCTCCGACTCCCGCGAGACCACCGACCCGACCGCAAAGGCAGCTGATCTTCGCGGCTTCCGCAGCGACGCGATCATGGTGGCGCAGATCTCGCCCGACCGCCAGCACCTCACCGTGATGTCGATCATGCGCGACAACTGGGTCGAGATCCAGGGGTACGGCGAAGCGAAGATCAACGCTGCGGTGGCCTTCGGCGGGCTGCCGCTCGCGGTCAACACTGTGGAGAACTTCATCGGGGCGCGCATCGACCACGTCGCGCTCGTCGATTTCGAGTCGTTCAAGGGGCTCACCGACGCCGTTGGTGGGGTGACCTTGCACAACGATGTTGCGTTCACCTCGCTGCACGGCGGCTTCGACTTTCCGGCGGGCGAGGTGACGCTCAACGGCGAACGGGCACTGGGCTTTGTGCGCGAACGCTACGCCTTCGCCGACGGCGACTACCAGCGGGCACGCAACCAGCAGGCGTACCTCAAGGCGCTCGCGCAGAAGGTGCTGAGCGCTGAGACGCTACGCAGCCCCGGGCGCCTCGTCGATACCTTCCAGGCCGTGAAACCCCATCTCATCCTCGACGAGGGCCTCGACCTCGGCACCGCGGTGGCGCTCGGCTACGACATGCGCGATCTGCGAGGTGACGACATCGAGTTCTTCACGAGCCCCACACTGGGCACGGGCACCTCGGCCGACGGCCAGTCGATCGTGCTCCCCGACTGGGCCGAGATGGCGAAGGTGCAAGCTGCGTTTCAGAACGGCACCCTCAACGAGTACGCGGCGACCCGCACCCCGGGCTCCGAACTCCCCCAGGGCTGAGCGCCAAGCGCCCACCCCACCCCACCCACACCACGCCCGTTCAGTCGGTCTGTTCGTACCGAGCCTGCCCACAATTCGCGCGAAAAGCAGGCCGACTCGACACGAATAGGCCGACCCAGTGGGCGAAGGCTAGCCCTGCAGCACGGCGACGGGCGCGGTGTCGAAGCGAGCGGCCGGTGTGTCGAGCCGTTCGAGGGCGCGGCGCAGCGCGGTGCTCGAGGTGTGCGCGGTGTACGGGAAGTAGACCACCTCGACGCCCACCGCAGCGAAGCGACGTTCGAGCTGCATCCCCTTCTCGGTGCCGCGCCAGTCGTCGCCCTTGAAGAAGTGCGTGAAGCGCACCTCCCGCCACACCTCGAGCTTGTCGGGCACGCGCTCCACGTACACCTCGTCGACGAAGTCGATGTGGCGCACGATTTCCTCGCGCTCTGCGGTGGGGATCACGGCTTCGCAGCCCTTCACCTCGCGCAGCATCTCATCGCTCACCACCCCCGCGACGAGGTAGTCGCAGTGCTGTTTCGCGTGCCGTAGCAGGTTCAGATGCCCGATGTGAAACAGATCGAATGCCCCCGCTGCGTAGCCGATGCGCGTCATGGTGCTCCCCTTCGCCCCGCCGGCTGCCCCATTGCAGAACCGTGCGCTTCACGTCAGCGTAAGTTCGGCGCCCCCTGCGGCGCATCGGCGGGAACTACGTAAGCTGCGCGTGCGATGCGGCGGATTGCCGAACTGCGCCCGGCCCCGGCTCGATCCGGTGCTCGGCGTCGCGCGATCCGCCCCCGCCTCGCTCACCGACGTCTCGTTCTCGCAGCGCGAGCGCCGCGACAGCGAAGGAGACGATCAGCCCGTTGGGCAGCAGGCCGTAATATGTGCTCTCCACAAGTGTCACCAGCTGCACCGTGTGCAGCACGAGCACCACAGGCCCCTGCCATCGCGCCGTGGCCACCACGAGCCAGACGAGCGCGAGCACGAAGCAGATCAGTGCCGGCAGCCCGTGCGAGAACATCACCATCCACACATGTCCCTGCGTGCCGACGGCTGGCGGCGAAGTGTATGAGGGCCGTGGAGCACCATAGCCGAAGAGCGGCGAGTCGAGGGTGCGCACCCAGGTCTCCTCGTAGAGGGTCGAGCGGGTGGTCGTCGACCCGCTCACCTCAACGCGCTCGGTGAGCCGCGAGAACAAGTCCAACCCCACCGCGAAGCCGGCACCGAGCAGGCCGAGCGCACCAAGCAGCAGCACCTCGCGGGTGCGGCCCACAATGATGAAGCGCACCAAGCAGTAGGCTCCGGCGACGATGAGCCCGATGAACATGCCCCGGTTGAGGGAGAGGATCGCGGGCACCAGAGACACCGGAACCGCAATGAGCACGCACCAGAAGCGCCAGCCTCTGCGCACCACGTCGAGGTAGGCGATCGCGATCGGCAGGGTGACGGAGTACACATTGCCCCAGGCGTTCGTGTACAGGAACGGGGCGGAGGGCCGCGGCGCGAGTTCGAGCCAGCCGTCGGGGTTGTACTGCGCGGTGCGGCGCACCGCCATCTCGTCGATCAGTTCGTTCTGCAGCAGCGGCGGCGGCAGAATGTAGCCGAGGGGCGATCTGAACGAGAACTCCGGGAAGAACACCCCCGCATAGCCGCCCAGCCAGGTGTAGATCCAGAATGCGGTGAAGACGCCGAGCACATAGCGCATCGTGAGCCGTTCACGAGCGTTGTAGACGTACACGAACACGATCGTCACCACGAGGTAGAGCAGCGCACGGTAGACGAACCCGACAAGCCGCCCGCTCGTGTCGATGCCGATCACCGAGACCAGCATGAGCACCAGGAACAGCAGCCAGATGCCGAAGCCGCGGGGTGCGCGGATCCCGCCCCGCCTGATCATCAGCACCAGCATGCAGCCCGCAAGCGGAATCCAGGCCATCTCGGCGATGCCCAGCACCCACCACAGCGGAAACCAGACAATCATCGCGGTGAGCGGCCATCTCGGCAGCGCAGCGCGTTCGACGGCCATCGCCGCCCCGGTCACGCCCCCTGATCGCATGCTCTTCTCATTCCCCTGCTTTCCCTTAGGATAAGCACACCACCGGGTTCTCGGGCGTTTCGTTCACGAGATCCCCTGCCGAAGGAGGCGGAGCGTCAATGGGCGGCAGCACAGCATACGACCAGACCCTCGGGATCTCGAGGTATCTCGCGGTGCTGCGGCGGCAGCGCTGGGTGGCGATCACCGGCGTTGTCGTCGGCGTTGCGGCGGCGGGCATCTATCTGCTGGTGGCCCCGCATACGGTCACCGCAACAACCGCGGTCAACCTCAACGTCATCACCACGGAGCCGTTCAACCAGCAGCGGCCGGCCTCGGGGCTGCTCGACGCCGCGACGGAGGCCGACATCGCAAGTTCGCACGCCGTCGCGGAGGGCGCCGCCAAACTCCTAGGCGGCGCATTCTCAGCGTCTCAAGTGCGCGCCCTGTCGCGGGTCTCCTCCTCAGGGGGCGCCTCGGTGGTGCGCGTCTCCTTCACCGCGCCGACTGAGAAGGAGGCGGTGCGCGGCGCCGACGCGATCGCGCAGGCCTACCTCGAGTTCCGCAGCGACCAGGCGCAGCAGCGCATCGACACCATGCTGACGAGCATGAACTCGCGCGTCGAGAAACTCAATGACGCACTGCTCGAAGCCAATCGCGAGCTGGTCTCGGCCCAGCCGGGCAGCACCGACTACGCGCAGGCGGTCTCGCAGCAGCAGCAGATTCAGGTCGAACTCGACAGCCTGCTGTCGCAGCGCAACGCGCTGTCCACCGTCGACACCACGGGCGGCATCGTGCTCACCTCGGCCCGCGACAGCGAGCTTGAGCAGAGCCCTTCGGCACGGACAACGCTTGCGACCGGGCTCGCGGGCGGGCTGGTGCTCGGGATCATTGCCGCGTTCGTGCGCAACCCCTTCGACAGGCGGCTGCGATCCGCCTCCGATATTGTCGACGCGCTGGGCGCGCCCGCGCTCGCCGATCTCGACCCGAGACACGGCGAGGTTTCCGACGATGCGGCGCAGGAGCAGATGCGGATCGTGTTCGAGCGCTTACGCAGCGATGCAGCGGCGACTCCAGGCCCCGTGCTGGTGTTCGATGCGCGCAGGAGCGAGCAGGAGTCCCGCGCCCTGCAGCGTCTCGAAGCGATCTCAGACGGCTCAGTGCAGTTCGAGCGGGTGGACGCGGCGGGGAGCCGTGCGGATGGGCTCGCGATGTTGCGGGAGGCGACGGCGGTGCTGGTGCTCTGCTCTCGGCGCACCGCCCTGGTCGAGGATATGCGCTGGATCACGGAGGAGGCGCGCCGCGCCGGCACCCATGTGGTGGGGTTCGTCTCAGAGCCGTAGCATCACCGAACACGACCGTTGCAGCGAGGCGGACGGCTCCAGAGGCTCTGGAACTGTCCGCCTCGCTGCAACGGTCGCTCTCGCCGACGGCACTCGCCTCAGAGCGCGCGCAGCTTGCGATACTTGCGCCGCATCGACACCGCCGCGTACACGGCGTTCACCGCGAACAGCAGGAGGTAGACAGGCACAAACAGCACGGGCGCACCCCACAGCGCGAAGCTCCAGCAGAGGGTGCCGGTGTCCGTGGGAATCAGCGCGATCGACTTGCGCCTCCCTGACGGCTCCGGATCCTCCCCACCGCGCTGGCGCACCAGCTGCTCGGCGAGAATCTGACTCATGAACTGTCCCGCCGCAACCACGGCGTAGGCGAGGGCGACCCCAGCCAGCCAGATCAGCTCGGGGCGGTGCACCACGAGGGCCACCGCCACAGCGATATGGGTGAGCGGGGTGCGGATCGCGTCGACAACGTGGTCCATCCACTCGCCGGCAGGCCCGCCCGCCCCGGTGAGGCGGGCGAGCTGACCGTCGGCGGAGTCGCAGGCGAAGCCGAGTGCGAGCAGCAGGGCCACGGCGATGCCGGTGCCGATACCCGGCTCAGCGACGACGAGCAGCACCAACCCGGCGAGCGAACAGAGAGCGCTGATGGCGGTGACTCCGTTGGGGGTGAGCCCGACCACGGCCGCGGCTGCCGCGATGCGCCGCCCGAGCCACCGGTTGACCCAGCGCATGTAGGCGGGCACACCGGCTCCGCTCTTCTGAGCGTGCTGCAGCGTTACGACGTTTTCGCGGTATGAGCGCGGGCCGCGGTCGAGCATGATCTCATTCCTTTCCGGGAACCGCGGGGGCGGGGGCGATCACAGATCGCCCCCCGCCCTCCGGCGAGGATCCGCCTGTAGCCGGGGGAACGGCCGGGGAAGGAGCGGCGGGATCCTGTGTCACCTCAGGCGATGGGGTCGCCTGAGGAGCTGGGCTGCTCGGGGTCTCGGCCTGCGGGGCGGCAGGCGCGGGATCGGCAGGCGCTTCACTGGGCGCCTCAGCCGGTGCCTCGGCCGGTGCCTCGGCCGGCGCTGCGAGCAGCGCGGGCGGCGCAGCCGCCCGCAGCGGGGTCGGGCTCACGGTGCCGATGGCTTGCAACTCGAAGCTGTGGCTCGGCGTCGTGCGGTAGCCCGAGTGCACCGACACGGCGATCACGTTCGTGCCGGTGACGAGCAGTTCGCCTGGCACCGTGATCGTGACCGGGTTCGCGAGCGCGGCCGCGGCGCTTGGCGAGGCGGTCGCGTAGCTGTTCACCCCGGCCGGCCCGGCGGCCATGTTCTGCCGGCCGACCTCGGTGCCGTTGACGTACACCACAACCCCGTCGTCGGCGCGCGTGGTGATCTGCATCGACTCGACTCTCGTCGCGTCGGCCACCTCGAAGGCCCGCCGGTAGAACGAGGCGTAGGGTTTCGGCGCGGGCGCCGAAAGTGTCGTTGCGAGCCCGGTCTGGCCCCACCCGATGGGTGCAGCCCCTGATGCCCAGCCCGTGGTGTCAGCGGCGATGGCTGTCCAGTCGCCGCTCGGGCCTGCAGTGTTATAGAGGTATGCCCACTCCGAGCCGGGGTTCACATAGGCGACGGTTTCGTTACGCACCGGTTCGGCGCTCAGCGTGCCCACCGCTTGCAGATCGAAACTGTGGCTGGGGGTCGTGCGGTAGCCCGAGTGCATCGACACCGACACCACATTGGTGCCGGTCACCAGTAGCTCGCCGGGCACGGTGATCGTGACCGGGTTCGCGAGCGCGGTCGCCGCGTTCGGCGAGGCTGTCGCGTAGCTGTTCACCCCGGCCGGGTTGGCCGACACGTTCTGCCGCCCGACCTCGGTGCCGTTGACGTAGACCACGACACCGTCATCGGCGCGCGTGGTGATCTGCATCGACTCCACGCGGGTGGCGTCAGCCACCTGGAACGACTTGCGGTAGAACGATGCGAGCGGCACCGGGCTCGGCGCTGTCAGTGTCGTCGCAAGGCCTGCGTGGCCCCACCCAAACGGTGCGGCGCCCGTCGCCCAGGCGGAGGCGTCGTAGACGATGCCGGTCCACCCGGCGGTCGGCCCTGCTGCATTGAACAGGTACGACCATTCGTCGCCCGAGTTGATGTAGTTGACGGTGTCGGGTGTGACGGGCGGATCCTGGGCGAGCACGGCCGCGGTCGATGCCGACTTGTTGCCTGCGGCATCAACGGCGCGCACGAAGTACTTCGCCCCCGAGGCCGCCGGCGGCAATTGGGCGCTGGTGCCCGTGACCGTGGCGACAACTCGGTCATCGCGCATCACTTCGTAGGCGGTGACGCCGGTGTTGTCTGTCGCCGCGGGCCAGCTCAGCGAGACCGATGAGACGTCGCCGATCGCGGTGAGCGCGGCCGGGGTGGCAGGCGGGGTGACATCGCGTTGGGCGTGGCGTGTGAAGCCGCTCGTCCACTGCCGCACGTAGCCTGGTCGTGTCGAGTACGACCAGTCGCCGCCCTGCCAGAGCGTGCCGTTCGAGTCGACCATCAGGGCCCAGGAGCCCGCTCCGCGGTACGTGCTGAAGGTGCCGTTGAACTGCGGGATCCGCTCACCGGTGCTCGCACTCCAGGCCCCCGTGCCCCAAACCGCGTTGGCGGAGGTCCAGCCAGTGCCGATGTTCGGCCACAGCGTCTCGCCCTCGTATTGGGTTTCGAAGCAGTGGCAGCCGCCGTAGACAACGCCGTTGTACTCGGCGATCGCTTGGAAATCGCCACCGGCGTTGCCGATGGTGGTGCTCAGCACCGAGAAGTCGTCGCGCGAGTAGCTGAAGAGCGAGTGCTCGGCGCCACCGAGCCACACCCGGTCGCCCACTTCCTTGACGGCCTGCTGATAGCCGGACCTGCCGCCAGTGCGGTTCGAGAAGAGCACGTTCCAGGTGAAGAGGTCGGTGCTCGTTGACGACAGCGCGGCGGCCTTGTCGGCGTCACGGCCGCGGGACTGGCTGAAGTACCCGGCAAAGTAGGCTCGGTCGCCGCGCGCCGAAGCATCGACGGCCATCACGGTTCCGTTGAACTCGGGGTTCCACAGGTCGGGCGTGCCATCGGTGACCGAGAGTCGGCCGCCGGCTCGCATGTAACGTTCCTGGCTTGTGGAACCGCCCGTACCGTGAGTGAAGGAGCCGCCGACGTAGAGCCAGCCGTCTTGCACGTCGAGCGCCCGCACGAGCGGGAAGCCTCCGCTCAACTTGTTGATGAGCCGACCCGTGAACTGCGGGTCGAGCTCCCCGGTGGTGCCGTTGAGTACGGCGAGGCCTTCGCGGGGCTGCCCGTTCACCTCGGTGAAGAAGCCGCCCACAGCGATGCGGTTGCCAGGGAGGGCTGCGAGTGCGCGGATTGCGTTGTTGAAGGTGGGCCGGAAGCCAGGATCCCATTCCCCGGTGTCGCGGTTGAACGCGGCGAGGTAGGGCTGCTGTTGGGCGCTACCTCCGGCCGCCGTCTTCTGCACGGTGGTGAAGTTGCCGCCCACGTACACCTTGCCGTTGTCCTCGGTGAAGGCGGCGACCTCGTTGTTGCCCTCGGTGGTGAGGGGACCGTTGCCGAGGCCTGCGACGCTCCATGGCTGCGGCAGCGCGAAGCTGTCGACGACCGAGGTGGTGGTGACGGCGGGGGTGCCGGTGTCGGGGATCGGTTGGTAGATTTGCGCGCTCATCAGCTTCGGCCTGATGAAGACCTGCGTGAAGGGCCTGGCGTAGCCGGTCGAGGTGTCTTTCGACCAGAGGTAGCTGGTGTCCGAGGGGTTGCCGCGGATCTGCGACCCGAAGCCGAACCCCATTTTCCAGCCCTCATTGGCGCCGGTCACCATCCGCACCCGGTTGTACGAGTTGTCGCTGCCGAAGTTGGCGGTCTCACCGCCGCTGCGGGTGGTGTTGCCGATCTTGTATGTGGCGACGCGCTGCTTGTTATTGAACTGCCAGGTCCAGTCGGCGCGGGGGCTGGAAAGGGTGAACGTGAGATCTTGCCAAGTGGTGCCCTGCTGATTGGTGGCCCGCACGAGGCGGATGCCGTCGGGCAGATCCTTGATGGGGGTGTTGTTCGCGAGCTGTCCGATGATCTCTGACGACAGCTGACGCGGCAGGAATGCATCTGGGCCGGTGACGGTGCTGCGCACCTGTTCGGGGGTTCCGGATCCGGCGTTCGCGACCCCCCAACCGTCTCGGCCGCGCCCCACGAGCACCCAGCCACCGCCGTTGCGATCCTGGTCGCAGTAGAACTGCTGCGCGCCGCCCATGGCGGGTGTGGCGATCCAGTAGATGCCGCTCGGCGCGGCGGGGGTGGTTTGCTTGATCTCCCAGCAGGATGCTGCGGCGGTGGCCTCGCTCAGCCCGTCGACGACGGGCGGGGTGGGTGCAGCGGTCGCAGCAGTCGGAGCCGACAGGAGGCTCGCGGTGAGTGCGGCGGCGAGAGCGACGGCTGCAGTGCCGCCTCGGCGCAGCCGGCGCCTGGTCTCGCTTCGGTGTTCGAACATGGTCGTGTCTCTTTCCTTGCTGCGGCTCAGCAGGCCGGATCGTCGGGGAAGTCGTGTTGAGTCACTCGCCAGACGTCGTCGTCTCCGCGGGTGAGGGTGAAGCGGTGCAGGGCGCGGTTGTCGCTCGCTGCTTCCGGGGCAATGGGTTTGCCTGCGGCATCGAGGGTGCGCACCGCGGTGGCGTCGACGCAGCTGACTGCGACGGCGCTACGCTCGTCGGCGGAGGTTTCGACCGAGGTGGTGACGATCTTGGGTGTGCCCGAGATGCTCCACCCGTTGACGACGAGTTCTTCCCACTGCACTTCGAGCTCGGAGGCGAAAGCGCCAGCCGCGAAGCCCGCGATCTGCTGGGCGAGGGCCGCTTCGTCTTCGCTGCTGGTGAGCGGCGTGCCGATGGCTGTCGCGATGAGTGTGCTCGCACTCTTCTCGGTGAGTGAGCCCGCACCCCCCGAACCGCCCGCAGTTTCAGGGGAGTTCGGCGGCTCGGAGGATGCGGGGGCTTGTGTGGGCGGCGATGCGCCCTGGGGTGCGGGGCTGGCTGCTTCGGGCTGCTGCGCTCCTGCGGTGCTGAGCCAGATGCCACCGGCGGTGGCGGCGAGCACGGCCGCGATGATCACGGTCAACGCCCACTTCCTGCGCGGTGGCCGATCTGGGTCGTGTGTTTCGGTGGTCATGGTGTCCCTGATTTCTGCGTGTGATGGGCCGGACGAGCGGATCGCCGGCTGTGTTGACCGGGGCGACGGTGCTCCGGTGGTCTGGGGGCGGGCGGGGTGAAACCCACCAGTCTGAGCGGGATTCTGCCGAGGCGGCAGACCGCGGCGAACAGCACGAGACCGATGGCCGCGGCGACGAGGAGGCCTGTGAGACTCGGCCCGATAACGGTGCGGGCGATCACCGCTGGCAGGCCGACACTGCCGACACAGGCGACGAGCGCGGCGAGGCCGGCATCGGGCGCGATCCGCACCCGCAGTAGGAAGCGGATCTCGCACCAGGCGAGCACGGCGTCGATGACGCAAGCGATGGTCCAGGCCCAGGCAGCCCCGACGATCCCCCACATGGCGACGAAGGGCGGGATCAGTGCGACATTGACGGCGACGACCACGGCCTTGTTGATGGCGGCGAGGCCGCTGCGGCCGGCTGTGAGCAGGATGGTCTGCACATTGCCAGCCAGGAAAGCGACGAGCGCGCCGACGCACATTACTGCGAGGGTGGCCGCGCCGGAGGCGAAGTCTGGGCCGAGCACCGAGAGGGCGACCGGCGCGAAGATGGCGAGCAGCAGGAAGACCGGAGCGCTGAACAGCACGAGCCAGCTCGTCGCGGTGCGGTGCAGCTCGCGCACCTCGCCCTCAGCGCCGCGGTGCTGCATGCGGCTGAACACGGGGGCGAAGACCACGCGGATCGCAGAGTCGACGATCATACCTGCGGCGACGAAGCGGCTCGCAGCACCGTACACGCCGGCGGCTGCGGCACCGGCGACCGCGCCGACGACGAGCACCGAGATCCAGAGCAGCATCTGTTCGAGTGCGGCCGAGATCACGCGGGGGCCGGCGAAGCCGAGGGTGCGGGTCGGCAGCTCGGTGCCGAAGAAGCGGGCACCGGCGCCGGCACCGAGGCCGCGCAGCTGACGGGCCACCACCACGAAGGCGAGCGCGAGGGCGATCGCCGCGGGCAGCGCCCACGCAAGCATCACTCCGCTCAGCGCGGCCCCCAGCAGCACAGCGGCAAGAACCGCGAGCAGGCGGGCGGCAGGCAACCCGACACCGCCGATGAGCACGTACTCGGCGATGCGCCCCAGTGCCCGGCTGACGGCGAGAGCGGTGAGCAGCATCGCAGCGATCGGCAGGAATACCGCACTCACACGCACCACTGGGGGCAGCGGATCGGCGGGGTTGCCCTGCGCCGCGATCCCCGCCCCGATCCACACCACCACAGCGCACAGAGAGCCTGCGACACCCGACACCGCGATGAGGAACCACGCCGTGGCCCGCAGCTGCTGCGGCTCATCATCGGCGAGCCTGGGCAGCAGCCACACCGCGGTTGAATCCATGCCGAAGCGGGCGAAGCCGAGCGCAATCATGAACACCGCAATGGCCTGCAGCACAATGCCGGAGTCGGCGTCGCCGAGAAAGCGGGCGAGCACCACCACCAGCAGGAAGCCGAGCAGGGCGCTCGTCGCCGACCCTGCGAAGCTCAGCAGGCTTCGGCGACCCAGGCCCCGCTCCTCGCGCACGGGCGTCGCTACGGCGGTCATGCTGCGCTCGCCGTCAGACGTTGCCGCGCGAGCGCGGCGATGAACTGCACATTGCCGATCAGATAGCGTTTCGCCAGCCGCCGCGGCTCGAGGCCCAGCCGCCAGAACCATTCGAGGCCTGCACGGATCATCCACTGCGGCGCACGACGGTTCGATCCGCTGAGCCAGTCGAACAGGCCACCGCAGGTGAGCACAGCCGGCGGCAGCAGCTCCTCATGCTCCTGCACCCAGCGCTCCTGCACCGGATCGCCCATGCCGACGAAGAGGATGCCGGTGCCGTGCTCGGCGATGTCGGCTGCGATACGCGGCACATCGCGCTCGGCGAAATAGCCGTGGTGCGTGCGGATCCGCACCCCCGGAATACGGGCGCGCAACCGTTCAGCCGCAGCCTCCGCCACCCCGTCTGCCGCACCGAGAAAATAGACGGGCACACCCGCCTCGGCAGCGGCCCGCAGCACTGGCTCGGCAACATCAGTGGTCGCCAGGCGCTCCGGCAGACGCCGCCCCAGCAGCCTCGCACCCCACACCACCGACTGCCCGTCGGCGTAGGTGGTGTGCTGCTGCAAAAAGCCGCGCAGCTGCGCATCCCTGCGAGCCAGATTGCACACGTGCGCGTTCACCCCGACAGCGACATCGACGCCGGGCCTCGCAGCCCACTCGATGACAGTTTCGGCGAAAGACCGCTCCGTGAAGGGGTCGACGACCACCCCGGCCACCTCAACCGAGGCATCGCCATGAGCGTGCACATTGAGCAGCGACATGATCAGTACGCTCCCTCTCGGTGCACCATCACTCGGGCCGTGCGCCACATGATCTGCAGATCGTTCATGATCGACCAGTTCTCGACATAGCTGAGGTCGAGGCGCACACTCTCATCCCAGGAGAGATCGCTGCGACCGCTGACCTGCCACAGGCCAGTGATGCCCGGCTTCACGTAGAGCCGCCGCACCACGGTGCCGTCATAGGCGGTGACCTCGGCTGGCAGCGGTGGCCGCGGCCCCACCACGCTCATATCGCCCCGCAGCACATTCCAGAACTGAGGCAGCTCATCGAGCGAGAGCCGCCGCAGCACACGGCCCACCCGGGTGACCCGCGGATCCTGTTTCATCTTGAACAGCGGACCGGATCCCTCGTTCTGCTCGCGCAACTCAGCAAGCCGGTCTTCGGCATCAACGGCCATCGTGCGGAACTTGAACATGGTGAACAACCGCCCGTCACGACCGGCCCGCTGCTGCCGAAACAGCACCGGCCCCGGCGAGTCAAGCTTGATCAGCAGCGCCAGCACCGGTGTCACCAGCGCGATCGCGGCGAGCGCGAACACGGCCACGCTCACGTCGAAGCCCCGCTTGAGCAGGTGGTGCCCGCCCTCATACGACGGGATCGCGATCTGCAGCATCGGCAACCCCTCGACAGGGCGAAAGGAGATGCGCGGGCCGACGACATCGGTGACCCTGTTGGAGAGCACCAGATTCGCCGCGGTGCCTTCGAGCCGCCAACTGAGCTCCCGCACGAACGAGGGCGCGTTCTCGGGATAGCTGGCGACGATGATGGTGTCGGCCCCGGCCTGCGAAGCGACCGCAGCCACCTGATCGGCGCTGCCCCTCACCTGATAGCGGTGGCCGCCGACCACCAGCGGGCCCCGGTCGGTTCCGAAGAGCGTCGCCGCGACCACCTGGTAGCCGCTGCCGCGATCCGCCTGCAGCGTGCTGATCACATACTCGACATCTGCCCGCTCACCCACCACCAGCGTGCGCGAGGCGTAGTGGCCGATGCGACGCTGCTCGCGCAACCAGCGCCGCCACTCCCACCGCGAGATGAGCAGCGCGATGAGCCCGATCGGCAGTGCGGCGAAGATGAGCACCCGGTCGCCGCTCCAGTCGGCGATCAGCGCGGTGATGGCGACAGCCCCGACGGCGAGACCGGTGGCGTGCGCCACCCGACGATACTCGATCGTGCCGGCCCCGAGGCAGCCGATGTCGCGGCTGCGCATGCCCGTCAGCGCGAGAATCCAGAGCGTCACGAGCGCCGCGGCAACCACGGGCGTCGACGGGCTCTCACCGACGAGCAGGCCCTGCAGCAGCAGCGCAACGCCGATGGAGGCAAGGATCACGAGCGTGTCAGACACCCGCAGGCACCAGCGGAAGTTGCGCTCCCAGCGCCGCCGCCGCTCAAGAGTGGGCGTGCGCCTCGGCGACAACGCGACCGCTCCTGTGAACGTGTCCAGCCCGCTTTCCACAAGCATGCCAACTCCCCTAGCTTGCACTCCATCGTGAATCTGGAGTCAGGCTAAGAAGGATGCTGGCCTCTGCGGGGGGAAGTTACGCAAGCCCTACGGAGGGGTTCGGCGCTGTTCTCCGAGCACGTCGTGGGAAGTTCGCTCTGGCTACGCATTCCTCCGCGGGTGCCCGGCCCGGCCGCAGATATGGGATCTGCCGCAGATATGGCAGTTTCCGCCTCTCCGACCATATACACGGCAGATCCCTGAGGAACGGCCGCGCCGGAGCGCGCTGAGGGGGGCGCTGCGCGCCTACCGTGAGAGGTGCTCGCGCCTGAACCACTGCCGCAGCTCGTCGCGACCGCTCACCCGCAGCTTCGTGAAGACGTGCCGCAGATGGGTGTCGACGGTGCGCACCGAAAGGTGGAACTGCTCGGCGATCCACCGGCTGGAGTAGCCGAGCGAGGCGAAGAGCGCGATCTCCCGCTCCCGCGACGACAGCTCATCGGTGATCGGCAACGGAATCCACATACCGTACTCGGTGAGTCGCCTCGCGGATGGGGTGTCCAATCCGTCGAATCCGTCGAGCAGTTCTTCGCAGTGCGCGCGCAGCGCACTGCCGAAGTCCGGGTCGATCACGGCGGCGAGCGCCTCGATGCGCCCACGGTAGGGCGCGGCCGCCACGCGATCCTCGATCGCGAGCAGTCGCAGCGCGCGCAGTTCGACCAGTTCGAGCTGCTGCGTGCGGGCCCATGAGGCGAGGCGCTGCGCAAGCTCGACGTTCTCAGGGTCGCAGTTCCACTGTCGCGCCTGCAGCGTCAGCAGCCGCAGAAAACCGGTGACGGCCTGCGATATGCCGTAGTGCCTGCTCTCTGCCAGGCGGATCGCGCGCCGGCTCGCGGCGTGCTCGCCGAGCGCGGCGAGCGCGAGTGCCAGCGCGGCGTTGACGAGCCCGATCACGCCGTGTCTGTCGTACAGGCCGAGGCGTTCGCGCAGCCGTTCGGCGCGCTGTGCCGCCAGTCGCCATTTGCCATCGGCGAGGCTCATCAGCACCGCACAAGTGTCGACCAGGCCCGAGTAGTGCATGTCAGAGAAGGATTGCTGCACGGCTTCGGCGAGCATCTGCCGCGCCGATTCGAGCCCGCCGCACCCCCAGGCGCTAATGAACCCGCAGAAGCGCAGCAGGTCGGCGCTGTCGATCTGCGGTTGCTCACCTAGGGAGGCGAACGATTCGGCGTATTCCGCGATCTGCACTGCGGTGTCCTGTCGCCCGCGCTGCGCGAGGATTAACGAGGAGATCGCCCGGCTGAAGGTGCGCTCCCACTCGATCGGCATGGTGCCGAAGTCGCCGGGGTCGGGCACCAGTTCGGCGGCTTCGCGCAGTCGGCCGGTGCGGGAGAGAAAGAGCACCCGTGCGTTGCGCACCACCTCGATGACGCGCGTATCGGCCTCCGCGAACTCGCGTTCGAGTTCGTCGAGCAGCGCTTCGGCTCCTTCGGCGTCGTCGCGGTCGAGGGTGAGATGTTCGACGAGCGCGAGGCGCAGTTTCGCGCGTAGCAGCGCCGGCACACCAGTTACGCGGCGCGTGCGTTCCACAGCGTGGCGCACCTGGTCGAGTGCTTGGGCGAGCCGGTGGCGGTCGCCGAGGAAGCGCGCGATCTGACTGGCCTGCTGTGCGCTGATGGTGAGCTGCAGGGTGGAAGCGTCCGGGTGGGCGGCCACCGCGAGTGCGACGCGCAACCGCAGCTGCAGTTCGTGGCCGCTGCGCAGGATCTCGAGCACTTCCCACAGCCAGCCGAGCGGCACGTTGCGGTCGGCGTCGAGGCCCATCGCCACCAAGCGGAACAGGTGCCGCGGGGAGCGGTAGGGATCTTCGGATCCGAGCTCGTCGTGCAGAGCATCGAACAATTGGTTACTCACCTCGACGAGCCGGGTGGGGCTCATCTGTTCCCGCACCGCCGTGGTGAGCAGCTGATGCTTGAGGCTCAGCGTCAGCCGCCCGTTCGGCCCCGTTCCAGCCGTCAGCAGCCCTTTGTCCGTCAGGTGGGCAAGGTGCACGGGGTCGATCAGCTGGATGAAGGCGTTCTCGAACATCGACTCGACGTGGGCGACGAGTTCGAGGGTGCGCAGCTCCTCTGCGGTGCAGGTGCTGTGCAGAAACTCGTGAAACTCGGTGGGCACCGCCTCCGCTCCGGGCCGCTCATACACCACGCCGCGGGTGCGTCCTACGAGCCCCCGGCGGTCGAGCGTCAGTGCGAGAAGGGTGAGCGACAGCGAGTTGCCCTCCGTGACGCGGTACCAGCGGCGCAGCGTCTGCAGTTCGACGTGCTCGGCGCCCAGCAGTTGCACGAGGAAGCGCTGCGCTTCGGCGACCGAGAGCGGGGGCACCGAGAACTTGCGCACCTGCGGGTCGCGCGCGAGTCTGCCCGCGGCGCCGCTGAGTTGGCGGGTGGTTCCGATGACTCTGATGCGATGCGAGCGCACCAGTCTGTCGAGCATCATCGCCGCCATCGGCGAGTATTGGTCGAGCCCCTGTGCAATGAGCAGCGGGGTGCCGTCCTCGCTCACCCGTTCGACGGCTTCGATGAGGCGGCTCGCGAGCACCTCGGGTTCTTCGACGTTGAAGTGGTCGCTGTTGTCGAGGGCGTCTGGCGCGCCGAAGAGTTCGGGAAAGTAGAGGCCGAAGTGAGAGGCAATGCCGGTGAGCGGGCTCGGCGGGGGTTCCAGCGAGATCACGGAGACCGCTGCTCCGAGCATTCCGCCGAGCGCGGCAGCAGCCTCCTGCGCGAGGCGTTTCTTGCCGGTGCCAGCCTCTCCGATGAGCAGCGCCACGCTGCCCGGGGCGATCAGCGATTGCAGCAGCGCTTCTAAGCGCTCCGGCGTGCTGCTCGCGTCCACTGCGAGGCGCGACTCGGCTGAGACCGTGAATTCGCGATCCGATCCGTCTCCATTGAACAGTTCCATGACCTGACTCCCCCAGGGGAGCCGATCGGCCCCCCACTGCCGCCCGAAAGCCATTTCAGAGTAAGTCCGGCTTTTTCGCTCCGCTTTCGACTTTACGTGTTTTGCACGTACGCAAGTCTCCGCCCAGATGTCACAACACGTCAATGATGTTTTTGAGATCTTGTTCCATGTGTGATAAAGGTGTACGACTTTCTCGGCGTATGTTGCCTGGCCGTGCAAAGATGAGGATCCGGCCGTCACGATTCGAAGGAGCATCATGGCCCAGCACGCAGACCCTGGCGCGCGGTCGGCCGCGGCGCCCGCGGCGCTGGTGATCCTGAGCTCGGTGAAGTGGAATTTCGCTTGGCAGCGTCACCACTCGCTCGCGCGGGCTGCTGCGGGGGCGGGAACCGCCGTCGTGTTCGTCGAGCCGCAGTTGCGCGATGTGCGGCAGATCTTCGCGAGGCTTCGGCGGCGGCGCGGCAGCGCTCCCCCGTCGCAGCAGCTTCCCGAAGGGGTGCAGCTGCTGCGCTGGTCGCCGGTCGATCTGTTGCCTGGTGCCACCTTGCGCCGCATTCGGCGTCGTCTTGGGGCAGCGGCCGCACACGAGACCATGGTGCTGCAGTATGTGCCTTCGCGCCGCAGTCTGGCGCTCGCGCGGCGTCTGAGCGCGGGGTGGATCGTCTACGACAGGGTGCTCGACTGGTCTCAGGTGCCCGCGAGCTGGCACCCGCCGCGCGCCTGGCGCAGCGTTGAGCGCACGCTCGAACGCGAGGCGCGGCTGGTCACCGATTCCGCTGCGATGCAGCAGGCGTGGGCGGATCGCGGCCTCGATTCGCTCCTCTTGCTGCCCGCCGCCGATGACGAGTTCACCGGGTTTCGCTGGTCGAACCCGCAAGCTGACGCTCCGATCGGCTACTTCGGCACAGTGCAGCAGGGCATCATCGATGTGCCGGCGGTCGCGGCCGTTGCCCGCGCCCGGCCCGTGGAGATCGTGGGCGAGGTAGACGAGGCTTCACGCACCGAATTGCTCGCAGCGGGGGTGCGGATCGCCTCACCGGTGCCGGTCTCCGAGTTGCCGCCCATACTCGACGGGTGGAGTGCGATTCTGCTGCCGTATCGCGTGGGCGAGCGCCAGCAGACGCTTGTGCCCGCGAAGATCTGGAACGCGCTCGCCAGCAGCCGCCCGGTGCTCACCCTGGGGTTGTCGCTGCCGCCCGATATCGCGCAGCACACGGTGCCGCTCGACGGCGCGGCGTCGTTGCCAGAGGCCGCGGCCGCAGCGCTCGCGCGGTCGCGGGAGGCACCTCCGGGGCGGGCACCCAGCTGGAGCGATGCGTGGCGGCGAATCGCGGCGCTCGACCGCTCAACCGACTGATTGCCGGGAGACTGTCCTTCGCCTCTTGCGCAGGCTTCGGTGAGGGAGCACGATGAGACCATGAACTCGTCACCGCTCCACGCCGTCCCGGATCGCAACGCCGCCATCGACGTCGATTTCGAGGGCGCCTCTGATGAGCCCGCCTTCACGCTTTTCGCGGTGTTCCGGCTCAGCTCATCGCATCCCGTCACCGTCGACGGCCGCGATGTGCCGGAGGCGGTGCGGGAGCTTGAGGGCGTTGTCGAACTCATCGAGGACGAGGGCGTCACGCTGCGCGGCTGGTACGACGTCAGCGGAATGCGCTCGGACGCCGATCTCATGGTCTGGCTGCACGGCACGGCCGCCGAGGATCTGCAGTGGGCGCTGCGTGAGCTGCGCCGCTCTTCGCTGCTGAAGCCGCTGATCCGCACCTGGGGCGCGATGGGCGTGCACCGCGATGCCGAGTTCAACCGCGGCCATCTGCCGGGTTTCGCGCGCGGGGTTCCTCCGCTGCAGTGGCTCGCCGTGTACCCCTTCGTGCGCTCCGCCGAGTGGTATTTGCTGCCGCCGGAGGAGCGTCGCGCGCTGCTCGCGGAGCACGGTAGCGCGGGGGCACAGCACGCCGGGGTGGTGTCGAACACGGTGTCGGCGTTCGCGTTGGGCGACTACGAGTGGTTGCTGCCGATGGAGGCCGACGAACTCACCGAGCTTGTCGACATGATGCGTGATCTGCGCGGTGTCGATGCGCGCAACTATGTGCACCTCGAGACGCCGTTCTACACCGGTCGACGCATCGAGCCCATCGAGATTGTCGAAGTGCTTCAGTAGTCCCACCCCCGCGCACGCGGGGTGAGTAGGAATCACGGCTTTCCGCTGCTGGCAGGGCCGCGGGCTTCTACGATCTGCGGTGTGGGAGCAATCGCAGTGCAGCATCGGAGTGTCGTGCGCCCCGACCGCAAGGCCGGGTACATGCACGAGATCGATGGTGTGCGCGGGATCGCGCTCACACTGGTCATGCTGTTCCACGTATTCGGTAATGGCAGGGTTTCCGGCGGCGTGGATGTGTTTCTGGTGCTGTCGGCGTACTTTCTCACTCGCAAGCTGCTGGGCTTCTTCGACAGGCCCGAACCGGAGGGTGCCCGCAAGCGGCCAGGCGTCTGGCTGCGCAAGCACTTCATCGGGGTATCGACCAGGCTGATTCCGAGTGCGGTGATCGTGCTCGCCGCGGTGCTGATCGCCACTTGGTTGTGGCTTCCGGCGACGCGCTACCTGCAGACGTTCCGCGAGGTGTTCGCCTCTGCGCTGTACTACGAGAACTGGGAGCTCATCTCTTCGCAGCTGGCCTATGGTGCCGCGGGGCCGGATTCGAGCCCGGTGCAGCATTTCTGGTCGTTGGCGGTGCAGGGGCAGTTCTTCCTGGTGTGGCCGTTTCTGGCACTTGCGCTCTACGGCGTGTTCGCGCGCGCCGGGGCCGGGCGATCGACGTTTCGCAGGGTGTTTCTCGGCACGACGCTGGTGCTGACGGTGGCCTCCTTCGTGTGGGCGCTGGTGCTGGTCGATGCCGACCAGACCGTCGCCTACTTCAATACCTTCAGCCGCTTCTGGGAGTTGGGGGCCGGCGCGATGATAGCGTTCATCCCGGCGAGCGTGTTCGCGTATGGCTGGGTGCGCGAGGCCGGTGTGTGGGTGGGGCTCGCAATGATCCTCGTCTGCGGGTTCATCTTCGACGGGGCCCGCGAGTTTCCCGGCGTGGCGGCCCTGTGGCCCGTGGGCGCGTCGCTGCTGGTGCTCTTCGGGGCGACGCGCGGGGCACCCGACGGTTGGGCGGCGCGCGCGCTGAGCGTTGGCCCGGTAAGGTTTCTCGCCCGGATCGCCTACCAGCTGTACCTCTGGCACTGGCCGGTGCTGGTCTTCACGATGCGGGTGCGGGGCGAGACAACGGTGAGCTGGGGCACCGCGGTCTTCATCGCGGTAGTCTCGTTCGCGCTGGCGATCGCCACTGAGCGGATCGTATCCACGGTGTCACGGCGCTCGCTGGGCGAGTGGTCGTGGCCGCGGGCAGCGGCGGTGCCGCTGGTGCCGCTACTGCTGCTTGCGGTCACGACGGTCGGCTGGGCGGAACTCGTCGACAGGCAGCGCCACGTCGACCTCGCTGCGGCGGCGCAGTTGTCGCCCGAGCAGATTGGGGCCGGCGCGCTGCTCGACGCAACTGAACCCCTCGACCCAGATCCCAATGTCGGCTTCCTCCCCACCCCCACCTCGGCGTTCATCGACCTCGCGCCCATCTACAACAAGGGCTGCATTCAGTCGCACCGCGACGAGCCAGGCGACGGTGCAGTGCTCGTCTGCGATGTCGACGATTTCGGCCGCGAGCGCACGGTGGTGCTGACAGGCGGCTCGTTCTCGGTGCAGTGGTATCCGGCACTGCGCCGCATCGCGGAGCAGCAGCACTGGCGTCTGCTCGTCATCGAGAAAGACGGCTGCCGGCTCACGACTGATCAGACCGGAGACACCTGCAGCGAGTGGAACAGTGACGTGGTGCGCACTATTGCGTCATACCACCCGGACCTCGTCTTCACGCTCGGCAGTGTGGTTTCCTTCGAGCCTGGCACCCCGGAGGAGATTCCGCGCGGCATGATCGAGCAGGTGCAGCGGCTCGGCGAGCACGGTATCAAGGTGGTGGGGATCCGCGGTACACCGAAGTTTCCGTTTGATGTGCCCGAGTGTCTGGTTGAACACGGCGCCGATATGAACGCGTGCTCGCTACCGCGCACCAGCAAGCTGACGCCCGACTTCTTCGGCACGCTGGCGGCAGATCTGCCGACGAACTTTCACATCATCGACCTCTCCGACGCGCTGTGCGGGCCGACGAGGTGCGAGCCCGTGGTGGGCAATGTGCTCGTCTACCGCGACGACGGGCACATGACGAACACCTACGCTCGCACCACGGAGCCGGCGCTGCTGGCAGCACTGCGCGGGGCAGCGCCGCAGCTCTTCGCAGCCGAGCCCGCACAAGGTTGAACCGAGCGCACCCCATCTTGGCGGGTGACCCACATCGAGGTCACCCGTATGGCCGTTTCACCCCTGAGATAACGACCACACGGGTGACCTCGATCACGAGCGGGCGACGCCATGGCCCGCCATAGGATCACAGCCCTGAGTAGGCGTGCAGTCCCTTGAAGAAGACGTTGACGATGGTGAAGTTGAAGATCACTGCGGCGTAGGCGATCATGTTCAGCCATGCCGAGCGGGTGCCTCGCCAGCCGCGCGTCGCACGCGCGTGGATGAAGCCGGCGTAGAGCACCCAGATCACGAAGGTCCAGACCTCTTTGGTGTCCCAGCCCCAGTAGCGGCTCCACGCGGCCTCGGCCCAGATCGAACCGGCGATGAGGGTGAAGGTCCAGAAGACGAAGCCGATGATCGCGAGGCGGTAGGCGATGTCTTCGAGCCGCACCGCGTTGGGGAGCGTGGCGAGGAAGCGCAGCCCGCCAGGCTCCTGCGCCGCGATCTTCGCCTCCCGCCCGGACTGGAGCACCTGGAGCAGGGCGAGCCCGAACGACAGCGTGAAGAAGCCGACCGCAAGCACTGCGACGAGGATGTGGATCACGAGCCAGTACGAGTCGAGCGCGGGCTGCAGCGGCACGATCTCGACATAGTAGTTCACCTTCGAGACGCCCAGGAAGAGGACAACGAGGCCGGTGACGAGCGTGCCGAGGAACCGCAGGTCGATGAAGAGCTGCGCGATGAGGAACACGAGCATGATCGCGCAGGTGGCGGTGAGCGCGAACTCGTACATGTTCGCCCACGGCACTCGCGAGGCGGCGATGCCGCGCAGCACGGTGGCGGCGAGGTGCAGCACGAAGGCGAGCACGGTCAGCGAGAAGCCGATCCGCAGCGAGCGAGAGCGGGGCTGCCGCGTTTCGGTGCGGGGGCTCGCGGTGCGGGTGAGGGTGGCGACGCCGCCACCGCCCGCAGCGGCCTGCTGGGCCCCAGCCCCGGTGGCCTGTTGGGCGGTGTCGCCGCTGCGATTCGCGAGGTCGACCGCGTAGAAGACGAACGCGATCGAATACACGATCATGGCGGAATACAGCGCGATCGTCGAGTAGTGTTCCAGCTCACTCAGCACAGTGCCCCAGAGTACCCTGCGTCCCTGGGAAATCGCAGGCGCGGGTGCCCTACTTTCGGGCCGTCACCTCGACGGTGAACGTGAGGGGCTGGATCCCTCCCTGCTCGTTGAACATGGTGACCTCGGTGCTGCCAGGTGCGAGCGCGGTGACGCCGGGGTTGAACTCTGCGGTGTCGGCGATGCGGCCCGGCGTGAACTCGGCGATGTCGGGGTGGGCAACCTCAGCTGTGTAGCTGTCGACGGCCAGGCTTGAGGTGTTGATGTTGAGCACCTGTCCGGTGACGAGTTCGACGGTTGCGCCTTGCAGCTCGTGTACGCTCATCGAGACCGGCGCGATGGTGTTCTTGCCGATCGGTTCGGTGTCGGCGGGCTTCGATGCGCCGCAGCCGGCGAGGGGCAGGGCCAGCAGGGCGACGGCTCCGAGAGTGGCCAGAGTTGTGCGTCTCATGGCATCAGTGTGGCACTGCACTCAATGTTCCCCAAGTGGGTTCGGCGAGTTCGCAGGGATCTGCCTCCTCATACACTGAGAGGATGCAGATCGAGAGGCCCGGCATTTGGCGCGAGAGCGCAACGCTGTTCACGAGGGGCTGGAGCCTGGTGCGGGCCGGCGGGGCGCGGTTGCTCGGCGTGATCCTGGTCTCGCAGCTGGTGATTCTGGGCGTGGCCATGCCGGTGATCGGCTGGCTGTTTCGGGAGGCGTTGCGGGCGAGCGGCATGACGGGCCTCGACCTGGGGGCGTTCGCGCCGGGGCGTGGTGTGACGCTGACTGTGGGGTTGATCGTTGCGATTGTGGCGCTGGCCTTCTGGCTGATCTCGTTGCAGTTCACGGCGCTCGTGGTGTTGCTGCAGTGGCCGGGGATCGGCTGGCGGGGGCTCGGGCGGGAGCTGGGCCGGGTGGCTCGCAAGCTGTTGCGCCCGGGGTCGCTGTCGTTGCTGCTCTATCTGTTTCTGCTGTTGCCGCTCACGGGTTTCGGCTTCACTTCGGCGCTCACGCGCGGCATTGCGATTCCGGCGTTCATTTCTGGCGAGCTGATGAAGAGCGCGTCGAGCGGTGTGGCGCTCGGCGTGGTGCTGCTGCTGCTCGCGGTGTTGAATGTGCGGTTCGCGTTGACGGTGCCGATCTTTGTGTTGACCACGGGTGGGCGGGCTTCGCGGTCGAGTTGGCGGCTGACTCGCGGGGTGCGTGCCTGGCTGCCGGTGATGTTGGCGGTGGCGGCGGTGCTGTTGCTGGGTGGTGCGGCGGTTGTGGTGCTCACGGTCGCTGCGGTGGTGCCGACGGCGGTCGCCGATGAGGTCGCTGCGGGTGCTTCACCCACGATTGCGGCGTTTTCGCTCGGTGTTGGGCAGGTGCTGGGGATGCTGCTGAGCGGTGTGGTGACGGCGTGGATTGCGGCGGTGCTCATCACGCGGGTGCAGCGGGGTGCGGATCGCCTCGCGCCGGGTGTGGAGCTGGTGCGCCCGCAGGCAGCTGCAGCCTCGGGTTCGGCGCGGCGCAGCACCGCGAGTGCGAGGCGGTCGGTGTTGCTCGTGGGGGCGCTTTCGCTCGTTGCGGCGCTCGGCTTCGGCACGGCGGCTCTGGGCACGATGCAGCGTCTGTCTCAGTCCCCGGAGACCTTGGTGCTCGCGCACCGCGGTTTCTCGGGTGGCGGGGTCGAGAACACGATCAGCGGTCTCGAGGCCGCGCACGCCGCGGGCGCCGATCTGGTGGAGATGGACGTCATGCAGACGCAGGATGGCGAGTTCGTCGCGATGCATGATGCGACGCTCGCGCGGCTCGCTGATCGGCCGGAGGCCGTGAAGGATCTCACGCTTGCCGAGCTCACCGCGATCACGGTGCATGATGTGCAGGGTCATGAGGATCTGATCCCGAGTTTCAGCGACTATGTGGTGCGCGCCCAGCAACTGGGGATGCCGTTGCTCATCGAGATCAAACTCGGCGGGGCCGATACTCGTGATCATGTGGAGCGTTTGGTGGCCGAGCTGGAGCGGCTCGACGCGCTGGAGAGCAATATCTATCACTCCCTCGACGCGCCGAGCGTGGCCCGCTTGAAGCAGCTGCGCCCTGATCTTTCGGTGGGGTACACGATGGCGCTTGCTGCGGTGGCCGCGCCCGACACCCCCGCTGATTTCATCGTTGTCGAGGAGTGGAGCGCGACCGAGGAGTTGCAGCGTTCGGCGTGGGCGTCGGGGCTGGGCTTCATGGTGTGGACCGTGAACGAAGAAGCTGGCATGCGCGAGCAGCTGCGTCGCAGCGTGGATGGGATTGTCAGCGACCACCCCGATCAGCTTGTTGCGCTGCGCTCCGAGATGCAGGAGGAGACGGGTCTCGTCGATGTGCTCGTCGACACCCTCACCCGCTTCGTCAAGATCTGACCGGTTACGCCCCGATCACCTCGGATTCGAGTCTGGCGTAGCTCGCCTCCATGCCGTCGACCATGCCCGTGGCGAGCACCATGTCGCGCGTCGCGGTGTCGGGGTAGGTGATGAGCAGCGAGAGCAGGGTGCCGCCTTCGACGGGGGTGAGGGTGAGTTCGTTGCGGGTTTCGGGGCTGCCTGCGGCTTCTGGGTCTTCGGGGGTCCACATCTTCTCGGTGGCGACTGCGCGGTAGGGTGCCGAGACCTCCAACAGCTCTCCTGTGAATCCGAATTGCTGCCCGTCTGCGGTGTTCTGCCAGCCGCTGCGGTGATGCTGGCCCACTTCTGTGGGGACCTCGCAGATCGGCATGGTCCAGCCGTCGGGGCCGAGCTGCCAGCGGCGCAGCAGATCCGCATCCATGTGGGCCCGCCACACCTGTTCGACAGTGCCGCGGATGACGCGCGAGACGCGCGCTGCGCGGTCGCCGATGAGTTGCAGTTCGGTGCCACGGCCTGCGGCGAAGGAGGCGAGGTCTGCGAGCACTGCGTCGATCTGCCCCATGGCGGCGCTCATGCCCTCCATCATGCCCATGCCCTGCAGCTGTTCGAGCTCTTCGAGTGAGGTGAAGTGGGTGGTGGTGACGAGACGGGAGCCGAGCGCGGTTTCTTGGAATTCGAACACCATGCGCATGTGGGGCAGTTCGGTGTTGGGGCTGCCATCTTCGTGGGCGAAGCCGTCGCGCACTTCGAAGAATCGGGGTGCGTCGACTGCGATCCACTGCCAGTAGCCGCAGCTGCGGTCGCCTTCTGGGCCTGTCATGCAGTATTGGCTGAACCCGCCGGGGTGGGCGTCGTGCCTGGTGAAGATGGCGGGGTACTCGGGCGGCCCCCAGAAGCGTTCGATCTGGCGAGGGTCGAGGTAGGCATCCCAGAGTCGGCTGACGGACACGGTGAAGTCGGCTGTCACGGTGAGCGTGAGCGCTTCGGGGTCGGTGGTGATGTCGGTGATGGGCATGATGTTGGCCTTTCGTAAGGCCCGTTGGGGCCTTGGTGGGGCAGGCGCGTCGCTGCGCCTGCTCTGGGGGTTATGAGGTGGGCGGATCGGCGCAGAGCAGCGCATCGAGTCGTTCGATGCGCCCGCGCCAGATCTGCTCGAAGTGGCCCAGCAGTTGCTGGGCGCGGCGGATGGTGTCAGGGTTGCCGCGGATGATGCGCTCCCTTCCTCGGGGGATGCGTTCGACGAGATCGGCGGCTTCGAGCACGGTGACGTGCTTCTGCACCGCCGCGAACGACATTTCGTAGCGTTCGGCGAGTTGCGAGATGGAAGCTTCTGCTCCGAGCGTGCGGCGCACGATGTCGCGTCTGGTCGCATCGGCGAGGGCGCGGAAGATGCGGTCGACCTCGGCGTCGTTGAGTTCGCGGCTGAGCTGCGCGGTGCGGGCGTTCGGGGGGATCATGAGCACCTCCTTAATATGCAACCATTTAGTTGCATATTAGCTCGCGCCCCACCACAGGTCAAGCTCCTCGAACCCCCTTCGAGGAGCAACCAGAAAGCGAAGCGCTCACACCCCGCGGGCGCTACTCGGCGGCCGGTGCCTCGGGTCGCTCCGGCGCCTCCGCCGATCCGCCCGGATGAGCCGCATCACCGAGCTGCGCAGCGCGGCGACGCGCGCGCCACGAGGAGAAGGCACGCCACATCTCAATGAGGATCGGAATACCTGGGATCAGCACCAGCACAATGATGAAGACCTCGCTGTACTGCTGCACAAAGGGGATCTGGCCGAGGTAGTAGCCCAGCAACGTCACCCCGACGGCCCACAGCAGGGCACCCACCGCGTTGTATGCCACGAAGCGGCGATAGCTCATGTGGCCCACACCCGCCGCGGCCGGCACGAAGCCTCGGATGATGGGCAGGAAGCGCGCGATGATGATCGCCTTCGGCCCGTGCTTCTCGAAGAACGCGTGCGTGCGCGCCACGTTCTCGGGATTGAACAAGCGACTCTTCTCGCGCTTGAAGATCGCAGGGCCGATCTTGCGCCCCAGCATGAAGCCCATCTGGTCTCCGAGGAAGGCGCAGATGAACAGCACCACACAGGTGATCCAGATCGGGATGTCGATGATCGGAGACCCACCGGGGCCCGTCGCACTGAACAACCCCACCGTGAACAGCAGCGAGTCGCCGGGCAAGAACGCCAGCACCACAACGCCTGTCTCAAGAAACACGAACAAGCAGGCGAGAATGAGCGCGGCCCATCCACCGGCCTGCAGCAGCGTCTCGGGGTCGAGCCAGTCGATGCCGAGGAGAGCCGGCACGACAGCGCCGAGGGCGAGATGGATCGTGGTCACGGGAGCTCTGCTTTCGTCGGAACGGCGGGCGGATCACGGCGACGCCGGGCTGCTCGGCGGCTGGCGCAAGTCTACCGGCAGCACCCTGACCACTCCCGGGCGTGCGCCGAGAACCGCGCCACCAGCACCGACCCTCATTGCCGGCGCAGCCGCATTCACCCCGAGGCTGGGCGCTTCCTGCGCACCGGCCGCGTCGGCGCCCACAGCAGCCAGGCCACCGCCCCGCTCCCCCCGACGAAGCCCACAGCCCACCACGGGAATCCGAGCTGCACCCCGTCGCCGCCGATCGCCTCATCCGCAGGGGCTTCGCCATCGGGGATGCGCACCGCGTGCACCATGAAACGGTGACTATTCACGCCGATCGGGGTGCAGGTGAACAGCGTCACCCAGTCTTCGCCTGCGACGATCTGCAAGCTGTCGGTCTGGCCGGGCACCACCACCTCGGTGGATTCCACACGGTAGTAGTGATCCTCGCCGAGCACCGAGATCCAGAAGGTGTCGCCGACCCGCGCCTGGTCGAGATCGGTGAACAGCTTCGAATGCGGCAGCCCCGAATGCGCGGTCAGCACGGCCCGCGTTGACGGGCCACCGACGGGCAACGAGGTGCCGTACAGGTGGCCGACGCCCTTCGAGATCGTTTCGTCGTCAGTGCCGTGGTAGATCGGCAACCCGATATCGAGGCGGGGGTAGCTCAGCGTGCCGATCGCCTGGCTGCCCGAGATCCGCAGCATCTCCTCATATGCGAGATACAGCGGGCTGCGAAGCGTCTGGTCCTCCTGCACCGTCGTGTACGGATCGGTCAACGGGCCGGGCCGCAGCTCAGCGTTGTAGCGGTACGCGGCATCGAGCAGTTGCTCCCGCTCCGCGGAGGGGGTTCCCTCGACCCCGCGCACATAGCCGGAAATCTCAGCGTTGTGGCCGATCCGCGCAACCCAGCTCGCGGCATCGGGATACACGAGCATGCCGATCGCTGCCATCGCCGCGAGTTGCAGCACCACCGTGAGCAGCCGCGATCCGCGCCGCCGCTTCGCCTTCGGCTTCGCCGCCCCAGTCACCACCGGCCCCGCCTGCGCACTCACCCGCGCACCGCCCGATTCGCGCGACGCCGACCCAGCAGCAGTGCCCCCACCCCGAGCAGCGCCGCACCAAGCAGCAGCCCGCCGACGATCCGGCCGCCGGTCACCGACAGCAACGGCGGTGGCGATGCGGGGTCTGCCCGCCACACCTCAGCGTGCAGAATTTCGGGGCGAGACACCGAACCCACCACCCCGCGCAGCACCATCGTCTCACCGGTCCACCCCGCCGGGTAGGAGGTGGGTGCCGCGAAGTAGAAGCGGAACAGCGCGCTGCCAGGCGCGCGATCGAGCCCGTCTGCGAAGTTCGAGAGACGCAGGCAGCCGATCATGATGAGGCCATCGGCATCAGTCGACCACGCCGAGACCCCGCCGACCGAAATGGAGTTGCTGCCTGACCTCGCATCTTCCGGGGTGAGGAAGAGCTCGAAGTCGGCACCCTTGATGAGGTTGCCCGGGTCGCCACGCTCGCTGACGAGAATGCCCAGCGGGCCAAACTTCGTGGTCGCCGTCGAACGCACAGGGTCGGCGTTCCCCGCGAAGAGGCGCACCTCGGTGGTGAACTCACCCATGCTCGTGACGTGCGTGTTGTAGTCCACGGCGAGCTGCGCTTCCGGGTGCGCCGCAAGCTTCGCCAGCCCCTGCGCGGTAAACACGGTCTCGAAGCCGTGCAACCCGTCGGCATCGACCGAACTGATCGTGTAATCGTCGCCAAACACGAGAGCACCGGCGCCCGTCAGCGACACCGCAACATCCGGGAAAGCGCTGTCGAGCACCACCCCGAGCGGCATCAGATGCTGCAGCCGGTAGCTGGCGATCTGCGCCTGCCTCGGAATCGCGGAGAGCGAGCTCCAGCTGACCGTGTCACCGCAGGAGATCGCGTCGCGGTCGCGCACCGTGAGCGTGACATCGACCACGGGGTTCTTGGGGTAGACGTGCACGGTGGTGAGCCACGCACCAGAGCTATCGGGGCTCGCCATCGGCAGCGGCACCAGAAACGGGGCGGCCCGCAGCACTCCGGGCGGTGCCGAGGTCTCAGACACGTAGTACAGGCCGACGCGAAGCCCGGCCATACGCGCCTCACCAGCGACATCGGTGCGCGCCGTTGCCGTCGCAGGCTGCCCGGCCACGAGCAGCGCCGCCTCTGCAGGAGTGAGCGCCGCAGCAGCGGCCCGCCCCTCGTCGGTGGAGAGATCGATACCGGGCACGAACGTCGCCGCGAAGTCGACCCCGCCGATCGGGGCGTGACCGGCGAGCTGCGCCGGGTCGATCGGCAGCCCGTCTACCGGCGAGCCAGGCACCTCCGGCTGGGCATACTTGTGCAGCACCAGCGTCATCGGGCCGGTGGGCAGATCGGGGGCCGCATAGGCGGCTGCCCCGCCACCGGTGGGCGCAGCGAAGACAGCGATCACGGCGACACACGCCCAAAAGGCGCGGAGCCGGGATCGAAGGCGGAAAACGGCGGTCGTGAGGTCAGTTCTCATGGGCGGATCCGGCGCGGGTTGGCGCTGCCACGTCGAGGCCGCTGCTGCACGGCAGCGGCACCCTTGACGCGTCGACCGCGACGCGGGCTCGGCGCGAAGAGCAGGGCCGCGACAGCGGCCGATCCGCCAACAAAGCCCACAGCCCACCAGGGAAAGCCCGCCGCCCGCCCGTCACCCACCAACGCCACCTCTGCGGTGGCAGGGGCCGGCACCCGCACCGCGTGCACCAGCAGCCTGTGGCTGTTCACTCCGATCGGGGTGCAGGTGAGCAGCGTCACGCGATCCTCCCCCTCGACGATGCCGAGCGAGCGCGTCTGCGCTGGCAGCACGGTCTCGATGCGATCGACCTCGTAGAAATGCAGCTGGTCAAGCACGCGCACCGAGAACACGTCGCCCTCCCGCGCATCGTGAAGGCCGCTGAACAATTCGGCGCTCACCAAACCCGAGTGCGCCGTCAGCACCGCATGCGTAGAGGGGCCACCCACCGGCAACGATGAGCCGTAGAGGTGCCCGGCACCCGTGCGCAGCGCATCTTCACCGGTGCCGTGGCGCAACGGCAGATCGATGCCGAGCCGCGAATACTGCAGCTCCCCCATCACATCGGTGCCCGGCACGCTGAGCAGCCGCTCATAGGCACGATAGCCTTCGTTCGACTGCCCGGAGCTGCCGGCATCGGGGCCGTACGGGTCTACGAGCGTGCCGGGCGGCAGCCTGCGGTTGTACTGCTCGGCCTCACCGATCATGCGGCGAGTCTCCGATCCCGGCATGCCCTCGATCGAGCGCACATATCCCGACACCGCGGCATTGTGCCCGAGCCTCGCGAACCAGTCAGCGGCCGCGGGCATCAGAATCGCTGCAAGCCCGATCATGGCGAGCAACTGCAGCAGTATCGGCACCGCGTCGACACGCCTGCCCCCGGCACCGCGCTGAGGCGGTGCCGGGGTCGGCGCGGTCGGCGCGGAGGTGCCCGCTTCGGGCTGCGGGGAGACACGGTACGCCACGGGCACCTCCTTTCCGGGGTGTGATCACGACCGCTGGGGCCGCGACGGGGATGGAACTACTGCTCGAGCGCAGCCTCAGCGAGGCGGCGACGACGACGCGCCACGATCAGCACGACGGCGAGCACCGAGATACCACCGATGGTGAGCAGTGCGGTGCCGGTGCCACCGGTCAGCGGCAGCACGAAACCATTGCGGTTGTACTGGTTGACGATCGCTTCGGTCTGCGTGCTGGTGCTGGCCGAGTCGGCGTTCACGAGGAACGGGTGCGGTTCGGCGAGCAGCTGGTGGTTCTGCAGCGCCTTCTTCTCTACCAGCCAGTAGGTCTGGAACTTCGCGTTCGCCACGCAGGTAGCGCTCGCCGGGCCGAGGTTCTTGTCGGCGCAGGTCTCGCCCGGGGCGTCGACGAACTTCGTCTGCAGCACGCCGTCGGCGAAGTCGCTGTAGCGCAGGCCCGAGATATCCACACGGCCCTGAGCGTCGGTGGTCCAGACGCCGGTGGGGTTGCCCGAAGGCTTGATCGCGTCGGCAGGGTCGCCTGCGCGGGCCGCGGCCTCGTTCGCGAAGACCATGAACTCGGCGCCGGCAAGGTTCGGGGTGGTGCCGTTGGGGGCGCCCTCACTGGTCTTGCGCAGCGCGTAGCTGCCGTACTTCACAACGCTCGGCTGGCTCTCCAGCGGCTTATTCTCGGTGATCGAGCTGCCGTTCGGGAAGACGAGGGCGGTGTTCTGAATCTCGCCGACCGACTTCACGAGGCTGTCGATCTTCACCACGACGCGCGGGGCCGGGCCCTTGTCGGGGTCGGTGTCAGCGGCGTGCGCGGCGAGCGCCGCAGCGAGCTTGGCGCGGCCGCTGGCGGTGAAGACGACCTTCCAGGTGGTGGTGGCGGAAGCGCCGGAGCCAGCCGCAACCGACTCAACGGTGTAGTCCCCTGCCGCGCCCTTTACGAAGCCACCGGGCGAGGTCACATTCACACCCGCAGCGGTCGTGCTGAGCTGGGTGTCGGTGAGCGTATCGTGGATCTCGAAACGGTCGGTTGCGAGGAATGCACCCGTACCGGGGTCGCGTACATCGGGAATCGAGGTGTCAATCGACCAGGTGACGGTGTCGCCCACCTTGAGCTTCGACGCATTCTGCACGCTCTTCTGCACATCGCTGCGGCCGTTCTTGGGGTACACGTAGATCTCGGTGAGCCAGTTGCCCGCAGTTGCGGGATCGGTGAGCGGCACGGAGACGAGGAAGTCGCCTGCGCGCACCACACCGGCGGGAGCGCTGGTCTCGCGCACGAGGTAGAGACCGCGGGGCACGGTGTTCCAGCGGATCACGCCTGCGGCGTCAGTGGTGCCTGTGAATGAGGCCGTCGCACTGGCGGTGGCCTGCGCCTGGGCCAGCGTCGTGCCTGCCATGGCCTGCTGCCAGGCGTTCGTGCCGGGGGTTCCGGCGACGGGCACCGGGTAGGCGGCGAACTGCACATCCTTGATCGGCGCCCCGGGAGGGGTCTGCGGCAGGCCGTTTGCGGGCACGCCGGTCGAGGGCTGCTCGGTCTTCGTGATGATGATGTCCGAAGATTCGGGCATCTGGTCGACGGGGGCGGCGTTTGCTGCGACGCCCCCTCCGAGCGCGAGTGCCGCCGCGACGGCGAGTACGCCGAGGCCCGTGAGGAGGCCTCGCTGTGTGCGTGTGGACATGTCTTCCCTTTCTCGAAAGCTGATAAGTGTGTTCGGTTATCCGAGGTTGTGAGGTCTGTCGTAAGACGTGGAGGCGGATCTGCGCCTGCGAACCCAGAGGGCCCCCGCAACCGCGGTGAGGATCGCGACGGCGCCTGCGCCGGTGAGGACACCGAGCCACATGCCGCCGGTGAACGGGAGCCGGCGCGCGGCGGTGTCAAACACCGGCATGGTCCACCCCGTCGGCATCACGCAATTCGGCTGCAGGTCGGCGGGGAGCTGCCACGGGTTCTCGCAGCGCACGCGGAGCGGGGTGCCGGCGCTCGAACCGGGCATGGGGGTCACACCGGCGGTGCTCTCTCCCTGCCCGACAGAGGGCAGGGAGAGGCGGCCCTGGAAATCGTAGTAAGCCTGGGTGCCCTGGGCTGGGTTGCCCGTCACGGGCGAGCTGGGGGCCACCCACATCTTCATGGCGCGAGGCAGCAGTTCATACCCGGCCGGCGCCTGCGTCTCGATCAGCCAGTAGGTGCCGCGCCGCCCGCAGCTCGTGTCGCTCGGCGTGGTGTCGCAGGCGTTGAGCCCGCTCGTGGTGCGCCAGTCGACCTTCGGCGGATCCTGCGGATTGCCGCCTGTGGTGTCGCCGCCGCGCACGTTCATCGCGCGCCACGACCCTTTGGCCTGCCCCTGGTCGTCTGCGGTGAGCCTGAAGAAGGTGCCGCACTGCTCGACCTGCGCCTGCCCGGGCAGCAGGCCGGCGGCACCCTTGCCCGCCTCGTTGTTCCACGCCTGGATCGCCTTGGCCGTGGCCGAATTGGCACCGAAGTCGGAGGCACCGCTCGTGCTCGGCAGGCTGCCTGGCGCGCGATAGACGGCCCCGCCGGGGCGGGTCGCAACTCCCAGCGTCGCCGCAACGGGCGAACCGCTGGGGAAGGGGTTGTTGTTCACGCGGCAGAGCCAGCGCGAGGGCTCACCCGCTTTCGCCAGCGCCTCGGAATCGGCGAGCAGAAAGTTGGCACCGTCGAGGTTGTTAGGGGTTTCGATGGGCACGGGGCCGTACTTCTTCCAAATGTGGAAGTAGCTCTCACCGATGAGGTGATACGTCTTGCAGGCGCCCCACTTCTGCTCGAAGGCGGGGTCGTTGTTGTCCCAGCCGACGGGCACGCCGCCGTTCGCGGCGCTGCACGCGCTCGGGTAGACCTTCCGCTCCTGCGGGGTGCCTGCCGCGAAGGTCGCCTCACGGCCCTGCGCCGTGTTGACCCAGCTCGCGTTCGAGCGGATGGGAGCGCTGCTCGCAACCGTGGGCGTGGCAGCCGCTGCCGCTCGACCGCCCTTCACCGCGTACCCCACGATGGCGTAGGCGATCCGCTTGCCGTTGATCATGGCGGGCAGGGTGAAGGCCGGTGGCGTGTAGGTCCAGCACCCCGCCGCCGCACCGGGAATGTCGCCCGCGAACTGCGCGGAGAGCGAGCACCCGCCTTGCCCATCGGCCCGGTAGTTGACCGTCGGCAGGGCCGGATTGGGGGTGCCTGCTGGAACGCCGTTGTTCGAGACGTTGACAGAGCTCCAGCTCTGGTCAAGTGCCGAGGCGACCCGGTTGCCGTTGGCCTCGTAGTAGGTGATGCCGTTTGGCACCGCGACCGCCGGGGGCGCGGCCGGATCGATCACCGTCGCAGCGAGTGTCTGGGTGAGATCGTCGTCGAGCAGGATGCCGCTGATGTCCGTGGCTCCGAAGTTCGTCACCTTCACCCGGTAGTAGATGTTGCCGCCGGAGTGGATCATCGCGCCGTCCTCCGGCTGCGAGGTCTTCTCGATCGTCCACGCCGCGACCGAGTGCTCGGTGCACATCGCGCGCTGGCCCTGGGCGGGGACCGCGCACGTCGCGGGCGGCGTCGTCACCGTGCCCGGCGTGAGGTAATTGCGCAGCAGAAAGCCCTGGAGCGGGGCCGCCGCGCTCTGCCGTGCCGCGGTATTCACATCGTTGCCGAGCACTCGCACGCGAAAGCTCAGCGTGCCGACCGCGCCCGCGGGCACCGCGCCGGACACATTGATGCGCGCGTTCGCCGCGTCCCAGGCACCGGAGACGCCGTTCGTCGCCGCGGGGTACCAGACCGGCGCCGAAACCGTCGCGCCGGCCGCGTTGATGAATGCGGCGTCGTCGAGCACATCTCGCAGGAAGTCGCGGGAGTTCACCGTCGCCGGCCCGAGACCCTCGCTGTTGTCGAAGCGGAGCGTGTAAGTGACGATCGCCTCGGCGTCCACCGGGGTGAGCGACACCGGATCCGCGGTCTTCTCCGGCTGCATGATGCTGTTCACGAACTCGCAGACGAGCTGCTCGCCGTTCACGAGACCCGCGGTGCTGAACTCACCTGCGGTCCCGGATCCGCTCGACCGCGGCGTCGATTCGCCATCGACGGTGCACTGCCACCCCGAAGCGTAGTTAGCCGCGCTCGCGCCATTCGTGAAGGTCTCCGCGAAGGTGACCCGTTCGCCGGCGGTATTGGGGAAGGCACCGACGCTCTGGTCTTGCACCCCGCTCGCCGGGCTCTGCGCGGTCGCAGTGCCGAGCACGGTACCGCCCGAAATGGTGCCACCGCTCACGGTGCCGCCGTATCTCAGCTCGAGCCCGAAGCGGTCGGCACCCGCCACCCGCCCGTTCGGCAATCGCTTCTGCAGTTTCACTGTCGGCGGGTAGGAGCAGGAGGCGAGGTCAGTGCTCACCATCGTCTCTCCGCTGAGCGTCACCGAGTTGGCGGTGCCTGGGGACGGGAGCAACACCCAGCGCAGCGCATTCCCCGTGCCGAGATACAGGCGCCCGCGCAAGTCGAATGCGACGCCGTTCACCCCCGACATGAGGCTGTCATTGTTCGCGAGCTGAGTCACCGGGATCGCGGTGCCCGTTGTCGCCCCGGCGAGGTCCGTCGCACTCGCCCGAAAGATCGTCACCCTTGTCGTCGTGCCGGTGAAGTCGTTCCTGGCGAGGTACAGGTTGCCATATTCGTCGAAGGCGAAATCACCGTTGAAGGTTCCGCTCGTGGTGCCGGTCGCACGAATGTTCAAGTAGCCGCGACTCACCATCGCGGTGCCTGCCGCGTTCGTCGACCAGAGCGAGAAGTTGGCGGCCAACGCGCCGCTGGTCTCGAAGCCGCCGACGAAGTATGCGTTGTTCGGCGCAACCGCCCCGCCGACGAGCTGGAGCCCGCTCGCGCCGTCGATGTCCCAGGTATTCGTGCCCGTTGAGAGCGCCCGCGCCCAGGTCCCGGTCGAACCGCTGTATCGGTACACCTGCGCCTGGTCGGTATTGCTCCCGCGAGAGAAGGCCCACGCCGTGCCGGTGCCATCGGAGGCAATGCCGAGGCCATTCATAGCACTTGACCCCGTCGTGCCGCCGAGATTACGCACCGCACCGCTCGGCGAGATCTCCTGCATCTGACCGTTTGTCCCGCCAATCGCGTAGACGTACCCGGTTGCGCAGAGCGGCGCGACCCGTTCGAGGACCGGGGCAGCAGCGAAGGTGTGCACCATGTTCGAGCCCGAGTTCACCCACTGGCCTGCTGCGGCGTTCTGCTGCGTGCCCGAGATGGTCGCCACCCAGTTCTCGGAGCCCGTGCCCGTGTCTGTTGTCGCGGTCGCCGCCGGGGTGGTCCAGGCGTAGCCGCTGGGTGCAGTCGCCGAGGCACCGATCCGGTAGCGCGAGGTCGAACTGAGCTGAGCTCCGGCAGCGTTGCTGCGATCCACTTTGAAGACACCCGGCGCAGAATCTTGGTCGAGCGAGCTTGCGGGGCAGGGGTCGACAGTGCAGTCGGTCGCGCTCCACGCGGCGGGCCAGCGCGAGGTGGTGCCGCTATTGCCGCCGCTGTTGCGTGCGCCCTGCAGATTCACCGTCGCGCCAGGCACCAGATTGCCCTCGGTGTCGCGAACCGAGAACGCAAGATAGGGGCGACCGGCCACCGGCAGAGACAACGGCGCAATCGCGGGGAGCGACTTCGCTGCCATACCGGGCTCGGCCGAATCCTGCGGCGCCGCCTCAGCATCGGGGGGTGACGGCGCAGGCGTGCTCGGAGCTACCGTGTCGGATGTCTCTCCTGTTGCGGGTGGCGTGGCATCACCACTCGGCGGCGGTGCGTCACCGGGAGCGGTGTCTGACTTCGGCTCAGTCGTCGCGGCGGCAGGGGTCGGCCCCATCGCCGTCACCCCGGACCCCAGCAGCACCGCAAGCACGGTCGCGATGACGGCGAACCGTCTCCACGAATGCGCATGCTGTTGCCCCACCAAGGTCTCCCCGAAATGCCGCGACCGCAGTTCGACACGACATCTCGCGCGCGAACCACGGTCAGTTCCAACCCGCCTTCCCCATCGATGTTCCGGCGGACGATTTCTCTGACTGTAGATTGCGCGCTTCGACAGATTCGGCCCGCGAGGCCCCCAGCAGAAAACCTTCACCCAAAGTTCCCCCCTTGCGCCAGGGGTCTACCCCCTGAGGCTCCGCTGACTACTCCCTCGGTGGTCTTGACGGGTAACCCTGAGGTCTAGAATGAAATTCCCATAGGGTGCGTCTCCGTTCGCGGAGCCCCCAGAACCGCGCGAGAAGGGCCGAGGAGATGACCCCGCCGCCTTCACCCGCAGACGGGCCCCGACCAGGAGGCGCGAACGGCGTCGTGCCGATCCTGCCCCGCCCTCGCCTGCTTGCCATGCTCCCGCACTCCCACGCCGGGGTCTCCCTTGACGATGATCCCAACCGTGTTTCGGGCTTCACGCTGCTGCTCGCCCCCGCGGGGTATGGCAAAACCGCGCTCCTCACCGAATGGCTGCGCGATCGCGACGAAGCCCTGATCCGCATCAGCTGCGGTCTTGGCGCCGCCAGCGATCCGTGGCAGCCGATCGCTCGCGCCCTCAAGGCGCTCATCGGCGACGACCACCGCGATCACCCCACTCCCGGAATCGACGGCGCCTCCTCGCAAGACGCCGCGCTCACTCTCGCCGCGCAACTCGAAACACCCGTCACGCTCGTGCTCGACGACTACCACCGCATCACCAGCCCCGAGCAAGATCTCGCCCTCGCCAACCTCGTGCAGATCGCGCCGCGCCTCACCCTCGTGGTCTCAGCGCGCCGCGTGCGCATCCTCGACGGGCCCCTCGTCACCGGCCGCGCCCCGGTCACCGTGCTCGATGCCGACGACCTCGCATTCACCCCCGACGAAACAGCCGCGCTCGCCAAGCTCAGCGAGCGCGCCATCGACGCGCGCTGCGCGGAAGCCCTGCAGCTCGCCGCTGGGTGGCCCCTGGTGGTGCGGATCGTGCTCGGCGCCGAACCCACCCCGGTCACGGCGCACGGCTCAGCGCATCCAGAGCTCCATCGTTTCGCGCTCCACTCGCTCGAAATCATCGGCGAGGTCGCGCGCCGCGCCCTACTCGCCACCTCATGCATCGACGCCGTCACCCTTCAGGGCGCGGCGAAGTTCATCGACGCCGGCATCCCGCAGACGCGCTCCGCGCTCTACGAGCTCCTCGAACTTGGGCTCGTCGTGGTCAACAACGACGGCCTCTCGACCGAGTTCTCCTGCCACCCAGCCGTGCGTGACGCCCTTACCGCCCGAGCCTCCCGGTCGATCAGCGCCGAACAGCGCACCATGCTGGTCACCGACCGCGCAGCACACATCGAACCCGGTGCGCCGTTCACGGCATTCACCCTCCTCTGCACGCACGGCGCCTACAGCGAAGCAGAACTCGTACTGGCCAATCACTTCACACTCATCACCGACGAGGGCCCCACCGCTCTCGCGGTGATCCGCACACTTCCAGACGAAGCGCTCTTCGCGCTCCCCTCCTTCGCCGCAGCACGCCTCTTCCTCGAACACGACGATCCGCGACTCCCGCAATCGAGCATGCAAGATCTGCTCGACCGCATGGATCGCGGCCTGCAGCGACGGCTCCGGCAGCCTGACGCCGATGCGGAGCACGGAGAGGCAGCAGCACGGGTGAAGCGAACCTCCATCGCCCTCGCCGAAGGCCTTCCTGAGGCCCTGCACCTCCCCACGCTTGCCCAGGCAATGCTCAGCGCGCGACTGCGAGGCAACATCGCAGGTGCCCACGCACTGGCCATGCAACTCGAAGCGCGCCTCATCGCGGCCGGCGCCGACCAGCCTCCGAGCACCCGCAACGACAGCATCACCCCCCGAGCCGCATCAGGATCACACTTCTTCTATTTGCGGGAGATCGCACTCACGGCGATGCTCGTCGAAGACTTCCCCACACAGCGTCGCAACTGGGCGCGGCTCCGCTTGCAATCCGAAGAGCTCATCGAACGCCCCTGGCAGGGGTTCCCGCCGGCATCCACCCGCACCGTCACCGACCCCGAATCGGGTGCGCGGTGGCGGGCGGCCGCCACCGGCGGGCTCGCGCTCACCGCCGCAATCGACGGCAGCATGCCAGAAGCCCGCGAACTCCTCGCAGAACTCGACGAGATCACCCCAGACATCATCGATCGCGCCCCGAACACCTCATCGCACCACGGCGACCTCGCCCGCGCTGTGCTCGCCGCCGAATACTGCGACCACGCGCAACTCGAACTCGCCGCGCAACGACTCCTCTCCTCCTCCTGCCGCTGCGACAGCTGGCGGCCGGCCCTCCTGGTCGCACAGGCGGCGTTCCAGCGCCGCAGCGGCAGCGCCGCGACCGCGCTCGCCGACCTCGACTCCCACCGCAGCCACTTCACCGGCGCGGCGGCCACGGCCGGAAGCCCCTGGATCCGCACCCTCGTGCATCACCAGGCGCGTCTGAGCGCCGAGATCGGCAACTTCGCCGTCGCCGAACGCCTCCTCGGCACACTTCCCTCAGACCACCCGAGCACCCGTATCGAGCGCGCCCGCGTTGCGCTGTTTGCAAGCAACGATGTCCAAGCGCTCATGCTCGTGCAGCAGGAACACGAGCGCACCAGCGTCAGGCAGCAACTGGGACGGGCGCTCATTTCGGCGATCGCTGCGTGGAACTGCGGGCGTCTCTCCGAAGCACTCGATGAGTTCGGTGTGGCCTGCCGGCTCATCGATCGGCACGAACTGCTCTCACCGCTCTCGGGGGTGCCCCACGGTGAACTCCTCGCACTCGCCGTTGCCGCAACCGAGGCCGGCATCGACGCGGCCGACCGCGCACTCGTGCACATCCGCGCGGTCCCGGAGGCCGCACGCGCCCAACGCCGCGCCGCGCTCACCGGCATGGAGCAGCGCACCCTCGAAGCAATCGCCTCGCATCGCAACATCAACTCGGCCGCCGAGGCCCTCTTCATCAGCCCGGCCACGGTGAAGAAGCACCTGCACGCCGTGTACCGAAAGCTCAGAGTGTCCGGCCGTGACGAAGCGCTCCTGCAGGCCTCACGCATGGGGCTCATCGATGAAGCGCCGGGGGATGCCCCGGCCGCAGAGACACTCGACCTGACGCACTGAGGCGTTGAGGCGCGAGCGGCCCCTGCTTCGCAGCGACGACGATCCTGCGCGTGGGGCTGTCAAGCTCGGGTCATCCGGCGGCTTCAAGCTCCTCGCGGCCCAACGCGCGGAGCCCTTCGATGAGGGCGCGCAGGCCGAAATCGAAGGACTCCGTTGCGACGGGCACCCCACGCTCGGCAGCCCGGCGGCGGGCCGCACGTTCGGCAGATTCGAGCACCGGCGTGCTTTCGGGATCCCGGAAGGGCCGCAAGTTGTCCTCCGGCGCGAGCGCGTCGAGCGCCGAGCCAATGATGTAAGACTCGATGGCGATGATTGCCGGCACAATGCGGTGCTCGGGGTATCCATCGCGCCGGAACGCCTGAGCAATACGGTCGTAGTCTGACATCGACTCCGGTTCACCGTCGACGGGGAACGTCGCGAGCGCGGCGATGATCCCCGGGTGCTGTCCGAGAGTCTCCCGATAGGACCGAGCCCACAGCCGGATCGCCTCGTACCAGGGCAGTTGGCCGAAGCCGGGGTCCCCCACGCGCAGGGTCAGTCGACCTCGCATGCCCGCGATGAGATCTGCCTTGCTCTCGAAGTAGTGGTGCAACGCAGGTGGGCGCACACCCAGGGAGCGCGCGAGCGCCGCGAGCGTGAAATCCGAACCACGGTCGTCAACGAGAGCGAAAGCGGCCTCAAGGATCCGTTCGCGCGATAGGACGGCGGCCCGAGGCCGTCCAGCAGAACGCTGGGCATCGGAGTTGGGGGACATGAGCCTTCCGAAATGTTGCGCCGATAATTGAATGCAGTTAAATTAAATCTGGTCCTCGGCTAAGCCCGAGGAAAGAGACAGAGGAGTGCGCCAGTGACGGCAGCCGACATCATCATAGATGGGGCCAGGGTGCGGACCCTGATCCCCGGAGACGACTCCCCTCGGCCCCGCTCCATCGCTCTCTCAGGCGGTCGCATCCTCGGGGTCGGTGAACGCGATAACATCGCCCAGGCCTTCCGTGGGCCGCACACCCGCCTCGATGACGCCCGGGGCATGACGGTGACCCCAGGCCTCATCGACGCGCACCTGCATCCCATTCAGGGAGCGGAGCTCACCCAGGGGCTCGACCTCGGCGCCGTCTCAGACCCACGCGAACTGCTCGCAGCGCTCCGAGAGGAAGCCGTGCGAGTCCGGCGCGACACCAGTGACGGCTGGGTCCGCGGCTGGAACCTCGACTATGCGGTCTTCGATGGGGTGCCGCTGCGATCCGACATCATCGATGAGGCCGTCGACGGGCTTCCCACCCTGCTCTTCTTCTTCGACTTCCACACCGCGCTCGCCAGCACCGAGGGGCTGCGACGCGGCGGCATCACCGGAGCGCGACACTTCGACGACAGCTCCGAGATCGTGGTCGACAGCTGCGGCCGCCCGACTGGTGAGCTTCGCGAGGACAGCGCATACCAGCCGTTGCTCGCCACGATGCCCGCGCTTCGCCCCGAAGAGACCCTCGAATCAGCCCGTCGCACCTTCGCGCGAATGCGCCGATCAGGCCTCACCGGCGGCACGATCATGGACGGTAATTCCGGCACGCTCGACCTCCTTGAAGCTCTTGATTCCAGCGGCAGCGGCCTGCCGGTGCGGATCGTCAGCGCCATGGACGTGAAACCCACCGCGACAGCAGAGGATCGCGCCGCCATCCGCGCACAGCGTGACCGCGGCGGCAGGCGCTGGCGAGGAGGCGTGATCAAGCTCTACGCCGACGGCGTGATCGACACCGGCGCCGGTTGGCTCTACGAGCCCGACGCTGACGGGGCCGGTCTCAATGGCTTCTGGGGATCGCAGGCCGACTTCGTCGCGACCGTCGCGGAGTTCACCCAGGCCGGATTCCAGATCGCTACCCACGCCATTGGGGATCGCGCCGTCGGAGAGACCGTCACCGCCTATGAAACCGTAGGCTGCCGCGCGCGCGGCCGCGCCACCCACCGCATCGAGCATCTTGAGTGCCTGAACCCCCGCGACATTGCCCGCCTCGCGGCCACCGGCATCATCGCCTCAATGCAGCTCCCCCATATGCAGTGGCGCAGACCAGACGGCAGCGACGAGTGGGCCAGACGACTCGGCCCCGTGCGCGCCGCGCAGGCGTGGAGCGCTGGTTCCGTGCTCCGAGCCGGCGCGCCGCTCGCACTCGGTTCGGACTGGCCCATCGCCGATCTCGACGCCCGATTCGGTCTCGCCTGGGCGGTGCTACGCCGAAACCCGGGTGATCTCGACGGATTCGTGTATGAGCCGCACGAGCGGCTCACCTCCGCCGAAGCACTGCACGGCTATACCCGCGGCGCCGCACTGGCACAGGGCGACACCGACCTGGGCGTGATCCGAGAAGGAGCCCGCGCCGATCTCGCCGTGTGGGCCGACGACCCGGTCACCGTGCCGGCCGACGAGCTCGTCAAACTCCCGGTGCTCGCCACCTACCTCGACGGTTCGCGCGAAGACCACGCCCAGTAGTTCCACCCCGAATCCGCCCACTATCGATAACCCGGCGCGACGCCGCAGCCGCGCCCTGCCCGAAAGGCAACCGTGATCCAGAACACCGCGCTGGCGCTCCTGCCAGTCCTGACCGTCCTCCTCGTCTCCGTGCTAACGAAACGCGCGCTCCTGGGCTTGCTCGCAGGCGCCGTCACCGGAGCGATCCTGCTCGGCGGCTGGGGCTTCTTCGACACCTTGGTAGGCACGTTCGGCGCCTCCCTCTCCAATGAAACGGTGCACTGGCTCGCCCTGGTCGTGGTGCTCTTCGGCATCCTCATCGCCTATTTCAATGTTTCGGGAGCCGTTTCCGACTTTGCTGAGTGGACCGAGCGCTTCGTCACTTCCCGTCGCAAGTCTCTGCTGCTCACCTGGCTGCTGACCGTGGCACTGTTCATTGACGACTACCTCAACGCCCTCACCGTGGGCACCTCCATGAAGCGCGTCACTGACCGCTATGGGGTGCCGCGCACCCTCGTGGGTGCGATCGTCAAACTCACCTCCGCACCGATCGCCGTGATCATCCCGTTCTCCACCTGGGCCGTGTTCTTCGCCGCGCTGCTCGAACAAGATGGTGTCACCGTCAACGGGTCCGGCTTCGGCGCGTATGTCCAGGGCCTGCCGTTCGTGTTCTTCGGCTGGTTCGCTCTGGCAATCGGCCTGCTCCTCGCCCTCGGCCTGCTGCCACTGGTGGGCCCACTGCGCCGTGAACAACTGCGCGTCGACCGCACCGGCGACCCCCTTCCCGAGGGTCTCACGGCCGAGGAACGTGCGTTCGAGCTGTCAGGTGCCGCCACCTCAGGCAAGCGCCCACTCCCCTTCAATTTCCTCCTCCCCATCATCACCCTCATCGTCGTGACGATCCTCACCGATATCAACATCGTGGCCGGCTCTGCGGCCGCCGTCGTCGTTGCAATCGTCCTGTATCTGGCGCAGCGCAGAATGACCATCCGAGATGTCTTCGAGCAGGCGTTCGAGGGCGTCATGAGCATGGGATACGTCATCATCCTGTTCGTGCTGGCGTTCATGGTGCAGCATCTGAACACCGAACTCCAACTCGCGGAGTGGGTCATCGGCGCAACCGAACCGGTCATGCACGGCGCGCTCTTGCCGGCCATCGTGTTCCTCGTGTGCGGCGTCTACGCCTATGCGACCGGCGCGTTCTGGGATCTCGCCGCCGTCATCACACCGGTCGTGCTGCCCCTGGCGATTGCGGTCGGCGTCGACCCGGTACATGCCGGAACGGCCGTGTTCTCCGGTGCCGCGCTCGGCTCGACCACCTGCCTCTACGGCGACGGCATCATCCTCGCGTCGAAGTCGGTCGGCGTGAAGCCGCTGAATCTCATGCTTTCGATCCTCCCGTACGCGGGGGCGGCGGCAGTGCTCAGCGTGATCGCCTACCTCGTGGCGGGCTTTGCCACGTTCGGCTGATCGCTCGCTGCGATCCCGGTGCGCCAGAGGTTCAAGCACCGGCCGCAGCAGGCACGAGGCCCCGGGGCGGACGCTGCGCGTCCGCCCCGGGGCCTCGGTGATAGACAGGGCGTGTTTGATACGCCTGCGTCTTTTCGTGCCTGTTCGCGGCATATCCCTGACGCTGCTGCCATGGCAGCGATTCACGGGAGATCCGTTAGGCGGTGAGCGTCCGCTCGGCCATCTCCACCACATTCTTCAGCAGTAGCGCGCGGGTCATCGGGCCGACGCCGCCGGGGTTCGGCGACACCCAGCCGGCCACCTCGGCCACTGCGGGATCGACGTCGCCCACAACTCGGCTCTTGCCGGTCTCGGGGTCGATCTTGCGCGAGACGCCCACGTCGAGCACGATCGCACCGGGCTTGACGTCTTCGGCGCGCACGATCCCTTCGACGCCGGCTGCAGCGACGATCACATCGGCACGGCGCAGTTCTGCGGCGAGATCCTGCGTGCCGGTGTGGGTGAGGGTGACGGTGGCGTTGTACTCGCGGCGGGTGAGGAGCGGCCCGATGGGGCGGCCCACGGTCACGCCGCGGCCCACGACGACCACGTGCTTGCCGGCCCAGGACAGGCCGTTGCGCTCGACGAGTTCGATCACGCCGCGCGGCGTGCACGGCAGCGGGCTTGTGATCTCGGTGTTTGCGTTCAGCACGAGTCGGCCGAGGTTGGTCGGGTGCAGGCCGTCAGCGTCTTTGTCCGGGTCGATGCGTTCGAGAATGCGATCGGTGTCGATATGCTTCGGCAGCGGCAGCTGCACGATGTAGCCGGTGCAGCCGGGGTCGGCGTTGAGTTCATCGAGCACCGCTTCGAGCTCGTCCTGGGTGACGGTCTCGGGCAGCTCGCGTTTGATCGACGCGATGCCGACCTCGGCGCAGTCGCGGTGCTTACCCGCGACGTACCACTGGGATCCCGGGTCTGCACCGACGAGCACGGTGGCGAGACCGGGCACGACGCCGCGCTCGCGCAGGGCGGTGACCCGATCGGTCAACTCGCTCTTGATCGCGGCGGCCGCGGCCGTGCCGTTGAGGATGTTTGCAGGCATGACTGACTCCTCTGATGAGCCGTGCGCCAGGGCTGCCGGAGGGCGGTGCTGACCGCGCGCTCCGGCAGCCCCGGCGAACGGGGTTACCAGGTCTCGAGACCGGGGTAGAGCGGGAAGGCCTCGGCGAGCGCGGTGACGCGGGCTTTGAGGGCCTCGATGTCGCCGCTCTGCTGAAGGGTGAGCGCGATGATGTCGGCTACCTCGGCGAACTCGGTGTCGCCGAAGCCGCGGGTTGCGAGGGCGGGGGTGCCGATGCGCAGGCCGCTGGTGACCATCGGGGGGCGCGGATCGAAGGGCACTGCGTTGCGGTTGACGGTGATGCCCACAGCGTGCAGTGCGTCCTCGGCCTGCTGGCCGTCGAGCTGCGAGTTGCGCAGGTCGGCGAGCACGAGGTGCACGTCGGTGCCGCCGGTGAGCACGTCGACGCCGGCCGACTTTGAGGCGTCGCTCGTGAGCGCCTCGGCTACGAGCTTCGCACCCGAGAGCGTGCGCAGCTGGCGATCCTTGAACTCATCGGTGGCGGCGAGCTTGAAGGCGGTGGCCTTCGCGGCGATGACGTGCATGAGCGGGCCGCCCTGCTGGCCGGGGAACACGTTCGAGTTGAGCTTCTTGTAGAGCTCGAGGTCGTTGGTGAGGATGAAGCCGGAGCGGGGGCCGCCGATGGTCTTGTGCACGGTCGAGGAGGTGACGTGCGCGTGCGGCACCGGGCTCGGGTAGAGGCCGGCGGCGACGAGGCCTGCGAAGTGAGCCATGTCGACCCAGAGGGTCGCGCCGACCTCGTCGGCGATCTCGCGGAACTTCGCGAAGTCGAGCGTGCGGGGGTAGGCCGACCAACCGGCGATGATGACCTTGGGCTTGTGCTCGAGCGCCTGCGCGCGCACCACGTCCATGTCGATGAGGAAGGTCTCGGGGTCAACACCGTAGTGCACGACGTTGTAGAGCTTGCCCGAGAAATTGAGCTTCATACCGTGGGTGAGGTGGCCGCCGTGAGCGAGTTCGAGGCCCAGAATGGTGTCGCCGGGCTCGGCAATGGCGCTGAGCACGGCGGCGTTGGCGCTGGCACCCGAGTGGGGCTGCACGTTTGCGTACTTCGCACCGAAGAGCGACTTGGCACGCTCGCGGGCGAGATCTTCAGCCACGTCAACGAACTCGCAGCCGCCGTAGTAGCGGCGGCCGGGGTAGCCCTCGGCGTACTTGTTGGTCAGCACGGAACCCTGGGCCTCGAGCACGGCGCGCGGCACGAAGTTCTCGCTGGCGATCATCTCGAGCGTGGCGCGCTGACGGCCGAGCTCGTTCTGCAGCACGGCGGCGATCTCGGGATCGACCGACTCGAGCGGCTCGTTGAAGAATGCGGACTGGGTGGACATTGTGTGCTCCTTCTATCTTCGTCTCCGCGGCACACGGAGATTCCAGAGAAATACGACCCAGGCGAGCGGCCAATTCATACGAAGTTGTCGTTCCCCGATGGTGTCCCATCTGCACGCCAGTCACGACGAGCACCAGTTTAGCGCGGATCCACTACCCTTGTACTCCGTGAGCACGAACACGATCGCCCCCGCAGATATCGCAGAGCACACCCAATGGGTGCTGACCCTTTCCTGCATTGACGGTCCGGGTATTGTGCACGCCATCAGCGGCGCGATCGTCGCCGCCGGGGGCAACATCGAGGAGAGCCAGCAGTTCGCGAGCGCCGACACCGGCCGCTTCTTCATGCGACTGCAGGTCAGCGCCGTGGCACAGCCCGAAACCTTCGAGCAGCGCTTCTCAGCCGCGCTCGCCCCGGTCACCGAGCGTTACCACATGACGTGGCGCCTCGACACCGTGGGCCGGCCGGTGCGCACGCTCATTCTCGCGTCCACCGCCACGCACTGCATCAACGATCTGCTCTACCGTCGCCGCGGTGGCCAGCTGCCGATCGAGGTGCCGCTCGTGCTCTCAAATCATGAGACCGTGCGCGATATCGCCGAGTTCTACGGCGTGCCTTTCGAGCACCGCCCCATCGCCGGCGCCGAAGACAAGGCTGCGTTCGAGCGCCGCGTGCTCGAAGCCGTCGAGGAGCACGACATCGAGCTGGTGGTGCTCGCCCGCTATATGCAGATCTTGTCGCCCGAGCTGTGCCAGGCGCTCGAGGGGCGCGCGATCAATATCCACCACTCCTTCCTGCCCGGCTTCAAGGGAGCGAATCCTTACAAGCAGGCGCACCAGCGCGGGGTGAAGCTGATCGGCGCGACCGCGCACTTCGTCACCACCGATCTCGACGAGGGCCCCATCATCGAGCAGGACACCACTCGCGTCGATCACTCGTACTCGCCGCGCGAGCTGGTGCAGCTGGGTCAGGACATCGAGGCGCGGGTGCTGCGCCACGCGGTGAACTGGTTCGCTGAGAACCGTGTGCTCGCCGACGGCGACCGCACCATCATCTTCCAGTAGTCGAGGGGTTCGCGAGCTCGGCAGAGAATCCTGCGATAAGCGCGCGCAGCCCGAGTTCGAACGACGCATCGGCGGGCCGCGTGCCCGTCTGTGCGAGCAGCTTCGCGCGGGCGCGGTAGGCGGAGCTGAAGCGCGGCACGTCATCGCGCGGGCCGGGATCGAGCATGTCGTCTGGCGCTGAAAGATCGAGTGCCGATCCCAGCACGAACGATTCGAGCGCAACGAGCACGGTCACCGCATGTGTTTCGGGCCAGCCGGCGTCAACGAGTTTCGCGATCACCGCCTCGTACATCACGGTGGTCACCGATTCTTCGGCGAGGGGCAGCACCGCGAGCAACGCGACGAGCGAGGGGTGCGCCGCGAACACGTCGCGATAGTGGTGAGCCCAGGTGGCGAGCGCGGCTTCCCAGGGCTCGCGTTCGAAGGCGTCGGTGGGGATCCGCTCACTGATGAGCTCTCGCACCCCCGCGATGAGTTCGTTGTAGCCCGCAACGTGGTTGTAGAGCGCGGAAGGGCGCACGCCGAGTTCTGCGGCGATCGCACGCATGCTTGCCGCCTCGGTTCCGCGCTCGTCGATCAGCCTGAGACAAGTCTCCGTAATGAGGCGTTTCGAGAGCACTCCGGCGCTCGGACGGCCGACCCTGCGACGGGTTGTGGGCGCTGCTGCCGCGCCGTCGCCGTTTCGGTTCGCCATTTTGGGCCTTTCCGTACTATTCTCATTTCGGCAGTTCTAAAAGAACCCCGTTCATTTTACTGATTCTGCCGCAGGAGCCGGGCCCGACGCCCCGCACCCGAGCACTATCAAAGGAGATACCGTGGCCGAGACCGCATCGCCGCAACAGCACCTCAGACGAGAACTCGGCCTCGGAGGGCTCATCCTCTTCGGCCTGGCTTACATGGCGATGGGCACCGTCTTCACCACCTACGGCATCGTCAACCAGATGACCGAGGGCCGTCTCCCTGCAGCCTACGTGGTCGCGCTGCTCGTCATGTTGTTCACCGCGTACAGCTATGCATCGATGGTGCGCCGCTACCCCGTGGCGGGCTCCGCCTACACCTACGCCCAGCAGGCCTTCGGCGGCGGCGCAGGCTTCCTCACGGGCTGGGTGCTGCTGCTCGACTACCTGTTCATCCCGATGATCAACTTCATGATTCTGGGGCTCTACCTGAACACCCAGTTCCCCGAGGTGCCGTCACAGGTGTTCTCGTTCGCCGCGCTGCTGCTCGTCTTCCTCTTCAACGTGCTCGGCATCACGCTCGTGAGCAAGCTCAACGTGGCGATCATCGCCATCTCCACGGCCTCGCTGATCATCTTCACCACGCTCGCGGTGAAGGCAGCCATCGGCAACCCCGACGCGCCCAGCCTCATCGATCCCTTCATCCCCGGCCAGGAGGGCTTCAGCCCCATCTTCGCGGGATCCGCCGTACTCGCGCTCTCCTTCCTCGGCTTCGACGCCGTCTCCACCCTCTCCGAAGAGGCGAAGCACCCCCGCCGCGATATCCCCCGCGCGATCATGCTCACCACCCTCATCGGCGGCGCCATCTTCATCATCGTCTCGCTCGCCGGCGCCCTCGCGTACCAGCCCGAGAACTGGCAGGACATCCCCCGCGAACTCATCGACGCCGCGGCGGTCGTGCTCGCCGAGCACGTGGCAGGCCAGTGGCTTGCGGTGCTGTTCGTCATCGTGAGCGTGGCCGGCTGCTTCGGATCAGGCCTCGCCGGCCAGGTCTCGGTCGCGCGCATCCTCTACTCGATGGGCCGCGACGGCACCCTGCCCCGACCGCTCGGCATCCTCTGGTCGCGCTACGGCACCCCGGTCGTCGCAGCCGCCACGGTCTCTGTATTCGCCCTCGCGAGCCTGTTCCTCACGCTTGAGCAGGCCGCCTTCATGATCAGCTTCGGCGCGCTCGCCGCGTTCACCATGGTGAACCTGTCGGTGATCCGCGTCTACCTCTTCCCGAAGGCCGGCGATCCCAGGCCCACCACCGCCGATTGGTTCCTGCGCGGCCTGCTGCCCCTCATCGGCTTCGCCATGTCGCTCTGGCTGTGGACCTCGCTGCAGCCCGGCACCTGGGTGGTCGGCGGCATCTGGTTCGCAATCGGCGTGGTGATCCTCGCGATCAACACCCGCTTCTTCACCCGGCCGGTGCCCCGCATGGACTTCTCCGAGGGCCCCGCCACCGAGGTGATCGACGCCGTCGCCGAAGCGACCCCCTTCAAGTGATTCACCTGCGGGGGTGCGGCGAGCGCCGCACCCCCGCAGCCGCCCCGCACACCCCGTAGGCAAAGGAGCCGCCACTATGAGCCTCACCGTCTTCACCGGAGGCACCATCCTCGTCGACCCGCTCGCCTCGGGTGCCGCGGCGCGAAGCGACGCCATCGCGTTCCGTGACGGCGTCGTCGCGGCGCTCGGAACCGAGGCCGCAGCGCTGGCATCGCAGCCCGACGCCAGAGTGATCGATCTCGCCGGCGGTGTGCTGGCGCCCGCCCCGGGCGACGGCCACGCTCACCCGCTGCTCGGCGGCCTCGAGGCGATCGGCCCCCGCATTCGCGAGGCCTCAGACAAGCAGGGCATCCTCGACGCCGTCGCCGCATGGAAAGCCGAGCACCCCGAGGCTGAGTGGATCGTGGGCGGCAGCTACGACGCCACCTTTACCGAGGGCGGCCTCTTCGACGCCCGCTGGCTCGACGAGGTCACCGGAGACACCCCCACGATTCTGCGCGCCTGGGATTACCACACGGCGTGGGTGAACTCGGCGGCGCTGCGTGCAGGCGGCATCACCGCAGACACCCCCGATCCCGCCCTCGGCCGGATCGTGCGCCGCGCCGATGGCTCCCCTCTCGGCACCCTCCAGGAGGCCGCAGCCAACGACTTCCTCGCCAATATCGTGCCGGCCCACCCCCTCGAAACCCGGCTCGCCGCCATCGAAAGCGCCACGCGCAACTACGCGGCGCAGGGCACCACCTGGGTGCAAGACGCCTGGGTCGAACTCACTGAGCTGCCCGTCTACCTCGCCGCAGCCGAGCAGCAGCGGCTCCACACCCGCATCAACCTCGCGTTCCGCGCCGCACCCGGCGAGTGGCGCGAACAGCTCGCAGCCTTCGCCGATGCGCGGGCGAGCGTCGACGCACTCGGAGCCGACCGCCTCAGCGCGCACACCATCAAGTTCTTCGTCGACGGCGTCATCGAGAGCCACACCGCCGCGCTGCTCGCGCCTTATGCCGACAAACCCGACGAGCACGGCCTGCCGAACTGGTCCGCGGCCGAACTCACCGCCGCCGTCACCGCGTTCGACGCGGCAGGCTTCCAGCTGCATCTGCACGCCATCGGAGACGCCGCCAACCGTTTCGCACTCGACGCCATCGAAGCCGCGATCCGCACGAACGGCCCCCGCTTGCGCCACCACGTCATCGCGCACGTCGCCCTGCTCGACCCCGCCGATGTCGCACGCTTCGCAGAGCTCGACGTCATCGCCAACTTCGAGCCGTACTGGGCGCAGTGCGACGCGGTCATGCGCGATCTCACGATCCCGCACCTCGGGCATCCCCGCGACGAGTGGCAGTATCTCATCGGCTCGATCGTGCGCAGCGGTGCGACGGTCTCGTTCGGCAGTGACTGGCCTGTGACGACGCTCGATTGGCGCCCGGCCCTTTCGACGGCGATCACCCGCCACAGCCACACCGACCCCGGCGCGGAGGCCTGGCTGCCGGAGGAGCGCATCGATCCCGCCACTGCGTATGCCGCCTACACCGCCGGTATCGCGCGGCAGGCTCTCGCACCCGACCGCGGCTCACTCGGGCCCGGCCAGACCGCCGATGCCGTCTGGTTGTCAGCGGATCCGCTCACCATCGCTCCCGAGGAGATTGCGGATCTCACCGTGCACGGCACGTGGCTTGCCGGCGAGCAAACCTTTCAACGATAAACTCCCAACAACACCGATTTCAAAGGAGAAATCATGAGCGAATCCTCGCAGCCGCATCTCAAACGAGCCCTCGGCCTGACAGGTCTCACCCTGTTCGGCGTCACCTACATGACGGTGATCACGGTCTTCACGACCTACGGCATCGTCAACCAGGTCACCGATGGGCACCTTCCGGCCGCGTACATCGTCGCCGTCGTCACGATGCTCTTCACCGCCGCCAGCTACGGTGCGATGGTGCGCCGGTATCCCGTAGCAGGATCCGCCTACACCTACACGCAGCAGTCGTTCGGCGGCGCAGCAGGATTCCTCACCGGCTGGGTCATGCTGCTCGACTACCTGTTCATCCCGATGATCAACTTCATGCTCATCGGCATCTACCTCAATACGCAGTTCCCCGCGATCCCCGCCTGGGTGTTCACGCTCGCTGCGCTGCTGATCGTGCTCGTGTTCAACGTGCTCGGCATCACGCTCGTCAACAAGGTGAACATGGTGATCATCGCGCTCTCGGTGGTGCTCGTGGTGCTGTTCATGGTGCTCGCCTTCAAGCACGCACTCGGCGGCAACACCGAGATCAGCCTCATCGAACCCTTCACCTTCGGTGAAGGCGGCATCGGCGCGGTTGCTTCAGGCGCCGCGATCCTCGCGCTCTCCTTCCTCGGCTTCGACGCGGTCTCCACACTCTCCGAAGAGGCCAAGCGCCCCCGCAAGGACATCCCTCGCGCGATCGTGCTCGCAACGATGGTGGGTGGCCTCTTCTTCATCCTGGTTTCGTGGGCCGGCGCGATCGCCTACCGCCCCGACTGGGCTTCGCTCACCGCGGGCGAGGTCGATGCCGCTGGTGTGACCGTCATGAACAACATCGGCGGCGAGGCGTTCACCGCCTTCTTCGTCGCAGTCTACGTGGTCGGCGCGTTCGGATCCGGCATGACCGGGCAGGTGTCGGTGTCGCGCATCCTCTACGCTATGGGCCGCGACGGCATGCTGCCCAAGCCGCTCTCGCGCCTGAACCGCCGTTTCGGCACCCCCATCGTGGCGGCTGTCACGGTGTCGGTGTTCGCGCTGTCGAGCCTGTTCCTGTCGCTCGACACCGTCGCCTTCATGATCAGCTTCGGCGCGCTCGCCGCGTTCGCAATGGTCAACCTTTCGGTGATCCGCACCTACCTGTTCCCGAAGGGTGGCCGCAAGCAACCGCTCACCGCTCGCTCGATTCTGACGCACGGCGTCGCACCGTTCATCGGTTTCCTTCTCACCATCTGGCTGTGGACCTCGCTCGAGCCCGGCACCTGGCTGGTGGGCGGCATCTGGCTGGTGGTCGGCGGCATCATCATCGCGATCGTCACCGGCGGCTTCAAGCGGCCCGTGCCCAAGATGGACTTCTCCGAGAACGATCCCACCACCGAGCAGATCGACCAGCTCGGCGAGGAGTATCCGCTTGAGCCGCGCCGCTGAGGCTGCGGCACCGAAGTCGCAACGCCGGCGCTGATGCGCCAACAGCAGCGGGCGGGCACGGGGAACACACCCCGCGCCCGCCCGCTGTGGTCTGTGGTTGCGGTTACGCGGCTGCGGCTTCGGCTGCGCGGCTGCGGTCAGCGCAGGTGCTCGACGTCCCCCGCTGACACCGTGAGCACGCCGCCCGTCGGCAGATCCACCATCAGCGAGCCGTCCTCGGCGAGCCGCCGGGCCCGCCCGTCAACCACCTCACCGCCAGGCAGATGCACCCGCACCTCCGTGCCGAGGGTCAGTGAGTGCCGGGCCACGCGAGCGCGGGCCGCATCCGGGTCGCTCGCAGCGAGCTCGATCAGCCGCAGCAGCTCGCCGGCGTAGGCCGCCAGCACACGATCGGCGAGGTCGTGGCCGAGCGCATCGGCGAGACTCGGATCCGCCCCCTCGTGCTCACCCGCAAGCTCGCTGCGCGCAGACCCAGCAGAGGCCGCACCAGCAGGCACCGACTCAGCAGGTGCCGACCCGGCAGAGGCCGCACCAGCCATCAGATCAGCGCCCGCTGCCAGCAGCGAGGTCGCCCGCTCAGTGGGCAGTTCCCACTCGGGGATGAGCAGATTGATGCCAGTGCCCACCACTACCGAACCGTCAGGCAGCAGTTCGCAAAGGATGCCGCACAGCTTCTTGCCCGGTCGGCCCGCGATCGCGTCTTCCTCGTCGCGCAGGTGCACATCGTTCGGCCACTTCACGCCAACGCGCAGTCCCTCGCCGAAGAACGGCTGCAGTGCGGCCACCACCGCAGAGCCTGTGAGCAGCGGCAGCCAGCCGATGCCCAGCCCGGTGAAGCCGCGGATCAACAGCGAGGCCGCGATTGCGGTGTCGGGCGGGGTCACCCAGCTGCGATCGAGCCGACCGCGGCCGGCGGTCTGATTCGAGGTCGCGAGGAGGGTGCCGTGCGGCAGCGCGTCACCTCCGGGCCTCGTTGCGAGCGCCCGCAGCTCGGCGTTCGTCGAGGGCGAGCTCTCCCGCCAGATCACCTCAGCCAGCACGCCCCGCGTGCGCCACAACTCCATACCCCCAAGCTACCCCCTCACCTCAAGCACCCACCGCTCCCCCTTTTCGTAGGCAATCGACTACGAATTTCTACTTCAGTTGGAGGTGTCCATGAACCATCAGCCAGAGGCCCGCGCTAGGCTGGCAGGCGTGATCGAAGAGAACGCAGCCGCAGCCGCACCCGCCTCGCAGGGAGCAGACTCGCTCGCGACCACCGCGGGCCGCATCGCAGACCATCGCCGCAAGTATCAGGAGGCCGTGGGAGACCGCGATGCCGCCGCCGCCGCGAAGCAGCATCCCCGTGGCAAGATGACGGCGCGCGAGCGCATCTCGGCGCTGCTCGACCCGGGCTCCTTCGTCGAGTTCGACAAGTATGTGAAGCACCGCACCCAGGGCTTCGGCATGGAGAACAGCCGCCCCTTCGGCGATTCGGTAGTCACGGGTGCCGGCACCATTCACGGCCGCCAGGTGGTCGTGTTCTCGCAAGACTTCACCACCTTCGGCGGGTCGCTGGGCGAGGTCGCCGGCGAGAAGATCGTGAAGGCGATGGAGTTCGCACTCAAAACGGGCGCACCGCTGCTCGGCATTCTCGATTCGGGCGGCGCCCGCATTCAGGAGGGTGTGGTCGCGCTCAGCAAGTACGCGAAGATCTTCCGCCTGAACACGGCCTGCTCGGGCGTGATTCCGCAGATCTCCATCGTGATGGGCCCTTCGGCGGGCGGCGCGGTCTACTCGCCGGCCCTCACCGACTTCGTGATCATGGTCGACAAGACCAGCCACATGTTCGTCACCGGCCCTGACGTCATCAAGACCGTCACCGGCGAAGATGTCGGCTTCGAAGAGCTCGGCGGCGCGCTCACGCACAATAAGACGAGCGGCGTCAGCCACTATCTCGCCAGCGATGAGCTCGACGCGCTCGATTACGCTCGCGCGCTCATCAGCTACCTGCCCGACAACAACCTCGCCGAGGCCCCGGTCTACGACAGCGACACCGCTCTCGAGATCACCAGCGCCGACCGCCGCCTCAACACCATCATCCCGGACAGCCCCAACCAGCCGTACGACATGAAGGTGATCATCGAGGCGATCCTCGACGGCGGCGACTTCCTCGAGGTGCAGCCGCTGTTCGCCCCCAACATCCTCATCGGCTTCGGCCGCGTCGAGGGCCGCACGGTGGGCGTGGTCGCCAACCAGCCCAACCAGATGGCGGGCACCCTCAACATCGACGCCAGCGAGAAGGCCGCCCGCTTCGTGCGCTTCTGCGACGCGTTCTCGATCCCGATCCTCACCCTGGTCGACGTTCCCGGCTACCTGCCTGGCACCGATCAGGAGTTCCAGGGCGTCATCCGTCGCGGCGCGAAGCTGCTCTACGCTTACGCCGAGGCCACGGTGCCGCTGGTCACGATCATCACCCGCAAGGCTTACGGTGGCGCGTACATCGTGATGGGCTCGAAGGAGATGGGCGCCGATTTCAATATCGCGTGGCCCACTGCCGAAATCGCCGTCATGGGTGGCGCTGGCGCTGTGAACATTCTCTACCGCAAGGAGCTTGCGGCAGCTGCTGAGCGCGGCGACGATGTCGAAGCGCTGCGGGCCGAACTCACCGCAAAGTACACCGCTGATGTGTCGTCGCCGTTCCTCGCGGCTGAGCGCGGCGAGCTCGACAATGTGCTTGAGCCCGCCGGCACTCGCCTCGCGGTGATCAAGGCGTTGCGCGGTCTGCGCGGCAAGCGCGACGAGCTGCCTGCCAAGAAGCACGGCAACATCCCGCTGTAACGATTGGACGCGGGCGAGCACGGCGGCGCGGAGGGGCGGATCGGCACAGGGGTGCGGATCCGCCCCTCCCTCACCGGCGCAGAGTCACCCCAATCAACCGCCCGCGCCCCGTCAGGTATTCTCATGGGGTTGCGCCCTGCCGCTCCGTGGATCGAGAGGAATCATCGTGAACGATCGCCTGCTGCCCCCTGACGCCGCCGAGCGCGACGCCGCCAGGCGCCGGGAGCTGGGTGCACTTGACGATGCGCTCAGCGGAGACGATATTCGTTTCGTGACGCGGATGGTGGGCGAGGAGGAGCGAGCCGCTGTGGTGGCGGTGCTTACCGCGGTGCGCAGTGAGGAAACGCAGCGGCGCAAGCGTGTGGCGCGACGCGACCGCGAACCGTGGGCGCGTTCGCAGCGGGTGCCAGAGGGCATCAACGATCTGCTCATCGAAGGCTGATCAGGGGCCACGCCGTGCACCGCACTGTCGCTGATGCTGAGCGCGAGTTGCGCGAGCTGATGCGCCGCGGTTTCTCGTTTCCGTTCGACCCGCAGGGCGCCCGCTCTGATCGCCCGCTGCGTCACTCCGCGGTGCTGATTCTGTTTGGCGCGCTGGACCGCACGGAGGCTTCGCCTGCGGGTGCCGCGGCCAGTGGTCTGCCGCCCGAGCTTGATGTGCTGCTCATCAGGCGGGCGACGGGCATGCGGCATCACGCGGGTGAGATCGCGTTTCCTGGTGGCGGTGCCGAGCCTGAGGACGGCGATGATCCGGCGCGCACCGCATTGCGGGAGGCTGCCGAGGAGACGGGCCTGGTGCCTGAGGGTGTTGAGGTGCTGGGTTCGCTGCAGCGCGTGCATATTCCGGTGAGCAACAATCTGGTGACGCCGGTGGTGGGTTGGTGGCGTTTGCCGAGTGATGTGGCGGCGGATCGCACGGAGTCGGTTGACGTGTTTCGAGCGCCTGTTGCGGAGCTTGTGGATCCCGCGGCGCGCGGCACGTCGGTGCTGCGGCGGGGCGGATCGACCTATCGGGGGCCGGCATTTCGGCTGCACGACAGGCTGGGCGGCCACATCGTGTGGGGGTTCACGGGGATATTGCTCGCGGCGCTTTTCGAGGAGCTGGGTTGGGCGGCGCCTTGGGATGCTGGCCGGCTACTGCCTGTCTCCCCCTGAGGTGGATCAGGTGCGCGGGGTTCAGGCGTGGCTTGCGCCGTCTTCTGGGAACACCGTTGCGGTGTCGCCCAGCTGCAGCGCGAGCGCGGTGGCCTGGGCGGCGTCTTCGAGGTTGAGGGCGCGCCGGTACGCCATCTCGACAGTGTCAGCCACGACGGAGCAGCCGTGGTGCTGCATCACCACGCAGTCGTGCTGCCGCAGCTGCTCGGCGGCGGTGTCGGCGAGCTCGTCGGTGCCGTTGTGGAAGAACGGGGTGACGCCGATGGGGCCGAGGTAGTAGGCGTGGTCGAGGGTGAGGCGGCGAATGTCGTGGCCCAGGCTGGCGAGCACAACCGCGGTGCGCGGGTGCAGGTGCAGCACGCACTCCACGTCGGGCCGTGCCCGGTAGGCGCGGTGGTGCAGTTTCCACTCGCTCGACGGCTTCACACCGCTCGCCGAAGGCGCGCCGGTTTCGTCGTCGTCGAGGCTGAGTTCGACGAAGTCGGCTGCGGTGAGCTTGTCGAACCAGACGCCGCTGCCTGAGACGAGAAAACGGTCATCGGCGATGCGCACCGACAGGTTGCCTGCGCTTGCGAGCACGAGGCCCCGAGCTGCGGCGTCGCGGCCCACTTCGATCAGCTCCTGCACCAGCCGGTCACGGTCTCGCGTTGTAGTCATGCTCTCCACCGTACTCGCTCCCCGCGCTCAGACCGCGCCGGTCAGCTCCCGATGCGTGGTGAGGGCCTGCTGGTCGGTGAGCGACGCCACGTAGTCAAGGATCGCCCGCGTGCGGCCCTGGCGACGCAGGCCCGCATCGCTGGTGTCGCCTGAGAGCAGATCGGGACGTTCCCGCCGCAGTTCGAAGGAGGCCGCAACGGCGTCGTCAACCCATTCCAGCAGGCGACGGGGTGCCCGCGGGGCGTCGATAGGGTCGGCAAGCCAGGCGTCGAAACCGAGGGCGAGGTCTGCGATGACGCGAGCCTGCCCGCGCTGAGGCTGCCCCAGTTCGGGGCGTTCGAGCACGAAGTGGGCGTGCACGAATTTGAGCACCATCACTTCGTGCCAGGCCTGCTGGTCGAGGCGCACGTAGCCGCTGCGCACGTGTGGTCGTTCTTCAACGACGATGGAGGTGCGCAGGTGTTCGATCCAGCGGCGGGTGAAGTCGGAGACGGCGCGTTCGCTGTCGATGCCGCCGTCGTAGGGCACTTCGAGGAGTGCGTCGCCCACTTCGGCGCTGACGCGGCGCACGGCGGCGGTGAAGGCTTCGCGATCCGCGATCCACGCGTCTTTGAGGGCGAGGCGCCGCCAGAGTTGTTCGAGGGCGTGGCCTGGCACGCGCAGTGCGCCTGAGCCGGCGAGCTCTTCGGGGGCCATGTGCGCGAAGCGGCTGAGGTCGGCGAGCCAGGCGCGGAACTCGCCCGCAACGGCGGCCTGCTGCAGCACCCCGGCCCGCGTGAAGTCGTCGAGGTCGTGCACGGCGTAGGCGATATCGTCGGCGAGGTCCATGACGGCGCATTCGACGGTTTGCATGCCTGCTGAGATGTGCGGGAATGCGGCGAGCGCGGTTTCCATTTCGCGTGCGTCGAGCGCGTAGGCGGAGAACTTCTCGGCGCCGTGCGCGGCGTCTGCGCCGACGCCGCGGGGGCGCTCTGCGACGGGTCGCTGGGCTTCGGTGACGCCGATCCAGGAGGCGCGTGTCCAGGGGTACTTGAGGGTGGCGGCGCGGGTGGCGGCGGTGAGGTTGAGGCCGGGGAAGTCGCGGCCGAGGGTGTCGAGCTGCGTGAGGATGCGGAAGCTCTGGGCGTTGCCTTCAAAGCCTTCGGCAAGGCCGAGGCGTTCGCGGGCGACGCGGTCGAGCACGCGTTCGCCGAGGTGCCCGAATGGCGGGTGCCCGAGGTCGTGGGCGTGGGCTGCGGCTTGGGCGACGACGGTGTCGCAACCGCCGAGGCGGGCGATGATCGCACCAGTGGGATCGTCGTCGCGTTCGCCGCGGAGGTGTGCGCGGTGCCGGGCCTCGTGCCCTGCGAGCTGCGCGGCGATGACGCGCGCGACGGCGCTCACCTTCAGCGAGTGCGTGAGGCGGTTGTGCATTACGGGGCCCACGCCTGATCGCGGCACGACTTGGGTGACGTCGGAGAGCCGCGCGAAGTAGGAAGAGAAGCGGATCCGCTCAAGGTCGATGCGGTACTCCTGTGCGCCTGCGAGTTCGGGGCGTGCGGCGTCGGTGGGGGCGACCGCGTCGCCTTCTTGCACGACGTAGACGCCGCTATCGCCGGCGCCGTCGCCAGCGCCGTCTCCGATGCCCGCCGATCGGTGCTGCGACGAGACGTGTTCGACGTGCTGTCGCGCTTCCCGAGTGCTGTCCTCAGTCATGCCCCCATTCAAGCATCAGCGAGCGCCCTGCGGCTGACCTGGGCGGGCGCACTGGAAATCGTTGCTCGCGGCGCTGTAGCCTTCGAAGCGGAGCCGTGTTCCCGCGCCGGCGGGATCTTGTGACGCGCCCCGATAGTCGAGGAGAGAGCCCATGAGCGAGCAGGTCGGCATCGTCTGGAATCCGTCGAAGGTTGAGGGCGAAAGGCTGCGTGAAGCCTGCGAGCGCGCGCTTGCTGAGGTGTTCGAGTCGCCGCAGGATCGCCCGGAGTGCGTGTGGTTCGAGACCACCGAGGAGGATCCGGGGCAGGGTGCTGCGGCTGCGGCGCTCGATGCGGGCTGCTCGCTGGTGATCGCCGCGGGTGGGGATGGCACGGTTCGGGCGGTTGCTGAGCAGCTCGGGGGTTCGGGATCGCCGGCTGCCGATCTGGGTGTGGTGCCGTTGGGCACCGGCAACCTGCTCGCTCGCAACCTGGGGATTCCGCTCGGCAACCCGCGGGCCGCGTTTGTGCGGGCGTTCACGGGCACCGGGGCACCGCTCGATCTGGGTGAGGTGCGTGTGACGCGGGCCGCGGCTGGCACAGACTCCGCCAAGGCTGCTGGAGTGTCCGGTGCGGATGTCGAGCCTGAGCGTCACGGTTTCGTGGTGATGGTGGGGTTCGGCATCGACGCGCAGATGATCGTGGAGACCGATGACGAGTTGAAGGCGAAGACGGGTTGGCTCGCCTACGTGGAGTCGCTGGGGCGGGCGGCCACGGGCGCTGAGGTGGTTGAGCTGTCGTTGCAGCTTGACGATGCGCCCCCGGTGGTCGAGAGCGCGCACACGGTGCTGGTGGCGAATTGCGGCAGCATTCAGGGCGGCTTCACGCTGCTTCCCGATGCGGCTCCCGATGATGGCGAGCTCGATCTGCTGGTGCTGCGCGCCGATAATGCGGCGGCCTGGCTCGACACGATGAAGAACATGGTGTGGGATAACGGGCTAGTGCGCCTCATCCGCGGGGGCTCTGCGGCGAGTTCTGCGTCGACAGCGCATCTGCGGGCCCGTAATGTTCGGGTGGAGCTGCCTCAGGCACTCGCGTTCGAGGTCGATGGTGACGATGTCGGTGAGGTTTCGTCGTTCGAGGTGCGGATCCTGCCCGCAGCACTGCGGGTGCGCTGAGCGTTCGCGATCCGCCACTCTCAGCCTGTTCCCCAGCGACTCCGAGCTTCCTCATCGGCGCGGCTGCGAGGGTGGGGTTATCTCAACCGTCAACCCGCAGCGCAGAGGAGCCCCCGTGCAGAGATCTCAGAAGGTGCTCATTGGTGCCGGTGCGGGGGTGCTGGCTCTGGCTGTGGCCGCTTCGGTGGCCGGTCCCATCGTGTACCGTGACTTCATCGCCCCGCCTGCGGCTGAGGCGCCGAGCCTCAGCAGCGATGGCGACATGCTCGATCCGGTGGGCGACGCGCTCGACCCAGCCGCACTGGTGGGCGAGTGGCGGGTGGCGCAGGGTTCGAAGGCCGGGTATCGCGTTGATGAGGTGTTGAACGGCACCGATGTGACGGTGACGGGGCGCACTGGTGAGGTGACGGGCTCGTTCACGATCGGCGCTGATGGCCTCACTTTGGAGCGTGCCGAGATCACGGTTGATGTGGCGTCGATCAGCACTGACAGCGCGCAGCGCGACGCCTATTTCCGCGACCAGGCGTTGCGCACCGCGGAGCACCCCACTGCAACCTTCACCCTCACGCAGCCGGTCACGCTCGACGCGGCTCCAGCGGCTGGGGCTGTGGTGCAGACGCGGGCGATGGGGGATCTCACGATCACCGGGGTGACGCGCAGCGTCACCGCAGAGGTGCAGTTGCGCGGTTCGGCGAATGCCGACGGCAGTGGCACGGTCGCCGAGATCGCGGGCACGATTCCGATCACATTCGCAGATTTCGGTGTGGAGGCGCCGAGTTTGGGGTTCGTGCGGGTGGAGCCCCAGGGCTTCGTCGAGTTCCAGCTCACCGCAGAGCAGGGCTGACGGCGCCCCGGGCCCGCGCCCGCGCTCATCGAGTCGGCCCGTTCGTATCGAGTCGGCCCACGATTCACGCAAAATCCAGGCCGACTCGATACGAATAGGGCGACTCAACGACAGGCGCGGGACACGCACCTACCCGTCGGCGAGGTCTTGCGCCGATTTGGGGAGTTTGCGCACGCGGGCACGGCGACGCCGGCGCTCCGGGATCATCGACCGCATCTCTTCAAGCTTGCCGAAGCACAACAGCCGGTCTTCGGCTTCGAGCACGACGTGCTTGCGGGGGTTAGGGATGACCTGCACACCGCGGTGCAGGGTGAGCACGGTGATGTCGCGGTCCCACAGCCCGAGTTCGCCAAGGGTTTTGCCCACGTGCTCTGAGCCGTGCATGGTGAGCTCGGCAACGCCGTAGCCCGTCGACACGGAAAGCCGCTGCCGCACATCGATTTCGGGGAAGTCGACCTGTCCGGCGATGTAGTCGATGATGGCCCCCGCCACGTCGAGGCCGGTGGCCTGTTCGATGCCTTGCAGGCCGGGTGACGAGTTGACCTCCATCACGAGCGGGCCTTCTTCGCCTTCGAGCATGTCGACGCCTGCGACGCGCAGACCCATGATCTGGGCGGCGCGCACTGCGGTCTGCTCGTAAGCGGGGTCGAGTTGCACGGGTTCGACGGTGCCGCCGCGGTGCACGTTCGACCTGAACTCGTCGCCGCTGGCGCGGCGGCGCATGGCGGCGACAACGCGGTCGCCCACGACGAGCGCGCGCACGTCGCGGCCGCGGCTTTCGGCTACGAAGCGTTGGATGAGCACGTTCTGGCGGGTGGAGTGCAGGGTTTCAATGATGGCTTCGGCCACTTTTACCTGCGGCGCAAGGATCACGCCGATGCCCTGTGTGCCTTCGAGCAGTTTGATGACCACGGGTGCGCCGCCCACGCTCTCGATGGCGGGGCGCACGTCGGCTCGGTTGCGCACGAAAGCGGTGGCAGGCATGTCGATGTTGTGGCGGGAGAGAATTTGGATGGCCCGCAGTTTGTCACGCGCGTTGGAGATGCCGCCTGCGGTGTTGGGGGTGTAGACGTCCATCTGCTCGAATTGGCGCACGACGGCGGTGCCGAAGTAGGTGATGGAACTGCCGATGCGGGGCAGGATGGCGTCGTAGTCGCTGAGCTGTTTGCCTCGGTAGAGCAGGTCGGGTTCTTCGCCTGCGAGGTCGATCGAGAAGCGCAGTGTGTTGAGCACTCTGACTTTATGTCCGCGCTCTTCGGCTGCTGTTTGCAGTCGCTGCGTCGAGTACGCCTGCGGGGCGCGCGAAAGAATCGCGAGTTTCACCGTGATTTCCTGCCAAGATAGATGCGTGACCGTACCCGACTATTCAAGCACTCTCACGGGCTGGCGTGAATGGGTGTCGCTGCCCGATATCGGTGTGCCGTGGATCAAGGCGAAGGTTGATACGGGCGCTCAGACCTCTGCGTTGCATGCGACGGAGATCGAGGAGTTTGAACGCGACGGCGCGTCGTGGGTGCGGTTCTTGGTGCAGCCGTGGCAGCTGACCGAAGAGGATGCTGTGGCGGTTGAGCTGCCGGTGCATGATCGCCGCACGGTGCGCAGCTCTTCTGGGCATGCTCAGTTGCGCCCTGTGGTGCTTGTGGAGATCGGTTTGGCGGGCCGCAAGATCGAGGCTGAGGTGACGCTGACGGATCGCGAGGAGATGGTGTTCCGCATGCTGATCGGCCGTGAGGCGTTGCGGCAGGGCTTTGTGGTTGATTCGGCGGCGTCGTTTTTGGGTGGTCGCCCGTCGCGCGAGATCCGCCGCCGCAATCGCGGCAGTGTGTAGCCGCAACACAGGGCTCGGCATTCGGGGGCGGATCGCGCCTGCGACGCCCGGCCCGGCGGCGGGCGCGATCCGCAGCCGAGGCACCCGAGGCACCTGACGCAGCTGACGCAGCTGTTGCCGCGTGGGCCTGCACCATACTGGGGAGCATGAGTTCTGCCCCTCCTGCGGTCTCGGCCGCCGCCACGCGCCCTGCTGCCCGCCCGCGGGTGCGCTATATCGGCATCGATCTGGCTCGTTTCATCGCCATTGTGGGCATGATGGCGGCGCACCTGCTCACCGTGAACCGGTTCATCCCGACCGCTTCGGAGTTCGACCGGGGGCTGGCCGACGGCGCTGAGGTGGTCACGAACGGCACCGCGGCTGCGCTGTTTGCGTTGTTGGGTGGGCTGAGCATGGTGTTCGCCACTCGCAGGTTGCTGCGCGAGGGCCGCACAGGCTCGGCCATCGGCGCAATCATGGTGCGCGGCGTGGTGCTGATCGTGATCGGCCTGCTGCTGGGCCTCATCGAGAACGGGATCGTGGTGGTGCTCGCCTATTACGGCGTTGCCATGATCTTGGTGGCTCCGTTCATCGCAGCGCCGGGTTGGGTGCTTGCCTCGGTTGCGACGGTGTTGGGTCTTGGTGGTGCCTGGTTCAACGCGGTGGTGCGCCGCTCGTTGGAGGTGGTGGTCGAGGGCAAGTCGGTGTCGTTCGAGCTGTTGTTCACCGATCCGGTGGGGGCATTGCGGGCGTTGTTGTTGACGGGCGAGTATCCGGCGATCACCTGGTGCGTGTATTTGCTGGTCGGTGTTTTGGTGGGTCGAGCCCTGGTCTCGGCGACGGGCCGGGGCGCGCTAGGTCGCGCCGCGGCGGTGTTGGGGGCTGCGGGTGTTGCGCTGACGGTGTTCGCCCAGCTGGTGTCGAATTGGGCGCTCGCGAATCTCTCGGTGATCGGGGTGGGCTCGGGCGCACCATTCGACGAGACGCTGGCTGAGCAGCTGATGGCGTGGAATTTCGGTGCACCGCCATTCGATCTGCCTGGGGTGCAGCTGCTTGCGATTCCGCACTCGGGCACGGTGTTCGATCTGCTGCGCACGATCGGCATTTCCTTCGCGGTGATCGGGGTGCTGGTGTGGTTGTGCGATCGTGAGGGTGTGGCGGGGCGTGCTCCGGGCCGTGTGCTGGGGGTGCTGCGCGCGACGGGTGCGGCACCGCTCACCGTTTACACCTTGCACATCATCGTGTCGGGTCTGCTGATGGGCCCGTATCGGGATCCCGAGGTGATGATGCAGGGGATGCCGTGGTGGGCGCAGGGGCCTGCGGCGTTTGCGTTGCAGCTGGGCGGGGCGCTGCTGCTGGGCGCGTTTCTCGCAGCGTCGAAGCGCCGTGGCCCGCTTGAGGCGCTGCTGTCCCGTATTGTGGGGCTGGTCATTCGCTGATTTGGGGGCTGCGCGGGCGGTCGCGGGCTTTTCGGGTGGCGGATCGCTGCGCGTGATCGTGGCCCGAGTGTGACGCTGCTTTACTCGTCGGCTCGCGCCGTCGCGTTGCGGGGCGGCAGCATGGGGGCATGACCGAAGCCGACTGTCGTTCCAGCGTTGCCCCCGCCGGGGTGCTTGCCGCGCAGGCCGACCCCAGCGGGGTGCCGTTCGCTGAGCTCGATCCCGCGCTGCTGCGTGCGCAGCGCTCGAGCATCAAGTGGACGCGTTTCCCTGAGGAGGTGCTGCCGCTCTTCGTGGCTGAGATGGATTTCGCCGTGGCGCCTGAGATTCGCGCCGCGCTTGCGGCCCGCATTGAGGCCTCTGATATCGGCTATCTCGACTCTCCCGGCCCGCTGGCACCCGCGTTCGCGAGTTTCGCACGCAAACGTTGGGGGTGGGAGGTGCCGCACGATCACGTGCATCTCGCCACCGATGTCGCTACGGGTGTGGTGGAGTCGTTGCGCGTGTTTCGGCCTGCGGGGGGCCGCATCGCGGTGCCCACGCCCGTCTACCCCGGCTTTTTCGAGATGCTGGAGGAGGTGCCCTTCGAGGTCATCGAGATTGCGCTCGACACGGCGCGTGAGCCGCGGCTCGACCTCGCCGCGATCGAGCGCGTCTTTGCCGAGGGCCCGGGCGTTGACGCTTTTCTGCTCTGCAACCCGCACAACCCCCACGGTCTCGCGCACCGTGCCGAAGATCTTGCCGAGCTGGCACGGCTTGCCGCCGCGCACGATGTGTTCGTCGTCTCCGACGAGATCCATGCGCCGCTCGTGTTCGAGGGTGAGGCCTTCACCCCGTTCGCCCCGCTCGCGGCGGCTGCGGGCGCGCTTTCGGTGACTACCACTTCGGCCAGCAAGGGCTGGAACCTGGCGGGCGCGAAGTGCGCGGTGATCGTCGCGGCCGATGCGCGCGCGAACGAGGTGCTGCGCTGTCTCCCGCCTGAGACGGTCACCCGTGCCAGCATTCTGGGCTTGCACGCCGGGGTTGCTGCGTTCTCGGAGGCTACCGCCTGGCTTGACCGAGCGATTGCGCTGATCGAGCACAACGAACAGCTGCTCAGCGAGCTGGTGGCCGAGCAGCTGCCGGGGGTGCGGCTCACGCGGCCCCGCGCCGGCTATCTTGCCTGGCTCGATTTCCGTGGGGCTGGCCTCGGTGACGACCCATACGCGCGCATTCTCAGCGAGGCGCGGGTCGCCCTCAACGATGGCCGCCACTTCGGCACCGGCGGGGCCGGCCATGTGCGCCTCAATCTGGCCTGCGCCCCGAACACGATCCGGGATGCTGTTGCACGCATCGCGACGATTCTGCCTCACCCATCGAAGGAGTCCCGATGACCCAGCAGACCGCGCAGCCGATCTACGACTGGCAGGGCTTCGGTTTCGACACCCGCCAGGTGCACGCCGGCGAGTATCCCGATAAGAACAGCGGTCTCCGCGTTCCCCCGATCGCGCTTTCGGCGGGCTACCTTTTCGATGATTTCGACGATCAGGTCAACCGCTTCAATGGCAGCATTCACTGGCGGGCTGAGGATCACGCGGGGCATGACGCCGCGAACGGCTTCTCGGTGAGTGAGCATGCACCGATCTACTCTCGCCAGGGCAATCCCACGAACTGGGTGGCTGAGGAGCGGCTTGCGTCGCTTGAGGGCGGCACGGTGTCGGTGGCGGTCGCGAGCGGGCAGGCGGCTATCTCGGCGGCGCTGTTCGCGCTCGCGCAGCAGGGCGACCACATCGTTTCGACGGGTTCGATCTACGGCGGCACTCGTATTCTGTTCGGCCGCAGTTTCAAACGCTTCGGCATCGACTTCGACTACGTGTGGGATGCGGCCGACGATGCCGAGTGGGAGCGCGCGATCCGCCCCAATACGAAAGCGATCTATACCGAGACGATTCCCAACCCTCGCAACGACATCACTGATCTGCGCCGCATCGCCGAGGTCGCCGCGCGCTATAACCTGCCGGTGGTAGTCGATAACACGGTGGGCACGCCCGCGCTGATTCGCCCCTTCGAGCACGGCGCCAACATTGTGGTGCACTCGACCACGAAGTTTCTCACGGGGCACGGCGCCGCGGTGGGCGGTGCCGTGGTCGATGGCGGCAATTTCGATTGGGAGGCCGCAGAGCGGGCGGGGCGCGGCTACCCGCTCATCACGCAGTCGTCGCGGCCGGGGGTTGCGTCAATGCTTGATCGTTTTGGCCGTGGTGCATATGCGCGGGCGGTGCGCGAGTCGGTGGTGAACGATATCGGCCCGACGATGTCGCCGCTGCACGGGTTTTTGTTGCATCAGGGCATGGAGACGCTGTCGCTGCGCATGGAACGCCATGTTGATTCGTCGCTGCGCATCGCGGCCTGGTTGAAGCAGCAGCCCGAGGTGCTTTCGGTGGACTATGCAGGGTTGCCGTCGAACCCGCTGCACGGGCTCGCAGTGCGCGATTATGGCGCCGATGCGGCGGGCCACGGTCGCACGGGATCGGTGTTCGGGGTGACGGTGCGGGGCGGCATCGACGGGGCGCGCGCCTTCGTCAACGGGGTGCGCGTGTTCTCACGCATGACGGGCATCGGCGACACCCGTTCGATGATTCTGCACCCGCTCACCTCGACGCACGGCACCTTTTCACCCGAGATCAACGATCGGCTCGGCATCACGCCGGGCCTGCTGCGGCTCTCCGTGGGCCTCGAGTCTGCCGACGATCTCATCCGCGATCTGCGGGGCGCGCTCGACAGAGTTGCTGCGCGGTAGCGTTGCGGGCCGATCCGCCCGCTGCGTGTGTCAGGGGCGGATCTGGGCCTCAGCACGGCCCGGCCTATGGCGCCGGGGTGGTGGCTTTCCAGCGCGGTTTGCCGTCGGGGCCGACGGTGAGCACTTCACCGGGCTGGCCGGTTTTGCCGTCGGCGTCGATGAAGCGGTCGATCACTTCGAGCTCGCGCGCGCGGATGCGGTCGAAGGCCCCGGTGATGCGGTTGAACTTCAGCACGCTCGGATCGCTCCACACGGTCTGGGTGCCATCCCACACGAGCAGCTGCCCGTCGCTCTGGCCCATCTTTACCGTCGTGGGCTGGTTAGGGCAGGAACCCGACAGCTTGATGTAGGCGTTACCCTCGGAGGTGGCGGGCAGCACGACGACGTTTTGCAGTGAGCTGTCGGGGCTGAGAAGCTTGATCTCGCTCGCACCCACATAGACCTTGCCGTCATTCTGAGTCACGTCGATTCTGTAGTACCTGTAGTTTGCTGGTTGCGAGAGCACAAACTGTTTGGTGTCACTGAGTTGCGCGGCCCAGGTCACCCCGCTTCGGGTGTCGAGGGTGGTCCATGACCCTGCCGCCCCGGTATCGGAGCCTTGGAAGGTGAAGCTGCGCGGAGCGTAGGCTCCCGGGTCAGACGTCTCAAAGCGGAGCGAATAGTTGTATGCCGCCACCTGCCGCTTTTGCGGGAGACCGATCTGCACCCATCCAGTCTTCACGTTGACGGCTGTGCTCCAGTCTGTCTTGAAATTTCGATCGAAGGCCCGCCAAGAATCCAGCCCGGAGCTCATCGAAGACGTGCTCGCGGTGTACCCCGTTGGAAGCGCATTCGAGCTCAGCGCTGGAGTCACAACGGCCTGCCCCGCACCTGGGGCTGGGGCAGTGTTCAGCGTGATGCCGGTCATCGTCTCGAATTTGTCGTTCGGGAGCATGGGGTAGTCGGCGCGGGTGACGGGTTGCCCGTTGGCGCGCAACCAGACCTGGCCGTGCTGGTCGGTGTAGCTGAGGCCGGTCTGGTTGAAGTAGCCGGTGTCGCCGATCGCGGGGCAAGAGGAGGCGGGTGCCGTCTGGTCGTCGACGCAGGCGAACGCGGCGCCCGACCACTGCAGCTTCTCGTAGGCCCCGCAGGTGGGCACGTCGAGGCTGAAGGTGTTGCCGTTTGCGGCATCGAGTTTGAGGCCGGCGCCCGCCCGGTAGGTGGTGTCGGCGTCGCCGATGGTCACCGTGCCGCCTCCGCCGGAGAGGGAGAGTTCGCGGGTGCCGGTGTTCCAGGAGAGGGTTTGCGCAGTGCCGGCCGCGGTTTCGTCGTTGGCGCAGGCGAAGCCCGGCACGCGCCCGTCGGGGTTGTTCACCGCGTTGAACACGAGCTTGTTCTTCGCCCCGCCCGGCTGCGAGGTGGCGGGGCAGTCGGTCATGTCGATCGCGAAGGTGTTCGTGGTGGCATCGAGGGCGAGCCCGGTGCCGGCTTTGTACACCGCATCGGCCGGGGTGGCCGGATCCACCCAGGTGAGCTTGCCGCCCACCACACCGAGCACCTGCCCGTTCTTTCCTACTGCGCCGCCAACGTCAAGAATCATCTCGGCGTGCAACTGCTGCGCGAACAGTTTGCCCGCCCCGGCATCGAACTTCACCAGCTTTGGATCGGTCCACACCGTCTTCGTGCCATCCCAGAACAGCATCTGCCCCGGGGCGGTGCCCGCCTCAACCAGCGTCGGCTGCCCCGGGCAACCCTCTGACACCTTCATGAACGGGTTGCCGGCACCCCTACCATCCCCGGGGTCGGTGGCTCGAGCAGGCATCACCACAACGTTCTTACGCGAGGCGTCAGCATCAAGAATGAAAAAGCTCGACACAACGCTGTACTTGTTCAGCGCATCGCCTTGCCGTACCTCTTTCGGGGAGAACCGGAAGAACTTGAAGGCCGCTGTAGGCGCAAAATCTACGGCCTTCCACACACCGAACGCCGCCTCTGACCAGGCATCAGTCGTGTTCTGGACATGAATCGGCACCCAAGTAGTGCCGTCAACGCTGCCTTGGAAGTCCCATCGAGACGGATACGCCTTGTAGCCCGGCGAGGGTTGGCGGCTCTGCATCACAAACCCACTGATGGATCGAGGCTCAGGAACTTCCAGCTGGAACCAGCTATTTGTCTGCTGCTGATACGCCGAAGCCCACATGGTCCCGCCATCATGATCTTGACGATGATCGAATTGGACCACGCTAGTCGCGCTGTACGGGTTCTGATTGAGCACCCTGAATGGCGAAGGAGTTGTCAGGCTTGTCATCGCTGGGAACACGATCCCTCGCCCGGGCGACGCGCTTCCACCCGATATCTGCGTGCCGCTCATCACAGTGAAGGCAGAATCCGGGAGCAAGGGGTACGCGGCTCGGGTGACTGGCGCACCGTTCGCGCGCACCCACACCTGCCCGGACGCATCCGTGTATTCGTAACCGCGCCCGTCTGCAGCGCGCACCCCCTCCTGTGGGAAGTAGCGCACGTCGCCCGGCACCGGGCAGGTTGACGGGGGCAATGTCAGGTCTTCAACGCAGGTGAACTTCTTCTGGCCAGCATCCCACTGCAGTTTTTGGGAGGCGGTGCAGGTGGGCACGTCGAGGCCGATGGTGCGGGAGCTTGCGGAATCCTGCTCGATTTTGAGCCCGGCACCGGCTTCGACGGCTTTGGTGACACCCGCGGGCGGGTTGGCCCACACGAGCTTGCCGTTCACAATCGTGAGCACCTGGCCCTCGGCGCCGGTGACACCGTTGGCGTCGCGCAGTTTCGAGGCCGCGCCGAAGGTGAGCTCATCGCCCACCTGCAGCTTGTTGGCAAAGAGGCCCGTGGTGGGGTCGAACTTCACCATCGAGGTGTCGGTCCACTCCGTCTTGCCCGAGGTCTGGTTCCAGAACAGCATCTGGCCGTCAGCCGAACCGGTACGCACCGTCGTCGGCTGGTCAGGGCAGTTCCCCGACACCTTGATGAACGCGTTGCCCGTGCCGTGCCCATCACCAGGATCGGTGGCTCGAGCAGGCAACACGACTAGATTGGCACGAGCATTGTCAGCGTCGAACAGGTATACGGTGCCGAGCCCGACGCGCCTACCTGTCGAGTTCACCGAGAGCCGAAACTTGTTGTAGCTGCCAGTGTCAGCGATAGGAAACAGTGTCCCATTCCAGCTTGAAACCGCGAGACTAGTGGGAGGCCACTGCGCATAGATGCTGTTCCAGGTTCCAAGCTGCACCAGTCCGTTCGTACCGCTCTGCCCATCGACACGCAGAGAGTATGGAAGGTAGTTCTGAATTGAGACATATGGACTCGAGATCTTGATCGAGCTAATCCGTCGAGCCTCAGGCAGTTGAACCTCAAGCCATCCTGAGGAGGATGCAGAAGCTAGCTGGGAATACCAGCTCCCTAGGAGTGGCCGCCCAAAGGGATACACCGGAGAAACTGGATCAGAGTTCCCACCCTCTGTGCTTGATGCCTGCGCGCTGTAGCCATTGGGCAATGCCCCGTTTGTTATTGAGGGCGTAACGAGCGCACGCCCAACAGGGTCACCTAAGGCGACAGCACCTCCGGTCACCTCATCGAATCTCTGGAATTGAGAGTCGCTCAGTGCGGCATAGCCACCACGATTCACTGGTGCACCGTTCGCACTGACCCACACCTGACCGTACGCATCCGTGTACTCGTAGCCGCGCCCGTCCCCGGCGCGCACTCCGTTCTGGGGAAAGTAGCGCACGTCGCCCGGCACCGGGCACGACGAGGCTGGCTGGGTCTGATCCGGCACGCAGGCGAAGGTCGTACCGGTCCAGGTGAGCACCTCACCGGCGGCGCACGCTTTAGGGATGTCGACGCCGAGAGCGTTGCCGTTTGCGGTGTCGAGTTTGAGGCCTGCGCCCGCGCGATACGTGGTGTCGTTGTCGGCGATGGTGACCTTGTTGCCGCTCGCGCCGATCTGCAGGGTGCGGTCACCCGCGTTCCAGATGAGGTTGGGGATTGCTCCGCTGCCGCCGGTCTGGTCGGTGCCGCATGCAAAGCCGGTGCCGTTCCACACCACTTTCGCGTCGGCGGCGGCGCAGCCCGCCGTGTTGATGTTGAGGTGGAACGCGTTGGAGGCATCGAGGGCGAGGCCGGTGCCCGCCGAGTAGGTGGTGTTCAGGTCGGCGGCGCAGGCCCAGACCCCACCAGCCTGAGCTTTGAGAACTTCACCGGGCTGGCAGGGGGCCAGCGAGAGGCGGTTGCCTGTCAGCTGCAGCGGGGCGTCGACCTCCACAGCGACACCCGCACCGGGGTCGCCCTTGTCTCCCTTGTCACCTTTGAGGCCCTGGTCGCCTCGGTCACCCTTCACACCCGGGGTGCCCTGATCGCCCTGGTCACCTTTCGCGCCGGGGTCGCCCTTCGCACCGCGCAGCGAGTTCAGAAAGTCTTGCGGGGTGCCCGAGTTGCCCGCGTCAAGCCACACCTCGTAGGCCGACTTTCCCGCAGCACCAGCAGCCCCGTCCTTACCCGCGGCACCGTCCTTGCCATCAACGCCGTCTTTGCCGTCGATGCCGTCCTTGCCAGCAGCACCGTCTTGACCGGCAACACCATCTCTACCGTCAACGCCATCTCGGCCATTGACGCCGTCCCTACCCGCAGCGCCATCCTTACCAGCGGCACCATCCTTGCCATCAACGCCGTCTTTGCCGTTGAGGCCGTTCGTGCCGGCAGCGCCGTCTTTCCCCGCGGGACCGATCAGCGAGCGCAGAAAGTCGTCGATGCTGCCGGTATTGCCCGCGTCAAGCCAGATCTCATACGCTGAGAGGCCGTTCTTGCCGTCAACCCCGGGCAAGCCATGCAGCCAGTCAAGAAAATCACGCTCACTGCCCGTGTGCCCGTTGTCGAGCCAGATGTCGTAGGCCGAAGCCCCCGCTGCACCATCACGACCGTTCACACCGTCACGACCATTCGCGCCATTCACACCATCACGGCCGTTGGTGCCATTCACGCCATCACGACCAGCCACGCCATCGCGACCATTCGTGCCATTCACGCCATCGCGGCCGTTCAGGCCGTCACGACCATTCGACCCCGGCGCACCATCGCGACCGTTCGGCCCGTTGGCACCGGCTGCACCATCACGCCCTTTCGAGCCGTTGGCGCCGTTCACGCCATCACGACCGTTCGACCCATCTGCGCCGTTCACACCGTCACGACCGTTGGCACCGCTCGCACCCGTAGCGCCGCCAATGCCCGCAACGCCATCGCGGTCGGCCGATCCGCCACCCCCAACAGCACCATCACGGCCCGCAACCCCCGCAGCACCGCCAAGATCAGCCGTCACATCCCCATCACGCAGCAGCGCCGCGACCAGACGATCCACATCGCCCGACGCGCCCAGCAGGGCAACATCTTGCCGCACATCAAGATAGCTTGCGGCCTCAGCATCAGGCGCGCACCCTACCCGCTGCGCCTCACCCAAACGATCACTGCCGATCAGACGACCCCACCAGCCACTCGCAAACGCAGGCACCACATACGCGCACGTCGTTACCGCAAACGGGCGCGCCGCCACCACTCGCTCACTCACCCGATCGCTGTCGCTGCGCGCACACCACGCCCACCCCGCACGACCACCGCTCGTATCCACACACGCCTCAACGTGCACATCACGCTCACGCCACGGCACCGGCGGCACCCACGAAAACTCCAAGGTCTCGCCCACCACCGACGCCTCACCAGGCACCGTATACAACAGGCGCCCTTCACCCGGCTCAGCGTCATACGCGCGCAACGTGACAGGCAACTGCGAAGCCTTCAGCACCCCAGCAGGGGCATCCACCGCCAGCGTCAGGCGGGCATCGCCCAAGGAGACCGCCACGAACGCCCCGCCACCGATCAACAGCAGCACCAGCAGCACCGCGAGCGCGAACGGCCCGCGGCGACGCCGAGCAGCGGTCTCATCCCGGGCGTCATCGCCCCAGGACTCCCCCGCCGCAGCCACGCCACTCTCCATCACGCGCACCCGACCCCCTCAGTCCGAAGCAATACGCCAGAGACAGATTACCCGAAGGGAGCACACCGAAACTTCACAACTAAGAGAGCGCGTCAATAGCCCCTAGAGAGAGTTGAGCTGGTTCCGAAACGATTAGGCCCCGATCGCGACTCGCTCTGCGTGATCAGGCCGTAGGTGGATGTTCCAATATCATCGGAGAAGACCTATACCTCTCGTTTAGAAGGGCACCAATGACGAAGGCCAAGAATCTCAAGCGAACGGTCCAGTACTGGAGATTGGTCGATGCCCGGGACGGCTCGCTAGTTGATGAAGTGGATTGGGAGATTGTTCTGGGAAAGCTCCAGGGCACTCGTCACACTTTCGACATTGAGGGTCGAGAACATGCAGGAACAATTGTTCCGCTTGAAGTGCTGGAAGAATGGCGCGAGCACTTGGACCTTTCGGGCATACCTGACGCCCGAAAAGTCCAGAATTCCGATCTCATTCGCGGAGTGGTTCTTGCGGCAGACAAGGACTATGTGCCAAACCAGGAAGAGGAAAACTCGGGCGCTCAGAAGCCGATGGGTTTGGCTGGTCGCGGCTGGAACCCTGTCGATAATCTCTTCATTTGGCATCTCCCGTTTGGGAACATGATCGGCGTGCTTGCTGAATCTACGTCGTCTTCCCGGGCTGGAAAGTACGCGAACTGGCTGACGCGAGCTACTAAAGACCAGTACAAGGATGATCCAGACTTTGCGTGGGAGGCGCGTCCTGTCATTGATCAGTCGAGGGCGAATCTCCTTCGGAAAGCGAAAGGGCTCAAGTCGTTCGCTTACGCTGGTGAGGTTGGCGAAGGCGTCCACGAAGCAACGGGGGCTCGCGCAATATTTGGTGGACCGGGGAAGAAGCAACCGACCGCGATCCGAATTGAGGTTAAGGCCTCGCTCGTTCGCGGGAAGACAGATGCACATGAGGACGAGCTTGTTCTCTTGGATTGGTTCACGCAGACGTTTGGATCGCTTGAGGGGAACGTAACCAAGGCCCAGGTCGCTCTCCCGCCGTCTCAAGACATCCCCGCCTCAGAGGTTGATTTGCTTCACCACAGACTGACTAGAAAGACCCAGGTGCCGCTCGAAACTGGCGCGACGAGAGCGTTCACTTCAATGTCGGCGGTTGGCGCTATCGTCAAAGCATTCGGAATCGACAGAGCCGACCTGCTCAAGCTTCGACACAACACTGACTAGGAGTGAAGATGGTTGATCGCGCATCCAAAGTACAGCTCGTGATCATCCTCGTTGTCGCGGTGGTTCTGGTCGGAGCATTCGGTTTCCTGCTGACGTGGGCAATTTCTGAAGTTTCTGATGCGAGATTGGAAGCTGGGCTTACGAATGTCGCCACAATTGGCGGTATCGTAAGCGGCCTTTCGCTCAGTGGAACTGCCGTTCTCGCGCTGAGCGGTCGATACACGGCAAAAGTCGTGGGCAAATACGGTTCCGTCATTCGAGTCATCCTGTTTGGGGGATTCTCTGTCCTTGTAGCCGCATCCCTACTTTGTGCGGTATCTGTGCTCTGGGTTGATCAGGCATGGACGCGAGCGGTTCTCGGTTATACCGTCCCGCTCATGCTCCTGACTCTCATCGCCACCGCTCTCCTCATCAACAGTGCCTTTGCCTGGAATGAGCCGCAGCGTCCCAAGACCAAGCCAAGTCCCTACGCCGACACAACCCCGTCGGAGCCATCAATGACACATTGAAGCGACCGTCGAGCGTTCCTAGTCAATACACCCTTCTGAGTCCCGAAGTCCTTTCAACTCGCGTAGCGCGCGCCGCCTCTCCTCCGGAGTGATCTGAGCGGCAAGAGCGTTATAGTCAGCGGTCGCCTTTTTGTAAGCCCGCTCCTGGCAATCGGCCGTGGCCAGGTCGGCCAGGTCGCGCATCGTCTCGGCATGCTCTTCGTTGATGTAGCGTGCGACGGCTTCGGCGTCGAACCGCCTACTTTGTTCGCTCTGCTCAGGCTCCACGGCCGCTCTTTCGCGCCCGATTGCGCTCAGAAGCAGCTCGGCTGGCCTGCGCCAGGCCACTGATCCGGTAATGCAGCGCCGGATAGTTGAGAAGGAACGTGGAGAGGACCTGCGCGTCGGCGTATTCGCGGTGACGCTGGGCCAGGTCCTCCGGCAGGCACACTCCGCTCGCTGCTTCTGCGTGGGTTTTGCCCGTGAAGATCACGTCCATAACCAAGGGGAAGGCCTCCCGGTCACCGAGAGCCAGGAATTCCCGCTCCGCTCCGCCCAGCGCCCGGTTGATGATGAGGCTGGCCTCGGCCCACATGGCATTGCGATAGAACACCACGTCCTCCAGCTCCGAGCGCCCCATACCCAGGGCATCAAGGACCGGCCAGGTGGGACGGGCAAGTTTCGCGAGGATGGACTCGGTGAAGTCGGGAGCTTGGGAAGGATGCACAGTCACTGCCCCTGGCTCGCGGGCGGAGCGGGATACTGCGCGGGCACCGGCTGTTGGTAGTAGACCGGGCGGGGTTTCGCCGCCCGCTTTGCCGCGAAGAAGGCGTTGGGCGCAGGTAGCCAGATCAGCACCGCGCCTGCGGCGGTAAGCAGAATCTGCAGCAGGGGCAAGACGCCCAGGATCAGCATGGCCAGGAGCAGGAAGATCGACATCCCCGACAGGATCGTGGCGATCAGTCGGGCGACGTTGCTGCCGCGGAGCACGAAGATCGTCACGAGCACGTAGCCGATAAGCCCGATCAGGCCCGCGAAGATCACCGCCCCGAACCAGGGTGCCTGCATCTGTCCCACGACCCGGTCCATATTGCCGTAGAGCTGGCCGGTGATCGGGTCGGCCTGCATGTAGGCCTGCGCGGCGAGCCGGGACTCGTTATTGGCCTTGACTACCGAGGCGATGGGGCCGATCAGCGCGAGCAGGCCAGCGACACCCCAGAGGATTCCGGCGGTGAGGACCGTGCCGGGCAGCCCGGCGAACGCGCTATGGGGCCGGGGCGGCGGGGTGTAGGCGGGCGGCGAGTAGACGGGTTGTTGCTCGGACACGGGACCTCCGGTTTGTTGGAAGTCCCAGCGCACTATTCCAAGTCCCTGAGCAGGTCGGCCGGGGTGACACCGAGAGCATCTGCCAGCCCGAAGAGTGTGGTCGCTCGGGGATTGGACGGCGGGCCGTCCTCCCGCGCCGATCCCCGACCCGCCTCCAGGAGCTGGACCTGGTTCTTGGTGATCCCGGCTCGATAGGCCAGGGCTTCTTGGGTGGTGTTCTGATCCTTCCGAAGTTGCTTGATTCTCATCCCGAGTTCAAGCGCAGAGTTTTTCGTCCAGACCACACATCGAGCGTCGCCCGAAAACCATGTTTACTCGACCCTATATACCGGGATTCAATTCAAGTTTGGCACGCACGGAAGGCCGATGCAAGCTATGAACTGGCCCCCTCGGCCTTCGTTTTCATCATCACGCGAACTTCGGTATCGCCTACTCCCTCGTACCAGGCAAGCAAGCGCACAATTTCAGATTCACGAATCATGATTGCTCCACCGGTGGGCGCCCTCTCTGAAATGACTTCTTCGCGTTCGATCCACTTGTAGAGCGAGGATCGCGAAACATGCGGCGAGAGGAGGCGAATTGCTTCAGCTACCGATATGGCCTTGTCTCCCATATAAAACCCCTGTTCATATCGAATTTATCTACTTCTATAGCGTAGCTTCGCGTCTAGCTCCGAAACAGCGTGGCTGGATTAACTGGACGATTAGGAAGTTTGGTACGATCGAGAAATAGTCATAGCTTCACGCTGATTGATCGCTTGCCAGCGCAGAACAGTGCGATCCCGACCCTGAAATGGAGCCAGGGCAACGGAATCTCGGCTCTGCCCAAAGCGGGTATTCCGGAAGCGATGAACTGACGCTCGCTTCGTTTTAGACCGGCAACGCGTTCGACGGTCAGACTCCAGTCGGAATGACTGGAGCTTTGCCATGCCTGCTGTGCGAGTAGATATTGAACGGGCGCTATGGGCGGAATTCTCTGCTCACATTCCCGAGCATGTCAGTAATCATCGCTACGGCGGGCATCGTCCTCGAATCTCCAACTACATCGTGTTCAGGAAGCTCCTAGAGGTGCTCGCTTTCGGTATTTCTTACGCGAGCGCCGCCGACCACCTCGTCTCCGCGAGCACGCTTCGCAGGAGAAGAGATGAATGGATCGAGGCCGGCATCTTCAAGCGCGTGGAGCAGGCGGCCCTTGACGCCTATGAGAAGGTGGTCGGCCTGGACCTGGAGAACATCAGCGTAGATGGTTGCCTGGTCAAAGCCCCTTGGGGTGGGAAGGAGTTCTCTGGACCCAACCCCGTGGACCGGGGCAAACCGGGGATGAAGCGCTCGCTCATGGTGGATGGCAACGGCATTCCGCTGGGCGTCATTCTGGCCCCGGCGAACCGCCATGACAGTCCTCTTCTGCGCCCAACTCTCGAATGCCTGAGGCGTTTTGGCTTCGACCTGCCGGAAAAGATCACGGTTCACCTTGATGCTGGCTATGACTCACGAGTGACGCGCGATCTACTGGACGAATTGGGCTGTGATCATCAGATCAGCAAGAAAGGCCTCCCACTTCAGGCAGGTCGACGCTGGGTCGTTGAGCGCACCCACGCCTGGCACAACAGTTTCGGCAAGCTCCTACGGATGACCGAGCGGCACCTTGCCTCAGCCGATGCATGGGTGTGCTTGGCTAACGCGATCATCGTAATTCGCAGAATCATCGGCGAAGCGTGGAAGACCCACCGATGGGCCCGCCGCCCGAGGCGACCAGTGAGTGGCAAATAGACTCGAATGAGTAGCGTGAAGTCAAGACGAGTGCGCTTCAGTCGCTCCAAGCGACCGGGGAAGCATGCCGTCCGGTCGCGCCACGCGAAGCCCAAGAATCGCATCGTCGCGCTGCTTCACTTCACGTTGCCCTCTGTGGGACGAGTTGCGCGAAGCCTAATTGCCCAGTTAATTGTCGCCTTGGTGAGTAGTGGATTGTTCGCGATCTTTCTGCGGCACTAGCACCGACACCGCTCAGCCGTGGATGATTCGCAGGCGCGTTTTTCGCCAGTGCGCTTGCCCGAAGCCTCCTTCTAGTGATCCTGATCTTGGCTGGCGAGCCTCAAAGTGAAGTAATTTGGATCTCTTGCCATGAGGAATGGTCGTGCATCTGGATTGCCCAATGGTGGTGAAAGCCACGCCCACACGAGAAATGATGAACCTGACAACTCGTCAACCGATTTGCTCCGCGTCCGCGTAAGGGTTAGATCGATTACCTCACGACTGAGCCGGACACTTGGAAGACCTTTAGCAGTATGCAGCCAGGCCCCTCCATCGGTAGTGGGCTCGCAGAAGATCACCGTTCCCCAGTAGAGTCGCTTCCGTTTCACGCTTGCGTCTCTAATCTGGTTCAGTTCAACGCAGTAATCGCGGACGGTTGTTTCGGCGTCTTCAAGCTTCAATCGTTCGTCGCTCGCCGCGAAAGCTTCATCCCTGAGCAGGCGGCGCAGAAGGCGATTCATTTGAATCGAGCCAATAGTGCGCTCACCGCCTTCGAGCCTGGCGAAGCGCCGCGCCTTACCCGTGTGGCTTTCTGCGTCGGGATCATGCTCGAACCGGTCAGCTGATTCATGCGTCACACGATCCGGGACGATACGCAGGATACCGTCGAGCGCTTCACGCCGAGCTGCAGCGAAAAGGTCAGCTGACTCGCGGTCACCTGTCTGTTGCGTGGCGAACTCGCACCCAGTGACGTGAGGCCTGGCGCCAAAGAAAAACGAGTTTCCATTCGATCTCTTGGCCGTGAAATAGGCAGGTGCGTCGCATCCGTCGCAAGCAAGCCTTCGACGATACCTCGCGATAACTGAAGCGGGTAGCCGCCCAAACTCCTGTGCACTAAAGAGACGGTTGTCATCTAAGTATCTCGCGACGTCCATGAGAGCAGATTAAGAGTTGAATCCAGTTACTGGCAACCCCGGGAATTCCGGCTGCTAGATCGTATCGATTTGGAGTTCATGCCCGGGTATTTACGAGGCGCCGCGAAGGGCTATTGACGCGACCTCTAAGCTTTTTCACCCTAATCGTTAAAGCATCAGGCGGGCATGGTCAGTGCTGCGCGCATCGAGGTCACCCGTGTGGCCGTTATTCGGGCGCGCAAAAGGCCACACGCGTGACCTCGATGCGTGTGGGTGGGGCGGGGTGTGTACGGGAGCGGCGCGCGGGCGCGCGGGCCGCGCAGCGCCCGCAGCGCGCGCCTACACGCCGCGGGCGGCGGCGCGAGCAGCCTCGACGGCCTCCGAGCTTGCGGCATACTGATGCTCGGCCGCGGGGAACGCCCCCGAACGCACCTCATCGGCATACGCACCGATCGCGGCAACCGTATCGGGCCCGATCGTGCCGTACGTCTTCACAAACTTCGCCGTGCGCCCCTCGGTCACGCCCAGCAGATCATGCAGCACCAGCACCTGCCCGTCAGCCGGGCCAGCCCCGATACCGATGATCGGAATCTCAAGCGTCTCACGCAGCACCGCAGTCACCTCAGACGGCACCGCCTCAACCACCACGCAGAACGCGCCAGCCCGCTGGGCCCCCACAGCCTCCTCGATCACGCGCGCCGCGCTCGCCTCGGTGCGACCCTGAGCGCGCAAGCCGCCCAGCGCCGTCGCCGTCTGTGGCGTCAACCCCACATGCGCCACCACCGGGATGCCCGCAGCAACAATCGCACTGATACGGCTCAGCTGCGCAGCCCCGCCGCCCTCAAGCTTCACCGCGTCGGCACCGGCCTCCTTCACGAAGCGCACCGCAGTTGCAACCGCCTGCGCATCGCTCTGCTCCGTCGAACCGAACGGCACATCGCACACCAGAAACGGGGTGCTGGTGCCACGACGCACAGCCTTCGCGAGCGTCAGCATCTCATCGATCGTCACCTCGGCGGTCGTCGGATAGCCCAGCACCACCTGGGCACCCGAGTCACCCACGAGCACCATGTCAACGCTGGCCTGCTCCGCGGCGCGCGCACCGGGGTAGTCGTAGGCCGTCACCATCACAATGGGGTCGCCAGTGCTCTTACGCTCGATCAAACTCGGGATCGTCACCTTGGGCATCTCAGCACTCCCTACCGCTGCTCGGGCCCGGCACCCAGCAGCACGTTATCGATGAGCCGCACCTCGCCAACGCGCGCGGCGATAGCGCAGAGCGTCGCGCCGGTCACCCGAGGCACTGCCTCCAGCGTATCTGGATCAACGAGCGCAAGATACTCGGCCGTCACACCACTCTGCGCGAGCACCGCCACACCCCGCTCAATGAGGGCGGTCGCATCGGTCACACCAGAACTCACAGTCTCAGAGACCTCGGCAAGCGCGCGCGGAATCGCAAGCGCCTTCGACCGCTGCTCAGCGCTGAGCCGCGTATTCCGGCTCGACCGCGCCAGGCCGTCATCGTCACGCGAAATCGGGCAGGCCACGATCCGCACCGGAAGACCCAGATCAGCAACCATACGGCGCACCACCACCACCTGCTGCGCATCTTTCTGCCCGAAATAGGCGGCATCCGGGGCGGCGGCAATCAGCAACTTCGACACCACCGTCGCAACACCGTCGAAGTGGGCGGGCCCGCGCCCAGCCCCCTCAAGCGTTTCGGTGATGGCGCCCCCCACATGCACCGTCGTCGCGAAACCAGCGGGGTACAGCTCCGCCGCCTCCGGGGCGAACACCAGATCGACACCGGCGCTCTCGGCAAGTTCCGCATCACGATCCTCCTGCCGCGGATACGCGGCAAGATCCGCAGCCTCAGTGAACTGCGTCGGATTGACGAAAATCGACATCACCACGTAGCCGTGCTCGGCCCGCGCGGCCCGCACCAAGGAAAGATGCCCTTCATGCAGCGCCCCCATCGTGGGAATCAGTGCAATCGACGCGCCGGCACCCCTCGCCGCAGCAATTGCTTCGCGCAGCTCGCTCAAAGTGCGAACGATCTTCATGCTGGGGTCTCCTTGTCTGCAGGCAGTGCGGCATTCGGTGACGCGATCTCTGGTTCATGCTGCGCAGGCACCTCGGGGTGGCGGATCGCGGGCGCCGAGGCAAGCCGACGCGTCTCCGCAGCGAGCGCATCAAACAGCGGCAGCCGATCCGCCATCCGCTCAGCCACCGCCGCACGCTGCCGCTGCACGGTACCCTCATCACCGCGAGCAATCGGCCCCGTCAACGCCGCAGCAGCACCCCGCTCACCCCAATTGCGCAACGCCGCCTCCGCAAGCGGCCGCAACGCATCACGCGGCACCCCCGCACCAGCAGCAAGCTCCTCAGCAAACCCCTCAAGCGCAACCAAAAAATTCGAGGCGATCGACGCCGCCGCGTGATACGCCGCGCGATCCGCCCCCCGCACCCGAAACGTGCGCAACCCCAACGCGCCAGCCACACGCTGCGCAACCGCCAACGCCCCCTCATCAGAGGCGTCAATGGCCGCGTGCGCGCCAGAGAACGACGTGCCAGCACCCAACACCGTCAACAGCGGATGCAACGAAAAGGCGGCATGCGGTCGCAACACCTCAAGACCCGTCGCCCCTGAACAATGCCCCACCACAGGGCCAGCAACCACCAGCGCCGCAGCCTCAGCAATCGCCGCATCAGGCACCGCCAACAGCACCACATCGACAGGCCGACCATCAGGGCCCACCCCATCAGCACCCCGCCCAGCAAGCGGCAGCACCTCAAGATCAGAGCCCGCCAGCGCATGCGCCAACGCCGCGCCCACCCGGCCGCGCCCAACGAGCTGCACGCGCATGCCCGCTACAGCTCCAAACCGTAGAGATTGGGTTCGGGGGCGAGAATCACACCGAACTCCTGCTGCACACGCTGCACCACGAAACGGGCGAGCTCAGCCACCTGCGCGGCGGTAGCGCCGCCGCGGTTGGTGATCGCGAGAGTGTGCTTCGAGGAGATCGCCGCACCAGACCCCGGCAAACGAAACCCGCGCGGCACCCCAGAATGCTCAATCAGCCACGCCGCCGAAAGCTTCACCCGCCGCTCAGGCGCCGGCTGCGGAAGACGCATCGGCAAACCAGCCGCAAGCTCCTCAAGCGTCGTGATCGCTGGGGCGGGCTCGACATCGCCCACCGGAAAACGAGGCGCATCCTCCGGCAAGGTGCGCGCAAAACGCTCACTCACAATGGGGTTCGTGAAGAACGAGCCGGCGCTCCACGTATCGTGATCCGCCGCATCAAGCACCATGCCCTTCGAGGCCCGCAAGCGCAACACAGCCTCTCGCAACTCGCGCACAGGCACACGCGCACCCAGCTCAACCCCGAGGGCCGCCGCAAGCTGCGCGTAACGCACGGGCTCCGAAAGCGCATCGGCCTCGGGGGCGACAGGGGCCGCAGGCGCAGCATGGCGGCCTGCAGGAGCCGAGGCGTCGGCTGGCGCATCGGCCGGCGCGGCCATACCTGGCGGCACAGCCATGCTGAGCAGCAGGTCAATCGAGAGCACCACACCCTCACGCCCGCGCTTCATCACCGAATCGCGGTAACCCAACTCCAACTCGTCAGCAGCGAGGCGCAACACCTCGCCGCTCTCACGGTCGAAAAACTCAATCGAATGCAGCACGTCAGCGAGCTCTTGCCCGTACGCGCCAATGTTCTGCACGGGGGCCGCACCCGCAAGCCCAGGAATGCCCGACAGCGCTTCGATCCCCGACCAGCCACGCTCAACACACTCAGCAACAAGCGCATCCCAGTCATGGCCCGCCTGCACCCGCAACCGCAGCCGGCCCACCGGCTGCTGCGCATCGGCCACAAGCTCGATACCGGTGCTGCGCACCAGCAGCAACGTGCCCGGAAAGCCGTTATCGTGCATCACCGTGTTCGAGCCGCCACCGAGCAGCAACCAGGGTTCGTCACCCTCCCACAGCTCGGCGGCGAAACTCACCAGTTCGTCGCGGCTGCGCGCCACCAGCATGCGCTCAGCAGGGCCACCGACACGCATCGTGGTCAGCTCGGCGAACGATGTGCCGTCGTCGACAGACACCGCGCCGGGCTCAGGGATCGAAGCGGCAGCCGACAGATTCACGCGAACGCCGCCAACAGCTGGGCCTTGCCCAGCACAGTCGCACCCTCGAAAACCACCTTCAAGTCGACGCGGGCCGTACGTGCCTCAACATCGATAGCGGCGATCGTCGCAGTGACAGTGACTGACGCGCCCTCGCGTGCGTCGACAGGCACCGGTCGGGTAAACCGCGACTGATAGTCGCGCACCCACGCAGCAGACCCCAGCCAGTCAGTCGCCACAGAACCTGCCGCGCCCATCGTGAGCATGCCGTGGGCCAACACACCCGGAAGCCCCACAGACTGCGCAACATCGTCACGGTAGTGAATCGGGTTGAAATCGCCCGACGCGCCCGCGTAACGCACCAAGCTGTCGCGGGTAAACCGAAGTTCACGCTCAGCGACAACATCACCCAGGGTCAGATTCTCGAACTCCGGTGCGATGGTCATGCGTCTTCCCCTCTCACCACAAGCGTCGAAATAGCCGTAACCACATGCGCCCCCGAGGCGTCAGCAATACTGCTCGACGCCGTGACCATCGAATTGCCGCCGAGCTGCTTCACCGCGGCAATCGTGAGCGTGGCCGTCAGCTCATCACCCGCGACGATGGGGCGGGTGTAGCTGAAACGCTGATCGCCGTGCACCACGCGCGAAAAGTCCACACCGGCCTCAGGATCGGCGAGCAACTGCGCCAGCGTTGCCTCCTGCACCACGACGGCGAAGGTGGGCGGTGCCACCACGTCGGAGTAGCCCGCGGCGCGCGCGGCCTCGGGATCGAGGTGCAGCGGAGAGTCGCTCTGCACGGCACGCGCAAACTCGCGCACCTTCTCGCGACCCACCAGATACGGGGCAGTCGGCGGGTACTCCCGGCCTTGGATCTCTGGATTCACCACCCGGACAGTCTACCGCGCCGCCCCTCCCCGGCTCCGGGCGCCGGGTTTGCCTCCGCCCCCTTCCCCCTTCGCTCTCCATCTTCCCCTTCCCCTCTCCCCTCTCCTCCCAACCGCACCGATCGACGTTCAAACACCGAACTCACACGAATCGAGGTGCGTAAACGTCGATCGGCGCCGTGGGGGTCGGGAGGAAGAAGAAGGGAAGGAGAGAAGGAAGGATCGGATCGCGGCGCTCGGGGCGGCAGGCGGGGCGGATCCCGGCGCGGTGCGAGGGGGCGGATCCCGGGGCGAACTATGCGCATCGGCAACGAAACGTCGAAAGGTTTGTGCCCTATATCCAATGCTCGCAGGGAGTCCTGGAATAGGCTGTACCCCATGTCGCGCATTCGTAAAGTGCTTATCGCCAACCGTGGCGAGATCGCCGTCCGCATCATCCGCGCCGCCGCAGACAGCGGCATCGCCTCGGTCGCCGTCTACGCCGATCAGGATCGGGATGCCATGCACGCGCAGCTCGCCGACGAGGCGTACGCGCTGAACGGCACCACCAGCGCCGAAACCTACCTCGTGATCGACAAGATCCTGGCCGTCGCCCGCCGTTCGGGCGCCGACGCCGTGCACCCGGGCTACGGCTTCCTCGCCGAGAACGCTGAGTTCGCTCGCGCCGTTGCCGCTGCCGGCCTCATCTGGATCGGCCCGGGCCCCGACGCGATCGAGCGCCTGGGCGACAAGGTTTCCGCACGTCACGTCGCCGAGAAGGTGGGCGCACCCCTCGCTGCCGGCACGAGCGATCCTGTGGCGAACGCCGACGAGGTGCTGGCCTTCGCCGACGAGGTCGGCCTGCCGATCGCCATCAAGGCGGCGTTCGGCGGCGGCGGTCGCGGCCTGAAGGTCGCCTACCACCGCGAGGAGGTCGCCGAGCTTTTCGAGTCGGCCACGCGCGAGGCTGTCGCGGCGTTCGGTCGCGGCGAGTGCTTCGTCGAGAAGTACCTTGAGAAGCCGCGCCACGTCGAAACCCAGTGCCTCGCCGATCAGCACGGCAATGTGGTGGTGGTTTCGACGCGCGACTGCTCGCTGCAGCGCCGCCACCAGAAGCTTGTCGAGGAGGCGCCCGCGCCGTTCCTCACCGATGAGCAGAACGAGAAGCTGTACTCCGCGTCGAAGGCGATCCTCAAGGAGGTCGGCTATGTGGGTGCCGGCACCTGCGAGTTCCTCGTCGCGAAGGACGGCACGGTGTCGTTCCTCGAGGTGAACACCCGTCTGCAGGTGGAGCACCCGGTTTCCGAGGAAGTCACCGGCATTGATCTCGTGCGCGAGCAGTTCCGGATCGCCGAGGGCGGCGTCATCGATTACGCCGACCCGGTGTCTCGGGGCCACTCCTTTGAGTTCCGCTTGAACGGTGAGGATCCAGGCAACGGCTTCCTGCCTGCCCCCGGCCCGGTGTCGCTGTTCAAGCCGGCCGCCGGCCCTGGTGTTCGCGTTGACACGGGCGTGCAGTCGGGTGATGTGGTTTCGGGCTCGTTCGACTCGATGCTGGGCAAGCTCATCGTCACCGGCGCTACCCGCGAGGAGGCGCTTGAGCGTTCCCGCCGCGCCCTCGACGAATTCGAGATTCAGGGCCTGCCGACGGTGCTCCCCTTCCACCGCAAGATCGTGCGCGATCCCGCGTTCACCGCACCCGATGGCACCTTCGGCGTGTACACGCTGTGGATCGAGAGCGAGTTCGACAACGATATCGAGCCCTGGGAGGGCGAGGTGCCGCCGATCGGCCAGGATCCGAAGCGGCAGACCGTCGTTGTGGAGGTCGCCGGGCGACGCGTCGAGGTATCGATGCCCGCAACGCTGCTGCCGCTCGTCGATCAGGACGTCACCCGCGGCCCTGCCCCGAAGCGTGCGAAGGGTTCCGGCGTGGCAACCGCTACGGGCGACGCCGTCGCGGCTCCGATGCAGGCCACTGTGGTGAAGGTCGCCGTTGAGGCCGGCCAGCAGGTCGCCGAGGGCGATCTGGTCGCAGTGCTCGAGGCCATGAAGATGGAGCAGTCGCTCTACGCGCACCGCGATGGTGTGGTCGCCAACATCGATGCGCCTGTGGGCCAGACCGTGCCGAGCGGGCACGTGCTGCTCAGCATCGTCGATTCCGAGTAGTTCCCCCCGGCTGCGACACCGCAGCCGTCGCATGCCGAAGGGCCGCCCCGAAAATCGGGGCGGCCCTTCGTCGAATCTGCGCCCGACTGCACGGTGCAGCACTACTCAGAACGCTCAGCCCGCAGCCCCGCAGCCCCACAGCCCCACAGCCCCACAGCCCCACAGCCCCAGCATGAAAAGGAACATGAAAACAAGCGGGCTTCGCACAACTTGCGCAACTGTCGTCGCGTATGGGTTTAGAATGCTATGCGGGGATCAATTCATCCGATATTTGGACAAGGAAGTCAAATAATGACAGCACCAACGTCAGCACCGCCCAAGAACAGCGCGCACGAGCGCCGGAAAGTCGTCGCAGCCTCGATCATCGGCACCACGATCGAATGGTACGACTTCTTCATCTACGCCTTCGCCGCCAACCTCGTGCTGGCGAAGCTGTTCTTCGAGCCCGCCGGCCCCGGCATGATGCAGATCCTCTCGCTCGTGACGATCGGTCTCTCGTTCCTCTTCCGCCCCCTCGGCGCGTTCCTCGCCGGTCACTTCGGTGACAAGCTCGGCCGCCAGCCGATGCTCGTCATCACGCTGCTGGTCATGGGCGTCGCGACCGTGGGCATCGGCCTGCTGCCCACCTACCAGTCGATCGGCATCGTGGCCCCGGTCATCCTCATCGTGCTGCGCATCCTGCAGGGCCTCTCGGCCGGCGGCGAATGGGGCGGTGCCGTGCTCATGTCGGTCGAGCACGCGCCCGAGGGCAAGCGCGGCCTCTTCGGCGTCTTCCCCCAGCTCGGCGTGCCGTTCGGCATGCTGCTCGCCTCGGCAATGCTCGCGATCATGCGCGTCGTCGCACCCGGCGATGCCTTTGAGGAGTGGGGCTGGCGCGTGCCGTTCCTGTTCTCGGTCGTGCTGATCGTGATCGGCTTCGTCATTCGCCGCACCGTCGACGAGTCGCCCGTGTTCAGCGAGATCAAGCAGACCAAGAAGCAGGCCTCGGCACCCATCGCCCAGGTGTTCAAGGCGCACACCCCGCTCGTGATTCTCGCCGCACTGCTGTTCGCCGGCAACAATGCCGTCGGCTACATGCTCACCGGCGGCTATGTTCAGGGCCTCGCCTCACGCCCGGAAACCGAGGGCGGATTGGGATACGACCCGGTGCAGGTGCAGCTCGCCGTGCTCGCCTCCGCCGTGGTCTGGGCGATCTTCACCTTCATCTCGGGCCCGCTGAGCGACCGTTTCGGCCGCAAGCCTGTGATGACCGTCGGCTGGTTCCTCCAGGCCGCGGCCGTCATCCCGCTCTTCCAGTTCGTCTTCAACGGCGGCGTCGGCGGCGTGCTCATCGGCACCAGCCTGCTCGCGGTGGGCCTTGGCCTCACCTACGGCCCCACGGCCGTCTGGTACGCCGAAACCTTCCCGGCCTCGATCCGCTACTCGGGCATCTCGATCAGCTACGCGATCGGCGGCGTCATCGGCGGCGCCTTCGCGCCGACCATCGCGCAGATCCTGCTGCAGTCCTTCGGCAGCACCTGGGCCATCGTGGTCTACCTGCTCATCATGACGGGCCTCGGCCTGCTCGCGAGCACGCTGCTGAAGGATCGCACCAACATCCCGCTCGACCCCGAGTTCGAGCACAGCGGCCTCATCAAGACCTGGGCACCCGCGAAGCGCTAACTCGCGCACTCGCGCACACAGAGAGGGGCGGATCCGGTAACGGATCCGCCCTTCTCCGTCGTGCCGGGGAATACGTGATCCGGCCCCCCGGTTGCATTTCGCATGGCCGCCACCCCGCTCTCGATCCTCGACCTCGCCACAGTGGAGGCAGACGGCAGCATCGCCGACGCATTCCGCCACTCCGTCGCAGTGGCCCGCCTCGCCGAGAGCAGCGGCTACCGCCGCATCTGGTACGCCGAGCACCACAACATGCCGTCGATCGCTTCGAGCGCCACCGCTGTGCTCATCGGCCACATCGCAGCCCACACCGAACACATCGGCCTCGGCGCAGGCGGCGTCATGCTGCCGAACCACTCGCCCCTCGTCATCGCCGAACAGTTCGGCACCCTTGCCGAATTGCACCCCGGCCGCATCGACCTCGGCCTCGGCCGCGCACCAGGCACCGACGGTGCCACGTTCCGCGCCCTGCGCCGCACCCACGAGGCCGCCGAGAACTTCCCAGCCGACGTGCTCGAACTGCAGCGCTACCTGTCAGACGAGCTGCCCCGCACCGCAGTGAACGCTTACCCGGGGCGCGGCACCCGGGTGCCGCTCACGATCCTCGGATCCAGCCTGTTCGGTGCGAGCCTCGCAGCACAGCTCGGGCTCCCCTACTCCTTCGCCTCGCACTTCGCCCCGCAGCAGCTCACCGCGGCAGTGCAGCACTACCGCGCACACTTCGTGCCGAGCGCTGCTCACCCCGAACCCTACGTGAGCGCCGGCATCAATGTGGTCGCTGCCAACACCGACGAAGAAGCCGAAGCCCTGTTCGTGCGCACCGAGATCGACCGAGTGCGGCGCTTCCTGTCGCGGGGCCGCGAGCGCGAACTCACCGCCGATGAGGCTTCGGCGCTCGTCGACACCCCCGCCGGTGTGGAGATCCGCGGCATGATGCAGTACACCGCGATCGGCGGGCGCGAACGGGTGCGTGAAGAACTCGAAGCCTTCGCCCGCTTCGCCAATGTTGACGAGCTGATCACCGTGCACCCGGCCCCCACGCGCGCCGAGCAGCTGGCCTCGGTCAGGATCGCAGCCCCGGAGAACTGAGGCCCGCAGCACGCACCGGGATCCGCCCCACGCCCCGGGATCCGCCCCTCACACACGCATCGGCCCCGGCCCGCCGCGGCGACCGCTCCGCTGAGGAGCGCCCGCCGCAGCGAACCGAGGCCGATCTATCACCCAGAAGCCGGGTGACGGGACTACTTGCCCGTGCCGCCGATGTGGGCAGCCCAGGGGTAGAAGGTGTAGTCGAACGCGGCCGGCGCGCCGGTGATGCGGTTGTTCTGCCACACTGCGTTGTCCTGCGTGATGCCGGGCGTCATCGGCAGCAGTTCCTCGCGGGAGATACGCGCCATCTCGGCGGTGGCTTTGGCGCGCTCGGCGTCATCCTCGATCTGCACGGCCTTCGCGAAGAGCTCGTCGATGCCGGTGTAGCCGTAGGAGTTGAACGAGCCGCCGGTCACCGAGGTGATCTGCATCCAGTCGAGCGGATCGGGGATGTTCGGCCAGAAGGTGGTGTAGAGGATGTCGGTGTCACCGCGGGTTTCGGGGTCGTACAGGTAGTTCGTGTACTGGTTGGCCGGCGACACCGTCAGCTTGAAGTCGAGGCCGAGCTTCTTGGCGGCGTCTTCGACGGCGAGGCCGAGCTGCTGGGTCTCCGACTGCTCGGGCACCACCATCTTGATGGTCTTCGCCTTCGCCTCGGGGCTGGCACCCTCGAGCGCCTGCTTCGCGGCCTCGATATCAGCCTTGCCGTCGGTGGCGAACTCCTGCTCGAGCACGTCCATCGCGCTCGCACTGGTGCCGAACGCGGCGGGTGGGGTCTGCAGGGCCGAAGCCTTACCGATGCCGCCGAAGGCCTGGCGGGCGATGCCGCTCCAGTCGGTCGCGAGCTGCAGCGCTTCACGGATCGCGGGATCCGCCATCGCGCCATCGGGGTTCGTGTAGAACGTGGTGACCACGAGCGGCGCAGGGCCGAAGGCGAGCTCACCGGCGTCGCTCGACAGCAGCTGCTGCGTCGAAGAGCTCGGCGGGTTGTAGGTGCCGTCGATCTCGCCCGAGAGCAGCGCCGAGGTGATCGCCGTGTCATCGGTGAGGAAGGTGAACTTCAGCTCCTTGGCCTTCGGCCGCAGCTTGTCGTTCCAGTAGCCGTCGTAGCGGCTCAGGGTGATCGAGTCGCCCTGATCCCACTTCGTGAACTGGAACGGGCCCGTGCACATCACGCCAACCGAGGGGGTGCCGAGGTCTTCGGCGTGCGCCTCGATGAACTCCTTCTGCATGACGACGCCCACGAAGCTCGCGAGCTGCTTATGGAAGAGGTAGTTCGGGGTCTTCAGCTTGACGGTCACCTCGAACTCGCCCGTCGCGGTGACCGACTCGACCGAGGAGTAGTTGGCGTGCTGGAAGGAGGTGGGGTCGGTCTGCGAGTGAGTCATCGTCGCGGCGACGTCTTCGGCGGTCATAGGGGAGCCATCCCAGAAGGTGACGTCGTCGCGTAGCTGGTATACCCAGGTGAGCGGATCGGGGTTCTCCCACGATGCCGCGAGGTTCGGCTTGATCTCGAACTCGGGGGTCTGCTGCAGCAGGGTCTCGCACATGTTCGACCCGACCATGTTGGGGGCGAAGTCGGCGGAGGTGAAGGGGTTCAGCGTCCACGGCTCGCCCTGGAACAGGTTCCAGGAGACCGAGTCGACCTCGGTGGTGGGGGCGGGCGTCATGGTGGTGAGTTCGTAGGTGAACTCTTCCTTCGGCGGCTTGCCGCCGGGGCCGCCGGGCGCTCCGGCGCAGGCCACGAGCGCGGTGCTCGCGATCAGGCCAACAGCGAGGGCTGCGCCGGATCGGCGGATCGTCTTCGATCTCATGTCATTCTCCTTGTGAATGGGGTGTGGTGTTCGTGGGGTCGGGTGAGGATGACGGCCCGGGCTCAAAACCGGGCAGGGCCGGCGAGCGGATCCCAGCCGTCCTGGGGCACGCTGTCGCGCAGCAGGCGGGTATAGGGGTGCTCGGGGCTGTCGAGCACCCGCTCGGTGGGGCCCTGCTCGACGACCTCGCCGTAACGCATGACGATGGTGTCGTCGCAGATCTGGCGAATCACCGCGAGGTCGTGGCTGATGAAGAGGAAGCCGATGCCCTGCTCGGCGCGGATATCGGCGAGCAGGTTGAGAATCTGCGCCTGGATCGACACGTCGAGCGCCGACACCGCCTCATCGAGGATGAGCAACTGTGGCTGGGCGGCAAGCGCACGCGCAATGGCGACGCGCTGCCGCTGACCGCCGGAGAGCGCGCGCGGCAGGGCGCGCAGCTGCCGCTCGTCGAGACCGACGAGATCGGCGAGCTCTTCGACTCTGCTGCGCAGCTGGGCCCGATCACCGGGGAAGTGCAGACGCACCACCTCGGCGAGGCAGTCGCCCACGGTCTGCTTGCGGTCGAGCGAGGTGTAAGGATCCTGAAACACGATCTGGATCTCGCGCCCGCGACGCTTCCACTCGCGTGCGCTGCGCGGCGGCGCGGTGCGATCCTCGCCGCGGTAGAGGATCGTGCCTGAGGTGGGGCGTTCGAGCCCCATGACCATGCGTGCGGTGGTGGTCTTGCCAGATCCCGACTCGCCGACGATGCCGAGCGAGCCGCCGGCTTCGAGCTCGAAGGAGACGCCGTCGACGGCGACCGCGCGGGCGCGGCCGGTGCCGTAGTGCTTGGTCAGCCCCTGCACCTGGAGCAATGGAGCGGTCATCGAGTCGCCTCCTCATCGGCGGGGCCTGCGGCGAGGCCGGTAGCAGGAACGGGATCGGCGGCGGCCTCCACAGGTGCGAGCAGCGCACCCCGCAGCTCATCGGCCCGCAGGCAGCGGCTCAGACCGGCAGCGTCGAGCGCTTCGAGCGCGGGCTTCTCGGCCCGGCAGCGATCCTGGGCAAAGCGGCAGCGCGGCGCGAAGGCGCAACCGGCCGGCGCCTCATAGGCGGTGGTGGGGTGGCCGGGCACCGAGAGCAGGCGCTCGGAACGCCGGTGAATATCGGGGCGGGCCTGCACGAGCGCCGCAGTGTACGGGTGCAGCGGATCGCGGTGCAGCTGCGCCGAGCGCTGCTGTTCGACCACCTCGCCGGCGTAGAGCACCACGGTCTCGTCGCAGATCGATCCCGCAAGTTCGAGATCGTGCGTGATGAACAGCATGGCCATGCCGTACTCCTGCTGCATACGCTTGAGAATCGCCATCACCTCGGCCTGCGTGGTGACGTCGAGCGCGGTGGTCGGCTCATCGGCGAGGATGAGTCGCGGCCGTGCCGCGACGGAGGCGGCGATCATGACGCGCTGCAGCAGACCGCCCGACAATTCGTGCGGGTACTGCCGCATGCGGCGTTCGGCGTCGTGCACGCCCACAGCTTCGAGCAGTTCGACGGCGGTGGCCTCAGCCTGGCGGCGGCCCGTCTTGCCGTTGAGAATCATCGCCTCGGTGAGGAAGTCGCCGATGCGGCGCACCGGGTTGGTGTGCGCGCGGGCATCCTGGAACACCATCGCGACATCGGAGGCGCGGTAGCGGCGCAGCGCATCTCCGCGCAGATCGAGCACGTCGCGGTCACCGAAGCGCACGCTGCCGGTGACCGCGGCACCCTCGGGCAGCAGACGCGAGACGGCACGGACGGTCATCGACTTGCCCGACCCGGACTCGCCGACGAGGCCGACGGTCTGCCCCTCGCCGACGGAGAACGAAACCTGCTTGAGCACGGTGCGCATCTCATCGCCGACCTTGAGATCGACGGTGAGGTCTTCAACGGTGAGCAGAGCGGTCATGCGCGGTTCTCCGATCGCTGGACGAGGCGGTCTCCGAGGGTGTTGACGGCGGCGACAGTGATCACGATGAGCAGGCTCGCGGCGAGAGCTTCGCCTGGCTCGCCCTGCAGGATGCCCGACATGCCGCCGCCGACCATCGCACCCCAGTCGGCCGTGGGGGGCTGCACGCCGAAACCGATGAAGGAGAGCGCGGCGAGGTCGATGAGCGCAAGCCCGAAGCAGAGCGTGGCGTTCGCGACGATCAGCCCAGAAACGTTGGGCAGAATGTGCCTCGCGCTGATCGCGAAGCCGTGACGCCCCTGCACCTGCAGCGCAGAAATGTAGGGCAGGTTGCGTTCGCGCAGCGCCGCGCTGCGCACGATACGCGCAATGTACGGGGTGTAGGCGATTGCGAGCGCGATCGTGGCAGCCAGCAGGCCAGGGCCGAACAGAGCGGTGGCGAGGATCGCGACCAGGATGCCGGGGAATGCGAAGATCGCATCGATGACGCGCACGATCGTGGCGTCGACCCAGCCGCCGAACCAGACCGCGACAAGCCCGAGCAGCGTGCCCAGGAAGGTCGCCATGGTGACCACGGCCAGCGGGCCGAGCAGGGCGGTGCGCGATCCGACGATGAGTCGGCTCAGGATGTCGCGTCCGCTCGCGTCGGCACCGAGCGGGTACCACGGGCTCGGCGGGTAGTAGGCGTATTCGAGGTCGACGGCGTTGGGGTCGACCTGCACGAACATCGGGCCGATCGCTGCGAGCAGCGCGACGGCAATGACGGTCCAGAATGCGATCTGACCGGTGATGCCGATGCCGGGCAGGATTCGCAGGCGGGGTGTGCGCGCCGCGGGGCGAGCTGTCGCAATAGCTGTTGTGGAGGTCATGACGTCTTCTTTCCGAGCGAGACGCGGGGGTCGAGGAGGGTGTACGCGATATCGATCAGAGTGTTGAGCACGATGAAGGTGGCGACGTAGATGAGGCAGATCGCCTGCACCACGGGGAAGTCCTTCTTCTGCACTGAGTCGATGAGAAACTGGCCGAGACCGCCGAGCTGGAAGATCTGCTCGATGATCACGCTGCCGGCGATGAGGCCGGCGACGGTGAGACCGGCCGCGGTGAGCACGGGCATGGCGGCATTGCGGATGATGTGGCGACGCACGATGAAGCGCGATGGGAGGCCTCGTGAGACGGCAGTCTGCACGTGCTCGGATTTCATCTCGGCGCGCACCGCGTTCTGGGTGAGTCTGGCGACGAACGCGATCGAGGTGATCGCAAGCGCGATGGATGGCAGCGCAAGGTGTTGCAGGGTTCCGATGCCCGGCTCGCCCATGCCGTAGCTCGGCATCCACCCGAGCTGCACCGCGAACACGAGCATCAGCACGACGGCCGCGACGAAGCCGGGCACCGCCATCGCCGCGGTGGCGAGGGCCATCACCGACTCGGAGAGCACGCCGGGCTTGAGGCCGGCGAAGAATCCGACGGCGAGGCCGATCACCAGCACCAGCACCGCAGCGGCGGCGAGCAGCAGGGCCGTGTTGCCGACGCGCTGCGCGAGCAGGCTGGTCACAGGATCACCGAAGATGATCGAGGCGCCGAAGTCGCCGCGCAGCACCCCGCCGAGCCAGATGAAGTACTGCACGATGAACGGCTGGTCGAGGTGGTATTGCGCTTCGAGCTGCGCAATGGCCTCGGGGGTGACGGATCGGCCCTGCGTGAGGAACGACAGCGGCGAGCCGGGTGCCAGGTAGAGCGCACCGAAGACCACGAAGCTGGCGAGCAGCATGGTGCCGAGCAGGCCTCCAATGCGGCGGGCGAGGAAGACGAGGGCGGGCCCCCAGGGGGCCCGGCGGGCGGCGCGGGCTGTGTCGTTCGGCGCGGCACCGGTCGTGCGGCGCGTGGCGATGGCGCGCGTCGATGAGGTGTCTGTCATGTCTCTCCGTTGAGTGGTGTGCTCGGAATCTGGTGAATCGAGGGGCGGATCAGCCCGGGGGCTCAGCTCGCGGGGTCTTCGCTGTGCGTGCTGTCGGATCGCGTCTCGGCCTCTGCGGTGTGACCGCCGAGAGCGCCGGGGGCGAGGCCGAGCTCGCGCTCGGTGGTGGCGTAGACGACGGGCGCAACGAGCGGGGTTGCGTCGCTGCGCTCCTCGTTGGCGTAGGCGGTGAGGGAGTCGACGAGGATGAGGATGAGGATCACGCTGCGTTCGATGTCGTCGCAGCGGAACTCACCAGCTTCGACGCCTTCGGAGACGAGCGCCATGAGGCGGCGGCGGTTCGCCGTCTCTTGTGCGGTGAGCGCCTGGCGCAGCGCACCGTTGTAGCGACTGAGGTTTCGGGCGTTCAACCAGAGACGGCTGAGTTCGGCGCTTTCGGGCGAGAAGGCGCGGGCGAGGAAACCCGCCAGTCGCTCGACGGGTGCTCGTGTTTCGTCGTGCACGAAGAGCGCATCGCTCTCGTCGTCGGTTGCGTGCACGAAGGCTGTGGCGACGAGACCTTCTGCCTCGGGGTAGTAGTGGCTGATGAGGCCGGGGCGCACGCCCACGGACTCGGCAACGCGGCGCAGGGTGATTCGTTCGAGGCCTTCCTCGATGCCGATGCGCGCGGCGGCATCCGCGATCTCGGCGCGGCGCTCGGCCGCCGAAAGATAGCTGCGGGTCGTCTTTGACTGGGTCATGCGGATGATCGTAACCACATTTTGGTCATTTGACCAAAAATGGGTCAGTATTGTCACCAAGCCGTAACGGAGAGGCGGAGACCCGCCTCGCATCGCGCATCGTCAACGCGACGAGAAAGTGGGGAACTGTGACATACGCCGACACGATTCTGAGCGGAGGCGTCGTCGTGAATCCCGGCGAGCTGCCCTCGCAGACTCCCCGCACCCACGTCGCGATCACCGACGGGCGCATCAGCGCCATCGGCGGCGCAGAACTGCTCGATACCTGGGGCGGCCCCAACACCGAGGTGCACGACCACGGCCCCCGAGCCGCAATCCTCCCCGGCCTCGTCGACACTCACACCCACCCCGTCTGGGGCTCCGAAAGCCAGGGGGGCAGCCTCGGCTTCGGAGGTGCCACCTCACTCGACGATGTTCGCGCCCAGCTCGCGCCCGCCGTCGCAGCAGCCGAGCACGGTGCCTGGATCACCGGCTACGACCTCGACGTCAACGCCTTCCCCGGCGAACCAGAAGGCCGCATCTTCGAAGAGTGGTTCCCCGGTGTCAAGATCTCGATCATGACCCGCGACGCCCACGCGCTCGTGGTCAGCCCAGCCGTGGTCGCCGCAATCGGGCTCACCGGCGACGAGACCTTCGCCGACGCCTCGACCATCGTCGTCGACGCCGAAGGCCCCACTGGCTGGGTTATCGAGCTGCAAGCAATGGACCTCGTCATCCGCAATTACCCCCAAGAACCCGCCGAAGTGCTCGCCGGCTACCTGCTCGACTCCCTGCGCGCATTCGCCTCCCAGGGGCTCACCGCCGTGCACGCCCTCGACTTCCACGATCCCTCCGCAGAGCTCTTCCCCCTGCTCGAAGCCGAGCACGAACTGCCCGTGCGTGTGCGCTGCTCACCGCTGGTGTCCGCAGACTCAGAGCCCGTCGAATGGGAGCGCATCGCCGCACTCATCGGCACCGGCGGCAAGCGCTGGCGCGTCGAGGGAGTGAAGTTCATGCTCGACGGCACCGCCGACAACGGCACCGCCTGGTTCGAGCAGCCCGACACCCACGGCGAGAACCACGACGCCCTCTGGACCAGCACCGACGCCTACCGCGAAGCCGTGCGCTTCTTCACCTCGCGCGATATCCCCACCATCACGCACGCCATCGGCGACCAGGCCGTGCGCTTCGTGCTCGACACCGTCGCCGAGGTCGGCCACGCCCCCAGCGCGCCCCACCGCATCGAACACATCGAATCGATCCCCGACTCACTGCTCGACCGCTTCGCTGAACTCGGCGTTGTCGCCGGCCTGCAGCCCACCCACGCCACCCGACTCACCAGCCCCGACCAGAGCGACGGCTGGTCGCAGCGCATCGGGCCGGAGCGCGTGGCCGCCGGCTGGCGCATCCGCGATCTCATCAGCCACGACGCCGTGGTCACCCTGAGCTCGGACTGGCCCATCGGCGTCGGCGATCCGCGCATCTCACTCGCCGACGCGCAGCTGCGCCGCCCCGTTGACATGCCCGAGCACGCCGGCAACCAGCCGCAGCAGCGCATCACCCCCGCCGAGGCCTACCGCGCGATGACCCTCGCCCCGGCCATCGCCGAAGGCACCCAGGATCACTTCGGGCGCATCGCTCAGGGCCTCACCGCCGACCTCACCGTGTTCGCCGAGAACCCCCTGGCACTCGACCCCGAGCAGCAGGCCGATAACGCCGTGCTCGCCACCTACATCGACGGGCGCCGCGTAGCAGCAGCCCCCGCCCTCTCGACACAGGAGACCCCGTGACCGAACCCCTCATCCCCCGCCCCGAGCAGCGCCCGCACATCACCGTCGACGCCGCCACCCCGCGTGAGCGCGGCGAGCAGCGCGGGCGCGCCCTCGCCGACTCCGTACGGGGCGGCATCGAGCGCTACGACAAGCTCTTCACAGCCGGCGGCCTCGACGAGGCCACCGTGCGCCGCGACGCCGAGACCGCGCTCGACGCCATCGGCGAGCACCTGCCGGCCATGCTCGAAGAAATCGAGGGCATCGCCGCGGGCAGCGGCACCCCGCTGTGGCGCATCGGTGCCCTCAACGCCCGCACCGAGATCCTCGCGCGCAGCACCACAGCGCCGCCCGGCGAGTGCTCCACGATTCTGCGCGTGCCCGCCGCCGACCCCAGCAGCGACGCCGCCCCGCGCCACGTCACGGGCATCCAGACCTGGGACTGGCACGTCGAGCTCAGCTCCTACTGGCACACCCTCGAAGCCCGCGGCGGCACGTACGACGTGGTCGGGGTCACCGAACACGGCATCCTCGGCAAGATCGGCGTCAACTCGGCCGGCCTCGCACTGCACTACAACGTGCTCGGGCACATCGCCGACAAGGCCGGCGGCATCCCCATGCACGTGCTCGCCTTCGCGGTGCTCAGCGAAACAGCGAGCGTCGCGGAGGCGCTGCAGCTGATCCGCAGCGTTCCCATCGAATCGTCCGGCTCGTTCTCCCTCTTCGATGCCACCGGCGACGCTGTCATCCTCGATCTCAGCCCCGTCGGCGTCTTCGAGCACCGCACCGACAGCGGGTACCTACTGCGCACCAACCACTTCCTCGCCCCCGAGCTCACTCCCGACGAGAAGACGTGGAACTATCAGCCCGGCTCAGGGGCACGCTTCGCCCTGCTCACCGGGCGCCTCAGCAGTCTCATGACAGCCGGCGAAATGCCAGAGGTCTCCGCAGGGCTGCTGCCCTGCATGGCAACCGCCCCAGGCGAGGCGCCTGTCACCCGCCTGCCCGACCCTGCCGAACCCTTCGGCAAGCGGTGGGCCAGCCTGGCACTCGTGATCCTCGACCCCGCCACTCGCGAGGCCCGCGTGCTCGACGGCACCCCCGTCGACGCGCAGACGGCCACCCCGGAGCAGTGGCGGCAGCTGCGAGCCTGACCACGCGCGTCTCGCCATCCGCTCACGCCTACACTGGAGGGGTGGTGCAGAGATGGCGAGACGTGGCCCGGGCGAGCGGCCTCGCCTCCCCCGACGGCTCGGCCAGACCCACCATCTTCGCCGAGATGACCGCGCTCGCGCAGCGCACCGGTGCCGCCAACCTCGGTCAGGGCTTCCCCGACAGCGACGGGCCCGCCTGGGTGCGCGACATCGCCGCCGCCGCGATCCGCAACGGCGTCAATCAGTATCCGCCCGGGCGCGGCACCCCTGAGCTGCGCCACGCCATCGCAGCCCACCAGCTGCGTCACTACGGCATCGAACTCGACCCCGAGCGCGAAGTGCTCGTCACCGCCGGAGCCACCGAGGCCATCGCCGCCGCGGTGCTCGCCCTCGCCGGCCCCGGCGACGAAGTCGTCACACTCGAACCCTTCTACGACTCCCACGCCGCGGCCATCGCCATGGCAGGCGCCACCCACGTCACCGTGCCGCTCACCCCCGACCCCGACGGCTTCCGCCTCGACACCGCGGCCCTCGACACCGCAGTCTCCCCGCGCACCAGCATCATCATCGTCAACACACCCCACAACCCCACGGGCACCGTGCTGTCACCGCGCGAACTGCAGCTCATCGCGGCGGCCGCGCAGCGAGCCAACGCGCTCATCATCACCGACGAGGTCTACGAACACCTCACTTTCGACGGCGTCGCCCACACCCCGATAGCCACGCTTCCCGGCATGGCTGCACGCACGCTCACGGTATCGTCGGCGGGCAAAACCTTCTCGCTGACAGGTTGGAAGATCGGCTGGATCACCGGGCCCGCCGAACTCATCGAGGCCGTCACCGCGATCAAGCAGTTTCTCACCTACAGCGGCGGCGCACCCTTCCAACCCGCCATCGCACGCGCGCTCATCGACGGCGACGCCGATATCGCCGCGCTACGAGACTCGCTCTCCGCCCGCCGCGACCTCCTCGCAGCAGGCCTCCGCAACGCAGGCTTCGACCTCATCATGCCGGCAGGCACCTACTTCGTCTGCGCAGATGCGAGGCCGTTCCTCAGCGACGGCGACGACGGTGCCGCCTTCGCCCGCGCACTCCCCGAGCGCGTCGGCGTGGCCGCCGTGCCCGTCAGCGCATTCTGCCGCGAAGCAAGCACCGCATCGCAGGCGCTCGCGCCCTGGGTGCGTTTCACCTTCGTCAAAGACGAACGAACCCTCCGCACCGCCGTCGAACGGCTGCGCGGGCTAGAACGAACGAGAGGAGCAGTGCAGCGATGAGTCGTGTCGTCGCCGTTGTTGGAGGAGTGCTCGCGCTCTGGATGGCAGCAGGCCGCTGGATGTTCGGGATCGGCGGATCACTGACGTGGTGGTACCTGCCCACCATCGGGCTCCTGTTCATCGCCCTGAACCTCTGGCTCTCGCGCCGTCTCAGCATCACGCGTCACCGCGGCCGCCGCACCAGCCGCAGCACCATCGTGTCGCTCGCGCTCTCCTGGGCCTGCGCCATCGGTTTCGGCCTGACAGTGCCAGACCTTTCCGGCGGCGACCTCGTCTCAGTGCTCAGCCTCGCCGCAGGGTCGTCGTTCTCCAGCGAAATGTCGATCGCGCTCTGCAACCCGCTCGGCATCCTCGCCTTCGCCCTCCTCGTCGCCTCTGTCGCATTCGCCTACGGCGACGCCCGCGACCCGAAACCCGAAGAAGACGAGGAGCCAGGCGAGGGCGGCATGGTGCCGCACCCGCTGGGCTGATCCGCACACCAAGTTCGCGTTTCGACCGCGTCGCCCCAAACATCCCCGAAAGATGCCACCATGGGAACATGGGGTTCCTCACATACGGCGGCACGCAGGAGTTCGAATTCGACGACCGCACGCTCGCGCACCTCAAAGTCGCGATCACCATCAAACTGCGCCGGCAAGAGAGCTTCCTGATGAGCTGGACTGTGCCCGTGGAGCGCGGCGGCGGGCGCGTATCGATCTGGCTCACACCGTCGATACCGCTCGCGTTCCGCTTCGCAGGCAGCCGCGCACCACAACTCGACAAGCACTGGCTGGCAGTGCTGAACGACCTGTCAAACACGCCGAGGGGGCTCGTCGTCGTCTCCCAACAAGAGGCGCAACAGCACCTGGCAGAACAGAACTAGGAGCACACATGGGCCACCTGAACTACGGCAACGGCGCAAAATTCGCTTTCAACGACCGCCTGCTCACACACCTGCGCACCGTCATCCTCGCGAAGCTCAACCTGCAGGAGAGCCTCGTCTTCACCTGGAGCGACGACCAGCAGCAGCACAGCATCTGGCTCCACCCCTCTGTGCCCGTGCACTTCGAGTTCGATGAACGCTCAACCGACGAACTCAACCCGGCATGGATCGAACAGCTGCTCGCCTTCGCCAACTCCCAAGGCGGGCTCCGAATCGTCGAAGAACCTCCTCAGCCGGCCTGATCTGGAAGCGGTGTGCACGGAGGCGGATCCGCCGCTCTGCAGCCCCCTCTTTTCGGTGCGACACAACGATTGCCGTTTACCTCAATATGAATGTGCTGCGCAAGCCCCTGCGAGCATCTTTGCGGCAGGAGTAACGTCGAAGGCACGGGCGGTCCTGCTCTCAGGCGGGCCCGCATCATGGAAAGGAGCAGGACATGGGTTTCATTGCTTTTCTCGTGCTCGGCCTGATCGCCGGAGCGATTGCCAAGGCGATTCTGCCGGGTCGGCAGGGCGGCGGCTGGTTCGTGACGCTGCTTCTCGGCGTCGTCGGCGCAATGCTGGGCGGCTGGTTGGGTTCGGTGATCTTCGGAGCAAGCCTGCAGGACTTCTGGTCGCTGCAGACGTGGCTGCTCGCCATCGGCGGCTCCGTTGTCGTGCTGCTGATCTGGGGCCTCATCGTCGGTCGCAGAGGCGCCGCGGACTAACCCCGCAACGACCGCACGAGGCCCCGCACCGGCACGAGCCGGTGCGGGGCCTCGTGGTGTGTGTGGCACTAGGCATGGTACAGGCCCAGGAGGCGTGTCGCTCTGCAATTGCGGCCACTCGGACGAATACAGAAAGCCCGGCCAGAATCACATTCTGACCGGGCTTTCACCGCGGAGGGTAGGGGATTTGAACCCCTGATGCAGGGTTACTGCATGCTTGTTTTCAAGACAAGTTCCTTCGGCCGCTCGGACAACCCTCCGCGCACGAGCTTAGCAAAACTGCGGGGCCGGGTTGGGCCACTACCCCAGCAGCTCGGGAAAACGGTCTCGCAGCGCCGCGAGCAATCCGCCCTCTTCGACGGTGCCCGTCACTCGCACCGCCGCCGCGCGCACCTCGGGCACGGCCTGACCCATCGCCACGGAGTCGCCCGATCGCCCCGCCCATCGCAGCATGTCGATGTCGTTGCGTCCGTCGCCCGCGGCGAACACCCGCGAACGGTCGATGCCGAGTCGCGCCGCCACCACTTCGAGCGCGCTCGCCTTCGTCACCCCGTCGGGGGCGATGTCGAGCCACGAAGTGCTGCCCACCGCATACGAAACGTGCGTGAGCCCCAGCGTCTCGACAGCATCGAGGAACTCTTCCAGCCTGTGATCGGGCGACACCACGACCACGCGCGAAGCCTGCACGCCGAGCAACTGCTCGAACGGCACCATGCGCTGTTCGGAGGGCAGGGTGCCCGTGGGGATCGGCGCGGTGTACAGGAAGCCACCGTCGGCGAGTTCGACTGCGAAGCTCGCCGTAACAAGCGCGGTGCGGATCTTCTTCAGGGCGTCGCTCGGGTCGAACGCTTCGACATACTCGCGCCGGTAGGCGCGGGGGGCGAGCGGATCGCGGTGCAGCGTCACCGCGCCATTGGCCGCAATCACCCAGTCGGGGCGGATCCGCAACCGCTCCACAATCGGAAGCGTCGCATCAACCGAACGCCCCGTCGCAATGATGACCTCGTGCCCGGCCTCGTGGAGCGTGCGAATCGCCTCGGCGAGGTCGTCGTCGATGCGACCGCCGCTGGGGTCGTCGCCGGCGCCGTGGAAGTCGTGATTGAGCACGGTGCCATCGAGGTCGAGTGCAACAATGTGCCGTTCATCGGCGGAGACAACGCCCCGGGTCGATGCGGCGGATCCCGCGCCCATCTCAGGCACCGGCCACCGGGGTGAGCACCTCGAGCCCACCCAGGTACGGGCGCAGAGCCTCAGGCACGATCACACTGCCATCGGCCTGCTGATGCGTTTCGAGAATCGCAACGAGCCAGCGCGTCGTCGCAAGGGTGCCGTTGAGCGTCGCAACGGGTGAAGTCTTGCCGTTCTCGCCACGGAAACGAGTGGCGAGCCTGCGCGACTGGTAGGTGGTGCAGTTCGAGGTCGAGGTGAGCTCGCGGTACGCGCCCTGCGTGGGCACCCAAGCCTCGATATCGAATTTGCGCGCCGCACTCGAGCCGAGATCGCCGGCCGCGACATCGATGACGCGGTAGTGCAGACCGAGCGCCTGCAGCATGTCTTCCTGCCAGCCCACCAGGCGATCGTGCTCCGCCTCAGCCTCGGCCGGGTCGGCGTACACGAACATCTCAAGCTTGTTGAACTGGTGCACCCGCAGAATGCCGCGGGTGTCCTTACCGTGCGAGCCGGCCTCGCTGCGGTAGCAGGTCGACCAGCCGGCGTAGCGCAGCGGCCCCTGCGACAGATCGACGATCTCGTCGGCGTGGTAACCCGCAAGCGCCACCTCACTCGTGCCCGTGAGGAACAGATCCTGCTCAGGCAGGTGGTACACCTCGCTGGCGTGCTCCCCCAGGAAGCCCGTGCCACCCATGATCTCGGGCTTCACCAGCGTGGGCGTGATGAGCGGCGTGAACCCGTGCGACAGCGCCTTGTCGAGCGCCATATTCATCAGTGCCAGCTCGAGCCGCGCACCCACCCCCCGCAGGAAGTAGAAACGCGCGCCCGAAACCTTCGCGCCACGCTCCATGTCGATCGCGCCGAGCATCTCGCCCAGCTCAAGATGGTCGCGGGGCTCGAAATCGAACTCGGCGCGCTCACCGACCTCGCGCAGGGTGACGAAGTTGCTCTCGCCACCCTCGGGCACACCCTCGATGACCACATTCTCGATGCTCATCGCAAGCGCCTCGAACTGCGCCTCGGCTTCCTTTGCGCGTGCCTCCGCTGCCTTCACGCCGGCCGCGAGCTGCTGAGCCTCCGCTATGAGCGCGGGCTTGTCTTCCTTCGACGCGGTCTTCACCCGCCCGCCGAACTCCTTCTGCTGAGCGCGCAGACTCTCGAACTCGGTGAGCGCAGCCCGGCGAGCCGCGTCGGCGGCGAGCGCCTGATCCACCACCGCCTCATCATTTCCTCGCGCGCGCTGCGAGCGCTTAACGGCCTCAGGATCGGTGCGGAGCAAGACTGGATCGATCACGCACCCAGCTTACCCGTGTCGCAAGCGGTGGCGGCAGCCGCGGCGGCCACTCCCCCACTACGCTGTATCCATGCCAGAGACCCACCGTCTGCCCGTCGCCGCAGTGGTCTACCAGCCGTTCAAAACAGACCTCGCCGCGCTACGCAGAGCGGTGTCGCTGCACGAGCAGCAGTCAGGCTGGGCGACGACGCGCTGGTACGAAACCGAAGCCGAAGACGCCGGTGTGGCTGTCGCCCGACGCGCCGTCGCCGAGGGGGCAAACCTCGTGCTCGCCAGCGGCGGCGACGGCACCGTGCGGGCAGTGGCCGAAGCCTTGCGCGGCACCGGAGTTCCGCTCGCGGTGGTGCCGCAGGGCACCGGCAACCTGCTCGCCCGCAACCTGGGCATGCCGCTCGGCAAGCCAGAAGAAGCCGTGCGCGCGGCGTTCTACGGCCGCAACCGCCCCATCGACCTCGGCGTGCTGAGCATTGTGCGTGAAGACGACAGCGAAGACGAGCACGTCTTCCTCGTGCTCGCCGGCATGGGGCTCGACGCCCGCGCGATCTCAGCCACCCGCGCCACCCTGAAGAAGCGCCTCGGCTGGCTCGCCTACGTCGACGCCGGCGTGCGCACCATGCTCAAGGACCGGCCGCTGCAGATCCACTACTCCGTCGACCGCTCCCCCCTGAAGTCACTGTCGGTCTACACCGTGATGATCGGCAACTGCGGGCTGATGCCAGGCGGCGTGCTGCTGATCCCCGACGCAAAACTCGACGACGGCAAGCTCGACGTGGTCGCACTGCGGCCCCTCGGCCCGTTCTCGTGGCTGCGCATCTGGAACAAGATCGGCTGGGAGAACGGCGTGCTGCGCAAAACGCAGGCGGGCAGACGCATCATCGACCTCGTCAACGACACCAAGAGCGTCAACTACCTGCGAGCCACCCGCTACGCACTGTCGGTGCCGCGACCCGAACCGGTGCAGCTCGACGGCGACGATTTCGGCCTCGCGCTCGCGGTGAGCGGAACGGTGGATCCCGGCGCGCTGACGGTGCGAGTGCTGCCGGAATGGAACGCGCAGAGCTGACCCTGCGCGGAACGGGCCGGCACCGGCGGCAGGGCAATGCCGGGCTCTGGCACGGGGCCTGACCTGTGCCAGCCAGGGCTGGGCGTCAGGCGGCGCCTGGCGCGCCCTCGATCACCTCGCGCAACCAGTCGCGGGCGTCGCGGAAGGCGTCATCATCGTAGGAGTCGCGGATGCTCGCGGCAACGCGATCCGCCCTCGGATACGACCCCAGGAACACCACGTTCGGGCTGAACCGCTTCACGCCCAGCAGCGCGTCGGCCACACGCTCGTCCTTGATATGCCCCTCTGCGTCGATCACGAAACGGTAGCGGCCCATGCGGTCGCCCACGGGGCGGGAGGCGAGCAGCGTGAGGTTCACGCCGCGGGTGGCGAACTGCTCCAGCAGTTCGAGGAGCGCACCGGCGCGGTCCTCGGGCAGTTCGGCGATGAGGGAGGTCTTGTCGGCACCGGTGGGCTCTCCGACGGCGGCGGTGCGGCTGACGAGCACGAAGCGGGTCACGGCGTCAGGGTTTTCGGCGATGCCCTCAGCGAGCACCTCAAGGTCGTAGTGCTCCTCGATGCCTGGCGGCGCGATGGCGGCGTTGATGCCCTTTTCGGCGTCAAAGAGATCGCGGGCGGCCTGCACATTCGAGGTCGCTGGGAGGTGCCGGTGGCGGGGCACCTGATCGTCGAGCCAGGCCCTGCACTGGCCGTAGGCCACCGGGTGCCCCGAAACTACCGCAATGTCTTCGAGCCGGGTACCCGGACGGGCCACGAGCACGAAACTCACCGGCACGAGGTATTCACCGACGATGCGCAGGCCGGGGATCGTGGCGAGGGCGTCCTGCGCGACGGTCACGCCGCCGTCGATCGAGTTCTCGATCGCGATCATGGCGGCGTCGCTGAAACCCGTCACCACATCGTTCAGTGCCTCGCCGAGATTCGCGACGGGGTTCCACTCCTGCCCCACGGCCTCAGGCACCTGCTTCAGAGCCGCCTCGGTAAACGTGCCCGCCGGCCCCAGGTAGGAGTAGCGGCGGGTCGTCTCAGCAGGCTCTGGCATGCGAACCAGCGTACCGCGTTCGTGGGCGGGCCCAGCGGATCCGCGGCCGGGTACGGGTGCGCCAGGGAAGCGGCGCAGACCCGAGCCCCGCAAGCCTCAGCCGAGCACGCGGCCGACGAGCGCCTGCGCAGCCTGCTGCACAAGCGCGAGGTGCTCGGGCCCCCGGAACGACTCGGCGTAGATCTTCATGACGTCTTCGGTGCCCGAGGGGCGCGCGGCGAACCAAGCATGCTCGGTCTGCACTTTGAGCCCGCCGATGGGGGCGCCGTTGCCGGGCGCGCGGGTGAGGATCGCCGTGATCGGGTCACCTGCAAGCTCGGTGTCGGTGACGTCGTCGGGCGAGAGCGCCCCGAGGCGCTGCTTCTGCTCGGGTGTGGCCGCGGCGTCGATGCGGGCGTAGGCGGGCTCACCGAAGCGCTCGGTGAGCTGCCGGTAGCGTTCCGAGGGCGACTGGCCGGTGACGGCCTGAATCTCAGCGGCGAGCAGCGCCAGCAGAATGCCGTCTTTGTCAGTGCTCCACGCACTGCCGTCGAAGCGCTGGAACGATGCGCCCGCGCTCTCCTCGCCACCGAAGACGAGCTCGCCCGTCGAGAGGCCTGGCACGAACCATTTGAAGCCCACAGGCACTTCGAGCAGTTCGCGGCCGTGCGCGGCGACGACCCTGTCGATGAGCGCCGACGAGACGAGCGTCTTGCCGACCTTCGCGGTCGTGGGCCAGTCAGGCCGGTGCGTTAGCAGGTAGTCGATGGCCACTGCGAGGTAGTGGTTCGGGTTCATGAGCCCGCCATCGCGGGTGACGATGCCGTGGCGGTCGGCGTCTGCGTCGTTGCCGGTCACGATGTCGTAGAGCGGCTGGGAGTCGGCAACCGTCGACATGACGTGCCGCGAGGAAGGATCCATGCGGATCTTGCCATCCCAGTCGAGGTGCATGAAGCCCCACTGCGGGTCGACGCCGGGGCCGAGCACGGTGAGGTCAAGGTTGTAGCGGTCGCGGATCGCCGCCCAGTAGGCGACGCTCGCCCCACCGAGGGGGTGGGCCGCCAGGCGCACCCCGGCCTCGCGGATCGCGGCGACGTCGATGACGTCACCGAGCGCCTCGACATACTCGCCGAGGAAATCGTAGCGACCCACCGGCACACCGCCGATCCCGTCCTCGCTGGACCGGCGCACGCTGTCGATGCCGCGCTCCAGGATCTCGTTGGCACGGGCGGCGATCGCGTTCGTCGCGTCGGTATCTGCGGGCCCACCGTGCGGCGGGTTGTACTTGAAGCCGCCGTCTGCCGGCGGATTGTGGCTGGGGGTGACGACGATGCCGTCGGCGCGGGCCGGGTCGTCGACGGCGCGGTCGCGGTTGTGGGTGAGGATCGCGTGGCTCACGGCCGGGGTGGGCACGAACACCTCGTCACCGCTGCCCGCCTTCGCGAGCACGTGCACGCCAGCGGCAGACAGCACCTCGCGCGCCGTGTGCTCGGCCGGCGCCGACAGCGGGTGGGTGTCGGATCCGATGAAGAGCGGCCCGGTGATGCCCTGAGCGGCGCGGTATTCGGCGATGGCGGCGCTGATCGCGACGATGTGGGCTTCGTTGAAGGAGCCCTTCAGTGAGGATCCGCGGTGGCCCGAGGTGCCGAACACGACCCGCTGGGTGGGGTCGGCGGGATCGGGGACGACCTCGGAATAGGCGGCGATCAGCGCCGCGACGTCGACGAGATCCTGCGGCTGCGCCGGCTGTCCTGCTCTCTCATGCATGCTTCCAGTGTGCCAGCCCACCCGTTCGCACGCCCGCGAAACTCTGTCTCTTCATCGTTTCGCGCCCCTCCTCAGGCACCGATTCACGTTCGAGCATCCCGATCGGCGGGGTTCGGGGTGCGCGAACGTGGATCGGTGCAGCAGGCTGCAGCAGCCAGCGCGCTCGGATCCGCCACAAAACCCGCGATACCGCCCGTTCACCGTACGCGGTTACTCTGGAGACATGGATGACACCGTGATCCCCTCCCGTCGCGACGAAATCGAGTGCTGGCTCACCGACATGGATGGCGTGCTCGTGCACGAGGAGCGCGCGATCCCCGGTGCCGCCGAGCTGATCCGGCACTGGCGCGAGAACGAGATCCCCTACCTCGTACTCACCAACAACTCGATCTTCACCGCCCGCGACCTCAGCGCCCGCCTCGCGGCCTCAGGCATCGAAGTGCCTGAGGATCGAATCTGGACGAGCGCGCTCGCCACCGCCGCGTTCCTCAAGCAGCAGAAGCCCGGCGGTTCGGCGTTCGTGATCGGCGAGGCCGGCATTCTCACCGCGCTGCACGACGCGGGCTATGTGATGACCGAGTCGAACCCCGACTTCGTGGTGGTGGGCGAAACCCGCAACTACTCCTTCGAGGCGATCACGAAGGCGGTGCGGCTCATCATGGGCGGGGCGCGGTTCATCTCGACGAACCCAGACGCGACCGGCCCGAGCGCTGACGGCCCACTGCCCGCGACGGGCGCCATCAACGCACTCATCACGAAGGTGACGGGCAAGGTGCCTTACATTGTGGGCAAGCCGAATCCGATGATGTTCCGTTCGGCGCTCAACCAGATCGGCGCGCACTCCCACAACACGGGCATGATCGGCGACCGCATGGACACCGACGTGGTTGCGGGCATGGAGGCCGGGTTGCACACGGTGCTCGTGATGACGGGCATCTCGGATCGCCGCGAGATCGAGAAGTTCCCGTTCCGGCCTGACGAAATTCTCTCTTCGGTGGCGGATCTGCTCTAGCCCGCCGCGCCGCTACACGCCCGCAAGGTAATCGTCGACCGAGCTCACGGCCGCGAAGCCGTCAGCAAGTGCCGCGATGAAAGCCGTGTGCACCGCGGCACCGGGGACGCGCTGCCCGCCGAACTCAAGATCGGGAGCGGCGCAGGCGTCGTGCAGCACCCGCACGGCGAAGCCGCGCTCGGCGGCGGCGCGCACCGTCGAATCGACGCACATGCTCGTCATCATGCCTGCGACGACCAGCTCGTCGGGTGTGAGCTGCGCGAGGCGCTCAGCGAGATCAGTGCCAAGGAACGCGTTGGGCTCGGCCTTCTGCAGCACCGGCTCCCCGTCGAGCGGCCGCACCGCCTCGTGAATCTCGACCCCCTCCGTGCCTGGCCGCATGAACACGGCGTCGGGGGCATCCCAGACGTGCTGCACGTGCAGCACCGCATCGCCGGCCTCGCGGAATGCCGCGATCGCTCGCGCGGCCGCCTCTGCGGCGGCGTCCGATCCGACGAGCGGGTAGGCCCCTCCCGCGAAGTAGTCGTTCTGGATGTCGATGATCAGCAGCACACGTGCCACGGGTACTCCTTCGGACGGCAAGCGGGGCACCAGCCTACTCGCTCACCGGCTCCGCCCAACAGCCTTCATTCGCGCCCGGTAGCCTCCCTGCAGACCTATTTCTTCTTGCCCTGGCGCAGCGTCTTGACGAGCATCTGCCCGAGGATGAAGGCCAGCAGCAGCGAGAACGCCACATTCGACCAGAGCGGCGGGATATGCGTGGCGATCACCGAGCCGAGCGGCGATAGCAGGCTCGCAGCAATGCCCAGCACAGCCGCAGACCTGATGTCGACGTTGCGCCGGCGCGCGTTGCCGAGGGTGCCCGAGATCGAGCCCGGGATGAGCATGATGAGCGAGGTGCCCTTCGCGATCAGGTCGCTCGCCCCGAAGAAGAACATGAGCACGGGCACCACAACAACGCCGCCGCCGACACCCAGCAGGCCGGAGAGCACACCGGTCACAAGGCCGGTCACCACGAGCAGCGCCCCCGTCAGCACGGTGATGTCGATCACGGCGTCGCGCTGCGGCACAACGAACCACAGGCTGATCACCACACCCAGCAGGAACGCCATGAACATCCAGCGCAGGAACCCCGTGGGGATCCGCGACAGCAGGTAGCTGCCGATCTGCGCCCCGACAACCACACCCGCCGCGAGCAGCACAGCAGCAAGCCAGTCGACATTGCCCTGCAGCGCGTAGCCGATACCGCCGACAATCGCCGCGGGCAGGATTGCAGCAACCGAGGTGCCCGCCGCAAGCCGCTGCTGGAAGCCCAGGATCATCACCAGCATCGGAACGAGCACCACGCCGCCCCCGATGCCGAAGAGGCCGGAGAGAAGGCCGGTGAGCGCCCCTAAGAGAGCGAGAACGATGATGCTGGGGCGAGGAGACTGAGTCATAGAGGTCGTTTCTGAGAGAGGTTGTCGAGCTGCGGATCAGGATTGCGGATCGCTTCAGCCAGAGGCAGGCACCACAATCGCAGAGCCATCGGAGCGCGGATCGCTCGCAGCGTCGTACCCCTCAGCGCTGACACGGATCAGATTCGAGTGTCCCAGATCTTCCGAGTACCTTGGCACCACCTTGAGCGGGAAGCCCGCCTCGGCGATCGCATCCCGAGCCTCCGCCGGCACGTCCTCCTCGATCGTCACCCGCACCACGCCGTCAGCGCCGGGCTCGTCGACAATCCACCGTGGGGCGTGCGTCGCCTCGTGCGGTGACGCCCCGGCGAGAGAGCGCAGCAGCAGTTGAGTGTGGATCTGCGGCTGCGCCGATCCGCCCATCGTCGCCGGCACCCACGCGAGCTCATCACCGCGAAGAATCAGCACAGGCATGAGCGTGTGCCGTGGGCGACGACCCGGGGCGAACGCATTGGGCGAGGCCGGATCGAGCGAGAACGACGTGCCCCGGTTCTGGAACAGAATGCCCGTCTCGGGGTCGAGCACCGCGGCACCGAACCCGAAATACACCGAGTTGATGAGCGAAATCGCCCAACCGTCTGCGCTCACGGCGCTCAGGCCGACGGTGTCACCGCTCGGCTTCGCCTCGCGCGGGGGCGCGTGCTCGGGGCGCGGCATCGCGATGAGTTCAGGGCCGGTGGGGCCGCCGGATGCCGGATCGGCGAGGTAAGCCGCACGCACCGCGTTGCCGCCCCGGAACGCGTTTGCGAGGGCACCGGCACCCGCACCGAGCGGGTCGTCGATGCCGGCCACGATGGCTTCGAGGGCACGCAGCAGGATGAAGCCCGACGTGTTCGGCGGGCCCGTGATGACGCGGTGACCCCCGTAGGAACCTTCAAGTGGTTCATCCCAGAACGCGGTGTAGGCGGCGGCGTCCTCGGGCGCGATCTTCGATCCCAGCGCCCGCAAGCCGGAGACCCAGCGCTGCGCGAGCTCCCCCGTGTAGAACTCATCGGGCCCGCCCGCGGCAAGGCGACGCAGCGAATCGGCGAGCGCGGGCTGCACGAACGGCTGCCCCTGCACGAGCGGCAGCCCGTCTGGGATGAACGCGTGGCGGCAACCTGGATCGAGTTCGAGCACCTCGCGCTCGTCGACGATCGCCGCCGCAACCGACTTCGCCGTCGGCACACCATCGGCGGCGTAGCGGATCGCGGCCTCCAGGTGCTGCTCCCAGCTGCGGGTCGCCCCGAAGTTGTGCAGCTCACCCCAGCCGCGCACCCCGCCAGGCACGGTCACCGTGTCGATGCCGCGCAGCGGCAGCAGTTCGCCGTACGTCTCGCGGAGGGCGTCGAGCGACTGCGCGGCAGGGGCCGTGCCCGTCGCGTTGAGAAAGCGCACCTCACCCTGCGGCGAGCGCACCAGGGCGACCAAGTCGCCGCCCAGCGCCACATTGTTCGGGTACACCACGCAGAGGGCGGCGGCGGCGGCGAGCGCCGCATCGATCGCATTGCCGCCCGCTTCGAGTGCGGCAGCACCCGCCTCCGTGGCGAGGTGGTGCGAAGTCGAAATGGCTCCGCGGGGGTGTGCGTCAGAGTGCGTCATCCCTGTGCTCCTTCGTCGTTCGCGCCCGTCGCGGCGAGGGCGATCTGCTTGCTGATGTCGAGCACATGGGCTCGGGCCTCTGCCTCGGCCGCCGTCGGGTCTCCGGCGGCGATCGCTTCGAAGATCCGGCGGTGCGCCGCACTCGACGCCTCGCGGCGCTCTTTGGTTTGATAGCGGCTGGAGCGGCTCGGGGCGATCTGTTGGGCGATCTGCTCGTTGATGAGTTCGAGCAGCGGATTGTGGGCGTACTGCGCGATGGCCTGGTGGAAGGCGCGATCCAGCTCCGCGTAGCGCTCCTTGGTGACGCCGGCCTCCATCGCCTCCACCAGCTCGCGCAGCTGAGCGATATCGCGGGGGGTGGCGCGCGTCGCCGTGATCCCCGCGATCGGCGGCTCGACAATGGCGCGCAACTCCATGATGTCGCGGATCTCGGGGTGCACCGCCGACACCGCACTCGAGATGCGGTCGGCGATCCCCGACCGCTCGCCCGGGCTCAGCACGATCGTGCCGCGCCCAGGCTTGCGGTCGATGAGGCCGCGGTTCTCAAGCTCCCGCAGCGCCTCCCTGATCGAGACTCGGGAAACGCCGAGGTGCTGGGCCAGCTCGCGCTCAGCCGGAAGCTTCTCGCCCGGGGCGAGGTCGCCCTCGAGAATCAGCCGTTCAAGATCGACCGAAAGCCTGTCGGGCACCGAGAGGGTCGTCCCTCTGTTGATCGAGTCCCAATCCATTGCGCACTTCCATTTCTCACTTCGATAGCCTCACCGCGGGGACGCCAGTTCGCACTCGTCCGCTCCGGGCGCCGTCACGTATCCGCGCTCTTGCCGAAGTAGGCCTCGTGCAACCGCTCGTCCTCGAGCATCGCCGCCGCCTCGCCACCTCCCGAGATCTTCCCCGTCTCCATGAGGTACCCCCTATCCGCGATCGACAGCGCCATCCTGGCGTTCTGCTCGATCAGCAGCACGCTGGTGCCCGAACGGTTGATCTCTTCGATCACCTCGAACATCTGCGCGACCACTTTTGGGGCGAGACCCATAGATGGCTCATCCAGCATAAGCAATTTCGGGCGCCTGATGAGCGCACGAGAGAGCGCAAGCATCTGCTGCTCGCCTCCCGAGAGGGTCGCAGCGGTCTGCTGCCGACGCTCTTGGAGCCGTGGGAAGAGCGAGAACACGGTCGCGATCTCCTCCGAGAAATCTGTGGAGGCACCCCAGTGGGCGATCTGCAGATTCTCGAACACCGACATCCGTCCGAAAATGTGCCTCCCCTCAGGCACGAGCGACAATCCGGCCCGCACCCGCTGCTCGGCGCGGCGAGACGATATCTCCTTCTCGAGAAACGCGATCCGCCCCCTGCTCTTATTGAGTCCGGCAACCGAACGCAACAGGCTGCTCTTACCCGCCCCGTTCGCACCGACCACGACAACAAGCTCACCCTCATCGACGTGCATATCGACATCGGTGACCGCCCTGACCACGCCGTACCGCACGTTCAGGCCTTCGACTTCGAGCACTCTCACTTCGCATCACTCCCCAGGTAGGCCTCGAGCACTTCAGGATTGACGCGGATCTCGGCAGGAGTGCCATCCGCGATGATCACGCCGTGATCGAGCACGATGATCCTGTCGGAAACTCCCATGAGCAGATCCATGTCGTGTTCGATGAGAATCACATCGATGCCGCGCTCCCTGATCCGCTTGATCAGTCGGGCGAGATCCCGGGTCTCGCTCTCATTCAGGCCCGCAGCCGGTTCGTCGAGCAACAGCACATTGGGGCGGGTCATGAGGGCTCGCGCGATCTCGACCCGGCGCTGTTGGTAGGCATCGAGCGAGGAGGCCCGCTTGTCGCGGCTGTCCCACACGTCCATGAAGGCCAGCACCTCCTCGGCCTCTTCGACGGTGGCCCGCTCGGGGGCGCGCACGAATGGGAAAGGTGACAGAAATTTCGGCGCGAAGCCGGCGAGGCGCGAATGGCCGCCAACGAGCAGATTCTCGAGCACCGTCATATCCCAGAAGAGGCGCACTGTCTGGAAGGTTCTCGCAATGCCGCGCATCGACACGGCGCTCGATTCGAGATTCTGCGTTTGCTCGCCGTGCAGTTCGATCGTGCCCGAGGTCGCCCGGGTGACCCCGGAGATGGCGTTGAGCAGCGTCGATTTGCCGGCACCGTTCGGCCCCATGAGACCGAGCACCTCGCCGTGCCTGAGTTCGAAGGTTACCGCTTCGAGCGCGACCAGCCCGCCGAACACCTGCTTCACGTTCTCGGCCTTCAGCACGGGCTCCCCCGCAGCCACGGGGGTGTCGCGCTCGTTCGCGATGAGTGCACCCTCCGGTGCCTCCTTCCCGCCGCGTGCGCGGGTGAGCTCAAGCCGTTTCGAGATGATGCCACCGGGACGCAGGATCATGAGCACCACGACGATAAGCGCGAGGAACCCGGTGCGGAACTCGGGGTGGGCCTGAATGAGCGGGATATCTTTCGCGATCGCCTGGAAGAAGATCCACAGCACCGCACCGGTGATGGGGCCCCAGAGGGTGCCGGCACCGCCAAGAATCACCAGACTCAACACGATGAAGTTGTCTTCGAGCGTGAAACTGTCGGGGTTCACGAACTGGTTCATGTGGGCGAAGAACACGCCGATCACACCCGCAGTCGAAGCTCCGACCACGTAGGCCAGCAGCTTGTACCGTCGGGTGCGGATCCCCATCGATGAGGCGACGAGTTCGTCTTCACGGATGGCAACCCAGGCGCGCCCCACCGGTGAGGCGATGAGCGAGGCGAGCGCCACCACGAGAATGACCACGACGAGAAAGACGATGTAGTAGGTGGTCAACGGTGGCACGATCTCACCGGTGAAGGTGAGCGCGGGAATGTTGCGGATACCCACCGCACCGCCCGTGAAGTCGGTCCAGTTGATGGAGACGATGCGCACGATCTCGCCGAACGCGAGCGTCATGATGGCCAGGTAGTCGCCGCGGGCACGCAGCGTCGGATACCCGATGATCGACCCCGCTATGCCCGCGAGCACGATTGCCGCCACGATACTGAGTGGCAGCACCCACCCGAGTGCGGCCGGATTCTCCGCCAGGTTGATGCCGAAGGTTCTCGTGCAGAATATGGCCGTCGTGTAGGCGCCGACGATGAAGAAGGCGATGAATCCGAGGTCGAGCAGGCCGGTGATCCCGACGAGAATATTCAGACCGGAAGCGAGCGCCACGTAGATGAGCGCGAGGGCTGCAACGCGAATCCACTTGTCACCGGGCAGCACCAGGGGTGCGAGCAGGCCGATGATCAGGAAGATCGAGGGCCAGATCCAGCGCTTGAGGCCGTGATCCTGCCTGAGGATGACGATGGGGGCGGTGTACGTGTTGGACATCGTTAGACCTTCTGTACCTCTCGGCGGCCGAGCAGCCCCTGCGGGCGGAGCCACAGGATGATGACCAGGATCCCGAACGCGATAACGTCGCGGTACGCGGATCCCTGCGGAACGTAGGACGCGGCGAGCTCCTCGCTTACGCCCAGCACGAGGCCTCCGACGAAGGCGCCGGGGATGCTGCCGATACCGCCGAGCACGGCGGCGACCAGCGCTTTCAGTCCGGGAAGGAACCCCATGGTGGCGGCAGCAAAGCCGTAGCGCTGCGAGTACAGCAGACCTGCGACCGCTGCGAGGGCCGAACCGAGCACGAATGTCGTCGAGATGACTCTGTCAACGCCGATACCCATGAGCCTCGCGGCATCTTTGTTTTCGGCAGTTGCGCGGATCGCGCGGCCGATGGGCGTGAAGCGGATCACCGCCCAGAAGGCAAGGGTCACCGCCACAGCCACCGCGAGCACGATGACATCGATGCGCTGCACTCGGGCACCGAAAATGTTGAGGGCCTCACCCAGTTCAGGGCGGGGCACCGGCAGCTGCGCGGCACCGAAGAGGAACGTCGCCACGGCGCGCAGCAGCATCGATACCGCGATGGCAGTGATGAGCATGGAGAGGATCGGGGCGTTGCGCAGCGGCCGGTACGCGATCCTCTCGATGAGCCAGCCGATGAGCGAACCGACAATGAGCCCGAACATGATTGCGGCCCACGCCGGCAGAGCCGGGCCGTCGATGCTCGCGTCCGCGATGAGGATGTTGGTCTGGCCGGCGACGAGGGCGCCGACTGCGCCGAACATGAAGATCTCTCCGAAGGCGAAGTTCACCATGCCGAGGACGCCGTAAACGACGCTGAATGCGACGGCGAGCAGCCCATAGATGCCGCCGACGGCGAGACCGTTGATGATTTCCTGCATTACCTAATCTCCGTAGCCTGCTGGGGGAACCGGATGAGGATCCCGGTGGGCGCCGAGGTCGGCGCCCACCGGGCGGTTGCTACTCCTTGATGACCACGAAGGCGCCGTCTTCGATGCGTTGGAAGGTGAGGTTGCCCACACGGTTCCCCTGATCATCGAAGCTGATCTCGCCGGAGACGCCGGGGAACCCCTTCGTCGCCGCGATTGCCTTGGTCACAGCGGCACGATCGGTCGATCCCGCCGTCTCCATCGCCTGCGCTGCGATGTACGTGGCGTCGTAGGCGAGCGCCGCCCAGGAGCTCGGCTCCTTGTCGTACTTCTTCGTGAAGGCTTCCACGAATGCGGCGGCCTCTGGGCTGTCGTCACTTGCGGAGAAGGCCGAGTACACCTCGACGCCCTCGGCGTTGGCACCGGCCAGCTCGATGAAGAGCGGGCTCGCAGCCCCGTCCGAGGCGAAGATCGGCACATCGGATCCCGCATCGCGCACCTGGTTCACGATCTTGCCGGCCTCGGTGTAGAAGCCACCGATGAAGACCGCGTCCGGGTCGTCCTTGAGCGCCGTATCGACGGTGCTCGCGAAGTTCACCGTGCCCAACTGGTAGGCCTGCGAGCTGGTGACGGTGCCGCCTGCCTTCTCGATGCCCTCGCTGAAGGCGTCAGCGACGCCCTTGCCGTAGTCGTCCTGCTGGTACAGCACGGCGACCTTCTTCACGCCCCGGTTCTCGGAGATGAACTTCGCCGCTTCGGCGCCCTGGTAGGCGTCGGTGAACACGGTACGGAAGAAGATGTCGCTCGCGCCGCTCAGCTCGGGTGAGGTCACTGCCGATGCGATGATCGGCAAACCGCACTGCGTGTAGATGGGCAGGCCCGACAGTGCGACGCTCGAGAAGCTGAACCCGAGAACAACAGGAATCTCGGCGTTGTCGCAGAACTCCTGCGCGATCACGGGGCCGTTGGCGGGCTTGCCTTCGTCGTCGACTCCTTCAAGGGTCAGGTCACGGTCCAGCACGCCGCCGTCGGCGTTGATCTCCTCGATGGCGAGGTCGATGCCCTCGCGCATTTCGAGACCGTAGCTCGCGAAGTCGCCCGAGAGGGTGGCCGTGTATCCGAGCGGGATCGCGCCTTCGGCGCCTCCCCCGTCGCCGTTGCCCCCCGATCCGCCCGAAGAGCACGCGCTCAACGCGAGGAGGGCCACGCCCGTCACGACCGCCAGCTTGGCTGTTCTCTTGCTCAACATTCTCATCACACCCGTCGGTTCGGAGGTCAGTCGACCGTCTCGATCGTCATCCAGTTTTCGAAGCAGTGGTTCGCAGCGAGCGACGTGACGCCGATCGTTGCCCGGCCGCCGAGGCCGTTCTCCTCGCCGAACACATCGCGGAAGAGATCCGTGGCGCCGCACGACACCAGGTTCACGTCGACGAAGTCAGGTGCCGCGACGACGAAGTTCAGCGAGTTGACGAGGCACTTCACGCGATCGAGCGAGCCGAGCGCGAGACGCATCGTGCCGAGGCAGTTCAGCGCGGTCTGGCGGGCTTCGGCGTAGCCCTGCTCGACGGTGACCTCGGCACCGAGCTTGCCTGCGTGGGTCGGCTGGCCATTGTGGCCCACGATGTCGGCGACGTGACCCGAGAGGAACAGCAGGTTCCCGGTCTTGTGGAACGCCTTCATCGTGCCGTAGTAGGTGCCGTGGTATCCGCCGTTGCTGTAGTCGGGGATCTCCAGGCCGAGCTCCGCCACGCGCGCTTCGTATGAGACAGACACTATATTTCTCCTTCTTCTCGTCATTGAGGCGTCGGGTCAATCAGGACTATTGGTCTGACCGAATGACCGACTGTCCATGACGTTATCTGAGACGCGCAGAAAGGGGAAGACCCACGGCAAGATTTTTCTCGACCGTGATCAAGTCGTCACACACCACCTCGCCAGAATGATCCCGAGCTTGGTGCCCTGAAGACCCGCCGAGTGGCGGATTTTGCGGGTGGCGGGGGCAAAAATGCCGAAAAATTCGCCTCCCGGCGAGGGTCGAACGGGGGCAAGGGTCAGGGGGCAGGCGCGCAAGCACCACCCGCCCCCGCACGCAGAAGAGGGGCTCCGCGATGGCATCGCGGAGCCCCTCTGAGGCGGTCAAACGGTCGACTACTGCGGCAACAGCCCCAGATCATCGAGGCCGATCGCGTAGCGGTACTCGTAACCGGCCGCCTCGATACGCTCCTTGGCAGGCGCCTGACGATCCACCACCACTGCCACCGCAGCGATCTCGGCACCCACCTTCTGCAGCGCCTCGATGGCTTTCAGCGGCGAGCCACCCGTGGTGGAGGTATCTTCAACCACCACGACCCGCTTGCCCGCGAGGTCAGGCCCCTCGACCTGGCGGCCACGACCGTGATCCTTCGGCTCCTTGCGCACCACGAAGGAGTCGTACACCTTGCCGCGCGCAACGCCCTGGTGCATGATCGCGGAGGCGATCGGGTCGGCACCCATCGTGAGGCCGCCCACCGCCACCACGCCGTCGATGTCGTCGATGAGGTCGAGCATCACCTGGCCGATGAGCGGAGCCGCACGATGGTCGAGGCTCAGCTTGCGCAGATCAATGTAATAGGTGGCCTTCTTGCCGCTCGTGAGCGTGAAGTCGCCGTGAAACACGGCCTCGTTCGTAATGAGGTCGATGAGCTGTTCGCGCGCAGTCGTCATAGCCTCGATTCTACGCGCCCCCCGCCCCGTTTCTGGCGACGGGAGACGCGCTGCGGCGCGTAGGATCGTCTCGCATCACCCCGCAGATCACCACCCCGTCGCCGACGACCGGGCCGGGCCAGCACCCCGGCGCCGCACCTGCCGCGCCGAGTGGGAGTTCTCCACCCCGACACGAAAGCCGGCGAGCCATGCACGACTCCCCCGCAGCACTGCCAACCCCAGCAGCACTGCCAGCCTCCTCAGCCGAGCGCCGAGCGCACGGCAAGCAGCAGCGCCGCAGCCTCCCGCGGCGCTCGCTCGCAACGCTCGGCAGTGCACCGCGCGATCCGCTCGCGATTATCGACGCGCAGAATGCCACCCGACTCCCCGAACTCATCCCCCTGCGCACCGAACGCATGAGCGCAAGCCCGTTCGCGTTCTACCGCGGCACCGCGGCGATCATGGCCGCCGACCTCGCAGACGAACCGCACACCGGCATCCTCGTGCCGTCGTGCGGCGACGCCCACGTGGCGAACTTCGGTTTCTACGCGTCTCCGCAGCGCACGCTCGTCTTCGATCTCAACGACTTCGACGAGGCCGCGTGGGCGCCGTGGGAGTGGGATCTCAAGCGGCTCATCGCGAGCATCGTCATCGCCGGTGCGAGCAGCGGTCGCGCGGCGGAGGTCGTGAGAGACGCCGCGGTCACCGCAACTCGTTCGTATGCGCTGGCGATGCGCACCGCCGCGAAGGCCTCGCCTCTGCGGCGCTACTACGCGCACTTCGAAGCCTCGGCAGGCACCGGTGAGATGCATCCAGAGTCCCGGCGGGTGCTCGACCGCGCCATCGCGCAGGCGAAGAAGCGCACGGGCGAGCGCGCCTCACGCAAGCTCACCAAAGCCGACGAGCACGGCAGGCTGCGTTTCATCGAGCAGCCGCCAACGATGCGCGCTCTCGAACCCACACGCCAGGCGCTCCAGGCGGAATACCTCGAACGCTACCTTCGCAGCGCCAGCGCAGACATCCGACTGCAGCTTCGCCACTACACCGCGGTCGATGCGATCCGGCGTGTTGTCGGTGTGGGCAGCGTGGGCACGCGCTGCGCGCTCTCGCTCTTCCAAGACGGCGACGGCAACACCCTCATTCTGCAGTCGAAGCAGGCCGGGCAGAGCGTGCTCGCAGAGTACGGCGGCATTGCGCAGCCCGCCGAACTCGCCGAACTCACCGCGGAGCAGGGCGAGGGCGGGCGGGTCGTTGCGATGCAGCGGATTCTGCAGGCCTTGAGCGATCCGTTCCTCGGCTCGCTGCGCCACGCGAGCGAGGAGTTCGGTGAGGTGGATCTCTACGTTCGTCAGTTCCACGACATGAAGGGCGGTATCGAGATCGAGGAGATCGAAGATGAGCCCTTCGTCACCTACTCGCGTGCCTGCGCTGTGACCCTCGCGAGAGCGCACGCGCAGTCACCGCGCGCGGCGGAAGTGAGCGGGTATCTCGGTGACGGTTCCAAGGTCGGTGAAGCGCTGCACCAGTGGGGTCTCGCCTACGCCGATCGCTCCCTGGCTGACTACACAGCCTTCATCGCACGCGCTGAGGAGTAAGCCGCGGGCGAGCCGCAGACCCAGCCTGATGCCCTAGGTTCGGAGAGGAGGGGGAATGATGACATCACCGCAGGCCGATGCGTCGCAGAACATCGCGGCGCTGACCGCACTGTTCGAACCCGGCCCCGTGGCCGTGCTCACTGGCGCGGGCATCAGCACGGATTCGGGCATTCCCGACTACCGCGGTGCCGGTACGCCGCCGCGCACGCCGATGAGCATTGCGCAGTTCATGAACGATGAGGCCTACCGGCGGCGGTTCTGGGCGGGCGCGCGAATCGGCTCCCTGCGGTCGCGCGGTGTCGCGCCCAATGCCGGCCACTTCGCCCTCGCGAGATTGGAGGCGGCGGGCCGCATCGGCGGGGTCATCACGCAGAACGTCGACGGTCTGCACCGCCGCGCCGGCTCTCGCACCGTTGTCGAGCTGCACGGCAACGGCAGTGTGATTCGCTGCCTGCAGTGCGGCAGCCGGTGGAGTCGCGAAGAGGTGCTGGGCTGGTTCGACGAACTCAACCCCGGTTTCGTCGACAGCCAAAGGTCTGCTGAGCTGGCCCCGGACGGTGACGCGCGGGTCTCGGGCGCTGATGGGGTGGTCGTTCCGTCGTGCCCGGGGCGCGGGGCACCCTGCGGCGGGCTGCTGCGCCCCGACGTGGTCTACTTCGGCGAGACCGTGCCGCCTGCGGTGTTCGCCTCAGCCGAGGCGCTGCTGGCCGAAGCCGAAGCCCTGATGCTCGTGGGCACGTCGCTCGCCGTGAACACGGGCCTGCGGCTGGTGCATCGCGCCGAACGCCGCGGCATCCCCGTTGCGGTGATCAATCGCGGCCCCACCTCGGTTGATGATCGAGATGCTGTGCGGGTGCGGATCGAGGGAGGCACGAGCGAAACTCTCACCGCCCTCGCCGCGGCACTCGGCGCGGCGGATCCGCACCCCGCAGCCGGTCTACCAAGCTCACCGAGCAGCGACGGCCGCTGACCCGCGCGGCCTCACACCGCGCGGGTCATCCGCGACTACTGCACGCTCTCCAGGAAGTTGCGCGTGCGCTGACGCTGCGGATTGTCAAGCACCTCCTGCGGCGGGCCCGCCTCGACGACGACACCTCCGTCCATGAAGACAACCTGATCCGCCACGCCACGAGCGAAGCCGATCTCGTGCGTGACCACGATCATCGTCATGCCCTCCCGCGCCAACTCACGCATCACATCGAGCACATCACCGACGAGTTCGGGGTCGAGTGCCGAGGTGGGCTCGTCGAAGAGCATCAGCTTCGGTTCCATGGCGAGCGCACGAGCAATCGCGATCCGCTGCTGCTGACCACCGGAAAGCTGCGCGGGATAGTGACCCGCGAAATCTGCGAGGCCGACCCGATCGAGCAGTTCCAGCGCGCGGCTCTTCGCCATCGCACGCGGGCGACCGGCGACGCCGACAGGCGCCTCCATGATGTTCTCCAGCGCGGTCATGTGCGGGAACAGGTTGAAGCGCTGGAACACCATCCCGATGCCTTGCCGCTGCTTCGCGATCTGCCGCGGGCTCATCTCGTGGGTCTTGTGGCCCGCCTGCCGGTAGCCGATGAGCTCGCCGTCGACGATGATCCGCCCACCGTCGATGGTTTCGAGGTGGTTCACGCAGCGCAGCAGCGTCGACTTGCCCGAACCCGACGGGCCGAGGAGCACCGTCACCGTGCCGGCCGGCACGGAGAGGGAGATGTCTCGCAGCACCTCGTGCGCTCCGAAGCTCTTGCGTACCCGGCGAATCTGAACGAGGGCCTCGGAGTGCCGCGCCTCGGGCTCGGCAACGGTCTGGGTCATGCTCATGTTCATGTTCATGCTCCGATCACCTCGACGGCGTTCGTGGGAGGTGCGGGCGCGGGGCCCGGCTTGCGGCTCTGCAACGCCTTGCGCAGACGCTGGATGGGGGTGGGCGGCAAGTTGCGGGTGCTGCCGCGCCCGAAGCGACGCTCGAGGTAGTACTGCGGCACGGAGAGCACGCTCGTCATGAACAGGTACCAAATGCTCACCACGATGAGCAGCTCGACCTGCTTGAGGTTGGTCGAGGAGATCACGGAGGCCTGAGTGTAGAGCTCCATCACCGCGATCACCGAGAGCAGCGAGGTGTTCTTGAGCATTGAGATGAGCTCGTTGCCCATCGGCGGAATGATGACCCGCATCGCCTGCGGCAGCAGTACCCGGCGGAAGGTGTACAGCGGCGACATGCCGAGCGAGTACGCGGCCTCCCGTTGCCCCTCGTCAACCGACATCATGCCGGCGCGCACGATCTCCGATGAGTACGCGGCCTGGTTGAGCGTGAGCGCGAGCAGGCCGGCCACGAAGGGGGTGACGAGGGCGTTCGTGTCCATCGACCAGAAGACGACATCGGTGAGCGGGATGCCCAGGCGGATCTGGTCGAAGAGCAGACCGAGGTAGCCCCAGAGCACGATCTGCACCAGCACCGGCGTGCCGCGGAAGGCCCACACGTAGAACCAGGCGACGCTGAGCAGCACCGGGTTCGAGGAGAGGCGCATGGCCGCGATGACGATGGCGAGGATCGTCGACACCGCCATCGAGATGACGGTGATGAGGATCGTCAGCCAGACTCCCTCGAGGATGCGGGGGTCGAAGAGGAAGAGGCCGACGGTCGCGAAATCGAGGTTGGGGTTCGTTGCGATGACGCTCACGAACCAGGCGAGGAGGGCGAGCACGACGACCGCGCTGATCCAGCGCCAGGGGCGTCGCAGCGGGATCGCTTCGACGTCGTCGTCGGTGGCGAAGCCGGGGTCGGTCTCGGCTGCACCGCGGGGCAGGGTGGCTGAGGTCATGATGCTGCCTTGCCCTGGTTGACCTCGGCCGTCTCGACGGCGTAGGCACCGATGTTGTTGCGGTCGAGCACCTGCTGGTAGGTGCCCTCCTCGATGAGCGCCTGCAACGCTGCGCGCACGGCCTCGATGAGCTCGGTGTCGCCCTTGAGGATGCCGATGCCGCTGTAGACCGGGTTGAAGCCGGCGGGGTTCTCGGGGTCGCGCACGATCTCGAAGGCGTTCCCGTCGTCGGTGGTTGCGACGACGTACTCGGCAACGACGGCGTCGGCGGTGTACGCCTGGCTCTTGCCCGCGCGGAGCGCGGTCTGCGCGTCAAGGTCGGAGGGAAGTTCCATCACGTTGATGCCGCAGTCCATGGCGCGCAGCAGATCGCCTTGCACCGTGGCCTTCTGCACCGACACGGTAAGACCGCAGAGGTCGCGCTGAGTGGTGATCCCCTCGGGGTTGCCCTTCTTCACGGCGATGGCGAAGCCGCCGTGGGTGTAGTCGACGAAGCTCAGGGTCTCCTGGCGCTCGGGGGTGTCGTTCATGCCCGACATGATGATGTCGTTCTTGCCCGCCTGCAGCGACGGGATCACCGAGTCGAAGGCCTGCTTGTTCAGCGACACGTCGATGCCGAGCTTCTGGCCGATGAGGCGGCCGAGCTCGGGGTCGAATCCGATGGCGCGGTTCGAATCGTCGTACATCGCCATCGGGGGGAAGGGGATGTCGACGGCGACATCGATGCGCCCCTTCTTGACGATGTCATCGGGCAGCAGCTCGGTGAGCGCGGCGTCGGTTGTGGTGGTGATCTCGTCGCCGGCGGGCAGGCTGTCGCTGCTGCCCGATGCTTCGGCGCCTGAGGTGGCGGCATTCGAGCAGCCGGTGACGGCCAGGGTGAGTGCGGCGGCAGCCGCGAGCAGGGTGAGAGATGTCTTCTTCATGGGGTTCCTTCGTCGTTGGAGGAGGTTCAGGGTTGGTGAGGCGGATCGCCCGGCCCCGGCCTTAGCCGAGTTCGCTGAGCAGCGGCTCGTGCAGGCGCAGCAGGTCGTCGTAGGTTTCACGGCGGGTGACGAGGCGGGCCTCGCCGTCGCGCACGAACACAATGGCCGGCTTGAGCGCTCCGTTGTAGTTGTTGGCAAGGGTGTAGTTGTAGGCGCCGGTGCCCGGCATGACGACGAGGTCGCCGGGGCGGGCGGGCGGCATCGGGGCGCCGTCGATGAACAGGTCGCCGGATTCGCACTGGCGACCGACGAGCTGCACGGTTTCGGTCCACGGTTCGTCGATGCGGTCGGCGAGCAGGGCCTCGTAGCGCTGCTCGGTGAGCGCGATGTCGAGGTTGTCTGCGAGGCCGCCGTCGATTGCCACGAAGATTTCGCCGGTGTGCTTTACGGTGACCACCCGGTACAGGGTGACGCCGGCACGGGCGACGACGGAGCGGCCCGGCTCGATCATGATGCGGGCGTCGGCCGGCAGGTTCTCGCGGGCGGCTGCCACGATCGCGTCGAGGTATTCGTCAACGCTGGGGGGCGTTTCGTCGTAGGTGTACTGCACGCCGAGGCCGCCGCCGACGTCGTAGGTGCCGAAGGTGCCGACTGTCGAGATGTTCGCGACCGCTTCGGCGAACTGCCTGGTGTTGAGAATCTGCGAGCCGATGTGCAGGTGCACGCCTTCGAAGTGCATGAGGGGGTGCGCCTGCATGCGGGCGATGGCGCGCTTGGCCTGGTCCATGGGCAGGCCGAACTTCGACTTCGCACCGCCCGTGGCCTGGGAGGCGTGGGTTTCGGCTTCGACGCCGGGGATCACGCGGAGCAGCAGCGCCTGCGGCCGTTCGAGCAGCCGTTCGAGGCGATCAATTTCGTCGTCGTTGTCAACGATGATCGCGCCAACGCCGGCGTCGAGGGCCATGCGCAGTTCGGCGTCGGTTTTCGCGTTACCGTGAAAGTGCAGCTTCTCGGGTCGCACGCCGGCCGCGAGCGCGAGCTGCAGTTCGCCGCCGCCGGCGACGTCGACGGAGAGGCCTTCTTCGTGGGCGATCCGGTACATGCCGGGCACCGGCAGCGACTTCGAGGCAAAGAGCACTTCCGAGTTGGGCCAGCGCTCGGCGAGGCCGTCGATGAAGCGGCGGATCTGGCGGCGCAGACCGGTCTCGTCCATGATGTGCAGCGGGGTGCCGTAGGTTTCGGCGAGTTCAGTGACGCCGACACCGCCGATGGCGAGTTCTCCGCCGCGGGGGCCTTCGATGCGCGCGGATTCCTCGGGGAGGATGTTCCAGAGTTCGCCGAGCCTGGTGCCCTCGGGGGCGGTGCGGGCAAGGTGCTGTGCGTGGGTCACTGGATCTCCGTTCACGTCGTTGTCTCCCCCACTTTAGGCACCGAAACGCGCCAAATTTTTGTACTTTTCTTATATATTTGGGCAATGACCCCACCGATTTCCACAGACATGTCCGTCGGGGCGCTGCGCCTCGACGCGCTCGTCGCTGAACTCGGCCCGCAGACGGCAACGCTGCTCGGTGCCGCGCCAGGGGCCCGAACCGTGCGCACCACCGAGTTTCACGACGTGCTCGAAGACCTTCCCGATGAGCCTGACACGCTGCTGCTCGTGCCCTCCGCCGCGCCTGCAGCCGGCCCCGAGTTCACAGCCCTCACCAACACCGCCGCGCAACTCGGCTACGCGGCGATCGCACTGAAGTGCCGCGATGCCGACACCGGCACCATCTCAGCGGCCTCCGCCGCCGCCGGGATCCCCATCATTCGCGTTGGCGAGCGGATCAGCTGGCGCCTCTTCGACGCACTCCTCGCGCAGCTACTCGGCGAGCACCGTTCCAGCGAAGATACGCACCGCGACCGCGGCGCAGAACCCCTGTTCGCCCTCACCAACGAGCTGGCCGAGTTCTTCGGGGGATCCGTCGCGATCGAAGACCTCGGCCGTCGCATCATCGCCTACTCTTCGGTGCCCGGCCAGCTCATCGACCGCCTCCGCACCCAGGGCATCCTCACCAGAAAAGTGCCCGACTCCCCCTTCAACGACGATCAGTATCGCACCGTGCTCCGCTCAGAGGTGCCGATCAAGTACCCACGGCTCGAAGATGAGGAGCCGCGCGTCGCCTTCGCGATCCACGCCGGCACCCTGCCCCTCGGCACCATCTGGGCCATCGATGCCAGCGGCCTGCCGCAGCTCACTGCCGATCAAGAAGAACGCATGCGCTCAGCCGCAGCGCTGGCCGCCTCGCACATGCTCGACGATCTGCGCGTGCGCCGGGCCACGCAGCAGCCCCGCGAAGACCGCCTGCGCACCCTGCTCGACGGAAATGACGTCGGTGGCTCCGAGTTCGCCGAACTCGGCATCTCCGAAGAGCACGGCGCCGTGCTCCTCGCTTTCTCCCCCGAACGGCGCGAGCACTCACCGCTGCCGGCCCAGCTGCGCTCGCTGGTGCAGCGGCACCTCGCACTGCAGCGGCCCGAAGCGGTCACCGCGATGCGGGGCGGCCGCGTCTACGCCCTCGTCGAGCACGCCGGTTCACGCTCGCCGCGCGACCTCGTCGAGCCCGTGCTGCCCGTCATCGACCGCCTGCTCGGTCCCGGCGTGCGGGTCGCCCTGCCGGGGGTCGCAGCCCGCCCGGGCGATGTGGCACAGCTCAGAGATCTCGCGACGCGCCTCTTCGACGTCGCGCCAGCAAGCACCGCGGCTCAGACAGGCCCGGCAGGCAGCCCGGTGGGCCCCGACGAACGCCTGCTCACCGTCGAAGCGTTGCGGCCCGCCCTCGTCTTCGACCGCGCCGCAGCGCTCTTCGCCGAAGCCCCCGAACTGCGCTCACCCGCGATCGAGCAGCTGATCGATGCCGACCCGCTCGTAGCCGAGACGCTCTTCGCCTGGTGCGGTGCCTTCGGCAATGTGGCGCGCACCGCCCGCGAACTCGGTATCCACGAGAACACCGTGCGCTACCGCCTCAAACGCGCCGACGAGCACTACGGGGTCGATCTGTACGACCCCGACACGCTGCTGGCGGCCTGGCTGCAACTGCGCAGCGGATCCGGATCCGTCCTCAGCTGAGCATCGCAACGGGCCGCCGTGCCGGCCGAGCAGCGAGGCACGACGAGCGCTGCGTCACTCCCCGCGCGAAACGCGGGTCATCTCCTCGCGAGACACCACCTTGATGCGGGTGCGCCCCACCTGCTCGCCGAGACCGAGCTCGTGCTCGTCGAGCCGGTGCCAGCCCTCGATCGTGGTGTACGGCACCTCGCGCGCGTGCAGCAGCTCGGGGATCGTCTCGGCCTCGGGCGCCTCGGGCTGCCACCAGCTCGCACGATCTTCGAGCAGGCACTCGAGGGTCTCCATCGCGTCGCTCTTGGTGTGACCGATGAGGCCGACCGGGCCGCGCTTGATCCAGCCCGTCGCATAGACGCCGGGGATCTGCCCGCCCTCAAGATCGTGCACGCGACCCTGCACGTTCGGGATCACACCCTTCGCATCATCGAAGGGGATCTCGTCGAGCGGCGAACCGAAGTAGCCAACGGCGCGGTACAGCGACTGCATGGGGATGATCTCGAACTCGCCGGTGCCGATCGCACCACCCTGACCGTCGGGTGCGGTGCGCTCGATCTTGAGCCCCGCCACGCGGCCGTCTTCGACGACCACCTCGACGGGCTTCGACCAGAAGTGCAGGTGCAGACGGCGCGACGAGGGGGCGATTTCGCCGGCCTCACGCTGCCGCTGCTCGGCCCTCCACTTGTCCATGATGCGGGTCATCACCACGACCTGCTTGTTCTTCGCAAGCGTCTCGTCGGCGTAGGCGTCGTCGCGGTCGAAGTCGCGCTCGTCCACCACCATGTCGACGTCGCGCACCTCGCCCAGCTCGCGCAGCTCCAGCGGCGTGAACTTCACGTACTTCGGGCCGCGGCGGCCGAAAAGGTGCAGCTCCTCGATGGGGTTCTGCTTGAGCCCGGCGTAGACGTTGTCGGGAATCTCAGTGGGCAGAAGATCATCGGCGTGCTTGATCAGCATGCGCGAGATATCGAGGGCCACGTTGCCGTTGCCGATCACACCCACCTGGCGGGCTTCGAGCGGCCAGGTGCGGGGCACATCGGGGTGCCCGTCGAACCAGCTCACGAAGTCTGCGGCGCCGTAGGAGCCTGCAGCGTCGATGCCGGGAATGTCGAGTGAGACATCGCGGATCGCGCCCGTGGCGAAGATCACGGCGTTGTAGTGCCGCTTGAGGTCTGCGAGCGTGATGTCGGTGCCGTAGCGCACATTGCCGAAGTAGCGGATCGCGCCGCTGTCGAGCACCTCGCGCAGCGCCGTGATGATGCCTTTGATGCGGGGATGGTCGGGAGAGACGCCGTAGCGCACGAGACCGTACGGGGCAGGCAGCTGCTCGAACAGGTCGATCTCGACCTCGAAATCGCGCTCCGCCTTCAGCAGCAGATCAGCCGCGTAGATGCCCGCCGGGCCTGCTCCGACAATCGCCAGTCGCATCTTGCTCATTCTCAGCCTTCCCTGTTCACGATCGAATCCGCCATGCGCTCGAGTGCGCGCCGCACCGACGATTTCGGCAGCACTTCAAGCATCGCCTTCGCGTCCTCAGCCCAGCGGTGCGCCGTGGCCTCGGTTTCACGGGTCACCTCGTGCGCGCGCAACTCTTCGACCTCGGGATCGAGCAGCCCAGGATCGGCGCCCTCACTGATCGCCTCGACGCCGGCTTCGATACGGCCCAGCAGCTCCGCATCGGCGGCATCGCCGGCGGCGGCTCGCTGCTGCAGCAGCAGCGTGGGCAGCGTGGCAACGCCCGCCCGCAGATCGGTGCCGGCGCGCTTGCCCGTCTGTTCTTTCTTCGGGGAGAGGTCGATCACGTCGTCGATCAGCTGGAAGGCCACGCCGATGCGCTCGCCGTACTCCATCACCGGGTCGGCGTACTCGGCCGGGGCACCACCGAACATGACGCCCATGCGGGCGGCCGTCGCGATCAGCGCGCCAGTCTTGTCTGCGAGCACCTGAATGTAGTGCGCGATCGGCTCTTCGCCCTCCTGCGGGCCCACGGTCTCGTGCAGCTGCCCCAGGCACAGACGCTCGAAGGTGCGGGCCTGCAGCAGGATCGCCTCCTCGCCCATGCCCGACACCAGCGTTGAGGCGCGCGCGAAGAGCAGGTCGCCGGCGAGGATCGCCACCGAGTTCGACCACACCGTCTGCGCCGCGGGCACGCCCCGGCGCAGCTTCGCATCGTCCATCACATCGTCGTGGTACAGCGAGGCGAGGTGCGTCATCTCGATCGCCTGCGCGGCGCGGCGCACCTGCTCATTCGGGCCGTCGCCAAGCTCACTCGTGAGCAGCGTCAGCATGGGGCGGATCCGCTTCCCCCCGGCCTCCATCAAATACCGGGCGGGTGCATCAGCCACCGGCGACGCGAAGCGCAGGTGCTCGGTCAGCTCGGCCTCAATGAGTTCGAGCTGCTGCTGCAACTGCTTCGCGTGGCGGCGATCCTGCCCGCCGCGGAACAGGCGCATGGGCAACGCCTGGGTCGCCGTGTCTTCGGCCATGGAACGGCTCACTGGCTGGCTCCGCCCTTTGAGGTGTCGGTAGAGTGATCGGTCGCGCCCTTCGACACGAAGCCGCGGTGCAGCGCAACGATGCCGAAGGTGAGATTGCGGTAGGCGACGCGCTCAAGCCCGGCGCCGCGCATCCACCGGCACAGCTCGGCTTGATCAGGCCACGCCTCGATCGAATCGTTGAGGTAGCGATAGGCTTCGGCGGCTTCGCGGTTGATGAGGCCGGCAACGCGCGGCAGCACGTGGCGGCCGTAGAGCTGGTAGGGGCGGCGGATCAGCGCCGACGGTGGCTCCGAGAACTCGGCGATGACCACACGGCCGCCCGGCTTCACTACGCGCCGCATCTCAGCGAGCGCCTTGCGCGGATCGCTCACATTGCGCAGACCGTAGGAGATGGTGGCCGCGTCGAAGGTGTCGTCTTCGAAGGGCAGCTGCGTGGCATCGGCCCACACGAAGTCGATGAGGTCATTGCCCGCGTGGCGCTTGCGCCCCTCCGCGAGCATGCCCTCCGAGAAGTCGGCGGCGGTGACGTGCGCGCCGTGCGCGGCGAGCGCCGCCGAGGAGGTGCCGGTGCCTGCGGCGAGGTCGAGGATGCGCATGCCCTTGCGGGGAGCAACCGCTCGCGTCGTGGCGATGCGCCAGAGTCTGTCGTTGCCGACGGTGAGCACATCGTTGATCAGATCGTAGCGAGGGGACACCTCGTCGAACATGGCTGAAACATCGGCCGCATGCTTGGTCTCGGTGTCGGGTCGGGTCACCCCCCTATGCTATCCGTTCATTCCTCGGAGCCTCCCAGGCCCACGAAGCGGCATCGCCCAGGCCGAGCCGGTAGATTGGTGAGGGTGACGAGCGAACCTGAGGTGCCCCGGCTGCGCGCAGTGACGCGAAGTCTTGAGCGGCTCCCCGACCTGCTCTCACTGCCAGACCCGCAGCGGCCCATGCTCTGGCATCGCGACGACCGCGGCAGCGTCGGCCTCGGCGAAACGCTGCGACTCAGCTTCCGCGGCCCCAACCGCTTCCGCGATGCCGCAGAGCAGTGGCGCCGCATCGCAGCAGTGGCCGAGATCGATGATCCGGTGCGCCTGCCGGGTACGGGCCTCGTCGCACTCGGCACCTTCGCCTTCGACGATCACAGCACCGCCGAAAGCGTGCTCATCGTGCCGCGCCTCATGATCGCCAGGCACCGCGACGCCGCGTGGATCACCGAGATCTCACTCACCTCAGAAGCCTCGACACCTGCCGCGACGCCCGAGGTGCCAGAGGTGCCAGAGGTGCCAGAGGTGCCAGCCGCGGCAGCCCCCGGCCCGTGGCCGGGCACCGTCTTCGCACCGCGCGTGCTCCCCTCGCGCGCCGACCGTGACGCCGGCCGCGACTCGATCGACGCCTACATCGCTGGTGTGCGCGAAGCCGTCGACCGCATCACGAACGGCGAGGTCGAGAAGATCGTGCTCGCCCGCCAAATCGAAGGGCGGGTGTCGGCAGGCGCCGACCTGCGGGTGCCGCTGCGGCGGCTCGCCGAACACTACCTCGACTGCTGGACCTTCGCGGTCGACGGCCTGGTGGGTGCCAGCCCGGAAACCCTGATCCGCTCAACCGGCGGTGCCGTGTCGGCGCGCGTGCTCGCAGGCACCCGCGCGCGCCACCACGACGATCCGCAGCGCGACGCCCGCGCCCGTGCGCAGCTGCTTACCAGCGCGAAGGAGCAACACGAGCACGCCTTCGCGGTGCAGAGCGTGGTCACGGCACTGTCACCGCATGTGCGCGAGCTGCGCACGAGCGAGGAAGCATTCCCGCTGCGCCTGCCGAACGTCTGGCATCTCGCGACCGACCTCGGTGCGACCCTCGACGAACGCAGCTCAGCCATCGAACTCGTGGGCGCCCTGCACCCCACCGCCGCGGTGGCGGGCACCCCCACTGCCGCGGCCGTCGAGGCGATCGCCGAGCTCGAACCCTTCGATAGAGGGCGCTATTCGGGGGCCGTCGGCTGGATCGACGCGGCCGGCGACGGCGAATGGGTGATCGCGCTGCGCTGCGCCCAGCTCTCAGAGCCCGCCATAGACGGGTCGCTGACGGTGGTGGCGAGCGCCGGCGGCGGCATCCTCGCCGGCTCCGATCCGCAGCACGAACTCACCGAGACCGTCGCGAAACTGAGCCCCATCACCGAAGCTTTCGCCGAGTAGTCGGCACCGCCCTGCGGCGCCGCGCCGCGTCAGCTGGGCCAGCGCATGTCGGCGGTGCGGGCAAGGCGGGCCCGCTCGGATGCGACATCGAAGTCGGCCTGCGGCCACCGCGGGTCGATCCGCTGCAGCTCGGAGATCACAATGCGCTGCACGGCAGCCCGCGCATACCACTTCGCGTTCGCCGGCACTACGTACCAGGGCGCCTGTTCGGTCGCGGTGCGCTCAATCGCAATGCCGAAGGCGTCCATGTACTCAGGCCAGAGCTCGCGCTCGTCGATGTCGCCCGCGTTGTACTTCCAGTGCTTCTCCGGGTCATCGAGGCGGGACTGCAGGCGCGCAGCTTGCTCCTCAGGCGAAATGTGCAGCATGATCTTCACGATCCGCACCCCGTCAGCGACAAGCCCCCGCTCGAAATCGACGATCGCCCCGTAGCGCCGTTCGATCTCTTCCGGCGGCGCGAAGCCGCGCACGCGCTGAATCAGCACATCCTCGTAGTGCGAACGGTCGAACACGCCGATCAGTCCAGGCCCCGGCACACGCGGCGCGATCCGCCACAAAAAATCGTGAGCGCGCTCCTCCTCAGTGGGTGCCTTGAACGCGGCGAGCGCAAGCCCGTACGGCTCGACCAGGCTGAACACGTGATTCACAATGCCACCCTTGCCCGCAGCGTCCATCGCTTGCAGCACCACGAGCAGCCGATCACGCGCACCGAGCCGGCTCTGCGCGAACAGCTTCTCCTGCAGCCCGCGCAACTCCTGCGCCGAACGGGCCAGCTCGGCGATACCGTCTTGTTTGCGTGCCTCAGTGCCCGGCGTCGCATCGGGATCCACCCTGCGCAAATCGAAATCGGGCCCCACCCGCAGCAGCCGCGTCACATCATCGGTCCAGAATTCGTCGGCCATGCCGTCCCCCTCCGTCGGTGTGCCCTCCACTGTATGCCCGCTTCGCGGATCCGCACCTGCACCGCGAGCGCTGCGTCACCGACCAACCGCTGCACAGCGCAGCACAGCCCGCCGGGCTACGGCGCGAGCGGGATCTCGACGAGGCTCGGCCCCGTCACCGGCTCCGTGAGCAACTTCTCGATCTCACCCCGGGTCTCCACACGCCGATACTCCCAGCCGTAAGCCCGAGCGAGCGACGCAAGATCGGCTTGCTGCGGCGTGCGCATCACCCTGCTGAACAGCTCGGGATCGGCGGATCCGGCAACTTCCAGCCCATCGAAGATCGTCCCGCCGCCGTCATTGCCCACGAACAGCTGCATGCGCGGGGCAGGCTCACCCTCGGGCAGCAACAGAGAACCGGCGTCGTGCAGCAGCGCAAGGTCGCCGATGATGACGCGCGTCGTGCCCGCAGCCTTCGCCGGGTCGGGGTCGCCCTGGCTCGCTGCGGCGACGCCGAGCGCCGTCGCGACCGTGCCGTCAATGCCGGCCAGGCCGCGATTCGCGTGCACGGCCACCCTGCGGGCCGGGGCGAGGCCATCGAGCACGCGCACCAGGCGCGAAGCGGCAAGCACCAGCCGGTCATGCGGCCAGGTCGCCCGCCACACGCTCTCCACCAGCAGCTCGCGCGAAATCGGCTCGCGCATCACGGCAACCTCGGTGCGAGCGTAGGCGTTGCGCTCCTTGTAGCCCGTGGCGAGCGCCGCTTCGAGGTCGGGTTCGTGCACGGTGCTGCGCTCGCGCAGTAGCTCCCTGTCGGCGGTCACCCAGGCACCGAGCCAGCGACGCAGCGCGCGCGGCTCGTGGTCTGCGGCGACGCGGGCGGATCGCACCACGCGGGCTGCGCGCGACGGGTCGTAATGCTCGGCGCGGGGGTGCGGATCGACGACGACCACCTCGACATCGTCACGGCGCAACAGGGCCGGTACGGCACGGGTAAGCGTGGGGTGACCGAACACGATCGCCTGCTCCACAAGCTCCCCGAGAGGCGGGCCATCGGCGCGCTGCGCCGTGAGCAGGGCAGCGTAGCCCGCAATCGCCTCGCGGCCGAAGCGGGCGCCGCTCACCACCTCGGCAAGCAGCGGCAGCCCCGCGGCGTGCGCGAAAGCCTCGGCTTCGAGGCCCGCGCCCTCCCCCGCGATCACCACGGCGAGGGCGTCACCCCGGTGCAGGTACGGATCGGGATCGGCGGCGGGATCCGCCACCTGCAACGCCGCGCGCTCCTCAGCAGCGGCCTCGAACCCGCGCGCGATCATGCCGTCGAAGCCCTGCGTTCCCGACAGCGGCTCGCGGAAGGCAATGTTGAGCTGCACCGGGCCAGCCGGCGCAGCACCCGGCGCCCCGAGCGCGGCCTGCAGCACGACCCGGGCGAGCGACCCAGGATCGCGATCAGCGCCCCGCACGAGATCGCCGTCATCACCGAAACTCGGAGCCGGCACATCGAGCGACAGCCTGGCAACAGGGCCGAAGAACCCCGCCTGCCGCGTGGTCTGATTGCTGCGCATCCCGCGCAGCTCAACTGGGCGATCCGCAGTCATCAGCAGCAGCGGCACCCGTGCCTCGTGAGCCTCAAGCACCGCCGGCGCCAGATTGGCAACCGCCGTGCCGCTCGTCACGATCACCGGGGCCGGCATCCCTGTTTCACGTGCAACGCCCAGCGCGAAAAACGCCGCCGAGCGCTCATCGAGGCGCACATGCAGCCTGATCGCGCCGACCTGTTCGGCAGCAGCCGCAGCGAGAGCGAGAGCCTGCGAGCGCGATCCCGGGCACACCACAACATCGCTCACACCGCGCCGGATCAGCTCACCGAGCAGCTCAACCGCGAACACCGAGGCCGCAGCGAGGCCGCCGTTCTGATCAGAGCTGTGCGACGCGTCGGTCACTTCTGGGCCGTGTCGTCGTCGGGCCCGGGCTGCTCCTCGCCCCGCGATTCACCCTCGGAGGCAGGCCGCTCATCTTCACCGGGAAACGTCTCGGCATCGAGATCGCGCAACCGCTGCTCAAGATCGCGCATATGCGAATCGAGATCAGCCGAAGACATCCGAGTGCCAGTGAATCGCGGATCGTCGTCTGGCGGCGTGGGCCGCTGCGCAGGGGGCGCCCCCTTGCCGATCATGAACCAGAGCACACCACCGATCACCGGCAGCAGCACCACCAAGACCACCCACACTGGCTTCGACACGCCCCGCGCACGCGATCCGTCAGTCATCGCCGCATCGACAAGCGCATACAGCGTGAACGCCACGGCAATGACGATTCCGATAATCACGAATCGCACCATACACCCATGCTACCGACCCCGACTGTGCCGAACGTGACCGCTGAGCATCTCGGTTGCGGCGGTGCAGCAGACGGCTACTCTGCTGCTGCGCGTGCAGATGGCGGATCGCGGGGCGCAGCCGGGGCCCACGAACACGGCCTGTCAGGGTTCCGGCCCTCGGAGTTCGGCGTCGGCTCAGCATGCCTCGCTACACTCGTGCCCGTGAAGAACCCCCGCTCCGCCTGGATCACCTACACCGCACTGCGTCTGCTCTTCTTCGCAGTGCCGTTCGCCCTCCTCTACGTACTGGGGCTCTCGCTGCAGTTCTCGATGATGGTGTCCGCGCTCATCGCGGCGGTGCTGGCGGCGCTCATCAGCGTGTCCCTGTCGGTGCTGCTGCTCTCGAAATCGCGCGAGACCGCGTCGGAGAGCATCTACGAGTGGCGCAACCGCGACCGCACAGCCGACGACATCATCGAAGACGACGCGATGGATGCGGCGGAGGCGGCTGAGGGCGCTGGCGCGGCGGCATCGGGTGAAGCTGCCTCGGCCGAGCCGAGGCGCGAGGCCGACGCGGACCCCGCACACTCCGACCGCCCCTGAGCGCGCGGCGGCCACCGGGTACGGCCGCGGCCGAGTCGGCCACCGGGCGCAGATCGTAGAGCGGCTCAGGCCGGCGGCAGTGTCGGTGGTGCGCAGTAGCGTGGACGTGTGACTGAGACGAGCACGCCGCAACAGCAGCCCCGGTGGAGCCTGCTGGGTCGCGGCAGCGACGGCGCGGTGAGCGTCGTCGACGTGCGCGCCGACGGCAGCCGAGGCGAGCCCGTGTGCCTCGCAGCCGAAGCACTGCCGCAGTTCGTCGCCGAGCGGGAGCGCGGCAGCACAGCCACGCGCTGGGTGTGGAGCGACGCGCCGAGCTGGTATCCGCAGCTGCTTGCCGCCGGCGTGCGCGTGGAGCGCTGCCACGATCTGCGGCTCTCCCACACGATTCTGCGGCAGAGCGAATTGGTCAGCGACCGCGCAGCGCTGCTCGCGGCTCACGAGTGGAACGCCGCACCAGGCATCGACGCCGATACTCCCTCCGACGAATCGACGCTCTTCGAGCTCGACGCGGGCGGCACTGGGCCGCCGACGGTGCCGCACGACCCGGAGTCAGCAAGTGCAGAGTTCGAACGGCAGCTCGCCGCGATCTCATCATCCTCTGACCCGAACCGTATTCGGCTGCTGCTCGCCGCAGAGTCGGCCGGCGCGCTCGTGGCCGTCGAGATGCGCAGCGCCGGCGTGCCCTGGGATGCCGCCGAGCACGACCGCTTGCTGAGCGAAGCACTCGGGCCGCGACCCGTCGCCGGCGCCAAGCCCGCGCGCATGGTGGCGCTCGCCGATGAGGTGAGGGCAGCACTCGGCGATCCGGCGGCGAGCCTCGACTCACCGCCCAAACTGCTGAGCGCGCTGCGACGGGCAGGCATCGACGTCGCCTCGACGTCACGCTGGGAGCTGATGGAGAGCGAGCACCCGGCGATCGAACCGCTGCTGCGATACAAAAAGCTCTCCCGGCTACTCACTGCCAACGGCTGGGCCTGGATCGATGAGTGGGTGCGCGACGGCAGATACCGGCCGGTCTACGTGCCCGGCGGTGTGGTCACCGGCCGCTGGGCGTCGAGCGGCGGGGGTGCCCTGCAATTGCCCCGCGCCCTGCGCCCCTCGCTGCGCGCCGATCCCGGATGGATGCTGGTAACTGCCGATGTCGCGCAACTCGAACCGCGCGTGCTGGCAGCCATGTCGGGCGACCGGGCGATGGCGGCGGCGGGATCGGGCAAGGATCTCTACTCCGGCATCGTCGAGAGCGGTATTGTCGCGAGCCGGCAAGAGGCCAAGATCGCCGTGCTCGGTGCCATGTACGGCGCGACCACTGGCGACAGCGGCAGGCTGGTGCCACGGCTGCGACGCAGCTTCCCCGCTGCGATGCGACTCGTGGATCGCGCCGCCGAGACCGGCGAGCAGGGCGGCGTCGTATCGACCTGGCTCGGCCGATCTTCGCCGCCGCCAGGCCCCCACTGGGCAGAGCTGCAGGCGCTCGCGAGCCTGCCATCGGCCACGCCGCGCGACGAGGCGCGGGCCCGCCGCACTGCGCGCGACTTCGGGCGGTTCACCCGCAACTTCGTGGTGCAGGGCACGGCTGCAGAGTGGGCGCTCGCCTGGCTCGCTGAACTGCGGCTGCGGCTCGCGGCCATGCCCGCCGTCGACGATGTGCCGCCCGCGCCCGCGTCGGGCCCCGTCTTCGAACACCGCCCGCACCTCGTGTTCTTTCTGCACGACGAAGTGATCGTGCACACTCCGGCTGCGCAGGCCGACGCCGTCGCTGAGGCAGTGCAGGCCTCGGCCGAGGCCGCGGGGCGGCTACTCTTCGGTGCAGCTCCCGTCGACTTTCCGCTCGACGTGCGAGTGGCCGAGCGGGCCACAAAGGAGTGACCCGCTGCGGCAACGCTAGAACGCGAAGGCGATGCCCACAAGCACACCATAGGCGAGCGCAGCGAGGCTGGTGAGCTGCAGCACGAGGATCAGCTCGCGTGGCGTCTTCGCCGTGATCACGATGAGCACGCAGGGGGCCACGATCAGCAGCACGAACCACACCAGCACCATGCCTGGGTTCACGAAGCCGTAGAGCGCGGGCACCGCGAACGGCAGCAGCACGCACGCGATGTAGAGGGCTCGCGAGGCGCGATCCCCCATGCGCACGGCCAGGGTCTTCTTGCCCGCAAGCCTGTCTGTGGGAATATCGCGCAGATTGTTCACCACCAGCACGGCCACCGCGAACAGGCCAACGGCGGCACCCGTGATCCACGCCTCCTGCGTCTGCACATCGGTCTGAAGGTAGACCGTGCCGACGGTCGCCACGATGCCGAAGAAGATGAACACCATCACCTCGCCCAGCCCGGCGTAGCCGTAGGGTCGCTTGCCGCCCGTGTAGAACCAGGCCGCGAGGATCGCGACCACGCCCAGCGCCAAGAACCACCAGCGGCCGCTCAGCACCACGGCAACGAGGCCCGCAACGGCGGCGAGCGCGAAGAACACGAGCGCCGCCGCGAGCACGCGCTTCGGGTTGACGAGGCCCGAGCCCGTGAGCCGGGCTGGGCCGACCCGGTACGCGTCGGTGCCGCGGATGCCGTCGGAATAGTCGTTGGCGTAGTTCACGCCGATCTGCAGAAACACGGCGACGGCGAGCGCGAGCAGCGCGAGCGGCAGCGAGAAACCCTGCACCATGTGCGCCACGCCCGATCCCGCAGCCACCGGGGCGACCGCGAGAGGCAAGGTGCGCAGCCGCGCGCCGCCCACCCAGTTGCGCCAGGTGATGCGCGGTGCCTCCCCCGAGCTCACCTGCCGTTCAGCGGCGGCCCGCACCGCCGGATTGCCCGACTTGCGCCGATCCTTCGCGTTCACTCCTGCTCCTCCCCTGCTGCGGCCCGCGTCTCGCGGAAACTCGCGCGCAGCTGCTCCAGCCACTGCTCGATCGCCCGCAGATCGGGTTTCCCTCCCGCGAGGCGCGGCAGCTCATCAGTCTCAGTCGCCCACACCGGGGTGGCCGCGACACCGAGGCGATCCCGGATCGCGGCCCGCACCTCGTCGAACGTGGCCCGCGGCGGCGCGGCCTCAGTGCCCTCGACGTCGGCCTCTGCCTTGCCAGTCTCGACCACCAGGCTCACCCGCTCACCCCACTCGGGGTGCGGGGTAGACACCGCAACCGCGCTCGCCCAGCCCGAGAACTCGCGAAGCACCCGCTCCACCTCATCGAGCGACACATTGACGCCGCCCGAGATAGCCACCCTGTCGAGCCGCCCCGTCACGGTGAGCATGCCGCCCAGCAGCTCGCCGGCATCGCCGGTGCGGTACCAACGGCGCACTGAACCGTCGCGATCCCGATCCTCCACGAAACGCTCGGCGGTGAGCGCCGCGTCGCCGACGTAGCCCAGCGCCAACGACGGGCCGGCGAGCTGCACTTCACCCTCACGGATCCGCACCCGCGCATCGCCGATCTCGACCCCGTCGTACACACAACCGCCCGCCGTCTCGGTCATGCCGTAGCTGCGCTTCAGCGCAACGCCGAGCTCATGCGCGCGCCGACGCATCTCCAACGACACCGCCTGCCCACCCACGAGCACCGCATCGAAGCGGCGCAGGGCATCCGCTGCGGCGGGATCACGCTCAGCGAGAACGAGCAGCCGTGAGAACTGCAGCGGCACCAGCGAAACGTAGCGTCGCTTCCCATCGAGGCCTTCAGCGCTGTCGAGCAGCGCTGCCGGGTCGAAGCCGCCGATCGCATCAAAGAAGCGCGGTGGAATCCCCGAAACCTCGCTGCGCACCAGCATCTGCAACCCCGAGATCAGATGCGCAGGCAGTGCGACCAGCCACTGCCCGTCGCCACCGAGACGCTCATGCGTGGCCTCGGCGCCGGCGCGCAGAGCACCCGCCGACAGCGCAACCGCTTTCGGCACCCCGCTCGACCCCGAGGTGCGCACCACAACCGCGGTGCCCTCGGGCAGTTCGGCGTGCTGTAGCGCCGCGATAGCCTCGGCGTCAACGCCTTCGTCGGCGACCGGGAGGATCGGCGCACCGCCGCTCAGCGCATCGCCGAGCGCGGCCATAAGCCAGGCGCGATCCCCTGTCGGGATGGTGCGGAGTCCGTTGGGCGCAGTCACCGTTCCAGGCTACTCGGTGGCGGCGGGCAACGCAGGGCGAGGCTCCGGGCTGCCCCCGCGCGGAATGAGCAGGGTGAGCACCGTGGCCACCGCAGCCGCGGCGAGCGCGATCCAGAAACAGGTTGCGAAAGCCTCAGGGGTGGGCACGGAACGCCCCTCATGCTCGACACTCATCGCAGCGAGCACGCCGCCCATCACGGCCGATGCGCTCGACGTTCCGATGGAGCGGAACAGCGCGTTCAGACCGTTCGAAACCCCGGTCTCGTGAGCGGGCACCGCGCCCATGATGATCATCGGCATCGCCGCGAACGAGAACGCGATCCCCACGCCGATCATGGCGTTCGCCACCACCACGTGCCACACCTCGCTCGCCCACAGCAGGATAAAGATGTGGGCGACGACGATCGAAGAGGTGCCGATCGTGAACAGCGGTCGCGCACCGAACACCCGCTCAAGCTTGCCGGACAGCGGCGATAGCACCATCATGATGAGGCCCGACGGCATGATGCAGATGGCCGCCTCGATCATGGTGAGGCCGAAACCCGCACCGGTTTCTCGCGGCATTTCGAGCAACTGCGGGAACGTCACGCTCGATCCGAACAGCGAAAACCCCATACCGATTGCGGCGAGGTTCGTCAGCAGCACCGTCGGCCGGGCCGCCACCCGGAGATCGACGAGCGGATCTCGCGCCCGCAACTGGTAGGCACCCCAGATCAGCAACACCACCACACCCGCTCCGACCGAGCCGAGCGCAAGCGGTGAGCCCCAGCCCCAGACAGAGCCGCGCGACACAAATAGCAGCAGGCCTGTCAAGCCCACAGCCAAGCCGAACGCCCCAATCACGTCGAGACGCCCGCCGGTGATAAGGGTGTCTTCCGGCACAGCGAACCGCACCGCCACGATCCCCAACGCCCCCAGAGCGGCCGACATCCAGAACAGCGTGTGCCAGTCGGCGGTCTCGGCGATCAGTGCTGCGAGCGGCATGCCGACGGCGCCGCCCACGCCCATCGTCGCGCTCATGAGGGCCACCGCGGTGCCGAGGCGGGCGGGCGGCAGCACGTCGCGCATGATCGCGATCCCGAGCGGGATCACCCCCGTCGTGAGGCCCTGCAGGCCGCGCCCCACGATCACCCCGATGATCGACGACGACAGCGCCGCGACGAACGACCCAACGATCAGCGCCACGAGCAGCACAAAGATCACACGACGTTTGCCGTACATGTCACCGAGCCGGCCCGAGATGGGGGTCGCGACAGCGGCCACGAGCAGGGTGATCGTCACCACCCAGGAGGTGTCTTCGCGGGAGGCCTGCAGCAGCTCGGGCAGCTCGGCCTGCAGCGGCACCACCAGCGTGAACATGAAGGCCGAGATCAGGCCGACGAAGGCGAGAGCAGCGACCGTCGCCCAGCCCGGTGGTCGCTGGCTGGGTTTCGTCATCCCTGCCAGGCTACACCTGCGGTTTGCTCCCCGCGCGCGCCCCCGCGCCCGCACCGCAAGCGCAGCCGCGGCACCCCCCTAGTAGTGGTAAGGGAATGGCGACCAGTCGGGCTCGCGCTTCTCGAGGAAGGAGTCGCGGCCCTCGACGGCCTCGTCGGTGCCGTAGGCGAGGCGCGTGGTCTCGCCGGCGAAGAGCTGCTGGCCCACGATCCCGTCATCCACAGCGTTCATTGCATACTTCAGCATGCGGATCGCAGTGGGCGACTTGCCGAGGATGGTGCGGGCCCACTCGATGCCGGTGCGCTCCAGGTCTGCGTGCGCCACAACCTCATTGACGGCGCCGATCTCGCGGGCGCGATCCGCATCGTATTCGCGGGCGAGGAAGAAGATCTCGCGCGCGTTCTTCTGCCCCACCTGGCGTGCGAAATAGGCGCTGCCGTAGCCGGCGTCGAACGATCCCACATCTGCGTCGGTCTGCTTGAACTTGGCGTGCTCGCGGCTCGCGATCGTAAGGTCGCACACCACATTGAGCGAGTGCCCGCCCCCCGCCGCCCAACCGGGCACCAGCGCGATGACGACCTTTGGCATGAATCGGATCAGCCGCTGCACTTCGAGGATGTGCAGGCGACCGGCCCGCGCGGTAGCTTCGGGGCCGACGCTCGTCTCAGAGTCGCTGTACTTGTAGCCGTCACGGCCGCGGATGCGCTGGTCGCCGCCCGAGCAGAACGCCCAGCCGCCGTCGCGCGGCGAGGGCCCGTTGCCGGTGAGCAGCACCACGCCCACGCGCGGGTTCACCCGCACCCGTTCGAGGGCGTCGTAGAGCTCGTCGACGGTGTGCGGGCGGAAGGCGTTGCGCACCTCCGGCCTGTCGAAGGCGATGCGCGCGATGCGGCCGTCGAGGCTGAGGTGCGCGGTGATGTCGGTGTAGCGTTCGGCGCCGGGCGCGGTTTCCCACTCGGCTGGGTCGAACAGATCGGAGACCCGCTCGGGCTGCGGGGTCTGCGGTGCGGGGTGCGGATCGCGCTGCGTCATACCCCCAGCCTACTTGTGCGGCTTCTTCGGTTTCGGGGCGGGGAGCGCCGCCGCGGTGAGGTCGATGAGGGCGGTGAGCCATTCGCGGTCTTCCCAGCGGTCGCCGCTCACCCGGAAGTAGAGCTTCGAGCCGGGGTAGGCGGGGGCCTCATCGGGTGTGCCGAGGTATGCGCGGCCGGCGTCGGTGGGTTTCACGAAGAGTTCGTCGTCGCACACGAACGCGACGGGCTTGTCGTCGCAGTACAGGCAGTATTCGCCGAACATTTTGCGGCTGCGGATCGTCGGCAGGGCGCTCAGCTGGTCGGTGAGGAATTCGATGGTGTCGGCCCTGGTGCTCATGCCGCCAGCGTAGCCCCGCGTTCGCGCCGCGCACCACCCGTACGGGCACGAGTTCGAGAGGACCGTGGCAGGATCGGAGCATGAGTGATGCCCGGGCCGCCCTTCCTCCGCTCGACGAAGTGCTCGCGGTGATGCGCGTGGTCGCGATCCCCACCAGCACGCGGTTTCGCGGCATCTCGGTGCGGGAGGCGGCGATCTTCGATGCGCCGCTGGGGGCGAGCGAGTTCTCACCGTTTCTCGAGTACGGTGATGCCGAGTCGGCGGCGTGGCTGGCGGCCGCCCTCGATTTCGGCTGGTGTGAGCAGCCGGTCACCCTGCGTGACCGGGTCGAGGTGAACGCAACAGTGCCAGCGGTGGCGGCGGATCGGGTGCCGGAGATCCTCGCCCGCTTTCCCGGCTGCCGCACCGCGAAGGTGAAGGTGGCCGAGCGGGGCCAGACGCTCGCCGACGATGTGGCACGGGTGCGTGCGGTGCGCGAAGCGATGGGGCCCGACGCGCTGGTGCGCGTGGACGCGAATGCCGGTTGGGGGGTTGAGGAGGCGGTGACGGCGCTGCGAGCGCTCGCCGAGTTCGACCTCGACTACGCCGAGCAGCCGTGCGTCGGCGTCGATGAGCTCGCCGAGGTGCGTCGGCGACTGGGCGCAGCATCAGCGGTTTCGAGCCCGCTGCGCGGCAACGACCCTGCGACCTTCGGATTAGAAGTTCGCACCTCCCCACTCGTGCGCATCGCCGCAGACGAGAGCGTGCGCAAGGCTGCCGACCCGCTCGCGGTGGCGCGGGCCGGCGCGGCGGATCTGTTGATCGTGAAGGCGCAGCCGCTGGGCGGAATCCGGCGCACGCTCAGCATCGTGGCCGAGGCAGGCCTGCCCGTAGTCGTGTCGAGCGCGCTGGACACCTCAGTGGGCATCGCGATGGGCTTGCATCTCGCCGCGGCACTGCCCCTCGCCGCCAGCGAGGGCGAGCATGGCTCGCAGCCCGGCTCGCAGCGAAGACCCCCCGGCGAACCGGGATCCGCACCCCCCAGCGTCACCGCACCCGGTGCCGTGCTTGCCGGGGCGTGCGGCCTCGGTACGGCCGCATTGTTGGAGGGAGACGTGACCGTCGATCCGCTGCTGCCGAACGGCGGCGAGATCGAGGTACGCCGCCCCCCGCTCGACCCCGCGCAGCTCACCCGCTTCGCGGCCCCGGCCGAACGCGCACAGTGGTGGCGCGAGCGCGTCACCCGCTGCCACGCGCTGCTCAGCGCGGCCGCGCAGTGAGCGGTGCTGCTCGCCGAGCGGCACCGCAACCGCGCCGAGTGCGACCCCTCAGCCCTTGAGTCCGGGAAAATCCTCTTCGCGCCACTCTGAGGCGATCCGCTCACCCGCGCGATGCGCGGCGATCTCACGCTCACGCAGCTCGACACGGCGGATCTTGCCCGACGAGGTCTTGGGCAGTTCGAAGAACTCCACCCGGCGCACCCTCATGTAGGGTGGCAGCGCGGTGCGGGCGTGAGCGAGAATCGCGCGAGCCGTATCGGCGTCGCCTGACGTGCCTGCAGCGAGCGCGACATACGCCTTCGTCACGTTGAGGCGGGTATTGTCAGGGGCGCCGACCACGGCAGCCTCAGCGACGAACTCGTGCTCGATGAGCGCGCTCTCCACCTCGAACGGCGACACCTTGTAGTCGCTCGACTTGAAGATGTCATCGGTGCGCCCCACGAAGGTGAGCACGCCTGTCTCGCTGTCGCGCTCGGCGACGTCGCCAGTGTGGAAGAGCCCGCCAGCGGTGGCCTTCGCGGTGGCCTCAGGGTTGCCGAAGTAGCCGGTCATGAGGTTCACGGGCTGGCTCGGAGCGAGCCGCAGGCAGATCTCCCCCTCAGCGGCTTCCACGCCGGTGAGCGGATCGACGAGCACCGCGTCAACCCCGGGCAACGGAATACCCATCGCACCGGGCACGATGGGGTCGCCTGGCATGTTGCCGATGAGGGCGGTGGTTTCGGTCTGGCCGTAGCCGTCACGGATCTCGAGCCCCCACCACTCCTTGATGCGGGCGATCACTTCGGGGTTGAGCGGCTCCCCGGCCGAGAGCAGTTCGCGCAGCGCGCGCGGTTTGTGCTCCAAACGGTGCTGGATGAGCATGCGCCACACCGTGGGCGGCGCGCAGAACGTGTTGACGCCCGCACGGTCGAGCTCTGACACGAAATGTTCAGCGTCGAAGCGGGCGTAGCTCAGCACGAAAATCGTGGCGCCCACGTTCCAGGGCGAGAAGAAACTCGACCAGGCGTGCTTGCCCCAGCCGGGCGCGCTCACCACTGAGTGCACGTCGCCGGGGCGCACCCCGATCCAGGCGGTGGTGGTGAGGTGACCCAGCGGGTAGCTGGTGTGCGAGTGCTCCACGATCTTGGGGAGGCTCGTGGTGCCGGAGGTGAAGTAGATGAGCGAGGGATCGGTGCTCGCGGTCGTGCGCGGGATCGGGGCGAGCGACGCGGCGCTTGACTCTTCGTAGCGGTGCCAGTCGAAGAGGGCGGCGCGCTGGTCCTGGCTCGCCTGCTCGAAGCCGACACCGACACGGTTATAGCTGCCGGGCACCTCGGCGAACTTCAGGGCGTCACTCGCGGCGGCGAACACCCAGCGCACGCGCCCCCTGTCGATACGGTCGCTCAGTTCGTGCGCGCCGAGCACCGTCGAGGTCGGCAGGATCACTACGCCGAGCTTGAGCGCGGCAAGCATGATCTCCCACAGCTCGATCCGGTTGTCGAGCATGAGCATCGCAACATCGCCCTTGCGTGCACCAATGCCGCGCATCCAGTTGGCGACCTGATCGGAGCGCTGCCGCATCTGTGCGAAGCTGCGCTTCTGCTCGCGGCCGTCGGCTTCGACGATCCACAGCGCCGTGTCATCGTTGCCCTCCGCGATCGCGTCGAACACGTCGTGGGCCCAGTTGAAGCTCGGCCCCACGTCGGGCCAGCGGAACTCGGCACGGGCGCGAGCCGGATCACCGGCGAGTTCGAGCAGCTGGTCGCGGGCCGCGAAGAACGCGCGCGTGGCATCGGTGTGGGTCATGTGACTATTCTGCCTCGCTGCCGGGGGATGGCGCGCAGCGCCGGGTGTTGCGCGCCTCTCGGGGGCGGTGCCGCGGCGGCTTCAGCTGTGGAAGACCGTGTGCAGCTGCGGGTCGCGGATCGCCTCCCGGCCACCCAGACCGTCGATCTCGAAGAGCACCGCGGTACCCGCCACTTCGTAGTCGAGCTCGCGCAGCAGCTGATGCGCGGCTGCGAGCGTGCCGCCCGTGGCGAGCACGTCGTCGATGACGAGCACTCGCGAACCGCGGGGGAAGTCTGCGTGAGCTTCAACCTCGGCGATGCCGTACTCGAGGGCGTAGCTGACGTTCGCCGCCGGCCGGGGCAGCTTGCCCGCCTTGCGGATCGGCATCAGGCCTGCACCCGTGGCGTATGCGGCGGCGCTCGCGAGCAGGAAGCCGCGCGCTTCAAGCCCTGCGACGACGTCGAAGGTGCCGCGGAACGGGGCGATGAGCGCGTCGACAGTGGCGCGGAACGCCGTGCCATCGGCGAGCAACGGGGTGATGTCGCGGAAGAGGATGCCAGCGCTCGGGTAGTCGGGAATCTCGAGGATCAAGGATTCTGCGCGCGCAAGTTCGGCGCTCGACTCGGGAAAGCTGGGCATGTCGAGGGGCTCGTTCGTGGTCTCCGTCACTCGACCCAGGGTACCGGGAGTCTCGGCGGGCCGGAGGTGGTGGAGCAGCAGAGCGCGAGGTGCGCGAGCAAGCCAGACCCGCCGACAGCTGGGACCGCGCGCCAGAGGTCTTCGCCTCCTCCCGGGTCCGCCACCGCACGCCGCCTCTCCCCCTCCCGCGACACGCCCGCGCAACGCCGCAGCGGCCTCGATTTGAAGAGGTCCCCCGAGTCGTGTAATGTTCTTCTGGTTGGTGAAACCAACATGCGCCCCTAGCTCAGCTGGATAGAGCATCTGACTACGGATCAGAAGGTCGGGGGTTCGAATCCCTCGGGGCGCACCAATCATCCGAAACCCCCGTCGCATCAGCGGCGGGGGTTTTCTCGTCCACGGACTCTTCTGACTTGAGCATTCCGGGACGGGTAGGGTCATCTGTCTCACCCGCAATAAACGCAACAGTACTGTCAAGAATCTCCGCGACACGTCGAGTCTCCGCGAGGGACCACGTATCCCCGTGCATGCGCCGAGTCACACCGGCGGGCGAGAAGCCCAGTGCGCGGGCGAGGGCCGCCTGAGACATCTTCCGCATGAAGAGCAAGACTCCAATGCGATCGGCGGTGCTGTAACCACCTTCGTCGATTATCAATTGCAGCGTCATATCCACAGAGTAACACTCCGTTGCGCATTTTGATACGACACGCGCACAATTCGCATTGCGTTTTTCGAAACAATACTGCTAGCGTTTCGACTATCGAAACGATTTGGAGGTGAAAATGCCGATTACGAACTCTGCAGCAGCCCAGGAACTCAAGGATCTGATTCACGATCAAAGGTTGACAAGTAAGACCGTGGCCAACTACATGGGGGTCACCGAGTCTTGGCTTAGCCGGCGGTTAAGTACAGCCGTGAAGATGCATATCGATGACTACAACGCGATCAAAGAGGCTGTGCTCGAAGCCTCGGCATCCCTGACCCGCTAAACGCCGAGCCCCCGGAGCGGCAACTCCAGGGGCTCAGTGACATCCCCGAAAGGAACATCAGTTCGTGTCTCACAATATTGACACGGTCTCGCGCGCAGTGGAACAGCTTGCCAGCACCTCCACAGTGCCCGAGGTCGTCAATTCTCCCACGTCTGCCCTAGTGACCGATGGGCCTGGCCACGCGACCGTAGACCAATTCACGTCGACTTCGACCAAGCTGCTGACCATTCACGCACGCTACGAACCCGACGGCGCCGGAGTCACGGGCGACGGCGACCTCTTCGCCCACGCAGGCATGAGGGCGAGAGGTTCGCATTCATGACCTTCTTCAGCGCCGAGGCTCCTGACCTGCCCGATTTCGGCTCGCCGAACGTCGTCACCTTGTCCAACATCCTTCTCTTTGTAGTCGCCACTGCTGGTGTTGTGCACTTCGTGTTCGGGATGTATTGCGCGTTCATGGCCACGTACACCCGAGAACGATTCAGGTATGCCACTTCACTCGCCGAGCTTGAGGAGTTGGTAGAGAAGCACTTGGCGTACCTGCGGTGCTTCAAAGCAAGTATTGTTCTCGGTCCTGTTCTCGTTGTCGGGGCTGTTGTGATGTCTGTCGTTAGGTCGCTGCCATGAGCGATCTGCAAATCGTCCGCCCGCGTCTCGCGTTCGAGCGCGAGTTTGGACAGCACCGCAACTGGTGGGTGCGCGACTCCCGACTGGCCGGCACCCCGGTCAGCATCCTCCTGTACCTGCTTTCGCATGACCCTTCCCGGATGCCAACGCAGACCGACTCTCGCCGAGAGCTCGGCCTTGGGAAAGACGCCTGGCAGAGCGGGAAGCGTCGATTGCTGGAGGCAGGATTCCTGGTCGAGATCCGTGACCGCTACCCCCGCGGTTTCGTCGACGCTGATGGCCGCCAGCGGGGCGGTCAGCGCCGGTTCCGGCTGTTCCTCCAGGATCCCGAACCCGGCTTCTCGATTCGCGAAGCGGACGCCGTGATCGTGCTCGATGAGCCGTACGAAGAGTACATCGCAGCGCAGCCTGAAGACCAGTGCGGAAAATCCGCACTGGTGAGCAAAACCCCAGGTCAGCAGGACGGCGGAAAATCCGCACTGGCTGAATCCCCGTATGCGGATATTCCGCACACGGCGGAAAATCCGCAGTCCTTTATAGGAAGAGAAGACCAAAACCAGGTTGGTTTGGTTGGTTCTAATACTTCTTCGGACCAACCAACCCACCAGGCCGTAAGCGCGCGCGAAGCCGAGATCGACGCGGCGCTGTCCGCACTACACCCGGATCTTCGCTTGACGGCTGCACAGCTCGCTCGAGAGGTGAACGGACGCGTGGATCTCACGCAGATCGACATCGTGCGGGCTGTCGAGGCGACGGTGATCCGTGCGGCGTTGCGTGGCGAGCGGGTGGCGAACCCGGCCGCGTATGCGGCGGCGGTCATCGTTCGGAGCCCTGAGCAGTGGGCGCTCGGTGCCGAGCAGCCCAGGGCGTTCGAACCGCTGGGGCAGCGCCCCGACGGAACCGAGTGGGAGCCGGCGGTGCCCTGCGTGCGCCGCGGGCACTGGTGGGGTTCCGACAGGCTGCCCGAGGTCGAGCGCGGCCACTGCGTCGATTGCGGGATCCCGCGTCGCGCCGTGGATGCCGCCTACGCCGAGCTCGAAGACGAGCTGCTGACTGTTGGGGGTGGTTTCTGATGGGGCGGGTGTGGCGTCGCGAAGTCGTCGCGATCCGCTGCGAGCTTCGTAGCTGTGCGGCTACGGTCCGGCTCATCCCGGCCGTTGCGCATGAGACGAGCTGGCATGACCACGTTGAACTGTTATCGACAATGGTGAGCTCCGGCTGGGCGGTCGTGATCACGAACAAGTTCCGAACCTACTGCCCCAATCACGCTGAGCAGGCTTGGGCCTGCACATGCCGCACTAACCCGACACGGCGCCACCTCTGTGTGGTCCACACCGCCGAGGTTGCCTCTCTGGTTTGGGATGCCGCCCAGACCCCGATTGTAGTTTCCGAGATCTTGAAGGTTGCATCATGAAACACGCCATCCTCCCCGACAACGTGACGATTCGCCCTGCTGAACTCGACGTGCAGGCAATCATCGTTCGCGAGCGGCAGCGCGCGGTCGCAGACGATCATGTCGAGCTGCTGCAAGCCTCCATCGCTCAGACCGGGAAGCAGATCGTCCCGATCGCGGTGTCTGAGCGTCCGGGCGGCAAGCTCGTGCTCATCGACGGCGCTCACCGCCTCGAGGCCGCAAAGCGCGACGGTCGGACAACGATCCGGGCAGAGGTCTACACGGGGCTCGACGAGGAACACGAGAACGTACTCGAGTTCGTCACCAACCGCGCCCGCCGGGATCTTTCCCCCGCGGAGATCCACGCAGCATGGGAAACATTCGAGCTGCCGCTCTACGAGCTGAAGGCTCGAGAGAAGCAGTCACTTGGTGGTCACATGACGGCGGTTGCGACGGGCAAAGTCGAAGATTCCATGCTTATTCCCGCCGGGAATAAGCATGAATCAGCGACGGCTGTTTCGATTCGTTCGGCTGCAATCGAGAAGACGGGGCACAAGCCGGAGTGGTTGGACAAAGTGCGGAGGATCAGGGATTTGGCGGCGAGTGAAGAGGCGCCGGCTCCGGTTCGGGAGGCGGCTCAGCGTGGCTGGGAGAAGCTGCACGACTCGAAGGCAAAGGTGGAGCCGGTGTTCAAGCAGGTGCAGAAGATCCACGAGGCGGTGCTGCACGAGCAGGAGGATCCCGTGGAGCGCAAGCGCCGTGCCGCTGAGAAGCGGCTGGATGAGGTCGTGCGTGACACCACCTTGCTCCAGGAGCGCCTGGAGGGAGATCTCCGCGACGTTCTCATGTTCGCCGCCCGTCAAGGTCAGATGGGCCGGGACATGCTGCGAGCAGCCCGCGTAGCACTCGTGCACGCGCTCACGCAGATCGTGGTAGTCGAGTGCGAGGTGGACGGGAACCCCACGGTGAACCTCCGCACCATCGGCAGCGAGGTGACGAACCTGCTCTCGCAGCAGTCGATGCGGGCTCTCGGCCTGAGCAAGGAAGGGACGACTCGTGACTAGTGTTCCGAGGTTCGATATCTGGCGGCAGCGAACCGCGCTCACAGATCTTGCGGAGGACGGTGCAGAGTTTCTGCGAGAGCCCGAGGGGCTGGCGTTCATCGAGCAGATGTATGAGTTCCTCGCACCGAATCTCGTGGGCGTCGCGCGCAAGAAGTTCGGGTATGCCCTGGATCGGGACGAGGGGGTGAACCTCATCATCGAGCAGCTGCTCGCGTCGCGTCGTCTCGACGATAAGGGGGCGGTGCGGAAGGCCGCGGCGGCGGAGAACCCGTGGGCGTATCTGCGGGGGTGCGCGATGGACTGGATGCGCCAGCAGTGGGGCGTGCGCGGGGCCTCGCTCGAGGCAGTGGGCGATATGGCCGTGAGCTCGTTCGAGGAAGTCGCCCACGAGAACCCGCACACGCCGATCCATGACGTGGTCAGGCTGACGTTCGGCGTGGTGTCCGAGGTGATCCCGGCCGTTCATCACGACGCGGTGTTCGAGTTGCTGACGTGGGCCGCGGTGAACCCGCCCCAGCGGCTGTCGTACGAGACCGATGATCGGGTGGCCGCGCACAGGCATTGCCCATCGCTGACGATCGACCAAGTGATCGCGGTGATGAAGATCGCCCGCGGCTCGCGCCAGAATACGGCGGCGACGAGTCTGATGGGCCAGTTCCTCCTGAACCGCGACTTCCGCGTCTCCGACTCGGGCACGCACGCGCGGGCGCTGATGCATTTCAAGAACGCATTCCGGGCCGGCGAGGGCGGCTCGAAGATGCTGATCGATTGGACTTCCCGATGAATGAGTACGAGACCGAGCCCATCCTGATGTGGATGCTCACCATCGCGGTTGCGGGCGTGGTGCTCCTGGGGGCGCTGGTGCCGCTGTGCGCGGCGCTGCTTCCTGAGAACGTGGAGGTGGCGAAGTGAATGAGCTCTACCTCGAGGGCGCCGGCCGGATTGTCTATTGCCTCCTCGCAAGCTTCGGCATGTGCGCTCTCATCGCACTAATCTTCTTCATCCTTAGAAATGACTAGGCGATTGGCTACCGGCAAAGTGATTCATCTCGATTGGGAGGTTCTGTGATGGCTAAGAAGCCGAGTCGGACGTGGGGGTTCGTGGGCGGGATGAGCCCGTTCTTGCTGATCGTGGCTGTCGGGTCGATGGCGGTTTCGTTCCCGACGCTGACGGACGTGGCAGCACTGGCCGGGCTCCCGTTCCCGTTCGCGTATCCATTTATCGTCGACGGCGGCATGCTCGTGGGTGCGGTGGGTGCTGCGAATAAACGCTTGCGGGGGTTGCCGGTGCGTCGCACATACCTCGGGTTCGCGGTGCTCGCTGTGGTGTCGGTGGTGGCGAACGCCGTGCATTCCACGGTCGAGGCCGATCCGATCGTCCCTATCTGGGCGGCTGCGGTGCTGGGTGCGGTGCCGCCTGCGACCCTGTTGTGGGCGACTCATGAGGTGATGGATCTCGTGCCGGATGAGAAGGAACGGGCGAAGCTGGTTTCGCTTCGTGAAAAGTCCGATGCGCGCGCGGTCCCGCGTCCTGTAGACGCAGACGCATTGCAAAATGCGCGCGCGCCCGAGCAGAGCGCCAGTGCGGTCGACCTCGCTACGCCGCGGGTAGCTGCATTGGCGGCGGAACCTCGCGGTGCAGAGGTTCGATCTCCCTTGAAGCTCGTCTCCCAGCCTGCATCGGCAGATAAGAGCGAAGTTCGCCGCCAGGTGCTGGAGTTTCTAGGCAAGGAAGGAACTCGGCCTACGGGGAAGCTTGTCGGTGAGTGGCTTGGCGGGAAGACCCCGAAGACGGGGCAGCGGTTCCTCGCTGCGATGGAGGAAGACGGGGCGTTTGCCTCCGATGAAACTCGTGACAAGTTGTCTACTGGCTCGTAGCCGCCGGGCTCGAACGGAGTTCTTCGAGTGGTGCGCCCACCGGTCTTCGCTGGCGCGGATTGTCCGTCCAGCACGAAGAGATGAGGTGATCTCGACAGTCCCGGTAGAACTCGTCACCGAAGAACTCGCGCGTCTTTTCAAGATTCTCTGGCCTTGGCTTCGATCTCACCCCATCATGCGGCAGCCATCGTTTGAAATATCGGCGATCCGCCTGCTCAAGCCCCTCATGCTCTGGAACGCGAGGATACTCGTGAGGCTCGGGCAGGCGGATACCGGCAAGAGTGCGAGGCACACTCGTGTCGAACTCAGCGAAGAACGCAGCAGGTTTGAAGGGCCGGCTCGGATCGTAAGTCAGTTGCAGCGCCTCACACAGTCCACGGTATGTGCCCGCGTCCAGCTTGTCGGCGATCCAATAACAGCCCCGCCGGCCATCCCACCGCAGTTCAAGAGAAAACGCGAACTGTCCGCCCTTCAACCCGAAAAGCAACTTCTTTCTCGGGCGATCGCACAGCAGCACGACGCGGAATACGGCACGGCCGTGGTTGTGCTCGAACAATGCTCGGTGCGTCGAAGACTGCTCCATCTCTCCGACGAGCCTGGTCAACCCCCAACAATCAGTCACAGGAGAAGCATATGAACTGGTCCCGCGGGAACGAAATCCCAATGCTTGACCTCGCTCCCGGAATCGACGCTGGGTTCTGGGGAGAAATCCATCTGGCTTGCCCGCATGAAGGGTGCGCTTGGACGCTCCCGCTCTACTGCGTCGGCGTGCTGGGGAACTCATGGGTTTGGGTGGCACCCGGCTCCGATACGGATGTCCTGGGCATTGTGTTGCCCGGGTGGGTATCGGAATCCGGGTACTACCAAATTTCGGAGTTGCTTCTCCACGAAGATCACCCGCATTCGATCAGCACGCCGGGACGGAAGGGTTCGCCAGGTTGGTTCTCAGCGCCCGGGTCAACAGATTTCGACACGGTTGCCGTTTCCGCTCTCGTCGAGCAGAGCTTCGGCTGGATCAATGACCGATGGTGCTCGATTTACATCGATCGGACTCGGGGTGAATCGTCCTGGTTTGACTCCGGCGAATGGGATACCTCGGTACTGCGCTGTCTCGCGAAGGAGGAAGTGATGGGGGTAATCATGGCGGAAGACCGGCTTGAACCATCCCCCGTTTCCGTTCTCCGCGCGCTACGGGAATGTCTACGTCTGGATCGCCCGGACGTATAGCGAGGGGATCGTGTCGAGCTGCGCGCCTGCTGTCTTCGGATAGTGGGCGCGCAGCTCGTTCTTCTATCCAGGGGCTGCTCGCTTGCCTAGGCAACTGGATGATGAAGGGATCCAATGATCTTGGATACGACACGAAAAACGAAGCGTCGAGCCGGGTATGCCCGGTCGCGCGTTGGGAGGAAGCTCGCGGCGCTTGCGCTTGCGGGGCTGATGGTCGCGGGGGTTGCTGATGCGGCTTCTGCGAACTCGGGCGGTGGCGGGGTGCCGGGCTCCGGTCACGGCAGCAGCGGCGCCTGGCAGCTCTACCACATGACCTTCGACGCGTTCGTTGAGGGTAGCTCCACTGGCTACCAGGGGGTTATGGGCGCCTCGACGGAGTGGTTCATTAACAACTACGCCGGCCCGAATTCGGGCGGGACTCCGACCGACGGGTACGGTGCGCAAGACTCGATTCGAGCAGCGTGTTCGAGTGCGTTGGCGAAGGCTGAAGCGCGTGGCGGCAACCAGGGCCGTTCGCGTGTGGTCGGGATCATGTGGGCGGGGTCGGCGACGAGCGCTTGGGCCAGCTACAGCTCTGCCTCGTCGGCGTTCTACCAGCAGCGATGGGATCAGGCCGTCGTCGGCGCGGGCTACCCGGGCATCTACACGCAGGCGGCCCCGTACATGGCGCAGCGGTGGTCCGAGGGCCTGTCCGAGGGGGGCTCGACGCCGGCGGCAGTGTGCCTCGCGCTGAACCAGAACGAGCCCCCGCAGACCTACGCATTGTCGGTGACGACGGATCAGCAGGGTGGTGGGGCGATCGCTGGCACCGCCCAGCCGGTGCATGATCTCGTGCACACTTCCGCGGGCGCGTCGACGATCCGTGAGAACGTGACCGCCCGCGTCGTCCTGAACTGGGACGGTGTGGAGACCGGGCCGCGCTCGGTCGCGAAGGATGTCCCCGTTCCGAACGTCGGCACCACGCGCACACCGGATTTCACGCCTGCTGATTTCGGTTGGCAGGCATGGCCGCAGGGCGGGTACTGGTTCGATGTGCAGGTGGGCCAGCAGGGCATGATGGCGGCCCCAGTGGATACCCCGGACCGGGATCCCCGTGAGTCGTGGACTGCACCCCCGGTCCTCCCGGCGAAGGCGCTGCTCACGAGTGATGGGTCGCGCGAGCTCGCGGCCGACGAAGTGCTCGTGGCCGGCCAGTCCTACATCGCCCGCGTGCGCGCGTTCACGAACGGCTACGAGTCGTCGATGACGATCTCGGACATCGTGCACTCCCGCAGCGTGTGGTTCGGTGGCGTCGACGCCGACAACCTCGCCGCGGGCTACGTGCTCAATGACGGCGGTCAGCGGGTGCCGGCCGAGTTCGCGGTGTCGCGCACCGGGTCCGGGGCGAGCGCCCGCTCCACCGTGACGGCCACGATCCGCAACGTCAGCCCGGGCGCGTACTTCACGATGTACATGCCCACGTTCATGCAGCCCACCGGGGCTGACTACTCGGTGCCGGATGACTCGCGCGCCTGCTACACCGCCTCGCAGATCGGCTGCATCAACGGCAACAGTGAGGTCACCCGCAAGGTCTCCCCGAAGCCCGACAAAGTGTGGGTGCTCGACGAGGACGGCGCGCTCATCGCCGCCGACCCCGATCACACCGACAAAGTTGCTGCCGACGGCAAGGTCTTCCTTCCGGGAGACGCCGTGACGGCCGTGGTGAACGGGCGCATCCCCGCACATGTGGTCGATCCGTACTCGTACTATCGCCTCGGCGATGTCTGGACCAAGGCAGCGCAGTACGTCGACTTCTCCGACGTGTCGAAGGCGAAGGTGTTCGTGCAGGACAACCCGCTCTTGCAGTGGGTGGACCGGAGCGCTCAGTTCGACTTCGAGGTCGTCGGCACGGTGACAACCGCGACCGCCCGCGCTCCGTTCCCCGCGACTACCGCGGGGCTGGAGCATGACCGGAAGGTGAAGCTGGTCATCTCCGGCAACTTCCGCACCGACTACGACACCGACGGCGCCACCGTCGCGCTCTACAACGAAGGCTGGGAGGAATGGAACAACGAGAGGGTGCCCACGAACACTCCGCCGGTCTTCACCTGGACCCCGGACCCGTCGAAGCAGGTCATCGGCTCCGCCGAGGAGTCCGGCGACAAGACCCACGACAACATCGACGGCCTCGTCGTGTTCCCAGGCCAGAAGGTCGAGTACTCAATCGGAGTTGACCTCCGCATCCCAGGAAACACGGCGCGCGGCGTGAAGTCGCTCGTCGTAAAGGACAAGCACGACCCGCAGTTGCGCCCCGATCGTGAGTCGGTGCAGTTCTGGGACTCCCGGGATCCGCTGAGCCCGCGCCCCGTGCCGCGTTCCGCGTACAAGCTCGCGTTCCAGGACAAGGAGCACAGCTTCACCGTCACGTTCACGCAGGCGTGGCTCGATGCCAACGTGAACGTGGAGGGTGCGAACTCCGAGTGGGTGAATCGTCCGGGCTGGCTCACGATGCGGTTCACGGGCACCGTGCTCGACACCGCCCCGCCCGGCTCAGCGGTACGCAACCAGGCGTTCCAGATCATCAACGGTGTGAGCATGGCGACGGAGATCCCCGAGGTCACGATTCCCTCGATCGAGCCCGACAAGGTGGTGTTGTCCACCGACGGTGACGACATCGACGGCAAGGTGCTGATGAAAGGCGACAAGGTCATCTACCGGCTCACCCTCGACGGCGGGCCGGCCCGCTCCGAACTCGCCTACAACGTCCATAAGTTGGGCATCGTCGACGACTACGACGAGCGATACCTCGATGTGGAATCCGTCACCTACGCCAGCCAGCGCACGGGTGTAGAGGTGCCCACCGAGTTCAACCAGCAGGTCGCAAGCGGCAAGGTGGCGGTGTTTGCCAAAACCGTTGACCACACCAACGCGTACGGTGAGCTGATTCCGGGTGATCCTCAGCCGGAGGATCTGTTCGCGTACGACCGTGAACCGATCAAGCCGCACTCCTCGCCCATCATCAACCAGGACCTTTTGGGCGACGACTACTGGATCATCATTACCGCCGTCGTGACCAAGGAAGTGGAGGGCGATGTGATCAAGAATCAGGCGGTGCAGAACATCCAGAACACGCACCATCAGACGCGGATCGTGTCGAACCCGCTTGCGAAGATCAACCCCGAGAAGGATGTCGTGGTCGACGCCGGCGGTGCCGACTCGATCAACGGGCAGGAGATCCCACTGCACTCCCTGTTCAACTACCGTCTGAACTCGTCCACGATCCCCGCGAACCGCGCCTACGGTGCGAAAGAGTGGGCGGTCACGGACAAGTTCAACCGGGAGTTCGACGCTCACACGGGGCAGTGGGCGATCTACGCTCAGACTGACCTCTACGACGGCGAGAAGCGCGTCGCACGGAAGGGCGACCCTCTCCAGGATGCGGACTCCGAGAAGAAGGGCGACACCGTGTACTTCGACGTCGTCTTCGATGAGGAGACCTACACGATGACCGCGACAGCGACGCCCGCTTACCTCGAGCTGGTGAACTCCAGGGGCGACCTGGCGCAAGCGTGGTCGTTGTACGTACAGATGGAGCGGATCAAGGCCGGCGAGCGCATCGAGAACACGTTCGTCGAGCGTTACAACGGCAAGGACCGCCCTTCCAACGTCGTGCACACCTTCACCCTGGAGCCGGTGATCCCCGCCGAGCCGGCGCCGCCGCTCGCGAAGACCGGCGGCGCCGGCGCACTCGGCCTCGCAGGCGGCGCCGTGCTACTGCTCGGCGGCGGTGTCCTCGCCGTCGTGCTCGCGCGCCGCAGCAAGACGCGGGCCGCGGTCTCCGAGGAGGTGCCCGTGACCTCGTAGCGCGCTCAGCCGGCACAGAAGAAGCCGCCCCGAACCGTAATGGTTCGGGGCGGCCTTTTGGTGTGAGGCGAGGTGCTAGACGTAGCAGTCGATTCCCGGAGGGCAACCCCCGATGGAGCCAGGCGGGGGCGGGGGCGCGTAGCCACCGCCACCCCCGCCACTACCGGGAGCGGGCGCCGGCGCCGGCGCACTGTACCCGCCACCGCCGCCGTACTGCGGGGCCGGGGCGCTCCACTGCTGCTGTGCCCACTGGGCGGCAGCCGCGGCTTCTGCTTCGGCCTGTGCCTGCGCGGCCGCAGCAGCGGCAGCTTCGGCTTCCTCGCGCTGCACGGTCTCGACGTGCGCCTTGCCGGCGGCGGCCGCGGCGTCGAGGTAGGCCTTCACCTTGCGATGCGTGAGCACCGCCTGCAACGGCTCAGAGATCTCGACGGGATCCGCCTTGTCGTCTGCTGCGGGCACCACCGCACCCGACTCGTCCCGCGCGTAGCTGTCGGCCGTCGCGAAGTCGGCGGCGGCCTGCGCGGCCGCGGTCACCGCGCCGTTCGCGGCGTCGCCGGCCTTCGGCGCGGCAGCGACGACCGCCTTCGCCGCGTCCGGCAGGCTCTCGGCCGCGGCCGAGAGCGCCGGCAACACCTTGGCGACCGCGCCCTCGACGTCGTCGACCACGGCGGCAGCCGCGTCGAGCCGAACTTGGGCCGCCTCGTGCGCGACCCGTGCCTCGCCGAGCTGCTGCTCAGCCTCGGCGACGTCGTCGCCGGTCACCTCCGCGGCCGGGATGGGCTTCTGGGTGGTGGGCTCCTCGAGCGTGCTCGGCACGGCCTTCAGCAGCTCGTCCGGGGAAGCGCCGATCCAGGAGGGTGGGAACCCGGCTCCCTGCGCATCCTTCTGCGCCGCGCTGATGGCGGCCGCGGTGTCCTGCTGTTCGGTCGTCGCCTCCGGCAGCGCGTCCGCGAGGGAGGTGGCGGCCTTCCCGAGCTGCGTCGCGTGCTCGGCCGCAAGCGCCGGCGGTGGGGTCTTCGCGAACCCGGCGAGCTGTCCCTGCAAGGCGTGGGCCTGCGACAGCTGCATCGCAGCGAGCCGTTCGGTCGCGTCGGCCTCCACGATGAGCTGGTGGCTCGCGGCCTGCAGCGTCCCGGTCTCGGTGATGGCTGCCTCGTAGGCGGACACACGGGTCGCGTGCACCACGCTCGGCGTCGCGACCGCGCCCCCGATGACGAGGGCCGCGGCAACCGCGCCGCCGATGAGGAGCGCCTTCTTCGGTCGCCGCGGCGACCGCGCAGCAGGCGGGGTCGGGTCCGGGGTTGCCGGAGCGGCAGGGGTGATGGTGTCGGTCATGACTTACCTTTCAGTAGTAGCTGAAATCTTAGTGATGGGGTCGGACATTGCTGTGGGTCAGAAGATGAGGGCGTGGGCGGTGGCCGTCACGGCGCCGGAACCGTGGAAGAGGTCATCGACGTCGTCGACGCCGGCCTGGTAGCCGAGGGCGGCGAGCACCCACCGGGTCCATGCGTCGGGTTTCGCGCCCGCGAAGCCGCGCTGCACGCTGATGCCGGCGTGCAGAACGTCGTCGACGGCGAGGCCGGTGCCGTGCCCGCGGCGGCCGGGCGGGATCTTCACGAGCACGATCTCGTACGTCGACCGGAGCCGCGCCCCGGACGGGATCGCGTTCCCGCGGTGCCAGATCATCCGCTGCACGTCTCGCGGGAGTGCAGGTGTGAGGTCGCGCTCGTAGTCGGGTGCGGCCGCGTACGCCCACCCGTCGTATTCCGCATCGAGACGGCGCAGCAGCTCAAGGTGGGTGTCGAGCTGGTCCCAATTGGCGGCGTCGGGGTGCTCGTCGGCGCGGCCGTGCCCTCCCTGGTGGCCGCGCCCGGTGCCGTACCAGCGGTTCGCGCGGCCGAGGTAGGGCGGATCCGCGATCGCGAGCTTCATAGTTCGGCGCTCCCCGTGGGGACGAACACCATGGTGAGCGCGGCTTGCAGGGCTGCTCGCTCCACGGATTGTTCGTGTCCGGCGACATCTACCGTCTGGTGCTTGAATGCGGGGACGAGCAGCCACCCGCACGTGCCGCAGATCTCTCCGTACTCCCAGATGTCTTTGCCGTCGCCGAAACCCTCGATGTCGCGAACGAGGTGCTGCTCGCGCACGGCCTGTGCTGCTTCGACGGCTCCGTCGAGCTGCTCGGTGGTGAGAGCGCCGATGAGCTGCACGAACTCCTCTCGGCGTTCCAGGGCGGTAGTGGGCTCTCCCGCAAGGATCGCTTGTGCGATCCCGTCGCGGAGCTGATCCATCCAGCTTTCACTCATATGGCCGTACTTCCGCAGGTGTTTCCACCCGAACATTCGGTCAATGACGTTGCGGGCGCGTTCGATCTGTTCAGATCTCGGCGCTCCTGTGGGTGTGGTCATGGTGTGCTCCTTCCGCCTTACGATGAGTCCCGGCGCGCTGTCCTGGTTCCTCCGGTTTCGCTCCAGAGGGGTGGGTGCGGGGCCGTTCGGCCCCGCACGAGGGGTCTAGGTTGTGGGGGCGGCGAAGTCGTATCCGCCGAAGGGCGACCGTCCGGGGACGTGACGGGAGCCGAAACCTCGGCGTTCGGTGATGATCGGGTAGCCGGGGTGCTGCCAGGCGGGCGGGTAGTGCTCTTCGACCCAGGTCTGCAGCTTCGCGAGCTTCTTCCGTTCGTGTCCGTGCTCAGCGAGCTTCATCGGGACGACGGGCAGGTCGCGCCAGCCGGGCAGCACGTGGTCGTGCCAGGCTTCCACGGCCGCGTTCTCCCGGTCGTTGATGGTGTGCCAGCGGAACGGCTCGCAGATGATCTGGTACATCAGTTCGTCCGGCAGTTCGCCTGGTGCGTGCACGTGATCGTTGTCGCCGAAGCGGCCCCCGCAGCGGGTGTCGGCGGAGAAGATCGCGTGCTGGTGGCCGCCGATCTCGGGGTCGGCGGTGAAGCCGTGCCCGTACCGGTGCCACATGTGGCTGTAGGGGGTGATGCCGAAGCGGCCGTGCTCCATCTCCCAGCGCGCCCAGGCGGCGTCGAGTTCGGCCGGGGTGCGGTACTCCTCGTGGTAGCCGAGGGGTGCCCCGTCCCAGGCGGGGAGCGCGGCGACCATGTCTGCGTGCATCATCGCGTCGATATCGAAGGCGAGCTGGGTGGTGGTCACTTGCCGGCTCCTTTCTTGAGTGCGGGGCGATCCAGTAGCGGTAGGCGGCGATCGCCCAGAGCGCTGGGATAAGGATCAGGGCGAGTTCGGGTGAGATCTGCTCATGCATGGCGGCTCCTGTCAGATGGTGGTGGTGTACGCGGCCCAGGCCTCGTCGACGTCGCAGCCGTCGGGGATGCCGTTGTCGCGCATGTGCGTGTAGCAGTCGGCGGTGCAGGCGTGATCGCCACGGTCAGAGGCGATCCGCACGGTGAGCTTGTAGACGCCGCAGTAGTGGGTGCCGAGGCTCGTGGTGACCTTCGCGCTACTGCCCGGCATGGGCACGGCCGCGATGCGCTCGAGCACGGCGGGCACGCCCCGGAAGTTGTGCACCTGGTCGCCTGCTTTCAGGATGTTGCCGGCCTCGTCGGTGACGACGAACTCACGGCCACCGATCCCGGGAACTGTGTGCTTCTCCATCGGGTTACCTCCTTGGTGTTGTTCTCCCTCCCTCATTTCTTTTGCCGGGGAGGCGAGAATCGCCGACAGCGGTGCGGAGCTGGAGCGGAAGCTGGAGTGGTCGCCCTGCACGGCCGAGCGGAGCGAGAGACGGGCGAGGCGGCTGCGGTCGGGGGGTCTGTGGAGCTTGCGGAGCAGATTCTCCGACGGGCTTCCGTGGAGGCGCAGCGGCGCTACCCTGTCGCTTGCTTCCCGGCAAATGAATGCAGGCTTCGCCTGCTGAGTCACCCGCTTGCGGGTGTCAGAGATCCCCGGCCTCTGTGGCGGGGTCCGGCCCCGGATGGGGACGGCGGGGGTGTGCGAGGGGGCTGGTCCCTTCGCGCGCGGCCCCGTCGCGCCCCGGCCCGCCGGGAGCCCCTTGCGGGGCCCCGGGTCGGTTAGGTCCAGTCCTCATCCCAGCCGTCAGGCAGGCTCACCGGGTGGGTGTCGTGCAGGTAGTAGAGCGTTTCCCCGAACGTCCCGAGGTCATGCGCGCCGAATGTGGCGCGCCGGTGCTGGAGTGCCCAGTCGGTGTCGAGCGATTCGGCGGGGCTCTGCCGGTCGCAGGTGTCGACGGCGTAGAGATCGTCGGCGTCGACGAGGCTGTCGCACCTCGGGCAGCGGATCGCGGTGTAGGTCTCGCCGTCGTCGGTGACTTCTTCCACCTGGAGGGCGGGGAACGGGTGGTCGCGTAGGCTCTGCTGCAGCTTCGCGATCTGCACGATCAGATCGTCGCCGGCGTCTCGGGTGATGCTCATCGTCCCAGCTCCGTCTCGATCTGGTCGAGCATGGGGCCGATGAAGCGATCCCAGATGTCGTCCTGCTCGCCGTCACGGATCGCCCGGGCGGCGCGGTGCACAGGCTCCGCATGCACCGCCCAGCCTGCGTAGTCGTTCTCGGCCCGCTCGTCGAGCGCTTTCGCGATGAGTTCGTAGAGGTCTCGCTGTTCGCGGTCGGTGGTGAGGGCGTAGGTGATCATCTCCGAGATGTCACTGCTGGTGTGGGCGCATTCGTCGGGCCGGTCACCGCAGTAGCGCTTGAGAGTGGCGGCCGCGATCTCATCGGCGGTCTTCGTGGTCATGGTGTGCTGTCCTTCCTCCTCCTCGTTTCTTTTGCCGGGGAGGCGAGAATCGCCGACAGCGGCGCGGAGCGGAGCCTGGTGGTCGAGGGGTGCCCCGCGCGCGGCGTGAGACGCGGGAGGGCGCACCGTCAAGGGCGGTGAGGAACGAGCTGGCCGGCGACTACCGGGCGGAGTGCAGTGTCGCTACCCTGTCGCTTGCTTCCCGGCAATAGAGCGCGGGCGTAGCCCGGGTGAGTCACCCGCTTGCGGGTGTCAGAGATCCCCGGCCTCCGTGTCGGGGGTCCGGACCCGGATGGGGGCGGTGAAGCGGTGACGCTGCTGGGGGTGGGCCGCGGTGCGGCCCCAGTGTTGCTGTGCCGGCCGTCCACACTGTGTGCAGGCGAGCCCCTGCCTGAGCTGGGCTGTGCACATTGTGGTCGGGTGGCCCGAAATGTCGGTGTCCATAGGTTCCCGCGCGCTCCGTCGGGCGGGAGCCTGTGCGTCACCGACACCGGCGCGCTCGGCGCGGCGTCGACTGCGCGGATATCGGGTTCGTGGGGGTATGAGGAATTCGTCACCCATGAAGTCGTCTCCGCGGGCGCGCAGCTCGCGTGTTCCCGTCGCGCTCGCGCGGTTGTGGCCGCTGTCCGTTCTGCAGGCGAAGCGGGAGAAGCCGCTTCCTGCGCAGTTCCCCGCGAAGTTGGTGTGGCGTGGGGGTGAGTTGCAGGTGCAGTGCGATCGGTTGCGGAGGGTGATCCGTGACCGGGTGAACTGGGCGACGGTCTCGATCAGCGGGTCGCCGCGGCGCTCGTGGCCGACGAAGTCGGGCACCCACGCCGTGCTCGAGCTGTATGGAGCCGTGCGCGAGTTCGAGGTGGATCTCGCTGAGGCCGGGCTCGGCGGGGCTGACCTGTTCGTGCCGCCGGAGATGGCGGAGCGGTGGCTGGAGCTGCGCGATCGCGCGCTCGATGTTCTGGATGAGGAGGCGATGGTTCGTGCGTGATCGGGGTCTGGTGAAGAACGTGCGCCGCGGGCGGCGCGCGGTGCGGTGGGCGGCGTCGGTGCTGTCTGCGGTGGTGCTCGCGTCGACGCTGCAGGTGACGGCCGGGGCGAGCAGCGCGTCGGCGGTGGTGTTGCCGGCGCCGGCTGCGGCGTCGGCTGCCGGGCTTGAGGCGTGCACGCCTGCCGAAATCAGGGCGACGAAACGCTACTGGTACTTCGGCAGCAAGGCCGGCCTCGATTTTGGGGCCGACGGCAACTGGCAGGCACCCTTCACCCCGATCAGCTCGAACGGGACCGCGGGTGAGGGTACGACGGTGGTCACCGACACCACAGGCGCGCTGCGGTTCTGGTCGAACGGCCGGGAAGTGTACGACCGGACGGGCGCGATCATGAAGAACTCGGCGGGCGGGCTCGGTAAGAACAGCGCCGCACAGACGGTGGTGGCGATGCCGGCACTGGGAAGCCCAGGCCGATACTTCGTCGTGACGACGGGGTACGAGGCGGAAATGGGAGTCGCGGGCGCGCCGCTCTACTACTCCGTGGTCGACATGAACAGGAACAATGGCCTGGGCGAGATGATCCAGAAGAACGTCCGCCTCGGATGGGATGGTGTCGCCGGTGAGGGGCTGGCGGCGACGATCAACGCGACCGGCGACGGGTACTGGGTGTACTCGCTCGGAAATGGGAGCCGTCAGCTGCACCGCTGGGAGTTCAAGGCCGCCGGCCCCACCAGCACGACCCCGCAATCGCAGACCCTCTCCGAGACCTTCACCGCGTTCTCGTCGATCTTCGTCGACAACACAGCCGGGAGCACGCAGGTGGCCATCACCGCCGCGGAGCAGCGCCGCGTCATCATGGCGACGGTGAACCGCGCGACAGGTGCGGTCACCGAGCGCACCGCGTTCAACACGGGCCTGAACGCGCCGCTCTACGGGGCCGCGTTCACCGACACGGGCCGGCACCTGTACGTGTCGAGCCTTGAGTACACGCCAGGACAGCATGGCGAGCTCATCCGGTTCGACGTGAAGGATCGCACCGAATCGCAGATCTGGGCGTCGCGAAAGTGGATCGCGAACTCCCCGGTGGCGGCGGTTGCGGGCTACGCGGTCGGCTCCGGCGGGGCGCTGAAGCTGGGACCGAACGGGGTCATCTTCTGGTCGCCCGGTTCGCTCCAGGGCACCCTCTCCGGCGTGTGGGGACCTGATCTCGCAGCGCCTTCCTTCGGGAACGGGGTCGCCCTGGCCAATGGCACCTCGACGATCTTCGGCCTGCCCGACATGGTGACCGGGTGCGAACGGAAAACCCCGGGCCTCACCGCGACGGCCACGGTCTCGAAGCCGGGCTACAGCATCGGCGACGATCTCGAGTACCGGGTCGTACTCCGCAACACCGGCAACGTGCCCCTCTCAAGCGTCGGCGCCGAGGGTGCGCCGAGCAGCGGCGCGGGCGCGGGCCTGTCGTGCCCGCGGTCGACGCTCGCGCTCGATGAGTCGATGACGTGCACCGCAGCTCTCACCACCACGCAGGCGCATATCGATGTCGCTGCGCTCGACTACCAGGTGCAGGCGAGCGGGCGCGGCGCGACCAGTGGCACCACGACCGGCACGATCACCGCTGAGGCGTCCGTGCGGGCGGTGCCGCAGCGCGTCGACCAGCTCGCTGTGAGCGCGGCGCCGGCGTCGACGAGCTACGCGAACGTCGGGGATGCCGTGAGCTTCGATTTCACGGTCACCAACACGGGCAACACCACGGCGAATGGCGTGGGCGTTGCGGCCGAGGGGTTCACGGGTGCGGGTTCGCTCTCGGGGATCTCGTGCCCGCAGACGGTACTCGCACCGTCGGCGTCGATGACGTGCACGGCGCAGACGACCGCGACGCAGGCCGACATCGACCGCGGCCAGGTCGCGCTCGGCGGCACCGCCACGGCAACGCCCGCGGGCCTCACCGAGCCGATCAGTGCGCGCGCGGCCGCCGCAGTAGTGCCGGCGGTGCAGATGCAGCAGCTCACACTCGCGAAGGCCGCAGCGGCGACGTCGATCGACACCGCCGGCACCGAGGTTGACTACACCTTCACGGTCACGAACGCAGGCAACACCACGCTGAGCGCTATCGCGGTCGACGAGGGAGGGTTCGCCGGCGCCGGGACGGCACCGGAGGTGTCGTGCCCGGGCACGGTGCTCGCCCCGACCGCGTCGATGACGTGCACGGCGACCTACACGTCGGTGCAGGCCGATGTGGAGCGCGGCAGCATCCTGAACACCGCGACCGCATCGGCGTCGACGCCGGCGGGTGCGACGATCCAGGCGGGCGCGAGCTCGGCGTCGGTGACTGCTGAGCAGCGGCCCGCGCTCAAGCTGCGCGGCGCCGCGGCGCAGACCGAGTACGCGGCCGTCGGCGACACCATCGACTACCAGTACACGCTCACCAACACCGGAAACCTCGGAGTCAGCAGCCTCGCCGTGACGAGCGACGAGTTCACCGGCGCCGCGACGCCTGAGGTCGGGTGCGACACCGACGTGCTCGCACCGACCGCGTCGACGACGTGCACGGCGTCGTATGTCGTCACCCAGGACGACATCGACCGGGGCGACATCCTCAGCACCGTCGAGGCGCACGGCGCCGCGGCGTCGGGGCCGGTCGCGTCGGGCGCCGAGGGCGTCACGGTGCCCGCGGTGCAGCAGCCGGCCGTCGCGCTCCTCACGGGCGTCTCCACGTCCAGGTTCGCGGCCGGACAGGCGCTCAAGTTCACGTTCGATGTCGAGAACATCGGCAACGTGAGCCTTGCGAATCTCGCCGTCGACGCTGAGTTCACTGGCGACGGGGAGCTTGGCGACATCGCCTGCGACAGCACCGCGCTGCGCCCGGGCGAGGAGCTGCACTGCGCTGCCGGCTATGTCGCGACGCAGGCGGATGTGGACCGTGGCATGCTCGACACCACCGCGACCGTGCTCGGGATCTCGCCCCGGCACGTCTCGGTGTCGTCGTCGCCGTCACAGGCGGTCGCCGACTCCCCCGCAGAGCCCGAGCTCACGCTCACCCACACCGTGTCCACCCCCGACGTGCTCGTCGGCGACACCGTGACGTACACCGCCGAGGTCACCAACGCCGGCACCGTCACCGTCGAAGGCGTCGCCCTCGCGGTCGACGAGTTCACCGGTCTCGGGGCCGCACCCGTGTTCGCCTGCGCGGATGCCGCTGCGGTGCTGCCGCCCGGCGTGAGCGTGCAGTGCACCGCCGCGTACACGGTCATCGACGGCGACGCCGGACAGGGCGCGGTCGACCACGCCGTGCGCGCAGCCGCAACCACCGCCGTGCACGGCGTACCCGTCACGTCGGAGCCCGCAGCCGCCACGGTGAAGGCAACCGCACCGCCCGTGCCGTGCGCCACAGGCGGCGAGCCCGGCTGCCCCGCACCGGATGTCAGGATCGCAACCACCGGCGTGGCCGGGAGCGATGAGACGGTGCTGTGGGCGTTCTTCCTGCTCGTCGCCGGCGCCGCCGCCCTCGGCATCCGTCGCCTCATGGCCCGTCGCACGCGCAGTGCGGCGTGACTGCGCGGCCTCCGGCATCCCCTAGATATGACTCACAACACCACCACCCATTCCAGAATCGAGCGCTCCATGCAGCGACGTGCCGAGACGATCAAGGACCGCGAGGCTACCGAGCAGGCGATCCTCGAACACGCTGAACAGATGAACCGGCTCATCCGGCTCGACAACGAGTTGCGCCGCCTGGGCGGGTTCCGCGTGAAGCGCGGCAAAGATCTGATCGAGATCTCCCGCGTTGACGACCGTCTGACCTTGTGGTTCCTCGGAGCCTTGGCGGTGTGTGCTGCAGCAGCCCTTTGGATTCTGAACGGAGAGATAAGTGGCGCTGCTGTAATCACGTTGCTGATCGGTCTTGCCTTCCTGACGATCGCGAGTTGCAGGTCCCGGCGCCTCAGTCGCGTGACCCTGCGCTGCGAAAATGCCAATCTTCGCCATATTCATGTTCCACATTTCGAGTTCGAGCGGTGGCGGGCGCGTGACGCGGTGTGGGGCGACTTTGTTCGCATCGGTGAAGTGGAGCACGAAAAGCTGCCGTCGGTCGCAAGGCAGCTGGTGGCCGCGGTGCGCCGCCGGCGGTCGCGTTCTACCGGTCTGAGCGCGGCGGATTCGATGGTGGCGCAGCTGCAGGATCGTCGTGCGCAGCGGATGAGGGAGCGCCGTGATGCGTGAGCGGGGAGAGCGGCCGAAGGAGTCGTTGGCGCCGTCTGCGGGTCCTGCGAAGCCGGGCTATGAGCCTCCGATCAACTGGTGGCGGCTGGACGCGGAAGAGCGCACCGAAATCTTGGAAGTGTTGGTTTCGTGGGTGCCCGAGTTATGTCGCCGGTATGGGCTCACGGATGCGATCATTCCTCCCTGCTGGTACCGCCACGAACCGTTGATTCAGGAGCTGCTGGCGTTCTACCAGTACCGAAACCAGATGCAGTTCCTGGAGTCAGCGCCGCCGAACGCGCCGTTGGATGTGCACTACCAGTTGCAACTATTGCTTGGTCGGCTCCGGTCGTGGGTTTCGCAGTCGGGCTGCAACGCTGCGGAGCACATGGATACGCCGGTGCAGCCGTGGGTGGCCGAAGACGACGCTCGAGCAGCAACGTGGGAAGTCGAAGCGTTCCAGTACCTGGAGAAGGCTCTAGAGATGTGGACGAAGGAAGAGGCGGAGTGATGGTGAAGAGCTGGTGGATGTCGATGCCTGCGGGTCGTCGACGCTTGGTGATGGTGGTTGCGGCGCTGCTGGTGATTATCTCGGTTGCCGCGTCGATCAGTTGGGTGACGTCTTTCGGCGGTGACGATCAAGCGCGCGTGGAATCGGAGGCAGGGAAACCGGGGCAGCCGTCGTCTGCACTGCCAGGGACGGGTGCCCAGCCTGGAGGTGAAGAGTCGGAGGATGCTGGCTTCGAGTTCGACGTCGAGCTGGATGAGAACGGTATGGCGCTTATGCCGGTCACCACGGACCCGGCGGAGGCCGCGGCGGGGGCGGCTGCGGTGGCGTTCTCGGTGGAGTTTTCGAAGCTCACCCGGCAGGAGTTCCTCGATACGGCGATCGCGCGCATGACGCAGCCGTCGCCGGATTACATCGGGCCGGAAGGTCAGATCCACACCCTTATTGAGTCGCAGCCGTTCGAGGAGACGCAGCGCTACTACTGGCCGCCTTCGCAGGTGATGCAGCAGCAGGTTGCTGCGTGGGCGATGCAGGACAACCCAGAGCGGTACACGTGGTGGTATCTGGCGAATGGGGGCGTGTACGACAACTTCACTTTGCTCCCGGATCACTACTGGAAGGCGCAGCCGAAGCATGTGGTGGGCGAAGCTGAGATGGCTGAGATTGATCCGTCGGTGCTGCCGATGTTCAAGGACGCGACGGACATGCAGCCGGATACGCCGGGGGCGACACTCACCCACTGGTGGGTGCTGTCTGATGTGGAGAACTCTCAGGTGGGTACCGCGTCTGCGAGCCCGCTGCATCCGGCCCATTTCGCGGTCTGGTGCGATGCGCCGGCGGACGGTGGGGTGTGCGGGGTGGCGTACACGCTCGACAGCGATTTCCCGGTGACATGGCCGCGCCGCTGATTGCGAAGGCTCTCGCGGCGAAGGCGTCTCGCCGTGCGGTGATGCGCTCTGCCGGTGTGGGGGTTGTGGGTGCGTTGTTCGCGATCGCGGGAACCGGTGCCGCCACGGCGACGCTCGCGGCCGTCCTGGGCGGGGGCGATGATCTGGAGCTCGGCCCGCCGTCGGCGGATGATGGGCCGGTCGGGGCGAACGGGTGGGCGTGGCCGTCGGCTCAGCGCGGGATCGCGCAGGGCTTTCACGACGGGTTCAGCATCGACCTGGTCACAGCTGACGGTGGCCCCTTGTACGCGCCCTTCGCGGGCGTGGTCGTGAAGGCCGGCGGCGATGGTGGGCCGGTGCCTGGAGTGTGCCGGGTGATTCCGTCGTGGTGGCGGGGTGAGAACTCCACGGTCATCATCCAGCACAACTACAACGGGCGTACGCTCTACAGCTCGCACAACCACATCCGGCCGGGGTCTCCTGCGTCGCTCGGAATCATGGAGGGGGTCGCGGTCCGTGCGGGGCAGACGGTGGCGCTGTCGGGGATGAGTGGGTGCACGAGCGGCCCGCACACGCATTTCACGCTCGCGTCAACGAATCGGAACTACAACCCGGATGTGAACCCGTTCCTGTTCATCGGGAATCCCTGAACTCTCTGCGTCCGCATCTGAGGGCGGGGTCGACCCATCGGGTCGACCCCGCCCTTTCTGATTGTCGGGTGCGCGGGGTGTGCCTTCGTGCAGGTGACAGAACGTCACCTCATGAAAGGACTTCACACCATGCCTGATATCAGTCCCGATTTTTCGGCACCAGGAACGGCCGGCCTCACCCAGATCCTGTCCTGGGTACTGGGAATCTCGCTGATGGTCACGTTCCTCGCGCTGGTCTTCTGCTTCGTGGCCCTGGCCTTCAAGGGGTTCGGAAACCAGGGCATCCAGAATGCCGCGTCGAAGTCGGTGCTGTGGGTTGCCGCGGGGGTGACCGCGCTGGGCGGCATCTCGGGGATCTTCCAGTTCCTCGTGGGCTTCGACTGGGGGATCTAAGCGATGATTCTCCGGGCTGAAGACAAGCTCGTCGACTTCAAATGCTCGTTCGGGGATCTGCTCTGCGCCTCGTACGAACAGCAGGCGAACTGGGCGGCCGACGCCACCAACTGGCTTGCCGGTGTGGCGCTCGGCGGGCAGGGCTTCAGCCCGGAAAGCAGCCTGTGGACGGCCGCGACTGGTGAGGCCGGTCAGTGGCTGGGCATGGCGATCATCGTCATGGCGATCACCTTCACCGTGGGGATTGCCGGCGGATCGTTGATGCAACGCCCCGACACGATCAAACGCACCCTTCTCGCGACATTCGCATCACTGCCCGCGTTCTACTTCTCGTACTTCTTCATCGGCGAAGGCCTCAAAGCCATTGACGACTTCTCAGACGGGATCCTGGCCCGTCTGACCGGTGCCGAGGGTTTCGGGCAGATGATCGAATCGCTGTTCCAGGCCGAGGCTTCCTATGGTTCAGGGATGGCTCTGGTGGCGCCGCCGATTGGCCGGATGCTGGTGACGATCGTCATCATGGCGATCGCGATGCTCTTCATCGCCGTCGCTATGGCATTCCGCGATTTCGTGCTGATGATCCTGATTGCGTTCGGCCCGCTCGCATTTGCCCTGATGCCGGCGCGTGGCGCGAAAGACGAGTGGTTCAGGCGCTGGTTGAGTGCAGTGGCTGCGATGGCGCTCGCCCGCCCGCTGATTCTCGGCACGGTCGCCTTGGTCATGGCCGGGTTCCGCGACACGGAGACGATCTGGTCGAGTGCCGGTCTGTCGTTGGCGATTGGGTTCGTGATTAGTGCATTCATGCCGGTGCTCGCATACGGGTTCTTCCAGTGGATGGGCGCCGGCGGCGGTGGCGATGATATTGGTCAGCGTGCGGCAGGCCAGTCGTCTCAGAAAACGCAGCAGGTCATCTCCTCGGTGACTCGCCGCATCCCGAAGGGTGGCGGTGGTGGTCGGGGCGCAGCCCCCAGCGCCGCTCCCCGGCAGTCGGCCAACTCGAATGGGTCGTCCAAGACTCCGAAGGGGGACGGTGGCGGCGGGAAGTCGGCCCAGTCTCGACCTGGTGAAGGCCCCGCTTCGACGGGTCGCCTGGAGGGGGGGAAGCCTGGGAAGACTGGGAAGCCGTCCACTCCGTCTCAGGGCACGCGTGAGGCGCCGGCGACGCCGAAGCCGTCATCGACGCCGAAGCCGCCGCCGCGGCCGAGTGAGCGGCCGGCACCGCAGGTTCCGCGGGAGCCGCGACGATGACCTCCACGGTGAAGTTCTCCCGCCTCCCCACGCAGGGCGTGGTGAACGGGATCGACGGGGCGGGCTTTGTCGCGTTGGCGGTTGCCGTGCTGATCGGTGCGGTCTCCGTGATCGGCGAGGGACTGTTGGGGCTGCTGAGCACTATCGCGCTGTGGGCGCCGCTGGCCGCGTTGGGGCTGCTGCGCCGGCATGGGCAGTCACTGATCACACATGTACTTCGAGAGGTGGGAGGAATCTTGCGCAAGATGATGGGCGCTACGACGTATCGGGCTCGCCCCGAGAAGAAGAAGATCACGCCGACATCGGCGATGGATTTGCCGGGCCGGGAGGGACGCATCCACCTGTACGAGACTGAGCGTGGCGAGGTCGTGGTGTGGGACGCGAGCAAGGCGACAGCGACCGTGTGTTGCGTGGTCGCGACCTATGGGCTCGGGATGCCTCAGTCAGACGCCCCGTCGACCCTGTCGGAGGAAGACCGTGAGGGGCTGATCTATGACTGGTCGAAGGTGCTGGGCAGTTTCACGCAGAAGGAGCACATCACCCGGATCGCGCTGCTGGAACAGGTGCGGCCGGGAACGATTGCCCTGGAGCGCAAGTATTTCGAGGAGCGGTCGCGGAATCTGATTGGTGGCGTGAGCGAGTCCTACCAGGAGGCGTTGGAGCTCGCGGATGAGTCGGTCGTGCGGCACACCTCGGTGATCTCGATCACGTTCAAGCTGACGGGTGAGGTGAAAGCGCTCGTGAAGAGCGAGCGCAGCGAGAAGGCGGGCATGTTGAAGGTTGCCGAGTTGGAGATCGCGACGACCACTGATGCGCTCTACAACGCCGCCTTCACCCGCACCGTGTGGATGAACGCACGCGAGTGGGCGGCGTGGGGGCGGTCTCTGATCGACCCGGTGTCGCAAGCCGGTGTGGATGCTCGCATCGGCGGCATGTGGGAGGGGGTGGACCCGCAATCGGCTGCGCCGATGCTGATCGACGAGCATCGCACCGTGGTGGAGACCGATTCGGCCTGGCATCGTACGTATTGGATTCAGGAGTGGCCCCGGTATGAGACGTACCCGGGGTTCATGTCTCGCCTGATCCAATCACGCCAGCAGTCCGGGAAGCCGGTGCGGCAGACGTTCATGCTCGTCGGTGAGCCGGTCCAGATCGGTGCCGCGATGAAGAAGATCGACGAGCAGAAGCGCACCTGGATCACGAACGATGGGATCCGGCAGAAATCAGGCCGGCCTACCTCGAAGAGTGACGAGGCTGACTGGGTGGCGCTGGAGCAGCAGGAAGCGGACCTGGTTGCCGGTCAAGGCGAATTGCGGTTCTCCGCCTATCTCACGGTTACGGCAACTTCGCCGGACACGCTCGAGCAGGAGGCCGCGTCGATCCGTAACGCGTGTTCCGCGACGGGGTTGGAGCCGCGGTCGATGCCGTGGCAGCAGGCGGAAGCGCTGATGAACGTCGCGTACCCGTGCGGTCTGGGAATGCAGTAAGGCCGAGGGGGAATCACCGTGGCGAAGAAACTGCTCACGCTCGAAGAGTCCGGGCTGAGCCGCAAAGAACGCAGGGCGCTGCAGAGGATCTATTCTGGGGCGCTGCGCGAAGACGAGCAGCAGGCGAAAGAGGAGATCGAGAAGCTTCCGGTGCTGAGCCCGATGCAGTACCGGCCGGGGTTCTGGTCGTTCCCGATTCGGCGGCCGTGGCATCGTGCGACTGGGCATCAGATCGCCGCGGCGAACACGTTCTCGGCCGCCGACGTGCATGATGCGGCTGGCCCGATCATCGGGATCGACAGGAACAGTGGGCGCCCGTTCACGTTCGACCCGTACGAGCTGTACCTGCTCGGACTCGTGGCGTCCCCGAACCTGCTCATCCAAGGGTCGCTTCGTCAGGGGAAGTCGTTCTTCATCAAGCGCCTGCTGGCGCTGCTGGTGGAGTTCGGCCGGTACGCGATCAACACGTCTGACTCGAAGGGTGAGCACGGTGTGGTCGCGGAAGCGATCGGCGGGCACGTGTTCAAGATGGGCGTGTTCGGGTCGGAGATTCGACTGAACCCACTCGAAGCACCCGAACGGCGTGCCGGTGAACTGGAGCGGGACTATCTGGCCCGGGTGCGTGCGGCGCGGGTTTCAGTTCTGCAGCAGATTGCGAGCCTTCTCACTCCCGGGGGCCGGGCGCTCATCGCACGTGAGATGACGATCCTCGAATGGGCGCTTGAGGAAGTCGAAAAGACCAGCGGGGGCCGGCCCACGGTGCGCGCCGTGTGGGAGACGATCGCTTCCCCCGCGCTGCTGACCGCGCAGGACGGGTACTTCCAGCCCACCGATGCGAACGATCTGCGGGACGGGTTGCGGCGCCTGGTGCACGGCGATCTGGGCGGCATGTTCGACATGGACTCCTCGATCGCACTCGACCCGGACTCCCCGTACACGGTGATCGACACTTTCGCGATCGGGCAGCGCGGCGACCAGGCTCTCGCGGTCACGCAAGCAGTTACGAACGCGTGGGTGTTCAACACGATCTCCAACAAGCAGGCGCACCGTCAGTACCTCCTCATCCGTGAGGAGGGGTGGGCGGACATGCGAACCCGGCCGGCGCTGGAGGCGCAGCTCAGGCAGTTGAAGCTGTCGGGCGAGTACGGCGTCCTGATGGTGCTGATCGTCCATGAGGGTGGCGACTTCGACGCGGTCGGGCCGGAAGGCTCCCAGGAGCGTGAGCTCGCGAAGAGCCTGCTCCGCGGGTACGCGAACCGGATCTCGTTCTGGCAGAACGAGGAAACACTCGACGACGCGATCGCCCGGAAGATGTTCACGAAAGCTGAGGCGGCCGCGATCGGTGGTCTGAGCCGTGGGCAGTTCCTCGTGAAGATGAAGTCCGGTTCGTATGTCGTCGACGGAAATCCGACGTCGACGCAGTGGGAAAAAGCCTTGTTCGACACGGACAAGCAGATGCGTGAGCGCGAGCGTGAGCTCGCGGAGGAGATGAGTGCGGCATGAGCGGAATCAGAGACCTGTACCGGGACTTCCGGCACGGTTTGAACACCACGCCGGGGCCTGAGGATCCCGCGTTCTCGGAGCTGTGGAAGCTGTACATGGATGTGACCGGTCTCGTCAGCGTGCGGCTCACCGAACCCGGTATGGGGAGCGAGTTCGGCGGCGCTGACCGGGTGCAGGTGTACCTCGCGTGGTCCGAGCAGACGACGAAACTCTGCGAGGAGATGCCGCTGCGTGTCCCCTCGCCCGCGGTGCGGGCGGTGAAGGCAGCCGGCCGATACCTCGAGCGCACCCCGCATGTGGAGGAACTGGGCGAGTTCCTCAGCCTGAGCGCACCCATTGCCGCGGATCTCGGAGAATACGCCGCGCACGGGCTGGGTCGCCACGCGCGCCCCGTCGTCGACGAGCTGTCGTTCGTCGCTCGGGCCGGCACTCTCATGTACGAGTCGATCGCACGGGCAGTTCCGGGCGTGGAGGTGATGGTCTGATGGTGCCGAAGCTGAAATGGTCGACCTTGCCGTGGCAGGCCGCCCTCGCTGCGATCCTCATCGCAGCCGGCGGCCTGGTAGCACTCCCGCAGTTGTTCGCTATCGCGTTCACCAACCCGGCTGAGTTCTCAGACCGTTCGATCTCGATGCCCGAACTCGTGGGGTTGTGGGGGCAGCCTGACCCCACAGTGGTGACGGGCGCGAGCGTGCCCGGGTTCATCCACTGGGCGCTGGTTGGACTGTTCCTCCTGGCCGCCGCCGCCCTGGGCATCCTTGTCGGGGTCGTGGTCCACCGGCACCGGAAGGATCCGCAGCGGAAGGAAGGGCTCGCCCCGCTGACCGATGTGAACCGTGAGCTCAGCGAGAAGCAGCTCGTGAAGGTGCGCGGCCCGAACCTGCGCCCCATGATCGACCGGAACCACCTGCGACCCTCTGACTGCGGGTACCGGGTGGGGTCGTTCTGGGGCATCGACCTGTGGCTCAGGGTGGAGGATCCCACGATCGTGATCGGCCCGTCCCGGTCGGGCAAGGGCTGGTTCCTGATCCTGAACTGGATCCTGTCGGCGCCGGGCGCGCTCATCACGACGTCGTCGAAGATGGACAACGCGCAGATGACGATGCTCGAACGCGAACGCATGGGATCGAAGTGCTGGGTGCTCGCCCCGGGCATCGAAGGCGGGGAAGATCTCGGCCGCGTGATCCGCTGGGATCCGGTCGCCGGCTGCGTCGACGAGAGCGTGTTGATCCGCCGAGTCCGTTCCCTGATCCCTTCAGACTCGTTCTCCGGGTCGACGTCGAACGGCGGCCACTGGGACACCCTCGGTCAGCAGCTCGCCGCGCACCTGTTCCACGCAGCCGCCTGCATGGAGGTGGGTGTGGACAAGATCTGGGATTGGGTGTCGAACCCGCAGCGCGCCCTGGAAGCGGTGCGCGCGATCCGTGAGCACCCGGACGGACTGTTGGAGCACGCCCGACATCTGGAGTCGGTCATCAATACGCCGCCTGAGCAGCGCACGAGCCAGTGGGGTGTGCTCCCCACGGTGCTCGCGTTCCTCGAGTCGCGCTCCGCCCGGAAGTGGCTGATGCCCGAGACGGGTAAGGGGTTTGATCCGGTGGCTTTCGTGCTCGAGAAGCAGACGCTCTACATGGTGGGCGATAAGCAGACCACGGGCGGGTACACCCGCATCATCGACGGCCTGCTGGCAGAACTCGACTACGTCACGAAAGGCCTCGCGGACGCCTCCCCCGGTGGCCGGGTCGACCCGCCGGTGAGCTACATCCTCGACGAGCTCGGCAACTTCGAGTACCAGGGCCTCTACGAGATCGTCACCGCCGGCGGAGGCCGCGGCCGCGTCGTGGTGGCGGTGTTCCAGTCGAAGGAGCAGCTGGCCCAGTGGGGTGCTGAGAACGCGAAAACGATGTGGGATGCGGCGGTCGCGAAGATCGTCCTCCCCGGTGGCAGCGACGAGGAAGAGCTGCGGAAGCTCTCGAACCTCATCGGTGAACTCTGGACGCGCCGCGAGTCCCATTCCTGGGGTGGCGGGCCGGCCTCGATTCAGGTCAGTGAGGAGAAGCGATCGATCCTGGAACCGAGCGAGATCCGTGAGATGGTTGGCGGGTACGCGCTGCTGTTCTACCGCAACCTGAAACCGGTGATCCCGAAGCTCTCCCCGTTCAACGAGAACCCCGCATTCGCGCGCTGCAACGAGGACAAGGTGACGCTCGCGAACCGGATGCGGGAAGCTTCACCATTCGCGGAGCGACTCAGCGCCGTCACCCATCCGGATGTCAACGCTGAGCGCCGGAAAGCGCGACGCGGGGTCCGGGATCATGCGTGAGCTGAGTCCCTGGGCGATCCGCTCCGGCCGGAGGGACGCCTGGCGGGCGTTCTACGACGGATACATGAAGTCCCCCGAGTGGTTCCGCCGGCGGGAGGCGTGGGCGCTGGAGGAGGCCGCACGGCTCCGCACTGACAGCCTGTGGTGCGCGGGCGGGTGCGGGACGGAGTGGACAGTGCGCTGCGGCGATCTCCACCACAACACCTACGTGCGCCTCGGAGAAGAGGCGCACGAGGATCTATGGGCGTTGTGCCGGCAGTGCCACGACCGGTTACACGAGCTGATCGAATCATCCCGGTCATGGCGGCGTCTCCCCCGCGAGCTCGCGAACCACCACGCCCTGGCCGTGGTGCGGGCAGAGCACGCCGGACCGGCGCCGACTCGGCGTGCTCGGTCGCTGCGCGACTACCTCTGACCGGTAGCGGGTGCGCGCGATCCCACTTCGAGTGGTGAGAGGCTGAGCGGTTCGGCCTCCTACAGAAAGAAGGCTGAATCATGACCCGATTGAACGCAGACCTGGTCAAGGACTTCAAGTTCCTGGAGGAGTGCCGAGCAGGGCTCGAAGCGATCCCGGAACAGCTCGGGCGCGACACCTACCTCGAGCTCCACGACCACCTGGTGAAGACCGGTGTAGAGAGTGCCAAGTTCCGTTCGTTGATGGAACGAGAGGAACCGAACGGTTTCGAGCCCGAGGACTTCGCGATCCCGCTCTACCTCGACAAGGTATACGAGACGGGATGGGACAGGTTGAACGCCTCCGATGATGATGGCACCCAGCCGTGGAACCAGCATTGGACGGATGCACTCGAAAGAGGTAGGGATGATGCCGCAGACTTCGCTCGCCTCACTGACCTCGCGAAGGAGCGAGGGATCTCACCGACCGCAACGTTCACCAACAGCTATCAGCTCGCGGGTCAGCGCTTGAAGGAGATGATGCACGACCGTGCACACGAGGTGCTGAATAACATCGACGCGCAGCAGGTGAACTACATCATGAGAGACCATTCTGATGATCCGATCAAGGTCCGCAGTGAGGTGGAATCCGTTCTGGCTGGGTCCGGCGCGTCGGAGGCAGATCAGGCGTATCTGCTCAGCGTCGTGAACGAGTACGACGCCCCTGGCAGTGCCCTGACTCGTGAACAGGCCAACGCTGAGTACCCGGCCCCGGCATGGCCGCAGGCTCAGACGCCCCACCTGGATGCCTCACACCAAGCGCCGTCGATGTCGATGTAGCCCTCTGAGGCTGAGCGAAGCGGGGCCGCACCCGGTTGGGTGCGGCCCCGCTTTCGTGTGTGAGGTGCGCGGGGGTGGTGTTCGTGGGGTGAGGTGGACGAAGTGGTCGCCCGCCCGAGATGGAACGGAGCATCATCATGGAACTGATCAAGGCGAACCTGGGCAAAATGGCGGAAGGCCGCTACTTCGAGGCCACCGATGACAAGCAGCAGGCGTTCTACGTCGACGTCGTCGACCAGAAGCGTGTGCAGGATCCCGGAACCGGCCAGTGGAGCGATGGCAAGGCTATCTGGTACCAGGCGAAGTTCTCCGGTCGTGATGCGGACTGGGTGCGTGACACGCTGCAGAACGGCGACCCGCTGCTGCTGTGGGGCACGACTCGGAATCGGACCAAAGAGGTCGACGGGAAGAAGTACGACTCGATCGACCTGTTCGTCGACGCGGTCTCGGTCAACCCGCGCAAGCGGGAGTTCACGATCGACCGCACTCCGCGCGCGAGCCGCGACGTGCAGCAGACCGCCACCCAGGAGGCGTCGCAGGATGTCGATGCGGAGGCCGACCTGGAGCGGGCCGCGCAGTACCGACAGATGTTCGGTACTCGGCTGGGTGAGGTGTTCGAGCAGCGCCACATCGACGAGCAGACCGGGAACATGCTGCTGGCGGTCTGGGACGACACCAACACGCCGCCGGAGGACAAGCCGGGCCAGGTGCGCGAGATCGTCGCCGAGTACGGTGCGGCGCCGGCTGTGGGCCTGTACCTCACGAGCGTGATCGACGAGCACGCCGGAACCGGACGGGCGCTCTCGCGGAACGAGGCCGCGACGCAGGCCGCACCCGCGCCGGTGCCGGATCAGGCGCAGGTGCCGCAGGATCCATGGGCGGCGGTGCAGCAGGCGCGCCACGAGGTGGCGCAGCCGGCGGCCGCGGCGCCGGCGATGTGAGGGCCGACGCATGAGCGAACAGGCGCAGCGGACGCTTCCCGAACAGCTCGACTACCTCGAATTCACCGATCGCACGGAGGAGCTGGTGAAGGCAGGGCGACTGGACCGTGAAGCGGTGCGCACCCTCGCGGCGATGGCTGACGAGTCCCGCTCACAGGAAGAGTTCCTGGCGCGGCTTCGCACCGGCGGCCCGCGCATGATGGGCGCGACCGAGTACCGATACCTGGTGACCACGCTCGTAACGCCGGAGGGGCAACGCCCCGACACATGGGAGGAATCCGCGGTGTACGTCCGGGCGTTCGGAGCGGACCCGTACGCGACGCTCACCATCGAACGGCAGCAGCAGATGGAGCAGGACCGGCAGCTGCTCGCGGCGCCGTCGTACAGCTGACGGTCGCCGCACACAGCGGGGTCGCGCCTTCGGGTGCGGCCCCGTTTTCGTGTGCGTGGGGTGCGCGGCGGCCGGCTTCGTGGGGGTATCGGTCTGCGAAATGTCGGAGGGGGAAGCCAGAATGGCCAGGAGAAAGCAGCGCGTGCCGGACACGCAGATGGAGTTCGATCTGTGGGGCATGTTCGAGACGGTAGGAACGGAAGGGAACGATGATGATCGAACAGGAGCAGCTCGCGACGTTGCAGGAGTCGTGGCCGGTGACGGAGAGCTATTTGGAGCGGGTTGGGCAGGTGAACAACGACCTGATGGTGCTGCGGGAGCTGGCGGCGAGGGACGAGTACGAGGCGTCGCTGACGTGGCTGGATCAGCTGGGCGTTGGGGTGGAGGATCTGACCGAGATGCCCTCAGCGGTGATGGTGCTGTGGTTCCTGCACCGGAACGAGATCCGGGTGCAGAGCGCGGCGACGGTGCCGGCGTTCCGGGAGATCGACGCGGAGCACGTGGCCCGCTTCGAGGACGGGACGGAGACGTCCCCGGACGTGCTGAGCGAGGGTCCGTTCGATCTTCCGAGGGCGGACGATCAGGCGCTGTGGGCGTTGCCGGAGCTGCAGAAGAAGCTGACGGCGTGGGCGGACGAGACCGCGACGAGGCACGGCTACTCGCAGACGCCGGTGTCGTTGGCGCAGGCGGCGATCCTGCTGAACGTGTGCCGGTTCTTGGACGAGGAGCCGGAGGCGTCTCCCGGGTGGGCGGCGGAGTGTCTGCGGTCCGCACTCTCCAGCGAGTTCTTCGTGAAGGCCGCGCACCCTCAGAAGTAGAGCTTGACGAGCTGCGCCGGTTCCCTGGCTGGGGTGCGACGCCTGAGCTGTTCGATCCGCGCTCGTCGAAGTACGAGGCGGATCGTGCAGCGCTGCAGGAGCTGTGGGGTGAGGAGGAGTGGACGGCGGCCCGCCGTACGATCCTGAACGCCCACTACACGCACCCGGACTACGTCTCAGCGATGTGGGAGGCCGCTGACCGACTCGGGGTCCCCGCCACGGCGCGGGTGCTTGAGCCGGGGTGCGGGACGGGCAACTTCATCGGGCAGGCCCGCGCCGGCCATGAGGTGACGGGCATCGAGCTGGACCCGACGACGGCCGGCGTCGCCCGCCTCCTGAACCCGGGCGCGAACATCGTGAACGAGTCGTTCGGTGACACGTTCCTCCCCCATGACGGCTACGATCTCGCGATCGGCAACGTGCCGTTCGGGCAGACCAGGCTCTACGATCCGGCCTACAACGAGGCGCGCTTGTCGCTGCACAACCACTTCATCGTGAAGTCGTTGCGGCAGGTGAAGCCGGGCGGGATCGTGATGGTGATGTCGTCGCGGTGGACGATGGATGGGAAGAGCGAGCGGTCTCGCCGCGAGATCGCGAAGCACGGCGAGCTGCTGGGTGCGGTGCGGATGCCGCGCGGCGCGCACGGCGAGATCGCCGGCACCGACGCCACGATCGACGTGCTCGTGTTCCGCCGGCACCTCGGAGACGCGCCTGAGGGTGAGCCGTCGTGGCTGCGCACGGTCGACGTCGACGGCGCCGCCGGCACGGCCGCGATCAACTCCTACTTCGAGGACCACCCCGACATGGTGCTCGGAGATCTCGACACCCGTGTCGGCCAGTTCGGCCCCGAACTGTCGGTGACGGCCGCCGATCCGTCCGCCGTGGCGATCGCGCCGGCACTGGATCGGGCGCTGGGCCGCATCGTCGACGACGCGATCGCGCGCGGCCGCGTCTGGCAGGCCGAAGGACAGACGGTCACCGACCGGCCGGTCGCACGCGTGGTGCAGGATCCCGAACTGGTGATCGGGCACCTCAGCTTCGACGATGAGACGGGGCTACTCACCCAGGTGGGTGCGGACGGGCTTGAGCCGGTGAACGTGCCGAAGAACGCTGTGCGGGAGCTCATGCACCTGGTGCGGATGCGCGACGCCGCGGTGAAGCTGCTGGAAGCCGAAGCCGCGACTCGGGACGACACCCCGGCGATCGCCGAGCTGCGCCAGGCGCTCGGCACCGTGTACGACGAGTACGTCGCGAAGTACGGGCCGGTGAACCGCGTGTCGGTGACGGTGCGGGAGCGTGCGGGGAAGGATCCGAGCATCATCCGCCGCTACCCGGCCGCGGTGCGCGCGCTGCGGCAGGATCCGCACTTCGCGACCGTGGTCGCGCTCGAGCGTTACAACGAGGACACCGGTGAGGCACGCAAGGCGACGATCTTCACCGAGCGCGTCGTCGGGGCGACCTCGGAGGTGTACCAGGTCGACTCCCCCGAGGACGCGATCCGGGTATCGCTCGACCGTGTCGGCCGCGTCGACGTGCCGCTCGTTGCCGAGCTGCTCGACGTTGACGAGGCGTCCGTGCCGGACCTTCTGGGCGACCTCGTGTTCCTCGACCCCGACGATCAGGAGACGTACATTCCCGCGGCCGAGTTCCTATCGGGGAACGTGCGCCAGAAGCGGAAGGTGGTGCGTGAGCTCACGGCGGCCGACGCGACCTTCCAGCGTCACCTCGACGCGATCGAGCAGGTCATCCCCGAAGAGGTGGGGCCGGCGGAGATCGACGTGAAATTCGGTGCCGGCTGGGTGCCCGTCGACGACGTGTCGATGTTCATCGAGCACGAGCTGAAGAACGAAGTGAATGCGATCGAACGCATCGACGGGGAATGGCGGTTCCGCCTCGCCCGCGGTCCCGTAGACTCCGCCGAGGGCAAGTGGGGTGTGGAGGGCGATCACAAGTCGTTGCGCGCCACCGAGGTGTTCGACCGGGTGATGAACGGACGTTCTCTGGAGGTCACCTACCGCCCCGACAAGGACGGTCCATCGTTCGTCGACCAGGTCGCCACCGAGACGCTGCAGGAGCGTGCGGGCGAACTGCACGAGGCGTTCCAGGACTGGTTGTGGTCCGACGCGGAGCGGGTGGTGCGCCTGCAGGAGCGCTACAACGATCTCTACAACGGGATCACGCTGCGCTCCTACGATGGGGTGCAGCTGTCGTTCCCGGGGAAGGCGGCCACCTTCACGCCGCGCCCGCATCAGCACGCCGCGGTCGCACGGATGCTCGCAGAGCCGGCGACCGGCCTGTTCCACGAAGTCGGGGCAGGGAAGACCGCCGAGATGGTGCTGGGGGTGATGGAGTTGCGGCGCCTGGGCATGGTGCAGAAGCCCGCGATCATCGTCCCGAACCAGATGCTGGAGCAGTTCACTCGCGAGTTCAAGCAGATCTACCCGCGCGCGAAGGTGCTCGCCGCCGGCAGCGACGATATCGCCACGACCGCATCGAGGAACGGGCGGAAGCTGTTCGTCGCGCGCGCTCGGACGGGCGACTGGGACGCGGTGATCCTCACCCATTCAGCGTTCGAGCGCATCGGACTCGGTGCGTCCAAGAGCGTGTTCGCGCAGCAGCGGCTGGACGAGATGGAGGAGGTGTTGCGGGCGAAGCTCGACTCAGCGCTCTCTGAGAAGTCGGTGAAGCGGCTGGAGAGCCAGATCGCGACGCAGCAGGAGCGACTGAAGGAGATGATCGATCTCCCCCAGGATGAAGGGGTGTCGTGGGAGGAGACCGGGATCGACTATCTGTGCGTCGACGAGGCGCACAAGTACAAGAACCTCACGGTCATCACGAAGGTGTCGGACCTTGCGAAGAGCAAGGGCGCGAACCGTGCGACCGATCTCGATATGAAGCTCTGGTACTACCGCGAGCACCTGGGCCAGTCGCGGGTGGTGACGCTTGCGACGGCGACACCGCTGCCGAACTCGATGATCGAGATGTACGTGATGATGCGCTACCTGCGCCCGGATCTGCTGCGCGACGCGCAGGTGTACGCGGCCGACGACTGGGCGCAGCAGTTCACCGAGCAGGCGACCGCGGTGGAGGCGAAGCCGAACGGTGGTGGGTTCCAGGTGAAGACCCGCACGACGAAGTTCCGCAACGTGCCCGAGCTGCTGCGCATGTGGCATGTGCCTGGCGATGTGAAGACGCAGGCCGATCTCGCGCTTCCCGTCCCCGGGCAGGCGCTGAACAGCGATGGTAGGCCGGCGCCGGAGCTGGTGGTGGTCGCCCCGACGGAAGCGCAAGCGGCCGGCATGGCCGATCTCATCCAGCGTGGCGAAGACGTGCGTGACGGGCGGGTGGACCCCACCGAAGACAACATGCTCAAGATCACGTCGAACGGGCGTGCGCTCGCATTGGACGCTCGCCTGATGGATGAGGCCGGCCCTGCCGAACACGAACGCACGAAGATCGACGTCGTCGCAGAGCACGTGTACCGGGTCTGGGACGAGAACCACGACCGTGAGTACCTCGACGAATGGGGCGAGCTCTCCCCCAACCGGGGGGCGTTGCAGATCGTGTTCTCCGACCTTGGCACCCCCGCTGAGGGGCGTTGGGATGCCTACACGGAGCTCCGTTCGCAGCTCATTGCCCGTGGCGTGCCGGCTTCACAGGTGCGCTTCGTCCACGAAGCGAGCAACGACCAGGCGAAGGCCGAATTGTTCCAGCAGTGCCGTGACGGCCGCGTGCAGGTGCTCCTCGGGTCGACGGAGAAGATGGGCGTCGGCACGAACGTGCAAGCGCGCGCGATCGCGCTGCACCACGTCGACGCTCCGTGGCGGCCCGCCGATGTCACCCAGCGGGAGGGGCGCATCATCCGGCAGGGCAACCAGAACGACCAGGTGCGGTTGTTCCGGTACGCCACGGAAGGCTCGTTCGATTCGTACATGTGGGGCACGCTCGCACGGAAGGCGCAGTTCATCGAGCAGGTGCTCACGGGCCGGCTCGACGTGCGCGAGGTGGACAACTCGACGGAGATGGCGTTGCAGTTCGCGGAGATGCAGGCGATCGCTGCCGGCGACATGCGAATCCTCGAGGTCGCGGACCTCCGCAACGAGACGTTGAAGCTATCCCGTCAGCAGCGTGGCCACCAGCGCAAGATCGGGTCGATCGAAGCGCGCCGCGCGATGATCGAGCAGCAGTCGAAGGTGCTGGAACACGACGTGAAGGTCGTCGAAACGCTCGCGTCGAAGGTAGTCGACACACGAGGTGACGCGTTCGAGGGGCGGGTGACCCCGTCGAGCTGGGCGGAAGCGCCCCGCTATCGGGAGAGGAAGGAGTTCGGGCAGGCGTTCCGCACCCAGCTCGTACGCGCTCGCGAGCAGTTGCAGTATTTCGGCCCGCACTGCGCCGGCTACCCGGCCCCGTTGAAGTTCACCGTGGCGATCGCGGGCCTCGAATGGGACGCACAGCTCAAGTGGAACGCCAACGACAAGACCGATCCGCTCGTCGTGTTCCAGGCCGGCAGGACGATCAACGCGATGAAGTACCAGATGCTCTGGTCGCGTGCGCTCGAGGGCGAGTTGTCGATGCTGTCGCAGGGGTTCGAGTCGCGGGCACGGGCATTGCCTGACGAGCTCGCGGATCTCCGGCAGCAGCTCGCCACGTCGCAGAGTGAGGTGGTGGAGCTGCGGGAGCTGGAGTCGGAGCCGTGGCCGAAGAAGGCGGAACTCGCCGAGAAGGTACAGCGGCTTGCTGCGCTGGTGGGCGAGCTTGAAGCAGAAGCCGCGGCCGTAGCGCCGCAGCCGGAAGCAGAGCCTGCCGCCGCCCTCCACCACACCGCCGAGCAGCAGACGGTGAACGCGCCCACGATGTGAGCTGACGCAACGGCCCGGGCGGGGGCTGCGGGGGGAACCTGCCGCCCCCGTCCTCGTTCTGTTACGGGACGGTGACATGCGGGCTGGCAACATGGAGGTACCGACGACGCCGTAAGGAACCCCTGACGCATGAGCACTCCCCCACGCCCCACCGCGACCGATGCGGACGTCGACGCGCTCGTAGACCGATACTACGGCACGCGCGGAGCAGTCGGCTACGCCGACGCGCTGCCGCTCAACCCTGCCGACACCGCGCTCGTCGTCGTCGACGCGCAGCAGCACCTCACCACTCGAGCGATCCGCGACTCCCTCGTGCTAGCCGGCCTCTACGACGAGACCGTCGAACCGGTGCTCGAGGTGATGGACGCGCACCTCCAAGCCGCCCTCGACAACGTCAGCGCGGTGCTGGCCACCTGCCGGGGGCTCGGAGTCCGAGTGGTGCACGTCGGCATCCAAGCGATGCTGCCCGGCGCCGAAGACACTGGTGCGCTGCACAAGGCGGCCGGGATGCTCTACCCGCCCGGGTCACCCGACTCGGCGTTCCTCCCCGAAGCGACCCCAGTGGCAGGCGAGATCGTTCTCACGAAGACGTGCTCCGGGGTCCACGTGGGAACCCAGATCGACCAGGTGCTCAGAAACCTCGGCGTCGACAAGGTCTTCATGGCCGGCTTCTACACTGACCAGTGCATCAGCACGTCCGTGCGAGATCTCGCCGACCTCGGGTACCGGGTCAGCCTCATCGACGACGCGATGGCGGCGATGAGCCCGGCACGTCACCAGAACGCGCTGCAGAGCATCCGGAAGCTCTACGCGAACTCGGAGAGCACAGCCGACTTCGTGGCGCGCGCCGAGGCCCTGTCGAGCAAGCGCCGCGGCGGCTGGTTCACCGGCCGACACCGCCAGGCGTAGATCAGCCGGCGCGCCGGCACCAACATGCTCTGAACGCCGCATGACAGCCTCACACTGCAGTGAACACTCGTGTACACTAGTGTTATGAAGAGGGTGAGCGCATTCGCGAAAGAGAAGGGCATCAGCCGCGGGCGAGCCTACGCGCTCGTGCGCTCGGGAGCGATCCCAGCGGAGGTGCTTGACGGCGGGGCAATCATGCTCGACGACATGGCGATGGCTTGGCAGCCGCGTGCCGCCCGCCCCTTGTCCGAACGTATGGCGTGGTTTCTCCTCGCAGCACTCGAAGGCCGGCGGGCGGAAGGTGCACGAGACGCTGAGCGGGCTCGGATCAGGAAGCACCTGGCGGAGTTGCAGGCTGCTCCTGAGTCGGCGCGGTTGCTGGCGGGCAAGGTTGCTGCACGCGCCGCACTGCGTGAGTTCTCCGCACACAAGGCCGATGTCGCGGATCTGCGCGCGGATCCGCGCCTCCGCTTGTCCGGTGTGGGTGCGCCGGGATCCGGGATGGTCGCTGACGACGTCGTCGAGGGGTATGTCTGCGCGGACGTGCTCGACGGACTCGTGAACGACTATCTCTTGCAGGAAGGGCGCGGCAACAATGTGCGCCTGCGCGTAGATACCGATCATGAGGTAGGGAAGGCGGCCCTTGCCGCCGACCTCGCCGATTGGGGGCGAGCCCGCGAGCTGCGCGAAGCCAATCGGATCCTCCACGAGCTACTGCAGGAGCTGCGATGAAACACCTCGACCTGACCACACTGGACCACGAAGCAGAAGCCGCATTGCATGGCGTGCCCGGTCTCACAGAGGTCTGGCCCGCCACCCAGACGACCCAACCCCCTGAGGGTCCCGGCCACGGCTACGGCCACGGCCACGGCCACTCGATGTAGGCCGTGACCGTGGCCGCCTCCTTCGCAACGTGAGGGTGGGGGTGCTGCGCTGGGCCTGTTTACCGGCCCGCATGGGCGCCCCCTGCGGTACGAGCGCACTGCAGCCTGATCGAGCGGAGCCCGAATAAGCCGACGCCCACAGAACCACCGGCCATTCCGCGCGCAGCCGCGGCGTCCGTTCAAATGGATCCCGCGACTCGCTACTCGCGCAGGATGACGAATCGCTAAGGAGCGCCGAGGTATCCTGCGCTCCCCCGTCGCGAACTACTGAGCCTCGAAGAGGGCCGTGCGCAACGCGCTGCCAAGTCCGGGGTCGACGTTCGTCCAGTACTGGATCGCGCGCTCCCGGATCTCGTCGCTCTGCACGGCGCCGACGGCCCCAGTGATCGTCGCGAGGAACCGCTCCTTAGCCGCGTCGTCGAAGACCTCCCGATAGAGAGTGCCGGCCTGGCTGAAGTCGTCGTCCTCGGCGTGCAGAGTGATCGCTGACCGGATCAGCTCGCCGTCCGACTCCCAGGAGCCTGTGCCCGCCAGCTGCGAGTCGGCCACCGGCCCGCCCGTCGAGTTCGGCGCATAGACCGGGGCGTCGGCCGGCGTGAAGCCGTGCCGGCCCGCGCCGTCCTGCGAGTATGTGTGCACTGGGGCGACCGGGGAGTTAACGGGCAGCTCGTTGTAGTTGGTGCCGACCCGGTAGCGCTGCGCGTCGGGGTAAGAGAACACGCGCGCCTGCAGCATTTTGTCGGGGCTGATGTCGATCCCGGGCACGGTGTTGGCAGGCGAGAACGCGGCCTGCTCGATCTGCGCGAAGAAGTTCTCGGGGTTGCGGTTCAGGGTGTGCACGCCCACCTCGATCAGCGGATAGTCGGCGTGCGGCCAGACCTTCGTGAGGTCAAAGGGGTTGAAGCGGTACGTCTTGGCGTCTTCGTAGGGCATGACCTGCACCTGCAGCTTCCATGCGGGGTGGTCACCGCGCTCGATGGCTTCGTAGAGATCGCGCCGGTAGTAGTCGGCGTCGCCTCCGGCGATCGCTTCAGCCTCCGCACCGTCTATCTCCTCGTTACCCTCCAGCGCGGTGAAGTGGTACTTCACCCAGAAGCGCTCGCCGTCGGCGTTGATCCACTGGTAGGTGTGGGATCCGAAACCGGGCATGTGCCGCCAAGAACGCGGCAGGCCGCGGTCGCCCATCAGGTAGGTGACCTGGTGCGCGGACTCGGGCGAGAGGGTCCAGAAGTCCCACTGCATGTCGGCGTCGCGGAGCCCGGAGCCGGGGAGCCTCTTCTGCGAGTGGATGAAGTCGGGGAACTTGATGCCGTCCCGTATGAAGAACACCGGGGTGTTGTTCCCCACGATGTCGTAGTTGCCCTCGCTCGTGTAGAACTTCACTGAGAAGCCGCGCACGTCGCGCCAGGTGTCGGGCGATCCCTGCTCGCCGGCGACGGACGAGAAGCGCTGCAGCGTGCCGGTGACGGCACTGGGCTGGAATACGGCGGCCCGCGTGAACGCGGAGACGTCCCCGGTGACAACGAACTCGCCGAACGCCCCGCCGCCCTTCGCATGCACGATGCGTTCGGGGATGCGCTCGCGGTTGAACTGTGCGAGCTTTTCGACCAGATAGCGGTCGTGCAACGCGATGCTGCCGTCCTGCCCCGCGCTTAGGGAGTGGGCATCGCTCGCGATCGGCGTCCCCGTCTGGGTGGTGGTGGGAGGGATGCTGGACATGGTTCTCCTTCGGTTTTCGGGTAAGACGAATCACGCCCCCGGTTCGGCGGCGTTGCGGCGGCGTCGTCTATGCGGCCGACTGCTGGCAGTCGGAGCAGAGGCCGAAGAACGTGACCTCGGCCGCCTGTATGGTGAAGCCCGTCGTCGAGGACGGATCGAGACACGGCGCGTGTCCGACGACGCAGTCCACGTCGGCCACTGCCCCGCACCCGGAGCAGACGACGTGGTGGTGGTTGTCTTCGATGCGCCGCTCGTAGAGCGCCGCGGATCCTGCCGGTTCGATCCGGCGGATGAGGCCCGCCGCCGTCAGATCCGCGAGGATGTTGTGCACCGACTGGATCGAAGTCGTCGGCAACTCGCGAGCGACCACTCGGAACACTCGTTCGGCGTCCGAGTGGGGCATGGAAGCCAGCGCCTCGAGCACGGCGACCCGGCCAGCGGTCGCCCGCAAGCCGGCTGCGCGCAGCGTCGAGTCGATTCCGGTTTCCATGCTGCAACCTTAACCCTTATTTTGATTAATTCAAAATAAGGCGCGAGGCGTTCACCGAAAGGCGGCACTCCGCGCGCCGTCGCAGACCTACGCCGCCGGTGGTGGCGATAGCTTGCTAGCTGCGTGCCGCTCGGCCCTTGTCCGGACGAATGGCGTGGTTCGTCCGCGCGCGCTCGAAGGCCGGCGGGCGGAGGATGCACGCGATACTGAGCGGACTCAAGTCAAGAAGCGCCTGGAGGAGTTGCAAGCGGTCCCCGAACCGGCCCGCCGCTAGCCGGAAACGTTGCTGCTCGCGCCGCACTGCGTGAGTTCTTGGCTCGGGGCGGCGCGCTATCGAGCAAGCGTCACGGTGGCTGGTTCATCGGCCGATACCGGCAGGCGTAAGTCACACCGTGGTCTCCGATACGCCGACGCCCATCATGGAATGAGCACTATGAGTCGCGTTGCCGACCGGGCACGGGTCGCACGACACTGCATTGTTCCCCCATCCCTCCCACCGTGCGCGTTTGCTACGTAGAATGGAGCTATGACGGGTACGACGTTGACGCGAGAGGCGGAGCTCAGCTTGCAGCTCCACAGCGCGGCGCTGCCCTTTCTGCGTCAGGACTGGCCCACCGCGCGACGCCTAATGCGCTCGAATCTCGCTCTCCTCAAGCGGCGCCGACGTGCACCGCTTGCCGAGGGCTGGGTACGGGAGTGGGAGACGGCCGTGGAGGCCGGCCCTGAGGCTGTTGCCGCTGTCGCCCTGACCGAAGGCGAACGCGGTATTGATCTTCGACAGGTGAGCCCCCTCGCAGGTGTCCTGCCCCAACATGTGCGGTTGCAGGTGCTCAAGCAGGTGCGCGGTCATGCAGCGCACTGACCTCGAACACATCATCCGTGCAGCCTGTCGGGTGGCTGAGCAAGACCAGGTGCTCGTCATCGGATCCCAGTCAGTGCTGGGCACGTACAGCGAGCTCGAGCTGCCCGAGGAATCTACCTTCTCGGAGAAAGCCGACGTGTTCCCGCTGTTTGATGACGCGGACGGGACCAAGTCGACGCAGATTGACGGCACGATTGGTGAACTGAGCCAGTTCCACCAGACATTCGGCTACTACGCTCAGGGCGTCGACCGCCGTACCGCCACACTCCCAGCGGGGTGGGCAGAGCGGTTGGTGCCGATCCGAAACGAGAACACCGACTACTACACGGGCTGGTGCCTGGACGTGCACGATTTGTGCAGTGCGAAGCTGGTCGCAAATCGGGATAAGGATCGTGCGTTCGTGACGGCGCTGATTCATGATGATCTGGTGTTGGTTTCCACCATCCGTGAGCGACTTGAACTGACCGAGGTTGACGCGCAGCGAAAGCGGGTCGCACTCGATTGGCTGAGCATGTGGGACGACGTTCAGCCAAACTATCGGGCGCCCGAACTGCCGGCAGTGCCTGCAAATTGGCAAGGGCACCCGGCAGCGGTGATCGCCGAACAAGAAGCGCAGCAACCAGAGACTCCGTGGAACGGATCATGGCCGCACGCGCAAAGCGGCCAGGATCTTCACGGTCCTGGCCGCAGTCCCAGCCCCGGCTACTAAGACGCTCCAGCTTGCGCTCAGTATGAGGGTGCAGCCTGCTTTTCCGGGGACAGGGGCTGGGCGGCGGCGAAAGCGTGGGGAACCGGCATCTGCGAATCTGTCGTGAGCCGGAGGGCCGCAGCGGCAAGGTGCCGGTCGCGTTCGCGGTTGCGTGCGTGGGCGTGTTCGCGGCCGAGCGCTTCGTCGCTGTCGACGCCGTAGAGGTCGCGGTAGCAGGCGATGGTGACTGCGCGCCGGCGCCAGGCTGCCTCGTCCCCGGGGAGGCGTTCTCCGAGCTCTTGCAGCCAGGGGGCGTCTTCTGCGATCGCGCGGTCGACGAGGAGTTCCGCACGGAGCTGGATTGCGGTTTCGCGATCGCGCAGCGCCAGGGTGAAGTCGGGGTCGCCGAAGTCGGGCGCGGTTTCGATGATGCCGGCGATGAAGTCTCGCGGCGCGGCCGCGCGCAGCGCTTCCGCGTCGAGCTCGTCAGGGGCGATGCGGTACTGGGTGCGGAGCAGGTGAGCGAGCCGTGCGGTGACATCGCGGGTACTCCCCCGGTCCATGCGCTCGAGCGCGCCGCGCAGGACGTCTTCGAGCGGGGCATCGGCTGCGTGTTCGAGCGCGGTGAGGATTCGGCCGAGCTTGAGGTCGGAACGCGACTCGGTGCTGTCGATGCCGAAGTTGTGCAGCAGGGGCGTGTAGCGGTCGTAGGCGCCGAGCTCGCGCAGGTCTTCCAGGTGCGTGGAGAGGCGGTAGTGGAGCACGGCGAGCACGTCGCGGGCGCCGTCGAGATCTCGACTGGCGAGCAGCTCGTGGATAGTGGCCGGGACGTCGCGGCCTCGGGTCTCCAGGCGGCGGAGGTTCGCGAGCACCGGGCCGAGGTACGGGGAGTCCGGTGCGTCGGCGTCGACGAGGCCGAGGCGTGCGAGCACGGGCAGGTATTCGCGTTCGAGCTGGTCGGCGCTGAGGGTCTGGTATTCGGCTGCGAGCTGCCGGATCGACCCGATGCGCTCGGCTTCGTCCTGGAGGGTTTCGTGGGCGGAGATGTCGCCGCCCTTCTTTATGACGACATGGTCGAGCGTTTCCCGCCATGTGCGCGTCATCCCCGTCGCAGCGGGGTCGCCCTTGTCGCCGGCCTCGTCGTCGATGACGTATGCGCGGTTGGAGAGCTTGCCGCGGGTCATCGCGACGTAGAACGTCTCCCGTGTCGCGCTGGCGTCGACGATGGTGTGCGCGGTGTGCACGGTGCGCCCCTGGGAGCGGTGCGCGGTAGTCGCGTAGGCGAGCTGGACGTGGTCGCGGCAGTAGTCGGCCGGCAGAGTGACGTACTCCTCCCCCGCGACGGCGACGATGTCGCCGGTGTCGGGGTTGATGCCGGCGACTACCCACTCGTCGTTGTTCTTCACCCACCGGTCGTGGTCGGTGCGCAGCCGGCGGGCGTTCTGCCGGGTCACGATCCGGTCGCCGGGCGAGGCGACACCGGATGCGATGACAGCCTCATGGGTCTTGTCGACGTGGCCCTGCTGGATGCGCCACTCGCGGGCGATCGTATTGAGGCGTTCCACCATGTCGTTGGTGGGTGCAATCAGGAGCGATACGAGCATCCCCTCCCCTTCAGGTTCGGGGGTCATCTCGTCGTGCTTCCACGCTTCGACGGCGGCCGCGACGATGTTCTCGTCGAGGCCGTGCTCGATGCGGCCGTGCTCGAGGTAGGGGTCGAGGCCGGCGGTCTTCCCGAGCCGGAGGAGCTTGGATGCGTCGGCTTCCCACTCGGCTTTGAAGCGGTGCAGGTTGACGAGCTCGGCGACGTCGGCACGGTCTGCGGCGAGGAGTCCGAACGCGCCGCCGGCGTCGACGGCGGCCAGCTGCGCCCAGTCACCGACGAGGAGGAGCTTCGCGCCGGCCGCATGGACCTGGGCGCGGATCTTGTCGAGCGCGAGCGTGCCCCCGATCGAGGCCTCGTCGACGATCATCAGCTCGCCCGGGCGCAGCTGGTAGTCGATGCCGTCGCGGGTGTCAGTACCTTGGGCGGTCTCGTGGAGCCACTTCGCGGTGTTCTCGGTCTGGATCCCGAGCGATTCCGCGAGCACTTCGGCCGCGCGCGCGGTTGGGGCGAGCCCGCGCACGGTGCCGGCACCGTGGTGCTGCTCCCAGATCTCGCGGAGCTTCTCGAGCGAGGTGGTCTTGCCGGCGCCGGCGGGGCCGACGAGCACGTCGACTTCGCGGCCGGACGTGAGAATGTTCTCGACCGCGGCCGCCTGGTCCTCTGACAGCACCCGCTGCTCACTCCCGGTCGGCATCGCGATGAGGTCGTCGACGAGCGCCTGGTCGACGCGGGCGCCGTCGGTCCCGCGCCCCGCCGTCAGCAGTCGTTCCTCGGCATCCCACACTTCCCGCGTGGAGTAGAGGTCGCGCGCTTCGGGCTGGAACATGTCCTCGCCGTCCGCGGTGCGGAACCGGTGCGGGGTGTGGAGATGATTCTTCGGGGTGAGCGGGATCGCCTGCGAGAGCACGAGGTCGACGACGCGCTGCACCGCAAGGTCGCGGTCTTCCGGGGACCGGAACCGCCAGCCCGCGATCGCACGAAGGGCCGCGGTCTCCGCGTTGCGTCTCCCCCAGGTCGCGCGCGCCGTGGCGAGGGTGTGGAGCACATACTCGGCGGCATCCCGGGCCGCTTCGTCGTCGACGTCGTCATGGCGGAACGACCACAGCGGCAGATCGTCCTTCCGTGCGGCGCCGACGTCGCGGACCCGGTCAGCGAACAGGAACGAGTCACCCACGTGCGGGCGCGCACGGTGACGCCAGCTCTGCGTGAGGTCGCGCAGCGAGCGGTGCTTTTTCGCGGTGCGGGTGGCGAGGGTGGCCTGCTGTCGCATCTTGATGATGGTGCGATCGCTCGGGCGTCGGCCGTGCTTCTCCACGTACTTCGCGATCTCCCGGTCGACGTGCTCGTTCAGCCGCTTCGACCTGGTGGAGTACTCGTCGACGAGCGACTTCGGTACGCCGTCGATCTGCCACTTCACCGAGCCCGGGTTCGTGCCCGACGAGATCGCGAACTGGTGCTTCGCAGCAGGCGTGTCCGGCCGTTCGTTATCGGCCAGCCAGTCGCGGTACTGCTCGGGGCGGGCCAGCACCTCCTCCACGGTCCACTCGATGCCGAACCGGGATGAGAGCTCATCCATGAGCACGCCGTCGTAGTAGGCGCCGGCGGTCGCGACGGCCGGCATCAGCGACCATCGGGAGTCGATCGTGCGCCAGCGACCGTCCTCCCCCTGGACACGGTTGGAGACGAGCATGTGCGTGTGGAGCTGCGGGTCACCGTCCCGGGAGTCCCAGTGGTCGAACATGGCGGCCGAGATCCCGAGCACGTGCGCCTGAGCGACACCGTCGGCGCCGGTGCGGGTGCGGATGATGTCGGTTTCGAGTTTCTCGATCGTCGACTGAATCGCCGCGTGATGCGCCTGCCGGATCTGGTCCTTCAACTCGGGGTCAGCGAGTGCCCACCACGACGACACGCTCTTCGGCGGCGAGAACACGAACTCGAAACCCGCCACCGACTGTTTCACCGGCGCCTCGGCCTCTTCTACCCGGATCTGGTCTCCGAGCGCTTCGAACTCCGCCGGCGTGAGCTCGTGGTTCGCGGGGTCCGCCGCTGCGGCCTGGATCCGCTGCTGGATACGTTTTTCCAGCGGGAGGACCGTGTTGTATCTCCGGCCGAGCTTCGCACCCGTGACGGGGTGTACGCCCTCTCCGAACAGGGCGAGGAACTCACTCTGCTGAACGGCCTCGCGTGGGTTCAGGCCAAGGGCCGCGAGCCCGCTGCCCGCCCATGAGCCCGGCGGGGTGCCGTTCGCCATGTAGTAGGCGGCGCGCCCCTCAGCACGGTCGATGGTGTGCTCCTCGGCGACGGTGTTCATCAGGTACCCCCACGCATCGCGGGAGGCTCCGATCAGGGCGACAGTGAGCATGGTCTACTTCTCGTTTCTCGATTGGGCGCGCTGCGCGCGCTTCCTGCAGGTCGCGTCGCAGAACCGCCGGCGGCGCGACTTCGTCTGCGGCAAAGGGCGCTGGCACCAGTCGCAGAACAGGGCCGACAGGTCGCTCGCGCTGCGGTGAGCGCGCTTCCGGCAGCGCGGCGAGCAGTACGCGTGTTCAGGGTTCCTCGGTTCCGGTAGGAACACGTTGGTGCAGCGCGGTGCAGCGCACGTGTACAGCAACATCCCGGTGAGCACTTCGACGCGATGCTCGCGCGCCCCCTCTACTTCGCGGCGGCACGCGATGCTGCAGTACTTCCGCTGCCTGGTGGGGGTGATGAACGTGCGTCCGCACCCATCGCGCGCGCACCGCGTCTCCCAGCCGCCCCCGCCGGTACGGGTTGCGGCTGGGTGCGCGAGTCCACGAGACTGGCGGATGCGAGCTTCGAACTCACGTTGGGATCGGGTCTTCAACTCCTGACCTGTCCTCACTGCATTCTGGGGAGAGCGAAGGCAGTGCCTTCTTGCCGGATGGTTGGCCAGAAGTCGCCCTCAGCCACGAGGACACCCTCCGCTTCAAGCCGATCGACACAGGCTGCGAAGTATTCGAGTACGATCCGCGCGTTTGGCGAGTGGTAGTTCTCTGGTGCGGAAGGGGTGAGCTTGGTGAAATGCATCTCGACCGACGCGCTTTCGAGAATCGAGAAAGGCACCTCAATCGTCACGGTCGGTTCGGCGTTGATTTCCTCCTGGCTGAATGACCGAGCCACAGCTTGCTGAGGCTGTGCAGTCTTGTCGTGATCTGTTTGCACGGCGGCCTCCCTTGTTCGATCTGGATGAGGGCTGGATTCTGTTCTCACCCGTACATCCATTCCGACGCCCAGGCCACGCTCTGCGAGGGTTTCGGAGATCACGGCTTGACCTCCCCAGTGGTGGCAGCGTTCGGGCGATCCGCGCCGGGCCAGTCGCAGGACACGAGTCTCGGGTCCGCCCTGCTCACGCTCGTCCAGTGCAGGCAGATGACGGTGGTGCCGTCCGAGAGGGTCACCGATTCTTCTCTGATGTCGTACCCATCGGTTTCGACTACTTCCGGCGTGTACTTCGGCGGTTCCGGGGCGCTGCCTCCTTTGTCGAAGTTTGTTGACTGCGCTATGTACCACGAGGCCGTCAACCCGGCCAGCACGAAGACGGTCGCGACAACACGGTGCTTGAGCTGCATGGTGTTCTCCATTTCCAGGCGGGCGGTGCACCCGCTCACTGGATAGATGTGCGGTCGCGCGCACCTCGTGTCACGGAACGTGGGACGCGGTAACCCTCGAATGCCAGTGGTGTAAGGAGAAAGTCCGGCGAAACGGAGTGAAGCCGGGCAGGGCAGCAGCAGAGCTGATGCAGGAAAGCAGGGCGAGCGAAGCGCTGCGCGATGAGATCAGTGAGGGAGAGTGTGCGGAGAGCAGGATGCGGCTTAGGTGGTTGGACGGGGGCTGTTGCTCCCTCGCTCCGAGGCACCCGTGCCAGGTGCGCGCCTCCCCTCTTCGTGGGGCATGAGCGATTCGACAACCCCGGCGCCCGGAGCGCCGGAAGCGCAAGCGGTGACGTGCCCCTTCTGCTGCCTCCCTCAGTTCGTGACGAGGGGCGATGAGCTGTGCCGCAGCTGCGGCCTCGACATGCAGCGGCTGTTGGGGCACACGCCCCGCACGGTGGCCGAGACCCTGGATCCCCGTCCGGTCGCGGTCGCGCCGCCGGCAGCCGGCGGCAAGAAGCGCCGGAAGCGGCGCGCCTCGAAGCGGGCCGCCGCCGCGGCCCCGCACTGGGTCGATGGCACGCCAGCGAGCAACGCCGCCGTGAGCGCACTGACGGCACTCCCGGTGGCCCAGCAGCCGGCAGTGGCGCCGCCGGTCGTCGTCGCGCCGCCCGCGGTCGCGACACCGCAGGTGGTGGACGTCGCCGACGAGCTGGACGAAGCGACGCTGTTCCGGCGGCCGGCCGAGGTGGACATCGTGAACGACGCGACGATCGTCGCTGCGGCGTGGGTGCTCGAATTCCCCGACGGCGCGACAGTGTCGCTGCCGTCCCCGCACGTCGTCGTCGGGCGTCGCCCGCAGGCGACCGAAGACGCGACATTGGTGTCGCTCCCGGATCCGTCGCGGTCGCTGTCGCGCACGCACGCACGGCTGCGACGCGACATGGCGACCGACACGTGGACGATCGAGGATCTCGGTTCGAGCAACGGAGTCGCGACGGTGAGCGACACGGGCGAGGCGACTTGGCTCACGAGCGGTGTCCCCGCCGCGGCGACCGAGTACCTCCTCCTCGGCGACGTTCAGGCCCGCCTCACCAAAGTCGCGACCCGCGACACAGCACGGGCGCTCAGCACCGCGACACCGGTCGCGGTGACTGCGTCTCCCGATGGTGTTGAGTGAGGCGACACAGCGCCGGCGCGCACGCCGTGGCGACATGGCGCGCGACGCGCTCCCCTCCCCCTCCAGGCGACACGGGAGGCGACGCCAGACCGGAACGGCTGGCGACAGCACCCGGTGCTCGGCCGCGAGAGATGACGGCAAGTGCCAACACCAAGAATCCACGACATCGCAACATGCACACCGCAGCACGACCCTGAACCGGAGGAACCATGAGCATCCCGACGACATACGACATCGAGCACAAGTGCGGCCACGAGGAGACGCGCGACCTCAGCGACGTCCCCGCCGGGCAGCGTGCCGGCAAAGTCGAGTGGCTGAAGACCCGACCCTGTTTCGAATGCTTCCGTGCCAGCGGTAAGCGGAAGGTCTCGAAGCAACTGAAATCCGAATGGGACCAGCAGCACCAGGAAGCGATCGCGGATCAGGAGCGCCCGGGGCTCCCCCTCCTCCGAGGCAGCGACAAGCAGGTGAAGTGGGCGATCGACTGCCGCTACAAGCTGCTCCGCGACGGCTACGACGCTCTCGTGCAGGAAGGCGAGCTCGACGACGCCGACTTCGACGCGCAGGTGCTTGAGCCTGCGCGACGCATCGACCTCGCGAAGTGGTGGATCGACAACCGCGAATCGACAACGGCTTGCTCATCGAGCTGCTCGCGGATCCGGGCGTCGAAGCCGGTACAAACGAGAACCCCTACTGATCCGCACCGGCCGCTCCAGGGCACCCTCACCGCTTCCTGCAGCGGCGCGGGCACCCCTTCTAATTCAGCCCTCATTCGCTCCGTCGGAGCTCTGGAGGCATTGCGTTCGTCCTGGCTGATGAGGGGCCAAGGAACCCGAAGGAAGGGGCCGCAGTCAGGTGGCCCGGAGGGGGATAGTTCATGGCACTGCTCACGGCGATCTTCATCGCCATCATCAAGGTTGTTGCGGGGTGGAATCAGATTCCGCTTACGACTTCTACGCTCGGCTGAAAGAACTCTCGGATCTGGTCGGCTCTCTGCTCACGGTCTTACGGAGCGTTGCCGTTCTGGTGTCGAGCCTGATCGCGCTTCGTGCTCGGAGCCGGCCGGGTCGAAGGCGCCACCGCCCTGAGTAGAGGCGCGTCCGCCGTGACTCGGCTCGCTTCCTGGCGGGCGATGGAGGCCCGTATGGAGTTCACTACCCCGACAGGATGAGCCCGCCTCGCTCCTCACGGAGCGGCGGGGGCGTAAGACTGGCCAGCTCGCGTGGTGTGGAGCCGAGGTGTTCGGTTGGATCCAGTTGCGTTCCGAGAGGGCGAGGCCCCGTCAGAACTGCCGCATCTATCGAAATTCAGAGCTGGTCGGTGTAGTCAGGCAGCCATACCGTGCGGGACCATCGCACGGACCCGCGATGGATCTCTTTCGTTCCCCTTAGTGCATGCAGGGCGGTCTTGACAGCCGGACGGTCCTCCTCCGGCAGCAAGCCCACCTTCTTCGCCGACGCCATGAGGCACACCTCGTAGCTGATGCGGTATTTATTGGTGAGGTCGCCCGGGTAGAGCTTTCCTTGACCGCCGACGAGGAGCGCCTGGTTGATAGCGTCGACGACCACAACGCGCTCGCCTACAATCTTCGGGCTTTCGTCAGGCAGGGGCCGATCAGCATAAAAACCGGGGCAGGACATCGACCTGAGGGCGTCCGCACTTTGTCTGTAACATGCCTGAGGTGAAGCCCCAGAGAGTGCTGCTGCGATCGACTACGCTCATGCGAGAGACCCGTTGCCACTCGACATAGCGCTCGGGGGACGAGAGCCGATTCTCACAGGTACGGCCGATATCGAGCGAACCACATGCTCCACGTAAGTGTTTTTGCCAACTGGTACTTAACCATTGGCCCAACGATACTGACTAGGGCAACCACCACGAAGCGCCAACGCTTGCATCAGTACTATTAACTCAGACGCGGGAACATTGGACACGGTATTTGCCTCGACGGCCAAACCCATCTTGGTCTTTTTCAAGCTTACCGTTCCCGGGTGACGGATCCTTCTCCCCCATCCGATCAGTCACCCGGTTTAAATGCCCCGTGTCGGGGCGGCGCCCCCCGCGCTGCCGCCGGCGGTGCGCGATAGTCCGAATAGAGCGGGTATCGCGCACTGCCTTTACTGTCCTTGCGGAAACGAGCGCCGTATGCGACTGATCCCGAGCCTGGCATCATCTCCACAAATACCAAGACGCTCCCGCTTTCGGGCGGTCACCAGAGGCCCGGGTGCCGGATTTCGCGGGACCATCAGGGCCATGAGCGAAGCACATCTCACTTACCCCGCCAATGAAAGGATGCACGCGACATGAGCGATTTCCTGTCGAGGATCTCCTGCCAGCATGAGTTGGAAGATCTTTTTGATCGAGCACTTGAGAACCGCGATATCTGGCCTGCTCTTCAACCAATCGTGTGCTTGAACACTGGGACGATCGAGGGTTACGAGGTCCTCGCTCGTTGGACTGCTCCAAGCGGAATCGACATTTCGCCAGCACGCTTCATTCCGAAGCTCAAAGAAGCCGGACTCCTCGATAAGCTCGCGATCGACCTTCTAGACATCGCTTGCCGGGCCTCAGTTCAGCGCCCAGGGGATTTCTACTTGTCATTTAACTTGGCCCCAACCCAGCTCTCCCAGCCGGACCTGGCGGACAGACTTCTTCGGACCGTGGACAGGACACGGTTCAGCACCACTCGGGTTCATTTCGAGTTGACTGAGCAAATGGCCATTCCAAATGAAAGCGTCGCATACTCCACGTTCACGCAGTTGATGGAGCGTGGGGTCAAATTGGCAATCGATGACTTCGGGGTTGACCACTCAAACTTTGTGCGCCTGGATAGCCTCCCCTTCCAGATCCTCAAGATCGATGCACAGCTCGTGAACGGCATGAGCAGCAGCTCGATGAAGCGCTCGATGGTACGCGTGATACTTGACCTCTGCAAAGATCTCCATTTGACCTCCGTGGGGGAAGGCGTCGAATCAAGCGAAGATGCCGAAGCCCTTCGCGAACTCGGCTGCGATCTCGCGCAAGGGTTTCACTTTGGGCGACCCCGTTCGATGTCAGATACTGAGTTTGAGAAGCCCACTCTCGTTTCAATCGGGTAGTCAGAACCAGATCACCGAGATGAGTAGTATTGCTAGCTTGTCTCGTAGAGGCTCTTCATGGGAGCTGGAATCGTGAAATCATGTCACGATTCCAGCTCTCTTCTACGGTCACTGATGTACTTCCCATTCGCTGACCACCCACGGCAGATTCCAGGGGTCGTGGCAACACGGTTGATCCTGAGGACAAAAGAAATGGCCCCGCTCAACAAATCTTGGTGGTCCGGGCCATTCGTCGTTGATGACAATGTTTGAGTGCTGCCGATTACCGCACTAAGGAGTGCGGCGTTGACGAAGTGGTTTGCCTGACTTGCATAGGGGAAGTACTGAGAGACTTGGCGCGGGGGCTCAAGGTCTTGCGTGGGCGGGTTTTGAGCTTTCCGGCATCCTGAAGTTCGTCTAGCGTGTGGACCGAGATGTAGGGCAAGTCGGGAAGTACTGACACAGGAGGCTTTCAAGCTCTCGTTCGATCCATCCGGTCATGAGATTTGATATTAAGAAGCACCGATCATTGAGCCGAAAGGTCAGTTGAGAAATGGGGACGAGGAATATACGAAAAGACAAAGGCTCAATCGCATACCGAGGCTCGGTCTACATCAAGAGCAAGACCTCCTGGCCGCCGTCCCACTACACATCGCTAATGTATCGGCTCTGCGGTCGATGTACCTGGGGGCACATCGGCTCGAGAGCGACGAGTGCGCTGGATGAGCCAGCTCACCACAAGAACGATACCCCAGACTATAAAGGCACCGCCGATGAGCGGGAGAACCAGCGCTGATGCTGGGCTCTGTCGCAGAACGGAGATCGTACCAATCCAGGGCAACGCATACCAGACACGTCCGCGGATCTGCTCAGGAATGACGGGAGCGGGATCCGCTACAGCGTTGTTGTCCCCCATCGTGGTAAAGGAGAGGCCGCCGTCCGTGCTGCGTGCCACAGCGACGACCCGATGGGTGATGACTGTCTGCTCACCTGCGGCGACCTGGTAGGTAATGGCGTCGCCAATGCGCAGTTCTTCCGGGTCCACGGGGCGAACTACGACCAAGCTGCCAGGCGGGTACGCCGGTTCCATCGACTGGGTCAGAATAGTGTAGGTGTGCGACCCGGTAACAAAAGGAACAACGATTGCGAGCGCGGCGATCAACACCACCAGGCTCAGCAGTCCAGCGGTGATCCCCACGCCGAGCGCGCGCGTAAACTCACCCAAGCTACGGCGGCTCCGACGGGCTCGAAAGGCCTCCCTTGCCGGGGGGGAGCCCTCCGTCGAGAGGACGGGCGAGGGACCGGTCACGTGTCCTGCTCCTGACGTCGTCGACGGCGAGCACTGATGAGCGTAGTCCCCGCCGTGAGCAGCCCGACGGCGAGGGCAAGGGCAAGGATCGGGGCGGCCGCGCCAGTGACGCCGAGTTGCGGGGGGCGCGGGTCCGATATCTGCGGCAGACCCGGAGACGGCGCGGGGACTGCGCTCGCAGCGCACCCGCTAGCGGTGGAACCGATAGCCTCAGAGGTGATGACGAATCGGAGCTGGAAGCTCACGGACTCTCCCTGACCATCAATGCCGTCAAGGTCGCCGAGGACAAGCCCCGCGGTCAGCGGGACGGTCGAGTGCGCTGCTAGCGGGATCGCCGACAAGAGTTCGACGCAGGGATCGGCGGCGGAGAAGAGCGCGGAGCCAATGCCGTTGCCCGGCGCCTGCAATTCGGCGGAGAGCGATTGCTCGAGTAGGGGGTCTGAGACGTCAATCCCGGTCAGGCCCACATGCAAATAGCCGTCCTCCGCGCCGGCGTTGCGAACAAAGAAGGACTCCTGGGAGTGCCCTTGCGGAACGAGGACCGTTCCCGCAAGTAGCCCACTGAAGGTATGGGTGAAGACGACGCCGTCCGGCGACACCTCTAGCACGTCACCTCCCGCGGCCACGGCCGAGGTCGGGGCCAGAGCGGCGGTCGTCAGCGCCGCGGCCGCCGCGATCCCCGCGAGCCTTGCTGACCTGGAAATCAGCGCTGTTCTACTAAGTGCGCGCCGGATCACGGGGATACCCACATGGTGCTGAAGAACCGGTTGCTGCTTCCGCAGGGTGCAGTCGAGAAAGTGCCACCGGATGCTGCGGGAGCCTGAGCACAGAGGCCTGTTGCGACGTTGACAAACTGCCGTCCTGAGTATCCTCCGGAGAGCGGTCCAGATTGCGGGATCCAGAGCTGATGTAGCTCTTCAACATTGCCGACCTGCGACTCGATCAATGTTCCATCAGGAGTAGCCTGCAGGTACCCGTACGCGGGGTTGGTGGAATTGGCTCTAATTTGAACAGCGGACTTTCCGGGAACTCTGATTTGGAAAAACTGTTCGTTGCGAGTCGGCGCAGCGCCGTTCGCGCAGTTGGGGTTTGCGAAGGCGATGAGATCTAGGCCCGGCTGCGAGGTATTCCCACCGTAGGCTATATTCCAGCAGGAAGCAGCGGGGGCTACGTTTCTGAGGTAAACATTCTGACTGGTGGTGAAAAAGTTGAAAATCCTGGACGTGCTGATCGTGGCGGCTCCGCTCGCCGGGGCCTGCGCGTTGAAGTTGCCAAGGCTGATCCGCCCGGTGAACGTAGGAGCGAAGCTCTTGCTCCCCGTTGACGAGACAGCCGCCGCGACCCCAAGCCGAGCAGCAACGACCGCGCGATTCTGCTGGACTGCCGGCGCGGAGGGCGACGGGGTCGAGTCGGTGGGGTATCCGCGCACGCAAAATAGGGCTTCGCCGTGGGGGGGGGTTTCGACTGGGACTGAGGATATCCCCTCGCTCCAGGCTGCGCTCATATAGCCCGGAGCCGGCTCACTCATACTGTCGCAATCTCCCGGAGCAGTGACGGGCCAGACGGCGACAGACATCACCGCACCGAGTCCGGCGTCTGTCGAGGGTTCGACGACCAGGGTAACCGATGATGTTCCTGTGAAGCCGGATGATGCCTGCTGCTCATTGAGCACTCGCGCAAAATGAGTGGTCTGATAGCTGTCGTTCGTGATCGTCTCCTTCACCCCGGTCACTGTGGCGCTGGTCGAGAGGGACCCCGCTGCGACCTCTCCGCCTGCGGCCAGTCCCTTCTCCCAGTGCGCTATCGCGCCGGGCACACCTATCAAGCTGCCACCGACGGCGATAGCAGAAACGAGGACCACACCGGCCCCTGTAATAGTTCGTTGGTGTTTCATCGTGAGGACATTCCAATCAAGTCAATCTCGTACGCACCGACGCTCTGATTCTGAAGGCTAGGGGAAACCGTTTCGAGAAGTGTTATCCGCAGACAGAAGGAGGCGTTGGTGGCGGGAGGGATTGGGTCTCCCACTCGCACCGGAACAGCCGAGAGCGGGGTCCCGGGCGGCAGGGCTGCCGTGCAGGCGCCAGGAGATAGGTCAAACCCCAGATAGGCATTCTCCGCTGCTGCACTGATGGCGAGATCTACGTTGCCGGTGTTGCGAATTGTGAATGCTTCGCCACGGCTCTCGCCAGGCAGCATCCCCGAGAGGGAAGGGAGCGCAACCGTAGTCGCTGTCGTCGGCACCGTCTGCCCCGAGGCGATCGCCGCATCGAGCGTGCCCGATGAGATGGCCCCGGCGTCGACGGTATCTGCGTCGTTCCACAGCGCCAGACTGTAAGGAGCTGTGCTCACCGTCGCGGTCACGACGGCGGCGACGGCGATTGCCCAGACCCGCATTCGAGTCGACAACGGTTGCGCGGCATGGTGTCCTGAGCCGCGCCTGCGACCAGCAGATCGTCTTCCTGCCACGCCTATCCCCTTCCCCTTCTTATTTGATCAGACGGTCTGCTGGGTGAGCGCGAACGCCAGGCCGCCCAGGTCCACACTCTGGTTCTGCGCGTCGAGACCGGTCACCGAGGCCTCGGGGAAATCGACGGTCACAGTTACCGGCACCGTGAGCACCGTCTCCACCAACGGAGTCGAGGACGTGACTGTGTACTTGTTGGGCTGACCGGGAACCGGGGTCACCGTTCCGCCGCTGACGGCGCCCACTGCCAGTTGCACGTCCAGGGCGTCGAGAAGCTCCGGGTCACCGGTGATCGAATCCGGGTCGATCTCGAGCTGAGTGGTCAGGTTGTCGCCCGCGAGCGTGATGGATACCTCGGTGGTGTAGGTAGAGGTGTCTCCGGGAACCCACAGCCCGGTGTCCTGCGACCAGGTTCCGTCTTCCGCCGAGATGCTCATCACACCGGAGCTGATGCCACCCGCATCGACGCTCGCCGAGCCGTTCCAGAGCGCGAGCGATCCTGCTCCGCCGACGAGAAGCACCAGACCGGCTGCTCCGACAAGCAGGCCTTTGCGCATTTTATTCATAATCTCTCCTAAGGGTTCGAAGCTCACAACATGGTTTTGCGCCGCTGTCCATATCGCTGGATTTGACGCAATGAAGACCGAGGCGCATGCAAGTCGGCGCCTTGGCCATTCAAACGCTATGTCGACACATCTCGCCGCTTGCGTTTGCCGGCGAGAATCAGAACCCCTCAGATCACGGGGCGCCAAGATTACGTAGACAGGCCTCAGGGCTACGCATATTGCTCCTCGCATACGTATGCGCCTTCCCGGATGTATGCTCGCTCGCCTCTCCCGTCCGAAACGCTGCGTATCTCACCCGTCGACTGTTGTCGCGTGCTCGGGGATGAGCTGTAATCAGCGGGTTGCACGTGCGCGGTAGCACACGTACCGCCTCGGAGTTCATAATGTAGAAGGAGACGCCTTGAGTAAGAGCAGAAAGCGGGAGATCGATATGATCGGACGCAAGCAAGAACTCGCACTCGCCATTGAACTCATCACCTCGGGACTGAGCGTGGATCTCGTCGGTACCCGGAACAGTGGCAGGAGCGCCTTCCTCCGCCAGCTGCGCCGACGATTCGAGGATCTGGAGTGGAGGGTACTCACGGTTCGCGGCGTTGCGTCGCTGCGCCCCTATCCACTTGCGGCGTTGCACATGGCTGGGCTTGGATCACCGTCCTCCCGGGGCAACGCGACGAGCCTTCGAGAGACCACCGTCGAGCTCATCGACCAGGTGCGGGAGGCCCGATCGGTACTGCTGATCGATGACTGGGACGACCTCGACGAGTCCTCCTGGGGCGTGGTCGAGACTGTACGGCGCGCGACCGGTGTCCCGACGGTGAGCGCCCGACTACAGGGGATGCGGGCCCGGCACACTCCGAGCGGTCTCGCCGCGTCTACCTTCGAGCCGAGCTACGTCATCGAACTCGCACCGCTCAGTTTCGAAGACATGGAGCAGGTCGTGGTCGAGTTCCTCGGCGGCCCGATAGACATCAGCACAATGACCAGCGTCTTCGTACGCTCGGGCGGGAACACCGGCCTCGCGCTCACACTGCTCGAAATCTGCCGCAGAGAGGACCGTATCGTCCAACAAGACAACGGGGAGTGGATCGGCACGGCCGAACTGTGGAGCCCCCGGCTGCGGGCCGTCATGGAAGCCTACCTGGAGCTCCTCGACGACGAGTTGCGCGATGCGATCGAGATGATCTCACTCGTGGGGCTCTCCGATGTCGAGACGGTGCGCAAGCTGGTGCCCTGGGAGGCGCTCGAGGTATTGGAAGAGCAGAGCCTCATCACGACCGTCACATCGAGCGGGCACCAGCTCGTCGCGGTAGTACCCCAGCTGCTCGCCGAGTTCCTCCGGCACGAACCGGTCGGCGCCCGGCGCCTGCGATTGACGGCGACGATCTCCGAGCGACTGGACTCCGCGGAGAGCCGCAGCATCCAGCACATGATTCCTACGGTCTTTCCCGACCCTCTTCAGCAGGACGCGCTCTTCATCAGGCTCCTGCAGGAGCAGTCGCAGACCAGGGTCGCCGTGGCGGCCACGGAGTGGGAACGGGATCGTGATCCTCACTCCGCAGTGCGCTACATCCGCGCACTCAGCCAAGTCCACGCGGATACCGGCGTGATCGACAAGGTACTCGAGCAGACAGAGGAGGCAGGGGCCTCCCACGCGGATCGGGCACATCTCGCAAGCTATCGGGCGAAATGGATGGCCTACGTGCACCGAGATATCGACGGGATGCGCGATTACATCGAGAAATGCAAGCAGGAACTCGGAGACTATGGGCGACTGCTCGACGCGACCGAGGTGCGGGTGTTGTGCAACGTGCAGGGGATTCCCGCCGACTTCGCGGCGCGTCTCGAACTCACGCCGAATCTCCCCCGAGCATCGCAGACCGCTCTGCTCCATACTCAGCTCATGGTACTGACCAGCCTAGGCCGATTCGAAGACGCCCTCCGCGTGTACGGCGAACTCGAGTCGATCGACCGCGGCACCAGCGAGGAATACACGCACCACTCCTTCAAGAGCCTCGCGCTCATCGGCATCGGGCAGTTCGACGATGCTCTGCGCGATCTCGCACGGGGCCTCGACGAAGCGCGTGGAGACCTCGAGCTCGAGGCCGCCTACACATTCGGCACCGGTGTGGCGCTGTGCCACCTGCTCTCAGGCGACTACGATCCGATCGACGCGATCCTCGATACCTTCGCTGCGACCGGCGATCCTCTGCCGTTCGTGCCGGGTGTCAGCCTGATGCTCGCGAATATCGGCGCGGTAGTCGCGGTACGTCGGGGCCACATCGAACTCGGCCATCACTACGTCGACACTCTCGAGTCCCGCGGTCTCCCCGACGGCGCCTTTCCCGGCCAGTCGCTCTCGTGGGCGAAGGCTCAGATCCAGGCGTTCAACGGGGATCTTGTCGGCGCACAGGCTACGCTGTGGGACTCGGCCGAGCAGCTGTGGCGGAGGGGCTCGCGATTCGCCGCCGCCATCGGATTCCTCGGCGCGATCGAGTTGCGACCCGAGCGCGAGCTCCTCGAGCTGGTGCGGGAGAGGCTCGCCGAAATCGACGGGGCCTACGTCCCCGCTTATCAGTGCTATGTGGAGGCGTTGATCGAGGAGGATCCCGAACTTATGATGACGTCGTACGAGCGCACCCGAGCAGTCGGGCTCGACGGTATCGCAGTCAGTTCGCTGCGCTCCGCATCGACCTGGTTCAGACACCGGTCCGCGATCGAAAGGGCTGAGCAGGCGGAGCGTCTCGAGCAGGAGTTCACGGCCACGGCCGGGCGGTCATCGCTCGATACAGTGCGCTTCGGCGCGACGGCTATTTCCCTCACCGACCGGGAACGCGAGGTTGCAGCACTGGCCACCAAGGGCCTGAGTAACCAGGAGATTGCGACTCAGCTTGTTCTGAGCGTGCGCACTGTTGAGACCCACATGCACCGCATCATGCGAAAAATCGGCGTCACCACGCGTCAAGCGCTAGGCCGATACATCAAGTGAACTCACGCGCCTCATTCTCGAGGGATAACCGGAACGCCAGTACCAGATCGCGATGAGTGCGAGCGCCACCGCCGCGGTCACCACCCACCAGGGGAAGTGCGGCACGTCGGGTCTGGCACCCGCCAATTCGAGCAGATCCTCCGGGACCGGAACAACGCGTTCTCCGGTCACTAGAATTCGGTGGGTGTTGATGCCCAGCGGAGTGCAGGTGACCAGAGTCACCAGATCCTGCCCGGCCACCGGTGCGATCTTCTTCGTGTCGTCCGGAGCAACAACGACCGTATCGGTCACTCGGTAGGCGAAGACCTCGCCGAGCACCTCGATACTGAAGAGATCGCCCTTCCGCACCTGATCGAGATGGGTGAAGAGCGCGGCCGTTGCGAGCCCTCGATGGCCGGTGAGCACGGACCGGGTGCCCACTCCGCCCACGGGGAGCGCCGTCCCCTCGAGGTGTCCGACGCCCTTGAGCAGTGTCTGGTCACTTGTGCCGTGAAAGACGGGCAGGTCCAAATCGATCGATGGGACCCTGAGCCGCGCCATGATTCCGGTCGGATCCCCGCGCAGCATGCTCCTGTAGTCGTCTCCGTCCCCGCGTGGGTGGCTAGCCTCAGCGATGTTGGCACCGGCATCGAGCTGAGCGCCGCCGCTCAGATTCCGGTTGTACTCCTTCGCGAGAGCGAGCCTCTCAGCAGCGTCGGCACGACCATTCGCCGTATCGATCTGAGTCTGTGTGTAGAGGATGTTCGACTGGTTGTACTGGCTCACCCATTGAGATGCCTCCGGGTAGAGCAGCACACCCGCCCCGGCGAGCAAGAGGACTGCGATCACGAGGTTTAGAGCGCTAAAGCTCCAGCGTCTTCGTGCGGAAGTGGAGGTTCTGCCATGTGCGGTCAAGATGTCCCTCGTATCGGTACTGCGGCGCAGAAGTTAGCCGGAGTGTGGCGCGGAGAACTGGCCCCGGAGAAGCGAGTCGGAATAGAGATTCGCGAAGGAGGGTTCGAGGAGCAGCGCCCCCCGAACCCTCCTTCGGGCGTGGATCCTTCGAGTCTCAGCTCACGCTGAAAGCGTCGGTGATCGCACGGTTACAGAGATGCCGCGCTGCGCTTCCGGCGCATGAGCAGCAGACCTCCGGCAACCGAGAGCAGCGCAACGCCTCCCGCAACCATCAGCACCTGACCGGCGGCACCGGTGATCGGAAGCGCGGGCAGGTCGCCCGTGTCCGTTCCCACCTGATTGTTGACGAGCTTCAACTCGGCGCCGTTCGCCGTCACCGTCCACTTCGTGACCGGGGCGGACTTGTACCCGACCGGAATCACGGTCTCGTAGACGCAGTAGTCGCCCTGGGCAAGCACGACGTTCGCGGTAAGACCGTTCACGCCGGACTTGAACTCCTCATCGACCTTGTACAGGTTGGGATCGTTGACGGCGTCCACCGCGGTGGCGGGGCAGCTCGCGATGGTCGCGCCGTTCTTCTGGGTGTAAAGCTCGAACTCAGCGCCGGCGAGAGGGGTGGTGCTCGCGGCGCCGCGGTTCTGTGCGTGCTTCAGGATGTGCGCGTCCTTGTAGACGTTCTCGGGCTCGGGGTCCGTGATATCGGATCCTCCGCCGTTAATGGTGACCTTCGCCGTGTTAGCGGAGGTGCCATCGGCAATAGCCTCCGCGCCGATCGTCAGGACGAGCTTGCCGCCATGGTTAGCGTCGAGCTTCGCGAGACCGGGGGTAAGGAGGGTGAGCGTGACCTTCTGGCCCGACACTCCCAGCGTGTAGTCGGTGCTCTGGGTCAGCGACACCTCGACATCCGACGCGTTCCGCAGCTTGACGCTCGTCGTCTTCGGGTTCAGAGTGGCCGAGAGCGTATCTTCGATCTTGAATTCGGTGTACTTAAGCTCCTGATTGTTGGCATCCTTCCCGAGACTGTTGATCGGGACGACCACGTCGTATGAGATCTCGTTACCGATGATGACGCCGTTCTTGGCCGCACCGGAACCGACCAGCACGTTCTTCGGGTAGATGTGGGGGCTATAGTTCCACCCGGGCGCTGCATCGGTTCCGGGGTAGGGCACCGACAGGATCGTGGGCTTCGTGACCGAGTCCGTCGTGGCGTTGCTCGGAGGAGTCGACTCGTAGACGACATAGGCGCGATCGGCGTTCAGCATACTCAGCGACGCGGCGCCATCGGCGCCCGTCTTCACCTCGGCACCGCAGGAAATAGTCAGCGCGGAGCCTCCCTCGGAGACGACCGGGGCCTGGCCGGCAGCCGACTGCGTCGCAGTGAGCTTCTCGAGTCGCAGCCAGTCCGGGCTCTTGCTGAGGTCGATGCCCTGGATCCAGCAGGCTTTGAAGCCGACGTTCGCCAACGGCTTCGCTGAGCCGGGGACGTTCAGCTCACGACCGTCTGCCTTGCCGAAGTCACTTCCGTCAGCGGGCTTCTCGTACTTGTGCACGGTGATCGATCCCATGCCTCCCATGCCTGGATCGGCCTGTGCCGGAAGCACGGTCACCATGGCCATCAGGCAGGCGATCGCCGTGCCGCCGAGCAGATGCCCTACTCTGCGGGCTGTCGTGGGTGGTGTCATCGGGGGTGTTCCTTTCATTTGATGGACAAGATCGTGGCTCGGGGTGTCGCCGACGCTGACAGCGCGAGAGCCATCCGCGAGGCGACGATTAGGCGGCGTATCGGCGGATCAGACGTCGGCGGGTGAGGTGCAGCCCAAGCGCCGCAACGAGGATTCCGGAGCCCGCAACAACGAAGAGATATGTACCGAGCCCTCCGGTCACAGGAATAATCGGGAGGTCGTAGGAACCCGAGATCCTGAAGACGTAATGCTTACCCTGTGCGATGGCGAAGCCACTCTTCACCTGACTATCCGACACGGTGACCCAGCAACTCTTCGGTGCAGAAGTCGGATCATTCGCGTGGCTTGCGCAGGTTGCCAGGTTGAGCTGCTCAATCTCCAAGAACGCGAAGTCGCTGGGGATGCTCGCTCGGAGGGTGTAGCTTCCCGGACGCGCAAAACTCGCGGTGATCTGGCCGGTGAGATCCAGGTCGTAGGCGCTGTCGGCGTGATCGAAGCCGAGCTTCAATCCGCCCGTGTTCCGGAGGTTCGCGGTATAGAGGGAAACCTGGGCGCTCTGGTTGGTGATGGTGCAGGCGATCTGCCCAGAGCTGGCCTGGGGTGCGAGCGTGCCGTCCGCGCTGTTGAACACGCTGCTGCCGAGCGGCTGCTGGTCGGCATCAACGCAGGAAATGTTGCCCTTCCTCATGTAGAACTTCGCGTCCAGAAGCGCGTTCGGCTTGATCCGCTCGCTCACGATGTACTTCGTTCCGGGGGTGAGCTCGATCCCAATATCGCTGAGCACCTGGGTCGTGCCCCCCGGGTCGGTGATCGTGAGCTCCCAGTTCTTCGCGGAGAGCTCACCGAGCGTGCCATGCTCCACCGGGGCAATGGTCTTTGCACCGGTGATCTGCGGCTTCGCCGCAGCCGGGGCCGTGACGATGTAGACAGATATGCGGCTGTACGCGCCGATCACCGCGGACGGCACAGTCACGAGGCGGCTGCTGCTATCCCAGGAGCCGGGGACGATGAAGCCAAGATCCGGGCCGAACAGCGAGACGCTGGTGACCTCCGCTCCAGCCGGAAGCTTGCTGAGCCGGAAACTGACGGATGACGCCCGGTCCGACACATTCCCGTCGGCGAGCAAGGTGAGCCCGCCCCCCGGCGGCACCGTCGTCGTCGCTCCGGACGGGAACTGAACATTGGCGAAGCTGTCGATGGCGTAGTGCCCTGGGACACCTGCGACCCAGGCATCCACAGCCGTGTTCGCGTAGTTGCAACCGAAACCACCGTCGGAGGCGAGGTCGGTGATACCGCCCGCGTAGATCCCCGACGTCAGAGAGGTGTCTCCGGCATTGTTCGCTTTGCCGTTCAGCAGCTCGGCGACGCCGGTGCTGGGATCGATGCGCCAGAGGTACCTGGCCAGCACGGTCCTGGTCTGCGCTGTGCCACCCGTGATCGAGGGATAGGTGATAGTCCCCGAAGTGTTGTACCTGAGTCCGCTCGCGTAGAGGTAGCCTCCGCTGAAGGCGAGGCCGAGCGATCCACCCCCGTCAGTGCCGTCATTCAGTCCGTTGGCGCCGTCGATGACCGCGGTGTAGCTATTGGCGCCCACCTTGTACGTGCCGCGGAGCGGCTTGATTGCGCTGTATACCCAACCGCTTTCCGACTGCTCAAACTTCACGATCCAGCTGGTCGGCTTGGTCACTCCAAGGGAAGTATAGAAGGGGTCAATGTTCGAGCCGAGCTTGATGCTGGTCGAACGGACGATCGTATACGCGTTGCCGGAGGCGTCGATGGCGAGGTCGGAGGTCGGAGGCTGGCCTCCGACGCGAGCGGCATCATCGGCTGTTTTCGGCTTGATCGTCCCCGAGGTTGTGTATTTGCCTGTCTGCGGATCGAAGATCATGATCCGGTAACCACCGAAGGCGGAGTTACCGTTCGTGCTCAGCGCCTTGGTGTGCGAGAAGTAAATGTATCCGGTCTTCTGGTCGACGGCTCCGCCATCCCAGTAGTTGTCCGCATTATCCCCGCTCGCGCTCGGCACGGGCACAAAGAGCGTGGCATCGGGCTTGCCGCTCGTGCTGGTATTGGAGAACACGGCTACGCCCTGGTTTGAGCTCGAACCGGAGCCGGGACGGGACGCCCCGTTTCCGCTGCTGTCGACGAGGCCCGACACGTTGATGTCTCCGTTCCCGATGCTCCAGAGGTAGCTGCGTCCGGCTCTCAGACCGCCGCCCCCGCCGTCGATCGCCATCGAACCGAGTTCCGACATCGTCTTGGGGCTCCCGGTCCAGGTGTTCGTCGGCGTAGCTCCCGAGGTCGCCCCGGCTATTTTCGCGATCGTCGGCGTCGATGTGTTGTTCCCTGTGCCGGAGGCCATGGAGAAGAGCGCACCGGGATCGGTACCTGCGGTATCGACTCGTGCGACCGGCGCATAGGAGTAAGACGTGCCGCTCGTGCTGGTGTCCATGACAGTCGCCGCGTACAGGCCGCCCTGCACCACCTGCCTCGCCGTGCCTGCGGCGCGGCTCCCGGTGTATGTGTACATGTGCGGCTTGTTGCTGCCGGGGCCGTAGTAGCTGGAGAGCGTGACGTTGCGCAACGTGGAGCTGTCGGTTGCCTCGCAGGTCGCGAAAGCCGACCCGTAAGCCGTCGGCGCGGGCTCGGCCGTGGAGCGCACTTCCGCCGACCCTCCGGTTTCGCCGACGGCAGTGTCACCGGCGTCATCCGCATCCGACGCGCTCGGCTGTTCCTCATCCTGGGCGACAGCGTCTTCTTCAGACGGCGTCGACTCGCCCGGTTCTGCAGTTTGCCCCTCCGGGGCTTCCGAGTCTCGATCGTTCAAGGCTTCCGAGTCTCGATCATCCAAGACTTCCGAGTCTCGAACATCAGTACTCTCCATACCCGATGAGCTATCCCGATCCGGCTTTGCGAACGCGGGGGATGCCTGGGGGAGTCCGAGCGCGAATGCAAGCGTGAACGCGAGCATCAGCCCGCGGAGTCTGAACCGTGAACTACCCGTCTTGCTGCGGGACGGCTGAGCGGGCGGGAAGTTTCTCATATTACCTAGCAAGCCCTCTCTTCAATTTCATGCATCGGGGTTCCCGGTGCGCGGACTGGGCGGGGAAAAGCAGCTTGCACGAAGTGCTCACCCAACGACGGAGTATGCCTGAAATCGTTACGGCCGCCGCCCCCTTCCTGGAGGTCCTCCAGCGCTCTTGCGTGTCCATCGTTTCCAACGTACGTACACCGATCGGGAATACTGACCGCTGCCCTTCGGCCACCCACTCGCTTTACACTTAGAACCGCACGTTCGCAGTCTCATAGGACGAGAAACCACCGTTCGGGCAGTCACCCCAGGAATCGTTCATCCGGTGGATCGCCCTCGCGGGTTTCTGACGCTGGGCCCGATGGCGCATGCGCGCGGCTTAGGCTCCGCATCGCCCGGGCCCCTCGCTAAGCGGTCCGCTCTGCGGCCCGGAGCTGGGCTCGGAGAGGATGACGGGACAGCGGCGCAGCCTACTCCAAAGCACTCGCCGACGAGAAAGACGTGACCTGCGCCGGTTCCTGGAACGCGTGGACCGCTACTTGCCGAGCACGGGATGACCCGGATCGAGCGGCTGATCACCAAGAACGCGTCAGCGCAGCGGAAGTCTTTGCGCGGAGTCTGCGCTGAACACCGGATACTGCAGCAATTCACCTGCCCGCGCTGTCCCTGAAAGAACAGGGAAGCCGAATGCTTCAATCGCACCTGCAAACTGAATGGGCCTAGCGGCGCTCCTACGCCACGAATACGGAACGCACCAGAGCGCTTGCGCCCTGGCTCAAGTTCTACAAGATTGGACGCTGCCACTCAGTACTCGGAGGAGTTCCACCGATCAGCTGCCTAGAACCAGCCTCCTGACCAAGTACAGCTAGTGCTGGCGTCAGAGCTTCAATACCCGGCACAGCACCACCACCGGAGCCCCTCGATGGCGACCTATCTCACGAGCGGGTAGAGTCTTTTCCCGAGAGGAGTGCCTGGGAGAGATACAATGCCGCGCGGCGCGGTACCCGACTTCTTGCTCGATGCGCTTGTTCCGGCGGCCAACTCTCGGAGTTCCGCGTTCGCCTCTCGCGTGATGCCGGGCTTCGCCCCAGTCTCGACTCGTTCTTGCCGGAGCCATTTCTCGAGGGTTCCGACGTTGACGCCGGAGTCTTTCGCGAGCTGCACAAGCACCCCCAGGCGTGGCGAGGCTGGAGGGCGATGCGAACGACATCGATCACGGACTCCTTCGGGAAACGAGGGGGCATAGTGATCATCATTTCGGGTCAGCAAGAACCAGCTATATCGAATGTCACCTAAACATGCACCAGACCCTATGCTGTGAACGGCCAGATAAGCGGCACCCAGAACACAGCTACCGCGAAGAACAGCACCACGAACGGCAGCCCGAACTTCGCGTAGTCGCCGAAGCGGTACTGACCGGGTTGCATAACCATGAGATTCGCCGGAGTCGCGACCGGGGTGAGGAACGCAGCAGCACCGGTCACGGTCAGTCCCATCAGGAACGGCAGCGGTGAGACGTGCATGGCATCGGCGAGCGCGAGCGCGATGGGGATCATGATCAGCACGGTGGCGGTGTTGCTGATGAGTTGCCCCAGGATCAGCGTGACGATCGCGATCGCGGCGAGCGCCGCGGTGGGGCCGAATCCTCCGACCGCGGTCAAGAGCCAATCGGCGATCAGCTGTGCGGCTCCGGTCGATTGGAATGCGGTCGAGAGCGGGATCATACCCGCGACGAGCACCACGGTGGTCCACGAGATCGAGCGGTAAGCCTGCGTCGGAGAGACGACCTTCATGAGGATGAGCGCGCACGCTGCGAGCAGGCCGGCGACCCCTGCAGGAACGATTCCGGTCACCAGCAGCACCAGCATCGCGGCGGTGACGACGAGCGTGCGCTTCGCCCCCTGCCCCAGCGGAATGCTGCGGCGAAGCAGATCGGGGCGATCGACCACCAGCACCTCGCGGTCGTCGGAGGTGTGCCGGCTGAGATCGTCCCAGCTGCCATCGAGCAGCAGTGTGTCCCCCGTCCGCAGCGTCGACTTCGGTCCGTCGAGGTGCTCGTCTCCACGACGCGCGGCGAGGATCACCAGATCGCCGCTGGGCGTGCACATGCCAGGAAAAACGTGCATGCCAATCAGTTGCGAACGCGGCGGGACCACCACTTCGGTCACCCCGCGACTCGCGCTCACCGCGATGTCGGCGGGTGCCAGGTCGTAGTCGCGGCGCAGCAGTTCCGCGAGCCGCAGCACGTCCATGGGCGCCGACGGCGCGTGCCGCTCAGGCAGCAGCCGCGGGCCGAGCAGCACCACGATCGCCACCGTGCCCGCGAGCAGCGGCAACCCGGCCAGCGCGAACTCGAAGTACCCGAACGGCCGCGCGCCGGCATCCGCCGCCGCCTCGGATACGAGGATGTTCACCGGGGTGCCGGTGAGCGCGAGCATCGATCCGGCGTGCGCCGAGAACGCCAGCGGCAGCAGCATCTGCGACGGCGCGATGCCTGCTCTCATCGCGACCACCACCACGAGCGGCAGGAACGCCGCGACCGAACCGTTCACGCTGATCAGCGAGGTGACGACCGCCGTGAGCAGGCAGAGCACGACGATCAGCGGCACGCGCCTAGTGCCGGCCCGCGAGACGACCTGCTGGCCAGCCCAGGCGATCACTCCCGAGGACTGGAGCGCCTCGCTGACCACGAAGAGCGAGGCGATGAACAGTACGGTGGGATCCCCGAACCCGGCGAGAGCATCGCCGAGATCCAGCACTCCAGAGAGGAACAGCGCCAGAGACACCCCGATGGCGATCACGCCCAGCGGGATCCGGTTCGACGCGAATGCGACGACGGCCACCGACAGGATGATGAAGACGATGACGATCGGATCCATATATGCGAGCGTAGTCCGCGCACGCTTTCTCGTATAGTGTGGGCAAAGAACAGCGATAAGATCTGGCTAGATTGTCATAGTTGCTAGCTCGCCCTCGGAATTTGTATGTCTGTTCTTCAGCGGCGTCAGTGTCGTTTTCGCGAGTGTAGGAGTACCAGACATGAAAGCAGCCGCCGGCGTTGTTCCAGCCCCGCGCCAAAAGGGGTTTCTGAATTGGATCGAGCGGGTGGGGAACAAGGTTCCCGACCCGACGATCATGTTCCTGTACCTGATCGGGTTCATCGCCGTGCTCTCGGCGATTTTCAGCTGGGTGGGGGTCTCCGTCTCCGACGAGGTCGCGATTCCGGTGAACACCGATCAGGTCTCGCAGCTGAACGACCAGTTCGGCACGAACTGGCAGCTCTACGACACCGCCACGGGCGAACCAGCCGATGTTCCGAAGTACGTCGTCGAGACCCGTACGTTCGAGGTGAAGAACCTCATTTCCGTCGATGGTCTGCGTTTCTTCTTCACGTCGTTCGTCGACAACTTCGCCGGATTCAGCGTCGTCGCCACCGTACTGATCGCCATGGCGGGCGTAGGCGTCGCCGAGCACGCAGGTCTCATGGGTGCGCTGATCCGCCGCGTGGTAAAGGTCGCTCCGAGGCGCTGGCTCGCCGCCATCCTTCTCTTCGTCGGCGTCCTCTCCTCGGTCGCCACGGATGCCGGCTATCTGATCCTGGTGCCGTTGGCCGCCGCCGCCTTCCTCACCGTCGGCCGTCACCCGCTCGCGGGTCTCGCGGGAGCATTCGCCGCTGTCGGCGCCGCGTTCGGGGCGAACCTCATCATCACTCCGAGCGACAGCATGCTCACCGAGGTGACCAACGGCGTGCTGGCCGCTGCGGGGATGAAGCCGTTGCAGGTCACCCACAATCTCTACTTCGGCATCGTCTCGACGTTCCTGCTGACGCTCGTCGCGCTCCTCGTGACCATGTTCGTCACCGAGAAGCGACTTGGCGGCTACGACAAGTCCGAGATGACTATCGCCGACGATGGCGACGGCGTCGACCACGATGCCGAGGCGCGCGGACTGAAGTTCTCCGGTTGGGCGCTGCTCGGCTTCGTCGTCGTGATCCTGGCGCTCACGCTGCCCCCGGGGGCTCCGTTGCGTGCCCAGTCGAACGACGAGATCATGGGGACTTCGCCGTTCATGGCAAGCCTGGTGTTCATCATCTCGTTGGCCTTCCTGGTCTGCGGAGTCGCCTACGGGGCCGGAGCGAAGACGCTGAAGGGCGGTTCGGCGGCCGTCGCTGCGATCGCGAAGACCTTCGGAAGCCTAGGCGGGCTGCTGGTGATGTTCTTGATGATCGCCCAGTTCATCGCTCTCTTCAACTGGACGAATCTACCCACCGTTGCGGCGATCTCCGCCGCGGAGGCGCTTCAGCATGCGAACGTGCCCGCCATCGTTCTTCTGCTCGCGTTCATCCTGGTGATCCTGGTGCTCGACTTCATCCTGCCCGGTCTGGTGCCGAAGTGGGTGATCTTCGCGCCGGTATTTATCCCCATCTTCGCGTCGCTCGACGTCGCCCCGCAGACGCTGCTCGCCGCCTACCGTGTCGGTGATTCGCCGGTGAACGTGCTCACGCCGCTCATGGTGTATCTTCCGTTCATGGTCACCGTGGCGCAGCGCTACAAGAAAGACGCGGGCATCGGCACAATCATCGCCCTGATGATCCCGTATGCGCTGTGGATGCTGCTGGCCTGGACAGCGCTCTACGTCGCCTGGTTTCTCACCGGCATCCCGTGGGGGCCGGGATCGCCCGTGCAAATCGGATAACCCTCACGCGACCTTCATCTCACTCATCTCTGAAGGGAAATTGGATCATGACCCGCAGTCCGAACAAACTCATTCCCGAGGACTTCGCCACCGTTCCCGGTCTGGCCGCGGTAGAAGCGACTCGGATCAGCCTCGGAGACTCCACGTCAGATGTCGACCTCATCGCGGTCGGCGTCCCGGAGTCGGGCGACGTACCGATCCTGATCGGCCTCGGACGCGACGCGCTCGTGTCCACCGGCTTCAAGGCCAAGCCCGGCCAGACGCTGCTGCTTCCCCGGGCGAGCGGCCCCGACCTGCTGGCCGTCGGCCTCGGCGACTCCTCGGCCGTCACCCCGGCTGAGCTGCGCGATGCGGCGGCCGCGGTCGTGCATGCTGGGGCCTCGCGCGAACGCATCGGCCTGAGCCTCGACCTGCCGAGCAGCGACCGATCGACCGCGATCACCGCACTGGTGGAGGGTGCGCTGCTCGCCCGCTACCGGTACACTGAGCTGAAGAGCGATCCGAAGCACGCACCGCTCGTGGAGCTGGCGATCGATGGCACTTCCGAGGAGGATCGGCCGGCCGTCGAAGCCGCCCGGATCAACGCGCGCGCAGCGGTCGTGGCGCGAGACCTCGCCAATACACCGCCGGGCCACCTCACCGCGACCGATCTCGGCGAGATCGCCGTCGAGCTCGGTCACCGGTTCGGCTTCGACGTCGAGGCGTTCGACAAGCAGCAGCTGATCGAGCTCGGCTGCGGTGGCCTGCTCGGCGTCAATCAGGGCTCCGTCGAGGAACCGCGCATGATCGTGCTGCGCTATCGCCCTGAGGGCGAGCCGGCCGGGCGGCTCGGGCTTATCGGCAAGGGCATCATGTACGACTCCGGCGGTATCAGCCTGAAGCCGTCCGACCCGATGCACCTGCTCATGAAGATGGACATGGGCGGTGCGGCGGCCGTGCTGGGCGCCTTCACGGGACTGCGGGACGCGGGGGTGCGCACGGAAGTGCTCGGCTGGCTCATGTGCACCGACAACATGCCCTCGGGCACCTCGTACAAGCTCGGCGACGTGCTCACCGCACGGGGCGGCACCACGATCGAGGTGAAGAACACCGACGCAGAGGGTCGTCTCGTGATGAGCGACGCATTCTCGTTCGCCAACGAGGAGGGGGTTGACGCCATCATCGACATCGCGACTCTCACGGGAGCCGCCCTCGTCTCGCTCGGCGGCCACGTGGCCGCGCTGCTCGGCAACAACGAGCGGGTGATCGACGCAGTGAACCGCTCGTCGAGTTCGACCGACGAGCAGGTGTGGCGGTTGCCTCTGGTACGCAAGTACCGGAAGCAGCTCGATTCGGATATCGCCGACATCTCGAACCTCGGCGGCCCGTTCGGCGGCACCATCACCGCGGCGCTCTTCCTCGAGCATTTCACCGCTGGCACCCCCTGGGCGCACCTCGACATCGCGGGCACGATGCAGGTGGACGCCGATGATTTGTGGCGCACCAAGGGCGCGACCGGTTTCGGCGCGCGCCTGCTGCTCGATCTCGCAGGCGACTTCGCCGGCATCCCGGCGAGCTCGGCCTGACCTGGAGAAGGAGAACCATATGTCCGACGCCCAGTACACTGGACCCCTGAACTTCGCGGTGTTCGCGCTCCCACGCGCAGCCCGGCTCACGGAGATCGCGGCTGAGATTCGTGAGCTGGCCCGCGGAGGCAGGGCCGAAATCCTCGACGTGGAGTTGGTCTCGCGCACCGCCGCCGGCCACGTGCAGCTCGAGTCGCTGCCGCACGACCTCGCCCCCGCCGAGACCGACCTCCTGCAGCCCGACGACCTGACGACGATCGCCGAGGATCTCGGCGATGACGAGATGGCACTGGTCGTAGTTTACGAAGATCGCACGCTCACCGCTCTCGCCGGCAGCATCTCGGCCGTCGCAGGTCGCGAGCTCTGGTCCGGCGGCATCGACGCCGCGGATCTCGATACCGACAACGCCGATGTCAAGGTCGCCGACCCCGACGCGAAGAACTGAGGGAGCATCATGGGTCTTCTCCGCACCGCCGCTCGCGCATCCGTCGCCGCCCGCGTTGTCGGTAACGTGCAGCGACGCCAGCAGACGCAGTGGGCGGCTCAGGACGCAGCCCGGGCGCAGAGCGCACCGGCGCAGAACGTCCCGGCGCAATCCACGGCCCCGCCCACAGCGCCGGCAGCCGCACCCGACACGCAGACCCTCATCGACCAGCTGACCCAACTGGGGCAACTGCGCGATGCCGGGGTGCTCACCCCGGCGGAGTTCGATGCGCAGAAGCAGCGACTCCTGACTTCCAGCTGACCCGACCGCCCGTTTCCGACAAGCAATTCGATCTGCTCTGCAGCGAAAGGAACACCCATGACATTCCTCTCCAACATCTGGGACGCCATCTGGTGGATACTCACGATATTCGTGTTCATCGCCTACCTGATGGCGCTCTTCTCGATCATCGGCGATCTCTTCCGCGATCGGAAGCTGAACGGCTTTGCGAAGGCCGTCTGGCTGCTCTTCCTCGTCTTCCTGCCGTTCCTCACCGCCTTGGTCTACCTCATCGTTCGCGGGCGCGGCATGGGCGAGCGCGCGGCGGCCCAGGCGCAGCAGACGCAGGATGCCGCTGAGTCGTACATCCGCTCGGTGGCGGCCGAGGCCACGCCGACCGATGAGATCGTCCGCGCGAAGCAGCTGCTCGACGCCGGCGCGATCGCCGACGAGGAGTACGCGTCGCTCAAGGCGGCCGCGCTCGCCAAGGCCCAGGCGTGAGGCTGGGACGCGCCGTCTCGCTCGGCGGCCGCGTCCCTCTTCTCGATATCTCCTCAGTGGGAGCCTGCCGCGATCGGCCGCACGGACGGCGTGCGCGAGTCCATCGGCCTGCTCGTCGTCGTCGTGATCCCCGTCGCAGCGCTCGCGTTCGGCGTGCTCGGTGTCCTCCGGTAGGCGGACGCCGTCTGGCAGGCGCTGGCCCTCGACGGGCTGCTGCTCGGCCTCCTCGGATCGTTCATCACCGCCGCGCGCACGCCGTCCGTGTGGGCGCGGCTCGGCGGCGTGATCCTCACCGCCGGGTGCGGTGCACTGATGATCCTGCTGATCCGCCATCGCGCGAGCACGAACGGAACCTCGCCGATGGCTTTGACGTGTCGCTACGTGGCAAACTTGTGCCTCGCTCAACACTTGAGTCCTCTCTTTGAGCTGTACCTTCGGTTGTATCCGAGATCCGCGAGGCGGCGCATCATCTGGGCCTCGTCCGTATGAATCCTGGATCCTTCCTGGACATGGTTCTGCGCAAACGCGACGAGCCCGATCGTGTTCAGCCAATCCGCGAGGCCGAGACTCATCCTCCCGAGCGTGCGTCCAGGGGCCGGGGTTCTCAACCGCGGCCCCGGGGGCATGCCTTCCCCGTGGATGCGCCGCTGCTCCCGGCACTCATCCCGCCCACGAAGGTCTCGTCGATCTCGACCAGACCACGGAGTTTCTCTCTGCTCTCGCGCACCATGACCCGGCGGAATCTGCGCAACCACGCCCACGCTGTCTCGCACCACCCGAACCCGAGCAAGCGCTGCAATGACTGCGCACTCATCCCGTTCTTCTGCGAAGCGATCAGCCAGGCCGCCATGAACCAGATCTGCAGCGGGAAACGCGTGCGGTGAAAGATCGTGCCCGCAGTCACCGAACTGCAACGCTGGCATGCGCGGCATATTCGAAGCCCGTCAGCGGCCAGCCGGCAATCCTTCCCGGAGCATCTAGGGCATTTGAACCCCTCTCCCCGCCGCAATCGTTACAGGTAGCGCAGGCATGCGGCACCGTCGAGAAAACAATGACTGGAACTCTTGCATCGTGCACAGGTGGTACTCGCCGGCGATCGGGTGCCGCTCGTACGTGTCAACACAAGAATGCTTCAGCTAGACAGACACCCAGAAGCGATGTTCGATATGGGATCGATACGTTGCTGGGATGACATCCACCGAATCATCGGAAGCTGAACCAGTCGCAAGATGACCGGAGCCCAACGGAGCTGCCTATCTTCAAGGCAGTGGCTCCAGGCACCTTCGCCTCGTCCTCCCAAGTGCCTAGCTCGCACGACGGTAGGACTGAAGCTGGATCGGGACCGAGCTCCCGCCATCCGCCCCAACAGCGCGCTCACTCAACCGCATTACCAGCAACATCGCTTCGGAGGGGCTGATAGTGTTGAGGTCAATTGTGATGACATTCTCCGCATGCATTCTGAGCTTCACATCAAGTTCGATATTGAACGACTTTGTGGCGACAAGGTTGACGATGTCCCGTAGGTACTCCTCTTCTACTGGGACGTACTGTTGTGTCGTCTTCGGAGAAGAATGGCCGAGGAGCATCTGCACAGCGTAGATGTCGCGAGATACTTGGTAGGTCCGCTTCGCAAAAAGATGACGCAGTTTATGGAGGGTCCAAGCACCTTCAAGCACTGCATTCGCGAGCACAGAAACATACCGGGGAGAAAGGTGACCATCCTTGTTCCCCGGGAACAACCAAAGGTTCCCCTCCGCGAAGGCCGTGATCTCGAACGCGAGCGACTCAGGAACAGGCACGACGCGGATCTTGCCACCCTTTCCATGAACAGTAAGCCACCAATTCTCCTCGTTCTTGAAGAGGTCTAGCTCGGACCGAATGATGGCAATTTCACCGCGCCGAAGCCCTAGCTCGGCACCCAATCGCAGGATGAGGCACGTGCGTCTATCTGCGCGAAGCAAGGACGCCAAGTAGATGCGATATGGCACTGGACTGGGGTTGGGTGGCGTCATTGGAACGCGAGGCATATCTTCGACCGGGTTGAAGGTGGCCCGCCCATCCACGATTGCCCATTTCCAGAAGACACGGAAGGTTTGTAGTCGAGCACGACGCGTTTCACTCGACCAGTGCGTCCTCGATGCAAGGAAAGTGAGCAAGGCAGAGCGGTCGAAAGAGAACGGCTCCACTCCGGCTGCCCTCGCCAAATTCTCCAAGCGTTCTCGGAAGGTGCGGATAGTCTCCTCCCGCCTCCCTACCGCCGAGCAATACTGGAGGAAGCTGTCGATCGGCTCCCTCCATTCCACTGGCACCGGCAGAGCACGCGGATCGTCCAATTCCCACCTCAGAGATGTTGCTACTTATTTGCATCGAACTGACAAGCCCTACGCGGTTGTCAGATATCGATCTCCCTTGATCCGCATATCAACGATAGTAGAAGTGCAAAGGGGTCCGCCTCAGCGGACCCCTTTGCACTACGACACACCTCTCGGAGACCCGAAGGTAAGCTGCCTGAGGTGGCTCTCGACAATCGAGTCGGCCTCCCACAAGACTTGCAGCCCTCTGAGATCCCAGATCAAGCCATCCTCCAGAAGCCTCGGGATCGACTCCAGATCAGAAGGTCGGGGGTTCGAATCCCTCGGGGCGCACCAAGAGAAACACCCCGTCGCACAGCGACGGGGTGTTTTCGTTTTCCTCCCTCGGGTATGCCTGCGCCCTCACCCCTCCCTGCGCCAGCCCCTTTCCCATTGCTTTGCCCTGCCCAAACTCCCCCTCCCCACCCAGGACCTCCTCCGCTCCTGCTCCCCAGTTCAGGCGGAGAAGCCCACCCAAAAGCTCAGTTTGAACTGCGATTCACGCCTTGAAGAGAGCGGGAAGAGGAATGGGAGAGCAGAGAAGGCAGGGCAGGGCAGGGCATAGTAGCGGGCGATGGGTAGGTGCGCCAGCCCCTCCTGTGTAGGCCGGTCTTGCCGGATACTGAGGCTTCCCGCACAGACCGAGACGCGCCGTCAGAGAAGCGCCGTCAGAGACACATCGAGGAGCAGCAATGACCGACACTACGCAGCCACCCGTAGCCCCAGCCGCTGCCACAGTCATCGAAGACGACGAACTCGAGGCCACGATCCCGCTTCCGCATTACCGCCCCGAGCGGCTCATCTGAGCGCACCGAAAACGCCAGCCCCAAACACTGCAGCTCAAAGAACCTCAGCCTCGCCCACTTCAGCCCCGCAACCTTCGTCGCCGGGATCACGCCCCGTCCAGTCCTGCCCTACGCCGCCGACGGTGCGCTTGACGCAGCTGATCCGCGATTCGTGAACTCCACGGCGTCCATCACCACGGCGCGCAGGCTACCGCCCTCCGACAGCACCCGGAGTTGCCGATCCGCCCCAGTGCCTTCGGCGAGCATGCGGGTCACCCCGCGCTCCACTCGCGCACGGTCCCCGGCATGATCCAGCGCAGCGGCAACGTGGCTCAGCAGTTCCGACACGGCGGCACGGGGGCTGCGAGGGGCGCCGGCAATCGGATCCACCAAACCCGTGCCGCCGATCCCGAACCGACTCGCCGACCACATCGCGAGCCGCAGCACCGCGCTCTCGGCTGACACGGGCTCGATGCCACCGCGCCACTCGCGAGCGGCGGTCTCGACAAGCGCACGCACCAGCGCCGCGATCACCACCGCATCTTCAGCGTCCATGCACACATCGGCCACCCGCACCTCGACAGTGGGATAGTGGGCGCTCAGGCGGGCATCAAAGTAGATCATGCCGGGGTCGAGCACTACACCGCTCGCAATCAGCGATGCGACGACGCGATGGTACTCCGCCGGCGAGCCGAAGCGATCGTACACACCAGCCGAGGGCCAACGCCCCCACGCCTGATAGCGGTAGCTCGCGTAGCCGGTGTTCTCGCCCCGCCAGAACGGCGAGTTGCCGCTCAGCACGAGCAGCACGGGCAACCACGGCCTGATTCTGTCGAGCACCGCCACTCCCTCGGCGTCATCGGAGACGGCAACGTGAACGTGGAAACCGCAGGTCAATTGCTCACGCATGGTGACACCGAAGCGCTTGCCGATTGCTGCATAGCGGGGGCTTGGCGTGACGTGCGAATCGACGGAAAGCACACTCGTGCCGAGCGCAGCAGCACGCACCCCGACCCGCCGGGCAGCATCATCCGCTCGGCGGCGGCCGAGGAGGATGGATCGCGCGAGCTCGTCGAGGGTGCGGCACGGGGGCGAGACCACCTCAAGCTGCTCCCGTTTCGCCTCCCGCTCAAGGCCAGGAGACTCCTGGTCGGGTGCCCCCACCGCGGCCGCGAGCACCGCGTCGACCACCGCGACAGGCTGTCCCGACCGGCCGTCCACCAGCAGCAGCTCCTCCTCCACCCCAACCGTGCGGGGCTCGGAACCGGCATCCCTCATCACCATCCTGCATCTCCCGTTCACCACGCTCGAGCCGGGCGTGTGCACCGATGCTCAGCCATCCCGAGCCGATCAGGCTCGCCGGCTGCGCCGCCGGCACATTGCCGGGAATTGCTTCCAGCTTCGGGGGTGGAGCCCGCCAGGTCAGCCCCTTGACTTTTAAGCCCAGGGGTAGACCTAGACCGCGCCGCGCCTCTCAGTCGATGAGTCGCCGCACCCCCGCTCGCGTCAGCATCAGCGTCACCACCAGCAGGGTGACCGAGAAAAACCCTCCCAGGTGCACCGCGTCGCCGAGCACGAGATCGGTGAGCCAGAGAATGAGAGCCTTGCTGCCCGCAGCAACGATCACAAAGCCCGCGGTCGCAACAGCCCGCGCCTGCACGGATGGGGCGCGCTTGAATCTCGCGATGACGCGCGCCTTCGCCGCCACAGCAAGTTCAAGAACCACCTTCATTAGCACCGCCGTGACCAGCGAGGTGAGAAACGACTCGCTGACCACCTCGGGAAAGACCTCGGTGAAGATCGCGAGAACAGCGGTGTAGACGAAGACGTCGACAACATCTCTCGCGCGCAGCCTGTGCATGCCTTCATCGTAGGCACAGCCCGGCGCCGCCGCACCCGGAATCGATCGCTTGCGGCGCTGAGCGCCGAACCCCACGGGTTCGGCGCTCAGCCATGCGGTCATCGAACACCAGGCGCTGCACCGGAGCTTCGGCGTCGCTGCATCCATAGCGCGAGCACCAGCCCCGCTCCCAGACCACCCACGACGAGCGTGAAGCCCAGGGTGCCCACACCGCCTGTCAGCGGCAGCTGCGGCACCGCTGACTGCTCATTCTCGATCGGCATATCGAAGGCCGTCTCGCCGCGCACGGTGATGCTGCGCGGCGTATCGTCGAGGACATAGCCCACCGGAGCGCGGGTCTCCGTGAGGATGTAGTCGCCGGCTATGAGGCCCACGATGCGGAATGTGCCAGCCGCCGGATCACGATCAGGCCCGCTGCAGTCTGCAGCGTCACTCGCGATACAGTCGGTGACCGCGATCGCAGCCGCGACCGGGTCGCCGTTCGCGTTGACCCGCACCAGCGACCACTCGGAGCCCGAAAGATGCTCGCCCGAAGGCCCCGCACTCACCTTCTCCCACGCGAGCGTCGAGGTGTTGACGACGATGCCTGCGGGATCGCACGACTGGTCGACGGCGGTATCCGACGGTGTGGCGCAGGCATTGTTGATCAGGGTTCCGCCTGCTGCTTCGTCACCCAGTTCGAGCGTGTACTCGATCACGACGGCGTTCTGCTCGCCGGGAAGGAGCTCAGGGATCACAGCCCCGGCAGCAAGCCCTTCGGGCAGCGGATCGAGCGCGGCGAGATCGACTTTGTCATCGGTGATCTCCACATTGGTCAACGGCTGGTCGCCGGTGTTGGTGACGACGAGCCGGTACGGCACCGTGTCACCGGCGTATCGGGTCGGGTAGTCGTCGATGTTCTGCGCGTCATGCCAGGCGCCCTGGTCGTCTTGGACGTACTTCTTGATCGTGACAGAGTTCACAGCCGCGATCTGGAACCAGCTGGAAGTGCGCATCACGAGTTGCGTACGGGAGGTACGCGCCTCAGCACGGTTCACATAGATGTCGTCGAAGGTGGCTCCGCTGGTGGTGACCCCGATCGTGAACTGCTGGCTCGCGCCAGCGGGCAGCGCCGGGCCGATGACGCGCACAGCGGTGGCATCGGGCATGAAACTCGTGGTCCAGCCGACGGTATTGCCTGCCGGGTTGCCGGAGGCTCCATTTGAGGGGTGCGCGGGGTCGTCGGCCAGCGTGGCAGGATCGGCGACAGAGTAGTAGACCGTGGCTCCCGCAACCGCCGTCACCGGGTTTGACAACTGATATGAGCCTGAGAAGCTCGTGCCGCGACCGTCACCGTTGTACGGGAGGATGTCAATGGTGTCGGTGAAACTCTGCGCAACCGAATCCGCGGAGGTGAGCCTGATTGTCCACTGATCGCTCGCTGTCCCCGCCTGGTGAGGAACTTGCTGCGCATCGACGGTCTTGGTCAGGAAGGTGTAGCCTCCATCGCGCACGCGCGTCGCAGCCGTGTCCGAATCTTTCACACCCGCCAACTGGATCTCAGCACGATTGGTGAAGGTGTCACCGGGGTTGGCAGACCCGTTGATGGTCGCGCTCAGCAGGATTGTGTAATCGGTGTTCGTGGAGACACCGTCGATGTTCCAGGCAACGTTTTGCCCGTTCACCGCGGTCGGCGCAATGCTCGCGCTCCCTGGCACGTAGCTGAGGCCGGCCGGCAGCGCATCGGTGATATCAACGTCGTTGACAACCGTGTCCACCGGCGCATCTACCCGGTAGTTGAGGGTGAAGTTGACGGTAGCGCCCGGCATTGTGGTGGTCTGGTCCACGGATTTGTCGATGTGAGGTTGACCAGCGACGATGCGCAGCACGTCACGGCCACCGCCGGTGAAGGGATAGCGTGATCCTGGAGTTGCGGTTCCTGAGAGCGGCTTGTCAGCCAGGTTCGTGCCTCGCTGCGGGTTGAACCAGGCATCGTTGCCGAGTTTGTAGCTGGTCCAGGTCCAGATGTCCTGACCAACCTCAACATTGGATTTCACTGTGGCGAAGGTGCGCAACGGCGCAATCGCGTCGGGGATGTTCGCTGACGCTGGGAAGGTGGCGCGGATCGCTTTGACGGTTGACAGATCTGACGGCAACGTTGATTGCCAGTTCGATCCGGTGGACCCGTCGCAGCGGAAGTTGTCAGGATTGTAGTCCTTGCTATTAGGGTCGACCATGCCACCCGTGCCGGTGCCAGTGAAGTACTCGTACACGACGCCGGGATAGGGCTGAGAGCTCAGCCATGAAGATGCTTTGGTGCTGACGAACGTCACATACCTGGTGTCAAGCACCGTGCACACCTGCGTCTGGGTCTCGCTTCCTGTCGGAGGCCGTACGCCGGATGTGGCGAGCACTGGCTGGCCGGCCATCGTGCGGTAGGTGTCGGTCCAGATAGTGCCGGTGACCGGAGGAGACATCTGGTTGAGAATCCAGCCGCCGGTCCAGACGCCCCTCGTCACCGCGACCGAGTTGCTATTGTTCGCCGGATTGTCAGCGCTAGTCTCCCCGATCGTCGAGGTATAGGTGGGCGCTGTCGCGGTGAAGGAGAGTGTCGTCGGGCTCGTGTAGGTAAACCGCACCACAAGGAGGCCCGCAGCGACCACATCCCACTCGGTCGGCAGCGCCACCCCCGTCGAGTCTCGGCGAGGATCAAGCGTTTTCGAGTAGTCGATGCCGGTGAGTGTCAGCCTGAGCCGATTGCTCGACACCTGGGTCAGGGTGCAATTCGTGGGGAACGGAGCGGTCTGGGATGCGGCGAAGCCGGAGCCCGAGTAGGGGTATCCCGAGTTGCTGAGATTCTGTGCGGTGCAGCCCGTTGCGGCCGGGGTGACGGTGTCCCCGGCACTCGCGGTGAACGTGAGGTCGTAGCTCACGCTGTTTGGGCCGGCCGTCGAGCCGGGAGCGTGGCGCAAGGACCAGGGGAACGAGACAACGTTCTGCCCCCCGTCCTGCGAATTGTTCGGCGTGCCGCCGCTGAACTGCATGTCCATCGCGAACGGGTTTACGATGTCGAGCAGCGGCAGTGAAGCCATCACCTCATTGACACCGGGCTGCCCAATCTTGGCGGAGAGCCCGACCCGGTCACCGGTGTTTCCTTCGACTTGGATGCCTGCCAGCAGAAGCTCTGCCGTTCCGAGGTCTCGCGTGCCCAGATTGCAGACCAGCGTCGCGCCGTTGTCCTGGATCGCAGACACCGGTGAGACGCCACTCCTGAGGCACTCCGCCGGCATGTCGGTAAAGAGCGCGTGCTGTGCCGTGAAGGTGATGGTCACATTGCTCTGCGACGGGTTCTCGGGTGCAGCTTCAGAGTCATTCAAATTGTAGCGCCACACCGTGGTGAGCCCGGTGCCGGATTTTACCGGGTTCCCCGTGCCCGCAGACCAGTTGCCCTGGATTTCGTACACCGGGGTCACCGCTTCAGCTGCGACCGGAGGCTGCAGCACGGTAACACCGGCCGCTACGGAACACGCGAGCAAAGCGGCACCGGCTTTCTTCAGGCGGTCGCGCGCACTCGATCGCTTTTCGTTCTTGGCATTTGCGCTGAGATCGAACGTGAACATTTGGTCCATTCCTGATTGTGGATCGGGAAGTCAAAAACTCTCGCGCGCAATATTGCGCCGAGAGGCGGGCGGGCGACTTGAGTACCTCAGTCGCCCGGACGAGTCGCGGGCCTGGGAAAGCGGTGATTCCGCTGGGGTCGCAGCCAGTGCTGCGCCCCCAGCGGAGACCTTGCTAGTTTGTGTCAGCCGCTCGGCGTCGGTTGAGAAGGATCAGCCCTGCCGCAATGGCGATCGCGGCGATACCGCCTGCGATGAGGAGCACCTGCCCTGCCGCACCGGTCAACGGCAGTTCAGGGACCCCCTGCTGGGTGTTCACGATCTCGACATTGTCCGAGACCGTGGTTTCACCGATCTTGACCGTGACCGCCGTGAACGGGTCAGCGGGCAGAACATATCCTGCAGGAGCCGCGATCTCCTTGAGCACGTAGCAGCGCTGCAGCGCGTCGATCGCGGGGTTGACGCTGTCGCTCACGAACAGCCCCGGGATCGAGATGACACCGGTTCCTGTGGAGGCGAAGTTCGTGGTGCCGTTCACCTCGATCGGGTCTCCCGTGGCTTCAGCTGCAGAGCAATCCGCGGCATAGGGATCGACGGCGTTGTACACCTCGAACACCGCCCCGTTGAGCTTGCCCTGGTCACCAGCGGTTCCGGCAGCTCGCTTCTGCACGGCCAGTGAACCCCAGTGAGTCTCGACGGTGGGCGACGGCACAGGAGGCTTCGTGTTCGGGTCAAAGCCGGGGTTATTCGGCCACAGCTCAGCAGTGTTGGTAATGGTGCCATTCCCCAAGCTAGTCACCGTCCCGGCAAAGACCACCTGGATCGTCTTGCCTGCCTGCGCATTTGGGCCCTGGTTCAACCAGGCGAGGCCGGCAGGGGTGAAGTTCATGGTGATCTGCTGACCTGCCACGGTGAGCGTGTAGTAGGTCGGATCGAGCGCTGCCCCGTTGACCGTCACTGGCATGTCAGCGGCGGCGACGGGGGTAAGACGCGAGTCAAAAGTGTCGCGGATCGCGAATCCGGTCCAGTCATCACCGGTCGTAGGGATCGGCGCCGACACGGGGAACTTGACGACAGCCCCGAGACCGGTGTTCTGCTGCTCGTCGATCGACTTCGTGATAGTCGCCTCACCGTTCTTGGGATAGGCGTGCACGTCGTACACCCACCCGCTCTGGTGCGGCATGGGGATGGTGACGATGAACGGCGATGCGGCATCGATGATCTGCGCAGGCGCCGACGTTTCGCACACCTGGTAGGCGCCGATCGTGAGCGATACCTGGGCGATGCCTGCACTGTTCGTGAGCGGCATGGCCTGTGCAGCACCGAGTGTGTACCCGGGAGGGGCTGCGCAGCCCGCACCCGGCACGAGCGACTGCAGAGCATCCCAGTTCGCAGGAACCGTCAGGTCGAGTGCCTGACCGTTCTTCAACAACGGATAGACGGTGAAGACCACTCCCTCAACGGGATCAGTGAACTCTCCGTCCGCAGGCGCCTCACTGATGTCTCCCTGGCCCGGTGTCACCTGGTGAAGAAACTTGTGGACTGTGAGGGAGCCCGAACGCTCGAAATCGATATCCCCAAAGCCCTGGGGGGCAGCGACTGCGGCGCTCCCTCCGCCCATAAGTGCGACGACGCCCACGGCGGCCGCTCCAATCATCGCAGCTACGCGCCGCCTTGTGTTCCGCTTAAGCAACCGAACATCTCCTTCCGTACCGATCGAGGCCCGCTGAACCCCTCATCGAGCCATGCTCTTTGCATCGCGTCACCAACAGAGACACCGGCCCCGTGGAGATTCTGACGACCGTTATCTTTTTGTTACATTTACTGGAGCGGCACACTTCCACCATCCCTAGACAATCCCCCCGTACGTAGTCCCTCGACCGCGCACTGCAACAGCACATCACCGGAATGCAGCACCTGGCCTGCCCCAGGGCCCTCGCCGACCCACTACGCTGAGAAGCAGGTTCAACGGAGACCTCGCACGCACGTGGCGTGCCCGAGCTGAGGCTCCACGAGACGACCTCTGGGAGCGTCTGACCGGGAAGCTTCATGCGGAGTTTCGAAATGTGACCTTGGGGGAGGCACCACATGGGGGAGAAGTGTGGCTTAGCGGAGCCGAGCGACTTGGAGCTGCTGGAGGCGTCACGAGACGGCAGCGCCGCAGCGTTCGGCACACTTTGGAAACGGCATGCCGATGCGATTCTGTCGGCGATCCGGTCGCACACCAATCTTGATGCGAATGACGTCGTTCAGGAGGCGTTCCTGCGAATATGGCAACAGCTGAAATCCGGGAACGGTCCGCAAACCTCCTTTCGCGCATATGCAGTCACCACGGCACGATCGGTGGCGTCCACGATGGGGAAGCGTCGATCCAGCACCGAAATCACCGGCCTCCCTGAGGACCTTCTCGACCACATCACCCTCGAGGCTGATGACCCGGGAGAGCAAATCCAGGCCGACGGCTTCACCGCATCAGTCTTCGGGTCCCTCCCGCCTCGCTGGCAGACCGCGCTCTGGTACCGCGACGTCGAAGGTCTTTCCATCACAGAGATCTCGAGCTGCCTGGGCATCGGCGAAAACGCGACGAGTGCCCTTCTTGGACGAGCCAGGGAGGGCTTCAAACAGGCGTGGATCCTCGCCCACCTCGACATCGACGCGGCATGCTCAGCCGAATGCCTCTGGGTCATCGAGCGATTGCCCCAACACTCGCGCGGCCGCGGATCCGCAGCCGTGCGGCAGCGCGTCGACGCTCACCTGAGCGAGTGCGCCCAGTGCACTCGCTCGGCCCGCGAGGCGAACCGGCTGAAGCGCCGCCTGGCACTCATCCTGCTTCCGCTCCTACTCAGCGATCCAGGGCCCCTCGCCCACTCGCCGCAGCCCGATACGACCGTCGAGCACCCACCGACCGACGAGATCGCGGTCGTGGCGAGCGAAACGCAAGTCCTGGGCTCGGCGCGACTGTCCCGAGGACCGCTCACCTTACTCGCCTCGGCCGCGACGGTTTGCGCTCTCACTGTAGGCTTCGTAGCCTCATCACCCAGTGACAAGCAACGCACTGAGATCACAGCGTTGCATCTGTCAAGCGCCTCCCTGGAGCGGTGAGCCTGCCTAAGACTGCTACATCGGCTCTCACCCCGCGTTAGGAGGTGCGCCACCAGGTGCGGCGAGGCCCTTCCGAGGTGTCCCCCTGCCAGAAACGAAGATCTCCGAGGGCGGCACGGGCATAGGGCACCGTTAGCGCGACCTCACCTGCCGCGGTGGGCGGGTACTTCGACGCGAGCATCCCGAGCGCCGTCGATTCGATATTCACGACCTGGTTCTTCGTGGGCGAGCCGAGACCGGTGACGCGGATCGTGGTCTGATCGGGGCCGATCGACACCACTTCGATGCCCAAGCCTCTGCCCACCTGGAACACCCCGATCAGCACGCCTGCTTCGGCCGCAACCGAGCCTCCCGCAGGGTACGACTGGGATCCAGTGACCGTCACAACCCCCATCAGCTCCGTCGGCGTATATGCCCAGCGGCCCTGCGCGTCGGCATATGCTACGCCGGTGCGCGTTTCTCCACGTTCGTTTGTGACGGTGAGGGTCACCGTTGCTCGCGGCATTGCACGCCCCACAAGCCTCGGAAACACGCCGACCTCGTAGCCATCGAGCGGACTCGCAGCCAGGGTGACGAATCCCGAAGCGGGCGCACCAGGCAGCGGTTCAGCAGGGGCGGGCAAACCGTCAACGGCGGGCCCAGCATCCTCCCCGGCCAGCGAGGCTGATCCGCCTTCTGCATCCTTACTCTCCGCCCCGGAGCCCGCGCCCTCTGGGGATTCAGCAGCCCCCGATCCACGCCCGTTCACGCCCGTTCCCGCGCCCGACATCCCTGCAGTCGCTTCGACAGTTGAATCCCCCACTCCAGAACGCAGCTCTTCACGTTCCGTGGGCGGGGAGCCAGCAAACGCGAACGTCAGGATCAGCGCACCCGTAGCACCGAGGACGGCAACCGGAATCAACACTTTGCTCAGAGCACCCGGCCCCGTTCCGGAGCTCGACTGCGCGGCAGGTTCCGTAGCGCGCTCAAGAAGCGGATCGGAAGCCACGACCGCCGCAACTGCGGGGCCTGCACCGGCCGATTGAAGCCATGCTGCGTACTGCGTGGCAGCCGCACCGCCCATGAAGGCGGGCAGCAATACGAGTGCGAGCTTCGCATGCAGGTAGTCAGCCTGCTCGGCAAGGATCGCGCACCGAGCACAGTCCAGGAAGTGGGCCTCCATCTTTTTCAGCGCGCCGCTTCTGACTTTGCCCCTGGTGAACTGCGGCAGTCGTTCGAGCACCCAGGTGCAATCCTGTGAGAGCGCTTTCGAGGGCTCGAGGTTTGCGGCGATCCAGGCCTGCTTGAAGCCCTCGCGGGCTCTCTTCAGCAGCACCGAGGTGGCGTTCTCACTCATCCCCAGATACGTGCAGATCTGTCGCACCGGGAGGTCTTCGACCTCCCGATACCAGAGCACCTCCTGCCACCGCGTCGGCAAGGTCGAGAAGACCTGCACGGTAAACGCGTTTCCGAGCACAGTGCTCTCCGTGTCGCGTTGCACCCCGGAGGCTTCCTCGAAGACCTCGTCGGGGCTTCCAGTAACCTCATCACCGCTGGCACCGCGAGCCATGTTCGCTGACACGTTCCGTGCGGTCATGATCGCGTACGCGCGGAACGCCGTATTGGGCCCTCGGCCCTCTTGGATCTGTCGCAGCACACGCAAGAACGTCTCCTGCGCAACATCGTCGGGATCGAAGCCCGTGAAGCTCCGAATCGCGGCCTGCACCGCTGCAGCGTGCCGCTTCCAAAGTTCACCGAACGCGTCGCTCACGCCGCTCCGCGTCATTTCCACCAGCGACATATCCGATGCTTCTGCAAGCCGCATATGGCTTACCGAGCGCGTTCCCCTCACCCTGGTCTCCCCCTGACTGTTCACAGTTTCGGTCGGCTCCCCTCACCAACTCGGATATCACGTCTGGAATTTTCCGGCGCCGCGTCAGATTCGCGTCACCTCTGGTGTCTCAATAGATGCGTGCAGGTGCACAGACCGACGCTTCATCGAAGCTGCTCAGGCGCTGCGCACGTGATGCACTCACGTCGAGGTCTACCCAACTTCGTTCTCATCGCCGAGTGCATCGGACGCCCGCTCACCGCACAGCTCCCCCGGCTCCGGTGAGCGGGCGTCATTCTTGCCTTGACCCACATACGCGCATCGCAGGGCGCAAGGGTTTCCCGTGCGCACTCAGATCGATTTCATCCCCCATAGCGAGTGCTCCTTCCCGGCTTTCGAAGCCAGCCATGCCTGGCTCAGCCACGGCTGGCGTGAGCATGGCGTCAGAAGGCGAGACACCGCGTGCGACCAGAATCTGACGCCCGTTACGTATTCGTTATCTTGATGCGAGGCTGCGCACGACCATCAACGAACCCTTGCCGAACGCCGTACGCCCCTACGAGCAGCAACCCGGCCCCTGCGATGAGCGCCCACCAGGGGAAGCCGGGGATCAGCGGTGCAGCACCCGCGGCCGCAAGGTCTGCGGCGGGGGTAGGCGTGATGCGCTCCCCGGTCACGACGATCCGCTGCGAGTTGATGCCCAGCGGAGTGCAGGTGATGAGGGTGACCAGATCCTTCCCAGGCTGCACCCGCAATGAACCGGTTTCGTCAGGGTCGATCACCTGAATGTCGAACACCCGATAGCTGAGCACCTCGCTCATGACTTCAATCGTGATCGTGTCGCCGAAACGAACCTTGTCGAGATTCGTGAACATCGTCGAACTCGCCAAGCCGCGGTGCGCGGTGATGACCGAGCGGGTATCGGCACCCCCAACGGGCAGGTGGGAGCCCTCAAGGTGCCCTGCACCCTTGAGAAGGGTGGCTTCATCGGTGCCGTGGTAAACAGGCAGATCCACATCGATCGCCGGAATCTTGACTCGGGCCATCAGACCCGCCTTGTTCGCATTGAGCAGGTCCGAGTATCGCAGCCCGGTCTCCCCCGAATCCCCCACCCCCACCGGAACGTTGGCGCCGGCCTCCAAGCGAACGCCCGCAGACAGTGCCGCGTTGTACCTGCGTGCATCGGCGAGCTGCTGCTCGCCTCCCGGGGTGAGCATGTCCCGCAGCGACTCAGCACTGCGGATCACCTGCGACTGGTTGTAGGAAGCCACCCACGCGGCCGCTGAGGGGTACAGGCCGGCACCGAGACCACCGACCGCCAACACCATGATGAGCCAGGTCAGGAGGCCGGGCCGCCACCTCCGACGCTGCACGTGTCTCCCCACCTGGCTCTCGTTCCCCATGCCCCTCAACCCTTAATCTGGCGGCGCGGACAGCGCTCACCAATACAGACAGTTCGGGACGGCGAAATCTGACGCGCACGAGGCAGCTTCGCGGCGGATCGCGAGCACGCTGATCGCGGTAACAGAACCGCCTCCTCCACACAAGCCCGCTCCGAGCCGGTTGAGCGGTCGGTGCCCACGGCCGATATCGCCGGCAAGGCCGAACCGCTCGAATACCCCCTTCGAGGCGTTACGCTCTGCTGGTCGCCGCGGCCTTCGCTGCAACAACGGTGGTGACCTCCGTGCTGGAGGTCACCGGCGCACCCCGTCGGTAGTCACCGTGCAACTCCACGTCGACGAAGCCGCACAGTTCGAGCAGGGCGCACATCTCGTGCAAGCCCCAGAAACGCAGGATGAAATGCTCGAGTTGCGACTCGGCAAGCAAACCATCCACCCACCGCTCGTAGCGCAGCTGCGAGGTTCGGGTTTGCGTCGAGGGGTCAATGCTCTCGATGGTCTCGGTGAGAGTGATCAGTCCATCATCGGTCGGCCAGGAGCGAGCGCTCGCGCTCGAGGCGAACAATCCGCCGAGAGCGTCGAGATCGAAGATCAGCCGACCGCCAGCGACAAGCGATCGGTGCATGCGAGTCAATGCCGCTCGAGTCTCGGCAGGTGAGGTGAGCAGCTGAATCGACCCCGCCGGAATGATCACCGCCTCGTAGGCTTCGACCGCGTCAATATCGGTGAACAGCCCGCTCCCCACGGGCACGTCGACTCCGGCCGCGGCGGCCGCCTGCTCGAACAGCCGTCGCATGTCGGGCGATGGCTCGGCGGCGCTGGCCGTGTGGCCGTCGAGCGCCAGTGGAATCAGAACTCGTCCATTGCCCGCCGCTGGCTCGAAGATGGGCCCAGTGGCCCCGGCGAGCAACTCGCCGTAGAACTCCACGTCACCGAACGAGTGCCCGACAGGCTTGTCCAGGTGATACACCTCTGCTGCCAGGTTCCGATAGGCGCGCACGCCCTGCAACGTCCTCTGCACCTGACCCACGCTATCAGCCGCGCTGGCCATCGAGCTCAGCACCGAAGGTCGCGCATGCTGACCGCCATCGCGGGGAGCGTCCCACTGTGCACGAGGCTGCTTCGCGGCGGATCGCCCCAGCGCGGCTGCGGGCAACTCCCGAGAGGTTACCCCTTCTCATCCTGGATCGAGTTTCCACCGTCGACCACGAGCAGCTGCCCGGTGACGTACGAGGCGCCCTCGGATGCGAGGAACTCAGCGACGGCGGCGACCTCGTCGGGTGTGCCCGACCTCTGCAACGGGGTCGCGAGACCCATCGCGTCTTCGTGCGGTGTGGCAGATCCGGTGTGGATCCACCCCGGAGCAATCGCGTTCACCGTGGTGCCGTGCCCTGCGACGTCAACGACGAGGCCCCGCACCAGCCCCACCATGCCCGCTTTCGCCGCGTGGTAGCCGATGTCACCACGGTAGGCCAGCAGCGGCCCCGACACTGAGGACATCATGATGATGCGGCCAGCAGGGCTCGCGTTCACCCACGGCAACGCCGCCCGAGTGACGAGAAAGCTCGTCGTCAGATTGCGTTGCAGAGCGTGGTTCCAACCTTCGAGCCCGATGCCATCGATAGCCGCAGGATCTTGGGGGTCGGTGACGGAGGTCATTCCCGCGTTGTTGACGAGCACGTCCACTCCCCCGAAGGCGGAGACTGCTGCTTCGACGATCGCGACCGCCCCGGCTTCGTGGGAGAGGTCTCCGATGCTCGCTCTGACTCGTTGCCCGGCGCCGGGATCTGACAGCTCGGCCAGGAGCTCGTCACGACGCTCGTGAATGCGCTCCGAGGTTGCCCCGATCACAACGTTCATGCCTGCGAGAAGCAGTCGCCGCGCAATCGCGAAGCCGATGCCGTCGGGTGCCCCCGCGCCTGTAACGATTGCGGTTCTGCGCTGCTCGAATGTGGTCATGCGGCGAGCCTACCGAGGCGCACGATTCTGGCGAAAGCGGCATCTTGCACCACTGCACTGGTGGTTCGTGTGCAGTTCGAGCGCGACCCGGCCGGCAAGCTCCGCCGCCATACCGGCCGCGCGGCCGCCCTACTCGCCGTCGTAGTTCTCGAAGGAGCGACGGCGCTTCTTCGGCTGCGTGGTCGACTTGAGAAAGAGGCGCACGAGACCGCGCTTCTTCTCAAGGTAGGCGTGCCGCTCGATCTCACCGGCCGCGTACTGCGCTTCAAGTTCAGCGATCACTGTCTCAGCATGGGCGGCGTCATAGCGCGATGCTCCCGCATCGAGCTCTCGGTTCTCTCGGATCGCCATGCCACCGAGCGTAGCCGGGGCCTCTGACATTTCACCGCCCGCCGCGCAAGCTTGCGATACACGGTGCAGTCGAGCTTCGGCGAGGAGATCAGGCGGATCGCCCCGCGTAGGCAGGGCGGCAGCTGGCATGCGGAGGCACCGCAGCAGGCAAAGCCGGCACCTGGCAAGGAACCTCAGGAGACCATTCGGGGCTTTCGCGCGCGGCGACACGGACATACGCTGGGCGCATGTGCGCTTCATATGGCCTCAGCGGCGACGGCACCCCGATTCCGCTCCCCGGAGAAGACGAGCCGATCAGTGAACCCGGTTCGCTGGCCTTGCTGAACGACTGGTTCGCGCAACACAACGGGCACGCCAAGATTACTGGCCGCCATGCGAAGAACTTGAACCCGGTGCTTGTCGGGGATCATCTCGCGCTCGGGTGGTGGTCGCTCTGGGCAGATGGCAGCGGACCCAGAGGCCGCAACAGTTTCAACGCGAGGGACGACTCACTCATGAGGCACTGGTCTCGCGCATTTCAGCACCGGGCGTTGCTCCCGGCAACCTGGTACGACGAGGGGAAACCGCGGTGGTCTCTCGCCGATGGATCCGTCTTCTGGATCGCGGCCGTCACTTCGACCGTCACAGACGATGAGACCGGAGAGACGCGCCTCAGCTATGCGATGGTCACGCGGCGCGGGGTAGGGAAGGCCTCGGCCGTGAAGTCGAAGAGCAGCGGCGGCACCGAGTCGCGAATGCCGCTCCCGATCCCGGCAGACTTCGCTGCCGAATGGCTCGATCCCGAGCGCCCCGGGGATGCGAGGCTCGTGGCTGAGACGCAGATCGCTTCGGAAGACCTCGCTCGCGCGATGGAACCGCACTACCCCACCGACGGCACGGCAACACTGTTCTGACACATGCACAAGCCCGCGCCACTCCGAAGAACGGCGGGGCGCACCACATTGCGGCTGCGCGGAAGGTAGCGCGATCGACGTCACTGCCGAAGACAAGACAAAGGCCCCGAACCCAGTTCGCACTGGGACATCGGGGCCTTCGCGTGTTGTTCCTCTGGCGGAGACGGGGGGATTTGAAACCGCCTCACGCCTAAGCGGGGCGGTCCCTCCCGCGGAATCATGCGGATCATGAGGGGGCATGAGGGGGTGTCAGGGAGCATGAAACATGGTCGAGTGTGGGCAAAATGTGGGCAAAGATCACGCAGCCAAACCGGCCTTCTCCGCGGCCGCAGAGAGGCGATCCGCGACGCTATCCAGGTCGTCCTCGAAGAGATCCGCGTACGTGTCGAGCGTCATGGCAGCAGACGCATGCCCGAGCATCCGCTGCACGGCCTTGGGGTTCGCCCCCGACGACACGGCGAGGGACGCCGCAGTATGACGGAGCTCGTGCACGGAGACCGTCGGCACCGGCGTGAGCACCAGCTTCCGGCCCGCCGCCTTCGCAGCAGCGACCTCACGCTCCTGCTGCTCTCGCGCTTTCCGCGCCGCCTCGTTCAGCCACGAGTGCGAGGGGTGCGGGAGCCGCATGTAGTGGGTGCCGTCGCCGAACAGGAGCTCGTTCGGGTCGCGGCCTTCGCAGAGCTCCCTTATTCGCCGGGCGAGCACGCGCGGGTACGGGACAGTGCGGTGCTCGTGCGTCTTCGGGGTGCCCGAATGGATGACAGAGCCGACGAGCACAGCATTCTCCTCGATCGAGAACCGCCGCCGCACCTGGTTCACGTGCTTCACCCTGAGCGCGCTCACTTCGCCCCATCGGAGACCGGTGTAGCCGAGCACGAGCATGAGAGTGGGGTACTTCGACGCTGCCGCGAGACGCTGCAGTTGGTCGTGCGTCAGGTAGGTCTTACCGGCTCGGCCTTTCCTCGGGAGCTGCACGGCGCGGGCGGGGTTCTTCGAGATCCGCCCGTCGTGCATGGCGCTGTCGAGGATGCCTGCGAGGATCCCGTGGGCCCGCAGCACGACCGTCGCCGAGCGGCGGCCTCGCAGGTCAGCAATCCAGGTCTGCACCTCCGACTTCTTGATGCTCCCGACGGTGCGCTCGCCCCACACGGGCTGCACGTGTGTGCGCCAGCTCGAATCGAGCGACGCGTACTGCGACACCTTCACCACTGACTTCTTGCCTGCGAGCCATGTCTTCCCGAGCTGCGCGATCGTGATGCGTCCGGCCTGTGGGTCGATGTAGTCGCCGGTTGCTTTCGAGATCGTGGTCGAGGCGAGGAAGAGTTCGGCTTCCTTCTTCGTCTTGAAGCCTCTCTTGTCCGTCTGGGCACCGTCCGGTTTCCGGTATCGCACCCGGTAGCGCTTCCCCGCTGCAGTCTCGTACGGCTTGATCGTGGCCATCAGGTCACCGCGATTCGGGCGCGCTCGACTATCGTTATCTCCATCGGTTCACCTTCCTGGTGGATCGTGTCTATGGCCCTCGTGGCGCGATTCTTGCTTGCCGGCGGAACGCGCTGCGGGGGTCCTTTGTGTTGGCAAACTTCTACATGCGAGAGAGAATCTCGGCCTTCTTCATCGCGAACTCCTCGTCTGTGAGCACGCCGGCGTCGCGCAACCCTGCGAGCTGCTGCAGCTGAGCAGCATAGTCGGGCGCCGTGGAGGGTGCCGATGCAGCGGTTTGCTGAGCGACCGTTACGTTGACCTGGGTTGCCGACCCCGTCTTGCGAGCTTGGATCGCGTTGAGGATGGCCTGACGGAAGTCAGCAGCTTCATCGCGACTCACGCGGAATCCGATCGTGTTGACCGCCCCGCCGGATGCAGTCTGGACTTCTACGAGATGGTAGAGCATCCCGTCTTTGCGGTTTGACACGTTGGTCACGTGCTCGAGAAGCAGCATGTCGTATGCGTCCTTCCCACCTTTCACACCAGTCGCGAGCATCGAGAGCCCTCCGGTCATGACACCGGCGGTGATTTTCGCTCCCGAGACACCGCGCTTCCGCTCCCACTCGATGCGATCCGGCCAGAGCCGCACCATCGCGTTCTTACCGTCAATATGACTCACGGCCTGGTAGAGAGGCTGGGGGCCTGCTGGAGCGATAATCGCAGGCTCCTCATCCCGCGATTCGGCAGCGACATCGGCGCGGGTCAAGGAGACGGCCTGTTTGGCCTCTGACATCGCCTGCGCGGCGGTGTCCTTCATCTTGTCGAAGAGTCCCATTCTCGATTTCCTTTCGTCTTAGGCGGCCCGCGTGAGGAGCTGGCTGCCGTGGTGCTTCCGCCACTCAAAAATGATGTTGGTGGTGAGGTCCATGTCGAGCGCAATCGCCGCCGGGTGCGGATTGATTCGCTCTGAACGCGCGTACTCGTCGACGTTGACGAGGAACCGCGTCGCCCACCTCCATGCTTGCGCTTCGGTTGTGGGGTCGGTGCACCCATGCCCGTAGATGCTGTGCCCGAGTTCGTGGCCGCAAGTCTCGAGATACTGCGGGAGGACCAAGGCCTTATCGACGATGATTAGATTCAGGTCCGGAAGGCTGGCTCCGCGCAATGGCGGCTCGAGCGGTGCACGGTGAATGGTGATGCCGCGTCGAGCAGCTTCGGCATGGAGGCGCCGCGCGATCGGATGTTGGTCCATGTCTCTCCGTTCTATGGATGCGGGTCAGCTTCGGCTTCTTCGTCTCGGCCGTCTCGCTCATCCGCCGCGAATCGGTGGGTCTTGAGGAGTTCGGCCGCTTCGTCGGCGGTGAGGTTTTCGCCGAGCGCGCTGTCAAGGCCAACAGCCTGGCGTCGGGCCTTGAGATCGTGCACGGTGGCATCCTGCCTGGATCCACTGACATTCCCAGCGCGCTCCACGGCTTCGGTGACTGGCACATCCCAGTTCAGTGATGACGGGGTGACCTCGAGGCGCCGCCCAACCTCGACCACGAGTTGCTCGTCAGTGGCAGCAGCGAGCGCGCGCTCAATTCCCTCGATTCCAGCGTCGGCGTCACTGAGATGACCCAAGGCAATGAGGTCGGCGAGCACCGAGCGCCCATACGCCCGGGACACGTCGCGCACCGTTTCAAAAGTGAGTTGATTGTCGTTGACCTGGCGGATCAGCTTGGCGGAGGTGATGTTCGCCTTGCGCGCTGCCCCTCGGAGGGAGTCAATTCCTCGAACATCGTCGATCCACTGCATCGCTTCATTCATGACTCAAGAATAAGACACATGCGTATCGCGCGCAAGCCATTTGCGTTGCTGGCTTGACGAAACGAGTTGCCAGAGTGATGATTGGATCATGAACGCAGCAAATGACATGGCTGTAAGTCAGCCGACTCGGATCTTTCGCCCCGGCCTTCTCGACCGCATCAAAACCAACAACGGCATCCAGTCCGACGAAGCCCTTGCCCGCATCATGGGCATTAGCAGGGCAACCCTGCAGCGCTACAAGGGCGGCGACGAGCCCTCACTCCGCTCTATTGCGAACCTCGCCGACGCATTCGGGCTCGCGCTCGGCGAGATCGTCGTGAAGCCGGAACCGGCCGAGCCCTCCGAGCAGCGTGAGGCAGTGGGAGCGTGAGCGCCGAGGTCGTCGCGCTGCGGGCCGGCAATAGGCCCCAGGCGTCCGCCCCGGTCTGGCTTTCGCCCGCGGACGTGTGCAAGCAGATCCCCGGCATGACCGAGGAGATCTTGTCCGAGCGGCGGAAGAAGAACCTCAAGCCTCGCTTCTTCAAGCCGTCCTTGAAGACAGTCATCTACGAGCAGTCCGACATCACCGAGTGGATCCGCTCGACGGCCTCTGAGCCGCGCGCGTTGTAGCCCCACTCTTCTCCAGCTTCATCAATCCGACGCCACTGCTGGGTGGCGCGGTCTTTCACACCCATTTTTCGGAAGGAACCCATCATGGACCCCCTCATTCTCACTGCGTCGGTCGCGGTGGTGATCGTGTCCGGCACTTATCTCGTGCTCACGCTCCGGGCGGAGGCTCGGCGCCGGAAGCGCGAGCGCGCTCTCGCGGAGATGCTCGAGCTCGCGAACGACGCGCTCACGGCGGACCTCAGCCGGCGCAATGGCCCTGTTGCGGGGATGGTGGAGATCGATCCGTCCTCCCCGCTCGGGCGAGAGCTGCTCGAGCAGATCCGCATGGGCTGCGAATGCCCGAACTGTGAAGAGTCGCGGCGCATCGCGCACGCTGAGCAGCAGAAGCGGGGCGAGCAGTGAATGCGCGCCCCACGGACACGAAGGGGCTGCCCGTCGCTTCTGATGTGGCGGCTCCTGTGCGGGCTCGCGATCACGTCGCTGCTCGCCACGGTGGCCGGCCTGATTCCGCCCGGATGGGTGGCGGTCGCCGCGGTGCCGGTGTGGGTCGTCGCTGGCTGCGTGCTCGTGGCTGGGTGGCGCGACTCGCAGAGCGCATGCCGAGGGCGACCCGATGACGTGGCAGCCGAGGTTCGCGTTCCGGGCCGGTGGCGAGCCGCTGCCGAAGGAGCGGCCGAGGGCGACGAAGACCGGCAGGTCGTTCACGCCGAAGCGCACCCGGGAAGCGGAGGCGCGCGTGCTCGCGGCGTTCCGGGCGGCATACCCGAACGCTGAACCGCTCACCGGTCGCCTGCTGGTCGAGGCGAGGTTCTACCGGGCGACGCGGCGCGGCGTGGATGCCGACAACCTCGCGAAGCTCGCGATGGACGCGCTCAACGGAGTCGCGTTCGTCGACGACGAGCAGATCGAAAAGTTCATCGTCGAGCGCCACTACGGCGCTGGCGACCAGGCCCGCTCTGAGGTGCGGATCTACGAGAAAGACTCCCCCGCCTGACCGGGCTGGGGCCAACGGAAGGTAACGAAAATGGTACTCAAGTACACGTCGAAGCGTCCCGACGAGGAGCTCGACGGCATCCAGAGCCTCGAAGACCACTTCAAGGGGCACCAGCCCGGTGACGTGCTCGCGGTCGTCGTCGTCAGCGGTCACAGCATCGTCGAGAGCCTGGCCGACGGTGCTCGCACCGCGACAGTGCGGATCAAGCAGATCGAGCCCGTCTCCGGCGCTGACGCGCAGACGGTGCGCACGCTCCTCGCTGAACGGTACGAGCAGCGCACGGGGAACGCTCCCCTGCCGCTCGAAGACGCAGAGGAGGGTGCCGACGTGCTGCCCTCGATCCCGTGGGGCGGTGAGGAGCAGTGAGCCTCACGTTTACCGATCTCGATCCGGTGCCCGCACTGCTCGACCTCGAGTCGCGTGCCGGCGCTTCGGACCAGGACCGCGAGGCCTGGCTCGCCGAGCGGCGTCAGGGCGTGACCGCGACCGAGCTCGCAAAGATCATGGCCGCGAGCAACCGCGATGTCGCGATCCAGGATCTCGTGAAGCAGAAGCGAGAGGGCGACAACTTTCTCGGCAACGCATTCACCGAATGGGGGAAGGAGCGGGAGCCAGTCATCGCTGCCGACCTCGCAGGGTTCGGTGTGGCACCCGAGTCCCGGGTCTTCCATGCCGAAGGTAGCTCTCGCCACCTCGCCTCCCCCGACGGCATCTCAGTCGACTTCGACGGGAACATCGTGCTCGACGAGATCAAGACCTGGGGGTCACCGAAGCCCAAGGGATCTGCCGCGCTGGCCGCCTCCGGGTACGAATGGCAAATGATGTGGTGCTGCTACGTCACCGGTGCGATCGGGTGCTGGCTGAACGGCGAGGTGCGCCTCGGACAGCCGGGCGGGTTCTATCCCGGGAAGCGCACCCGTGAGTGGTTTCCGCGCGATGACGAGATGATCGCCCAGCTCGTGGGGGTCGCCGACTTGGTGCTCGCCGCCATGGATTACGACGAGGCGCCCGAGATCGACGAGGAGCAGGACACCAACGCTCTGAACTATCTCCGTGGCCTGGCCGCGGAGAAGGAGGGCAAGGCGCTCAAGGAGGCCTCGTACAAGGCGGCAATCGCGCGAGGCATCTCGCAGGAGTCTCCGCTTGCTCGGGTGACGATCACGCCGGGCACCCCGGATGAGGAGTTCGACGACGAGGTGGTCGACCTCGAAGCGGCGGAGGCGGCGCACCCGAAGGAGGCGCAGCAGCTCGCCCGGGCGAAGGCCCGCGTGACGAAGCTGCAGGCCGCGTTCGACGAGTTGGCGAACCAGCACACGAAGACGGTGCGAGCCGTGAAGAAGGGCAAGCCGGCGCGGGCAACGATCACCGCCGGCAAGCAGACGAAGGAGGCGAAGTGATGGGCACTGAGCTCATGGAGAAGCTGCCGCAGGACGCCAACATTCAGGCGTGGTCGGCCTCGCAGTATGCGCTCATGCAGCAGCTCGGTCTCGTGGATCGCAGCAACTGGAAGGGGAAGCAGCCCGACGCGCCGCTCGGCGTGATCGAGGCGTTCCTGATGCAGTGCCAGCGCACCCAGCTCGACCCCGCTGCCCGGCAGATCTACGCAGCGGAGATGGGTGGGAAGTGGACGGTGCTGATCTCGATCGACGGGTTCCGCCTGATCGCTGATCGCACCGGACTGTACCGGGGCAAGAAGCCGACGGAGTGGTGCGGCGACGACGGCATCTGGCGGGACGTGTGGCTGTCCAGCGAACCGCCGGCCGCGGCGCGTGTCGCGGTGATGCGAGAGGGTTTCTCAGAGCCGCTCGTGGCGGTCGCCACCTACGCTGGCTACTGCCCTCGTGACCGGAAGACCGGTGACCTCAAACCTTCTGGGCAGTGGATCAACAACCCGTCGAACCAGCTCGCAAAGTGCGCGGAGATGCTGGCGCTCCGGCAGGCTTTCCCGAACGAGCTCTCGGGCCTGTACGGAACGGAAGAGATGCAGCAGGCGGGCACTGCGAAGCCCGTGCAGCGCGCGCCGCAGCCTGCACCCCAGGCCGCTCCGTCTCCCGCCGCGGAGGAGGAGCCCGTGGAAGCCGAGGTCGTCGACGATGCACCGTCGTTCGAGCCGGCGGCGTGGGTGGAGCGCGTGCAGCAGTGCCTCGCGACCGAGGACGCGGCGATCGCGGTCGACATGCTGCGCACGCTCTACGGGGAGGCGAAGGAGTCGGGCCTGCTGCGCCAGGTGCTCGTCGAGGACATGACCGTCGACCAGGTGCTGCGCGGAGCGAAGGCCGAGATCCTCGCCAGGGGTGAGGCGTGAACGCAACGCCGCACACCGCCGCGGAGGTCGAGGGGTGGGTGGCGAAGATGCGGCAGGAGATCGCGATCGAGCCGCCCGCCCCGGGCACCATCCGCACCCCGGACGAGATCATCTTCCAGCTCGAGCGTGTGGACTCCGTCGCGAACAAGGCGCTGTGGATCGTGAAGGAAGCCGACCGGGTGCGCGGGGACGCGGCCGAGGTGCTGCTGCGGGCGAAGTCGAAAGCGCAGGCAGGCGCGGAGGGGAAGAACGCGGCCGAGCGGACAGCGGCGGTGGATCTCGCGACCGAGCAGGAACGGGCGGAGGAGGCCGCGGCGCAGATCGCATACCGGTATGCGAAGGGCCTCGCCGACCTCGTCGACTCCCGCAAGAGCAGCCTGCAAACACAGTCAAAGCTCGTGCTCGCCACTTACCAGCTCGCCTCGAACCCGAGGAGGGCGTGATGGTGAAGCTCGAAGAGATCCACGTCGGCGACGTCGTCCGCGTCGACGACGATCCGCAGCCGTGGCGGGTGGAAGGGCGCACCCGGAAGGGGATGCTCACGCTCGAGGCGCTGCACGCGATGAACCGGATGACGTGGACAGGTGTGCACGAGTTCCGGGTGCAGAAGTCCGGGGTGTTCGCATGAGTAATAAGCGGACCGGCCGGATGCCGCAAGAGCATGTCGACCTCCTCGAAGAACGCTCGGGAGGCATGTGCGAGTCGGGGTGCGGGAAGCGGGCAACGCAGATCCATCACCGCCGCTTCACGGGGCGTGGCGGGAAGCACAACATGGCGAACCTGCTCGCGCTGTGCGGGTCGGGTAACCACTCCGGCTGTCACGGCGTCGCCCATCAGGGGCACGCGCCGGCCGGGTGGGCGATCAGCCGGCACGAGCGACACCACGAGGACGTGATCCCGTTCGTAGATCTCGGAGGCAGGACGTGGTGGCTCGACGACAAGGGCGGCAAGCATGACCGCCCGCAACACGCAGGAAGGAGATGAGAGAGATGGCAGAAGGATTCGCAGCGATCCCAACGTGGATGTTCCGGGAGCACGAGCGCGTGTCGCTCTACGCCGTGATGGTGTTCGGCGCCCTGGCAACTCGCGCGGGACTCCGGGGGAACTATCCGTCGCAGGCGACGCTCGCCGACGAGGCGCGCTGCTCGGAACGGAAGGTGCGTGATGCGCTCGCCGAACTCGAAGGGCTGGGCGTGGTTGAGCGGGTCAAGCGCGGATCGAAGGCCGGCGGACGACTTCCCGACGGTTACCGCCTGATGGACCGCCCTCTCAGTGCGCAGGAGTTCCCGGCACCAGGTGCCGGAAAGGCTGGGGGGTTTCCGGCGCCTGGTGCCGAGGTTACCGGCACGAGCGAGCATTCGTACCTCTCTATAGAGGTAGATAGTTCTGAGGTAGATACATGCGCAAATGCGCATGCGCAGAGTGCGCACTCCTTCGATGAGTGGTGGCAGGTCTACCCGCTCAAGAAGGACAAGGGCCGCGCACGCAACGCGTACAAGGCGGCACTCAAGAAGACAGCGCCCGACGTGCTCTTCGCTGCAGCAGTCTCCTACCGAGATGACCCGAACCGTGCTGACGCGTTCACGAAGTATCCCGCGTCCTGGCTGAACGCTGAGGCGTGGGAAAACGGGCCCCTCCCGCAACGCTCAGCCCCCAACGGCGGGACCGCGGTGGAGCGCATGGCCGAGCGTGCTCGGGCGATGCAGGCCGAGGGGGTGCGCCGTGAACTCGGAGCATGACGGCAAGACGCACGCGGAGCGCGCCGCCCTGGCCTGCACGGCGGGCGATCAGGCCCGCCTCGGCCACTCGGTCAGCCGCACCGATTCTGACGCCGCAGATCGCATTCCGCGGGTTGTGTTTCACGAGCAGGCGTTCGAACTGCTCGCCTGGGCCGCAGCATTCGACGGACGCGAACGCGGGCCGTACGAGGCCGCCGCGTGGGCACAGGCTCTGCACGGGCAGCCATACGAGGCCGTGAAGGACGCGATCACGGAGCACTACCGGCGCTCCCGCTACCCCGTCATGCCGGCCAACGTCATCGAAATCATCGAGGAAGGAGCAGCGCTGTGACCGTGCTCGAATACGATCCGGCAACCGAGGCGTTCATGCTCGGCGCCGTGTTCGCGCAGCCTTCCCGCATCTGGGAGATCCGGCAGATCGTCCGCGAGTCCGACTTCGCGGTCCCCCGGAACGCGGCCCTGTTCTCGATCATGTGCGACGTCGCCGACCGCGGCGACACGGTCTCCCCGATCACGGTGAACGACCGCCGGGTCGCCGCCGGCCGCGCGCACGAGTTCGATGCGACCTACCCGCACGAGGTCAACGGGGTCGGCGCCTACGGCTACCAGGCCATGCAGTATGCGGAGATCGTTCGCCGGCACGGGGAGCGCCGCAAGCTGCACGAGGCCGCGGCCGGCATCCAGGAGCTTGCCGCGTCGGGTGACGCTGAGGGCGACATCGTGGAGAAGGCTGCGGGCATCATCGCTGAGCTGCGCGACGGCACCCTCAGGGAGTCACGTCCGATCGGACAGGTATTCGGGGCGCTCGTCGACGAGATGAGCACGCAGGCCCCGTTCACGCCGACGCCGTGGCCGTCGCTGAACGCGATGGTGGGCGGGATCCGGCCAGGCAGCCTCTACACGGTCGCCGCCCGCTCCGGCGGCGGCAAGAGCATCTTCGGCCTGCAACTCGCCCTGCACATCGCAGAGCTCGGTCAGCGGGTCGGGTACGTGTCGCTCGAGATGACCGAGAAGGATCTCCTCAAGCGGCTGATCTCGATGATGCAGGGCATCCACCAGTCTGCGCTGCAGAACCACCAGCTCACGGATCAGGGGTGGGCGTCGGTGCGGGCCGCCGAGCAGGCCTTGGCGGCGTTGCCGTTGGAGGTGTACGACCGTCCCGGCGCCCGCTGGGAGGACATCACCGGCTTCGCGAACGCCCTGCACAGGAAGGGCGACCTGGGGCTGATCGTGATCGACTACCTCGGCCTCGTGAAGTCCCCGCCGGCGTCGAAGTCGCGGCAGCAGGACCTCGAGGACTGGGCGAACGCCGGGAAACAGTTCGCGAAGCAGCTCGGCTGCGCGGTCGTGATCCTCGAGCAGCTCAACCGCAACATGACGAACCGCCCCAACCCGCGCCCCCTGATCACCGACCTGCGCGGCTCCGCTGGGCTTGAACACGCGTCTGATGCGGTCGTGCTCATGCACCGCGGCGAGAAGAAGCTGCAGGGCCGGGTCGTGAAGACCAGCGACATCGACTTCATCGTCGCGAAGAACCGGCAGGGAGAGGCCGGCACCAGAACGCTCCGATTCGAGGGGCAGTTCGCACGCATCGTCCAGAAAGAACACGAGAACACGGCTCTCATCGAGCCGGGAGAGGTATAGATCATGGCCGGAGAGCCGCTCATCACCGTAGTAGGAAATCTCGTCGCCGACCCCGAGGCGCGTGTGTCGCAGTCGGGCAAGTCATGGGTGACGTTCCGCATCGCTTCGACCCCGCGGGTACGCGATCGCCAGTCAGGGGACTGGGCCGACGGCGAACCACTGTGGCTCGGATGCCGCGCATATGGGGAGTCTGCCGAGAACATCGCCTCGTCGCTCACGAAGGGCATGCGCGTCATAGTCATGGGGCGCCTGTCGCAGCGCTCGTACACGGACAAGAACGGGGAGCAGCGCACCTCCCTCGATCTCGACGTCGAGGAAGTCGGTCCGTCGCTCCGGTTCGCCACGGCCGCGGTCTCGCGCGGTGGCAGTGGCCCTGCCGGGGGTGGGTACGCGAAGGCCGGGAACGGCGCCCAGCCCTCCTACGGGCAGACCGAGGGAGGCGGCTACGGCCAACCCGCCTGGGGATCACCCGCCGCACAGCAGCAGGCCGGCGAGGGGCAGCAGTCCCACGTCGGATTCGACGACGAGCAGCCCTTCTAGGAGGGGATCATCATGGCAATTCAGGAATGCATCACTGTCGAGCTCGCATCGGTCGAGGTCGACGACGAGCTCCGCATCGAGCTTCGCCAGGAGAAGAAGCGCATGCGGTATACCGCGTCGCAGGCGCGGGATCTCGCGATCGAACTGATCGACGCTGCTGAGCGGGTCGACGTGCTGATCGTCGAGGACATGACGGAGCGCGGTCTGCGCATGGTGCACGGCATGGTCGTCGCTGACGGTGGGGAGGTCGTGCTGTGAGCGGCGTCACCTGCCTGGCCTCCCCTGTCTTTTGGCGCTCGTCGTACTGCGGGAGCACCCGCAATACGATCGCACCGCTCAGCGCGAGCACCTGCCCGAACTGTGTGGCGGCGCTTGGCGCGGACGAGCAAGCGGCCGAGCACCGAGGCGGTACAGCATGAGCGCCCCGCTCGTCGCGCTCGATCACTTCGCGGGCCTGGGCTGGGGTGTCGCGTGCGAGCGTCTCGGTATCCGCGAGTACGGGGTGGAGATCGCCCCGTCAGCGATCCGAATGCGCAGATCGAACCGCATGAGGACGATCTACCGGGACGTGTGGAGCGGCTTGTTCCATGACGACCTGGTGCCAGAGCATGACCTCTTCATCGCTTCTCCGCCCTGCCAGACGTTCTCGATGGCGGGCAAGGGTGAGGGTCGCAAAGCGCTCGACGACGTGCACGAGGCTATCTACGAGCGCCGCTTCGAGGATCCCGCAGCACTGCATCAGCTCAACGAGACACTAGACCCGCGCACCGCGCTTGTGCTGACGCCGCTCGCGCACATCTGGCAGCATCGGCCTCGCCTGGTCGCACTTGAGCAGGTGCCCGAGGTGCTCCCGGTCGGGCACGCCTACGCCGCCGTGCTTCGCAGCATTGGCTATTCGGTTTGGGCGGGCATCCTCCGTGCCGAGCAGTACGGGGTGCCGCAGACCAGGAAGCGGGCGATCCTTATGGCCCGCCTCGACGGCAAAGTGCAACCGCCTTTGCCGACGCATTCGCGCTACTACTCGACCGACCCGGGCCGTCTGGATCCTGGCGTGGAGAAGTGGGTGAGCATGGCCGAGGCGCTCGTGTTCGGTCTCGCGTCGCGGCCGTCTCCCACTATCACTGGCGGGGGCACGGAGACGGGTGGGGCGGAGCCGATCGCGAAGCTCGCACGCTACACGGAGAGCGCTGACTGGGTTATGCGCAGCAACCAGCGGAAGGGCGACACCGGCGAGTACAACATTCGCAGCGTGGAAGCACCGTCACTAACGCTCACTGCCAACTCGTTCCGAAATCGCTTTGAACTGCGCCCAGAACTCGCTGAATGGGAATGGCTCGACGCCCCCGCAACCACGGTCGCAGGTGATCCGCGCATCACCGCTCGTGAGCATCACGAACACGGCGAGCAGTCGGGCACGTCGCTGCGGCTCACCTACCTCGAGGCCGCTGCGCTGCAGTCGTTCCCGCCGTCGATGCGGTGGCCAGGGAATCAGGGCGAGCGCTTTCTTGCGATCGGGAACGCTGTGCCGCCGCTACTCGCCGAAGCGATCCTCGCAGCGCTGCTCGCGCCGCCGGCTGAGCGTGATGCCTGGGATCTGGCATTTGCGGAGGTCGCCGGATGACACGCCTCCTCACACAGCCCGAGATCGACGTGCTTGCTCGTCTCGGCGTCACCGAAACCGACCTGACAGGAGAAGAACATGACGAATGAACGAACCGACTACGCCGCGGAAGACGACATCCCGTGGTCCGATCACGGCCGCCTCATGACGTTGCCGCCTGATCCGCATGAGCGGATCGCGGATGCTCTTGAAGCTCTGGTGGAGCAGCAGCGCATCCAGAACCTCATCGCGCTCAGCCAGGCGCTCGACGGCAACGGGTGGCAGGCAGCTGAACCTCTGGATTCAATCTTCGCCTACCGCAACGCAGAGCCACACGACGAGTTCGGCGGGCTCCACATCCGCCCTGAGATCGCTGCTGCTCTCGGTATCGAGGAGGTGCAGTCGTGACCGCTCGCGCCATTCTCGGAGAGGAGATCGACCGTGCTGCGCGTTCTAGCGAGCCCGCGGAACTTCCCTGACCTGCCGTCGAAGTGGGACGGCAGTGAGATCGCGTGGGGTGCGTGGGAAAAACGACTCCGCACCTCGCTTGACTTCATCATTTCACCAGCCTGTGAAGGGTGCCGGTCCACCACTTCGTTGTGGGAGGCGACCGGATGGTGGATGCGGCACCATCGCATCGACCTGGGCTGTGAGTGGGAACGCCGCGGCATGCGGAACTTCCACGCGACCCGTTGCGGGTGGTGCGGTCGCACGACCGTTTTCACGATGCACGACGGACAGGCGTGGGATCTCGATGAAACCGACTACGGGCCTGCCGGGTCACTCGATCCAGCAGACGCCCACACTCTCTTTTGAAAGGACACGACCATGACCGATGAGAAGACTCGCGCCCTGATCGCGGAAGCTGAGCGGCGCACGAGCGAGTGGAGCGATCCGGCCGAGATGCCGTCTGACGTGAAGCTGATCGGGAGCCTCGCTGCTACTCTCTCGGCGCTCACGCTACCGGACGGAGACGTGCGGGAACGCCTGGCAGAGAGCATCGCGGGCGGGACGATCAGCATCCCCGGTGGCTACGCCGAGTTGGCGCGTGACGACGCCGAGAGCATCGTAGATACGATCCTCGGTAACCCGGTGCTCTCTCGTGCTGCTGCACCCGAAGCGGTTGCGAAGGTCCGTGAGCTGCATCGTCCCGTGGAGATCGAACCCAGTAGCACCATCTGCCACGAGTGCTCACATCAGCTACCGAGTGGCGACTATGCCGAAAAGGTGACCGAGTGGCCGTGCGCAACGCTCGACGCCCTTGGGCCTACACCCGAACCCGAATGGGAGTGGGGCGTGCAGGCCACCGTCAACATCGACGGGTCGCCGAATGCGCGGATCGAGCTTGCGACAGAGAAGGAACTGCCGCACCTTCGCGACGCGCAGCGTCGCGGGTGGTGCACCCTCCACCGCCGCCGCAAGGCTGGCCCGTGGGAGCCGCTACCGGTAGGGGGTGAGACCGAATGATGCGGAGGCCGCACTGCTATCCGCCGCCGTACTGCGGTGAGTGCCCGTCCTGCCGGGCTGGAATCGACCAGGTCAACCGCGAAGAGCGAGAGAGGAAAGCTCAGATGACGACCACACCTAACCCGACCGCCGAGCAGATTATCGAGGAAGTGCTGCACCCCTTTCCCGAGCGCGTCTGGCTGTCACATCGAATCGTCGCCCGCCTCCGTGCTGCTGGTCTGCTCGGGGGCGACCCCACCGAGGAACGGATCGAACGGGCGGCTCAGGCGATGCACGCGGCGTCTTCTGGGTTCTTCTCGGAGGCTTCCTGGCGTGCGCTCGCTCGCGAGGGTCTCGCCGCTGCTGACGCCGCCACGCAGTCGACTCCCACCGAGGTGCCGCAGCGAGATGCGCGCTGCCCGGAGTGCTTTGAGCTCGGCGGGGCACACGGCAGCGTCCATGTGCGGCATCCGCAGGGCGGGGGTGGATGGAACCGTCCGTGCTCTCGCGCTGCTGGTGTCGCCCCGCAGGAGCCGAGCGCCAAGGTCGTCATCCGCGGCTTCGACACAGACTGCGCGGCGGGCATCTGCCCGGGCGCCTGCTCGCATCTCATGTGGTACTGCGATCGGTGTACCAGCGAGGGCGGCTGGGGCGCGCCCCGCGATCTGCTCGAGCAGTGGGCGGCAGATCACGTCTGCCCGGTACCCGATACCGGCGATGAGAAGCAGCGTATCGAGGTTGACCTAGCCCACCTCTCGGGGCGCCTCGTCATCGATGAGACGGCACTCGCCGAAGTCATTGAAACTGCTCGCCGACGCTGGGACGGGTCTGGCCGGCACGAGCCCATCAGTACCGCGATCACGCGCGCCGTGATGGAGCATCTGGGTGGTGGGCGATGAAGGACTTACTTGCGCTTGCCGATGAGGAACGCCTCTGCCTCGTCCCACGACCTGAACTCAGGCGCGAGCACTTTCATGTTGATCTCCGCGAGCGGGTGGGCATACCAGCATCCAGGTGTTCCGGAGATGTATCCCGCGAGTTCGCCATCAACGTCCCTGACCTCTTCATAGCCGTCCATAGCTCGACGGTACCCGCACATCGACACTATCTCCAAGAAGCGGAGGAACAGATTGAGCACGGCTGACCGCACGTGGAGCGAGTGGTTCCGCTGGCACCTTGACCATGTCCCGTTCCAGATCCTGCACATGCGCGAGCTCGTGGAAACGACCGTGCGCGCGCAGGACACCGAAGCAGTACGGGTGTCGGGTGGCAGCGACCCAGCACGCCTCCCGTACAACGTGGACCCTGCCGACGACGCTGACGCCCTCTACGTCGAGATGGTGCTGTTCGCCCGTGAGGTGTCCGAGCACACCGGGATTCTCGCCCCCGCCCCCGTGCGCAACGGACTGTGGCAGGGCGCGAGCGAACCACAGGGCCTCCCCGTCTGCCGACCCGATCAGGCGTTCGCCTGGGCCGGGGAGATCCGCACCTGGCTCACCAACCAGATCAGCGACCTCGAACAGCTCGCGCACGACGGGAAGCTCGGCGACTCCCCCGAACACCTCGTCGACACCATCCGCAAGATGCGAGGCCGCTACCCCCGAGCAGAGCCGAAGTTCAAGGCGTACAGGCCCCGGCCATGCTCCACTTGCGGCGAAGCGACGGTTTCCATCCTTTGGGGACCAGGGGGCCTTGACGGAGCGCGGTGCGAAAATTGCGGGCAGACTTGGCAGAGGTTAGGTGAGCAGTAGCGGTGGTTGAGGCGGGTATCGATCGCCCTGGTCAATGAAGAGAACCTGCTGATACGGCTCTGTGGCCTGAACGAACCCGCCTATACCCTTTTCAAGAAGCTCAATCTCCTCTTCTGGGAGCGGTTGTTCCCACGAAAGGCGCAGGCCGTGTGCGATTGCAGGGCCATACCTAGTGAGGAGCCTTGCCTCTATCTGTTCCCCTGGGTCAAGGCTAATGGTGTGACTCTCTACATCCCATTGGCCCTCAAATCCGTGGGTTCGATCTTGGATCGAGAGGTTGATGGCAGGTCCGGTTCCGGTATTCGTGATGATCCAACGGTCGCTGCCATCGGCACGGGGCCTCACGTCAAATCGAGCCTCGCTCCGAGACCGCGACAGGGCGTCGAGAGTTGCTTCTGCTTCAGATCGTGTTTCATCGGCGGATCGTTCCTTTTCCGACCACATGTTTTTGGCGTCGAGGTACGCGTTCCACCGACGCTGGTTTTCATCCAAGACCTGTTGTAGGTGAGCAGCCATCTGCATGCCGTTCACCTGCTTGCTGAGCGAGTAAGTCATCCAGGCAATTCCCACAGTTAGGAGACCAACAGCAAGGGAACTGATCACGCCGGCAGAAGCCACCAGGAGCGACAACAGGTCCGACACTCTCAGATCCCAGAACCCACTTGCCCCAACGGATCCCACGCTAGAGAAACCAGTCATGAACCCCACATTATCCCTCACAGCGGGAGCTCTCACCTATCGGGAGGCGGCTGCCCGAGTAAACCGCTCGGTGCGGACAATAAAGCGCTGGCGTCGCGACGGCATGCCAATGAACTTTGACCACTATGGTCGCCGTGTCGTCACCGAACGAATCCTCCTCACGGAGTACCGGCGGCGCCTCGCTTCCGATCCTGTCCATCAGCAGCGGATCCGCGCCCTGACACGCGACACGCCGCCGGATGACCTTCTTGACACCCTATCGGTGTCACCCCCTACTGTGATGGTTGAGTAAGTGGGCCGGGACACGACACCACGTCGAGTCACCGGCCCTTTGCGTAGGATTGAAACGGCCCCAAACCGAGTGCTACCAACACTCGCCGGGGCCTAACCCCATCACTTGAACCAGCAAGGAAGGGCTGCGATGCAGTCTACAGAACCCGAAACATGGGAAGTCGTCGTCGGATACGAAGGCCTCTACGAAGTCAGCGACACCGGGCGAGTGCGAAACGCTCACGGACGCATCCTGAAGCTGTCTCCCACCTCCAACGGAAAGTACCTGAAGGTCGACTTGAGCAACGCCAGAGGGAAAAGAGCGACAAAGCGGGTGCACCGCCTCGTCGCTGAAGCATTCCTCGGCCCGGCACCAGCCCCCGGGATGACCGACTGCTGCCACAACGACGGGAACGGCCATAACAACGCCGTCTCGAATCTCCGGTGGGATACCCGCGCAGGCAACATCCACGACAAGGATTTGCACGGCACGAATTTCAAGCGCAACGTCACGCACTGCCCCAGGGGGCACGAACTCACGCTGGACAACGTCATTCGCAACGTCTGGGAGAAGAAGCGCCACCGAACTTGCAAAAAGTGCAAGAACGAGCAGAACCAGGCATATCGGGAAGCTTCCCGCGTGAACAGCTGAACGACCTCATTCCTTCCGACCCGCGGTGTGCGTCGGGCAAGGGCGCCCACAGCCCGCGCACACCGTCGGATAACCAAATGGTCACGGAAGCGCGTATGAGGGACACATAGACGACGACCGTCTGCCATTATCTCCTCATGAGCACACCCAATGGCGAGCAGCCAACAAACGCCCAGCCCACCTACGCACCGCCCCAACCGCAGTATGCACCCCCTCAGCCCCCTTCCGCACCAAAGGGCCTCGCGATCACTGCCCTCGTGGTCGGCATCGTCGCATTCCTGCTCGGGCTGGTCCCGGTCCTGGGAATCATCCTCGGTCTCACCGGCGTGGCATTAGGAATCATCGCGCTCGTGAAGAAGCAGCCGAAGGCATTTGCGCTGACCGGCCTCATCCTCGCCGCGTTGGCTCTGATCGCTTCCTCCTTCACCACCGCCGGCCTCGGCGCAGCGGTCGAATCCGTAGCGAAAGACACGGGCACCGCTCAGACAAACGAACCGAGCGACACCGAAGCTTCAGAACCGGCAGCAGAGCCAAAAGCAGAGGAAGAGCCACAACCGGAACCCAAGGAACGACTCACTCTCGACGAGGGATGGACTGTCGCCCCCGACGAGTACGGGTTCTCAACTATCGTCAGCGGCTACGTGTCCAACAACAGCGACAAGGCAATCACGAACTACGTTCAGATCACCTTCGACTCGTATGATGCTGCCGGCGCAAACCTCGGCACTTGCCTTGCTAACACGAACACGATCGATGCCAACGGCAAGTGGAAGTTCGAAGCTCTCTGCCTCGACACCAACGGAGAGATCGCCGAGGTCCGATTCAAGGAGATCACTGGCTTCTAACCATCCACCAACATCATCACTGACTGAGCCCCGGAGCCATCACGGCGTCGGGGCTCAGCCATTCCCGGAGGTGATCGTGGGCACGCAGCAGATCCGCAATGGCCACGGCCACCGCGCGTACCGTCGCAAGCAGGCCGCGCTCAAGCGCCGCACCGCCCGCGACAATCTCCCCTGCGGATGGGGCAGCGACTACGGATGCGGCCAGCCCATCGACACGACCCTCCCCTACACGGATCCGATGTCGTTCACCGCTGACCATCCCACCGCGCTCGCGAACGGCGGCGACCTAGTGAAGCAAGACCTGCATCCGTTTCATCGGAAGTGCAACCGAGACAAGGGCGACGCCGCCCAAGTCGAGATCTGGGAGGCAACGTGAACCCGATCATCCTCGCCGTCAGCATGCATGACGCCGCCGAGTACGCGAAGCAGCGCGGGTGGCGCCACCACGTCACCGTCACGCCCCGCACCTCCTGGGCAGCACGAGGCCGCACCGGCCCCGTCTACGCCACCCCCGCAGTCGCAGACCACCCCGCCTATGACGAGATGCTCGCAGACGCTGCTCCGTGCGCGTACACCGTCGACCGCGACCGCGTCGCTTAACGCGGCCGCGACGGGATAGGAAATCTCCATTCCAACTGGCTGGCGTCACCGGGTCGCTTCCAGCACACAACGATGTCACGCACCCACGGATCCGACATTCGGGACCCGTACATGATCTTGACTGCGCTGCGTGCTCCAATCTTGCCCGGCATCTCCATCCCGATCTGAAGAGCCAACTCCTCCGGGTGTGACGAGATCGCGACGTCCAACGCATCCACAGAACTCGTATTGGTAAGCAGGTAGGTATCGCCGCTCCACCATTCAAAGCTCCACGGTGGTCTATTGAACGCGCTCTCCTGCATCATCACTGACCGCTCATTGATGCGCGCAGCCTCTACCGCGGACTTGTTCGCCTCATCTTGAGCGCGGAGGGAGTCGCCTCTCGCGAACCATGCGACTACGGCTGACGCGACGGCCGCCGCAGTTCCACCCAATGCAACCCAAAGCGCAGCAACTTCCATGTGAGTCACCATACCCACCGACCGGAGAACCCACCATGGCCACCACTCTCGGCATGATCTCGATCAAGCTCCACGCATCCATCTTCAACGGGACACCGTTCGAGATCGGAACCATCGAGATCCCCATCACCGGCGAAGTCATCGCCTCCGACACGAAATCCGGGCGCATCGTCATCGCCGAAGCACTGGAACGCGCAGCCGCAGCGCTCCGCGAAGAACTGAAGAGCATCCCGCACGACCCGCACGCCTGCCCCGAAGGGCGCAGTGCCGCGCAGTGCGTCCTCGACTGCCCAGACGCCTGACCCCCTCCCCCTGAAAAATCCAGATCCATCCCTCCGCTGCCACTCTCCCGCTCGGCCGAGGCAGGAATCCCCCCGTGCGAATTCGTGTGGGGTGCGAATTGAGTTGAGGGGGTGCGATATGGCGCGTCCGAAGGCCCCGTGTGGGACGTACGCGGCGTATCGGCGGCATCTGCGGGAGAAGTCGCCGGTGTGTGATGCGTGTAGGGATGCGAAGCGCGCGAATTCGCGTGAGCGTTCGAACTCGGCGGAGGTTCGGCGGGAGAAGCAGGTCGCTCGCGAAGCCGATAAGGCACCGGTTCCTGTTGATCCGGCGCCGACGACGCCTGAGGGGCACGTTTCCCGACTGGAGACGCTGCGGGAGATGCTCGAGCAGTCGCGGTCGGTGGTTGCCGCGTTGACGACGTCCGATCCGACGCGCGCGTACCTCGCGTTGCGGGAGCAGCGGGAGATCCTGCGGGAGATCTCCGAGATTCAGGGCAATGGCCAGTCGACGAAGGGGGTCACCCTTGAAGACCAGCTTGCTGCTGCCAGGGCAGAGCGGGAGCAGCGAGAAGCTGCTCGGGCTGCAGGAGCCTAGCCTCCTCCGCATCCCGGACCGGGCCGGATCCCGGGTGGGCGAGGCTCTCGACCTCGCTGCGGTCGCCGGCCTCCGCGAGGATCCGTGGCAGGAACTCACGCTCGACGCGATTCTCTCAATCGACGGCTCCGAGCGGTGGGTGTGCACGGAGTTCGGTGTGCTCGTGAGCCGGCAGAACGGCAAGGGCAACATCATCTTGCCGTTTGAGCTCGCGCACCTGTTCCTGTGGCCGAAGGCTGACGGGGAGCCGAAGACGATCCTGCACTCCGCGCACGAGGTAAAGACCGCCATCGAGGCCTTCCGGCGCCTGAAGCGGGTCATCACCTCGTCGCCTCTGCTCATGGGTGAGCTGCTCGGTGGTGAGCGTGGCATCAAGGACAACAACCAGTGGCGCGGCTTCGAGCTCGCGAACGGCAACCGCCTCATCTTTATGGCCAGGTCACGAAACGCGGGTGTCGGCTTCACCGTCGACGTCCTCGTCGTGGACGAGGCGCAGGAGACCCCGCAACCCGCAATGGATGCGCTGCTGCCGACCATGTCGGCTGTGGACAACACGCAGGCACTCTTCACCGGCACGGTCCCTGACGAGCTGAACAACTCGGAGTACTTCGAAGGGGTGCGCGACCGTGGCCGCGCGGGCACAGACCCGCGCACCGGGTGGGCGGAGTTCAACCCGAAGGGGTCGCACGATCCCGACGTCGCGGCGAAGATCGACATTCGAGATCCCGAGGTGTGGCGGGCCGGGAATCCTGGCCTGGGCTACCGTCCGGGGCTGACTCGGGCGACGATCGAGGACGAGATCTCGCGTCTTGATCCTGAGTCGGTGAAGCGGTTGCGCTTCTCGATCTGGCCGAACCGCCGCGAAGAGGAAGCCGTGCAGCTCTCCGAGCTCGACATCGCGGTGTGGAAGCGCGTCGCGGGCGAATACCCCGTGAAGGGTGACGGCGGCGTGATCGCGGTCGCTGTCGGCCGTGGCGGCGGGTACGCGACGATCTCGAAAGCGATCCGCGTCGACGACGAGCACATTGCGGTCGAGCACCACAAGACCGACCGCAAGGTGCGTTGGGTCGCCGACGAAGTGAAGACCCTCAAGGCAGAGCTTGGGAATGCGCTCGTGGTGGTTGACCCGAAGAACGCGGCGATGATCCTCGCGGACCTCGACCGTGTCGGTGTGAAGTACCTGCCGATGAGTATCGACGAGCTCGCTGCCGCGCACTCGATCTTCATCGAGATGTCGAACGACGGTCTCGTGCTGCACCGAGATCAGGCCGAGGTGACGAAGTCGCTCGAGCTCGCAACGACCCGCGCGATCGGCCGCGCCGGCTTCACGTGGGAGCCGTCCGACCCGACCAAACCGATCTCGCACGCCCAGTCCGTGACGTGGGCGGTGTGGGGCGTCATCAAGTCCGAAGCCTCCCCGAAGAAGCGAACGCCGCCGCCTGCAAGGGCTGCGGTTCTGACCCGCGACAGCATCGCACGAAATGAAGTGGACCTCCGTTCGGCGGGGTTCTGAGAGGAGGCCCGCCTTGGCTGAGATCGGATACCAGGCGGACGCCGGGATGCTCGGTTGGGGAAAGCTCACTGCGGAGACGCACGAGGAGAACCCCGATCTGCAGTGGCCGAAGTCGATCGATGTGTTCGACCGGATGCGCCGCGAGGACCCCCAGGTGAAATCGGTGCTGCGCGCCGTCACGCTCCCGATCATGCGCACCGAGTGGGTTATCGATGGATCAGGCTGCCGACCCGAGGTCGTCGCCCACGTCGCTGGGGACCTCGGTCTGCCAGTGAAGGGCGAGCCGTTCGTCGCTCCGCTGAGAACGAAGGGCCGGTTCTCGTTCAAGGAGTTCTTGCGGCTCGCGCTGCTCGAACTGGTCTACGGCCACAGCTTCTTCGAGCAGGTGTACGACCAGAGCACTGGCGCAACGCATCTCGGCAAGCTCGCGTGGCGTCCCCCTCGGACGATTTCCGACATCGAGGTAGCGAAAGACGGTGGCCTCGTCGCGATCACGCAGCACGGCCGCGATGGGCATAGCGAGGTCAAGATCCCTGTCGATCGCCTCGTCGCGTTCACCAACGAGCGTGAGGGCGCGAACTGGATCGGCGAGTCGCTGCTGCGGTCGGCGTACAAGATGTGGATCCTCAAGGACCGGGTGCTGCGCATCCAGGCGCTCGCCGCAGAGCGGAACGGGCTCGGGCTGCCGGTGTTCACTGCGGCTCCTCCACCGGAGGGAGCTTCTTACGAGGAGATTGCCGCCTGGGCTGAGAAGGAGATCGAGCGCGGGTTGGGCATCGCGAAGAGTGCGCGCGCGGGTGACGCAGCTGGCGCCTCTCTCGCTCACGGTTCGACGCTGCAGTTCGTCGGCGTCACCGGGAAGATCCCAGACCTCGACAAGCCGATCAGGTACTACGACGAGCAGATCGCTCGCGCGGTGCTCGCGCACTTCCTGAACCTCGGCACAGAGACAGGGTCCTGGGCACTGGGGTCGACGTTCGCGAACTTCTTCACGGACTCTCTGAACGCCGTCGCCCAGCACATCGCGGACGTGACCAACCAGCACGTCATCGAGGACATCGTCGACCTGAACTGGGGCACGTCGGAGCCGGCGCCGCGACTGGTACCCGCATCGATCGGTGAGCAGCAGCCAATCACAGCTGAGGCGATCCGGGCACTCATCGAGTGCGGAGCTATCGAGGTCGACGAGCCCCTCGAGGCGTGGCTGCGCGAACGCTTCGGCGCCCCGGTGAAGGACCTCTCGACCGCCAGGCCCCGCGCCGATGCGGCTTCGGCAAGCGGGGGGGGGGGCGAGTTGACAGTAAGAGAAACGGCGCGGTTCGCCGCTGAGACTGCGCAGAAGGTGTACCTCGCAACCGACAAGCCGCCGCTACGGCAAGACGAAGCGCGAGAGATCATCCGCCTCGCTGGCGCGGACCTGACAGGAGACGGCCCCGACGCGAGTCGGATCCCGAACAACGAGCCCGAGGAGGCCGCATGAACCCCTTCCGACATGCTGCACGCGGAGACGCGCAGCGCACACCCATCCGCGCCGAGGCACCGACATCCCGCTCCGACGGGACCGTCGCGACGCTTCGCCTCTACGACCCCATCGACAGCTGGGGCGAGTGGTGGGGCGTCTCAGCGAAGGAGTTCGCCCGCGTCCTCGACGAGCTCCCGGCGGAGACGACCGAGATCCGACTCCTCATCAACTCTCCTGGCGGTGAGGTGATGGAGGGCATCGCGATCATGAATGCGCTCCGCGCCCACTCCGCGCGCGTCGTCGCAGTTGTCGAGGGCATCGCTGCGTCCTCGGCGTCGTTCATCGCCGCGGCGGCCGACGAGCTCGTGATGATGCAGAACACGCAGCTCTACATCCACAATGCGTGGGGCGTCGTCATCGGCGACGCGGCGGACCTGCGGGCGGTCGCCGACGAGCTCGAAAACCACTTCGACCGGAACATCGCGTCGATCTATGCCGCGAAGTCGGGCGACCCGGTCGAGCACTGGCTCGCTGAGATGGACAAGGACCGGTTCCTCACCGCCGAGCAGGCGGTCGCGGAGAAGCTCGCCGACCGGATCGAGGGCGTCGGTGACGCCGAGGCCGCGAAGGCGAAGTTCGACCTGTCTGTGTTCGCGCGATCGGACGGACGCCGCGCCGCCGCGCGCGCGGACTCCCCCAAGCCCCCGAGCTCGTCCGAGCCGGGTGACCCCAACCGAAAGGAGAACGTCGTGGCTTACGACGATCTGACGGCTGGCATTCGAGAGCGGCTCGGCGTGACCGATGCCGAAGCCTCCGACGAGACGCTGCTCGCAGCGCTCGACGAGGCGCTCGAGGAGCGAGCCGAGACCCCGGCGGCACCGTCCGCCGCCATCCCTGAAGGCGCCGTCGTGATGGACGCCGCCACCCTCGAAGAGCTGCGCCGGAACGCCGCACTCGGCGCGCAGGCTCGCCGCGAGCAGGAGTCCGCCCGACGCGACGCAATCGTCGCCGCGGCGCTCCGCGACGGCCGCATCGCCGCGTCGGCTCGCGACAACTGGCGGGCGCAGCTCGACAAGGACGAGGAAGGCATCGCAGCGCTGCTCGAGTCCTTCCCCAAGAACGCCGTCCCGGTGCAGGAGGTCGGCCACTCCGACACCCTGACCAGCGCCGACGACGCCCTGTACGGCGCCGTGTACGGCTCGACCCACAAGGAGGCCTGAGATGGCTGACTACCTGCCCAAGTTCAAGCCCGGCCAGTCGGTGACCTTCACCGCCTCGGCCGACGTCACCGGCGGGCGACTCGTCGAGGTAACCGGAAACCGCTCGGTCGGGCCGGCGTCCGCAGACTCCGCGAGCGTGGTCGGCGTGGCCGGCTTCGACGCGAAGGCCGGCGAGCGGGTGACCGTGTTCACGCGCGCCGGCGGCGTGCAGCAGCTCACCGCGAGCGGCCCCATCGCGGCTGGCGACAAGGTCTCCTCGGCTGCGGCCGGGAAGGCGCAGACGCTCGGCTCCACCGAGAACCCGATCGGCCTCGCCCTCGAGGCCGCGGCCGCCGACAACGACGTCATCGACGTCCTGTTCATCTGAGAGGAGATGACATGGCCTACACCTACCCCGTGAGCCACCCCTCGGGGACACTCACCCCGGAGCAGCTGCACCTGTTCCTGTCCCGGCCGAACCTCATCGCGCGCCGCGTTGCGGACATCACGAAGATGCGGTTCATCGCCGACTACCTCCTCCAGGGGCGCTTCGACGCCACCGGCGGGGGCATCTTCTACGAGACCGGAGAGCCCGTCGACGCCGGCGCCGATCCCGAGTCCATCGCACCGCTCGGCGAGTACCCGCTCGTCGTGCTCGACGAGGGCGAGGTCGTCTCCGCGAAGACCGACAAGTGGGGCCTGGACACGATCGTCTCCGACGAGAAGATCGCCCGTCAGGGACGCACCCCGGTCGACCGCGGCATCCTCCGCGTCAGCAACTCGATCGTGCGCTACGTCGATTCCGTCGCGATGGCCGTGATCGCTTCGCGAGTCTCGAGCACCTTCAACGCGGGCGACTGGGACACCGCGGGCGCCGCGGTCGAGTCCATCATCACGCTCCAGGCCCAGCGAGAGGAGCTCGGCCTCGGGCTCGAGCTCGACACGGTCGTGCTGCGGCCGGCGCAGTACGCGAAGGTCATCGGCATGCTGATCGACGACAAGGCGCTCCCCCGCGAGTCCGGCGCGACGGCGGTGCAGGGCAACCTCCCGGTGGACGCGCTCGGGCTCACCTGGGCGACCACGCCGCACTTCCAGGGCCCGAACCCGCTCCTGGTGGATCGGGACCAGCTGGGCGGCATGGCCGACGAGAAGCTCAACAGCCCGGGCTACGCCTCGGCCGGCGACTTCGGCGTCGAGGTCAAGAGCATCCGCGACGACGACACTGAGGGCTACAAGCTCCGCGGGCGCCGCGTCACGGTGCCGGTCGTCACCGAGCCCCTCGCAGGCGCCCAGCTCGTCGGGACGGGCCTCTGATGGCCGGCCAGAGCGCCGCCGCGAAGGCGGCCGAAGAGCAGGCGGCAGCCGAGAAGGCAGAGGCCGAGAAGGCTGCCACGGCCAAGGCCGCCGCGGAGAAGGCGGAGGCCGACAAGGCTGCGGTGAGGCCGTCGTCGGCAAAGCCCACCACTCCGAAGGTACCGGCCCTCGTCGTGACCGCCCCGGTCGCGGTTCTCCCGCTCGCCGCTGGCGGAGAGCGGTACGTCTACCGCGGGACCCCCGTCGGCGACGAGTTCACCAAGGAGGGCGTCAAGCACGCCCAGGCTGTCGGCCTCGTCGGCAAGCCGAAGAAGTAAGAGAGACAGGGGGCGTTGACGTGATCACGCACGACATGATCGGCACCGATGAAGACCTCGCACGCGAGGTGCTCATCGTCGCTCGCGGCATCGCCCCCTGCATCTCCTCGTTCGCTGCAGGCAGTGAGGAGCAGAAGGACGCGCTCGCTATCCTTCGCCGCGTCTACACCGACATCCAAAAGCGCGGCCCGAGGTTCGTAAAGTCGCAGCGAATCGGGCCGGCGTCCGTAGATTACGGCTCGATCAGTTCCGCGTTCGATGGTGATCCGAGCCGTGCACTGCGGGCGCTCTGCTCGAACATGAACGGTCGTGGGCTGTCGGTAGGCAGCTTCCCGAAGGAGCGGCCAGTGTCTCGGCTTTGGCCGGAGTCGTACCGATGAGTTACCCGCACGGAGAGACGGTAGTCAGGCTTCGACGCGCGGAGGAGTACGACGAGTACTCGGCAACAGTGATGATCGGGAACTGGGATGAGCCGGACGAACTAGTGCTCGAGGGCGCTTTCGTGGCATCCTCCTCGACTTCGGCCAGGCGCGATGCTGCACGCGCGGAGCTGCTCGAGGAGAAGAGTCTCTATTTGGACGACCCACACGCCGATGTGCAGGCGCAGGACAGGATCCGCGCGGGTGGCGTGATCTACCTGATCGACGGCATGCCGAGCGCGGACACGAACCCGTGGACGGGATGGCAGCCGATCCGTGAGATACCACTACGAAGGGACACCGGCTGATGGAGTTTCAGAACGGCTACTTCGAGGGACTGCTGCGCTCGGCGCCGGTCCGCGCGGTCGTCGATGAGGCCACGGAGCGAGTTGCTGCGAAAGCGAGATCGGCCGCTCCGGAGGACGGCGGCGACTACAAGAACAAGATCACGACCGGCGGCAAGATGCAGGAACGCTATGTCGGCGTCGTGACGGCGAACGCGCGGCACTCCATGAAGGTCGAGGCTCGCACCGGGAATCTGGCGCGCGCGGTGAGGAGCTCGGGCCGTGGCCGGTGAACTCCTCGACCCCGACGTCGAACGCTTCCTCACGGGCGAGATCCGCACTCGACTTACTGCTCTCGCTGGCGCCGAGTTTCCCGCAGCGCGCGGGCATGTCTCAAACCGCCGGTGGGTCCCGCCTGCCGCGACGCCGAGCACGCCGCCGCCTGCGTGGCAGGTGATCGTCCGCGATGACGGTATCAACGACGTCGACCTGTCGCTCGGTGACGCGGGAATCGGGATCGTCTGTCTCGCGGGCTCTCAGGACAACCCGGGCCCGGCGATCCGCCTCGCGAAGCTCGTGAAGGCGATCGTGAAAGCGTCGCCGCGACCAGGACCTTCCTCCCCCGTCGCGGCTGTAATCGACTTCCATGGCCCCTACCCAGTGTCGGAGGACTCGCAGTACGAGCAGCGGTACATGACGTGCTCGCTCGCGGTCGTTTCCGAACCGCTCTAGACCTGATTGGAGGACCGTATGTCGGTCATGATCATCCATCCGCAGGGCGCTGTGCGCGAGATCCGCGAGGACGAGGTGGCGGCACATCTCGCGCTCGGGTGGGACGTTCTCGCGAGATCTGAGCCCGCACCTGCTGAACCGTCGATGTCGTGGCGGCGCGACGACATCGCAGAGTATGCGCGCGCTCACGGCATCGAGGTCGAGGAACGCGCCACCAAGCGGGACATCCTCGAAGCGCTCGGCATCCACGCTCCGATCGTCGGCGGCGAGGAATAAACCCACCACCCATCAAACCATCATCCATTTGCCCCTGGCGCTGCCGGGGGCTTTCTCATTGAAGGAGAAGAACCATGGCAGCAGATGCCGAAGGCAACGACATCGGTCTCGTCGGGATCCCTATCACAGGGTTTCTCGCATGGGCGCCGATCGGTACCGCAATCCCGGCGAAGTCGGAGGGTGCGGAGCTCGATCTCGAACTCGCCGCCGCGTTCGCGAAGGTCGGCCTGATCAAGCAGGACGGCGGCTTCGACTGGACCGGCGAGGCTTCGGGTGACGCGATCGAGTTCTGGCAGGAAGGCTACTCGGTCCCCACCGGCCTCGCGAACGTCACCATCGCCGCGACTCTCGCCGAGCACAAGGCGAAGAACCAGGAACTCCTCTACGGGGAGGCTCCGGACGCCGACGGTGCCGCCGACATCGAAGAGGCGTCGAACGACAAGCGGGTCGTTCTGTTCTCGCATGAGGTGTTCAAGAGCGGCTGGATCCGTCGTCGGGCGATGCCGAACGTCGGCGTGCAGCTCGTGAAGCTCGACAAGTCCGAGCGCGGCAGCGTGCAGGGCCAGGCTGTCACGTTCAAGGTCGACCGATCGGGGGTGGTGGGCAACCGCCACTACCGGCAGTGGATCATCCCGCCGGCGCCGGTCACCCCGTAACAGGCCCCGGGGCAGCGCTCGGTGGGTGCGCTGCCCCGGCTACTCCCCTACCCACCGCTCACCCACCACACGAAGGAAACCATCATGACCGAGAATCCGACCCCCGACGCCGTTGACGAGACCGCCGAGCCCCTCGAGGAGGATCTGCTCAACGTCGACGAGTACGAGATCCCCGTCGCCGAGGACGACAGCGACGATCGCTTCCCCTGCTTCATCGCGGGGTCGACGCTGATCGTTCGCCTCGAAGATCCAGGCGAGCTCCGGCTCCCCCTCAAGCTCTCCTACAACCAGATCCAGGACCTGAAGTCGCGCACGCAGTCCGATGCCGATGAGCTTGACCAGCTCCTCGTGCTGCTCGAGATCATCGGCGACGAGGAGATGGTCGAGACGCTGAAGGGCATCGATATGGCCGACGCGATCGCGGTCTCGTTGCTGTTCTTCCGCGCGTGGAAGCAGCGGACGCAGGTGTCGCTGGGAAAATTGCGGCGCTCGCCGCGACGGTAAAGACCTATCGCGCCGAGCTTGCCTTCGACTTCCGGCACGAGTTCGGGGTGCCCCTCTCTGATATCGGGGAGGGCATCCCATGGCCAGAAGCGATCGACCTGATCGATGAGCTCGGGAATCATCCGGGCTCGCACTACTGGTCGGCCCTGAACGGCATGGCATCGCCGACGACTTACGGCGAGATCGCATCGATCCTCCACGCGACTCGAATGATCAACCTCTACCGACCGGACGGGGCTGAGCCCGTGCAGTTGCCGAGCCCGTTCCCCGAGCGTGGCTCGCCTGAGGCTGATGTCACTCCGGAGGAGCGCGACGAACTCGTGGAGTACGCGCGCGCCACTGCACCGTTCTCGCTCGAAGACTGAGAGGAGGCCCACTGTGGCGACTCAGGTAGGTGTCGGTGAGGTCGCGATCGTTCCGACGATCAAGGGATTCCGCCGTGCGGTGGGGTCCGAGGTGGATGCGACCACGAAGGAAGCCAAGGGCACCTTCGAGAGAGGATTCGCCTCCGCAGGCACCAAGGCGGGCGCCGACTCCGGCAAGGGATTCCATGCCGCGTTCGGTAGCGAGACGAAAAACACTGTCGAGCAGCTCACGAAGAGCATGCGCGCAGATGTGGCGAAGGCCGCACGCGAGGTGTCGCAGGCACGCCTCAAGGAACAAGACGCTGCCGGCAAGGTGCGCCTTGCCGAGGTCCAGCTCGCCGAAGCCCGCAAGAAGTACGCTACTGATTCGTCGCAGGTAGTTCGCGCTGAGGAGCGTCTGCAGGCCGCGCAGCGCACGCTCTCGGCCAGGCAGGAAGACACGAAGTCTTCGACCGACAAGCTGAGCACTGCGCAGTCGCGCCTCGCGGATGCGACCGACAAGGCGGAGCGCGAGCTCAAGCAGGTCGAGAACGCAGCAGACGGCGCTCAGGGCGGCTTTGGTGAGCTGACACGCTCAGCTGACCGAGCGGGGACTGAACTCAGCTCGGTCGGCGACTCAGGTGGCAAGAAGTTCTCTGGCGGCATCGCCTCCGGGATCGGCAAGGCTGCCCCTCTGATCCTTGGGGCCGTCGCAGCGCTCGGCATCGCGTCGATGGTGAGCAACGCGATCGACACCGCAGTGTCGTCGGTCATCAACTACGTGAAGGACTCGGTCAGCGCCGCGTCGAGCCTCGAGCAGTCGATGGGCGCAGTCGACGCGATCTTCAAGGAGAACGCGGAGACCATCAAGGCGTGGTCGGCCGAGTCTGCCCAGTCTGTAGGCCTCTCGCAGGTCAAGTATCAGGAGTTCGCGACGGTTGTCGGTGCGCAGCTCAAGAACATGGGTCTCCCCATGGGCGACGTGATATCGCAGACCGGGAACCTCATTTCCCTCGGAGCCGATCTGTCCGCCCAATTCGGCGGAGAAACTTCGGATGCGGTGGATGCTCTGTCGTCCGCGCTTCGTGGGGAGCGAGATCCGATCGAGCGCTATGGCGTTTCGATCAAGCAGGCGGACATCAACGCTCGCCTCGCTGCGAAAGGCCTGAACGAACTCGAAGGCGACGCTCTCAAGGCTGCGGAGGCCAACGAGACGCTCGCGATGATCTATGAGCAAACCGCAGATGCCTCGGGCACTTTCGCCCGTGAGTCGGACACGCTCGCCGGTCAGCAGCAGCGCCTCACCGCTGAGTGGGAGAACGCTCAGGCGAAGCTCGGCACATCGCTCATGCCGACCCTGACGGAACTCGCGAAGATCGCGAACGACGAGCTCGTGCCCGTCCTGAACGAAGTCATCGACCAAGTTGGGCCCGAACTTGGCGACGCCGTGAAGGAAGCTGCGCCCTCCCTGATCGAACTCGCGAATGCTGTGGCGGAGAATCTGCCAAAGCTGATCGAGATGGGCACTGACGTGCTCCCAATCATCGTCGACGCACTCGAAACCATCACCCCCTTCCTGATGGACGTCGCGGACGCTTGGGGGGTATGGGGTGAACAGATTAGTGCACTGCTCGGCTGGCTCTCCGGCGACTCGACTCTCGCAGAGACCGCGGAGGAACTCAGCGGGATCTCTGGCGCGTCAGGATCAGTGTTCGATGCGATCTCGGCCCTGATCATCTGGTTCAACGACTTCTCGACTACCGTGACCGAGACTGTAGGACCCGTCGTCGCGTGGCTGTCCGAGAAGTGGGGCGAGGTGAATGCCGGGCTCGAATCTGTCCGGCAGTTCTTCGCCGCTATCTGGGAGCAGATCGGTCTTGCCCTCGGCGGGGCGCTGCAGTTCATCGTCGGCCTGATCACCGGCAACATGGACCTCGCCAAGCAGGGACTCGACCAATTCCTCGGCGCGGCCCGGAGTATCTGGCAGAACGTCTCTGGCGCTTTCCGCTCCGGGGTCGACTCCGCAGTGAGTTTCGTGACGGGCCTGCCCGGCAGGATCGTCTCCGCCCTGAGTGGTGCTGGTTCCTGGCTCGTCTCAGTGGGTCGGGACATGGTGCAGGGATTGATCAACGGCGTGAACGACATGGTCTCAAACGCCGTGCGCGCGGTCACCAATCTCGGCAGTTCCATGGTGAGCAAGGTGAAGTCGTTCCTCGGCATTGCTTCCCCGTCGAAGGTGTTCAAGCAGCTTGGTGTGTGGACTGGTGAAGGCCTCGTCATCGGGCTCGACAGCCAGCGCTCGAAGGTTGAGGCATCGAGCGTTGGACTTGCGTCGTCGCTGGCTGATGCTTTCTCAGGTGGGAGTGGGAGTTCCCTGCAGACGAGAGTGTCGGCAGTGATGGATCTTGCGCTCGGCGGCACCCGCCTCGCAGCGGCGGGAGGTGTCCCCGCGTCCGGGGGTGCCGGTGGTGCGTCCACGGTGGTGCAGATCAACGGCCCCGTGTACGGCAACCCCGAACACGTCGCCGAGGAGATCGACAAGAAGCGCCGCCGAGCGGACGCTGTCTATGGGGTGGGAGGTATCCGATGATCCGGCACGAGCTGAGAATGTCGCACCCCCACCAGGCAGGACGCTTTGTCGTGTGGGATCTCACAGAGGCCCGATACCGGATCGAGACGGCAGCGGGTGCAGTCGTCTCGTCCGGTATCGGGCCTCGCGTCGCCACCGGCATCGAAGGTATGGGCGGCCCCGGGATTGACGTTTTCGCGCGTGAGACACCGCGCGGGGCTGGACGGGTGCGTACAGGCACTCGACCTACCGCCCGTTCGGCGTTCCTTCCCGTCGTGTTCAGCCAAACTGGCCAGGACTGGGTGACCGTGCAGCGCCTCTTCTGGGCCTGTCTGTCCCCGGACCGGGAGTCGGCGTGGCGGGTGTACGCGCCCGATGGGTCGTGGCGTGAGCTGCTCGTTTTCCTGGACGAGAACGCTACGGTCTACGCTCACGATCCGACGCAGATCCGACAGATCGTCGGTGTCGCGCTCACCGCCGATAACCCGTTTTGGATGGGGCCGGAGCAGACCGCTGTGACCGCGGTGCAACCTTCCGTAGAACCGTTCTTCGGCGGTTCAAATGCTGCGCCCCCGTTCTACATCGTGCCTGGCGCTCAGGACGGCTCGACTGGGCTGACGGTGGCCGGTGATGTGGAGGCGTGGCCGACGCTCACGATCCTGGGGCCCGCGAGCGCTTTCAGCACGCAGCCGCTGTTCGTGGAGGCTGCCGTGTCGGCCGAGATCCCGGTGTCGGGGTCAGAGCAGCTCGTGATCGACTTCGATCCAACCGCGCAGGCGGCGATGCTCCGCGCGAAGACCGCGACCAGCGGCGGCACCAACGTGACGGCGCAGCTCACCGGGCGCGCGTTCTTCCCGATCGCGCCGACCTTCGAGCCGGACGTGCAGGTGGTACTGCTCACACTGGCCGGCGCGGGCGAGGCGCGACTGACGTACCGGCCGAAGTACTGGAGGGCGATCTGATGGCACTGCTGAACGATTCACTCGAGATCCGGCTGTGCTCTCCCGACTACCAGGAGGACTGGGGTGTGCTCGGTGACCCGATGCACGTCGTGCTCACGAAGATCCGGTCGTCGGCTGACGTGCTGGAGATCGGGGTCGATGCGGACTCCCCGCAGCGCGAGCTGCTGATGCGGGAGATGTGCGGCGTCGTCGTTAAGTTCCGTGGCCGGTGCGAGTTCATCGGGCACGTGTACCAGCGTGCCGGCGGGGTTCGCCCCGACGCGCCGATCACGGTGTACGCACGCAGCGAGGACGAGGTGTTCGATAACACGCTGGCGTGGGTTATGCCGACGCCAGCGGTCTACTCGAACTCTTGGGGCGGCCTGTACTCCTCCGCGAGGATCGAGCCGGAATCGGCAAAGGACACCGCGCAGGCGTTCCCGGATCCGTTTCTAGATCCCGGCCACTACATGTGGTCGTGGCCTTACACGAACGCTGAGCTGTGGGGTTGGAAGCGCGTCCCAACATTCGCGGGCGAGCTGCTATGCCCCCTGCTGATCAACAACCTCAGACGGGTGGGCTACCTCTCTCGCGGCACTCTGTGGAGCGGGACAGAGGAAGTGTTCTCGTCCGGCATCGGGTTCGGCACGTCGAACGGCGCACCCTACGAGGTCGTGAACGCGCAGGCATGGACGTCACCCACTGACGCACCCCCGTGGACGAACGGATTTGACGGGTTCTCGCCCCGATTCCACACGCTGCGGGAGACGCTAGCGGCGTTCCAGGCGTGGGCCGATGCCACCACCGAGCGGAGCTTCAACGTGTTCGCGCGAGGCGAGATCGGCGGCGGCCCATGGAACGTCCGTATCGGGATCGAGCAAGCCCCCACCCCCTACCCGGTGCCGCTGTCGGTCGCAGCCGGGACCGTGATCGACGGCGACTGGTCCATATCCGAGCACACGGGATCACGGGTGATTTTGGGCGGTCCCGGCGAGCAGGAACAGCGCATCTTTCAGGAGCGCCAGCAGGCAAGCAGAGAGCAGAATGGCCGCGTCATCGAGGTCTTCAAGGACGCCACCGGGGCTAAGCTCATGGCGCTCAACCAGCAGGGCTACGAGGACTTCCCGCGCTACTACTTTGTCGATGCGAGCGTGCCGCAAGGGTACAAGGATCGCGCCCGCCGCTACTTCGATCAGCAGGGCGCACGCTATCTCGCTGAGGCTGCACCAGAGACCGAGGTATCGGTAGAGCTGCAAGAGACGAGCGAGATCTACTACGGCGGCGAATCGGGCTACACCCTTGGCCAAATCGTGTCGATTGACCTGGGGTGGATGGTGCTGCGAAAGCGCGTCGAGAAGGTCACCATCGCGCTCTCCCGTGAGGACGGGCTGACGGTCACCCCGCAAGTCGGATCCGAGGTTGCGTCCTCGGACGAGGTGCAGGCGCGCGCGCTGCGCGCGGTCGCCGACCGCCAGCGCAGAGACAACTCAAGCAGATAGGAGCAGGCCAGATGGCTATGACAATCGCGGGCTTCCAGGGCACCGTCTCGGAAACACAGTGGGCGCAGATCATGACCGCCGTGGCTCAGAAGTACACGCTCACCTCCGGGGATCCCGTGCGCTCATCCGGGCGGACGCTGCTCATCGACCCTCGCGCATCGGTGGGCGCCGGGGTGTTGGTCGCGACCGACACCCTCACCTCGGTGACGGTACCGGCACCCGCAACGGGGCAGTGGCATCTGCTCGTGTTGCGCCGCACCTGGGGTGCGTCTCGCTCGGCGCAATACATGCTGATCCCGGGCGCGACAGGACCGAACGCTGCGCAGACCGCGCCACCGACTACGCTTCCTGCCGGTCGGAGCAGTTCGGTGGGAGTCGTTGACGACGAGCCGGTTGCGTGGGTTTACGCGCGGTCCGGCACCACCGAGTTGCAGCTCTGGCAGTTGAGCGAGCGTGTCGTTGAAGGGACGTTCGCGACAGCACTCGCGGGATCGGTCGCGACGGCGTCGGGGTGGTACTACCAGGACCAGACGCAGGTGCTCTTCTCCACTCCGTTCTCTCGCCCGCCCCGGTTGCTCTTTTCCACAGAGACTCCGTGGGGCGCGGTGCAGGTCGACCAGTTGTTCGAGGTCACCGGGGCCGGATTCCGGGTGAGGTCGATCCGCCTCGGTGCGCAACCTTCCCCAACAAAGGGCTCGTTCCGGGCCGTCGGCCCTGTCTAAGGAAGGAATCTGATGGTCACCGAAACAGACCTCGCCGCCTACGTCCAGCGCGTCCGCTACCAGTGGATCGACGTCGACAAGGTGTTCGGCGCGCAGTGCTGGGACCAGTGGTCGCACTACGCGACAAACTTCCTCGGCGTGCCGGCAGGGCCGACGTACACGAATGCCGGCGGTACCGGCCCGCACGCGGGCTGGGCCTGCAACGTCTGGCACCACGTCGACCGCTCCGGCCTCGCGCAGTGGTTCGAGAAGATCCCCGCCGGCCAGCCACTCCGCGCCGGGGACGTCGTGATCTGGGAGTACGGGTCGGCCTGGTATCCGCTCTCGCACATCGCGACCCTGCTCGAGGTGCTCGCGAACGGGATGCTGCGCTGTCTCACCCAGAACCCGGGCGCGGTGCAGATCGCGGACCTCATCCCGCGGGGTGTGCTCGGCGCGCTCCGCCCGAAGGCGCTCACCGTAGGCACCTTCCACGCTTCCAAGACGCCGGCGCTCGCCGCGTCTCAGAAAGTCGCGGCGCTCGCGCGTGCGCGACGACGAAAGGACGACCCCATGCACTACATCGTGCTCACCGAAGGCGCACGCCAGGACGGCTCTGCCGCGTACGCGATCTACCGTCCAGGAGTGAAGGGCTCCTGGGAGGAGTTCGACACCAACAGCGTCCGAGGAATGGCCGCGAACGCGTTGGCCTCCCAGTTCGGGCAGCCGATGGAGGTCACGCTTGCGCGCTGGCTTGAGCTCAAGGCGAAGTACGCATGATGCCAACAACTGCGGTCCTCTTCATCGGTCTCGGCCTCGCGCTTGCGGGTGCCGGGGCCACGCTCGGAGCGCACCTGGTCC
>NZ_JBBCTL010000005.1:0-89377 GCF_037148395.1 Leucobacter sp. MMO-125
CGATGCCGGGGATAAATAATTGGCATATGACAATCAAGTGCACACTATTGAGTTCTCAAAGACCAGACACCACCCGTACCAGCCAAAGCCTTCCGAACAGCAACCTGTCTAACTTACCACTTGAACTTGCTCTTCGCAAATTCAACTCGTTTTGATGAACGAGCATCAGAATCTCCTCCTGTTTCAGGATGGATCTCGGTGGTGAGATCGAGAGTCCCACTTTACACTCTCAGGCAGACTTTATTCAAGTCCTTCTCGGAGTGATCTTCGTGAGATCCGATTCGCAACCTGTCCGGGCCGCTCTCGCTGCCCGCCCTGTCGCGCTGACAAGGGAATACATTACGCAGATCTCGGAGCCGCTGCAATTGCCACCCAAATCCCGGGCGTGTCTCCGCATGATTCCGCGGTTTTTGCTCTCGACGCCTCTTTCGCTCACGAGGCCCGAAACCCCCGAAAACAGCCCCAAACTGCCCCAACTGCACGGTTGGGCCCTGTTTCCCGGGCGTGTCCCACCCTCACAAGCTCCATCAACGCCAGAAGCCGCCCGCCACCGTCCCACCGAGGTGGGACGACAGCGAGCGGCTTCTGCTCGTGTGATGTGCGGGCCAACGTTGCGCCGGGCCGCAGCGCTCAGCTCTCCAGACGCAGCGCGGCGGTCTCGTCGGCACCGTCGAGCAGGTGTCCGGCGGGATCGGCGTCGCGCCGATCCCGCAGACCGAACGCTCCCCCGCGACCGATGACCACCATAAGCCCGAGGTACAGCAGGAAGCTCACCGCGAAGGCGGGGATGTTCGCGCCGATGGGGCTGGGGGCCACATAGGCGAGCACGTATGAGAGCACGGCGCCGATCACCCACACGATCACGGCCACCCAGTTCACGCCGCCCGTGTACCAGTAGCGGCTCTCGGGGCGCTCGTGCAGAATCTGCCGCGAGTAGCCGCGGTGCTTCAGCAGGTAGTAGTCGGCGATCATGATCGCGAACACCGGCACGAAGGACGCACTGATCACGAAGAGGAAGTCGGTGAACTGGTTCAGCAGCCCGAGGAAGGTCGAGCCGATCACCGAGATCGCGCCGAGCACGAGCGCCGTCGGCAGGAACTTCAGGTGCCACTTCGACTGTGCGTTCACCACCGAGGTCACCATGCCGAACACCACCATCGTGTTCGTCGCCATCACCGACAGGAAGATCGCGATGCCGAGCGGCCAGCCGAACTCGGACACGATGGTCGCCGGGTCGAAGGGGATCGGCTCGCGGTCGCCGCGCAGCAAAACTGCGCTGAATGCGACGAGACCGAGGAACATCGAGATGGTGGTCGAGAGCGTGTAGCCGATGCCCGAGCCCACGATGCCCGCGGTGCTGCTCTTCGCGTGGCGGTTCATGTCGGCCGAGAGCACTGTCCACGAGATCGCGGTTGCGATGACCATGTCGAGTGTGATGAACGGGGTGCCGCCGAGTGAGGAGTCGACGGGGATCGCCGCGAACTCCTCGGGGCTGAACGCCCCGAAGGCGGCGGCGAACACGAAGCCCATGACCACCAGGATCGCCAGGGCGAGCCAGGGCTCCACGCGCGAAATGCCCGTGTGGCCGAAGATCGCCAGCACCACTACGACGGCTTGGCAGATCGCCGAGAAGAGCATCGGGTTCGAGAAACCCGTCGCCTGGTGCACGAGGTAGTTGACGGTGACGCCGGCGAGCATGGCCTGCACCCAACTCCACCCCATGAGGATGATGAGGTTCGCCGCGGCCGGCAGGATGCTGCCGCGAATGCCGAAGGATCCGCGGGTGAGCGCCATCGTGGGCAGGCCGGTGCGCGTGCCCATGTTGCCGATCAGCACGAGCACGACCACGCCGATGAGTGTGCCGACCACGATCATCGCCGACGCTGTGCCGAACGAGACCGCCGGGGTGAAGAGGGTGCCGGTGAGCAGCGTGGTGACCACGAGGTTGGCGGCGAGCCAGATCATCGCGATGCGCAGCAGCGACTGCGTACCTCGCACGGGGCCGGCCGAGTCGTCATGCCCGTCGAGGTTGACGGCCATCGTCTGCGGAGAGGTCACGACACGCTCCCCTCGCCCGGCACGGTCGACAGGTGCTCGTGGATCGCGACAAGGCCACCGGTCTCGGCGACTCGGAAGATGATGCTCTCGCGCTCGATGTAGGAGTCGGGCCCGTCTGCGGAGTCGATGCTCGTGGCGACGGTGTGGCTGAACACTGCGCCGCCGGGGAAGGTCTGCACGAGGCGGTCGGTGGAGCTGCAGGCGGTGACCCGCCAGCCGGAGGCGACCCAGCCGGCCCAGAGCGCTTCGTATGCGGCGCGCGAGTCGAGCCGCGCGGGCTCGGGGTGGAAAATGAAGCTCGCGTCTTCGGAGAAGCCCGAGAAGTAGGCTCCGGTGTCGGTCGCCGCGAACGCCTCGATGATGGCGTCGGCCGCGGCAAGCACCTCGGCCTCAGTGGGGGTGGTGGTCATGCTGGTGCTCCTATGAACCTCAGTGGGGTGCAGCTTCGGGTGGGCGGGCGAGCGGATCGGGGCCGAGCGATCCCGATCCGCCCCGCTCACCCACAGGGGGGTGGATCAGTCGCGACCGGCCATGGCGCTCACGAGCTCGTACACGACGTGGCTCGCGGAGACCGCGGTGATCTGGGCGTGGTCGTAGGCGGGGGCGACCTCGACGACATCGGCGCCGACGATGTGCAGGTCGGCGAGACCGCGGATGAGGCGGAGCATCTCACGGCTCGTGAGCCCACCGGCTTCGGGGGTGCCGGTGCCGGGGGCGTGCGCGGGGTCGAGCACGTCGATGTCAATGGAGATGTAGAGGGGCTTGTCGCCAACGCGCTCGCGGATCTTCTCGAGGGCGGCGGGGATGCCGTGTTCCTCGATGAACTCGCTCGTGACGATCTGGAAGCCGAGCTTCACATCGTCTTCAAGGTCGCTCTTGCCGTAGAGGGGGCCGCGAGTGCCGCCGTGCATGGAGGCGGTGAGGTCGATGAGGCCTTCTTCGGAGGCCCGGCGGAAGGGGGTGCCGTGCGTAGTGGGCGCACCGAAGTAGGTGTCCCAGGTGTCGAGGTGCGCATCGAAGTGCAGCACGGCGACGGGCCCGTGCTTCTTGTTGATGGCGCGCAGCAGCGGCAGGGCAATCGTGTGGTCGCCGCCGATAGTGACGATCTTGTCGACCTTTTCGCCGAGTTCGGTGGCGGCTTCTTCGACCTGGCGCACGGCTTCGTCAAGGCTGAAGGGGTTGGCAACGATGTCACCGGCGTCGACGACCTGCTTGCGGGCGAAGGGCGAGATGTCCTGCGCGGGGTTGTAGGGGCGCAGCAGGCGCGAGGCTTCGCGCACGTGGCTGGGGCCGAAGCGGGCACCGGGGCGGAAGCTCACGCCGGTGTCGAAGGGCACACCCACGACGGCGATGTCGGCGGCCGGCACGTCCTCGATGCGGGGCAGCTTGGCGAAGGTCGCGATCCCTGCGTAGCGCGGGGTGAGGCTGGCGTCGACAGGGCCCTGAGGCGTGTGTTCGGTCACGGTGCCACTTCCTTTCGAAGTTGTCTTATAGTAAACATGTGAGTTCTGTTGGTGAACTTGCATTCACTATAGGCCGGTTCTTCCCGCGCCGTCAACGAAGCCGCGCACCGCATCGGCACGCGCGGAGAAGGGCAGACACTATGCGCCCCGTGCACCCCACTGCCGACGATGCACCGGTGCGGATCGGAGCCCAGCTGCGATCCTCACGGCTCTCCCAGGCGATGACCCTTGAACACCTCGCCACGGCGACCGGGCTCACCAAAGGGTTTCTCAGCCGCATCGAACGCAACGAGACCATGCCGAGCGTGCCCACACTCGTGCAAATCTGCCAGGCGTTGTCACTGCCGGTGGGCAATCTGTTCGAGGCCCCCGACCTGCAGCGGGTTGCGCTCGCAGATGCCCCGCGCATCAATATGGGCGGATCCGGCGCCGACGAGCGCCTGGTCACGCCCCGCACCGAGGAGCGCGTGCAGCTGCTGCGCTCCCACTTGGAGCCGCACGCGAACGGCGGCGATCAGCTGTACACCGTCAACTGCGCCGTCGAGTCGCTGCATGTCATCTCAGGCTCGGTCACCGTGGAGTTCGCCGGCCGTGAAGAGGCCCTCGACCCGGGCGACACCCTCACCTTCCCAGGTCGCACGCCCCACACTTGGCGCACGGCCGAGGCCGGTGCCGAGGTGGTGTGGGTGCTGGTGCCCGCCGCGTGGAGCGGATCCGCGTAGCGGCTACGCGATCCGCCACCCGCTGGCCACCGGCCACCGGCCACCATCGAGTCGGCCCACAACGTTCGAGCCGGCCTGCAATTCACGTGAATTGCAGGCCGGCTCGAAAAGGTGGGCTGGGTCAGTGCAACCGCCGGGTCCGGGCGGGTCAGCCAGCGACGACGCCGGCGAGGGTCTTCTTGCCTCGGCGCAGCACGGCGAAGCGGCCGTGCAGCAGATCCGCCGCCTCGAGGGCGCGATCCTCGCTCTCGACAGCCACGTTGTTCACGTAGACGCCGCCCTGCGCGACCGCGCGACGCGCCTCGCCCAGGCTCTTCACGAGCCCGGCCTCGACCATCAACTGCGTCACCGGCGCGCCAACCGCACCGACCGCCTGCGACAGCTCCGACACCGCACCCCGCAGCGTCGCCTCGTCAAGCGCGGTCAGATCACCACGACCAAACAGCGCTTCCGACGCGTCGATCGCGCCCTGCGCGGCGGCGGCGCCGTGCACCAGCGTGGTGACCTCAAGCGCGAGACGCTTCTGCGCGGCGCGCTTGAAGGGTTCCTCGGCGACCTGGCGCTCGTACTCCTCGATCTCGGCGCGCGACATGAAGGTGAACACCTTGAGGCGATCGATCACGTCGGCGTCGGCCTGGTTGAGCCAGAACTGGTAGAAGGTGTAGGGCGAGCACATCTCCGGGTCGAGCCAGATGGCGTTGCCCTCGCTCTTTCCGAACTTCGTGCCGTCGGCGTTCGTGATGAGCGGGGTGCCCACGGCGTGCGCCGAACCACCTTCGACCTTGCGGATCAGATCGGTGCCGCTCGTGAGGTTGCCCCACTGATCGCTGCCGCCCGACTGCAGCACGCAGTCGTACTGACGGAACAGCTCGAGAAAGTCGAAGCCCTGCAGCACCTGGTAGCTGAACTCGGTGTAGCTGATGCCCTCATCCGAGTTGAGGCGTGCCGCAACGGCATCCTTCTTCAGCATGGTGCCCACGCGGAAGTGCTTACCCACCTCGCGCAGGAAATCGATCGCCGACAGCGGTGCCGTCCAGTCGAGGTTGTTGACCAGACGCACCGCGTTCTCACCATCGCTCGACAGGAAGCGCGACACCTGACCCTGCAGGCGCGTCACCCACTCCGCCACGGTCTCGCGACTGTTCAAGGTGCGCTCAGCAGTGGGGCGCGGATCGCCAATCAGGCCCGTGGATCCGCCCACCAAACCGAGCGGCTTGTGCCCCTTGAGCTGCAGACGACGCAGCAGTAGCAGCTGCACCAGATTGCCCAGGTGCAGGCTCGGTGCCGTCGGATCGAAGCCGCAGTAATACGTGAACGGCTCACCCTCGAACAGCGCGGAAAGCGCCTCGGGGTCGGTCGACACGTGCACCAGCCCGCGCCACTGCAGTTCGTCCCACAGGGTGGCGAAGCTGTCGTCGTTGCGCTGGGCGGCCAGGATCTCGGCTCGTTCTTCTGCTACTGACACGCCTGCCATCGTACCGCGACCCAGCCCGGGCGTGCGGCCCCGCAGCAGTAGAAAACACCCACCACAGTGGATCAACAGACAAAGGATAGCTACATTTATGAGGTTGAGCATTCATTCCAAGGAGGATCATGCCGAAGACCCATATCCGCCCGGCGCGCCGTTCGGCCGCTCTCGTCACCGCACTCGCAGCGGTGGCGGCGTCGTTCACCTGGGCCGGTGCCGCACCAGCGCTCGCTACCCCCGATCCGGGGTCCCAGGCCGGTTGGCAGTGGACCAGCACCTCAACCGCAGCGCACGCCGCACCGCGCGGCATCACAGTATCGCCAGACGGGGCAAGACTCTTCGTCAACTACGAGGCAGGCAACCTGCTCAGCGTTTTGAACTCCGACACCATGGGCGTCTCCGCCGAGGCACCCATCGAAGGCTGGGGCGAGCCCACGATCACCACTCCCGCCATCGACGGCTACCGCGTGCTCACCGCAGGCACGAACAACGTCTACTCGTTGACACCCGGTATCTGGTCTGGGATCGCTACGCACGGTCCCGGCATCGACGCTATGACCTACTCGAAGCACACGACGACCGTGTTCAGCACCGACGCTGGCCAACTCTCCGAGCGCGACCCGCACTCCGGTGAGCTCATCCGGTACGCCGGCCTGGAAGATTCGCCCACCGCCATCGCCGCGCACCCCGGCAAGCTCGTCGTCTACACGGCCGACGAGAACCAGCAGTCGATCACCGCGATCGACCTCACACAGGTCGATTGGAATACCGCGCACGGCACCGAGGACGCTTCGACGGTGCTCGCCCTGCCCGGCACGACACCCTCCGACCTGGCCATTTCGGCCGACGGGTCGACGCTCTACGTGCTCGATTACTTCGCCGCGATCCACGCGATCGACACCGCCACGTTTACCGTAAAGAAGTCGCGAAACATCAGCGGTGCCGACTTCGCCTCGGCGTCGCTCTCCGTGAACCCCGTGACCGGCGAGCTCGTCGCTTCCGACCTCAACGGCAACGTGTTCTTCATCGACCCCGCCAGCCTCAAGGTCACCCGCGCACTCCCCCTCGAAGAAGGCCTCTGGGACACCGCGATCTCCCCGGACGGCACGAAGGTCTACGTGACCAACACCTTTGAAAGCTCGATCTCGGTGCTCGAATACGTCACCCCCGCCCCAAACCCCGCCACCGACGTACAGGCAATCCCAGGCGCCCGCCAGGCCGCCGTGACCTGGACGGCATCCACCACCGGATCCGCCACTTACACCGTCAGCGCAGTCGGCAGCAGTGACGTGCTCTGCACCACCACGTCAACTTCCTGCGTCATCCCGAACCTGCCGCTCGGCTCAGTGCAGTTCGTGGTGACCACCACCACCGAGGCCGGCTCCACGCCGTCGCAGCCGTCAGCACCCGCAATCATCACCGCCCCCGAAGCGCCCAACTCGGTGCCCACACCCACCGGCGACGCCACCATCGGCTTCGCAGGCGCTCAGCCGACCACCGCGCTGTTCGGCCAGAAGGTCGACGTCGTCGCGACCGGCTTCGCTCCCTCCTCATTCGTCGACGTCTCGCTGCACTCCAGCCCTATGCTGCTCGGCTCGGGAGTGGTCGGCAATGACGGCACCGCTACCTTCCAGGTGACGATCCCCGCGAGCGGTGTCGAACCCGGCGCCCACCACCTCGTCGCCACAGGTTTCACCGCCCAGGGCGCCCCGGCGGCGGCCGTGCGCGAGATCACGCTCGCGGCACCCCCGGGGCCGAAGCCGCCGACGCCGCCCACGCCCACCCCGGGCGGCGGTTCGAAGACCCCAGGCGGCGACGCGCTCGCCCGCACCGGCGCCGAGACCGAGCCGCCCATCTGGGCAGCGGCGCTCCTGCTCACTGCCGGAGCAGCAGCCGTCACCGCAGCGCGCCTGCGCCGCCGCACGGTCTAATACCGACGGCACCCCGCACACGACGATGCCCCCGCAGGCCAGGCCTGCGGGGGCATCGTCGTACAGCGGGAGCAGCGCGTGTCAGCCGCGGAACTCCGCGATCCGCTCACCCAGGCGGGCCAGCTGCTCCTCGACGCGCACCTTGGCGGTGCCGCCGGCACCGGTGCGTGAGTTCACCGAACCCTCAATGGTGAGCACCTCGCGCACAGCCGGGCTGAGATGCTCCGACACGCTCAGCAGCTCTTCATCGCTCGGCTCGTGCAGCTCCAGGCCGCGCTCCTCGCAGTAGCGCACCAGCTCGCCCGAGATCTCGTGAGCATCGCGGAAAATCACGCCCTGCTTCACCAGCCACTCAGCAACATCGGTGGCGAGCGAGAAACCCTGCGGGGCGAGCTCGGCCATGCGGTCAGTGTCGAAGCTCATCGTCGCAACCATGCCTGTGAAGGCCGGCAGCAGCACCTCAAGCTGCTGCACCGAATCGAAGACGGGCTCCTTGTCTTCCTGCAGATCACGGTTGTACGCGAGCGGCAGCCCCTTGAGCGTGGCGAGCAGCCCCGTCAGGTTGCCGATCAGACGCCCCGACTTGCCGCGCGCGAGCTCAGCAATATCGGGGTTCTTCTTCTGCGGCATGATGCTGGAACCCGTGGAGTAGCCGTCGTGCAGGCGCACGAAGCCGAACTCCTTGGTGTTCCAGATGATGATCTCCTCGCTGAGACGCGACAGGTCGATGCCGATCTGAGCACAGATGAACGCGAACTCGGCAACAACATCGCGAGCCGCGGTGCCATCAATCGAGTTCTCGAGCGGATCGCCGAGACCGAGCTCGCTGGCCACCAGGCGCGGATCAAGGCCGAGTGAGCTGCCGGCCAGCGCCCCGCCGCCGTAGGGCGAGGCGCTGGCGCGCTGCGCCCAATCGCGCAGACGCTCCAGATCGCGCACGATCGGCCACGCATGAGCGGCAAGCTGATGCGCGAGCAGCACCGGCTGCGCGTGCTGCAGGTGGGTACGGCCAGGCAGGATCGCGTCGGGGTGCTTGGCAGCCTGCTCGGCGATCGCATCGAGCAGGTCGAGCAGGTGGCCCTTGATGATCGCCGCATGATCGAGCAGGTACAGCCGCACGAGCGTGGCGATCTGATCGTTGCGGCTGCGGCCGGCACGGAGCTTGCCGCCCAGCTGCACGCCGGTGATCTCGATCAGCAAACGCTCCAGCGCGGAGTGCACATCTTCATCGTCATCGGCGGGCAGTGCGCGGCCATCGGCGACGCGGGCAGAGAGCTCGTCGAGCGCGGCACGCATGTCGAGCAGCTCATCCTCGCTGAGATAACCGGCCGCAGCGAGCGCGGTGGCGTGCGCCTTCGAACCGCGAATGTCGTACTGCGCGAGCACCCAGTCGAACTGCGTCGACTTGCTCAGCGCCGCAAGCGACGGCGACGGGCCGCTCGCGAAACGGCCGCCCCACAGGGCGCCGGCCTCAGCGGCACGATTGCCGGTCTCCGCAGTGGTGTTCTCGATGCTCTCAGTCACCAGACCAGCCTACCGTTTGCGGGGCGGTGGGCTCCGCTCGCGAGCCTACCCCTGTTCGAGGAGCCAGGCCATGAGCGCCTTTTGCGCGTGCACGCGGTTCTCTGCCTCATCCCAGACCACGCTCTGCGGGCCGTCGATCACCTCGGGGGCGACCTCAAACTCACGGTAGGCGGGGAGGCAGTGCAGGAAGATCGCGTCGTCGGCGGCGTGCGCCATCAGCTCAGGGGTGACCCGGTATGCACCGAAGGTAGCGATACGCTCGGCCTTCTCTTCCTCCTGCCCCATCGACACCCAGGTATCGGTGATGACTGCGTCGGCCCCGCGCACCGCCTCAACAGGGTCGGTGAGAATCGTCACGCTGCCGCCGGTCTCGGCGGCGATCCGCTTCGCATCGGCCACGATGTCTTCACGCGGGTGGTAGCCGGCGGGGCCCGCAACCCGGATGTGCATTCCGGCTGTCGCGAAGCCGAGCAGGTAAGAGTGCCCCATATTGTTGGCAGCATCGCCGACGTACGTTGCGGTGAGACCCGTGAGCTCGCCGCCGTTGCTGGCCGCGCGATGCTCACGAATGGTCTGCAGATCGGCGAGGATCTGGCAGGGGTGGAAGTCGTCGGAGAGCGAGTTGATCACGGGCACCGTCGCGTGCGCGGCCATCTCTTCGAGGCCGGCGTGCGCGTAGGTGCGCCACACGATCAGCTCGACCATGCGCGACAGCACCTTGGCCGTGTCTGAGATCGACTCCTTGCCACCCATCTGGGAATTCTTCGAATCCATGATGAGCGGGTTGCCGCCGAGATCGGCGACGCCCACCGAGAAACTCACCTGGGTGCGGGTGGAGGTCTTGTCGAAGATGACCGCGGCGGTCTTCTGCCCGTCGAGCGGACGTCGCGCGAAGCGATCCTTCTTGAGCGCTGCGGCGAGGTCGAGCACCTCGCGCTGCTCGGCGGGGCTCAGATCGTCGTCTCGAAGGAAGTGTCTGGTCACACGACCAGCCTACCCGGAGCGCACACCCCGGGCAGGCCGCCTCTGCTCAGTAGGTCGTGGCGTATGAGTCGTACTTCTGCGCCGCGTCGAGACCGGCCACCCGCGCGATCTCGGCCCGCTTCACCGCGGTGAAGGTGTCAGCGAAGTCGCGCGAGAACCATCCCCGCACAGTCTCCGACTCGGTGAAGGCGTCGAGGGCCTCCTCAAGCGTCGTGGGGATGCTGCGAATCCCGAGGCTGTCGCGCTCCCCCTCGGACAGCTCCCCCGTCTCGCCGTGCACGATGTTCGGCGCCGGCAAGCCGCGGCGAATCCCATCGAGGCCAGCCCGAATCAGGCAGCCGAGCACGAGCCACGGGTTCGCAGTGGCATCGGCGGCCCGGTATTCGAGGTTGTACTGCTTCTGATGGTTGGCGCCCGGGGTATCGAAGAGCGGGCAGATCCGCAGCAGCGCCTCACGGTTGTTCTCCCCGAGGAAGACACCGCCGGCGCTCCAACGGTTGGGGGCCAGACGCTCATACGAGATCGGCGCGGAGGCGGCAATGGCCTGGATCGCTTCGGCGTGCTCCAGGATGCCCGCGGCGAAGGAGCCAGCGACCTCAGAGAGCTTGCCCGGTCGGCTCGAATCGTAGGTGACGAAACGCCCCTCGCCGTCTTGCAGGCTCAGATGCACGTGCACGCCGTTGCCGCCACCGTTCTCCTCGATGATCGGCGAGAAGGTGATGCGCTTGCCCAGCAAGCTGGCGACGTGCCTCGTGATCTCGCGCAGATAGATAGCGCGATCGGCGGCAACCAGGGCCGGTGCCGGCCGAATGGTCACCTCGAACTGGTTGCGGCCGAACTCGGGCAGCCACATCTCCGGTTCGAGGCCGGCATCCTGTAGCGCGGCGACGAGCAGACCGCCCAGCTCTTCCTCCTCGAGGAACGATTCGAGCGAGAACGGCGTGTTCACGGGGCTGCCGTCGTCGTCGCGCAGCATGAACTCGTGCTCGAACGACGACACCACGCTGAGCCCTGTCTCGCTTTCGAGATCATGCACCGCGTTCTTCAGGAAGGTGCGGGGGTCGTTCTCCCACGGCTCACCGGAGGGTGTGTGAATATCGGCGAGCACCATCGTCGTTTGTTCGCCAGCATCGTTCAACGTCACCGTGGCAATGCTCGACACATCGGGCATGAGGCGCAGATCGCCCACCGAGCCGAAGGGGTTGGGGGTGACGATCGAACCGAAGGCGTCGATCGCGAGATTCGCGGGCACCCAGCCGCAGCCGGAGCTCAGGTACTTCTGGAAGTCCTGCTGCGGGAAAGCTCGGCCTCGTGCCTTCGCTGCGAGGTCGGAGGTGAGGATGATGCCGAGGGGTTCTTTTCTCATGATGCGTCCTTACATATTGCAGAGTGAAATGAGTGGGGTGGGAGTGCGGCAGCGGATCGCGGCCAACTACTCCCAGGCGTCGAAGGCCTGGATTCGCCCGAGGGGTTCGTCACCAAGCTCGGCGACCACCCCGGCGATGACGCTCTCGACGAGCGCAAGCGCGGGCACGAATGAGTCGAACGGGCTGGGGGCGTCGACCACGCTCGATAGCAGGCAGTCGGCGTGCTTCGCAGCCGGCGACAACCAGGGGTCGGTGAACAGCACCGTGCTCACCCGGTTCGCCTTCGCCCGGGCCGTGAACGACACTGTTGCGTCCTGATAGCGGCGGTAGTCGAACGCCACCAGCACGTCTCGGGGCCCGAAATCGAGCAGCGCGAGCGACTTGTCTGACTCGCTGTGGCCGACGAAGCGCACCTCGGGTCTGAGCATGCGCAGGTGGATCGTGAGGTACTCGGCAAGCAGCCCGCTGTATCGGCCGCCCACCGTCCAGATGCGACGCTTCGGATCGGCGAGCAAGCGCACCACCCTGTCGAACTCCGAACCCGGCGCGGCGTCGAGACTGGCCGCAATGCCGTCACTGAAGACGCGCTTCGCCTCCCCCAGCAGACCGTGCACATCGCTGCGATCACTGCCGCGGGAGGCATACTGGTCGATCGGCGAGGTGGTGCGATGCGCGATCTCCTGACGCAGCAACTCCTGCATTCGCGGGTAGGAGGGGATGCCGATCTTCGCGAGCATGCGGAACACCGTCGGGGTGCTCACACTCGCCCGTTCGGCAAGCTTCGTCACCGATTCGAGCCCCGCGACAGGGTAGTCGGCGATCAGCACCCGTGCGACCTTTTTCTCGGACGGGCTCATCGCATCGAACGAGATCTTCAGCGCCTCGGCGAGTGTGCGTGACTCCTGCATGTCCTGCCCCTCCCCTACCAGCCCCGGAACGGGGCGATATCAGCGTCGGAGACAACCCCCGAACGCACATCGGCGATCGCCGCGTCAAGCAACTCCACGGCCCGCACCGCCTGCTCGGCCGTCAGCGTCAACGGCGGGGTCAATTCGATCACATTGTCGCGCACGAGATAGCAGATCGCGCCGAGCTGCCACATGCGGAAGATCACCCGCTTCGTAAAGTCGGCGTCGGCCCCCGCCCCAGCGCCCGGCTCGGCGCGTAGCTCGATGCCGAGGCTGAGACCGCGGCCACGCACCGCGTGCACCTCGGGCGCGCGTTCGGCGAGCTCCGCGAGAAGCGCGCGCAGCTGGAGGCCTCGCTCCTCGGCAGCTTCCACCAGGCCCTCCGAGGCTATGGTCTCCAGCACGGCCCGTCCGCTCGCGGCGGCGATCGCGTTGCCCGCTGTGGTGAGCAGGGCACTCGCGGGGGCAGCATCGAGCACCTGCGCCGGGCCGACTACGGCCGACAGGGGCAGTCCCCCGCCGAGCGCTTTCCCGAAGGTCACCAGGTCAGGCACCACCCCGTCATGCTCAAACCCGTGCATGCGCGCCGTGCGCGCAAGACCCACCTTCACCTCGTCGCAGATAAGCAGCGCCCCGGCAGCGCGTGCGCGATCCGCAAGCCCACGAAGAAAACCAGGTGGCGGCACGAGCAGCCCGCCATCTGACTGGTGCGACTCCACGATGATCGCCGCAACGTCACCTCCCGAGGGGCCGACGAGTTCGGCATCGAGCGCAGCGAACACCCGCGCGAGCGTCGCGGCGTCTGCTGCAGGATCGCCAGTCTCGACAGGATATTCGAGCAGCGTGCTCGACGGATCAGCAGCCACACCGCCGTCGACGAACACCCCGCTCACCCCCTGCGCCACACCAGAACCGCCGTGGTAGCCGCCGCGGAACGCAATGATTCGGGCTCGCCCCGTCGCCGCCCGGGCTGCGGCGAGCGCCGAATTGTTCGCGTCGGTGCCCGCATGGCCCAGCAGCACGCGCCGCTCCCCAATGCCAGGAGTGACCTCGAGCAACACTTCGCCCAGCGCGACCGCGAAAGGGTTGGTGGCAGAGAGCACACTCGCCCCTGCCCCCGTCTCGGCCGCAGCCGTGATCGCGGCAACCACGCGGGGATGAGCGTGACCTACGCTGTTCGCACCCCACGCCCCCGACAGGTCGAGCAGGCGACGGCCCGAGTGGTCAACCACTTCGCAGCCCCGCCCCGAGACCATACTCGCGGGAAAGAACCGCAGCTTCTGATTGCCTGCGATCACCCGCGCGTCACGGTCGAGCAGGGTGGGCGAGGCGGTCACGATCCGGCTCCGGCGACAGCGGGCGCGGCCGCAGCCTGCGCGGTGCGCGCATCGAGCAGATCGCAGGCGCCGAGATACCCCGAGACGAGCGCGAGCGTGACGCGGCGCACAGCATCCTCATCGGGCAGAAAGTTCGCACTGTGCAGACTCGGCTGCGTCGCAGCCCCCGAAGTCTCCACCCCCACGAACGCCATCAGCCCAGGCAGCTCCTCGGAGAAGAACGAGAAATCGTCAGCACCGCACGACCGCATCGGCTCGCTCGTCTCAAGGCCCAGGCTGCGCAGCCGCTCATCGACGAAATCGACAAGCTCGGCGTTGTTCTCCAGCACGGGCTCACCGAGTGTGATCGCAACCTCTGCGGTCACGCCGTGCGCGGCAGCAATCCCGGCAGCATAGCTGCGGATCGCGGCATGTGCGTTCTCACGGTCGGCCCGATCCATGGTGCGCAGTGTGCCGGCGAACGAACCGGAATGCGGGATCACATTCGCGATCCGCCCCGCCGAAAAACGACCAACAGTGAACACGGCCGGCCGCATCGGAGAAATGGTGCGACGCAGCACCTCTGTGATGCCCACCACCATCTGAGAGAGCACCGGGATCGGGTTCTGCGCCTCATGCGGGTACGCGCCGTGACCGCCGTGCCCGTGCACCGTCACCGTGATCTCGTCGGCCGCGGCGTTCGTGGGGCCCTTGCCCGTCGCAACTGCGCCGACAGGGATGCGCGGGTGCACATGCGCGGCCAGCACCGCCTCTACCCGGTGCCGGGAGAGCACCCCCGAACGCACAATGTCGAGCGCGCCCGAGGGGTACGCCTCCTCGCGCGGCTGCAAGAACGGCACCAGTGCGTAGGGCAGGCCCAGCTCGGCCTCCACCTCGGCGGCAGCCCCGGCAAGCGCGAGCAACGCCGCCTGGTGCACGTCGTGCCCGCAGGCATGCATCACGCCGGTTGTGGATGCGAACGGCGCGCCCGTCGCCTCTGCCACCGGCAGCGCGTCGAGTTCGGCGCGGACGGCGACGGACGGCCCGTCGTGCGGGCCGATCCGCCCGATACGGCCGGTTTCGGCTACGGTCTCCATCGCCGTGGGCATGCGTTCCGCGATCCACGCCGCCGTGCCGTGCTCGGCACCGGACAGCTCGGCCATGCCGTGCAGCACCTCGCGGTCGCGCACCGCCGCGGGGATGCGGGCCAGCGCGGCCTCCGTGAGCCGCGCCGCAAGCGCCTCGTGATTCACGCGGACACTCCCGTCGCCCCGCGCCAGGTGGGCTCTTCGGCAAGGCCATACGCCCGGATCGCGTTGTCACCAGTGATCTTGCGGATCAAACGCTCGCCATCGGCGGCACTCCACTCGTCATTGCGAATCCAGTCATTGATCGTCGCCAGCAGGCCACGGCGGAACAGATGCGCGCCGAGGTGGTAGAGCTCGGGGAGCCCCCACGCATCCGACGAGAACAGCGCCTTGTCGAAGGGAGTGAGTTCGAGCGACTCCGCGATCACCTGCGGCGAGCGCGCGCCCACATAGTTGATGGCGAGGCCGACGTCGCAGAACACGTGGGGGAAGACGTGAGCGAGGTAGCCAGCCTGCCGGTGGAAGGGGTAGCAGTGCAGCAGCAGCACCCGGGCACCGGACTCGCGGGTGCGCCGCAGCCACTCCGTCAGCAGCAGCGGATCGCAGCGGTGCAGGTCGACGTCCGGGTCGCCGAAGCCGATGTGGAACTGGATCGCCTGGCGCTCTTCGACCGCGCACCAAATCCCGAAGCGGATGAGCACGGGATCAGTGATCCGCACCGCCGCACCCGCCTCGATCTCAGCCAGCCAGCGCTCCGCAGCACGCACCACCTCGGCGTCATCGGGACGATCCGGGTCGAAGTCGAGGCCGATCCGGTATGCCGCGATCGACTTCACGCCGACCGCGAGACGGAGCTGATCGCGCAACTCGGCACGGAAACGATCGGGGTACGTCGCAGCCGCCGGGCCGGTCTCGATGACCTGCTCGGCCACCCGCTCCAAGCGCACCACAGCGTCGGAGGTCGCACCCGAGCGGATCGCCATACCGGCGGGGTCGAGAATGTCATCCCCGCGATGCCCAGTCTCGATGAGGTAGCGGTCGATGCCAGCGGCGCGCAGCAGCCGCTCGTTGACGAGCTCGGGCGCAAGCTCCGCGCGGCGCTCGATGTAGCGGTCGGCGCTCACACGCGGTTCGAGATCGAGCACGGGGGCGCACCAACGGCGGATCGCGACACCCAACTGCGAATCGAACACCGAAGTGCCGCTGGGCGCCGCCCAGTTGGACTCGGTGATCATGTCTTCGAACGCCGGCCGATCAAGCGTCTGCTCGACGACCCCGTGGCAGTGGTGGTCGATGAGTGGTGCGCTGTCGAATGCCGATGCATCGAGCAGGGTGTGCGTCATTCCAGTTCCTTCCGGCTACGGGGTTCGAATCAGTCGAGGTCTTCGGCCGAGAGCCTGCCACCAATGCGTTCGGCCAGCTTCGGCATGGTGACGATGATGATGAGACCGACCACGCACCAGGCACCCGCGATCCACGGGAAGTAGGTGTAGGGGGCCTGCTGACCGATCACCTGCACCGCATACACGAAGGCGAGGTAGATGAGGCCGAGCACCGGCATGATGACCTCCCACTTCGGAATGCGGCTGCGGCGGCGGAACACATAGACGATCACACCGATGGAGGTCATGCCGTAGGCGACCACCATGCAGAGTGTGGCGATCGTGGCATACCAGTAGTAGGCGTCGAAGGCGGTGCCGCCGAAGATCGAGATGCCGCCTGCCAGCAGCAATGCCAGCACAATCGTGGTGAGCACGGCGGCGGTAGGCACGCCCGTGCGGGGGTTCGCCACGCCCAGACGCTTCGGGCCGAAGCCGTCGCGGGCAAGCGCGTAGATGAGTCGTGCCGCGGCAGCGGTGGAGCTCAGCACCGAGGCGAATGCCACGACGAAGGCGATGAACGCGATGAGCAGGGCGTACTCGCGACCGATGTAGAGCGTGGAGAGCTCGGTGAGAGTGGAGTTCGATCCGGCGAACGCGGCGACGCCGGCCTCGCCGGTGCCGTAGCCAACGGTCTGGGCGAACATCATCACCAGGTAGAGGAGGCCGGCCACGACGATCGCACCGAGCAGGGCCCGCGGGATGACGCGCCGCGGGTTCTCGGTCTCCTCACCGAGCGAGGTGCCCGACTCGAACCCGGCCCACGACAGGAACGCGAACACCGACGCGGTGAGGATTGCGGTCCCGCTGGCCTCGCCGGGAAGGAATGCACTCCAGTCGATCGTGGCACCCTCGACCGGTGCGTCACCGGTGCCAACGCGCCAGAAGATTACGGCGGCGAGCACGAGCATTGCGAGCACGCCCAGTGAGCCGATCACGAACAGCACCCGAGTGACGATCCGCGATTCCCTGACGTTGAGCACCACGACCAGCACTGACACGACGAGCGCGATGATGATCCACGGCACACTGCGCAGGCCACCGCCGAACTGCTCGGCCCACGCTTCGAAGAAGACGCCAGTGGCGCCGAGGATGCAGGCTGCGAAGAAGAGGTAGGTGCCCAGCAGTGCGAAACCGCCGAAGAAGCCTGCGCGCGGCCCGATGGTGGCACCGGCCAGAGCGTAGACGGACCCTGCGTGGGTGAAGTACCCGGTGAGCCTGATGAAGCCGTAGCCGACGAGTAGCGTGCCGATAAAGGCGAGGGCGAAGGTGAACGGCACGGATTTGCCGACGAGCCCGGCCACGCCGATCCCGTTGAGCGCCATGGCCATCACCGGGCCCATGAAGCCGACCGAGAGGGCGGTGACCTCCCAGATGCGCAGTTTGCGCTTGCCTCCGCCTGCGGTCTCCCGTGCTACCGGGATAGTGGTCTCAGTCATCTGTGCGGACTCCTTCGTCTCTGATGAATGGCGGTGTTGCGTCGTTCGGGGCCGAGATCGTGAGAGATCGGTGCCGAAATGGGTGTTCTCCGCCGAACTGAAATGTACACGAGGATACGCAATTTGCAAAGTGTGACTACTTTGTACAATTTGAGACGGATCGTGTTGCGCACACCGCAGGCCCCATCGCCGAGGCGAATGCAGCGATCCCGACATCCGCCCAGCCCGCCATGCCAGAGTGGAGCCACGATCCGAGGAGGACACATGCGAGTGGCAGCGGCATTCCTGGCCGACGCGGCCAACGTGCGCGAAGGCACGCTGAGCGTACTGTCAGGATTCATCAACACCATCAACCGCGAAAGCTACCCCGCCCCGCTCGGCGCGGCACTCGTGGTGGTCGTCGAATACGACGAAAGCGAATCCCGCCGCGGCGACCCCGAGCGCTCCTTCCGCGCCCGCTGCGAACCCGCCATCGGAGGTGCCGAAATCTTCAGCCTCGAAGGCACCTTCAGCCTCGGCGGCGGCAACGACGCCTCCGGCTACATTCCCATGGTGTTCCCACTGCACGACGCGCAGGTGCCCATGCCCGGCAGCTACCGCATCGTCTTCGAAGGCACCGGCCTCGAACGCGTCGACGTGCGCTTCTACGCCAACGCAACCGAGATGCCGTCACTCGACGAGACAGAGGTGTGATCCACTGCAGCTAATGCCGGCACCATGCGACAGTTGCGGCCGCAAGCTTCGCAGGCGGGTGCGGATCGGCGTCACCCCCGCCGCATGGAAGGATTGAAGCATGACCGAGCTGCCCCGCCTCATCGCCTTCGACCTCGACGACACCCTGGCCCCCTCGAAGTCGCCCGTCGACCCGCGCATGCTCGCGGTATTCGCCCGGCTGCTCGACCGCACCACCGTCGCCGTGATCTCGGGCGGCAACTTCGAACAGTTCGAAGCCCAACTCGTCGACCGCCTCGACACCTTCGCCGGCGTCAACGAAGCAGCACTCGAACGGCTGCACCTGCTGCCCACCTGCGGCACCCGCTACGAGCGGCGCGAGGGCGGCCGCTGGCAGACCATCTACCGCGAAAACCTCTCGCCAGAAGAGCGCGACGCCGCACTCGCAGTGCTGCGCGAAGAAGCCGAACGCCTCGGGCTGTGGGAGGCCGAACCGTGGGGCGAGATCCTTGAGGATCGCGGATCCCAGGTCACCTTCTCGGCCCTCGGCCAGCGCGCCCCCGTCGAAGCGAAGCAGGCGTGGGATGCAGACGGCACGAAGAAGAACACCCTGCGCGCCGCCGTCGCCGACCGCCTGCCAGGCCTCGAAGTGCGCAGTGGCGGCTCCACCTCGGTCGACATCACCCGGCGCGGCATCGACAAGGCCTACGGTATGCGTAAGCTCGAAGCCCACACCGGCATCCCGCTCGACGCCATGCTGTTCGTGGGCGACAGGCTCGACCCTGACGGCAACGACTACCCCGTGAAGGCACTCGGTGTGGCGTGCCGGGAGGTCGAGAGCTGGGAGGACACCGCCGACTTCCTCGAAGCGCTGCTCGCTGACTGAGCGCCCGGCTTCTGCCCGAAATGCCAGAGGGCGCCCTCTCGGACGCCCTCTGGCATTTGCGGAGCTGAGCCGCGGGCCCGCGGCTCAGCTCTCGGAATCGGCGATCAGGCCTCGACGGCCGGCTGCGCAGCCGGAACGAGCCCGAGCACCTCGGCGGTCTCGGCAAGCGTCGCTGCGGCCACAGCCGCATCGCCGTTGACGCCCTCGCCGAGCGCGGGAATCTGCTGCTTGAACGTAGCCTTCCAGCCACCCTCGTACTGCTCGGGGAAGCAGCGCTGCAGCACGTCGATCATGGCGTGCACCGCGGTCGAGGCTCCGGGCGAGGCGCCCAACAGGCCGGCGATCGAACCCTCGGCGCCGGTGATGACCTCGGTGCCGAACTGCAGGATGCCGCCCTTCTGGGGATCCTTCTTCATCACCTGCACGCGCTGACCGGCGGTGATCATCTGCCAATCCTCGGTGCGGGCAGTGGGCATGTACTCGCGCAGCGTAGCCATCTGCTTCTCACGGCTGGCGAGCACCTCGCCGACGAGGTACTTCTCAAGCCCGAACTCGGTGAGGCCGACCTTGAGCATCGGGCCGAGGTTGTGGGCGCGCACCGAACCGGGCAGATCCCACCAGGAGCCCTTCTTCAGGAAGTTGGGGCTGAAGCCCGCGTAGGGGCCGAAGAGCAGGCTCTCCTTGCCGTCGACGATGCGGGTGTCGAGGTGCGGCACCGACATGGGCGGAGCGCCCACAGCGGCCTTACCGTACACCTTGGCACGGTGCTGCTTCACGATCTCGGGGTTGTCGCACTTGAGGAACTTGCCGCTAATGGGGAAGCCGCCGAAGCCCTTGATCTCGGGAATGCCAGAGGTCTGCAGCAGCGGCAACGCGCCACCGCCGGCACCGACGAACACGAACTTGGCGTTCACGATGGTGCGGGCGTGGCCCGAGAGGTTTTCAACGTGCACATTCCAGGTGCCGTCGGCCTGTCGCCGCAGCTTCGTGACGCGCTGCTCCAGGTGCAGCTTCGCGCCCTGAGATACGAGGTGATCGAGGAGCTGGTGCGTGACCGCACCGAAGTCAACGTCGGTGCCGCTCTCTGAGCGGGTCGCCGCGAAGACTTCGTCCTTGGCGCGGCGGTCAACGAGGAGGGGCGTCCACTCCGCGATCTTCTCGGGATCGTCGCTGAACTCCATATCGGCGAACAGGGGCTCATTCTTCAGCAGCTCGTAGCGGCGACGCAGGTAATCGACGTTCGCCTCGCCACGCACGAAGGTCATGTGCGGGGTCGCGTTGATGAACGAGGAGGGCTCGCCGAGCACGCCCTGCTTGACGAGCGACGACCACCACTGGCGGGAGAGCTGGAACTGCTCGTTGATGTCGATCGCCTTCGCAGCCGACAGGGAGCCGTCTTTGCCCTCAGGCATGTAGTTCAGCTCGCACAGGGCTGCGTGCCCCGTGCCCGCGTTATTCCAGGCGTTGCTGCTCTCAGTAGCTACCTGGGAGCGGGACTCGAAGATCTCGATCGACCAGTCAGGCTGCACCTGCTTGATGAGGGTGCCCAGGGTGGCGCTCATGACACCACCGCCGACGAGGACGACGTCTACCGTGTTCTTACTCACGATCGTTCATTCTACCCCTCACTTCAGTGGCTACAGCCCCGCCTGCGATCGGGCACCCTGCAGGGTCTCAGCGGCCGCGTCGACCACTCGGGTGTACCCCAGACGCGCTGCCTCGCCGGCCCGCTGCGCCCCGCCCACGACAGGGCGCACCTCTCCTGCGAGGCTGATCTCGCCGAAGGCTGCGAGATCGTGCGGCAGCGGGCGGTCGGTGATCGCCGACAGCACGGCGAGCGCGATGGCGAGATCGGCAGCGGGCTCGGCCAGCTTCACCCCGCCCACCGTTGAGACATAGACGTCTTGATCGTGCAGGCGCGCACCGATGCGCCGCTCAAGCACCGCAAGGATCATCGCCACCCGCGACGGGTCGACACCGCCGGTGACCCGACGCGGATTGGGGGTGGCACTCTTCGCAACAAGCGCCTGCACCTCGACAGGCAGGGCCCGGCGCCCCTCCAGGGCAACGGTCGCGCAGGTGCCACTGACGGGCGACGCCGACCGGCTGAGAAACAACCCACTGGGATCGGGAACTTCGACGATGCCGCGATCCTGCATTTCAAAGCACCCCACTTCATCGGTGGGACCGAAGCGGTTCTTGAGCGTGCGCAAGAACCGCAGTGACGTCTGCCGGTCTCCCTCGAAGTGGCAAACCACGTCGACGAGGTGTTCGAGCAGGCGCGGGCCGGCCACCGAGCCGTCTTTGGTGACGTGCCCCACCAGGATCACCGGCGTGCCCCGCCCCTTCGCGGCACGGATCAGCGCGCCGGCAACCTCGCGCACCTGCGCCGGGCCGCCCGCCGCGCCATCGACCTCGCCGCTCGCGAGCGTCTGCACAGAGTCGACGATCACCAGTGCCGGGTCGACCTGCTCGATGTGCCCGAGCACCGTGGCGAGATCAGTCTCGCTCGCGAGGAAGAGGGTGTCGTGCATCGCGCCTGTGCGTTCGGCGCGCATGCGGATCTGCCCGGCTGATTCTTCTCCGCTCGCGTAGAGCACGCGCGCCCCCGCCGAGGCCGCGCGCGCAGCGGCATCGAGCAGCAGCGTCGACTTGCCCACGCCGGGCTCGCCTGAAAACAGGATCGCCGCGCCGGGCACCACCCCGCCTCCGAGCACGCGATCCAACTCACCAATGCCGGTCTGCCGGTGCCGCACCGCCTCCCCCGTGAGCTGGGTGATGGGGCGGGCCTCGCGCCCCGCCCCCGGAGCCACCGCGCGCGTGGTGCGGGCGAGCGATGCGCCCGCCGCCGCACGCTCTTCGACGGTGCCCCACTGCTGGCACTCGCCGCAGCGACCGACCCACTTCGAGGTCTGCCACCCGCACTCGGTGCACACATACGCACTACTCGTTCTCGCCATGCGGCGAGCCTAACGCCAGCCTCCGACATTCACGGATCGACAGCGGTCCGGGTGCTCGAGAGTACGCCCCCCCCTACTTCTTGAAGAGGTTGCGCAGCACCTGGTTCACGACGGTGCGCACGCCAGAGGTGACAACCGAGCCGACCCTGTCGACGGTCTTCTTCGTCGCCGCGGCCCGCTCGCGTTCGCGGCGCGCCTCCTCCTGCTCGGCTTTCCGAGCTGCGGCTGCGGCCGCGCGCTCGGCTTCCCGCACTGCCGCACGCTCGGCCGCGGCCGCGGCCTTCTCCTCAGCTTTCGCCTGCGCGGCGGCCTCTTTCTCGGCTGCGGCCCTCGCTTCCGCCTCGGCGCGGGCGGCTGCGGTTTCCTCGGCGCGCTCGGCGAGCACCTCGGTCGCCGAGCGCTCGTTCACGGCTTCGCCGTACTTCGCCTGCAGCGGCGACACCAGCACCGCGGCCTGCACGGTCGCGGCGGGGGCCGGGTTCATCGCCCCCTGCGGCGCGCGCAGCCGCGTCCACGCGACCGGCGTGGGCGCCCCCTTCTCACCCATCACGGTGACGATCGCCTCGCCGGTGCCGAGCGACTGCAGCACCTCTGCGAGCTCGTACCCCGAGTTCGGGTAGGTCGCCACTGTGGCCTTGAGCGCTTTTGCATCGTCGGGGGTGTGGGCGCGGAGGGCGTGCTGCACGCGCGAGCCGAGCTGGGCGAGCACATCGCCGGGAACGTCTTTCGGGGTCTGCGTCACGAAGAACACGCCCACGCCTTTCGAGCGGATCAGCCGCACCGTCTGGGTGATCTGCTGCAGAAACGCCTTCGATGCGTCGGCGAAGAGCAGATGCGCCTCGTCGAAGAAGAACACCAGTTCCGGCTTATCGCGGTCGCCCACCTCGGGCAGCGTCTCGAAGAGCTCTGACAGCAGGAACATGAGGAACGTCGAAAAGAGCACGGGGCGGTCTTGCACGCCGGGCACCTCGAGCAGGTTCACGACACCGCGCTCGATGCCATCGGCGTCGGTGACGGTGCGCAGGAGGTCGGCGGCGTCGAAGGCCGGCTCTCCGAAGAACACGTCGGCCCCCTCGGCGGCGAACGCGATGACGTTGCGCTGGATCACGCCCACGGTCTGCCGCGAGAGCCCGCCGATCTGCGCGATCTGCGCTTTGCCGTCGTCGCTGGTGAGGTACGCGAGCAGCGATTGCAGGTCGTCGAGCCCGATGAGCGGCAGGCCCTGTTCGCGGGCGTAGTAGAAGATGAGGCCGAGGCTCGATTCCTGAGTCTGGTTGAGCCCCAGCACTTTCGCGAGCAGCACCGGGCCGAATGTTTCGATGGTGGTGCGGATCGGCACGCCGACCCCCAGCCCGCCGAGCGTGAAGAACTCCGTTGCAGAGGCCCGCGGCTGCCATTCCTGCCCGATGCCCGCGGTGCGGGCGAGCAGTTTCTCGTTCGCTTCGCCTGCGACGGCGATACCGGAGAGGTCACCTTTGATATCGGCAGCGAAGACGGGCACGCCGTGCGCGGCGATCTGCTCGGCAAGCACTTGCAGGGTGCGGGTCTTGCCGGTGCCGGTGGCCCCGGCGATGAGGCCGTGCCGGTTCAGCATGCCGAGCGGGATGGTGATCTGGGTGTCGGGTCGGGGCTCGCCGTTGACGAGCGCTCCGAGGTCGAGCATCGTGGGGCCGCCGCCGCCCGGGGCCGAGGCGGGGTATCCGCTCCGCACGGCTTCGACCTGTTCTTCGGTCAGTGGTTCGCTCATGCGTTCGCTCCCTCGCGGTGTGTCACTCCCGTCATTTCACAGGGTAGCCGAGGGGCTCGGTTCGCGGTTGGTCGATGCGGCGGATCGCGGCTCACGGGCGGCCCACGAGCGGAATCGCGGATCCCGCTGTCTCACCCAGGTGAGCGCGTGCCGCCAGGTGTCGTCTCTGATGAAGATCATGTCGCCAAGGATCATGACGAGGGAGAACCAGGGCAGGGCGAGCAGCACCGCGATGGATGCGTGCATGCCTGTGACGAGGATCAGCCCGATGATGCGGGTGGGCCTGGTAAGGAGCATCAGCGGGAAAAGGAGTTGGCCGTAAACGCTGACCCAGGTTGTGATGAACACGAGCGGGGTGATTTGCCAGGCGAGATGGCTGAGTGCTGGGAAGATCGTAAGTTCGTCGATCTGCAGCGGGTAGTAGGAGGCAACGCCTGAGGCCCAGGTGTGGCCCTGCAATTTCCAGAGCGCGCTGCTCACGTAGATCACGCACAGCTGGTAGCCGATGAGGATCACCGCGGCATTGTTCGCCAGCACGGGCACCCACCGTGGCAGGTGCCACGACCCCCATCCGAGGGGCGGATCCTCACCCTGCCTGCTGCGTCGTCGCGCATCGAGCGACCACCTGCGCGAGGTGTCGGCGAGCAGCAGGAACAGCAGGAAGACACGGAAGGTCTGGTAGTGCCCGGTGTTGAACACCACAGGGTTGAGGCCGGTGAAGCCGAGCCACATGGCCGTGAACACGGGTGCGGTGATCCGCATGCGCCAGCCGAGCAGGTAGACGACGGCAATGGCCATCAGCAGCAGCGTCTTGGCGAGGCGCACGCCGTCGGGTTCGTCACGCGAGAATAGCGCCGAGATCGGCCAGATGAAGTCGTTCACCGATGAGCTGCGGTAGAACGCCTCCCCCCATCGTGCGCCTTCGCCGAAGGTGTAGGAGAAGTTGGGCAGGTACATTGCGAGGATCACCACGGTCATGCCGCCCATGCCGATGCGCATCAGTGCGAGCCCGTAGCTCGATCGTCGTTCGTCGAGCAGCCAGTGCAAGAAGCCGTCGATCACGAGGGAGGCGAGCCCCCGCCTATGCGGGGTGTTCCGCAGCTGGGTGCTCATTGTGAGGCCTCCTTCGTGCCGGTCTGCGATGCGGCCTCGCCGGTGTCGGCGCTGCCGCCGGTCACGGAGAGCTCAGTTGCTGTTCCGGCTGCCGCGGCCCAAGAACGGAAGGTGCGCGCGAAGGCCTCGCGATCCTGCCCCTGCCATTCGAGAGTGGGGGTCCACCCGAGGTCCGTGTACGAGGAGGCTGGCTGCTCGGCATCGGGGTTGTGGCGGTCGTTCCAGCGAATCACGGGGTCGAACACTGCTCGGGTTTGCACGGCGATGATGGTGCCGGTTTCACCCCACAGCGCTTGCGCGACCTGGGTGGCGTACGAGGTGGTGAAGTTGTCTGCCCTGATGAAGTCTGTGGCTGCGGCTGATTTCGTGGGATCGGCGGCGAGTATGGCGTCGCGCAGCGGGTAGAGCCCTGTTCCATCGAGGTGATTCTCGGCTGCTGCGGCCCGTTGGGCCTCGCTGAGGCCGCGGTAGGCGGCCATCAAGCGTTCGGAGCCGACGATGGAGAGCTGCTTGCGCAGCAGTTTGCGGTAGGGGGCGGCGAGTTCGATTTCGGTGGCGTTGATCCACTGCGAGGTCACCCGCTCACCCTCCGAGGTTTCCACCCAAGCGCGCAGCCACAGCTGCCTGTCCGAGTCGATGGGTTCGGGCGCGAAAATCTTGTAGTCCTGCACGAGATAGGGCTGGATGTAGTTGTTGGCGAGCTGCCAGGCGCTGCTGCTGCGGATCTCGGGTGCCGGTGCGTTGAAGATGGCGGTCAGGGTCATGTGCACCGCGAGCAACAGCACGGTTGCGCCCGCGGCAAGCTTGGCTGCCGGGGATATGGCGGATCTGCGCCCTTCGAAGCGGGGGGTTCGCCCGCCGTCAGCGGTGCCGCGCTCCCCGGTGCTTGCCGCACCGACCTTCTCGATGTGCATGACCATGCTCTTCCCCTCATCGCTCTGCTGCTCTGCGACTGGAATGGTGGTGCGGTGGCCCCGGAGTCTGCTCCGGGACCACCGCGAACCGCCTCAGATCAGATCCGAGTGGTGTGCGGTCGTCGGCGCCGCGAGGCGAGGAAGACCCCGGCGCCTGCGAGCAGCAGCAGCGCACTCACCGGAGCGAGGGCTCCGAGTTCGGCGCCCGTGGTTGCGAGCTTCACGCCTGAGCCGCCGGTCCTTCCTGGCGTTCCCCCGCCTGGCACCCCCTTCGCCACGACGATGACGCTCGCGTTCGCGGTGCGGCCGCTCGTGTCGCCTCGTGCTCCGAAGGCAGCGTTGCCCGGGGCGAAACCCGTCGGCACAACCCAGGCCGTAGTGAAGGTGCCAGAACCGTTTGTCGCGACGGTGCGCTTGCTGCCGTCGGGCAGTGTCACGATCACGTTCTCGCCGGGCTGGAAACCCGTTCCAGTGAGGGTGACGGTGTCGCCGACTCGCACGGTGCCGGGATTCGCCGTCAATGTGGCGGTTCCGTCGGGGTCGGAGCCGGGATCGGCACCAGGGTCAGCGCCGGGATCCGCGCCCGGGTCAGCACCGGGGTCAGTGCCCGGGTCTGTCCTGGGGTCAGTACCCGGATCAGCACCAGGATCTGCACCGGGATCCGTACCCGGATCCGCACCGGGATCCGCCCCCGGATCAGCACCGGGATCCGCACCCGGGTCAGCCCCAGGATCAGCACCGGGATCAGCACCCGGATCCGTGCCAGGATCAGCACCGGGATCCGCACCCGGATCAGCACCGGGATCAGCACCAGGATCCGTGCCAGGATCCGTGCCAGGATCCGTGCCAGGATCAGCACCGGGATCCACACCCGGGTCAGCACCCGGATCCGCACCCGGATCCGCACCAGGATCGGCACCGGGGTCAGTGCCAGGATCAGCACCAGGATCAGCACCCGGGTCAGCACCCGGATCCGTGCCAGGCTCACTCATCGTGGCCACCGACACCGTGATCGCCACCGTGTCGGTGCTGCCACCGGCCTGCAGCGCCGTGATGGTGTGCGAACCGACAGGCACCGTCGGGAACGTCACCGTCCACGTGCCACCGGAGGAGACCGTCGTGGTCTGAGCGGTCTGACCTGGCAGCGACACCGTGATCCCCAAACCCGCCTGGCCTGTGCCCGACACCACCACCGGAGTGGTCGCTCCTGCAGTGGGCACCGGGTAGGAGGCCCCATTCGCCGGTGAGGTGATGTCGACATTGGCGACGGCGAGCGCGTTCGGCCCCACCGTCGCGTTAGCGAGATCCAGGGTCACCGCGGCCATGCCGGGCAACACCGTCAGTCGCAATGCCGTCTCTGAGAACACGCCCGCCGCCGGCGTTTCCTGCACATTGGCGTGCAGCGTGGAGACGAGCGGCAGCAGTTCGGTCAGCGCCGGGCTGAGCACCGCGTTGACGGGTGCGAGCACCGCGGCAGTCAGCCCCGTGATCTTCGTCACCGTGCTCTGCAACGGCGACGCCAGCGCACTGACCACCGCGGCGACACCGCCAGGCAGCCCGAGGCCAAGGCCGAGCAGGCTGACGCCGCTCGTGCTTCCGTCGAGAAGGTTGCCCACCGTCGTGTTGACCGTGAGCACCGGGATCGCCGGGGTCACCTCAGTGCCACCCACGACCACAGCTGGAACCTCTACATTGCCCGTCACTGCGAGGGAACGCAGCGCCGTCGTAGCGCTCTGGGTGACATCGGCGAGCAGGCCGTCGATCAGCGCCAGCGTCGCTGTCTGCACGTACTCGAGCGTGGTGCCCGAGAGCAGGTTCGTGCCAGGGGTGAGATTGTTGAGGTCGAGAATCCCCTCCAGATCAACAATGATCTGGCCGGTGCCGAGATTGATCGTCACTCCCGGATAGGCAGGGTCGGTGAGTTCACCCGTGACCAGACCCGCAGCCGCGTTGAACACGCCTGAGGTGTTGATCGTGAGATTCGCATTGAGCGCCCCGAGACCCGACACTGTGCCGAGCAGCCCCAGCACCCCGGAGTTCAACTGAGCCTGCACCCCGTTCAGCAGGGTCTGCGCACCCGACAGTTCACTCGCCACCGCAGCGGAGAGACCGCTTACGGTCTCACTGCCGATGACAAGCCGCGTTCCCGCGATCTCGTAGTCGCCCACCGCGGCTGCGGGAGCCGCCTGCGAGGCATTCGCACTCACCGCCCCGACGGTCAGATCGAGGGAAGCGATCTCATCGACGAGAGCGGCAGTGGTGTCGCCCGCGAGGGCGTTCACCGCGTTGCCAAGGTTCACGTGCAGCGGGCCGGGAGCCACACCGTCGGCCGGTTCGATGCCCGTGCCGATCGTGCCGGATTCGCTGATCAGCCCCGAGGCGCCCACAGAAGACCCGTTCGGCAGCGCGCTCGCATACTGACCGACAACGCCGGCGCTCGCGAAGTCCAAGGGCAGCTGCACGCCACCCGGAATGGTGACGTTCAACAGCGAAAGCGCCGTGAGGTCAAGGGTGTTCGCGTCCGTGTCGGCGGGAGTGACACTCCCGTTATTCACGGCCGCGGCCCCGGCGAGGGCCGCCACGACATCGGCGTCGAGGTAGCCCAGAATTGATCCGCTCAGAAAGGTGCCCGTCGCGCGAGAGGTGTCGCCCGGGGCCGCCAGAGCAGCCGGGGCCGCAAAGCCCGCGAACGCGAGACCCACAGCCGCAGTTGTTCCGATGGCCAGGGGGCGAAGGCGCGCTCTGCGACGCCTCTCCCTTCCTGCTGGTGCTGTTGTTTTCAAGAGAACTCCCCCATCATCTCGATGCGAATGTCACGTGCGCCTCCCAGCTCGCGCAACACTGCGCACATGCGGGAGACACCCGTGCTTGAGGTTTTCAGCAAACGAAGCGGCGGGTCCACGGAAGTCAGCGGTTCGCACAGCCGCAGCTCCAGCTACGCATCTGGAATCTCAGCACTACTGAGATCCGCACCCCCGCATCCCGAGAGAATCGCGCTGCGCTTCGTAACGGAACAGCTACGCCCTGTCATCGCGTTCCCACCCACGCAGAATCCGTCTATGGTGGTGCCAACAGTCCTGGGATGCTCCCATGAGGCACCCCCGGGGCAAGCAGAAGGGGGACGCTATGCAGCGGGGAACTGCATCGCACAGAGACGAGCTACCTCAGGCTCTCGCGAATCATCTCAGCGACACCGACGAACCTGTTCTTCTCACAGGACCGCATGGCAGCGGAAAAACCCACACCCTGCGGGCGCTCTCGGCACTGCTCACCAGCACCGGCACACCGCACCTCGTCGCAAGAGGTGCCTCGAACGACTCAGCGCCGCGGCTCGCACAGCTGCCCGCCGGCACCCTCGTACTCTTCGACGACTACGAACTCGCCTCTTACGAAACACTGCAGGCGATCGCCCGCCACATCACCGACGGTGGCAAAGTGGTCGCCACAGTCACCGAGGCCCACGTCGACACCGGATACGGCGAACGCATGCGGCGCCTCTACGAACTCTTTCCCGAGGCGCAACAGACACTCGAACGCACCCGCTCGATCCGCCTCGCCCCCTTCACCGATAGCGAAATCGCCAACATCGTGCACCGCGCGAACCCCGAGCCGCTCACCTCGGTGACCGTCGCAGCGATCCAGCAACTCTCGTGGGGGCTCCCCGGCGCCGCCCTCACCCTGCTGCAACTGCACCGCAGTGGCTCGCTCTCGAGCACCCCGCGGCCCCGCATCACCCGCACCCACACCGTCGACATGCACCTCGCCGCCCTGCACCAGCCCGTGCGCGTCGCAGAGGCGCAGCTCTCCTCTGAACAGGTCGCAGCGGCCGTGGTGCTGTCGGAAATCGGCCCGCGCAGCCGTAGCGGCATCGCCGACGTCTTCGGGGCGACGACCCAGGCGAACCTCTTCGATAGCGGCTTCCTGCTCCCCCACCCCGGCTCCGTCGAGGTGTTCGGCGTTCCCGAGCTCTACGCCGCAGCCGTGCGCAACCTCACCAGCGCCGAAGTGCTCAAAGGTATCAGGCAGTCCACCGCCATGCACCTGCTCTCGCAAGAAACCCTTGGCATCCCCATGCCCGACCGCGAGGCCATCTTCTGCGCGCGCGTGCTCAGCCGCCACGACTCCTCGCTCACCGCAGACCCGCTGCTCGACGAGCACCACGCGCGCTTCCTGCAGCGCATCATCGACGATCTCCTCTGCTTCGGCGAGGGCGAACGGGCGCGCGACCTGCTGCTGCGGCTCGGCAACCGCGGGCCGGCACTCTGCCCCGTCAGACGAGCCCGCCTTACCACGATGTTGCGAGACGCCCATACCGGCCTGCAAACGCTGCTCGTCTCCCGAACCCCGCAAGGCAACTGCGAGCTCCCACCCGTCGACCCAGAAGAGCGCATCTCCCAGCTCGCACTACGCGCCAGACTTTCGGCGGAGGCGGGGCTGCCCTTCGAAGCCGACCCCGACCTCGATGAGGGATGGGACGACGCACTGCTGGTGATCCGCCGCTGGAATGACTCGCAACCGCTCGCCTCAGACGCACCCGAGTTACTGCGCATCGCGCGCTCGCATCCACGCCCCGAAATCGCGCTGCTGGCCGAACAACTACTCACCAGCGAGGCCGCGATCAACGGGGTCAGCTACCGCTCACTCGGCCAAGACAATGTGGAGCAGCGGATCGGGCGCATCGCCATGCAATCATCCGAGCTGTTGCGCGACCTGCTCGTGACCTCGCTCGTCGCCGGCGCCCTCGTGCGGTTCTTCGCCCCCGGCAAGCGCGACGACGACGGCCGCATCCACGATCTCGTCGACCATCTCCCCGGCGCATCCCGCCACCGCATCTGGCTGACCCACCTGACCGCCGCCCGCACCGCGCTGCTGTGCAGCGATCTCGCACGAGCCGCCTCGGAGTGGGAGGGCTTCGCCACTCACGCGCCCCGCTTCATCGCGTACCGACTGCAAACGCTCATTGCGCAAACCACTGCAACGCTGTCGGAAGAGCTTGCCACTCAGGCGCCGAACCGCTCGTACAGCGCGCAGCTGTTCCGATACTTCTCGGGATCGTTCGATGCGCTGCGGCCCGAAACCTTCGCAGAGCTGTCGCCGCTCAGCGGCAGAACCCGGCCAAGCGCCGCAATCGATCGCAGCGAAGCAGCACAGATCGAAGAGCTGCCGTATCGCAGGATAATTCGCGCGCACCTCGAAGCGCTACGCACCCAGAACCCCGCCGCCCTCATGCGAGCGGCCGAGGCACTCGACACGGGAGGTATGCCGGGCCCCGCGGCCCACGCGCTGCGGGAGGCCCGCCGCATTTTTCTGCGTCGACGCGCGAGCGGCAGCGTCGCAGCAGCCGACGCACGCCTCGCAGCACTCGCCGCAGCCATCGAGCAGCAGGTGCCCTGGTACGACGCAGGCACCGTCGAGGATGCGCCACGCGAACGCCTCACCCCACGCGAGGCCGTCACCGCCCAGCTCGCAGCGGAGGGCCTGAGCAACCGTCAGATCGCCGAGCGCATGCGGTGCAGCGTGCGCACCGTCGAATCCCACCTCGCGCAGGCGCGCGCCAAACTCGGTGTCGCGAATCGGGACGCGATGCGTGCGAAGCTTCACGGCATTGACGGCGGGGTTGGAGGCGCTGGGAGTGCTGGGGGCGGAAGCGGGGCCGGTGGTGCCGGCGGTGCCGTCGGTGCCGAATTGCGCGCTGTGCAGCGAGGGCCGAAGCGGCCACCGAAACCACAGCAATCGCCGTACATGCGCATCGCATAAGGGCGTCGCGGCCCCAACACGCCCGATGATTCGCCCTCGATTCGCGTTGCGCAAGCGGATGCCGTATTCTTTTTCGCGGTGACGTGTCCGAGCGGCCGAAGGTGCGACTCTCGAAAAGTCGTGTGCGGTAACCCCGCACCGTGGGTTCAAATCCCACCGTCACCGCCAGCGCGAAGGCCCCGAGATTCCTGAGAAATCAGCGGATCCGGGGCCTTTGTCATATCCGGGCCGGCTGGCCGCGCGGGCGGTGCGGGATGGCCTCACGCACCGCCCGCGCGCGCCAGCTCAGCCGAGGCGGTTCCAGAACTCGCGCAGCTGCTCACTCTTGCGGAACACGATCGTGTCCCACTCCTCATCGGTGGTCGAGCTGTCGGCGAAGTCAGAGGGCACCTTGAACATCTGCAGCGGCACCCCGAAGCGCTCGCAGACGCTCGCGAAAGCATAGGCCTCCATATCGACGAGCGAGGCTCCAAGGCTCGCGATGTGACCGCGCTGCGCGTCATCCTTTACGAAAACGTCGCCGGTGGCAATCACCGCGGTTCGCTCGGGCGGCAGCATCGTGTCCCCTGCAGGGCGAAGCTCAGGTGAGGGCAGCGAGAAATCGTGCTGCACCACGCCAGTGATCTGATACACCTCTTCGAGGCTCGGGCGCTCGGGCCCGTCGCTCACCACTCCCGCCGTGCCGAGCACAACAACACGCTCCACGCCTCCCTCTGCGAGGGCACTCGCCAACGACACAGCCGCGTTCACCTTGCCCACCCCTGTCACCAGGTGAGGCACGTCGGCGAAGGCGGAGGCCTCATCGCGGTGCGCGAATACGAGCAGCGTGGCGGGCTGGGGCATGGCTGATCTCCTCATGGCGACGGGCGCCTGTCGATGCGAACGCACCCCACACTAGCGTTTTTCGAAGACTTGTTCTAAACTTGTGAGTTGAGCTTCCGAGAGGCACGCGTTTCCGCCCGAGGAATCGGAGAGATTCACGGCGTCGAGAGATCAACTCCGCGGGTCCCGCGAAGCTCAGCAGCACGGCCCGGCCTGCATGGCCGCCTTGGCATGCGTCGTGCGCATTTCAGAGAACAACCGCACCACGGTGGTGCGGTTCGAAAGGACTCATCATGGAAACACAGAACATCATCGACCTGCAGCAGCGTCGTCGGCGCCCGCTGCGCACCCCCTACCATTCCCTCGGCGACGACACCGAGATGCGCGTGCCCGAGTGGGCGCAGCACCGCTCCGTGTACCGCACCGGCGGCCACACCATGTACCTCGTCGAAACCGACAATCTCGACGAAGCCCGCGGCGATCTGAACCGGCTCGACCACGCAGGGTGGGAGGTGCGGGTATCCGAAGACCCCGAAGCACCCGGATCCCGCGCCCGCATCGCGCTCACCCGTCGCGACCTCGCCCGCGCCGCGTAGGCGCGCTCCGGTGACCCGGCGCTCCGGTGCTCCGGTGCTCCGGGGCCGCAGCGGGCACGTCGGTTCAGGTCTCACCGAAGGCGGATCCGCACCCCCAATACCCCGCGCCGCAAGCCGCTGTCACACTCGCACCGCCCCCGGCAGCCGTCGCTACACTGGCGGCATGAGCGATGTCGAACTTGCCGAGGTTGAAAGCTTCTCCCTGGACCACACGAAGGTGTTGGCCCCCTATGTGCGCCTGATCGGGGTGGAGCACGGGCCCAAGGGCGACGCGATCTCCAACTACGACATCAGGCTCGTGCAGCCAAACCAGGGCGAGATTCCCACGGCAGGCCTGCACACCATCGAGCACACCATCGCCGCTCTGCTGCGCACCCGCTTCGACGGACTGATCGACATCTCGCCGTTCGGCTGCCGCACCGGCTTCCACATGATCGCCTGGGGCGAGCCCACTCCCGAACAGGTGGGCGCGGCGATCAAGAGCTCTCTCGAAGACCTCGTTGAGCGGGTCACCTGGGACGACGTGCCCGGCACGGAGGCAGTGAGCTGCGGCAACTACCGCGACCACAGCCTGCACTCGGCGAAGGAGTGGGCGAAGCAGGTGCTGGATCAGGGCATCAGCCTCGACGCCTTTGACCGCTCGCGCCTCGCCTGAGCAACCGGTCGCACCGCGAACGGGAGCCTCGCTCTGCAGCATTCCCATCGGACTGCTGCAGAGCGAGGCTCCCGTTATGTGCGAAGCGTGTAGCCGCTACGCCACGAGCACGTCGAGCGCGGCGTCGAGCGCACCATCGACAGCGCGGGTGACGATCTCCCGGTAAGGGTCGTAGCCGTCCATCGACTCGTCCTGCGCGGCAAGTGGGTTGCCATCGATTGCGAATACCGCACCCGACTCGATGCCGTGCAGCGCGGCGATCACGAACAGCGCCGCGGCCTCCATCTCAACGGCGACGGCACCGGCGCGCTGCCACATGCGCAGGTCGACGCCGGTAATCACGTTGCTCGGGTAGAACATGTCACCGGTGACGACGACACCGCTGTGCACGTCGAGGCCCGTCTGCGCCGCGGCAGCCTTGAGCGCGATTGTCAGCTCGGGAGTCGCGAGCGCGGGAAACTCGGTGGGCACCAACTGGTGGCTCACCCCGTCGGCGCGCACGGCGCCGGTGGCGACCACGATGGCGCCGTCGACAACGTTGGGCTGCATGCCGCCGGCGGTGCCTAAGCGGATGATGCGGGTCACTCCCCCGCGCGCGAGCTCTTCGAAGCAGACGGCTGCGCCGGCCGCGCCAACTCCGTGGGAGGCGACGGTGACGGGCACGCCGCGGTGGGTGCCCGCATAGACGTGGTATTCGCGGTTGTCGGCGAGCTGGCGGGCATCGTCAAGGCGCTCGGCTACACGCGCCGCGCGGGCGGGGTCGCCGACCACGAGCGCGCGGTCGGCGAGGTCGGAGACCCTGGCGCGCAGCAGCGGAAGTTCGGCGTCGGCAGGAAGTCGGACGGGTGCCATGTCGGAGGCCTTTCAGTCGGGGAGTCGGGAATCTTGGGGGTTCTGAGTGAGTTCGGGTGCAGCTCGCCGTCGGCCGTAGATACGGGATCTGCCAACTATCTGGCCTGCGACCGAAGATCCACCATATATTCGGCAGATTCCATATCTACGGAACGGCTCCGGGTTTAGCCCGCAAGCAGGCGGGATCGTGCTTGAGCGGCCCGCTCTCGGATTGCCGGGGCATCGAGGGTGAGGTGCTCACCATCTGCATAGACGTGACGGCCACCGATGAACACGTGGCGCACATCGGCTCCGGTCGCCGCAAAGCCGAGGTGCGAGACGAGAGCGGCCGGCTGAGCTGCCAGGTCAAGCGGTGTCGCGGCGGCTCCTGAGATATCGAGCGCGATGACATCGGCGAAGCCGCCAACTTCGAGCGCGCCTGAGTCGGGGAAGCCGATCGCCTCGGCGCCGCCCCTGGTGGCGATGTCGAGCAGGTCGGCGGCCCGCACGATCGCGGCGTCCTGGTGCACGCCGCGATGCAGAATGGTGCCGGTCTTGATCTCCTCGAACAAGTCGAGCGTGTTGTTGCTCGCGACGGAGTCGGTGCCGAGAGAGATGCGCAACCCCGCACGCTGCCAGGCGGGGAGCGGCGCGATGCCGTTGCCGAGCTTAAGGTTGGATACCGGGTTGTGGCTCACTGCCGTGCCCGTGCGGGCGAATAGTTCGATCTCGCCCTCGGTGAGGTGCACGCAGTGTGCCGCAAGCACCTCGGCGTCGAAGAGACCGAGTGAGGCGAGGTGGTCGCCCGGGGTCGCACCGTACTGTTCGAGGATCTGCGCGACCTCGGCCGCCGATTCGGAGATGTGGGTGTGGATCGGGATGCCACGTTCGAGTGCGCGGGCGGTGATGTCGCGCAGGAAGTCAGGCGGGCAGGTGTAGGGCGCGTGAGGGCCGTAGGCGATGCGGATCTGCGGATCGCCTGCGTACTGGGCGGCGAGCGCCTCTGTGCGCGCGGTCACCTCGGCCCCGTTCCAGGGCGACACCCCGGGGAATCCAACGGCATCGGGAGCGAACGAGGCCAGTGCGACCATGGCCCGCATACCGGCCGACCGCACCAGCTCGACGAGGGATTCGTCCCAGTGGTACATATCGGCGAAGGCGACCGTGCCGGTCTCGATCATCTCGACCATCGCGAGCTGCAGGCCGAGTGCGACATCTTCGTGCGTGAGGTGCTGCTCGAGCGCCTGCACGGCGGCGAGCCAGGGCATGAAGCCCTCGTCGTCTGAGACGCCGCGCAGCAGGGTCATGGCCGAGTGGGTGTGGCCGTTCACGAGCCCCGGCATGAGCACGTGGCCCGTGAGATCGTGTGTCACCCGACCCGAGTGGGCGGGCACGCCGGTCTCATGAACTGCGGGGCTGACGCCCGCGCTGCCCTGCGGCTCGCCGAGATCGAGATTGGCGATGCTCTCGGAGCGCACCGCTCCCGCGTAGGTGATGCGCCCATCGGCGTCGAATGCGAGCTCGGCGTCGACCACAACCCCGCCAGGGGTGAGCATCGCGTCGGCCCTCAGAATCGTCTCGCTCATGCGTGGCTCCTCTCGTCCACGCCCACTGTATCGTCAGCCACTGACACTCTCGTGCCTTCGGCGACGCAGCCGCGCGGCGACTGCCGCAGCTACCAGCCGGGGGTGGCGAGCATGCCGCCGTCGACGGCGAGATCCTGCCCGGTAATAAACGCCGCAGCAGGCGACGCCAGCAGCACGCAGGCGTTGCCAATGTCGTCGGCGGTCGCAAGACGGCCGAGCGGGGCGCGCGCGATCCAGCTCTCCACACCCTCCGGCCAAGCTTCGGCAAGCCCGGGGCGATCCACAAGTCCGGGCGACACCGTGTTCACGCGGATCCCCGCGGGACCCAGTTCGAGCGCCGCCGCACGGGCGTGCATCACAAGCCCCGCTTTCGCCACTGCGTAGTGCGCATGCGCCGGAGCAGGGCGACTCGCCTCGATCGACGCGATATGCGTGATCCACCGGTTGCCATCGGCGTCGCCCATGGCCGCCGCAGCAGCCTGCGACAGCTCGAATACGGCCCCCAGGTTCGTGGCAAGCACCTCGTCCCATTCTTCGCGCGAGGTCTCGGCGAGGGTGGCGAGCGGCTGAATACCGGCGTTGTTGACGAGCCCGTCAAGACCGCCGAGTGCCCGCACCGCCTCGTCGACCAGGCGTGCCGCCGAGCCTGGCTCTCCGAGATCCGCTCGCACCGCCACAGCGACTCCACCGCGTTCCCGCAGCTCCTCGACCAGCGTGAATGCCGTATCGATCGACGCCGCCGACGCACCCCGGTAGTGCACGGCGACGTGCGCACCGGCAGCAACGAAACGCCTGGCGATCCCGCTGCCGACACCGCCGGAGGCACCCGTCACCAGCACTCGCTGTGCGCTCAGATCAGGCAGTTGCACATCACGCACCGCGTTCACTTTCCCATCCTTCGTTGCCGTGAAGAGTAGTCGCGCAGCGCCCGCAAGAAGTCGACCTCGCGTAGATCAGGGTAGAGCGCCTCGACGAAGTAGAACTCGGAGTGCGCCGACTGCCAGATCATGAAGTCGCTGAGCCGCTGCTCGCCGGAAGTGCGGATCACGAGGTCGGGGTCTGCCTGGCCCCGCGTCCACAGGTGCTCGCCGATGTTCTCCGGGGTGAGGTGCTCGGCGAGGGTGTCGATCGTGCCACCGGCGGCCTGGTGCTCGGCGATGATGTCGCGCACCGCCGAGGTGATCTCGCTGCGCCCGCCATACCCGACCGCGAGGTTGATGTGCAGCCCCTCGTGATCGGCGGTGCGCTGCTCGGCATCGCGCAGGGCGGCGACGAGCTCTGGGGAAAGCCCTTCGCAGGAGCCCACGTGTTTGACCCGCCAGCGCGGATTCTCGGCGAGTTGCGCAGCGAGCGCCGCGATGATGCCAAAGAGGTCTTCAAGTTCTTGGCGGTCGCGCGCCCCAAGGTTGTCTGCCGAAAGCAGGTAGAGAGTGGCAGTGTGCACGCCGGCCTCTTCGCACCACCCCAGAAACTCGGGTACCTTCTGCGCGCCGGCACGGTGCCCGAAGGAGGCGCGTTCTTGCAGGCGCTGCTTGGCCCAGCGACGATTGCCGTCGACGATCACAGCGATGTGCTGGGGCACCCGACGCGGGTCGATCTCCCGGCGCAGGCGCCGCTGGTAGAGCCGGTAGAGCAGTCCGGCGCGCGGCGTCGTGGGCGGGGCATTCACCCTCAGAGTGTATCGCCTGCCCCGGCCGCGCCCCCGACCACCCCAGCTGGGGATCTCCACATATATGCCCCCTCAGAACTGTGCCGACCCTACACTCGAAGCATGAGCACGAACGGCTCCACCGACGATCTTCGCCCGCACTCCGAGCAGACCGAGAGGCACCGGTTCCCCGAGCCTGACACGTTCTCGCTTCCGCTACTCGCAGACGCGCTCGACCACGCCCACGACCAGCCAGGCGGCGAGCCTGCCTCGGCAGCGGGGTCAGAGGCGAAGCCCCGTTGGCGGGGCTGGATCCACGCCGGCATGTTCCCCGTGGCCGTCGCCGCCGGCATCGTGCTCATCTCGCTCGCGCACGGCCCCGTCGCGAAGTGGGCCTCGCTCGTCTACATGCTGTCGAGCATGCTGCTTTTTGGCATTTCGGCGCTGTACCACCGTTTCAACTGGAGGCCCAGCACGAAGCAGGTGTTCCGCCGCCTCGACCACGCCAATATCTTCCTGCTGATCGCTGGCACGTACACCCCCATCGCACTGCTCGCACTGCCACTCGACAAGGGCGTGCTGCCGCTGGTGCTCGTGTGGGCAGGCGCGCTGCTGGGCATCGGATTCAGAGTGTTCTGGATCGGCGCTCCGCGCTGGCTCTATGTGCCGCTGTACGTGCTCCTCGGCTGGGCCGCCGTGATGTTCCTCGTCGACATCTATCATGCGAGCCCGGCCGCGATGGTGCTCGTGATCGTGGGCGGCCTGCTCTACACACTCGGCTCGGTAGTCTACGGCCTCAAGCGGCCAAATCCAGTGCCCGGGGTGTTCGGGTTCCACGAAATCTTCCACGCACTGACGGTGCTCGCGTTCCTGTGCCACTGGACCGCGGCGCTGCTCGTCGCGCTCGACCCTGTCTACCTGCGGTAGGGCGTGTCTCGCAGATCCTCGCCTACTGCGCGCGCCTGTTCGGGGCGGATCAGAACCTCCTGCGCCGTTCACGAGTGTTTCATGTGAAACACCTCGCGTCTCGGCAGCGAGCGCAGCAGCGCACCCGCCTTTGCCCCGTCACGCGGCGGCGAGCACTTCGAGCACCGCGGCCCCGTATCGCTCGAGCTTGACCTGACCGATGCCCGAGATCGCGAGCATTTCGTCGTCGCTTGCCGGCCGGTGCACCGCGAGCGCTGCGAGGGTCGCATCGCCGAAGACCACGTAGCCCGGCACACCCTGCTTGCGTGCTTCGCCTGCCCGCCACTCGCGCAACCGTTCGAAGCATTCGGCCTGCTCGGGGCTGAGATCAGCGGCAGCAGCGGATCGCTTCGAGCCTGCCGCCGATCCGCTCGCACGCACACCGCGCGCGCCCCGGGCCGCGCCGGCCTTCACCACCACCTCCTCGCGCATCATGACCTGCTCCTCGCCACGCAGCACAGGCTTCGCCGCCTCCGTGGGAGCGAGCACACCCCACTCGCCGCGGGCTTCGAGCATCCCTACCGCCAGCAGATGCCGCACCAGCCCGCGCCACTGCGCCACCGACCACTCCGAGCCGATGTTCCAGGTCGACAACTCATCGAGACGCATCTGCGAGACCCGCTCAGATGCGACCCCGCGCAACACATCGATGTGCTGGCCCGCCGCATAGCTGCGGCCGCGCTCGCGCTGCGTACGGATAATCGTCGACAGCAGCATCTGCGCGGGAATCGTCGCATCCCACAACTTCGGCGGGTCGAGACACACATCGCAGTTGCCACACGTCTCGGCAGCCTCCTGCCCGAAATAGCGGATCAGGAAGCGGCGCCTACACGCCACGCCCTCGCACAAGGCGAGCATCTGATTGAGATGCCTGGTCTGGCTGGCCTTCGTCACCGCATCGCCATCACCCGACTCGATCATCTGGCGCTGCTGCACCACATCTTGCAGCCCATACGCGAGCCAGCCCTCGGAGGGCAGCCCGTCACGGCCCGCGCGCCCTGTCTCCTGGTAATACCCCTCGATCGACTTCGGCAGATCGATGTGCGCCACGAACCGCACATCGGGCTTGTCGATGCCCATACCGAAGGCGATCGTGGCAACCACCACCACACTATCCTCACGCAAGAAACGCTTCTGCGCTTCAAGACGCTCGTGCGCGGGCAGACCGGCGTGATAGGCCACGGCATCGACACCGGCGTCGCGCAGCGCGGCAGCGGTCTGCTCGACGCGCTTACGACTCAGCGCATAGACGATGCCGGCCTCACCCGCGTGCTCGCCGCGAATGAAGGAGATGAGCTGCGCACGCACGTTCTGCTTCGACACGATGCGGTAGCGAATATTCGGGCGGTCAAAGCTCGACACGAAGTGCTTCGCCTGCTCCAGGTGCAGGCGCTCGGTGATCTCGCGATGCGTTTCGGGCGTTGCCGTCGCCGTGAGTGCGATGCGCGGCACATCGGGCCAGCGCTCTGCGAGCGCTCCCAGGCGCAGATAGTCGGGGCGAAAATCATGGCCCCACTGCGACACGCAGTGCGCCTCGTCAATCGCGAACAGCGCGATACGCCCCTGCTCCAGCAACTGCACCGTGCCGGGGGCCGAAAGTCGCTCGGGAGCGAGATAGAGCACATCGAGCTCGCCCGCACGGAAGGCGCGCTCGACCTCACGGCGATCCTCGATCGACATCGCCGAGTTGAGTGCCGCGGCCCGCACCCCCACCAGCTGCAGCGCCGCCACCTGATCGTGCATCAGCGCTACGAGCGGCGACAGCACCACCCCCGTGCCCTCACGCACCAGCGCGGGAATCTGGTAGCAGATCGACTTGCCGCCACCCGTGGGCATCAGCACCACCGCGTCACCGCCGCCGATCACCTGGCGAACAATCTCCTCTTGGTCGCCGCGGAACGCGTCATAGCCGAAGACCTCGGCGAGCACCGCCAGCGGATCCTGCCCCACATGCGGGCCACCAGCCGGCACAGCGGGTGGAGACGACGGCGACGCCAGGCCAGGCGACGCAGCGCCAGGCACCGATGCGGCGCGAGAACTCACGACGGGCGGCGCCCCGCGATCCGCCCAGCCCACCGGAGCCGGCGCGCCCCAGGCCTCCCCCGGCCACCGCTCCTCGGAATCGAAATCAGGGCCATCGAAATCAGCTCCGGCGAAATCACCGAACGCCCCCGGCTCGACACCGAACACGGAATCGCCGCCGTCAATCACCCGCCCTCAGCCCCGCTGATCGGACTCAGGATCGCGATCCGGCTCCCCGCCGTTCTCCTCTGCACCGAGCTCGCGCTCGATATCCTCACGCACCTGATGCCGGTACGCATTGCGACGCAAACGCCCCACCAGCAAGAAGCCCAGCACAATAATGCCCGCCGCCATCAGACCCGTGAACACGAAGCCCTCGAAGCCCGGTGTCACCTTATTCGGGTCGAACTCCGTGCTCTCCTCGGCGACTCGCGCCACCACACTCCACACGCTCACGCGCCCTCCTCGATTCCTTGAAACAGATCGGCCTCGAACTCGCTCGTCGCCACACGCGACGCCGCAAGCCGGTAATCCTCGAACGGCCACGCCTCGCGCTGCAACTCATTCGGCCAGAAGAAGAACGGGCTATCTGGCGGCACCTGACTCGCGTGCGCGCGCAACGCCTCATCGCGACGCTCGAAGAAGCGCCCCACCTCGATCTTCGCCGTGCCCCGGTACGCGCGGCGCGACATCCACTCCCGCAGCTCAGCGAACTGCCCGATCAGCGGCGACTCCGGCTCATGATCGAGCAACCACTGGTAGACCGTGGTGACACGCTCGGCATTGAAAATCTCTTCGTAGTACAGCTTCTTGATGCTCCACGGTGCGCCCGCATCGGGATACGCGCTCGCATCACCCGAACGCTCCCACGCGATACGGCTCACCTCGTGGCAACGGATGTGATCAGGGTGAGGATAGCCGCCCTGCTCGTTGTAGGTGATCATCACATGCGGCCGGAACTCGCGCACCACCCGCACCAGCGCTTCAGCCGAAACCTCGGCCGGAATATGCGCGAACGAGCCCGCAGGCACCGGATCGCCCTCTGCGGGCAAGCCCGAATCCTGATACCCCAGCCAGCGATGCTCGAACCCGATAATGCGCTGCGCACTCGCCATCTCATCGCGCCGCAACCCCGCAAGATCACGGCGACTCTTCGGATCGCGCGCCACCAGCTCATTGAGCACATCGCCGCGCTCACCGCCGGTGCAGCTGACGATCAGCACTTCGACGCCCTGATCGAGATAGTGCGCGTACGTCGCCGCGCCCTTGCTCGACTCGTCGTCGGGGTGGGCGTGCACCGCGATCAGTCGAAGGGTCATGCGGTCCTCTCACGTGCTTCCCGGGCGAACCCCGGTACGCTGGCAACGACTACACAGTTTACCCAGTGCGCATCGGAGGATCCCGTGCCGGAGACCGCATCCGCACAGCCGTCGACCCCGGGGGCTGCAAGCGCGTCGCCCACCACGGCCGCAAGTGCCGCCGACGCCCCGCCCGCGCAGTCGCTCGAAGACCGCTACGGCACGGGTCGCCGCCGCAGCATCGACAGACGATTCGCCTGGATCGCCGCGGCGCTGCTCGTGCTCGCAGGCATCGGCTTTCTGCTCTTCAGCGGCTGGCAGAGCACGAACCGCGTGTCCTGGCAGGACATCGGCTTCACCCGCGACAGCGACTTCGCCCTCGACGTCAAATTCGAGGTGACGGCACCGCCGAGCACCCCTGTCGCCTGCGCCGTCGAAGCCCTCAACACCTCGAAGGCCACCGTTGGCTGGAAGGTGGTAGAACTGCCCGTCACCGCAGAGCCCACCCACACCATCGTCACGCGCCTCATCACCACCAACCCCGCGACGGCCGCGTCCGTGCGCGACTGCTGGGTGATCGAGAAGTAGCAGCCCGGCTACCGCCCCTCGCGGCGGAGTCGCTGATATCCTGAAGGTTGCGCCCTGATCTCGTCGGGGCGTTGCGTATATCCCTGCGCATTCCCGCGCACGGCCCCGGCGGTACTTCGCCGGCAACAACCAAGGAAACGAGGATCGACATGGCCGAGCCCACCCAGACCTGGCTGACTCAAGACGCCTACGATCGGCTCAAGGCCGAACTCGACGAGCTCTCGGGCCCTGGTCGCAAAGACATCGCAGCGCGCATCGAAGCCGCACGCGAAGAAGGCGACCTCAAGGAGAACGGCGGCTACCACGCCGCAAAAGACGAGCAGGGCAAAATGGAAGCCCGCATCCGCGACCTGGAAGAGCTGCTGAAGCACGCCGTCGTGGGCGAGGCACCCCAGGCGAGCGGTGTTGTCGAGGTCGGCACCGTCGTCACCGCCGAGATCTTCGGTGACGAAGAGCGCTTCCTGCTCGGCAGCCGCGAACTCGCCGACGGCTCAGACCTCGACGTCTACAGCGCAGACAGCCCGCTCGGCGTCGCCATCACCGGTCTGAGTATCGGCGAAGAGACCAGCTACTCGGCACCCAACGGCAACCAGATCCCCGTGAAGATCCTCGCCGTCGACACCTACACCGGCTGAGCAGCGGCCGCCCCTGGCCGCTGGCGCGGCGCACGGGCGGCCCTCAGCTGAGGGTGTCGTGCCACACGTCGAAGCCGAGTTTCACCACCAGCACGCTTACCACCACGAGGAACAGCACGCGCACGAATCGCACGCCCCGTGCGATAGCCATGCGTGAGCCGATGAAGCTGCCTGCGACGTTCGCGATCCCCATCACCAGCCCTAGCGGCCACAGCACCGCACCGAGCGGAATGAAGAAGAGCAGCGCGCCGAGATTCGTGGCGAAGTTGACGATCTTGGCCTGAGCGCTCGCTCTGAGAAAGTCGTAGCCCAGCAGGCCGACGAGCGCGATGACGAGGAACGTGCCGGTGCCCGGCCCCAGCACCCCGTCGTAGAAGCCGATGGCCGCGCCCGTCGCGCCGGCGATTACGACGTGACGCCGGCCCCGATGCTTGAGGCGCGTGACCGCACCAAGCGCGGGCTTGAACAGGGTGATGAGCGCCACCGCGATCAGGGCGACCACGATGATCGGTTTGAAGAGTGCCGCAGGGAGGAACGCCGCCACTGTCGCCCCGCCGAACGAGCCGAGCAGCGCGATCCCCGCCATCGGCAGTACCGTGCGCAGACCGGGCCGCACGCGCCGGGCGTAGGTGACGCTGCTCGTTGCTGTGCCGAAGACCGATGCCAGCTTGTTCGTGGCGAGCGCCTGCACGGGGGTGATGCCGGGCACGAGCAGCAGCGCCGGCAATTGGATCAGCCCTCCCCCGCCGACCACGGCGTCGATCCACCCCGCGGCGAACGCCGCCGCGAACAGCAGCGCAAGGGTGGTCCAATCGCCACCCTCGGGCACGAACACGAACTCGCTCACCAGCACACCCTTTCACATCGAACCCGCGCGGCCGCAGTTCACCCCGTGCATCGCGGTTCAGGCGGAGGTTCTCGTCGAAAACCTCCGCCTGAACTGCGATCCACTCCCGCGGCTACGGGAGCTCACCGCCGCCTACCTCCCCTGCGTCGCGATCACCTCTGTGGTCGTGCCCGCCTCATGCAACCGCGGGTCGCCCGGCTGCACCGGGACGGTCTCCGTCGGGGTGCCGGCCGCGCCGCCTCGGGCCCTTGGGTTCTTGCGCGTGCGAATCTCGAACCACTTCGCCAGACCGGAGAGCATCAGGCACATGATGATGTAGATGCCGCCGATGACGAATGCAGACTGCAGCAGCGGGCGGCCGAACTGCACATTGCTGCTGAGCTGCTTTGCGAGGTACAGCAGTTCGGGGTAGGTGATGATGAAGCCGAGCGCCGTATCCTTCATCGTCACCACGAGCTGCGCAACAATCACGGGCAGCATCGATCGCACCGCCTGCGGCAGCAGGATGAGCCTCATCACACCGCTCTTGCGCAGACCAATCGAATACCCGGCTTCCTTCTGCCCGCGGGGAAGCGCCTCGATGCCGGCGCGCAGCGCCTCGGCGAGCACTGAGCCGTTGTAGACCACGAGCGCGATCACCACCGCCCAGTACGGCTCCATGCGCACCCCCACCGACGGCAAGCCGTAGTAGAGCAGCATCATCATGACCAGCACCGGCACCGCGCGGAAGATCTCGGTGACCCCCATGAAGGGGCCGCGCACCCAGCGATGGTCAGACAGCCGGCCGATGGCGAGCACGAAGCCGAGCACGATGCTCAGCACTGCCGCGAGGCCGAAGGCCGCGAGCGTCTTGCCGAGCGCCGCGAAGATCTGCTCCCAGATCGCGGTGTAGGTGAACAGCCCCCACTTCGTTGCGGAGAACTGGCCGGAGAGCGCCAACCGGTAGATCAGGAACGCCGCCAGGGCACCGATCACCACTACCGTCGCCACCGCGATCAGCCGATTGCGCAGGATCGCCCTCGGCCCTGGCACGTCGTACAGCACGGAAGTCATCGAATGATCCTCCACTTCTTCTCAAGGCGGTTCTGCACGAAGCTCAGGATGAACACGAGCACCACGAACACCAGCGCCACCCAGAGCAGCACCTCCATCGGGCTGCCGGGGCGTCCGGCGGAATCATTGATTGTGGCGCGCAGTGCGGCGAGCTCGGCAACCGAGAAGCCAGCCGCCACGGTGGTGTTCTTCAGCAGGGCGATGAACACGCTCATCATCGGCGGCACCACCGAGCGGAATGCCTGCGGCAGCACCACAAGACCCATGACCTGCCCGAACGGCAGGCCGATGGCCCGCGCGGCCTCGGCTTGCCCCACAGGCACGGTGTTGATCCCCGCTCGCAGCACCTCGGCAACATAGGTGGCCGTGTAGATGCCAATGGCGAGGATACCGAGCAGCAGCGTGCTCATCTTCGGGAGCCCGAGCGCGGGGTACCCAAGGACGAAGAAGAAGAACACCAGCGTCAGCGGCGTATTGCGGATGATGTTGACATAGACGGTGCCCACCCCACGCGCGATCGGCACTGGTGAGACCCGCATAGCGCCAACGATGACGCCGAGCACCAGGGCGAGCACCCCGCCTCCGAAGAACACCAGCAGGGTGTTCTTAATCGCGGTCCCCCAGAGATCGAGGTTCCCGAAGATGACGTCCATGCGCCTTCCCCTCCTGAGCGAGGGCCGCCGGGGCGGGAGGGTTCACCCCCGCCCCGGCGGCCTGCAGCGATTAGTATGCGTCGACCTTGGGCTGCTCGACCTTGATCCCCGAATCGCCGAGGTTCTGGTCGAAGATTGCCTGCCAGATGGTGCCGCCGTCGGTGAAGAGGTCATTGATGTGCGTGCGCAGCACGTCGTCGCCCTTCGGGAGGCCCACCCCGTAGAGCTCCTCGGTGAGGAGCGGCCCGGTAGTCACCTTGAGGTTGTCGGGATCCTGCGCGGCATACCCGATGAGGATCGCCTGGTCGGTGGTCACCGCATCGACCTGGCCGTTGACGAGACTCTCGACGCAAGCCGAGTAGAGGTCGAACTCCTGCGTCTTGATCTCGGGGAAGTTTTCCTTGATGTTCTGGATCGGCGTCGAGCCGGTCGCCGAGCACACGGTCTTGCCCGCGAGCTCTTCAAGCGACTGGTAATCCTCGCCGTCGCTCTTCACGAGCAGCCCCTGGCCGGTCACGAAGTAGGGCCCGGCGAAGTCGATGTCCTGCTTGCGCTTGTCGTTGATCGAGTAGGTGCCAACGTAGTAGTCGATGTCACCGTTCACGATCGCCTGCTCACGGTTCGCCGAGGCGATCGCCTTGTACTCGATCTGTTCCTCATCGAAGCCGAGCGAGGCGGCGATCCAGCGTGCGATGTCGACATCGAAGCCGCTGCGCTCCTGGGTGACGTTGTCGAGGTAACCGAGGCCCGGCTGGTCCTCTTTGACACCCACCACGACCTTGCCGCGCTCCTCCATCTTGTCGAATGTGGGGCTGCCCTCGAGGGTGAAGCCTTCCGCGACCTCCCAGGGGGTCTTGCTGGCTGCCGCGGGGGCGTCGTTGCCGCCCTCGGTCGCACCAGGGGAGCCGCTGTTGCAGCCGGTGAGCGTCAGCGCCGCTGCGGCAAAAAGGCCGAGCGCCGCGAGTGATTTCTTGAAACGCATGGAGTGTTCCTTTCGATCGGTGGTTCGGGTGTTCGGGTCGTCGGTGCCGCCTGGCGGCGCAGACGCCTCAGCTGGTGATGAGCTTGGAGAGGAAATCCTTGGCACGGTCGCTCTTCGGGTGGGTGAAGAACTCATCGGGTGTGGCCTCCTCCACGATCCGGCCGTCGGCCATGAAGACGACCCGATCCGCCGCCTTCCGCGCGAATCCCATCTCGTGGGTGACGACGATCATCGTCATGCCCTCCTTGGCGAGTTCGACCATCACGTCGAGCACCTCGTTGATCATCTCGGGGTCGAGGGCGCTTGTGGGCTCATCGAAGAGCATCACCTTGGGGTGCATCGCGAGAGAGCGGGCAATGGCGACGCGCTGCTGCTGCCCGCCGGAGAGCTGCGCAGGCAGCTTCGAGGCCTGCTTCTCAACGCCGACCCTGGCGAGGAGCTCCATCGCTTCCCGCTCGGCGTCAGCCTTGCTGAGGCCGCGAACCTTGATGGGGCCGAGGGTGACGTTCTCGAGGATCGTCAGGTGGGCGAAGAGGTTGAACGATTGGAACACCATGCCGACCTCGGCGCGCAGCTTCGCGAGCGCCTTCCCCTCGGCGGGCAACTCCCTGCCGTCGACGCGGATCGAACCGCTGGTGATGGTCTCCAGGCGGTTGATCGAACGGCAGAGCGTCGACTTTCCCGAGCCGGAGGGCCCGATGATCACGACCACCTCGCCCGCGTCGATCGTGAGATCGATATCGGTCAGGGCTTGAAACTCTCCGTAGTGCTTCTGCACGTTCTCCACGACGACAAGCGGTTCGCTCGCACTCATCATGTCTCCACCTCTGGGTCGTGACCTGCAATGCGGCGAGCGCATCGCAGGCGGCTGGCCTGGCTGCGACGGTTCGGCGGGCGCTGCCGACCCGTGCGGGTGGGCGGTACGTCGTCGAACCGATCGGCCCCAACGCTAGAGAGCGGATCGCGTGCGCGTCAGCCGCCTTGAGGCTTTCTTGAGCGTGCCCTTGAGCGTTTCTTGAGGTTCGCGACGCGGAGCGTCGATTCCAGGGGTTACCGTCGGGCGTCGACGTAGAAGCGGGCGGCACCCGGATGCAGCTCCACCGGGGCTGTGAAAATGGCCTGCCGTCGATCGAGGAATTCGCCCGCGGCGACCCGGCGACCGATCTCCTGGCGCGAGTCGAAGAGCACCCGCACCACGTCGTAGACGAGTTCGTCGGGTGCGTCTTCCGAGACGATCAGATAGTTCGGCACCGTCATGGTGACCGTCGGTGTTTCGATGCCGTACACGCCCACCGGGAAGTCTGCGAGACGGTACACCCCGGCGTGCCCGGAGTTGACGCGATCCACAGTGTCGGCCTCGATGGAGAGCAGACGGATCGGCATCGCCCTCGCCAGCCGCTCGATCCCCGGCGTGGGCAGCCCACCCACCCAGAAAAAGGCGTCGATCTCGCCTCGCTGCATCGCCTCGATCGAGGCATCTGGGCCAAGCTCGGGGTTCTCGATCCGGTCAAGCGCGACGCCGGAGGAGGCGAGCACGCGGGTTGCGATGACCTGCACGCCGGAGTTCGGTGCCCCGAGCGACACCCTGCGACCCTCAAGGTCGGCGATCCGGCGCACTTCCGACTCGGCGGGCACCACCAGGTGAACGTATTCGTCGTAGACGCGGGCGGCTGCGCGCACCGGGAGCGGATCAGCGAAGTCGCCGGTGCCGCGCACCGCATCGGCCGCCGTGTCACCCTGCGCGAAGCCGAGCAACGCCTCCCCTGCTGCGACCCGCAACAGGTTGTCGACCGAGCCGTGAGTCTCGGCGACGGTGATGTCGAGCCCGAGCTCCCGGTGCAGGGCGCCCGCGAGCTCCTCGCCGTAGGCGTAGTAGACCCCGGTGGTGCCGCCACCGGCGATCTCGAAGTGCTCGTCGCTCGCGTAGTCGGGGCCCACGCAGCCGGTGAGCCCGAGCAGCGCGGTCGCCAGCGCGGCTACCGCAGCGACGACCCGCGCCCGTGCTCTGCGCCGCATCATCGTTCGCTCCCCGGCAGTCGCAGTGCGACACGGAGGCCGCCGCCGTCAGGTGCGGAGACCTCGACGCTCCCCTGCAGCGCCGCGAGCAGATCCGTTGCGATCGCGAGGCCGAGCCCCGAACCCGGCACGTTCTGGTCGCGCGGGCTGCGCCAGAACCGGCTCTTCACCCGTTCGAGCTCTTCGGCTTCGAGTCCGGGGCCGCGGTCGCGCACGGCGATCTCGCAGGAGTCGCCATCTCGTCGCACCGTCACATCGATGGTCGAGCCCGCGGGTGCGAACTTGAGGGCGTTGTCGATCACGGCGTCGAGGGCGCTCTCCACTGAGGTGCGATCGGTCGAACTCATCACGCCAGGGGCACCGTCGACCCTGATGCGGAGGCCCCGCTCGCGGGCCACGTCGCGCCACGCTGCCACGCGGCTCTCCACAAGCTCAACGAGATCAACTGCGACAAACGAGGAATCCTGCTGCCCGGCTCGCGCCATGTTCAGCAGCGTGTCGAGGATTCGCGACATGCGACGCCCCTCCTCACGGGTCTTCTCGATGTCGTCTTCCCAGCGAGGCTCGAGCCCGGTCGCAAGATATTCGACCCGCATCAGCAGCGCCCCGAGCGGGTTACGCAGCTCATGGGAGGCGTTCATCGCGAACTCCCGCTGACGCGACACCACCCGCTCGATCTCCTCCGCCATCTGATTGAACAGCCTGATCATGCGGCGCATCTCCGGTGGGCCGGTGTCATCTGCGATGCGGGCATCCATCTCGCCGTGCTCAATGGCGGCCATCGCGTTATCAACGCGCAACAACGGCTGCAGCACCCAGCGGGCGAGACGAAACACCGCGAGGACCAACAGGCCGATGACGAGGGCGCACACCAGCACCATCAGCGTCCAATGGGTCAGGATCTCACCGCGTGGTGCGTCGGCGCTCGCCGCGATCAGCACCGCGCCGATCACATTGCCGTCATCGAACACGGGCTCGACCATCACGGTCTCACCGAGCGACCAGGGCAGCACCGTCAGATTCGGGTCGCTGCGACGCCCCGAAAGTGCGAGACCGATCTGAGCGGTCATCTCTTCGTCGATCTCCTCGGGTTGCAGACCGCCAGCGGCCCAGAGCGTTCCCGATCGGTCGAAGACCGCGATCCGCGTGCCATACAGCTCGCTGTACCGCTCCAGCTCGCCCGCCACCACCGCCGGATTCGCGGCCCGCAGCGACTGGCGGGCACCGGTGAGAAAGTAGCCGAGGTCGCCGAGCTGCTGACTCGAAGCTTCCTGCTGGATACTGCGCGCCACGCTCCAGGCGTAGGCACCGCTCAACGCCAGCAGAATAACCGTCACCGGCACCAGAAACACGATGATGAGGCGGGTGCGCACGGCTCAGGCCCCGGTCAGCCGGTATCCGACGCCCCGCAGTGTCGCGATGAGCGAGGGGCGCGCGAGTTTGCGGCGGATCGAGCCGACGTGCACTTCGAGTGAGCGGTTGAAGCCGCTCCAGTCAGTGCCCCACACCTCACGGATGATGCGGTCGCGAGGCACCACCACTCCCGGGTAGCGGGCCAGCACGGCGACGATGTCGAACTCCTTGGGGGTGAGTTCGACCGGGGCTCCGTCGGCCAGCACCAGCCGGTTGCGGAAATCGATGTATACGCCGTCGACGGTGATCCCCGAGGCCTCGTCCGAGTCGACCGGCAGTGGTCGCGTGCGCCGGGTGACGGCCTCGATACGCGCGACCAGCTCGCGCACGTCGTAGGGCTTCACCACGAAATCATCGGCGCCGGCGTGGAGACCCTTGATGCGCTCCTCGACGTGGCTGCGCGCGGTCGCGACAATGATGGGGACGCCCGAGATGCCGCGGATCCGCCTGCACACATCGATCCCGTCCATATCGGGCAAGCCGAGATCGAGCAGCACAGCCTCGGTGTCAGCGCCGAGCGCTTCCAGGGCTGCCGCACCGCTCGCAGCGCAGACAGTGGTGTACCCCGCTTGACGCAGATAGGCGCTCAGGGCATCGGAGACGCGCGCGTCATCTTCAACGATCAGGATCTTCATGTCGGGATATCCGCCTAGTCCGAGGGCACCTCCAGACTAGGCTATCCCGCACGCCTGCGGTTCGAGGCCCCTCTACTCGTACATGCCGATGTTGATGGGGCCGGTGAGGTCTGGCGCGGCGGCGCGGAAGCCGCGCGTCTTCACAACGAGGTAGACGAGGCCCAGGGCGAGCCAGATGCCGCCGATCACCATCGACACCGCGTCAAGACTGAGCCACAACCAGACGTTGATGACCACGCCCACCGCCGGCACCAGCACGAAGCCGAGCCAGGCGCCCACAGACCGCCGCTGCAAGAATCGGAAGAACATGAAGATCACCGAGAGGTTCACGAAGGTGAAGGCGATGAAGGCACCGAAGTTGATCATCGAGGCCGCCTGGTCGAGATCCACGAAGAGGGCGGTGAGTGCAATTGCTGCAACGATGAGCACGTTCACCACGGGCACGCCCGTGCGCTCGTTCACGCCGCCGAAGAGACGCTTCGGCAGCGCACCGTCGCGGCCCATCGCATAGAGCAGGCGCGCGGCGCTCATCTGCTGCGTGATCCCGCAGCCGAGCACGGCCATCATGTAGCCGCCCACGAAGATCGCCTGGAATGCGGCACCACCGATGTACTTCGCGATCTCGGGCGAGGCCCCCACGATGTCGCCGAGCTGGGTGACATCGGGGAAGAGCACCTGCATCACGTAGGTGACGGTGATGAAGAAGGCTCCGGCCACAGCGATGATGATGAAAATCGCGCGCGGGATGTCCCGCTCGGGCTTCTCCGCCTCCTCCGCGAGGGTCGAAACCGCGTCGAAGCCGAGGAAGGAGAGGGCGAGGATCGCCGCACCAGCGGCGATCGCCGCCACCTGGATGTCGCTCGAAATGAAGGGCCGCGCCGTGAACTCAGCACCGTTCGCACCGTTGACGATGTTGACGATCGTGAGCACCACGAACACGACGGCCACAACGAGCTGGATCGAGACGAGCAGCACGTTCATGCTCGCCGCAAGCTTCACCCCCACCAGATTGAGGGCCGTGCAGATCCCCACCGTCAGCAGCACCCACACCCAGAACGGCACCTCGGGGAACACCGCCCCCATGTAGATGCCCGAGAGGATCGCGTTGATCATCGGCAGCAGCAGATAGTCGAGCGTGGCCGCCCACCCCACGAGGAAGCCGAGGTGCGCGTTGATCGCTTCTTTTGCGTAGGTGTAGGCGGATCCCGCGATCGGGAAGAAGCGCACCATGCGCGAGTAGCTGAATGCGGTGAACAGCACCGCGACCATCACCACGAGGTAGGCGAGCGGCACGTGGCCGCCGGTCTCGTCGGCAACAATGCCGAACATGTCGAACACCGCGAGCGGCGCCATGTAGGCGAGGCCGATGAACACGAGGTGGCGCAGCTTGAGGGTGCGCTTCAGGGCGCCCGGCTCCTGGGTAATAGCGTGCGCGATCTGGTCATCGCCGGCGGCGACGCCGGTGCGGGTGGGGAGGCTGGTCATGAGGGTCCTTCTTACACATCGTTGTGGTGAGCACTGCGGTGCTCCCCGGGGGCGTGCCCCGGGGAGGGGCGGATCAGTGGCTGTGGCAGTGGTGGCTGTCGTCGGGCTCGGTGCAGCTCTGACCGGCTCCGGCGGGATCCTGCACGGTGGCCGCGGCCGCGTTGCCGCCGAGCTCGCCGTGGACATCGTGGATCGCGGATCCGCCCACCACTGTCAGATCGGCGCGCTGCTCGAGGATTTCGGAAGCTTCCATGCCATAGAGGTCGCCCGACCAGACGACGAGGTCGGCGAGGTACCCCACGCGCAGCATGCCGAGCGCACCCTCGTGGTGGAACGCCTCGGCACCGCCCCGCGTGTACGCCTCGAGCGTCGCGTCGAGGCCGACGCGCTCGCCCTGGGTCCACGCCTGCGAGCCGTCGAGACCGGCGCGGGTCATGGCGCTGTAGACGCCCACAAGCGGATCCATTTCGCCGACCTGCCAGTCGCTTGAGAAGGTGACGCGGGCGCCCGAGTCGATCATCGACCGGAAGCGCCACGCGCGATCCCAGCGAGTCTCGCCGACGTTCTCCATCCAGGTGCCGGCCACGAGATCCGGTGAGGCGTGGCGGGGCTGCATCGCCGCGACCACGCCGAGTTCGCGGAAGCGAGGCAGGTCTTCGGGGGCGAGGCACTCGACGTGCACAATGCCGTGGCGGGTGTCGGTGCGGCCGTTGGCGCGTTGGGCGGCCTCGATGGAGTCGAGGGTGAGGCGGATGCCCCAGTCGCCCGTGGCGTGGGTATGCACCTGGTAGCCGAGCCTGTCGAGTTCGGTGAAGAGCCTGGTGAACTCGGTGGGTTCGAGGCTGGTGTGCCCGCGGTGGCCGGGGCGGTTGGCGTAGTCCTGCAGCATCGCGGCGGTGTGCGGTTCGATAACGTCGTCGGCGTAGAGCTTGACGGGACCGAGCTTGAAGCGTTCGTGCTGGGGTGTCTCGCGGATCGCCTCGGTGATGCGGGCGCGGAAGTCGCCGTCGGCGCCGACAGGGTGGTAGATCGCGGCAATGGTGCGGCTGGTGAGGCGGCCCTCCCGCTCGGCGCGGGCGAAGAGGTCGAGTTCGGCGAGCGGCACCTGCGGTTCGACCACGGTGGTGATGCCGAAGCGGGCGGCCATGTCGAGGCTGTTGGCGATCTTCGCGTAGCGGCGGTCGGGCGAGTACATGGGGATGTCGCGCTGCAGCTCGGCGAGGCCGTTGATGGTCATGGCGCTCGTGTAGAAGTCGGTGACCCAGCCGGTGGGCTCGCCGGTGGTGCTGTCGATCTCGGGGTTGCCCCAGGCGATGTCGCCACCGTTCAGGATGCCGAGCTTCGCGAGCGCGGGGCGGTTGAGCCATACGGAGTGCTGGTCATAGGTGGTGATGAAGACGGGCTTGTCGGTGACGCCCACCAGGTCGTCGGCGTTGGGGCGGCGGCCCTCGACGACGGAGTAGAGGGCGTTCTCGGCGCAGATCCACTCGAGCTCGGGGTGGGTTTCGGCGAACTCTGCGATGCGGGCACGCACGACGTCGAGGCTGGTGACCTGGTCGAGACTGACGGCGAGGTCGTCGAAGCCGAGCAGCAGGTGATTGTGGGTGTCGGCGATGCCGGGGGTGAGCAGGCGCCCTTCGAGCTGCACGGTGCGGCGGGCGGCGGGGGCATCGGCGGCGGATCCCACGTAGGTGATGCGATCGCCGGTGACGCCGAGGGCTTCTACCCAGGGCTGGTCGGGGTCGAAGGTGCGAATCCTGCCACCGGTGTAGAGGGTATCGACGGCCATGTCATCTCCTGAGGCTCAGTGGGACCGCCGCTGCGGTCGAGTTCTTTCACTCCAGAGTAAATTAATTTACTCATTTGTCAAGAAACCTGCGCCCCGCCCGCGAAAAGCCGTCATTGCGAGGCTTGCTCGGCTGCGACGCCTGGCATACTGGCAGGCATGGCACGCCCGAGCACCCAGAAGCAGCGCCGCCGCGAGGTGGTCGACGCGGCCCTCACCGCCGCCGCCGAGCACGGCCTGCGCAACCTCTCGCTCACCGACGTCGCCAACCAGGCCGGGGTGACGCGCGGTGCGCTGCTCTACTACTACGACGATCTCGAAGCGATCCTCGTCGAGGCCCATGCCGCCGGCATGGAGCGCGTGGGCTCAGAACGCGCCGCGCTCGTCGCACAGCAACAGGGCGCAGCCGCGAAGCTCGCAACCGCCGTCGAGGCCGGCCTGCCCGAAGGCCCCGACGATGCACTCATGCGGCTGCTCTACGAATTCGACGTGCTGGCCGGCAAGTCGCCCCTGCACGACGAACTCGTGCAGCGGCTCTACCGCGAACAGCTCGAGCTCTACCGCGGCATCCTCACCGAGGGTGTCGCCAGCGGCGCATTCGCGCTGACTGGCCCGCTCGACGATATCGCCATGAACTTCGTCGCCCTCGAAGACGCCTACGGCCTGCACATCGTCGCCGGCGGCAGCATCACTCTCGACGACGCGCGGCGCGCGATCCGCCTCTTCGCAGCACAGTCCGGCGCCCCACTCCCCCACTAACCCCCGGAGTTCAAGGCGTAGGAGCTTAGTACCGCTCGCCCACTCGCACCGTGTAACCGGCATCACGCAGGGCCTGCGCAACGGCGTCGCCGTGCTCGTGCCCGCGCGTCTCGATGTGCAGCTCCAGCTCGACCTGACTGACGGGCAGCTCGGTCGCGTGACGCGTGTGGATCACCTCGACCACATTGGCGTTCTGAGATGCCACGATCGACGCCGTGCGCACCAGCTGACCCGGCACGTCGGGCAGCAGGATGCGCAGCTTGAGGTAGCGCGCAGACGCGGCGAGGCCGTGACCGATGACGCGCTGCAGCAGCAGCGGATCGATGTTGCCACCCGACAGGACCGTCGCCGTCACGCCCGAGGCGCGCACCTTCCCCGCGAGAATCGCCGCAACACCTGCGGCACCGGCCGGCTCGACCACGAGCTTCGCCCGTTCGAGCAGCATCACGATAGCGCGCGCAATATCGTCGTCGCTGACGGTGACGACCTCGTCGACGAACTCACGCACCATCTCGAAGTTCAGCTCGCCGGGGCGGGCGACCGCGATGCCATCGGCGATCGTGGGTCGCGTCTCGATCGTCACCGGGTGTCCGGCCTCAAGCGACGGCTTGTAGGGAGCCGCGTTTTCCGACTGCACGCCGATCACTCGCATTGGGCGACCCTCGCGCGCGGCCCACTGCTTCGCCGCAGCCGCGACACCCGAGATGAGGCCGCCGCCACCGATCGGCACGATCAGCGTCTCAATGTCGGGCTGCACCTGCAGCATCTCAAGCGCAACAGTACCCTGCCCCTCGATCACCGCGGGGTGGTCGAACGGTGGAATGAAAATCGCTCCGCTCTGTTCGACGAACTGCTGCGCTGCCCGGTTCGTCTCGTCGAAGGTAGCTCCCTCGAGCACTACCTCGGCCCCGTAGTGCTTGGTGGCCTGCAGCTTCGGCAATGCCACACCGAGAGGCATGAAGATCGTCGCCTTGATACCGAGCTCGCGTGCCGCGAACGCCACACCCTGCGCATGGTTGCCGGCCGAGGCAGCAACCACGCCGCGCGCCCGCTCCTCCGGGGTGAGCTGCGTCAGACGGTTGTAGGCGCCGCGCAGCTTGTAGGCGCCGGTACGCTGCAGGTTTTCGCACTTCAGGTAGACCGCGGGCACATCGAGCACCTCGGCAAGATAGCGCGACGATTCGAACGGGGTGCGCTGCGTGACCCGGTGCACCGTTTCGAGTGCACGCTCGAAATCTTCGAGGGCGGGGGCGGTGCGAGCTGCTTCGCTCATCAGTGTCCTTCCTTGCGCAGCAGTCGCGCGACATTGCGAGCGCGGTGACGCGCCCGCTGCGAGGTTTTCTCGCGGCGGTGATACTCGGCGACAGGATCCGATCCCGGATCCCACTGCCTGTGCACGAGCGTGTTGACGATGGAGTTGGCCGAGGCCGCGATGGGCACCGCGAACAAGGCGCCTGGGATACCCGCGAGCAGCGCGCCGGTCGACACCGCGAGCACGACGCCCAGCGGGTGCACCTTCACCGCACTGCCCATGACCAGCGGCTGCAGCACGTGACCCTCGATCTGGTTGACGAGAATCACCACGCCGAGCATGAGAAGCGCGTTGACAGGCCCGTTGTAGACGAGCGCGATGAACGCGGCGAGGGCGCCTGTGGTGATAGCGCCGAGGAACGGAATGAACGAGCCCAAGAACACGAGCACCGCGACCGGTATCGCCAGTGGCACGCCGAGCAGCGCCGCGCCGGCACCGATGCCGACGGCGTCGACAAACGCCACGAAGATCTGCACGCGCACGTACTGCCCTACCGAGACCCAGCCGGCCCGACCGGCGGCGTCAACCGGAGCGTGCGCCCGCGCAGGCAGGAACCCCAGCACCCAGAACCAGATGCGACGCCCGTCAATCAGCAAGAAAATCAGGGAGAACAGGGTGAGTAGCGTGCCCGTCACGAACTGGCCGGCGGAGGTGGCCACGCCGAGGGCACCGTTCCAGATCTCCGACTGGTGCCCGTCAATCGTCTTCATGAGCTGGCCGGTGAAGCCGTCGATTTCCTCAGCCGAGAACCCGAAGGTCGCCTCACCCCAGTGCAGCAACTCCACCCAGGCCTCCTGGGAGCGCTGCGCCACATCATCGAAGCCGCTTCGAAGCTGCGTCGCGATGAGGGTGACGAGGATCCACACCGCTGCGACGAACATCGCGAGGGCGAAGATCACCCCCAACCAGCGCGGCGCACCGCGCTTCTGGAACCACTGCACCACGGGTGCCAGCAGCGCCGTCAGCAGAATCGCGACCAGCAACGGGATCACGATGATCCGCACCTGCACGATGAGCCACAGGAACCCGGCGCAGGCGAGGCCGATGAGAATCAGCCGCCACGACCAGGCGGCTGCCACGCGCACACCGAGGGGCAGCTCATGCGCGGCATCGTCGTGCACGGCTTCTCCGGCTTCGCTTCTGGGCTGTTCCACGGCACAATCCTACCGATCGCCCGCTGCGATCAGGCATATGTTGGGGCAGCGCCGCGAGCTAGAGCAGTTTACGCAGCCAGCGACGCACGAGCGCGTCTTTCTGAGGGGTGAACGGGGGCATGATGGTGGCCCCGAGAGTGTCGGGCGTGAGCGGCTTCGACAGCACGGCTTTCTCATGGCTGAATACCTGGAACGAACGCTCCCCGTGATACGCGCCGGTGCCGCTCTCGCCGACCCCGCCGAACGGCAACTCGGGCACCACGAGGTGCAGCACCGGCACCCCGAACCCCAAGGCACCCGAACTTGTCTCGCGTTCCCAACGCTGACGCACCGCCGCCGAGTCACTGAACACGTACGCTGCGAGCGGCTTGTCGCGGCCGGTGACCACGGTGAGCGCGTCGTCGAGATCGGAGACCTCCACAAGCGGCAGGATCGGGCCGAAGATCTCGTCGCGCATCACTGCTGCATCGCGATCGACCCCGACAAGCACGGTCGGCTCGAGAAAGCGGTCGGCGCGATCGTGACCGCCGCCGATGAGCGTTTCGCCGTCGTCGAGGTAGCCGAGCAGACGCCCGAACTGGGCGTCGTTGACGATGCGCCCGTAATCGGGATTGCACTGCGGGGCGCTGCCGTAGAGGGTGTGGATCGCTTCGGCGAGCAGCGGGCCGAGCGTGCGCAGCACCGGCGCACTGCCGAGCACGTAGTCGGGGGCCACGCAGGTTTGCCCGGCGTTCATGAACTTGCCCCACGCGATGCGCTTCGCCGCTTCTGCAAGGTCGACGGTGTCGTCGACGTAGACGGGAGATTTGCCGCCGAGTTCGAGGGTGACCGGAGTGAGGTGCTCGGCTGCCGCGCGGGCTACGATGCGGCCCACCCGCCCGTTGCCCGTGTAGAAGATGTGGTCGAAGCGCTGTTGGAGCAGCGCTGTGGTCTGCGGCACGCCGCCCTCGACGACGGCCACCGTGCGACGGTCGAGCGCGTCGGGCACGAGGCTCGCAATGAGCCGCGCCGTCGCGGGGGCGAGCTCGCTCGGTTTGATAACGACCGCATTGCCCGCCGCGATCGCCCCGATCACGGGTGAGAGCGCGAGCATCAGTGGGTAATTCCAGGGGGCGATCACCAACGCCACCCCGAGCGGCTCGGGCACGATCCGCGCTGCCGCAGGCTGAGCCGCGAGGGGCACGGCGGCACGGCGCGGCCGCATCCAGCCGTGCAGGTGGGCGAGCGCGTGATCGATCTCGGCCACCAAGAAACCGATCTCGGTGAGCTGCGACTCCGTGCCGGATTTGCCGAGATCATCGAACAGTGCGCGCTCGAAGTCGTCGCCGCGTTCCACGAGCAGGGCCCGCAGTCGCCTGAGCATCTCGCGCCGCCACGGCTCGGGGCGGGTGACGCCACGCTCGAAACTGTGGCGCAGGCCTGCCACAACGCCGGGAATCCGCTCCACCTGGGTCTCGTTCATGCGCCCAGGCTACTCCCGTCCCCCGACTGATGCCGGGGAGCGCAACTCACCAGAAGTGCAGCGCCGGAATGATGAGGAAGATACCCACGAGCACCGCTAGGGCCGACAGCGTGAAGCAGACGTTGGCGGCCACCGTCGCCCAACGGGGCCGGCCGGCGTCGTCGACATCGTCGTCTTCGTCGTCGCGGGAGGGGCCATCGGGCTCGAGGCTGCCGTCGATGCCACGCGCGCGCGGTGCCGGTGTCGCAAGGAAGCGGATCCCGAGCGAGTACAGGGCCACCACGAACACGGCCGAAAACAGTGCCGCCACGAAGACGATTAGAAACGCCATCCAGTCGATGCTCATCGTTCTTCCTCCCGGGCAGCCTTCGCGGCCTCACGCGCCGCGATATCGTCGCGCACCGCTGACTGCGCGACGGGGGTGAGGGGCGGGATCGTGCCGGTGTGCGTCTTGACCTTCTTGACTTTGCCCTTCTTCACACGCACGGCGTAGCCTGCCTCGGCGACATCGGGCACCGGGATCGCGTTCGAATGATCGACGCGGTTGCGACGCGAACGCCAGAAGATGAAGAGGATGAAGCCGAAACCGAGCACGGCGTCGATGATGATGCCCACGGGGCCGATGTGCGCGATGAGCGCAGCCACAGCTGCGACGATGCCCGAGGCGGGCAGGGTGAAGAGCCAGCCCAGGCTAATGCGGCCGACCGCGCGCCAGCGCACGCTGGAGCCGCGGCGGCCGAGACCGGAACCGATCACCGAGCCGGAGGCGACCTGCGTGGTCGACAGCGCGAAACCGAGGTGGCTCGACGCGAGGATCGTGGCAGCGGTGCTGGTCTCTGCGGCGAAGCCCTGAGCGGGCTTCACCTGGGTGAGGCCCGAGCCCAGGGTGCGGATGATGCGCCAGCCGCCCGAGTAGGTGCCGAGGGCGATCGCGAGCGCGCAGGCGGTGATGACCCAGAGGTGCGGGCCGGTGCCTGGATCTTGCAGGTTGGCCGCGACGAGCGTAAGCGTGATGACGCCCATCGTCTTCTGCGCGTCGTTGGTGCCGTGGGCCAGCGCAATCAGTGAGGAAGAAGCGATCTGCGCGTAGCGGAAGCGGCCGCGTCCGTCTTTCTTGCCGTCGTGGCGGCGCGTGATCGCGTAGGCCACGCGGGTCGCGGTGAAGGCGACGATACCAGCGGTCAGCGGTGCTGCGAGCATCGGAATGAGGATCTTCGAGAGGAAAACGCCGCCGTTGACCGAGGAAATGCCAGCGCCGATGATGGCTGCGCCGATCAGGCCGCCGAAGAGAGCGTGGGACGAGCTCGATGGAAGCCCGTAGAGCCAGGTCAGCAGGTTCCAGACGATGGCGCCGATGAGGCCGGCGAAGATCATCTCCGGGGTGATGAGCACCCCGCCGTCTCCCTCGTTGATGAGGCCGCCAGAGATCGTCTTGGCCACCTCCGTCGAGAGGAACGCGCCTACAAGGTTGAGGATCGCGGCCAGCAGCACCGCGGTCTTCGGCTTGAGGGCCCCCGTTGCGATGGGCGTCGCCATCGCGTTGGCGGTGTCGTGGAAGCCGTTGGTGAAGTCGAAGAAGAGCGCCAGCACAATGACCAGCAGCACGATGAGAGTGAGTTCCACCGGCGTCTTTCGTTCGGGAGCATGTGGTGCTTGGATCACCCGCGAAGACACCCGATGTTCACAGTTTTTCCGCGGACACCGGCACACCGCGCGCGCCGTACATATGGTTTCACCTCCCTCCGCACAGGTCAAGCCAGGTGGCCAAGTTCACCGTTCGTTCACCTGGGGTGCGGAACACGCAGACTCCTCCGCTGACGCGTTGGGGCAGCTCGCGTGGGCAGCGGCCGCGGAGACACCCGGTGGCTTCGGATACCGCGAGGGTAGGCTGGCTGGCGGATCGCATCGCGAACAGAGGAGTAGACGCATGACCGCAGCGCTGACCGATTTCGTGCCCGAGGCGGGCTCCATCACCATGTTCTCGACGGAGTGGTGCGGCTACTGCAAACGCCTCAAGCTGATGCTCGATAAGACCGGCATCGGCTACACCGAGGTCGATATCGAGCGCACCCCCGGCACCCCCGAGCTGATCGAGCACGTCAACGGCGGCAACCAGACCGTGCCCACTGTGGTGTACCCCGACGGCACCACGGCCACGAATCCGTCGCTCGCCGACGTCAAGGCTGCGCTCGGGCTATAGCTCAGACTGCGGTACTACCCGAAGTTTAGGCGCGCCTCTTCGTAGCGCGAGGCGGGCACGGTCTTCAGCCGACCGATCGCCGCCTCCAGCGGCACCATCTCGATGCGGTCGCCGTGCAGGCCCGCCATCGTGCCCCATCGCCCCGCCAAGGCAGCGTCGGCGGCAGCGATGCCGGTGCGGGTGGCGAGCACCCTGTCGAATGCGGTTGGCGATCCGCCCCGCTGCACATGCCCCAGCACGGTGGCGCGCGTTTCAATGCCCGTGCGCTGCTCGATGAGCGGGGCCAGCACCTCGGCGATGCCACCCAGGCGCGGCCGCCCGAACGCGTCGAGCCCGTCACGGGTGACCGCCTGATCGGTGCCCTCGAGGCGGAAACCCTCGGCCACCACGACGAGCGAGGAGCGGCCGCGATCGCGCACGCTCAGCACCCACTCCCCGATCTGCTTGATCGACTCCGGAAACTCCGGGATCAGCGACACCTGCGCACCCGCCGCCATGCCAGCGTGCAGCGCGATCCACCCCGCGTCGCGGCCCATCACCTCAAGCACCATGCAGCGCCGATGCGACTCACCTGTGGTGCGGAGCCTGTCGATGGCCTCAGACGCGATCGACACCGCGGTGTCGAACCCGAAGGTGTAGTCGGTGCCGCCGAGATCGTTGTCGATGGTTTTGGGCAGGCCGATGGTCGGCACCCCGCCGCTGTTGAGCAGGCTTGCCACGGTTTGTGTGCCGTTGCCACCGATCAGCAGGAAGCCGTCGAGGCCGTACGCCGCGACGCGCTCGCGCACCGCACGCAGGCCAAGCTCAGGGTCGCTGCCCTTCGGAAACGGGGGCACGCGGCTCGTGCCGAGCATCACGCCGCCGAGGGGCGACAGCCCGCGCACCGCCGGCCGGTCGAGCGGGATCCAGTCATCCTCGTGGAAGCCGCGCCAGCCGTCCATGAAGCCGATCATCTCGAAGCCGTGCACGTCCACTCCGCGCAGCACCGCGCCGCGGATCGCCGCGTTCATGCCTGGGCTGTCGCCGCCTGAGCAGAGCACACCGATGCGCATGTGGAATCTCCCTCGTCTCGCCAATCGCACGGCGGAGCAGACCGCCTCCCCCAGACTAGCGATGGCGGGAATGCGATCAACAGCTCAGATACCGCCAGATTCGGAACGAAACCGGCCAGACCCGCCGCCTACCGCAGCGCCCGCTCCAGCACGCCCATGAGGGCGAGCAGCTGCACCGAATCGGCCTCCTCCGCAGGAGCCGCAGCGCCGTCGAGCGCCCGCGCGGCGAGCCCCGCCTTGCCGTCGATCAACTCCGCGATCTTCGCGTCGATTGTCTGCGCGGCCACGATGCGCCACGCGGTGACGGGCTCCTCCTGACCGATGCGGTGCACACGGTCGATGGCCTGCGTCTGCTCGGCGTCGGTCCAGCTCAGCTCTGCGAGCACCACGTTCGACGAGGCCTGCAGGTTCACACCCACACCGGCCGCCGTGAGCGAACACACCGCCACAGCGATATCGGGATCCTTGTTGAAGGCATCGATCTGCTCCTGGCGGAACGCGGTCGTCTGATCGCCGCGGATCGACACCGTGCGCAAGCCTGCCTCGGCGAGCTGCGTCTCGGCCCGGTTCATCACATCGATGTGCTTTGCGAAGAACACCACCTTGCCGACGGAGCGCGCGAGCTGCGCCGTGTAGTCGGCCGCGAGCCCGGCCTTGGCCTGGCCGATCTGGCGCACCATCGTGAAGACGTTCATGCCGTCGGCAGAAGCGTTCGACTCTTCGAGCTCCTGCGCGCAGACCATGCGAATGATCGCCTCGTCCGACAGCTTCGCGCCCAGCTTGCCGCTCTTGACCGCCGTAAAGCGGTCAACAAGCTTACGAGCGAGCTTCGCCTCGGCATCGCGAATACCGCGGCCGAGTTCGTCGTCGAGTTCGACGGGCAGGTCGACTACGCGCTTCGCCGGCAGATCTGCGGCGACGTCGATCTTGCGACGGCGCACAATGCCCATATCGACGACACTCTGCCTCGCCTCAGGGTAGAAGGCGGGGTCTGCGGGAGTCCAGCCGTTGCTCTCCAGGCTGGCCATGAGCTCGGGGCCGGGCTTCTCGGCGTCGATCCAACCGAGGAAGCGCCAAATGGCGCGGAAATCGTCGATGTCGTTGATGAGCGGGGTGCCTGTGAGCGCGATCAGCAGCGGCGAAGCGCCCGGCGTGCGCTCGCGGATGCTCTCGGCAATGGCGAGCACATTGCGGGACCGCTGCGACTGCACGTTCTTGATCATGTGCGCCTCGTCGACCACCATGCCCTTGAACCCGAAACGCGAGATCCAGCTGAGGTGACGGTCGAGGATCTCGTAGTTCACCACGAACACGTCGGCGAAGGCGTCGATGTCCTGGCCGTCGCCGTGGATCACCGTCACACGGCGCTGCGGCGTCCACCGCTCCACCTCGCGCGCCCAGTTCATCTTCACGACGTTGGGCACCACGACGAGCAGCGGGTAGGCGTCTGCCACCGAGGCCGCCAGCACCGACTGGGCAGTCTTGCCGAGACCGGGCTCGTCGGCAAGCAGGAAGCTGCGATGCCCGTCGCGCACACTCGCAAGCAGGCGCGCCTGGTGCGGCATGAGTTCGCGGCCGGCAGGGGCGAGGCGGTCGGGCACGGGAGGATCAGGCAGCTCCATGCACGCGGAGCCGCCGCCGCCCTGCTCGAACGACTTGAGCAGGGGCCCGAGCAGTTCCCAGTTCGCGAGCCGCACCACGGGGGTGGGCTTGCGAGGCGGGGTGAGGTCTGGGGCGAGGAAGGGGTTGGCGAGCATGCGCGACTCGATGCCGGCGGGCTCCACCTGGCGCTCGGCCAGCTCCGGTGGCACGAAGGCCTGCGCGGGCTCGGCCTTGCTGGGCTCTTCGTCTGGCAGCTCGATACCGGCCTGGGTGAGCATCTTGCGCTTGAGCAGGCGCGTCGCCTCGGTGATGGGGGCGGCGGGCTCGAGCAGCGTAATGAGGCTCGTGTCGCGGGCGGCGGTCTTCGCGAGGATCGCGGCGACGCCGTCGAGACGCTTCAGCGTCTCGGCGCGCTCCGACTCGCTCACGTTCTCATCGGTTTTGACTCTGGCGCGTTCCTCGCGCATGAGCAGCGCGATCACGTGGAACTTAGTGCGGCCGGCCGGCGAGGCTTTGCCGCGCTGAGCCGAGGCCTCCACCTCGCGCACGGCTCGCGCGAGCAGCGGAATGATGCCCTCGTTGTGCGTGTGCTTGCGGCGAGCGCCGCCACGCTGCTGGCCGCCCTTCTGGGCGCGGGAGGACTTCGGCGTGCGCTCGGCTGCGTTCTTCGCAACGGGCTGACGCTCGGCAGTGGTGAGTGCCAATGGATCTCCTGATCGGCGTGGTGCGGGCAACGGCCTGCGTGCCGGAACCCCGGTCGCACGCGGCTTCGGAGCCTGACCTCATGCGCGGCATGGGGCTCGAGAACGCTTCGCGGGTCGCGACCGTGCTGCAATCCTACCACCCGCGGGCGGCGGTGGGCCTGCTTGATTTCAGGAAAGCGGCTGGCGGATCAGCGCGCGAGCAGCTCACGGGTGCGCGCCACATCGGCGTGCATCTGCTCCAGCAGCGCTTCGAGGCTGTCGTAGCGCTCCATACCGCGCAGGCGGTGCGCGAAGCGCACCTCGATCCGCTGTCCGTACAGATCACCCGAGAAGTCGAGCAGGAAGGCCTCCACCCGTGAACGGCCCTCGGGCGTGAAGGTGGGGTTGTTGCCTACTGAGATCGCTGCGGGACGCGGATCGGCCTCGCCGTCTCCGATCACGACCCAGCCGGCGTAAACGCCATCGGCGGGCACGAGCCCTTCGATCTCGCCTCCGAGATTCGCGGTGGGGAACCCGATCTCGCGCCCCCGCGCATCGCCGTGCACCACCTCGCCGCGCACGACGGGTGCGCGGCCCAGCATTGCGGCAGCCGCGTCGACATCGCCCGCGAGCACCGCCTCGCGCACACGCGATGACGAGGCCTGGCCCACCCCATCGGCGGCGACCAGGTCGAGCTGCTGCGCGGAAAACCCGTAGCGCTGCCCCAGAGCTTCGAGCAGGGCGCCATCGCCTGCTCCGCTCGCACCGAAACGGAAGTTGGCTCCCATAATGACGTGCCGCGCGCGCAGGCCGTCGATCAGCACCTCGCGCACGAAATCGTCGGCGGGGATCGCCGCCACAACCTCGTCGAAGTCGATCATCACGCAGTCGTCGACACCTGCCGCCGCGAACCCTTCGAGGCGCTGCGCGCGACTCATCAGCGGTTGCGGGCAACGCTCGGGGCGCAGCAGGCTGAGGGGGTTATTGGCGAAAGTGAGCACGACTGCTGGATGCCCTGCGGTGTGCGCACCTTCGACGAGGGTGCGCAGAATCGCCTGGTGGCCCCGGTGCAGGCCGTCGAACTTGCCGATCGCGACGCTGCTGCCCTCGGGATAGTCGGCCGGCCTGATCGCGTCGAGGCTGGTGATGACGCGCATCAGCGGGCTCCCGCGCCCGCTGATGCGGAACCGGCTGGTCGCCCGGAACGGCGCAACCACAGCAGACCCAGCACGGGCAGCACGAGGGGGATGAAGAGGTAGCCCATGCCGAACTGCGACCAGACCGAGGGGTGCGCGAAGAGCTGAGGTGCGATGAGGCTGAGTGTGCCGACGATGAGCACGCCCGCCAGCTCGAAAACGAGCGCACCCCACGCCACGACACGCCACGCCCTGCCATCCTCGCTGCCGCCCGCAGCCTGCCGACCCCGGCGCCCGCTCTTCACGAGTGCGACGGTTGCAACGATGTAGACGACCCCGGCGAGTGCCGACAGCGCATATGCGACAGGCGCCTCATCGAACTTCGTGAGGATTTGATAAACCGAGCGGAACGTCGCCGCAATCGCCAGCACGAGGTACACGGCGATCAGCACCTTGCCCAGACCGCCGAGCCGATCCGTGGCGCTCGTCACGACGGCAGACTGTTCACTGTTGGACCCGGGGTTCGACACGACGCCCAGCTTACCCGCGCCCGCCCAGGGCAGCTCTCAGCCGCCGACCGTCGCGAGAAACACCTCGCCGTGACCGGTGAGCCTGATCGGATCACCTGCCGAAACGTAGAGCGACTGCCCGCGTCTCGCCGACGCGACTTCGGCGAGTCCGTGCTCGCCCTCGGCCCGGCGCTCCACGCGCACCCTTCCAGAAGTCACCACGAGCACCAGCGGGTGCCTCGCCGGCACCTCGACAGCAGGTGCGCTATCGGCAGGCGCCGCCCCTTCGGCACTCTGCTCGGGATCGCAGAGCCTCGCGCGCAGCAGCGCGAAATCGGGAACATCGGGGCGCCAAGCCAGGAGGCCGCGCGCCACCCGTTCAGCCGGGAACCGCGGCTCGGCGATCTCGTCGGTGTCGACGACCTGGCAGAGCTCGGCGATATCGACATGCTTCGGCGTGAGGCCTGCGCGCAGCACGTTGTCAGACGACGCCATCACCTCGACAGCGATACCGCTCAGATAGGCGTGCAGCTGACGGGCGCGCAAGTACAGCGCCTCACCAGGGTCAAGCCGCACCAGGTGCAGCAGCACCGAGACGAGCACACCCGGGTCGCCGGGATGCGCACCCACGAGCTCGCGCAGTGCGACAGCACGGGCACTGTCGATACGCGGATCGGCATCGCGAGCTGCCATTGCAGAGCCCGGCTCCTCTGCAGCACCGCACCGCACCGCAGCCGACACACCATCGAGGGCGCTCGCCACAACCGGGTCGCCGCTGAACACCCACTCGAGGAACACCCGCCGCAGCGCCCCGGGATCCGCCCCCCGCAAACGCGCTTCAACCGCTTCAAGCGCCGCAGCACCCTCAGCAGCACCCGCCCTCCGGGCCGCAGCCGCCAGCAGCAGCACCTCACGGCGCGCCTCAGCAAGCGGCCGAAAACCGCTCAAGGCCGTCACCTCGCTGAGCGCAACCAGCAGCTCCGGCTTGTGATTGGCGTCGCCATAATTGCGATGCGGGGCATCCCGCGGCACCCCGGCGGCCTCCTCAGCCGCGTAGCCGGCCGCCGCCTGCGCCCGATCAGGATGCACCTGCAGCGAAAGCGGCGCGCCGATCGCGAGCACCTTCAGCAGAAACGGCAGCGATCCGCCATCGACACCGTAGCGCTCAGGATCACTCTCAACCAGATCGATCAAGGTGCGCGCACCAGCCGAAGCCTTCGCGACATGCGCGGGACTGCCAGGATGCGTGCCGAGCCACAACTCGGCCTGAGGTTCGCCCGTGGGGGCAAGCCCCAACATGTCGGGCAGAGCATCCTTCGACCCCCACGCATATGCGCGGGGGGTGTTCTCGATGAAGATCAGCACGCCACTCCTCATGCCGTCACGGAGGTCCAATGCTCTACCATACCGACTATGGCGCAGAGCAGAACCCGACTCGGCGTGAGCGCATACGCGATCGGCGTGTTCGTGCTCACCCTCGGCAGCAACGGCGTGCGTAACGTCGTGGGCTGGTGGGGATTCCTCGCACTGGCTGTCGCATTCACCGCGGTGGGCATCATGCTGTTCGTGCGCGAGAAGCCGGCGCGGTTCCGCTGGTACCGCCTACCGGCACCCCTCTACTGGTTCCTGGCACTCGCCGTGTTGTCGATCGCCTGGTCGCAGTACCGATTCGAGAGCGTGCTCGGCGTGCTCGCACAGCTCGCGACCACACTGCTCGCGGTCGTGCTCGCCTTCGTGTTGACCTGGCACGAAGTGCTGCGCACGCTCGGCACGGCACTACGGTACCTGCTCGGGCTCTCGCTGGTGTTCGAACTGTGGGTGTCGCTCGTCATCCGTGAACCTGTCTTTCAGAACTTCCTGGTGTTCGTTGACGTGCCCGAGAGCGGTAAACCCTCGAAGCTGCTCTACTGGAGCCGCGACCTGCTCTTCTCAGGCGGGCCCATTCAGGGCTTGGTCGCCAGCTCCGTGCTGCTCGGCTTCCTCGCACTGCTCGGCCTGATCGTCTTCGGCATCCAACTGCGGGCCGGCCTCGTGCGCCCCTTCGCAGGGTGGTTCTGGGTGATTGTCTCAGCCGCGACACTGCTACTCACCCGAGGAGCAACGGTGTGGGTGGCGCTCGCAGCTGTGGCCGTCGCACTCTCCCTTGCTCTGTGGGCCCGGCGGCTGGGCCCGGAGCGGCGGGTGCCGCTCTACGCGACCGGCGGCGCACTGATCGCAGCAGCCGTCCTCGCGGTGCTGTTCGCGCGCGACTTCGTCTTCGGCCTGCTCGGCAAGAGCGGCGACATGACGGGTCGGCTAGAAACCTGGCATGCCGTGATCGGGCTGGCCGAGCAGCGCCCCTGGTTCGGCTGGGGCTGGGTGAGCTACTGGGCGCCGTGGGCCGAACCGTTCAAGTCGCTCGACGTGAAGGCCGGCCTGCCTGTGATGAGCGCGCACAACGCCTGGCTCGATGTGTGGCTACAGCTCGGCATCGTCGGCGGGCTCGCCTTCGCCCCGCTCGTGGTGCTCACTGTGTGGCGCGTCTGGTTCCGCGCCGTGGACCCGCCCCGGCGCGGTTTCGGACCACCACTCCCCTACGCGACGAGCGCGCTGTGGCCCTTTCTCGTGATGGTGGCGCTCGTGGTGCAGTCGTTCACCGAAAGTCGCCTGCTCATCGAAGGCAACTGGGTGCTGCTCGTGCTGCTCGCCGTCAAATCACGCTTCGACTTCGAACTGCCCTCTCAGGACGCCGAACCGACAGCGCTGCCGTGGCGCAGAGTGCCGATCCCCCGCCGCACCGGGGCGATCGAGCTGCCGCGAGAATCCCCGCGACGGTGACCCCGTGAACATGACCACGGAGCGTCTGCTGCGACTGCGCGCCGACGCCCGTCTCGAACGCGACACCATGATGGAGCATCGCGTGCGCGACGGCGAAGACCCGGCAACGGCCTACGCCGAAGTGCCGGAAGTCGACGATCTCGTGGTGCTGGCCCTGCGCGACGAAATGCTCGAAGATCGCGGGCAACTCGCCGAGTTCGGGCTGGCGCGCCTCGCGGCGCGCTCCGGCGGCCCTGATGCCCAAGAGCACCAACGCAACGCCGATCGCGTGGAGTTCGAACTCCTGCGCGAGATCGCAGCATCGGCGCCGATGCTCACGGCCGCGGTCTGGCGCGCCAGTGGAGAACTCGACGTAGCCTGAGCAATCCTCACAATCCATCGGCCTGAAGCGGCCCATCGCCCTGAATCGACTCAGACCCACCGCAGGCGAGCGCACACCCCTAGGGTCGCCCGCCTGCATGTTTCAATGCGCTCAGCTGTCTCGCTCATCGATGAGCTCGTTCACCTGCTCAGCAATCTCATCGATGCGTCGACGCTGAGCGACGAGCTGAGACGAGAGCGCCGCTGTCGACTTCGCCAGCTGCTCGCGCAACAGGGTGACATCGGCGTGGATCTGCTGGCGAGCACGCTGCCCGGGAGAGAAGCGGGGAAGCACACGGTTCAGGGAACTCTGCAGAGCCCGCCCGGTACGGAAGACTGCGCGTCGTAGCGCCGGGGCACCGTTGAGGCGCCCAAGCACACCCGAGAACACGCGGTGCTCAAGATTACGCAGGGCGTAAGCGTCGAGTTCGACGAGGCGTTCACGGTTCAAATCGATGAACTCCCGCAGCTCGCTCCAGATCTCAGGGTGATCGCTCTCCTCGGTGTGCCTGAATGCAAAGGTGGCGTAGCTGTCGAGCAGACGCATGTAGTAGCTGCCGTACTGCTCGGCCAGCTCGTGCATCTCCAGGAAATCAAACAACTCGAAGGCGACAGTGAGGTGATCCTTCGCGGATCCTGCGTTGCCAAACGTCGTAGCCATCGTGCTGCCGGCGCGACGCACATAGTTGTAGACGTGGACTTCTGGGGGCAGGAAATATGCACTGCGGCTCGTGAGGCCGTAGGCGTTCACGAAGTATGCGTCTTCGAAGCGCAGCCCCTCAGGAAACTCGACGCCCCTGTTCTCCACGGCCTCGCGCAGGAACATCTTGTTGCAGACCGAGGCGTCGAGGTCGAGCAGGAGCTCACTCGTGATCTCGTGCAGACCGGAGCGGCGCACCTCGTAGTAGTGCTCGTCCTCGAATTTCTGCATCGCGCTGCGCATGCCGGGCTCGAACACCGGACGGATGCTGCCGACCACGAAGTCGGCACTGTGAGTGAGGAGCGCTTCACGCATCGTTTCGAGCGCATCTGGCTCGTAGTAGTCGTCGCCATCGATGAACGCGACGCACTGGGCGTGCGCGAGCTCGAGGCCGCGATTGCGCGCGATGGCCTGACCGCTGTTCCGCAGGCTTACGAGACGCACCCGTGGGTCGCGGACAAAATACTCTTCTGCAATATCAGCAGAGGCATCAACCGAACCATCATCGACGAGGATGAGTTCAACCTCGGAGATGGTCTGCTGTAGCACCGAGTCGACGCTCTTGCGCAGGTATGCCTCGACATTGAAGAACGGCATCACAACCGACACCAGCGCCGCGTCCTGAGCGCGCTTGCGCTCGATGACGCGTTCGGGGTGCTCGATGAGCTCGGTGATCTCCCGCGCCTGATTCACATCGCAGAACTCGAAATTGAACTCGCCCGATGCGCGGGCTGCGCCGAACTGCTCGGCGGCAAGCTCGATGAACTCGGGCGCAAGATCGGTCTGCAGCCGATCAATGTTCCAGGCGTATGCGCCCCACTTGCACACGCGCAGAATGCGCCAGATCTCGGTGGAGAGCTTACGTTCTGCGGCAAAACGTTCGATCTCGGCATACTCGTCGGAGACGCAGAACACCTTGCCCGGCTGGTTCACCGAGGAGGCCTCGTTGTCGCGGCGGTAGTGCAAATACGCTTCGGAAGTGAACGCGACACGGTGCGCCGAGGCCCACACCTTGAAGGCGAAACTCGTGTCCTGGTAGGACGCACCGGGGGTCGGGAGAAAGTGAATCCCATTCGTTTCAAGGAAGTCGCGGCGGTAGATCGCAGACCAGATCGCCGGCTGCTGAAAGAAGATATGGATGTTCTTCGACGGGTCGATCACCCTCCCCGTCTCGTCTTCGCGGACGAGCTTGATCTTCTCGTCGCTCAGTGCCTTGCGTGCGGGGTCAGCGTAGTAGGTGAAGTAGTTACTCTTGACGACCTCGACGCCCTGATCCACCGCAATATCGTGCAGCTTCTCGAACATGTCTAGCTCGATCCAGTCATCGGACTCGACAATGGCGATGTACTCGCCGGTGGCGCGTTCGAGCCCTTTGTTCATCGAGTCGCCGTAGCCCGAGTTGGGCTTGTCGATAAGGACAACGCGCGGATCCCGCTGCGCGTACTCCTCGATGATCGCCAGGGATCCATCGGTCGAGCCGTCATTGATGCAAATGATCTCAAGATCGCGGAGGGTCTGGTTCACCACACTGTCGAGACACTCGCGAAGGTACTTCTCGACGTTGAAGATGGGGACAAGGACTGAGATCTGAGGCATATGACTTTCTGATTCGCTTCGGGGTGCCTATCGACTGGGGATGCCGGTTACAGCAGCTCCGAGAGCTTGTTGTTGAACATCGAAAGAGCCGAGCCGATCGCCATGTGCATGTCGAGGTACTGGTAGGTGCCGAGACGGCCACCGAACAGCACCCGGTCTTCACGATCGGCGAGCTCGCGGTACTTGAGCAGGCGATCGCGGTCCTCGGGGGTGTTGACCGGGTAGTAGGGCTCGTCCTCGCGGGTGGCGAAACGTGAGTACTCACGCATGATGACGGTCTTATCTGTGGGGTATTCGCGCTCGGGGTGGAAGTGGCGGAACTCGTGGATGCGCGTGTACGGCACGTCCGATCCCGCGTAGTTCATCACGCTGGTGCCCTGGAAGTCGCCCGTGGGCAGCACCTCCTGCTCGAAGTCGAGCGTGCGCCAGGAGAGCTCGCCCTCGGCGTAGTCGAAGTAGCGATCCACGGGGCCTGTGTAGACGACGGGCACCTTGCCGATCACAGCCGCCTTGTTGAGGGGCTGCGACTCGTCGAAGAAGTCGGTGTTGAGACGCACCTCGATGTTCGGGTGATCGGCCATGTTCTCAAGCCACGCGGTGTAGCCATCAACGGGCAGGCCCTCGTAGGTGTCGTTGAAGTAGCGGTTGTCGTAGGTGTAGCGCACTGGGAGGCGCGAAATCACCTCGGCAGGCAGCTCGGTGGTGGGGGTCTGCCACTGCTTCGCCGTGTAGTCACGGATGAACGCCTCGTAGAGGGGGCGCCCGATCAACGAGATGCCCTTCTCTTCGAGGTTCTTGGCCTGCTTGGTGTCGAACTCCTCGGCCTGCTGCGCGATAAGCGCACGCGCCTCATCGGGCCCGTAGGCGGCGCGGAAGAACTGGTTGATGGTGCCCAGGTTGATGGGCAGCGGGTACACCTCGCCCTTGAAGTTCGAATAGACCTTGTGCTCGTAGGCCGTGAACTTTGTGAAGCGGTTCACGTAGTCCCACACGGTCTCGTTGGAGGTATGGAAGAGGTGGGCGCCGTAACGGTGCACCTCGATACCGGTCTCGGGCTCCGCCTCCGAGTAGGCGTTGCCGCCAATGTGGGAGCGGCGATCGATCACGACCACATTCTTGCCCGCGGACGCCGCGCGCTCAGCGATGGTGAGACCGAAGAAACCAGAGCCGACTACCAGAAGATCCATGGCGACAAGTCTATTCGACCGTTGGTGAGGAAAGCCCCCGGATCAACGACCCTCAAGCGCGGCCGCGATGATGCGGTGAGCCGGGAGAATGCTGCGTCGCTCGGCATCCGAGTCGATCCGCCCCTCGACCAGATCAACGAAGTGCTCGAACTGGGCCGCGAGGGGCTCGAGGCCGGAAACCTCGGGCACCTCCATCTCGGTCATCTGCTTAAAGCCCACCTTGTCGTCGGTGCTCTCGATGTTGGTGTGGCGGTACTTCGTGACGCTGCGCAGCAGCAGATCCACCTCAACCATGGAATCGAGCGACTGCACCACCATGCGGCGCACTTTGCGCTGGCCGATACGGCTGGCCGAAGCGGAGGCGATGCCGCCGCCGGGGAAACGCAGCGTCATGTCGATGACATCTTCTGCGCCCTCCATCGAATCAGGGTGGAAGTAGCCGAGCTCGGCACTCACCGACTCAGGCGTGGCCGCACCGTACAGGTTCGAGATGAGGTCGGCATCGTGCACCAGCATGTCCCAGGCCACGCCGGTCTTGATGCGTGCCCAGTGCGGCGAGTGGCGCTCAGCCCGCACGTAGACAGGCTCGTCGATGAGCTTCTTCGCGGCGAGCACACCAGCATTGAAGCGCTCCAGGAAACCGCACTGCACGGGCACATCACGGCGCTCGGCCATACCGAGGATCTCCTCCGTCTGTTCGAGCGAGGGGCAGATCGGCTTCTCGATGAGCACCGGCAGCCCTGCGTCGAGAATCTCCTTGGCGATGTCGTAGTGGTACTCGGTCGACGCTGCGACCACAACCGCATCCGCTCGCTTGAGCGCCTCATCAGCAGCGGGGAACCAGTCGCCCCCGTACAGATCGGTTGCGGCCCGACCGTTCTGCTCGAAGGGGTCTACGATGCCGACGAGATTCGCACGCGCAGATGCTGAGATGATGCGCGCGTGGTTGCGCCCCATCGTGCCCGCTCCGAAAAGAACGATATTCGGCTGCGCCATCCTGACTCCTCCATTTGCATGCTTTGCGTCCGCCTATCGTATCCGAGGGGCGAAAGTCCGCTCCCCAGTCTACGTTCGCGCCAGGGCTTCCTCCGGATGCGCGGTACAGTTTTCGCATGACCGGACTCAGCGCACGTACCATCGCCTCCGACTTCGCCGCGGATCTCGTAGGCGCCGACCTCACCGTCGCGAAGCCAGCCCCCCTGCTCGACGCCGGGGCGGAGCATCTCACCTTCGTGGGCGACACCTCCCGATTCGCCGAAGCGTTCGAGCGCGCCGCGCTCGCCGGCGCAGTGATCTTCGCGCCGATCGGCACAACTCCCCCCGTGGGTGCCGCAGGCGCCCTCATCCTCGTTGATAATCCGCGAGCTGCATTCGGTCAAGCGGTCGCCCGCTACTTCGCGCCGCACGCCGAAGCCGGCATCGCCGAAACAGCCCGGGTGCACCCGAGCGCTCGCGTGCACAAGACCGCACACGTCGGCGAGTACACCGTGATCCGCGAAGGCGCCGTCATCGAGGCCCACGCCGAGATCCGCGACCATGTGGTCATCGGCCGCGACGTTGTCATCGGCGAACACGCACTCGTCAAGAGCCAGGCCGTCGTCGGCGAAGAAGGCTTCGGCATCGAGAAAGACAGCGACGGCAACAATTTCCACGTGCCGCACATCGGCTCAGTGCGCCTCGGCGCGCACACCGAGGTCGGCAATTTCACGACGGTCTGCTCAGGCACCATTGCCCCCACCGTCGTAGGTGATTACACCAAAATCGACGACCATGTGCACATCGCGCACAACTGCCATATCGGGAAGAACGTGATCATCACCGCCTGCGCCGAAATCTCGGGCAGCGTCGTCATCGAGGACGAGGTATGGATCGGGCCGAACGCGTCGGTGATCCAGGGCCTCACCCTCGGCAAGGACTCGCTCCTCGGTATCGGCGCCGTCGCCGTCAAATCGGTGCCCGCGAACGAGGTGCGCGTGGGGAACCCCGCGAAGCGCCTGGGCGACAATAAGAAGTAGTCTCTGAAACAGACTACGGCCCGCGGATCCCAGAATCCGCGGGCCGTCGTCTGTTTCAGGCTCAGTAGTTCTCGGCTGGCACCTTCTCGAACCACCAGAAGGGATGGGTAAGCACCTGCATCAGCGGCTCCTTGCCGACCCACTCGCCGAAGTGGCCCTCGCGCCAGCGGCCGCTCGAATCGCTCAGATACTTCATATTCGGCATCATGAAGCGGTCCTCGTAGGCGTGGTAAGCCACGCTGTCACTCCACCGCTCAAGCAGCCCGTTCGCGAACTCAACACCGCCCATGCGGGCAGGCTCATGCGAGCTGAAGCCGCCGAGCGGGCGACCCACCGCGGCCTCGAAGACGGCGCGCTGTCGATCCGCCCAGTCAAGATTGTCACTGCCAAGCCAGTCGCAGAGCCCGCCTTCGAGATGCAACTGCACTTCGTGGCCGAGTTGCTCCATCTCCTGCACGATCTGCAGCGATGGCAAACTCAGCAGGTTGTAGCCCCTGGCGTGCACCCGCAGGAAGAAGGTCGAGCTGACCCCCGCGTCGGCATCGACTCGGGCCACACGCAGCGCCTGTTCAATCGTATTGTCGATGTCATGGCGCAACACCATGTGGCGCTCCTGCGGGTTGGCGAGGTACTCCTGGAACGAGGTGATCGCGTAGCCGGCCTCGCGGTAGTCCCGCAGAGTATCGGCGTACGACTTCAAGGAGTAGTCGAAGATCTTGGGGGCTGATGCCATGTGCGGATCGCCTTTCAGGTCGGTTCGGCCGCGCAGTCGGGTGAAGCAGCGGGGAAGATCGCGCCCCCATGATACGGGAGAAGGGCGCTCCGGGCACCGATCGGGGCCGGGTTAGGATTATGGGCATGACTTTTGTGAGCCGAGCGGGTTTCCCCAAGCTGTGAATCGCAACAGCTTTCCAGCGTGGGTCAATCGGATGATCGATCACCTCGCCGATGCCCCCATGAGCCCGCTCGGTCGCCTCGCTGCACGCCGTCTCGGGCGCCCGGCGCCGCGAGGCAGCGTGAGTGCCACCGCCTTCGCGGAGCGGCCGATCCGCTTGCTCATCGCGCCCGTCAACTATTCGGGCCAGGCCTACGCCTGGGCCCGGGCTCTCGAAGCTGCAAACACCTCGATCTCAGCCCGCAATATGGCGATCGAGGTGCCCGGAGGATTCGATTTCGCAGCGGATCTGCTCGTGCCCGTCGGCACCTACCACAACGACACTGACTGGCAGCAACGCCAACTCGACGCCGCATCGCACGCCACTCACGTGCTCATCGAAGCTGAGGAGCCGCCTTTCGGCCGTCTCCTGGGGCGCTCCGTCGCCGCGCAGGCGCAGGCGCTCCTCGATCGCGGTGTCGACGTCGCCTATCTCGCGCACGGCACCGATGCCAGACTGCCATCGCGGCACATGCGCGAGCATCCGATCTCCTACTACGACGACCCCGCCGTGTACTTGCCGCGGGCCGAGCAGGTCGCCGCACGCAACATCGCATTGCTCAAGAGCTGTGGCCGCCCCGTGTTTGTCTCCACCCCTGACCTGCTGAGCGATCTGCCGGGCGGGGTCTGGTGCCCGGTAGTTGTGGATCCCGCTCGTTGGGCTGCACCGGGTCGGCGGGAGCGGCCCGCCGGGGCACCACTTCGTGTCGCCCATGCCCCGTCCGTCGCCGCATACAAGGGAACTCCGCTCATCATGCCAGTGCTGGAACGGCTGCAGGCGGAGGGGGTTATCGAGCTCGACCTGATCCAGGGAGTGCCCTCTGCCAATATGCCTGCCAGGTTCGCTGCGGCCGATGTCATGCTCGACCAGTTCCGCACCGGCTCGTACGGCGTGGCCGCGTGCGAGGCCATGGCTGCTGGCTGCGTGGTGGTGGGCGAGGTCTTCGAAAGTGTGCGCAACAGTATTCTCGAGGCGACGGGCATGGACTTGCCTGTGGTCGAGGCGACACCAGGTACCCTTGAGGGCGCGTTGCGTCGTCTCGCCGCGGACCCGGATCTCCCGCGTAAACGTGATCGCAGCGTCGAGTTCGTGAGCGCCGTGCACGACGGACACCACTCGGCCCGGGTGCTGCAGCAGCACTGGGTTTCCCGCCAGACCCGCGAGGAGGGCCCCCATGCATCCCGCAGCTGAACGCCTCTGGAAACTCGTCCCCAAGTTCGGGCAGGACGCGATCGCAACGACGGTCGACCGCCTTAAGGGCGTCGTTCCACCCCCGCCGCCGCTCCCTGACGAGAGCAAGGACGTGCGTCTGTTCATCGGCCCCGTGAACTACGCGGGCCAGGGCTATCAGTGGGGCCGGGCTGCCGAGGCGACGGGCCGGGTGTCGGCGCGCAACTACGTGCACGACGGCAACAACCTGCTGCACTATCCCGCTGACTACACCGTTTCTTGGCGCACCACTGAGCATTCCCGCGCGTGGCAGCATGCGATGGCCGAGACGCTCGCAGAGCACTACACGCACGTGCTCATCGAAGCGTGCTATCCGATTCTCGGCGGCATGTTCTCTGGTGACATGCGGCATCAGATCGCGCTCATGCGCGAGGCGGGGCTCAAGGTCGCGTTCGTCGGGCACGGCACCGATGTGCGCCTTCCTTCCCTCCACGCCAAGCTCGACGAGTGGTCGTATTTCCGCGACTCAGACTGGATCGACCCCGCTCTCGTGGAGCCCGTGGTCGCCGCAAATCTGCAACTCATCGCCGATACGCAGGCTCCGGTGTTCGTGTCCACAGCCGGACTGCTGCTCGATCTTCCCGATGCACACTTCTTGGGGGTCATCATCGATCCCGATCGTTGGGCGAACGATGCTCCCTTGCTCGAGCGAGAACGCATCAAGGTGGTGCACGCCCCCACGAACCCGATTCCGAAGGGCACCCCCTATGTGGCCCCGGTTGCGCAGAAGCTCCACGATGAAGGTCTAATCGAGTACGTCGAGCTGCGTGGGATCCCGAATCATGAGATGCCCGCCGTGTTCGCCGACGCCGACGTGGTGCTCGACCAGTTCCGCTCGGGCGATTACGGTGTGGCCGCCTGCGAGGTCATGGCGGCGGGCCGTATCGTGCTCGCGCACGTCAGCGAGCAGGTGCGCGGCGAGGTTGCCGGCCACGCCGGCATGCCTCTTCCGATCCACGAGACCACAGTGGAGAACGTCGAGGCTACGCTGCGTGACATCGTGGCCCGCCGCGAGCACTATCGCGAGCTCGCTAGCAAAGGCCCCGAGTTCGTGCGTCGTCTGCACAGCGGCGAGTTCTCGCGCGGTGTGCTGATGCAACACTTCTTGGAGGCCTAGTGCGCGTCATCATCGCCACCCGCATCTACCGACCCGAGCCGGCGGCGGCTTCGCTGTATCTCGGTTGCGTCGCCGATGCGCTGCGAGAGCAGGGTGCCGAGGTCGAAGTGCTCACCGCGGAGCCGGTGCCCGGGCAGGGCAACGGGTCGCGCGGAGAGCGCATTCGCACGTTCCCGGTGCTGCGCGATCGCAACGGCTACCTCCGCGGATATGTGCAGTACATGAGCTTTGATATCCCGCTCTTCTTCAGGCTGCTGTTCGCCCGCCGACCCGATGCCGTCTTCGTGGAGCCTCCGCCCACGACAGGGGCTGTGGTGCGGGTGGTCTGCGCGATCCGGGGTATTCCTTACGTCTACGATGCCGCCGACATCTGGTCGGATGCCGCCGGTTACATGGGCACTTCGTCGCTTGCGGTACGCATCCTGCGCAGTATCGAGCGCTTCGCGTTGCGGGGCGCTCGCGGGCTGGTGACGATCTCAGAAGGTGTAGCGGATCGCGTGCGCGCGCTTGGGGTGCACACGCCCGCCACAGTCACTGGATTCGGTGCAGACACGCTGATCTTCCACTACGCCGAAGCCCCGGTCGAACGGGTATTCCTGTACGCCGGCACCTACACTGAGTTGCACGGCGCGGACATCCTGATCGAAGCCTTCGCGCGTTTCTCGGCAACACATCCCGGTTACAGGCTGCGCTTCATCGGGAACGGCAGCGGGCAGGAGCAGATGCTGCAGCACGCGCACGAGCTGGGGATCGGGGGATCGGTCGACTTCGTCGACCCGGTGGCACCGGCCGCACTGCAGCCCGAGTTCTCGCGCGCTGTGGCCAGCCTCTCCACCCAATTCCCGGAGCCAGGCTACCGTTACGCTTTTACTTCAAAGATCTACTCCTCGTTCGCTGCCGGCTGCCCGGTGATCTTCGCGGGCCCCGGGCCGACGGGAAGCTTCATCGAGCAGGCTGCGCAGCAGATCGAGCTCGGCTCTGCAGTCGCCTACGAAGCCGATGCCATCGCGGATGCGATGCGCTCGCGCGCCGATGCACCCCTGCCTGCTGAGAAACGGCGCGCGCTCGCTTCCTGGGCGGCGACCCACCATTCAATGGGGGCCGTGGGGAGGCGAGTCGCCGAGGTGATCTCCGCGGCTGCACGCGCCCGCGGTGGGCGGCGCTGATGAGTCCATTCTTCTCGAACGCTGCCGCTTGGGCGATCAAGCATCGCTCGAGGCTACCCGCGTGGATGCAACGACTCATGGAGTCGGCGGCACGCAACCCCGACGGGGTGATGGGGCGGCTCACCGGCCGTTTGCTGGGCAGCGGAAACGCACCGAACACCGACGTACCCGACACCGCGGTGCGGGTGTATATAGCCCCCACGAATTACGCCGGACAGGGGTTCCTGTGGGCGCGATCGCTCGAGGCCGCCGACCCCCGCGTGGGGGCACGCAATATGGCGATCACGCTGCCCGGCGACTATGCGTTCCGCGCCGATACTCCGGTGTCCATCGCCGCGTTCAACTCCTCCGAGGCGTGGGGCGAAGCAGAGTGGAAGGCCGCGCAGCGTTTCACTCATGTGCTTGTCGAGGCTGAACGACCCATGTTCGGGCGACGCTTCGGCCACGATCTGCGTGCCGAGGTCGCAGCGCTGGAGGCAGCCGGGCTCTCAGTGGCGTTCATCTGCCACGGAAACGACATCCGCGATCCGGATCGTCACGCGGCGCTCACGCCGTGGTCGCTGTTCCCAGAAGATCCGCGCACCGAGTTCTTCCGCTCCGAGGCGAGGAAGAACCTGGCGCTCATCACCGAGTTCGGCAACCCCGTGTTCGTATCCACACCAGACCTGAGCGCTGATGTGCCTCACGCTACCTGGTGCCCCGTCATCGTCGACCTCGAACGCTTCGGCGGACAAACCCCTCCCGTGTTCAGTCAGGAGCGCGTGCGCGTCGTGCACGCATCGAGCGATCCCTTCGGCAAGGGCACCAACTACATCGAGCCGGCGCTTGCGCCGCTCATCACATCGGGGATGATCGACTACCGTCTCGTCACCGCGACACCGGCCGCCGAGATGCCCGCGGTCTTCGCCGCAGCAGACATCGTGATCGACCAGTTCAGGGCAGGTTCCTACGGTGTCGCCGCATGCGAGGCGATGGCCTCGGGACGCGTGGTCCTCGGCCACGTCATGCCCGTCGCGCGCGACTTCATCACCCAGCAGACTGGCCTCGAACTCCCCATCGTCGAGGCCACGCCCGACACACTGCGCGCGGTGGTCGAAGAACTCGCAGCCAACCCAGACCGAGCGCGCGAGATCGGGGAGGCCGGGCGCCACTACGTCACAAACGTGCACACCGGTGAGGCTAGCGCTCGCGCGCTGCTCAGAGCCTGGATCGGCGACTGACGCCGCTTACCAGTTCAGGACGAGGCCACCCCAGGACAAGCCGACGCCGAAGCCCAGAAGCATCACCCGCATACCGGGCTGCAGAGCACCCTGGCGCACGGCTTCGGTGAGGGCAATGGGAATCGTCGAAGACACCGTGTTGCCAGACTCTGAGAGGGCGACGAAGAACTTCTCCTGAGGCACTTTCAGCTTCTTGCGCAGGTGCTCGAGCATGAATGCATTAGCCTGGTGGAAGACGAAGAGGTCGATATCGTCGAAGCCGAGTTCGGCCTTCGTGAGAATCGCATCGACAGATTCTGGCACCACCCGCAGCGTGAAGTTGAAGATCTCGGGGCCGTCCATGTACAGGTCGTAGCCGTTGCTTTCGAGTCCGCGTTCGGCCGCAGGCGACTTCGCCTCAATGTCACCGCCCTGCCGTATACCGCCGTGTGGCACCACCAGCTTGCCAGCGCCCGAACCATCAGTGCCGTAGGTGAGCGCTGTGATCCCCGAAGTTTCACCCGGCTCAGCGGTGACGAGAGTGGCAGCGGCCCCGTCACCGAAGATCGTGCGCACGCTCTTGTCGCTGGGATTGACGAACTTCGTGTAGGTGTCGGCGGTGATCACCAGCACATTCGAGACCTGACCCGACTCGATGAGGCCCTTTGCCTGGCCGAGGGCGTAAATGTACCCCGAGCAGCCAAGATTCAGATCTGCGGCACCGGCCGTGCTGCGCAGGCCAAGCCCCTCGTGCACGATGCACGCCGTGGTTGGCAGGTAGAAGTCGGGGCTTTGCGTGCAGACGATGAGGTAGTCGATCGACTCGGGTGGGACGCCGTGCTCGCCCAACAGACGTCGGCCAGCTGCGATCGCGAGATCGGAGCTGAATTCGTTTTCGCCAGCAATGTGCCGGCGGTCGATACCGGTCTTCGCCGAGATCTTCTCGACGCTCCACTCCGGAAACTCGGCCGAGAGATCTTCGTTCGAGAGAACGCGCTCGGGAAGGTAGTAATCAACGGCGGAGATACGAGCCTGCATAGCTGCAATCCTACCGCGCACCGCCGCGAGCGAGCGATGCGCGCCGACGGCGCGTGCACAACTCAGTGAGCCGTGTAGCCACCATCGACCACGACCGTCGTGCCGGTGACCCATCGGGAAGCATCCGAAAGCAAGAACAGGGCGGCATTCGCCACGTCATCTGCCGAGCCGATACCCAGAGGGTGCTCCGACTCGATGCTCTGCCATGCGCTCTGACCCACCTTGCGCCGTAACTCGTCGGTGAGCGCCGTCTCGACGATGCCCGCCGCGATGCTGTTGACGCGGATAGCTTCGGGCGCGAGTTCAAGCGCGAGCGAGCGTCCGAGCGACGACACAGCAGCCTTGGTGGCTGCGTAGACGCTCACACCGGCCTCACCGACAAGCCCCACAGCCGACGACATCAGCACGATGCTCGCCTGTTCGGCCCGCACCTTCGGGCTGCGGAACGCCTTCGAAAGCAGCACGCTGCTCGTCACATTCGTCTCGAACAGGGCGGTGATCTGCTTCGCAGACACCGCTCGCAGCGGTGTCGTCGCGTGCACACCAGCAGCGTGCAGCAGACCTCCCAGCGGCCCCACGGCTTCGACGGCATCTCGCATCAGGCCTGCGTAGCCGGCATGATCCGACAAATCAAACGACAGAATGTGATGCCCGTCGCCGTCGAGCAGAGCCGCAGTCTCTTCCAGCGCCTCCTGGCGGCGAGCCACGAGCACCAGCCGTGCACCGGCACGGCTCGCGAGCACCGCAGTCGCCCGGCCGATGCCGGACGAGGCGCCGGTGATCAGCAGAGCGCGATCCTCCAGCCGGAGGAAGTCGCTCACGACTGGGCCGAGATCAGAGCCTGCAGGTCTGCGACGGTCACGGCCTTGGCGAGCTCATCGGCGTCGATCTGCAGCCCCAGACGCTCATCGATCTCGGCGATGAACGCCAGGTTGGCGAGAGAATCCCAGCCCTGGTCCTCCAGGGAGTCGGTAGCGGAGGCCTCCTCGACCTCGAGAATCTCTGCGACCAGCTCGAGCAATGCGTCATGTTCCATGGGGATAGCCTAACAACCAACGGGTTGCTTCGCGTCACGAGCGTCCTTCCACCGACGCATACGACGCTCGAGGGGATGCTCGATGAAGCGGTACAGCATCCACGCGAGCAGCAGATCCACCAGGAACACTCCGGCGAACCACACGAGATTGCGCCAACTCGGCTCCTGGTAGCCGAACACGCGCAGGGCAAGGTAGATCACCGTCGCGTGCACGAGATAGAACGCGAACGACCATTCACCCAGCTTCACCTGCCAGCGACTCTCGAAGCCCGAGCGCTTTCCGTCCAGAGCACGCGCCGCGAGCGATACGATCGCGAGTCCGACCGCCACGGTGACGAACTCATTGCCGAAGACTCGCAGCGGCAGCAGCGTCCCGAAAGCCTCGCCACCGGCCATGAGGCACAGGAGCGCAAGAAGCGCACCCACCCCGACCACCGGGTGCACACGGGGCCGCCAACCCGCCCGGATCGCCCAGGCGATGGCCATGCCCAGCACGAACTCGGGCAGCCGCGTCACCGGCATCGGGACGGCAGTCAGCCAGGACTCTGGCCAGAACACCACTCCGAGCCGGTAGGCAAAGGCCCACGCCACTGCGATGCCGGCCATGACGAGCGCACCCCGCTTCGCGAAGCGCAGCAGGATCCTCGCGAGGAACGGGTGCAGGGCGTAGAAGAAGAACTCGACTGTGAGCGTCCAGGCCGCGGGATTGCCCGAGAAGAGGATCGCCGGGTTCGCCCACCAGCCCTGGATCACCAGCACGGAGAGCAGCAGCACTCCCACGTCGAACGGCTTCAGGAAGCTACCCTCGGGGATCGTGGCGAGCGTGTAGAACACGGGCACCGCGAAGAGCAGCGCAACGATGTGCGCTGGCCAGATACGGGCGAAGCGCCGCCAGTAGAAGGTGCTCAGAGGCACCCTCGGGCGCAGCGACCAGGTGAGCACGAAGCCGGAGAGCACGAAGAAGAACGTCACACCAAAGTAGCCCTGGTTGAAGACCGTCGCAATGGGCTCCGGCAGCGGAGCAAAGACCCGCATGTGGAACAGGAACACGGCGAATGCGGCCCACCAGCGCAGTCCAGTGAGGGCATCTATCCTCGGCATCCTGCGTTCGAGTATCGCGGAACCGCCGAACGTCACTGATGTCTCCCGCGGGTGTCGTGCTGATCATGGACCGTGGCCCACTGTACCCGATGCGGGGCACCGATCTCCGCCCGCTACCATCGAGGGTATGGCCGAACCCCTTGTCGACGTCATCATCCCCGTCCATTCGAAGACGCGTCCGGTCGCCAGGGCAGCGGCGTCGGTCCTCGATTACAGTGAGACCGACGTCCGGGTGAATGTGGTGGCGCACAACATCGACCCGGCTATCATCCGAGCGAATCTCGGTTCCATCGCCTCAGACTCTCGCCTGCGGCTGTTCCACCTCGCCGACGGTATCCCCTCCCCCGCCGGCCCGATGAACCTGGGCCTCGATCGGGCGACAGCTCCCTATGTGTCCCTACTCGGATCCGATGACGAGTTCGCCCCTGGCGCCATCGATTCCTGGCTCGCCATCGCCCGCGAGACCGGTGCGAGCACCGTCATCGCGCGCATCGATCGCGAACTCAGCGGCGTGGAGCCGCTGCCCCCGACGCGACGCGCTCGGACCCGCGACCTCGACCCCGTGAAAGACCGCCTGGCCTACCGGTGCGCCCCGCTCGGGCTCATCTCGCGGATGCACTTCCCCGAACTGCGTTTCACACCCGGCCTCGGCTCGGGAGAAGACCTGGAGTACACAGCAGTGCTCTGGTTCCAGGGCGAACACATCTCCTACGACCGCAACGGCCCGGCCTATATCGGCCACGAAGACGAGCACGACCGCGTCACCGGGGCGAAACGCTCGGTCGCCGAAGATTTCGCCTTCTTCGCAGCGATTACCTCAGCGCCCTGGTTCGCCCACCTCAGCCCCAGACAGCGCACCGCACTCGGCGTGAAGACGCTGCGGATGCACTTCTTCGACGCCGTCTTTGCCAGGCTCAACGCGCCCGAAGGATTCGCCGCGCATGTGCGACCACTCACGGAAGTACTCGACACCATAGAAGCCGCGGCGCCGGGCAGCATTCGCCTGCTCTCGCGTGCGGACCGGGCCGTGATCGACGAAGTGCTCGGTTCAGCCCCGGACACCTCTCGCATCCTCGCACTGCTCGGCGCGCGATGGGGCGGCGGGCTGAACGCCGTACTGCCCCGCAATCCGCTGTTCGCCCTGCACCCGCAAGCACCGTTCCGCACACTCAGGAACACGCGGCCGTAGCCGCAGAAACGACGCAGCCATGATCAAGCCCCTCGTCGATGTCACCATCGCCGTACATTCCGCGACCAGACCCATCTCTCGAGCCGTCGCCTCAGTGCTCGAAGGCACCGCAGCCCCGGTGCGCGTGAACGTGATCGCACACAACATCGACCCGGAGATCATTCGCCGCAATCTCGGCACATACGCAGACTACCCCGCGCTGCGGCTCCTCAGCATCAGCGACGGCATCGCCTCCGCAGCGGGCCCCATGAACTACGGCCTCGCCCACTCCGAAGCCCGCTACGTGAGCATCCTCGGCTCAGACGACGAGCTCGCTCCAGGCGCTATCGATTCCTGGCTCGCTACCGCCCGCGACACCGACGCCGACGCGGTTCTCGCCAGAATCCAACTCGCCAACGGCGGCGTCGACCCCTACCCGCCTGTGCGCGGTGGTCGCCGAACACAACACCTTGACGCACGGCGCGACCGCCTCGCCTACCGCAGCGCACCGCTTGGCCTCATTGATCGTGAACGGTTCGGTCACCTACGCTTCAGCGAAGGGCTCAGCTCCGGCGAAGATCTCTCATACTCGCTCACACTCTGGTACACCGCTGAGCGGATCGCATACGACCTCTACGGCCCGCCATACGTCGGCCACGACGACGCCGACGACCGGGTGACCTTTGCCCCTACTCGACCACTCGAAGACGACTTTGCATTTCTCAGCGAGCTTCAGCAGCTGCCCTGGTTCACCGCGGCGAAACCCGCAATCCGCACAGCGATCACCGTGAAACTCATCCGCATCCATTTCTTCGACGCGGTGCTGGCGCGATCAGCATCGCAGCAAGCATTCGACGAGAACCGTGAAGGCCTCGCCACTCTCGCAGATAGGCTCATCGCCATCGCTCCCGGGGTCGACCAGCTCCTCTCACGCAGCGACCGCGCTGTCATCACGGTGCTGCGCGATCCGCAACCGACATTCGACGCCATCTGCGATGCGATGCAGGCTCGCCGGTCCTATCTGACGCCGGCATCACTCATCCCAAGCAATCCACTCCTCGCGCTGCACGCGCAAGCGCCATTCCGCACCCTGTTCGCAGGCTTCCGGATCATGCGTCGCTACCCGCGAGGCTGACTGCAGCCGGAGTCACAGCAGCTGCAAGCACCGCGGCGCGCAGGGGTGCCTGTCCGCCGCGGTGGCAACGGCCACGGCAACGGCAACGATCAGCGGACCTCTCCGCCGAGACCCGCGAGCGCCACCTGCTCACCAAATGCGGGATGCTGACGCGCCACCTCGGCAAAGGTGCCCTGCGCGACAATCACACCGTCGTCGAGGTAGCACACCCTGTCGTAATCCTTGATCGTCGAGAGACGATGCGCCACCGAAATCAAGGTGACCTCGCCCTGCAACTCCTTGATCGCGCGGGTGACCTCGTCTTCGGTCTTAGTGTCGAGCGAGCTCGTCGCCTCATCGAGCACCAGCACCAGCGGGTCAGTGTAGAGCGCGCGAGCGATACCAAGCCGCTGCTGCTGACCACCCGAAAGCGACACCCCGCGCTCGCCGATGCGCTCGTCAATACCCGCGGCCCGATCCGCAATGAGGGAGCCGAGCTGGGCGCGCTCCAGCGCGTAGGCGACTCGCGCGCGATCGATTTCATCGTCAGTCCAGGAGAGCGCCACGTTCTGCGCAATGGTGCCATCGAAGAGCGCCACCCGCTGCGGCACGTAGCCGACACGGCCGCGCCACTGTCGCAGTACCGTTCGCAGGGACTCACCGTCGAGTTCGATAGACCCCGCGGTGGCCTGGCTGAGACCGAGCAAAAGGTCGATGAGCGTCGATTTGCCAGCACCCGAAGGGCCGACGATACCCACCGAGCTGCCCAGCGGAATATCGAGGCTCATACCGCGAATCACATCGGCAGCAGCGCCGGGGTAGCGGAATCGCACGTCGTTCAGACGCAGCAGCTTCGGGCTCTCAGCCAGTTCAGCGGTGTCTGCCGGAGTCTGCGAGGTCTTCATGTCGCTCTCGGCTGCGATGAGGTCTCCCACCACATCCTTCGCACCAGGCATACTCGCGGTCGCCTGCACGATGCCACCCTGAACGCCCGTGAGAGCGGGAATCAGACGGAACCCCGTCGTTGCGAACAGCGCTACAGCGGCCAGGGCCGCCTGCATCCCGCCCTGGAAATAGGAGAAACCGCCGATGAGGGCGATACCGCCCAGCAGTGCAGCCTCGTAGGCGAAGCCGGGAAGCACGCCCAGGAACGCCCCATTCGCACGGGCCCGGGTGCTATGGCGGCGATTCGAGGTGACGAGATCAGCAACTTCGCCCAAGCGATTGCGCAGGCTGAGCTCCTTCAGCGCTTCGATCATCTCCGTCATCAGATTCGCTACCCGATAGCTGTACCTCAGGTTCACTTCGCCGGCTTCGAGTGCGCGCCGCGTGACGACAAAGTGCACAACGAGCATCACCAGCGACAGATAGACGAAGGCGATCACCGAGGTCATCGGGTCTGCGATGACGAGCACGCCGAGCACCAGCACGAAGGTGAAGAACGCGCTGGGGATCCGCATGATGGGCAGCACGAATCCCGCCATCGCGTTCGCGATGCCTCCGTCCGCGATGCGCGTGATCTCGGCGATCGAGCGCTTCGAGCGCTCTTCCCAGCTCGAATTGATGTAAGCCCGGAACAGGCGATCACCGATCTCGAGCTCGTACTTCGCAAACTTTCGGGTGGCGAACCATTGCAGCACCACGTTGAGCACCGACTTCAGCAGCATGAGCGCCAAGGAGATCAGCACAAAGAGCGGCGCAGCCTCGGGCTGCAGCTCGCCGACCACGGGGAGCTTGATCGTGGTGCCCGCGATTGCGGGGCCGATCACGATCGCGAGCAGCGACATGCCGATCGCATCGAGTGCGGTGATGAGGCTTGTCGCCACGATGTATCCGACGAAGTAGCGCTGCGCACCAGCGGGAAGCAGAGGCAGCAGCTGTCGAAGGACGCGCCAGATCTCTTTCATAGAGTACAGGTCAGGCGCCGGCGTTCACCACCGCGGTGACCGCGGTGACGATGCGCTCGATGTCGCCCTCGGCGAGCGAGGGGTGCACGGGAAGCGAGAGCACCTCACGCGCGGCACGCTCGGTCTCAGGTAGATCGAGCCCGGGTGCGAACTTCGTGAGCGAAGGCAGGCGGTGGTTCGGGATCGGGTAGTAGACGCCCGAGCCGACACCGTGCTCCTCTTTGAGAGCAACATGGATACGGTCTCGCTCCCCGGCGTCGAGACGCACGGTGTACTGGTGGTACACATGCACGGCACCCTCGGCAACCTTCGGGGTCTGCACACCGGCGAGACCGGCGAGACCCTCGTTCAGTGCTGCCGCATTGCGCTGACGCTGCGCGGTCCAAGTGTCGACCTTGGTGAGTTGCACACGACCGATGGCTGCGTGGATGTCGGTCATTCGGGCGTTGAAGCCAATGACCTCGTTCTCGTACTGCTTCTCCATGCCCTGGTTGCGCAGCAGACGCACATTCCGAGCAATTTCACCGTTCACACACGAGACCATGCCGCCCTCGCCCGAGGTCATGTTCTTCGTGGGGTACAGGCTGAACATAGCGAAGTCCCCGAGCGTGCCCACCGGGCGGCCGCCCCAGGAGGCACCGTGCGCCTGGGCTGCGTCTTCGTAGATCGCAAGACCGTGCTCGCGCGCAATGGCCTCGATCTGGTCGACGATGAAGGGATGACCGTACAGGTGCACGGGCATGATGCCCTTCGTGCGCGGGGTGATCGCAGCACGCACCGCCTCAGGGTCGAGGGTGAAGTAGTCGGGCTCGATGTCGACGAACACGGGAGTGGCGCCCGTGAGCGCAACCGAGTTACCCGTAGCCGCGAAAGTGAAGGAGGGCACGATGACCTCGTCGCCCGGGCCGACACCAGCTGCGAGCAGTCCCAGGTGCTGGCCGCTCGTGCCGGAGTTTACCGCGACGACTTCGCGACCGCCCACGAAATGCGCCGAGAACTCCTGCTCGAACGCTGCAACCTCTGGCCCCTGCGCGATCATGCCGGAGCGCAGAACGCGGTCGACGGCCTCGCGCTCTTCATCGCCGACGATCGGCTTGGCTGCGGGAATGAAATCCGTCATCGAAAGATCCTTAACTCTCTTCTCAGGCAGGGACGCCACGGTGTGCGCTCCCTTCGATCCTACTCCGGGATTACTCGAGGATCGCTCCGGGCGATAGATGCGACGCCCAGGATCGGCAGGGGATCGGGCTACTGGGACGCGGTCGTTTCGTCTTCAGCCTTTGCGACTGGGGGCACAGCGAGCGAGGCCGGGGCTGAAGCGGTTACGGAGGCTGGCACCTCGCGGACGCCCTCCGAAGCCGACCATGTGAGCGCGCCTCGCTCGAATTCCTGACGCGAGACCCCGCCGGAACGGATCTCCGGCCCGACAGGCAGCCCTAGTGACCCCGAAGGGCCACCGTGCGCCAGGTACCAACTGCGGATAGCACCGTTGATCACTGAAGCACCAGTCCGATTCGACCAATACGCCGTACCACGCTCAAACTCCTGACGCGACACCCCATTCGCACGCACCTCAGCACCAACAGGCAGACCCAAATACCCATCAGGG
>NZ_JBBCTL010000006.1:0-5673 GCF_037148395.1 Leucobacter sp. MMO-125
TAGACAGGTTGCTGTTCGGAAGGCTTTGGCTGGTACGGGTGGTGTCTGGTCTTTGAGAACTCAATAGTGTGCACTTGATTGTCATATGCCAATTATTTATCCCCGGCATCGACTGTTTTGGTTGGTGTTGGAGATTCCTTTTTTGGATAACGAGATTGTCAGTAATGATGGTCTGTTGTCAGGTCAAACTCGCAGCTGGTCGCCTTATTCCGGTGTCTGGTTGCACATGTTTTTTACGGAGAGTTTGATCCTGGCTCAGGACGAACGCTGGCGGCGTGCTTAACACATGCAAGTCGAACGCTGAAGCCCGAGCTTGCTCGGGTGGATGAGTGGCGAACGGGTGAGTAACACGTGAGTAACCTGCCCATGTCTCTGGGATAAGCGCTGGAAACGGCGTCTAATACTGGATACGAGCATCCACCGCATGGTGAGGTGTTGGAAAGATTTATCGGACATGGATGGACTCGCGGCCTATCAGCTAGATGGTGAGGTAATGGCTCACCATGGCGACGACGGGTAGCCGGCCTGAGAGGGTGACCGGCCACACTGGGACTGAGACACGGCCCAGACTCCTACGGGAGGCAGCAGTGGGGAATATTGCACAATGGGCGCAAGCCTGATGCAGCAACGCCGCGTGAGGGATGACGGCCTTCGGGTTGTAAACCTCTTTTGTCAGGGAAGAAGCGAAAGTGACGGTACCTGGAGAAAAAGCACCGGCTAACTACGTGCCAGCAGCCGCGGTAATACGTAGGGTGCAAGCGTTGTCCGGAATTATTGGGCGTAAAGAGCTCGTAGGCGGCTTGTCGCGTCTGCTGTGAAAACCCGAGGCTCAACCTCGGGCCTGCAGTGGGTACGGGCAGGCTAGAGTGCGGTAGGGGAGATTGGAATTCCTGGTGTAGCGGTGGAATGCGCAGATATCAGGAGGAACACCGATGGCGAAGGCAGATCTCTGGGCCGCTACTGACGCTGAGGAGCGAAAGCATGGGGAGCGAACAGGATTAGATACCCTGGTAGTCCATGCCGTAAACGTTGGGAACTAGATGTAGGGCCTGTTCCACGGGTTCTGTGTCGTAGCTAACGCATTAAGTTCCCCGCCTGGGGAGTACGGCCGCAAGGCTAAAACTCAAAGGAATTGACGGGGGCCCGCACAAGCGGCGGAGCATGCGGATTAATTCGATGCAACGCGAAGAACCTTACCAAGGCTTGACATATACGAGAACACTGCAGAGATGCAGGACTCTTTGGACACTCGTATACAGGTGGTGCATGGTTGTCGTCAGCTCGTGTCGTGAGATGTTCGGTTAAGTCCGGCAACGAGCGCAACCCTCGTCCTATGTTGCCAGCACGTTATGGTGGGAACTCATGGGATACTGCCGTGGTCAACACGGAGGAAGGTGGGGATGACGTCAAATCATCATGCCCCTTATGTCTTGGGCTTCACGCATGCTACAATGGCCGATACAAAGGGCTGCGATACCGCGAGGTGGAGCGAATCCCAAAAAGTCGGTCTCAGTTCGGATTGGGGTCTGCAACTCGACCCCATGAAGTCGGAGTCGCTAGTAATCGCAGATCAGCAACGCTGCGGTGAATACGTTCCCGGGCCTTGTACACACCGCCCGTCAAGTCATGAAAGTCGGTAACACCCGAAGCCGGTGGCCTAACCCCTTGTGGGAGGGAGCTGTCGAAGGTGGGACTGGTGATTAGGACTAAGTCGTAACAAGGTAGCCGTACCGGAAGGTGCGGCTGGATCACCTCCTTTCTAAGGAGCACTCGACAGCTAAGCTGTCGCAGAATGGCTCGAACAACGGCGAATGTTCGTTGCGAGTCGCTCATGGGTGGAACATATGACAAGCAAGCTTGTTTGCTCGCTGGTGCTAGTACGCATCGTCTTCTTCGGGGGATGGTGTTGGAACGTGCGGGTGTGTGAGCGGGGTTGCGGCAGGTGCATACTATTGGGTCCTGGAAGACCAGCCGATTCGCCCCGTTTGGGGTGGGTGGACTGGGATTCTTCCGGCCCGCGGTCACGGAACGTGTTGTTCGTGATGGTGGGATCGGCCGTACGTTGAGAACTACACAGTGGACGCGAGCATCTAGCCAACGTCAAATCATGATCTGCTTCTTTGTGGGGTGGGTTGTGAGATGGGGTTGGTTGATACTTTAATTTCATTGGTCGCACACCGGCCATGGGCTTTCGGGTTTGTGGTGGGTGTGTGTTTCGATAAATGCTTATGTGATTTCAAGTTTCTAAGAGCAAACGGTGGATGCCTTGGCATCTGGAGCCGAAGAAGGACGTAGTAATCTGCGATAAGCCTCGGGGAGCCGATAAACGGGCTGTGATTCGAGGATTTCCGAATGGGGAAACCCCGCCAGGGCGCGTGCGTACCTGGTGACTCCCGCCTGAATATATAGGGCGGGTAGAGGGAACGTGGGGAAGTGAAACATCTCAGTACCCACAGGAAGAGAAAACAACATGTGATTCCGGTAGTAGTGGCGAGCGAACCCGGATGAGGCTAAACCGGTCGTGTGTGATACCTGGCAGGGGTTGCACGATCGGGGTTGCGGGACATACCGTGAGGCGCTGCTGAGCCTCGAACGTGAATGTGTAGCTATAGGAGAACCGCTTGGAACGGCGGGCCGGAGTGGGTGAGAGCCCCGTATCCGAAATGGTGGCACTGCGTGGTGTGTATCCCAAGTAGCACGGGGCCCGAGAAATCCCGTGTGAATCTGTCAGGACCACCTGATAAGCCTAAATACTCCCAGATGACCGATAGCGGACTAGTACCGTGAGGGAAAGGTGAAAAGTACCCCGGGAGGGGAGTGAAAGAGTACCTGAAACCGTTTGCTTACAATCCGTCGGAGCACCCTTGTAGGTGTGACGGCGTGCCTTTTGAAGAATGAGCCTGCGAGTTAGCGATATGTGGCGAGGTTAACCCGTGAGGGGTAGCCGTAGCGAAAGCGAGTCTGAATAGGGCGATTCAGTCGCATGTCCTAGACCCGAAGCGAAGTGATCTATCCATGGCCAGGCTGAAGCGCGTGTAAGAGCGCGTGGAGGGCCGAACCCACTTAGGTTGAAAACTGAGGGGATGAGCTGTGGATAGGGGTGAAAGGCCAATCAAACTTCGTGATAGCTGGTTCTCTCCGAAATGCATTTAGGTGCAGCGTTGCGTGTTTCTTGCCGGAGGTAGAGCTACTGGATGGCCGATGGGCCCTACAAGGTTACTGACGTCAGCTAAACTCCGAATGCCGGTAAGTGAGAGCGCAGCAGTGAGACTGTGGGGGATAAGCTTCATAGTCGAGAGGGAAACAACCCAGATCGCCAACTAAGGTCCCAAAGCGTGTGCTAAGTGGAAAAGGATGTGGAGTTGCTGTGACAACCAGGAGGTTGGCTTAGAAGCAGCCACCCTTGAAAGAGTGCGTAATAGCTCACTGGTCAAGTGATTCCGCGCCGACAATGTAACGGGGCTCAAGCACACCACCGAAGTTGCGGCATTCAGCGTATAGACAAGCCTTCGTGGTTCAGTTCGTTGGATGGGTAGGAGAGCGTCGTGTGGCGAGTGAAGCGGCGGAGTGATCCAGTCGTGGATGCCACACGAGTGAGAATGCAGGCATGAGTAGCGAAAGACGGGTGAGAAACCCGTCCTCCGGAAGACCAAGGGTTCCAGGGTCAAGCTAATCTTCCCTGGGTAAGTCGGGACCTAAGGCGAGGCCGACAGGCGTAGTCGATGGACAACGGGTTGATATTCCCGTACCGGCGGTAAACCGTCAAAGACCTAACCAGTAGTGCTAAACAAACCAAAGCCTTGATGGATCCTTCGGGTGATGTTGGGGTGGCGGCTGTGAACCCGAACTGGGGTGGTGAGCGTGAGGTGTGACGCAGGAAGGTAGCCAGTGCCGGGCGATGGTTGTCCCGGTGTAAGCGTGTAGCCCGAATCGGTTTAAGAGATCGGTTCTTTGGGTGAGACGTGATGCGGACCCGTATGGGGAAGCTGGTGATCCTATGCTGCCAAGAAAAGCATCGACGCGAGGTTTGCTGTTGCCCGTACCCCAAACCGACTCAGGTGGTCAGGTAGAGAATACTCAGGAGATCGAGATAATCATGGTGAAGGAACTCGGCAAAATGCCCCCGTAACTTCGGGAGAAGGGGGGCCATCCACTTATACCAACTTGCTTGGGAAAGGGTGTGGTGGCCGCAGAGACCAGTGGGAAGCGACTGTTTACTAAAAACACAGGTCCGTGCCAACACGCAAGTGGACGTATACGGACTGACGCCTGCCCGGTGCTGGAAGGTTAAGAGGAGAGGTTAGGGTTCGCCCGAAGCTTTGAATTTAAGCCCCAGTAAACGGCGGTGGTAACTATAACCATCCTAAGGTAGCGAAATTCCTTGTCGGGTAAGTTCCGACCTGCACGAATGGCGTAACGACTTCCCAGCTGTCTCCACCGTGAACTCGGCGAAATTGCAGTACGAGTAAAGATGCTCGTTACGCGCAGAAGGACGGAAAGACCCCGTGACCTTTACTACAGCTTGGTATTGGTGTTCGGTGTGGCTTGTGTAGGATAGGTGGGAGACTTTGAAGCGGTGACGCTAGTTATCGTGGAGTCGTTGTTGAAATACCACTCTGGTCATATTGGATATCTAACTACGGACCCTGATCGGGTTCTGGGACAGTGCCTGGTGGGTAGTTTAACTGGGGCGGTTGCCTCCCAAAAAGTAACGGAGGCGCCCAAAGGTTCCCTCAACCTGGTTGGCAATCAGGTGGCGAGTGTAAGTGCACAAGGGAGCTTGACTGTGAGACTGACAGGTCGAGCAGGGACGAAAGTCGGGACTAGTGATCCGGCAGTGGCTTGTGGAAGCGCTGTCGCTCAACGGATAAAAGGTACCTCGGGGATAACAGGCTGATCTTGCCCAAGAGTCCATATCGACGGCATGGTTTGGCACCTCGATGTCGGCTCGTCGCATCCTGGGGCTGGAGTTGGTCCCAAGGGTTGGGCTGTTCGCCCATTAAAGCGGTACGCGAGCTGGGTTTAGAACGTCGTGAGACAGTTCGGTCCCTATCCTCTGCGCGCGTTTGAGATTTGAGAGGATCTGACCCTAGTACGAGAGGACCGGGTTGGACGGACCTCTGGTGTGCCAGTTGTTCTGCCAAGGGCATGGCTGGTTGGCTACGTTCGGGATGGATAACCGCTGAAAGCATCTAAGCGGGAAGCCGGCCTCAAGATGAGATCTCAGTGAACTTCGGTTCGAGAGGCTCCCAGTAGATGACTGGGTTGATAGGCCAGATGTGGAAGCACGGCAACGTGTGGAGCTGACTGGTACTAATAAGCCGATGACTTGATAACACCCCACAACACCACCCCTTCGGGATGGTGTGAGTGGAAGTAAGCAATTAACGTAACGATGTATCGCGTCCACTTTGTGGTTCCCAACAGACGGCCCACAACCCACACCCCCACGGGGATGGTTTGTGTCAACATGTTGATAGAGTTACGGCGGCCATAGCGTCAGGGAAACGCCCGGTCACATTCCGAACCCGGAAGCTAAGACTGACAGCGCCGATGGTACTGCGAGGGGGACCTCGTGGGAGAGTAGGACACCGCCGGACACCTTTTACAGAGGGTCGTACCGTGAACACCACAGAAGGTGCTCACCGTGCGACCCTCTACCCATTTAAAGAC
>NZ_JBBCTL010000007.1:0-2422 GCF_037148395.1 Leucobacter sp. MMO-125
TGGCTTGAGCTCAAGGCGAAGTACGCATGATGCCAACAACTGCGGTCCTCTTCATCGGTCTCGGCCTCGCGCTTGCGGGTGCCGGGGCCACGCTCGGAGCGCACCTGGTCCTGCGCAGGCTCACGAAGCGGAGGCGCGAATGACAGCACCGTCCCCTCTTCTTGAGGTCGATTGGAGCACCGTGATCACAGCATCTATCACCGCCGTCGGAGGGATCCTCGTCGGCGTCCTCACCGCACGTGGTAAACGGCGCGAGGACACGCAGGTGCTCATCGATCAGCTCCAGGAAGAGCGCGCCACCTACGTCGAGCAGCTCCGTGAGGAACGGGCCGCGGGTGATGCTCGCCTGTCGCGCATGTGGACAGACAAGGCCGCGTCCCGTCAGCACGTTGCTGAGCTGCGGGCCCACATCTACCAGGGCTCCCCGCCCCCGCCCCCGGTCCCGCCACCCGGATACATCGAATAGGAGACCACATGACCACCCAGACCAAGACCGATCGCAAGAATCAGGACCGTCGCACGATCATGGCAGCGCTGGTCGCTGTGCTAGTCGCCCGCCTCGTCGCACAGATCCCGGCGCTGGCCGTCGCGCTCGCGTGGGTCGATGGCGTGATCGCGGAGGCTGGCATTGTGTCGGTGCCGGCGCTCGCGCTGCTGCAGGCGCTCGTGATCGCGCTCGTGATCCTCGTCTACCAGCGGCTCGCGCAGTGGCTTGGTGATCGCTGGCCGGCCGTCGAGCGCATCATGCTCGGATCCGACGCCCGCCCGCACTACGTACCCCGCTACGCGAAGCAGCTCTAGGGAGTTGCCCCCCTTGGGCGCGCTCTCTAAGCGAGCTGGGGAATCAAACTGACGTTCCTAGGTTGATGTAAGCTGCGACAAGACTCGATTTTCGATAGCGCTTGAAGACCGCGATAAGGGCCATATTGGGTGATGTAACGAGGACGCTAGTCCACCACGGAACTAGACACGTCATCCGCGCTGCCCTCACTGCGGACGGAATGAGCCAGCCAGCCATGGAATACTTGCGGCTGCTTCAACGCAAGATGCTTCCTCTGACTGGAATGGAGTTGCCGGATGAAGCTCAGATCAACATTTTCCATCGCCTGATTGCTAAGATAAGACGATTTGGAGATGGGCGGCCCCTCAGTCGCACAGACTTCAATGAACTCGAGGACGGTCTTTTCGAGTTCAAACATGATGTAGTCAGGATTAGTTTCTATGACACAGATGGCAACGGCCGCTTCACCCCGAAGGCTGGAGTTTGGTATACCGAGTGGGACAATAGTCGTGCATGCGCGCTTCCGGAAGATCTCGAAGAAGATGTTCGGCTCGGGTATTCATTCGAAAAGGTTTCGGCTCAGACTCTCCCTGAGGACCTTGAGAAGTGCAAACAGGTGAGAAGAGAGGATATCGCTCATGACCAAGCAGATTGAATCGGCCTCTTTCATTGACCTGATCACAGAGGACCCATTCCATGCGCGAGAGGTGGCCGCGGCAGACCTAGTCGAAGATGCAACGGAAAAACTGCAGCGGGCGTTCCGTGGTAGCGAAGCTTCGGTCGAGTCGCTCGCTCAAGCGCTCCATGTCAGTGTCGAGCGAGTCAGAGAGGTGATCTCCGGCGAATCTGACCTCTTGATCTCCACGTTTGCTCGCTATCTAAAGGCGCTCGGGAGGGAAGTGAGCTTCTCTTTCAAGGATGAGTCGGCGTCACATCGGCCCGGGCCATGGGTTAACATCCGGGTTTACGCGGAAAGCGACGGCGCAGTTCGGAGGCTCACACTGGAAAGCCACGATGATGGTTTCCCGATCATCGAGAAGACATATATCGGACGGTTGCATCAAAGCCCGAGTTTTGTGATCAAGCCCGACAGCGCTCCCGCAGTCAATCCCAACCGGAAATCTGAGATCTATGCCGAATTCTAAAGCAGGCCTTCTGTTTGAGCCGACCGAAGTCGCGCTGCTTTCGGTGAACGCGGAGCGGTTCTTCTCAAAGAAGCCCAAGCGTGCCAAGGCAAAGATCGACATGTCGGTTGACACATCGAGATACGCGGAGAACGGCAACGAAGTCCAGATCGGGATCAAGTACGTCTGTGATCTTTACGACGGAGACGCTGAAGGTGAGGACGGGCACTTCGTCCGGATAGCAACCGTCTACCGGGCCACCTTCGCTAGCAATCGCGAACTTTCCTCCGAGGATGCCGAATCTGGCGCTTTGGAACCCACAAAGGACCACGCCTTTGAACTATTGCATCCTTATCATCTCCAGAAACTCCAAGCACTAGGGTATGAGCTAATTGGTGAGCACGTCTCTTTGCCGCTTCGGTGGGACTCTGATCTGATAGTTGAAGGCGATTAGGCAGACAGCACACTTACTTCTGCGCCCCCGCTGCTCTTCGGAGCGGCGGGGGCACTTTTCGTG
>NZ_JBBCTL010000008.1:0-304 GCF_037148395.1 Leucobacter sp. MMO-125
CAGGAGTTTGAGCGTGGTACGGCGTATTGGTCGAATCGGACTGGTGCTTCGGTGATCAATGGTGCGATTCGTGGTTTGTATCTGAGCGAGGGTGGCCCTGATGGGTATTTGGGTCTGCCTGTTGGTGCTGAGGTGCGTGCGAATGGGGTGTCGCGTCAGGAGTTTGAGCGTGGTACGGCGTATTGGTCGAATGGGACTGGTGCTTCGGTGATCAATGGTGCGATTCGTGGTTTGTATCTGAGCGAGGGTGGCCCTGATGGGTATTTGGGTCTGCCTGTTGGTGCTGAGGTGCGTGCGAATGGGG
>NZ_JBBCTL010000009.1:0-223 GCF_037148395.1 Leucobacter sp. MMO-125
GGGGGGGGGGGGGGGGGGGGGGGGGGGGGGGGGGGGGGGGGGGGGGGGGGGGGGGGGGGGGGGGGGGGGGGGGGGGGGGGGGGGGGGGGGGGGGGGGGGGGGGGGGGGGGGCGGGGGGGGGGGGGGGGGGGGGGGGGGGGGGGGGGGGGGGGGGGGGGGGGGGGGGGGGGGGGGGGGGGGGGGGGGGGGGGGGGGGGGGGGGGGGGGGGGGGGGGGGGGGGGG